>NZ_JBWKZI010000002.1:0-427500 GCF_059424385.1 Sphingobium sp. GW456-12-10-14-TSB1 | reverse complement strand
ATAGCCCCTCCGTATAGACCGTACCCTAAACCGACACAGGTGGAATGGTAGAGTATACCAAGGCGTTTGAGAGAAGTATCCTGAAGGAACTCGGCAAATTGCCTCCGTACCTTCGGAAGAAGGAGGCCCCACATATGCGCAAGCACTTGTGGGGGGCACAGGCCAGGGGGTAGCGACTGTTTAGCAAAAACACAGGGCTCTGCTAAGTCGGCTTCAAGACGACGTATAGGGCCTGACGCCTGCCCGGTGCCTGAAGGTTAAGAGGAGGAGTGCAAGCTCTGAATTGAAGCCCAGGTAAACGGCGGCCGTAACTATAACGGTCCTAAGGTAGCGAAATTCCTTGTCGGGTAAGTTCCGACCTGCACGAATGGCGTAACGACTTCCCCACTGTCTCCAGGATATGCTCAGCGAAATTGAATTCTCCGTGAAGATGCGGAGTACCCGCGGTTAGACGGAAAGACCCCGTGCACCTTTACTGCAACTTCAGAGTGGCATTAGGAAAGAGCTGTGTAGCATAGGTGGGAGGCTTTGAAACTTGGGCGCCAGCCTGAGTGGAGCCATAGGTGAAATACCACCCTGCTGTTTTCTGATGTCTAACCTCGCACCGTTATCCGGTGCAGGGACCCTCTGTGGTGGGTAGTTTGACTGGGGCGGTCGCCTCCTAAAGAGTAACGGAGGCGCGCGATGGTGGGCTCAGGACGGTTGGAAACCGTCTGTTAGAGTGCAATGGCATAAGCCCGCCTGACTGCGAGACTGACAAGTCGAGCAGAGACGAAAGTCGGTCATAGTGATCCGGTGGTCCCTCGTGGAAGGGCCATCGCTCAACGGATAAAAGGTACGCCGGGGATAACAGGCTGATGATTCCCAAGAGCTCATATCGACGGAATCGTTTGGCACCTCGATGTCGGCTCATCACATCCTGGGGCTGGAGCAGGTCCCAAGGGTTTGGCTGTTCGCCAATTAAAGTGGTACGTGAGCTGGGTTCAGAACGTCGCGAGACAGTTTGGTCCCTATCTGCCGTGGGCGTCGAAATTTGAGAGGAGTTGACCCTAGTACGAGAGGACCGGGTTGAACATACCTCTGGTGTACCTGTCGTCACGCCAGTGGCGCAGCAGGGTAGCTATGTATGGACGGGATAACCGCTGAAAGCATCTAAGCGGGAAGCCTCCCTCAAGATAAGATTTCACAGGACCGTGGAAGACCACCACGTTGATAGATCGGATGTGGAAGTGCGGTAACGTATGAAGCTAACCGATACTAATTGTCCTATTCGCGCTTAAACGGTTCATAACGAACCGCAGAGTCCCACCATCAATGACAGCTCTGGACAACAGATGCCTGACAGACATGGTCGGTTATCAAGCCAGCCAGATACACATCTTACAAACAAACGTGCACGGTATCGATTGAAACCCCTTATATGCGCCTGCTTCATTGCTTGGTGACCATAGCGTCTGTGACCCACCCGATCCCATCCCGAACTCGGCCGTGAAACCAGTCTGCGCCGATGGTACTATTGCTCAAGCACTGGAAGAGTAGGGCGTCGCCAGGCATTGAAGCACGCGCATATCAGGACAAAAACCCATTCACAGTTCATCAAAGGGCGGACCCAAAAGGTCCGCCCTTTGTCCTTTGGTGACGCGGGATGGAGCAGCCCGGTAGCTCGTCAGGCTCATAACCTGAAGGTCGTAGGTTCAAATCCTACTCCCGCAACCAACGTTGGTATAACACCGGGATACAAAGTTATACCAACAGGGGAAGCCAGCCCCCGCAACCACCGTCAGCATAATTCCGAAGATTGTTATACTGACGGGGCATCGGGTCCCCGCAACCAACGTGAGTATAACTCACTCGTAATTTGGATCTGAGCCGCCGGTGCTTACACATGAGTGAGGGAGATGCTTGGGTTTTGGCCGAGCATCGATGCTGGTGCGATGAATTGTCTTCGAAGCCCAGCACGGTTAGGCCTTCGATGTCGCCGGGATGCATTCTGGCGGACACGTCGTTGAGGTTGTCGAGACTGTCGGTCTTCGCCGTCGCATGGACCTTGCCCCTGCGCGGCGAAATCCAGCGCTTCTTGCAGGTTGAGCCGGGGCCCCACGGTCGATCCCCGCACTGTTACACGGATCAACGCGATGTAGAAGATCGACAGCGGGAAATCCCCTGGTGGCGGGCCGTTCAGAGACACAGTGCCGCCGGCCGCGCCATCCCCACGCCTGCTGGAATACCTTGGGCGAGACGGCGATGACGAGGACGCACCGGACCCCCGGAGCTCCTTCTTGATGAAGGCCGGATCGGCGTGCAGCGTTGACGGTGAGCGAAACGCCCAACTCGCGGGCTAGATCCAGCTCCATGAAGCCGAGATCGTCCAACAGGTGGCTGACATAGTTGGGATCAGCCAGCGTGCTCATCGAACTCCCCGGCCAGGCGGCTCATGACATATTCGGCGAAGCTGCCGTTCACCGAATAGCCGTGTTCTGCGGCAACTCACACAAAGTCTCCCAACCGCCCAGCAATGCAGGCAATGCCCGCACGCGGTGTGAGCCAGGCGACGCCGACTTGGTTGCCTTCCTTCACATGGGTCACGCCGGCATCGACCGCGACGACACGGCCCACGCCCTCATGCCCGGGGACGAAAAGCGAATTGGGTAGACCGGCCAGTCGCCCTCGGCGGCGTGGAGATCGGTGTGGCACACGCCGCTCGCGGCGATCTTCACCAGGATCGAGCCGGGGCCGACCCCGGGACCTTCACTTCGTCGATGAAGATAGGCTTGCCGAATTCGCGGACGACGGTTGCCCTCATAGTCTTCTGCATGATGCCGTATCAGAACGCCGCGTCGATATCGACTACATCGATCAGCTTGTAATTGGCGAACTCCTTGAGCCTCAGGTCGAGCTGTTCGCGCCCGCACCCCGAGCGCCGGCCTACGGGCAGGTCGGCCTTCACCATGGTCGGATGGTTGACGAAGACAATGCCGATCGAGACCTTCCGCGCCACCTCGGCGCCGTGCTTCGTGTCGCTGGTGAACACCGACCCGCCCAGCCCGATTGGCGAATCATTGGCGATGCGAATCGCATCCGCTTCGTCTCTCGCGCGGAAAAGCATAGATACGGGTCCGAAGAACTCCCAGTAGTGCGCCGGATTGTCCTCGCCGACATCGGTGAGGATGGTCGTCTGGACGAAGCCCCCTGGTTTGGCGCGTTCGGCCCTACCGGCGTGGGGCCAGCCTCTCTCACTAAATGGCAGCTCGGGCGCCCGTTGCTGGGATTAGCGTTCAAGTGAATATGGAAGACGAATAATGACCCCAAATCCGTCGTCGTTGCGCGACAGGAGGGCCTCACCGCCATGACCGATGGCGATCGCCTTGACTAACGCGAGACCAAGGCCATGTCCCGCTGTGGTTCGCGATGCCTCCGCCCGTGCGAAGCGCTGAAAGAGACGAGTCGCATCCGCCGCAGCTACGCCGGGCCCGTCATCCTCGAGCGCGATATCGATGGCGTTCTGCGACGCGAGGGCAGATAGCTTCGCGGTCGTGCCGGCGGGGGTGTGTCTGAGTGCGTTTTCCAGCAGGTTGGAGACAGCCTGCGCGAGAAGACGCCGGTCGCCGCGCACACGCAACCCCGCCGGTATGGCCGTCATCAAACTCCGATCACCAGCCTCGAAGTCGGGGCCATAGGTGTCGCCCATTTCCTCGAGCAGCGCGGAGAGATCGATTGCGGTGAGAGCACGGCGCTCGGCAAGTCCCTCCACTTCGGCAATCCGCAGGAGGGCAGCGAAGATCTCCAGCAGCTCGTTGGCCTGGTCGCGCGCGGCATGGATCGCCGCCGACCGTTCGGCTTCGTCCTCACCTGCGGCAGCGCGCTCGAGCTGGTTACACAGCCGGGTCAGGGGCGTGCGCAAATCATGCGCGACGTCGCTCGAGACCTGGCGCAGATTATCCATCAGGGCGCCGATCCGGTCGAGCATCTGGTTCAATGTTTCGGCGAGCCGATCGAACTCGCTGTGCGATCCGTCGCGCGGCACGCGCTGCGCGAGGTCACCGGCGATGATCGCCTTCGCGGTCGTGTCAACGCGCGACAGGCGGCGCCGGGTGAGCCAACCGATGAGCGCGGCTGCGCCGACCCCCAAGGCGAGCATTGCACCAAGGGCGGCGGCGAACAGAGACGCGAGAGTATTGTCGATCTCATACAGGTCGCGGCGGTCGGCTATGACGACGAGACGGCCACCATGAAGGGTTGTCGTTAGCGACTGTCCGACGCTGGTGTAGGTTCCGCGCCGGAAGTGGAAGAACTCTTCATAGCCCTCATGAAGCGCAATCAGGGGCGTGACGGTCGCTGCAATCGGCCGTCCGGCGGTGTCGACCAGAAGATAGTCGAGGCTGGAGCTGTTACGCGTGGCCTCGCGAAGCCGGATCGACTGCGCGATGCTGGCTAGGCCGCCTTCCTGTGCCTCGTGCAGCAAGGCTCGGCTCTCCACGGCAACGCGGTGATCCAACTGCTTCTCGAGCGCTTCATGGGTGACGTAATAGGCGATGGCGCCGATCGCCACGGTGGCGGCGGCGAAGACGATCGCGACCAGGGCGACGACACCGAAGGTCGATCGCCAGAGGCGGCGCAGCATCTATTCGCCCCGGATCATGTAGCCGGCGCCGCGCACCGTCTCGATGGCATCCTCATCGAACCCGGCATTGAGCTTGGAGCGCAGCCGGCTCAAATGGGTCTCGACGATATTGGTCTTGGGATCGAAGTCGAAATCCCACACGCGTTCCAAAAGCATGGTGCGGGTCATGACGCGGTGCGGATTGCGCATCAGTTCGGCGAGCAATGCGAACTCGCGCGGCTGAAGATGGATGCGCTGGCCGGAACGCTCGACGATGCGGCGGTCGAGATCAAGCACGATTTCGGCGATCTTGAGCTGATGTGGCTCGCTGCGCTGCGCTGGCCGTCGCGCCAGCGCATTGAGCCGAGCCACTAGTTCGGAGAACGCAAAGGGTTTGACCAGATAGTCATCGGCGCCGCTTTCCAGCCCCTCGACGCGATCGGCGATGCCGCCGACGGCAGTGAGCATGAGAACCGGGGTGGTGTCGCCGGCGGCGCGCAGCGCCTTCAATAGCGCAAGTCCGTCCAGGCTCGGCAGCATCCGGTCGACCACGAGCGCTTCGAACTCGCCCCCCATGGCCTTGAACAGGCCGTCGCGCCCGTCGGCGGTCACGACGACCTGATGCCCCGCCTGGGTCAGCCCCTGCGCGACAAAGGCGCTGGTTTCGGTGTCATCCTCTACGATCAATATCCGCATCTCGCACCTTCATCTCAGGGCAGCGTCGGTTCGCCAGCCACCGCCCAGCGCTCGAAACAGCGCCACTTCGCTTTGCGACACCAGCAAATCCGACTGGATCTGCTGGAGCGTCGCGGAGGCGAGAGACCGCTGCGCATCGACCTGAAGCAGACCCGGCGCATCGCCGAGCCGGACCCGCGCGCCGGCCCGGCGGACATAGGCTTGTGCCTCGCTCGTCGCCAATCCCAGGTCGCGGTTGCGGCGCTTCTCCGCGTCATAGGCGGCCAGCGCGGTCTCCACCTCGCGCAAGGACCGTAGCACAGCGACGTCCCATCCTGCGAGCGCCGCACGCTCGGTGGCCCGGGCCTGCTCCAGGCGGGCGCGAGCGGGGGCCTGATTGGGGAAGGCCCAGGTAACAAGCGGCGAGGCGACCGCCTTGAACCCGCCTGAGAGCAGACCGAGAGCGCCGCCGAGATTGACGCGCGGATAGAGATCGGCACGCGCTACACCGACGCGGGCGGCGGCGGCAGCCAAGCGCCGCTCGGCCTCGCGCACGTCGGGGCGGCGCAAGAGCAGGGCGGTTCCATCACCGACAGGGGCGGCGGTGCGCAGGCGGGGTGCGGCGGTGCAGGTAAAGCTGTAGCTGCGCGCTTCGGCCGGGGGACGGCCCTGCAGCGTGGCAAGGCGGTAGAGCGCATTGGCGCGCTGCGCCTCGAACGGCGCGATCGCCGCGCGGGTTGCGGCCGCGGTCGTCGCAACCTGCGAGACTTCGAGCGGCGATACCTCGCCGGCTCGAAACTGTTCGCGCATCAGTTCTACCGAACGATCCTGCGCCGCTGCCACCTCGCGGGCCGCTGCGATCGCCCGCGTCGCGCCGCACAGGTCGACATAGGCGAGGACCGTGTCGGCCACCACAGCAACACGCAGCCCGTCGACGATCGCCGCCTGCGCCTCGGCATCGGCGCGGGCGGCGGCCGAGCCGGACCGCAGGCGACCGAACAGGTCAATATCCCAGCTCGCCGTCGCCGCTATGTCGTAATCGGTGGTGGGAACATTCCCCGATGCGCTCGGCTGCGAGGCGGGGTTGTCCACCCCTAGCGCGCTTTCAATCGTCGTTTGCGGCAACCGTGCGGCCCGTGCCTGACGCAGCGCCGCCCGCGCCCCGTCGAGATTGGCATAGGCGACGCGCAGCTCCGCGTTGGCGGTAAGCGCGGCGCCGACCAGCTCGTCAAGCGCGGGGTCTTCATAGAGCCGCCACCAGTCGTCGGGCACCGGTTCGATCGAGGCGACGGGAAGCGAAGCGAATGCGCCGGTCGCACTTGGCGGAGCAACCGTGGCAGGCGGCTTGGGCACGCTCATGCATGCCGACGCGAGAAGGACGACGCCAAGTGGCGCGATACGCGACAGGACAGTCATGCCAGCACCTCCTGACGATCGGCGGCGGGCGGCGCGGGGCGCTCCTCGCCATAGCGGGCATAGAGCGCGGGGAGCAGCAGCAGGTTGAGCGCGGTCGACGAGATGAGGCCGCCCAGGATCACGATCGCCATCGGATGCTCGATCTCGTGGCCGGGGGCATTGCCCGCGACGATCAGCGGCACGAGCGCGAGGCCCGCGCACGCTGCGGTCATCAGGATCGGCACCAGGCGTTCCTCGGCGCCGCGCAGCACCAGCTCGCGGCCGAAGGTCATGCCTTCATGGCGTTCGAGATGCTGATAGTGGGACAGGAGCATGATGCCGTTGCGTGCGGCGATGCCGATGACCGTGACGAAGCCGACCAGCGACCCGAGCGACAGGACCCCGCCCGTGAGCGCAACCGCCACGACACCGCCGACCAGGGCAAAGGGCAGGCTGACGCCGACCAGGGCGGTGATGCGGCGCGATCGGAACTCCATCCATACGAGCAGCAGAATGCCGATCAGACACAAGGCGCCAGTGGTCCAGAGTCGCTGGCGCGATTCCTTGAGCGCCGCATATTCGCCCAGCACCTGCGGGTGATACCCGGTGGCGAACGGCACCTTGGCGACCGCAGCATCAACGGCCTGCGCGACCGTTCCCAGGTCCGCGCCAGCGACGTTCATCGTCACGTCGAGGCGGCGCTGTCCGTTCTCGCGCTTCACCTCGTTGGGGGCGGGGACGATCTCGATGTCGGCGATATCGCCAAGCCGCACCGGCGCTCCCGCGGCTGCGCCGCCGCCACCCGACCCGCTGGCTCCTGCCGCACCGCCAGAGACGGGCAGGGCGCTCCCTGCGCCCGACGCGACGCTACCAGCGGTAGGGGCCTGGATCATCAGGTCGCGCAGGGCATGGACGTTGCCCCGCACGGCAGGTTCGCCCCAGACGGCCACGTCGAACGCCTTCTGGTCGCGATAGATCTCGCCGACCTTCTGCTGCGCCACCAACACCTGGGCCTGACGGCGAACCTCACCGCTCGTGAGGCCAAGTCGCGCCAGTTCGGCAACGCGCGGTCGAATACGGATTTGCGGCACGAGCACCTGGCTCTCCAGCTTCAGGTCGGAAACGCCCTGGATGTTGGTGATCGCGCCACGCACCCGCGCGCCCGCTGCGCGCAGCTCCTCCTGATCGGGACCATAGATGCGCACGACGATGGTTGCGCCCGCGCCCGTCAGCACCTCCTTGATGCGCTCCCGCAGGTAGGTGAGCACGTCGCGGAAGAGGCCGGGATAGCCGTCGACCACTTCCTTGATCCGCTTGACCGAAGCGTCATAATCGGCCTTCTCGTCAAGGCTGACCCACAGTTCGGTGAAGTTCGGGCCGACCACCTCGTCAGCCTGTTCGGCGCGGCCGATATGCGCACCGAAGTTGCGGACGCCCGGGATCGCCCGCAGCTCCTTCGAGGCGCGGATGGTGATCCGGTCCATGGCCTCGATCGACGTCCCAGGCTTCTCAACGAAGTGCATCAGGAAGTCGGTTTCGCGAAAATCGGGAAGGAACTGATCCTTGAACGTCGCATAGCCGACGCCGGCAAGGAGCAGGCCGCCGGCGACGATGCCGACCGCGACCGACGGGCGCCCGACGACGCGGGGCAGGAAGCCAACGTAGCGACGCTTCAGGGCGGCGACGAAACGGGTGTCGCGCTCCTCCTTCAACGGCGCATTGGGGAGAAGCAGGAGGCACATCGCCGGCGTGACGGTAAGCGCGACGAGGAGCGATGTCGCGATCGCGAGCACATAGGCGATGGCAAGGGGCTGGAAGAAGGTGCCGGCAACGCCGCCCAGGAAGAAGATCGGCAGGAAGACCAGCATCACGATCAGCGAGGCGAAGACCACCGCCGAACGCACCTCCAGCGAGGCCGCAAGCACGACATCGAAAGCCGGTTTGGGATCGGGTGACTCCCGATTGAGCCGTAATCTCCGCGCGATGTTCTCAACGTCGATAATGGCGTCGTCGACCACCTCGCCGAGCGCGATGACGAGGCCCGCGATAATCATCACATTGATCGTCGCGCCTGACCACAACAGGGTCAGGCCGGCGCCGAGCAGCGACAGGGGGATGGCGACCAGGCTGATCGTCGCCTGTCGCCAGTCGCGGGTAAAGAGGAACAGCACGACTGCGACCAGCACGCAGCCGATCAGCAGGGCGCGGGTGAGATTATCGATCGATCGTTCGATGAAGGTTGCCGGGCGGAAGATCGTCGTATCGACCTTCACGTCCTTGAGGCCGGGCTTCAGCTCGGCAAAGGCGGCCTCGACCGCCCGGGTCAGCTCGAGTGTATTGGCGGTCGGCTGCTTTTCGACGATCAGCATGATGCCCGGACCGTCGTCGATGATCGCATTGCCGATCGGCGCGCTGAAGCCATCGACCACGCGCGCGACGTCGCCGATCCGCACCGGGGCTTCGCCCGCTTGCTTGACGATTGCCTGTGCAAGCTCGGCCGAAGTCTGGACCGTGCCCGATTGCTGAACCGCGAGGCGCTGATTCGGCGTATCGACGAAGCCGCCGCCCCCGACCAGCACGGCATCACCTGCCGCTGCACGCACCTCGGCGAGCGTGACGCCGGCAGCACGCAGGCGATCGGGATCGACGAGGACCTGGAGTTGCCGATCACGCTGGCCCCAGACCGCGACGTTGGCGACGCCGGGCACCGCCATCAGCCGGGGCCGGATATTCCAGCGCACCAGCTCGGAAAGCTGCATCTGATCGAGCTTGGCCGAGAACAGCCCGACCTTCATGGCGCGGCTCGTGGAAGACAAGGGCGGCATCAGTACCGGCTGACGGGCCGCGAGAGGCAAGCGCGGCTGCACCTGGGCGATGCGCTCACCGACCATCTGGCGGGCCCGGATCACATCCGACCCGCGCTCGAAGAGGATCTGCACCGATGAGAGGCCGAGTACCGACTTGGAGCGCAGCGTCATCAGGTTGGGAACGCCGTTGACCGCCGTCTCGATCGGGACCGTGACCAGGCTTTCGACTTCCTCGGTCGAGAGGCCCGGCGCTTCGGTCTGGATTTCGACCATCGGCGGAGCAAACTCGGGGAAGACGTCCAGCGGTACATCGCGACCGGCGCGCACGCCGAGCACGACGAGGAGGGCGGCAACCGCCAGTATGAGCACACGCTGCGCGAGCGCGAAATGAACGAGGCGGCCGAGCATCAGTGCGCCGCCCCGAACTCGGTGCCGAACAGCTCGGCCGCGCCGGTCGTGACGACTTCGGCGCCGGGGATGAGGCCGCGAGCAAGCAAGGCGCGCCCGTCTCGTTCGGACGCAACCTCGACGCGCTGGCGCACGAAGGTGTTTGCGGCGGTCTTCTGGTATACCCACTCCCCGCCATAGATGTCGCGCAGGAGCGCCGCGGACGGAACCGACAGGCCCTCGGTCTGGCCGGTGAGCGGCAGATCGACCGAGACGCGCTGACCAATCCGGAAGGCGCGGTCGCGATTGTCGACCGCGAAATACAGGTCGACGGTGCCCGCACTGGTATTGGCCGAAGGGGGTGCCTGCACGGGCCGCGCGGCGCGCGGCGTACCACCATTGCCGAGCGGGCGGATCGTCGCGGCGCCGTCGCGCCGCACACTGCCGACGTCACTCCCGAATACGGAGGCCCGCACCCATAGCGTCGATTGCGAGCCGAGCGATGCCACCGATGGGCCGAGCAACTGGCGCTGCTGGCGGGCGGCACCAAGTGCCGCCTGGGCCGCGGCAAGGGCGGCTGCGGCTTCGTCGCGGGCGCGGATGCTGCCCGCTTCCTCGCGCACCAGGCCTTCGGCACGATTGAGGGCGATGCGTGCGAGCCGGGCCTGGGCGGTCGCGCGCGCCAGCTCGGCGTCGGCTGCGGCCTGCTGGCTGCCGATCTGCTGCAGATTGGTCGTTGAATTGACCGGAACGCCGTTGGCGCTGGTCGGCGGCACCACGATCTCTCCGGCAACTTGCCGCACGGCGCTCGCCGATCCACCGCCCACGCGGGCGAGACCGATCCCGAGCCTTTGCTGGGCCTGCGGCGTGAGCGTGAGCTTCAGCAGCTCGGTCTCGTGAGCGATCGTCTCGGCATGCGCGGGGGGCGCAGCGGGCTGAGACGGATCACTGCCGCAGCCGGCGAGGAGGATCGGTGCGATAAGGATGATCTGGCGCATGGTCGCGAGCCTAACCCGCGATGATTGGTCGCCACTTGAGGCATCTATACGATTTCCCAATGTAGGGCGATGACGCCTCTGCATTGGGATTTTTCAATCCGGGTGCCAGCACCCGTCCAGCCTCAGTCGCTATCCGGCAACAAATGGCACAATGGATCGAACAGCTCATGGCGCAGCTTGGCTACGCCGGCATCGCGCTGCTGATGCTTGCCGAGACGGTCTTCCCGCCAATTCCATCCGAAGTGATCATGCCGCTCGCGGGCATGGAGGCCGCTAAAGGCACATTGTCACTCCCGGGGATCATTGCTGCCGGAACAGCCGGGGCAATGGCCGGCAATAGCCTCTGGTATGGATTGGCGCGGTGGGTGGGCGCGGATCGGCTCCGCAGCTTCATCGATCGGCACGGCCGCTGGCTCACGCTTGACTGGTCGGATGTCGAGCGGGGGCGAGACTTGTTCGCGCGCGGTGGCGCGGGATTCGTCTGCCTCGGTCGGCTGCTGCCGACGATCCGATCGATCGTGTCGATCCCGGCCGGCCTTCTCGCAATGCCTTTCGGCCGCTTCTTCCTATGGTCATTCGTGGGCACGTCGGCATGGACGTCCTTGTTGGCGGGAGCGGGCGCGCTGCTCGGCCAACACCACGATAAGGTTGCCGGGGTGATCGGGCCGATCTCGACCGGCATCATCATTGCGATCGCGATCTGGTACATCTGGCGGGTTATGACGTGGAAGCGGGATCGTCCCAATGAATAGGCCCGCGACCGAAGCCCGGCGGCGTCCCGAGTTGGCGATTGCCGCGACGCTCGCGACCATCGCGCTTCTTGCCTTCGTCGTGCTCAAGCTGGGTTCCGAAATCGCTGAAGGCGAGACGAATGCCTTCGATCGCGCCGCACTGATATGGGTGCGTTCGCATCTCGGCGGTTCGTCGGGGCTGCGCAGCTTCATGCTCGACCTGACGGCGCTCGGTGACACCACGGTGCTGGCGATCATCATTGTGCTCGTCACCGGCTATCTCGCCATCATGCGCCGACTGCGCCTTGCCGGCCTGCTTGTGGTACAGACGGCAGTCGGAACCTCCCTCGCATCGCTGCTGAAACCGTGGTTCGGCCGGCTTCGCCCCGACGTCGTACCCCATTGGGTCGATGTTGCCAGCGCGAGCTTTCCCAGCGGCCACGCGGCCAATTCGGCGGTCGTCTATCTTTCTCTGGCCGCTCTGGCGGCCCGGGCTACCCCGAGCCCGCCAGCCCGCGCTTATCTGATGAGCACCGCCGCAATGCTCGCATGCGGCATCGGCCTTTCGCGGGTCTATCTCGGAGTTCACTGGCCCACTGACATTCTCGCCGGTTGGGCGCTGGGTGGTGGGTGGGTGATTCTATGCGCCATGCTAACCCGATCACTTAGAGCAATCTGAAGCCGAACGGCCCTGCGACGAGCCTGTCCTGATAGCCTGCGCAGATTGGGAAAACATTGGGGTGTTTATACAACATCCCAATGTTGGAACTCTTCGATTGCACCTGCCTGTCCATGCCGCCAGACGCGAATGCAAATCGTTCGCATTAGCTTGATGTCAGGGGGTTTCGAAATGAGAAGCAGTATCTTCGCGCGCACTTCGTTCAGCGCGTTGTCAACCATGTTGATGGCCGCAGCCGCAATGCCCGCGGCTGCGCAGACGCAGGACAAGCCGACCGAGCTGGGCGGCGTCACCGTCA
Source organism: Sphingobium sp. GW456-12-10-14-TSB1 (assembly GCF_059424385.1). NCBI lineage: Bacteria > Pseudomonadati > Pseudomonadota > Alphaproteobacteria > Sphingomonadales > Sphingobiaceae > Sphingobium > Sphingobium sp. GW456-12-10-14-TSB1. The sequence goes on along the minus strand of NZ_JBWKZI010000002.1, from coordinate 414,930 downwards.
CCGATACTGCGATCAATACGCCGGAAGCTGAGACGTCCTACAAAGTCTCGCGCAGCATAGGCGCGATGCGCACCGATACACCGTTGATCGACGTGCCGCAGAGCGTCACCGTCGTGCCGGTCAAGCAGATCACCGACCAGGCCGCAAACAACATCGGCGATGCCATTCGCTACGTTCCCGGCGTATTCTCGGCGCAAGGCGAGGGCAATCGCGAGACGCTGGTACTGCGGGGGAACTCGACCACTGGCGACTTCTTCGTGGATGGCATCCGCGACGACGTGCAGACCTATCGCGATCTCTACAACATCGAGCAGCTCGAGGTGTACAAGGGGCCGAACGCAATGATCTTCGGCCGCGGCGGCGTTGGCGGGCTCGTCAATCGCGTCACCAAGGTCGCCGATTGGAACCCGCACCGCGCCTTCCGTCTCGAAGGCGGCAGCTTCGAGCACAAGCGTGCGCAGTTCGATCTGGGCGCGCCACTTGGCGAAAGCGTCGCCGTGCGGCTGACGGGCGTCTACCAGGACAGCGACAGCTACCGCGATGGCGTCAACTACAACCGTTGGGGCTTCAATCCTACGGTCACGTTCAAGCTCGGCGAGGCGACGACCATTACCGCGGGCTACGAACATTTCGAGGATGATCGCGTCGCCGATCGCGGCGTGTCCTCTTATCTTGGCCGTCCTCTAGAGACGCGGCGCGGCGCGTTCTTCGGCGATCCCGACAACAGTCCGACCTGGACCGACACCGATGCTGCCAACCTGTATATCGAGCATCGCTTCAGCGACACGGTGTCGATCCGCAACCGCACCCGCTATGCCGACTACGACAAGTTCTACCGCAACGTCTTCGCCGGCGCGGTGAATACCGCTGCAGTGACCAATCCCACCGGTCTGCCGGCGGGGGTCTATGCTCCCGGCACGATCTACTCCGTCGCCGCCTATGACAACCTGACGCGCCGCGAAAACCTCATCAACCAGACCGACCTCAACGCCCAGTTCAACACCGGCGCTATCGAGCATACGCTGCTGATCGGCGCCGAGTTCGGCCGCCAGGAAACCGAGAACGTCCGCAACGAAGGCTTCTTCCCGACCGCCGCCAATCCGCTAGGCGTGTCGTCGATCTTCGCCACGATCGCCTCGCCGCGCGTGCGCCGTCCCGATGTGCTGTGGCGCCAGACCAGCACCAGCGGCGACAATGAGGGCGTCACCAAGATCGCTGCCGGCTATATTCAGGACCAGATTGCCCTGTCACCGATGTTCGAGGTGGTGGTGGGCGTCCGCTTCGAGCACATCAAGACCGATGTGACCGACCGCCGCACCGTCGGCTTCCCGGCAACGCAGCGGCGTGATCTTGAGGCGACCGACAATCTCTGGTCGCCGCGTGCCGGCCTGATCTTCAAGCCGGTGGAGAACGCTTCCATCTACGCCGCCTTCTCGCGCACCTACCTGCCGCGCGGTGGCGACCAGCTCGCCGGCCTGTCGCTGACCAACGAAGCCCTCGACCCCGAGAAGTACGATAACTACGAAATCGGCGCGAAATGGGACATCGTCCCGACCTTCAATGTCTCGGCTGCCGTCTTCCAGCTCGATCGCAGCAATGTCCTGGCGCTGTCGGATCCAAATAATCCTGCCTCGGTAACGGTCCCGATCGGCCGCCAGCGCACCAAGGGCGTCGAGCTGAGCGCACAAGGCGAGATCACCGATCAGGTGAGCGTGATCGCCTCCTACACCTATAGCGATGCCAAATTCCTTGATTCGCAGTCGGGCACGGTGCTGCGCGGCAATCGCGTGCCGAACGTGCCCAAGCACGCCGCCTCGCTCTGGACGCGGTTCGATCCGACCGAGACGATCGGCGCCGCGGTCGGCATCATCCATCAGGGCCGCCGCTTCTCGGCGACCGACAATCTCGTCTCGATGCCGAGCTACACGCGCCTCGACGGCGCGCTCTACTTCAAGGTAGCGCCCGAGCTGGATGTGCAGCTCAACGTCGAGAACCTCCTCAACGAGCGCTATTTTCTCTATGCGCACAGCAATACCAATCACACGCCGGGATCGTCGCGAGCGTTCAAGGTTGGCCTCAACGCTCACTTCTGACGACACCATGCGCGTGTTCAGGGTAGCCAGGCTCGCCGCGCGCGAACGCCATGTGATCGGCCTCCTTCGGGGGGCCGATCCGACTGCTGTGAGCAGCGACATGCACACTCTCTTCCGGCGGCTTTGTGTCGCGGCCTCGGCGATCGGCTACCGGGCTGCGGCGATCGACTGCGCATGCACAACCCGGCAGGAGCTATGCCTGCTGGGTTGTCTCGCCGCGCTCCAGCGTGACAATCCCGACGTCCTTCTCCGCGTGGCCGATCCCATTCGGCCGATTACACTTCTGTGCGCGCGCCGCCTTCAGGCGGAGGGAATCCACCTTTCCCATGCCACGATCAGCCGCCTCTCCGGGTTGCCCGACGCCTGTGCCGAGCTGGCAATTTCACCTGTTCCGACGACCTTCCAGCAACCCAAGCTCGTCAGGCGCCCTCTGCCGCCCGCACCAGGCAGCGTGCAGGAACGTGCGCTCGACCTCGTTCGGACATATGGTGTTACGTCGTCGCGAGAACTCGCTGCTTCAGGGATTTCTCGACAGGTCGTCAGCCTGATGTTCAAGCGCGGCCTGCTCGTGCGGGTCGGGACCGGCAACTACCGTGCTGCGGCCGAGACGGTGCGTGGCTGAGCATATGAAAGTCGCCGATTACAACCAGGGCGAAGCCTCGCAGACGGCCATCCCACAACCAGCTCGGATAGGGGAGGGAGTGACCCCCGGTCGCTATCAGCCGAGCCACAGGCCACGCTGGATCTCCCTCGGCCTGATCGCGGCTCTCCATGTCGCGGGCTTCTACGCACTCCAGCATCTCGATGTGAGCACCGTGCGCCAGCTTCCGGCATCACCACTGGTGGTCGATCTCCTGCCGCTCGATCTGCAGGAACCGCCACCGAAGGCGGTCGCCCTTCCTACACAGAAGGTGTTCGAAGAGGTGCAGATGCCCAAGCCTCAACCGATTGTGGCATCTCCCCCGATCGTGGCGGTTCCGGCACCGGCTCCGCCAATCCAGACCACGCCGGAAGCCGAGCCGGCACCCCCGGCACCAGTCAAAGCCGCTCAGGACGCGAAACCGGCTCCCGCTCGCGCTAGCGACGCGCTGGCCAACCTCAACACACGGCTCATCTCCGCCGACCCTCCCCGCTATCCGGTGGAATCGCGGCGGCTGCGCGAAATGGGCACGGTGGTTCTAATGGTCGTGGTCGACGAGGGTGGGCGGGTCCGCGACATTTCGATCGCGACAAGCAGCGGCGTCGAGCGCCTCGACAAGGCAGCGCTCAACGCAGTTCGGCGCTGGCGATGGTCGCCGACGATAGTCGACGGGCGGCCAAGCCAGGTCCGCGGTCTTGTCCGCATACCCTTCGAACTTAAGGAGAACGACTGAAGCTGTTCACCGCGCTCGGCTGTTCGCGGCTACCGGTCTCTCGTCCAATGTTTCCCCAGGTTCGGGAAGTGCAGCCTGCCGCACCTTCGAATCCCAATAATATCGTCATCCCGGCGTAGGAAAATCCTGCGCCATGGCACCACTCGGAGCCCGGTTCACGCTACACGTCCTGAGAGACATACTCATGTCATCACGGTTCAAGTCCGCAAAGGCCTGTTATTTCGGCAATGTCAGGCGCACGAGGATCGGCATGGCGATCAACACCAGAGGATATTGCAATAGCAGCCCGGCGATGATCGCGATCGCCAGCGGCTGTTGAATACCCGAGCCCTGGCCGATGGCGAGCGCCAGCGGCAGCAAGGTCAGGATCGCCGCCAGCGTGGTCATGGTGATTGGGCGCAACCGATGGCGGCTCGCCTCGCGCGCCGCTTCGACCGGCGGCATGTGCCGGGACATCTCCTCGAATTCCGAGACGTAGAAGATGGCCATTTCCGTGCCGATGCCGATGATCATCGTCATGCCCATGAGCGCCGTGATGTTAAGATCTACGCCCGCGATCCAGAGCGCGGTGAACACCGCCGTGGTCGAGAGCAGCGAGCAGCCGATGATGATCACCGGCAGCCAGAAGCGCCGATAGAGCAGCAGGAGCAGAATGAACTCCGCGATAAGCGCCGCGCCGAACACGCGGATGAGGCCGGCAAAGGCGATCTGCTGCTGCTGATAGAGCCCGCCCATTTCGTAGCGCACGCCGGCCCCGAGCGTTCCGGGCTTATCCAGTGCGGCGATGACGTCGCCGACGGCCGCGCCGATGCCGCGGCCCTGGATGCGGCCGGTCACGGCGACCATCGGCTCCAGATTCTCGCGGCTGAGCTGGGGCTGGCCGGCAACCGGCGTAATCGTGGCCACCCGCGAGAGAGGGAAGACATGTCCGTCCGTCGCGCGGATCGGCAGCTGGGCAATCTCGGTCTCGCTGATCGTCATGGCATTGGGCAGCCGTACACGGACATCGACCGCCTTGGTCGCCTGGGCGAGCGTGGTGGCCGTGGCGCCGGTGAGCGCATTGGAGAGCTGCGTTTCCACCTCGGCAGGGGTCACGCTCTCAAGGCCCGCCCGAACCGGATCGACATGCACGTCGAGGGCATCGCCAGCGAGGCGGACGCCGTCCTTGACCTCGATGACCCCGTTGATCTTTGAGATCAGCGCCGCAACCTTCTTTGCTTCCCCATACAGAACGGATGGATCCGAGGCGAACAGCTTGACCTCGATCGGCTGTGGAACTGCCGTCAGGTCGCCGATCAGATCCTCCATCAGCTGCGCGACCTCGACCTCGACGCCGGGTACCTTGCGCGCCACCTTGTCGGCGACGCCGGTGGCGATCTCGTCAGTCGGCTTGCTGTGGCCGGGTTTCAGCCGGACGAAATAGTCGCCGTGGTAGCTCTGGCCGAGATCGCCGCCGAGGCCGGTTCCGAGACGCCGCGAGAAGGTCAGAACGTCCGGGTTGGTGCGCAGCATGGCGTCGATCTGCCCCACCTGCCGGCTTGTCTCGTCGAGCGAGGTTCCGGGCACGGTGTAATAGTCCATGATGAACCCGCCTTCGTCGACCTTCGGCATGAAGCCGGTCGGGACGGCCGAATAGCCGATGTAGCCGATCACCAGGAGCGGAACAGCAATCACTGCGAGGAGCCAGGGTTGCCGGGCGAGCCGATCGAGCACGCGATCGTGCGCCGCGGCCACGCGCCCTTCGCCCGCCTCGCCCGGATCGTGCCAGCTGTCGAAATCGACCAGCCAGCGGACCAGCACCGGCACGACGAATGCGGTCATCGCCCAGGAGATGCCGAGCGCGGCCGCCATCGTCAGCGAGAGTGCCTTGGAGAAGGCGCCGGTGATGCCGGTGAGGAAGGCGAGGGGCAGGAAGACGATCAGCGTCGCGAGGCTCGAGCCCGTCAGTGGCGTCATGAACTCGTGGGCGGCCGGGAAAACCGCAGCGGCGCCCCGGGACTGCCCATTCTCGTCTCTGGCGCCGGCCCGGCGGGCGATGTGCTCGACCATGACGATGACATCGTCGATCAGGAGGCCGACGGCTGCGGCAATTCCGCCCAAGGTCATGATGTTGAAGCTCATGCCCAGCGCGCTCAGCACCAGCACGGTCGCCGCGAGCGTCCCCGGGACCACGATGACCGCCACCAGGGTCACGCGCCAGCTGCGCAGGAACCAGAAGAGCACAAGGGCGGCGAGGACCAGGCCGATGAGAACCGCATCACGCACGTTCGCGACCGACTGGGTGACGAGCTCGCTCTGGTCGTACCAGTTGACCAATTTGACGTCGGGCGGAAGCTTGAATCCGGCAAGCTTCTGTTGAACCTGCTGGGCGATTTGCACTGCATTGCCGTCGGGCTGTTCATAGATGTTGAGCAGGACGGCGGGGTGGCCATCCTCGACGATCCGTTGCCATTGCGGCATTCGGCCATCCTGCACGGTGGCGACATCGCGCACGCGAACCACGCCGGTGGGATCGGACTGGACGACGATGTCGCCAACATCCCGCGCGGCGATGACACTGCGGTCGGCAATGACCAGCGAGAGGCGGCCGCGGTCCTGCACCTGTCCGACCGCGCTCAGCACATTGCCGTCGCGGATGGCGTTGACCAGGTCGGACATCGCGAGATTGTGGTCGGCGAGCCGATGCGGGTCGGCAAGCACCTGCACCTCGCCCGTTTCGCCGCCCTGGACGCCGACGCGTGCCAGCCCGGAGATGGATGAAAGCAGAGGCGTGATCTGGTAGCGGGCGAGATCCTGCAGCGCGACCGGGTCCGCCGTGTTCGAGACCAGCGCATAGGAGATGATCGGAAAGACGGTGGGGTCCATCCGACGTACATCATAGGCCGTGCCGGCGGGGAGCGTCGGCACGACGCGCGCGATGGCGGAATCGATCAGGAGCGTGCTCGCGACCATGTCGCGGCCCCAGCCGAAATCGACCGAGATCTGCGCCGAACCCCGACTGGTTTCGGAACGAACATTCTGCACACCCGGCACGGCGCGGATCGCTTCTTCGACCGGCCGCGTGACGGTGAGCGCCGTCTGGCTCGCGGGGCGACTGCCAGAATCCAGGTCGACGACCACGCGCGGGAAGGAAACCTGAGGGAATAGCCCGATCGGCATGGAGAGCGCGGCTACGAGGCCAGCCACCGCCATGGCCATGGCTATCAGGACGAATGCGCGTGATTGCGAGCGAAGCAGCCGTTCGATCATTACCGGCCCTGCCGAACAGCGATGCCGTCATTCACCTGATAGGCGCCCTCGACGATGATCGGCCTCGCGGGCTCAATGGCGCCCTCGATGACATCGCCGGCGGCCGAAGCCAGCAGGATGTGGATGGGCACCGCCTTCGCCTTGCCGCCGGCAACCTGGAAGATGTGGGCCGGCCCGTCGGCGGTCACCACTGCCTTGTGCGGCACCACCCAGCCGGCGACCTGCGCGGTTTCGATCGCCACCTGCATGCCCTCACCGGGCATCAGCGCGCCGGCCGGGAAATTGAGGTCGACATCGACCATGCGGGTCCTGGCGTTGAGTGCGCCGCCGACGCGCACGACCTGTCCCGTCAGCGGAGGCCCGCCCGATAGCCTGCGCAAGGTCGCGCGCTGCCCCGCCGCCAGGCTTGCGCGCTGGGCGGGATCGATACCGACGGTGACGACCATGCCGCCGGCCCGTGCGACCGTCAGGAGCGGCGCGCCGGGCTGGGTCCTGTCGCCTTGTGCGACGGTGATGGTCGTCACCACGCCGTCGAAGGGCGCGGTTAGTGTTTGAACGGCCTGGTCGGCCCCTTCTGCGCGCAATCCCGCCAGGGCGACACGAGCATCGGAGACCGCCTTTTCGGCCTGCACCAGCTGATCCCGCGTCGCCAATTGCTGGGTGAGCAACTGGGCCGTGCTGTCGCGCTGTTTCTGTGCGGCGGCCAGCGCCTCCTCGGCTTGCAGATAGGCGCCGCGCGCGGTCGGTGCGACCATGAAGGTTCCAAGAACCTGTCCCGCGCGCACGGCGGTGCCGGAAGTGACGGCAAGACGTATGACCTGCCCAGGCTGGGCGACGCTGATCGTCTGCGCGCCGTTGGTTCCGGGAGCCGCGGAGCCGAATGCTTCGATGCTTTGCGGCAGGCTGCCCCGCGCTGGCTTGGCTAGGCTGACCAGAACGCTCGGTTCAGGCGTCTGATCGGCGCTGGAGGATCCGCCGCAGCCTGCCAAGGGCAGCAGCAGGAGGGGGAGGGCGAAGCTCCGCTTCATGGCCGCGCTCCGCCGACGGGTTCGGGCGGGAGGTCGGCTATTGGCAGTCCAGCGCCGACCAGGGTCTGGATGGCGATCTGGCGGTCGAGCAGGGCGAGTTCGAGTGTCATGATTTCCTGCTCCTTCGAGACGCGGTTCGAGACGAGGTCGACATAGCCACGCTCGTCGAGATTGGAGGCGCCGAAGGCGGCGGACGCGCGCGCGGCGGCGAGGCGGGCCGCGGGAAGGTCGCGGCGGGCGATCTCGAGTTGCGCGGCCAGTTGCTCTGCTTCGCTCAGCATCGCCTCGACTTCCCCGCTGGTGGCAGCGAGCCGCGCCTCATATTCGGCGTGAAGCTGCGCGCGCGTCGCATTGGCGACCGCGATATTGCCCTGGTTGTGGTCGAAGATCGGCAGGCCGAGCGTGACATTGGGTCCGCCGTTGATGACCTTGGAATTGTCGCTCGCGACGCTGCCGCCCAGGACCATGTCGGGAAATTGCGCGAGGATCGCCTGCCGTACGGATTCGTCGGCAGCCGCATAGCCAAGCCGCAATGCCAGAAGGTCCGGGCGCCTGTCCGGCAGGGTCGCCAGGCCGGCCCGGATGGCCGCGGGATCGAACGGCGGCAGGTCGGGCGCGGCGGTAAGCGGAACGACGACATCGGGACGGAGCCCGAGCAGGGCGTTCAACTGGTGTATCAGCGAGAGCTGGTTCTGGTCGAAGCTGTTGAGCGCGGTTCGCGCTGTCTGCAAGGCCACGCGATCCGGCGCCACGATGGTCAGGGTCGTATTGCGGGCGGCGAGGGCCTGTTCGAGCTTGGCGTTGCGCTCGGTGAGCAACTCATAGGCAGCGACATAATAGGGACGGCTGCGCGCGCCGATGATAAGGTCGGTCGCAAGCTGGCGCGCCTTTCCGGCGACTTGCCATTCCTGCCAGACGACGTCCGCCGCGACCTGCTGCTCGCTGTCGCGCGCCGCGCGGCGGCGGGACTTGTAGGTGATGATCGATTTGATGTCCTGCGACAGGCCGATATTCCACGCCGGCACCGTTCCTGCGCCCGAGATCAGCGGGAGGATCGCGCCGGCGAGCGAGGGATTGGGCAGGATCCCGGACTGTTTCGTCTGTCCCGCCGCCACCGCGCGCTTGAGGCGCGCTGCCTTGAGATCGGGATTGTTGGCGAGGGCGAGCGTGACCACTTGTTCTATGGACAACGGTCCACCTGTCGGTGGAGCAACGGAAAGTTCGCCCACCGTCTCCGCCAGGGGCGGTGCAGTGGCGAGGGACAGGGGCATATAATGCGCGCAGCCCGATAGAAGTGCCGCGAGGGCGATCGAACTGATCCCTGATCTCGGTATAGCACGCAAGAATGTCATGACTATCCTTGGTGTTGGGTCAGCAAGACACGGCCGGCCCGAAGACCGGCTGTCTAGGAGCGAGGCTGGCCACAGCCGCTCCGGTATCAATCCGGGTTCTTGCCCTCGGCGACATTCTCGAGGATCGTTCCCGTGATGGCATCGACGCCAACCTCGAAGGGCTTCCCATGGCTGGTGATGTCGAAAGAATAGCGTAAACCGCTCCCGCCGGGCTCCCGTTCGAGTTCCTGATCGGTGATGGTGCCAGGACGTGCCCTGAGGGCAAGCACGCGCGCGTGCTGCATGGTAATCTTCGCCTGATGGGCGGGATCGGGATGCGAAGGGGCTGGTTGGGCAGCATGCGCAACGCTCGCGGCGAACGCAACAATCGAGAGAATGGCGGGGATCATGGGCAGTTTCATGGGAACCTCCAAAGGGGCTTTCCTTGACGAACGACGCGGGCATTTGCGTGCCTGCATCAGTCCGGCTTCACGACCAGGATGTGGAAGGAGCCTGGCACGGGCGTTGGCCGACCGCCGGGCAGTGCCGGAGCGGTGAATCGGGCGGTCGGGAGGAAGATTGTCCCGGTTGACGGATCGAGGGCGCCGGTGCGGGCGCCGATCTCTGTCGTCACCCGACCTGCAGCGGTGACTTGGCTGGACGACGCCAGGGAGAGAATATCCAGAACGCCGTCCCGTCCACAAGGGATGAAGGCGAGGCCGCGCCCTTCGTCGATGATGACCGCGTCGGCCCCGCGGCCGATGTCGAGGAGTGGCGAGAGCCTATGTGTTCTCGTGTCGATGATTGCGGCTTTGCCGTTGGCGCAGGCGCTTATCAGACGGGCGTGGCTCGCATCATAGCCAAGCCCGGTTGGTCCTTCGCAGCCGGGAAGGGCGATAGCCTTGCCGGGTTTCCCGCGCGCGATATCGACGACTTCGATCTCGTTCAGATCCTCGTTGTTGACGAATAGCGTGTTCCCCGCGAGCGCGGCATATTCGAGGCCAGGCTTGGCGCGAAACGTCCGCGTGACCCGCATCGAGGCCGTATCGAGCACCGAAATCGTGCCGCTTTCCGCGTTCATGATGAAGGCGCGGTCGCCCTTTTCATCCAGGATGGCCGCATCGGGCTTTTTGCCGACTGCGACGCTGGCGATCTGGTTGCCATTGGCCGCGTTCAGAAAACGGACGGTGCCATCCGTGCCGCTTGTGACCAGGAGACGGCCATCCGCCAGCGGCATGACAGCGTGCCCGCGCTGAACGTGTCCAACGGATGTTACCGCGTCCGACGCGAGGTCGACGGCCGTTACGGCATCGCCGCGGGCCACATAGAGACGATGCGCGCTGGGATCGACCCGAGCATAATCCCAGCTCCCATCCGGTCCCGGAATGGAACTTGCCACCGAATATGTCGGTGCCGCAGGCGCTGCGGCGATCGTCAGGAAGGCGGCTGTCAGGGCGGGGATCAAGTGGAGTCGCATGATGTGCCTCGGGCTTTCTTTGCCATCGATGCCTTCATCTTGCCGCTATTGCCAGCGCGCAGCCCAACATTGGGAAAATACAATCCTGTTAACGAAGATTGGGAAATCCTAATGCTCTTCCGACGGGGTTTATGACTAGAAGAGATCGGGCGTGAACCAGGCGATGCCGCACTCCAGGAATGCTGTTGTGCTTGGCCCGTCCGGCGCCACGCACATATGATGACCGGCGGAGCCGTCGAAGGACCCTTTCGCATCCGGTCCGAAGGATTTGAGGCCTATGCATATCCTCCTTGCCGAAGACGATATCGACACAGCCGTCTTCGTCCAACGCGGGTTGATTCAGCTCGGCCACGTCGTGACCCAGGTCACAAATGGCGAGGATGCGTTGAGGCTTGCCGCAAAGGACGGGTTCGAAGCAATCGTGCTGGACCGCATGATGCCGGGCATGGAGGGGCTGGACGTCCTTCGTCAGTTGCGGGCGGCCTCGATATCGGTGCCGGTCATCGTCCTGACGGCCAAGGGCGGCATTTCCGACCGGGTATCCGGACTCGATGCCGGCGCGGACGACTATCTGGTGAAGCCCTTCGCCATGGCCGAGCTCGTCGCAAGGCTCAACGCCGTTACGCGCCGATCGCCGATGCCGGAAGTTTCGACGCGGCTGGAAGTCGGGGATGTGGTGCTGGACGCCATGCGGCGTTCGGTCACGCGGGCCGGCAGGGTCATTCACCTCCAGCCTCGTGAATTCGCTCTTCTCGAAGTGCTGATGCGCAATGCGGGGCGCGTCGTGACGCGCACCATGTTTCTCGAACAGGTCTGGGGCTTTCATTTCGATCCCCAGACCAATATCGTCGAGAGCCATTTGAGCCGCATGCGCGCCAAGCTGCGGGCGGATTTCCCGGACGATCCCATCGAAACGATCAGGGGCACGGGCTACCGGATGCGCTCGAATGACTAGCCTTCGGTCCAGCGCGGCCTATCGCATCGCCTTCACCTATGCCGCCGCCTTTGCCGTGGCGGTTCTTCTTCTCGGCGTGGCCGTCTATTTCGCGGCGGACCTGGAGTTTCGCCGGCAGCGCGACCAGTCCATCGCCGAAGAGCTCGCCGATCTGGCGCGCGAACGGAACCCGGCCGAGCTGCTGGACGAGATCAACCGGCGCGAAGCGACGGATACGTTCGGCTATGCACTGTTCGACAAAGAAGGACGCCGCATCGCCGGTGGGCTTGATACGCGGCGTCCCGATATCGGGTTCAGCAGGATCCTGTTCCAGGATCCAGTGGAAGGTCCGGATGTTGCCCGCGCCAAGGCCGTCGATCTTCCCGGTGGCGGCCGGCTGGTGGTCGGCATCGATTCCGAGGCGATTGAGAAGATCGACAGGACGATACTGACCATGTTCGGGCTCGCCTTTGCGGGCGTCCTCGTCATTGGCGTGGTCAGCGCTCTGCTTCTTGGCCGATATCTGCAGCGCCGGCTCTCCGGGATCAGCGGCACAGCCCATGCGATCGTTGCAGGGGATACCGGGCAGCGAATGCCGGTCGGTCCGCGCCGCGATGAGTTCGACACGGTCGCAATGGCGCTCAATGCCATGCTGGATCGCATCGCGGGTCTCATGGAGAATTTGAGGCAGGTGTCGAGCGATGTCGCGCATGATCTGCGGACGCCGCTGCTTCGTTTGCGCAGTGAGCTTGAGCAAGTCGGCAAGGTCGAGGGTGCCGAAGAGCGCGCCATTGAACTGGGCGACGAGCTCCTGAAGCTCTTTTCCGCGATCCTCCGGATTGCCGAGGTGGAGGGTGGCGGACTGGTGCAGGATTTCGCACCGGTCGATCTCACGGCTCTCGCCGAAACCGTCTGCGACGGGTTTCTGCCGGCGGTGTGCGACAGTGGGCGAACGCTGGGCTGGCGTATCGAGCCTGGCATCACGGTGCTTGGAGATCGCGAGCTGCTCGCACAGGCGATGGCGAATTTGCTCGACAATGCCATCGTGCACACACCGCAAGGCACAGCCGTAACGCTCAGCCTCGAACGGACGAACAGTTCGGTGCAACTGGCGGTCTCCGACGACGGACCGGGAGTATCGTCCGTCGATGGTCCTCGACTGACGCGCCGCTTCTATCGCGGCGAGGCCAGCCGGACGACGCCCGGCCATGGCCTTGGATTGAGCCTGGTAGCGGCAGTTGCCAATGCGCATGGCGGAGAGGTGTCGATCGAGGGGGCCAAGGGCCTTCGGGTAGCGATCACCTTGCCGCTGAACCGGTAGGCCCAGTCAAGCGCGAGCTTCAGGCCGACCTTGCCGGCGTAGCTCGCGCTTCCGATGCGAGCTCTACCAACTCCGCTTGTAATGATCGTCATTGTCGCGCCATTGGCCGGGACGCGGCTCGAGTTGGTGCTGTTGCGCATGAGCTGGCTGTAGACGGGCAGATACTGCTTGTTGGGCAGGTTCTCGATGCCCACCGTCACGCTGTCCTTGTCCGTCACGCGGTAGCTGCCGATCAGGTCGAAGACGGCATAGCTATTCACCTCGCGGCGGCCGAACCCGGTGACCCCGTTGAGGCGATAATCGCGGTCGCCCGAGACAAGGCCCTGCAGGCGGACGTTCAGCCGCTCAGTATACGGACCGGACAAACATCGCGCGATCATCGATGCGCTCGCCTCGCTCGCAATCGACCGGGACCGCGTTCACGTCCGTTTCTATTCCGACGATCATTCCGATCATCATACCCTCACCTGGTGCGATGAACCCATTGCCGTCAATCCGAGCCGCAAGCTGCGTCGTGTTGCGGAAGAGCGAGGCTGGGCGATCCTGAACTGGCAAGGCTGAGGCCGGTTCGGTTCCGGGACCATCGATGCTCTCGAAGCCGGTTGGAACGAGATCGCTCAATGATGCCGAGCTCCACGTCCTCTTTGCGTCGACCGGACTGCGGTGAGCTCCATCGGTGACGTCACACACCCATGGGTCGGGGCGGCCATGGGAGCAGCAACAGGATGAAACGGATCGGGCTGAGCGCGGCACTGGCGCTATCGGTTTTCGCAAGCGAAACGCCAGCTCTCGCGAATGATCGTAACGGCTGGAGTACGGCAAGCGACGTCGGTGCGATCGGCCTTGGCGCGATTGCGCTCGGCCTCCCGCTCGCCAAGGGCGACGAGACCGGCGCCCTGCAGGCTGGCGCCAGTCTCGGCGTCGGATATGGCATCGCAGAGGGTCTCAAGCATGTCACGCACGAGCAGCGGCCGGACGGCAGCGATTTCAAGAGTTTTCCCTCGGCCCATACATCCTTGTCATTTGCCGCTGCCGCGACGCTCAACCGCCGCTATGGGTGGCAGGTTGGGCTGCCCGCCACGCTGGTCGCGACCTTTGTCGGCATCGCGCGCGTCGAAGCGAGACGGCATCATTGGTACGACGCGGTTGCCGGCGCCGCGATCGGGGAAGCGAGCGGATTGTTGATCACCAAACCCTATTCGTCGAACGTGAGGCTGGTGCCATGGGGAGATTCCCACGGCGGCGGCGCGGTCGTGGCTGTCCGCTTCTGAACCGATGCCGCGGCGTTGCGATCTGTGGCGTATCGGCATTATGCACGCTGGCGTGGCAACGCTCGCCCGTCACGGGCTGCCGGCCGATGTCGCGATCACCTGGCTCGATGAAGGAAGACCCTTCACCTTCGATGCGGATCCCTTCGGCTGGTGGCACGAGGATCGGCTTCATCTGTTCGTCGAGCATTATGACTATCGCTCCCGCCACGGTGTGATCGATTGTATTGTTCTGGACGCCGGTTTTCGGCAGCTCGAGCGTCGGCGCGTGGTCGAGGAGCCCTGGCATCTCTCCTATCCCGCGATCTTCGAGTCCGAAGGGTCGCTCTGGATGCTGCCGGAGGCCTACCGGTCGGGTGAACTCACCCTCTATCGCTGCCGGGGCTTCCCGTTTGACTGGGAACCGGCTTGCACGCTCCCCCTCGGCCGCGAGGCGATCGACGCTACGCCGTTTCATCATGGCGGACGATGGTGGCTGTTTTTCAGCTCATCGACCGACCGGCTGCACCGGATGGGAAGTCTGCACATCATGCATGCCGACCGGATTGAAGGGCCGTGGTCGCCTGTCCAGCCTGATCCCGTGCGCTTGGATTTGAGCGGCGCCAGGCCAGCGGGACGCCCGTTCCTGTTCGACGGCCGGCCGGTGCTGCCGGTCCAGGATTGCAGCCGGACCTACGGCGGCGCGATCAGGCTGCTCCATTTCGACCGCCTCGATGCCGCGGGCGTATCGATCGAACCCGGCGCGAAGATCGAGCCGTCCGTCCGCTGGAAACCGTTCCACGAGGGGCTGCATACGATCAACGGCTGCGGACCCGTCACGCTGATCGACGCGAAGCGGATCGATCGGAGTGGGCGCGGCTGGTTGCTGGATGCCGGGCGGATGATCCGTAAGGCAGAAGCGCGGCGACCCGCTTGAAGACGGCCCGTCCCGTAGCCTCGAAAGCTTGGCGGCTGAGCTTCTGATGGACATGGCCGCGCGCGGCGGCGCCGATCGCGCCGAGTTTCTCCGGCAGGCGAAGATAGTGGGCCAGCGCGAATGAGAGGGCCTCCTCATCGTCGGGGGGCACGACCAGGCCTGTCTGTCCGTGCTGGATCGAATAGGGCATTTCGCCCACCGCGCTCCCGATGCAGGGCAATCCTGCCTGCATGGCTTCATGGACCGCTATGCACAGGCCTTCGGAGCGGGAGGGCTGCACGTAGAGGTGGAGCGTCGCCAGAAATTGCCTGGGATGCGCGGTGAAGCCCGCAAGCTTGACGATGTCGGCAAGGCCATGGTGGGCGATCAGGCTCTCCAGCCGGCCCCGTTCGTCGCCTTCGCCGGCGATATGCAGTTCGAACGGTGTTGCCGGATGGACGGAAGAGCGGCGAAGCCGTGCCAGCGCGTTGAGGAGGATGTCGAAGCCCTTGACGGGGTGCAGGCGGCCGAGGCTGCCGATCCGAAGCATCTCCCCTGGCCGCCAGGGAAGGGCCTGCGGTGCATCGGAGTCGACCGCGAACAGCGGCCAGGTCATGAGGCGACCCTCCGGAACGGCCAATCGCTGACGGGTGAGGGTGGCGACGCAATCGGAATCGGCAAGCCACAAGCTGGAAGCGCGCTGCCTCAGCCGGAGCAAAGCGCGGTTCGCGGGCCTGAGATAGGCGGCGTGCTGCCAGCTCACGGCGGGCACTTGGAGGCGCTTCGCTGCGATCTGGCCGAGTAATGTCGCGCGGGTCAGGGACGTCCAGACGATATCGGGCCGCCATGCCGTGAATTCCTGGTCGAGCCATCGCAGCGCCTGCCTATGGTCTCTTTCTCCATCCTCGCGGATATAAACGTCCAGCCCGGCCGCGTGCATTGCCGGCAAGCCTCTGCGGTCGCGGCCGGTGAGCGCGAACACCTTGATCTCCGCCCCCTGCCGGCGAAGGACATCGCAGACCATCGGCACCGGGGCCGCGGCGCCGCCACCTTCGACCGAGTTGATCACATAGGCGATTCGCATCAGCCGGCGAGCCTTGTGATGCGAACCCCCCCGTGGCTCTCGCGAAAGACGAAGAGAAGCAGCAGAAGGGAACTGACTCCGGCTTGCAGCACGGCGTGCCACCCCGCCGCGGGAAGGCCGAACCAGCCGAGCAAGAGGGGAAGCAGCGGGAGCAGTCCCAGGCTGGCGATCAAATTCGCGCCCACGGACATGGACGGCCGTCCCATCGCGATCAGGGCGGAACTCGCCGGTGGGCCTACGAGCAGCAAGGCGCGCGCAACTGTCAGCCAGAGCATGATCGGTGCCGCATCGGCGAAGGCCTTCCCGCCGATCAGGATCGCGACCTCGCGCCCGAAGAAGGCCAGGGCCAGAATGACCGGGACGGCTGCCGCCATCGCGATCAGGATGCAATGCAGGACGGCCCGGCGGAGACGGCGCCCGTCATCACCGGCGGCGACCAGACGCGCGAGTTCGGCATAGGCCGCCTGCCCGAGGATCTGCGCCGGTTGGGCGATGACGACGGTCGCACGCTGCGCGATGGCATAGAAGCCGACCGCTTCGGCTCCCAGCATCCAGCCGATGATCAGTGGCGAGATCCGGCCCGCGAGTTCGCCGAAAGTGATGTCGGCATTGGCGATCAGCATGAAGCGCCAGATCCCGGGATTATCGGTCGTGACGCCCCGCACCGGACCCAGGATATGGGCTTCTTCGATATTTCGCCGTGCGACCCAAAGCGCGAACGCCCATAGCGACGCCCATTCGAGCAAGGCAGCGACCAGCCATGCGATCAGGAAACCGCTGAGGCCGGCATTCATCCACCATGCGAGGATCGCGCCGGCGAGCCGGGCGGCCGGTGCGACGGCATTGTGAAGGCCGAGAAGGTCGAAGCGGCCCATGAGCTGAAGATAGCCCGCGGCAGTGGAACGTACCGATCCCAGCAGTGCGAAGCTGTAGGGCAGGGCGAAAGCCAATGCGGTCGCCGACCATCCGAGTCTCGGTCCCAGTAGTGGGGCAAGGCAGGCGGCGGCGGCGATGGCGGCGATGCCGCCCGCGACTTCGATTCCGCCGACAAAGCGCAACAGCTTCATGAGAGCCGTTTTGTCGTGGCGTGCGAGAGCGGTGGCGCCATAGCGGACGACGGCATGCCATCCCTGGAATTCGATGAGTGCGCCGACGGTGGTGACAAAGCCATGGACGAGCACGAGGACGCCATAATCGGTGGGGCCGAGCGCATGCGCGGCGATGATCATGTAGATCAGGCTGATGAGGCCCGCGGCGGCCTTGCCGGACAGAAGCTTGCCGAGATTTCCGTAGATCCGCCGTACCAGGCCGCCCGGCACGCCTTCAACCATATGCCACGCTCTTCATCGGATCGGATGATGGACGGTGCAAGCCGGCGAGTTCGACGATGGCGCGCGCGGCGCGATCCGAAGAACGCTCGTCGGTTAGATCGAAACTGCAGCGAAACAGCTTCTCCTGGATGGGGCGGAAATGCCCGGCGTGGTCGGCGCTTGCTTGAGCCAGCGCCTGACCGAGATCGGCGACGTTGCCGATGACGGGGCCAGCCGACCAATGGGCGAAATTGGGATCATTTTCCCAGGCGGTGCGATGCGCGTCCACAAAAACGCAGGGGCGCGGCTGGCGCAGGAACTCATAGACCTGGCTGCTGACGTCGCCGAGATAGATATCGGCCCGGTTGGTATAGGCCATGGTCGTCGAGGCCCTGCTGCCGAGGTCGATGTGGATGTTCGGCGCGCGCAGATACCGCTCCTCGATGCGACGCGGGCGATCGATCCTGAGCTTGTCGATCGTCATGACGAAGGGGCGCTCATAGAGCATCACATGAGGCGCGAAGATAAGGTGATATTCCTCATGCTCGACGAACCAGTCGAGAATGGCGCGGCCCATCCTGTACCAGGATGAGAGGTGCGGCGAGACATGGGGGTTATAGAGAACGACCGGCTTTCCGTCGTCGAGGAGACCGTGCGTCGTCATGCCATCGTGGATGTCGAATTTGGGATAACCGACGATGCTGATCCTGCCGGGATCGACGCCGGCGTCGTCGATCAGGCGGTCCCGGATCTTCGGCCCGGAAACCAGGACGTGATCGAATTTCGCGCTTTCGGTGTTGAAACCGATCGCCCGATCCCCGGCGCCGTGGCGCGTGTGAATGATCTTGAGATGGTCGAGGCCATATCGGTCCTTGAGGATCAGCGAGGTCTTTTCGGCCACGACCAGGATATCGAGGGACCGGAAGAAATCGAGATTGTCCCTGTAGATGAGAAGCTTGGTCGTGGGCACGATCGAACCGAAAGCGGCGGCGAGCCAGCGGCTCGTATGTCGCTGGAGCTCGAGCGGCTGAAGCGTGACGCGGCCACCGAGTGCGCCGCCGCCAAGGCGGATGACTTCGGCCTGAAGACGCGCGTTGGTCGTTGCGAGGATGATCTCTGCCCCTGTCTCCAGGCGCGCCAGTGCAAGCGCGATCGGAAGGCTGTGTGCGACCTGATGAACCTGATCATGGTTGAAGAGGAAGCCGATGCGCATCTTTATGCGACGTCACGGCCGCGGCCCACCGCAGTCGCTCGCGGAAAAAATTCTTATCCTGTGCGAAAATGAGTCTGGAAACGTGCGATGCGGGCGGCGATCGGGTTCGCCAAATGTCTGGCAAGCCATGTTTCCACCGAGCCTGGCCCATGCCGGCATTCGGCACGCCAGATCATGGCGATCGCCGATCCGTATCCTCCGACAAGGAGGCCGAAGCCGGCAATCGGGTGCGTCGCCGCCGCGGTTTCGACATAGGCGACCAGCCGAATATAGCCGACGATTGCCAGGATACCGGCGCTGATGCCGTAAGGGGACCGCCCGCGTACAGGCAGTGCGCCCAAAGCGAGTGCGAGAAACGGGAGCAAGAGAGCGATCGCCGCATAGGCGCATCGCGATGCGAAGGAGGCGAGCGCTTTCCGCGTTCCCATATCCGCTTCGCGCTCAAGGCCGATGTGGCGCATCAGTTCGCGGTAGGCCAGTCTGTCGAATGCCGTACCTGGCCTATGTCCTGGATCAGGCTCTGCGCGCGCGAGACGAATGCGCAGTCGTCCGAAGCTGATAGCATCGAAATGATCGCCGGGTCGCGGCACGATGCTCTGCCCCTGCTCGAGCAGGAGATAGATATTCCCGCTGTCGTCCAGGGAAACAAAGGCACTGCGTGCGGTATAGACCGTTCCCCTCTGGGCAATGAAGATGTGCGCCAGCCTGCCGGTCGATCGTTCAAAGCCATCCGCGGTCATGACCGTGGTGTCGTCGAGCTGGATGATCTCTCCAAAATTCCCGCCGAAACCGTAAAGGCCGCGGCGGACATCGGAAAACAGGCTGTCCAGTCGATGTTCGGCCGCAGGCCGGAATTGAAAGTGAATGCCGAGTTCGATGGTCGCGCAGCCAATGCCCAGCAGGAACGGGATGAGGCAAAGGCGAACGGGCGTTATACCGGCCGCGGCGAATATCTGCCATTCACCGTGAAGCGAGAGCGCGCGAATGGCGAGAGCAATGGAGAGGAAAAGCGCTACGAGCAGACCGATCCCGAGATATTCCGGAAGCAGGTAGAAGGAGGATTTCGCGAGAAGGGTGAGCGGATCTCGTACATGCTGGAGCAGTTCCATGAGCCGCGCCAGATTCTCCAGAAGGAGAATCGCGACCGTGCAGACGAGCACGGCCACAAAGGGCCGCAGGATTCGGCGGAGGAGATAACGGTCGAGCAGCACCCGGCGTCAGTCGCGGCTGTGGCGCATTGCCCACCAGAGGATCCGGGCGATCAGTGGCCAACCTGGGCAGGCGCCATGCCATATCAGTCCGCACGGGTGGCGGACATCGGCACGGAGATCATCGGTCGCCGGTTCGGGAGGGTCTGCGCGCGCGATGGTCCGCGATTGATGGGCAGGTTTCGGATCGCTGCCGTTGGACGATGGCATGGCCCGTCGCAGTGTGAGATCCTCAGGCGGCATCGGCCAAGCGGTGCGAACCGCGCGCATAGATGTCGAACAATTGCCTGAAATGGTCGTCCATGCTCGTAACGTCACCGGCCGCCAGGCTGGCGAGCCGTCTATGGCCGTGCGGATCGGAAGTCATGAACCTGCGGATGGCGTCCGCCAGTCCCAGCGGGGATCGGGCGGCGTAGATCTCCCCCTGGCCGGGGACGAACTGGTCGCTGGCGCCACCCTCGTCAGGCACGATGAGCGGCAGGCCGCTCGCTTTTGCCTCCGCCGCGACCATGCAGAAGGTCTCGGCCTCGCAGCCGTGGATCAATGCGTCCGCGCTGGCCAGGAGGGTTGCGATTTCCCGCCGGTCCGCGATCGGCGCGGCCAGATGCACATGAGGATTGTGGGCCGCTGCGCGAACGACCGTGGCTTTCTGGCGGCCGTTGCCGAAGAGCACCAGGCCGACAGGGTGGTCATAGCCCGCGGCGGTGACGGCTTCGATGACCATCGGCCAGCGCTTCTCGGCGGCAAGGCGGCCAAGACCGATGAGAAGCGTTGCTGTTTGCGGGAGATCGCAGCGGGCGAGCAGGCGCGCCCGTAGGCCCTCGTCCCGCAGCGCGGGCGAGAAGAGGCCGGGCGTGACACCCATCGGGATGGTCGCGAGCTTGCGAAGGCCGCCGGCGTATAGTCTCGCGGAGAGACTGGCGCTGGCGCTCACCACCATGTCGAACTGATCGTCGAGCCGCCGCAGGTGGCGCCAGAACCAGTCGAAGCCCCGATCGATGCTGGCGCGCGAGGCCAGTCCGCCAAACCACCGGTACGCATAGGCGGAAAGCGGGTCGGCGTGCATCACCAGCGATCGGTGGGCCGATCCTTGCCAGCGCGCGACCATGGCCGGGCTTGCCCAGGGCGACGATGCTTCCACGACATCGGGGGCGAGGCGATCGAGGAGCCGGTGGAGGGTGTGTTCGTCGTCGAAATAGCGGTAACGGCGATCGAGGGGGAAGCGCGGGGCCGTGAGCGTCATGATGCAGCCGCCGGCCGTTCTCTCGATCACGGCATCGTTTTCGCCCGGCGCAATGACGATCACTTCCTCCCGTTCCGCGCGGGCGGCCTTCAGCTTGTGCTCGACATAGGTTTTTACGCCGCCGCCTTGCGGTGCATAAAAGGCGCAGACATCGACGATGCGCATAGGGTGCTATCTTTCCAGGGGACCGAAGGAGATCAGGCCCTTGCGGTAATTCATCACGATACGGACGCGTGTCGGTCCTTCACCGACCAGCACGCTCGCTGCGGCGGCTCTTGGTTTCGACATGCCGAGCCTCGGATTGCCGCCGAACCCGATCCCGTCGATCGAGAGAGAGAATTTGCGGTCGGCGTTGCGGTCATGCAGCAGGCTTAGCGAATAGCGGCCCGCCTGCGGCGCGCGAATGCACAGTTCGACCGGGCCCGAACTCGGCACATTGACCTCTACGCGCCGGAAGGTCTTTCCCGCATTGATGAGGAGATTGTCGTCCTGGAGGAAATCATCGTCGTTCGCGGGGTAGAGTTCGAGCTTCAGCCGCCCGCGCCGATCCTTGAGGCCGGCCACGTCGACCAGCAGCGAAGGTCCTGTTTCGCGCGGACGGCATTGCCCTTCCGCCTTGCCGAGATCGGGCGTGGAGGGCAGCGCCGCGCCAAGCAGGAGCATGAGGGCGGCGGAGATCATCCGGCCCGCTCCCCATGGGCGAGAGCCGACAAGGCGAGAAGCGCGCCAACGGCCAGGTGTGCGGCCAGGATCAGCGTCGCCATCAAGGTCATTGCCGCGACGATCTGCTGATCTGAGCCCACGAGGAAAACGGCAAGGCCCACGAAGACGACGTCCTTGTTGGGCATGAAGGGGAGACGGGACAGAAGCTGGCGCGCGGTTGACAGGATCAGCCACCAGCTCAAAGCGACCGAAGGCAGCAGCAGATGCCACATCACGGCCGCGAGGAATGCGGAAAGAATAATCCGAACCGTATGGGCGCCCGCCACGAACCAGAGCTCGCGCCGGGGAAGCGTGAAGAGACGCTTGCGCAGGAAGAGGGCTGCGCCCGACGATATCAGAATGAAGAGCGCCGAGGCGATAAAAGCGGTGTTGTCGATGCCGAGGTGAAGTGATCCCAGAAAGGGCGCCGACACCAGCACCATCAGCAAGGTGAACAAGTTTCCGGTAAGCGCGCTCAGGATCGTCACATCCTTGATCGCACCGAACGGGGCTGCGGAGACCTGGGCGTTTCGGCGCGCCCAGCTGTAGAAATAGACTTCACCCAGATAGCCGAGAAGGATTTCATTGCTGACGAGCTTGCGGACAAGAGCAGAAAAACCGCTCGCCGGCAGCGCCCATAAGCGCCGAAAGATGACCCATTCGCAGGCTGGGCTAATCAGGTAGCAGGCCGCGAACACCGTCCAGAACAGGGGACTGGACGGCAGCAGGTCCGCTACGCTGCGATAGTCGAACTGCCGCAGCTGCCAGGCGACGGCGACGAGAATCAGGAAAGAGATGAGCGGGCCGGCCCATCGTGTCCAGTTCTTGCCGCTCTCGACAAGCGGAGCCGGATCGATGAAGTGGCCAATCCTTGTGACGGTGTCGATATTCTCCACGGATGTTTGAGCAGTGGTTCCAACGGCAACGTAACGAGTCATGAAATGCGCTCTCCGGGTTGGTTGCTCTGACGGCGTGGGACTGTTCGCACCTCAGCCGGAAGAGGCGGGATTTCATGAGCGCTCGCGTTTGCTTCGATGCGCGACATGACCCGGAGATAGGTTTCGGCCGCATGTTCGAGCGTGAAGCGCTGGGCCTGAGCGAGGCTGAGGCTTGCGTCCTGCGAAGCGGGTTGTGCGCGCGCGATGGCATCCGCAAGCAATCGGTCGTCGCCCACCGGAACCAACTCGCCCAGTGCGCCGTGGCGGAGCAGCGTGGCCATGCTTCGGCTGCAGTCGGTGGCGATGATCGAGAGGCCGGCGGCCAGCCCTTCGAGAATGACTGCCGGCACCCCTTCAAAGTTCGAGGACAGAAGCAGAATGTCGAATTTGGGCAGGATCAGCGCCGGTTCCGGCACATAGCCCAGGAACGTCACCTGATCCGCGAGACCAAGGCGGCGGGCGAGGATTTCCAGCTTCGGCCGCTCGGGGCCATCGCCGATAATCGTCAGCGTATCGCTGCGTCGTGCCCCGCGTCCAAAGGCCCTGAGCATCAGCGCGATGTTCTTTTGCGGTGCGAGCCGGCCGATCGAAACGAAGCGTCGGCCTGCGTAGATATCCTGAATTGTCCTTCGGTTCGTCCGCAATTTCTCGATCAATGGCCTGGACAGAGCGGGGTCCGGGATGATCGTGATCCGGTTCGCGGGCACGCCGAGGCCTTCGCAGATCTCGTCGGCCATCGGCGCTTCCATGCCGATGAGATGGTCGAGATAGCGGCCCTGAACCTTGAGCCACAGGCGATAGGGGAAGCGGCGCCACGACGGTTTGTCGTTGCGATCGAGGTCATTGCTGATCTTGGCCAGCACGGGAGGGCAGTTGCGGCCGAGCAGAAGCTTCAGGGCGACGGCGACCACCGCATAGGTATTGCCGGCGCAGAACAGGACGTCGGGGCGCAGCTTCCGCACGGCTTTGGGAAGCGTCCAGATCATCCAGAGCGTTTCCATCTTCGCGGCGAGCCAACCCGCGCCGGGCGGAGAGATGAATTCGAGGCCAGCGCCCACGTCATGGAGCATCTCGCCGCCGGTCCGGCCGAGAAACAGGGGCGCATCGACGCCGAGGGCGCGCCATTGCCGCACCAGGCGGAGCGCGATGCGCTCGACGCCGCCTGGCTCGAAACTGTGCAGGAAAGTCAGGACGCGCATGGGGCGGCCTCCGGGCCAAGCAGATCATGATAGCGGCTTGGCCGATGGGTCGATTTCAGTGTCGTGAGAACGCGATCGATACTGGCCGTCAGCGCCGGAACCCCTGTATCGCCCGGATGGACGCCGACGCGGGCGACTTGCATGCGCCGCAGCAACAGAGGCAGCAGCTGGGCGGCCAAAAGCGACGACGCGATACGCCCGGGGCTGCGGCTTGCCCATGTGAGCACCGGGCTTCGCGACAGCACCTCGCCGGTAGCAGGGCGCCAGACCTTCCAATGGTCCTCGGCGAGCGCGAACCCGCAATCGGCAAGGGCACCCAATGCGCCCGGTCCATAGAGCCATGCCGGGGCGATGAAGCCTGTGACCGGATGTCCGGTTATGTCTTCGAGTAAAGCCTTGCCGTCGCGCATGAAGCCGCGGGCGGTGTCGCGGTCGTACCCGAGAAACTCGCCTTCGCCCGCGGTCATATGCCGAGCCTTGAAGCGCGTGGCGGCGGCGGCGTGCGTGCTCGTATCGCGATGGAACCAGCCATGCAGGAAGATTTCCGCTCCGCGGTCTGCCCATTCGCGCAGGCGCCCGGCGAAAGGGGTGCCGGATGCGATGGGAGCCTCGCCCCAGTGGTTCGGCACCACCAGAAGGGCGATCGTGTCTTCGGGAGCATGGCGGCCGAGCTGATCGCGCAGCCGGTCGACCGCTCCCTCCGATCGCGGTCCGACATCATGAATGCTGAGCAGCAGGCGGGGATGGCCGGACGTCATCTTACAGGGGCATCCGAAAGAAGAGTTCGGCGCGGTTGTCCGCAGCGGACCGGAATCCCGGCAGGCCAAACTCGGCGGAAGGGCGGTGCCAGGCGGAGAGGGTCAAACCCCATTGGGTCTCTCCGCGCGCTGTGGGATCAGGCGTTGCCGAATAGGTGAGGCGCAGGCCATGACCGGTTCGCGGGGCGCCTTCGGCGACCTCCTCCATACGCTCGAGAGGTGCGCGTCTGCCTGGCGCGCCGGCGAGCAGATAGGCGAACATCAGCGCGGGTCCGTCCCTTCGCGCAACACCGAAACCTAGCGATCCGAAGTTGGTCGATCGCGCATGATAGCCTAGGGCAGGGGTCGTGAGGTGATGCTTCATGCGTGCGAGAAGCAGTTCCGACCGGAGGTCGAGGTCACTGCCGATATCCAGCGACAGCCCCAGCGCTGCCGCGCGCGCGCCGAAGCGATTGCCTCTGGCAAATTGCGCCGGCTCGGTGCTGCCGCCCTTGAGACGCATGGCGGAAAGCGAGAGGTCGAAGGGACCGATGCTCGTTTCGTGGACGCGCAGCCGGGTAGTCCGGAGCGAATTCCGCTCGCCGGGCGTCAGTGAAGCCTGAAGGGACTGCTGCATGCTTGCGGGCGGTGCCCCCGCGCGATCGGACCGATCTGCGGTGTCGACGAACGCCCATAAGTCGGCATCGCGGGCAACCGCAGGGGACGACACCATGAACGACACAGCAAGCGCGGCATTTGTCAGCTTCTGCGGCGTGTCCAAGCCCACCTCCATCCATCGGATGGCTGGGAGACGGCAATGCTCTGGCCAACCGCAGTCGGGGCGGCAAAAATAAAAGATCGGGGGTAGAGGACTGCGGTCGAAGGGGAAGCGTGCCGTCGCAGCCGGACTCCCACTAGTTCGGCTTTGACTGATGCACAGATATTGGAAGGTCGGCGTCGCCGCGTCGCTTTTGGTGCTGATCGGGGCGCGTCATCCCCGTCCCTCGGATGTTCGGCTCGTTCCGCCGGCCATGCCGAGGTTCGATGGGACCGTGTCGGTCCTTACCTACAATGTGAAAGGCCTCCCATGGCCGGTCGCGATCGGCCGGGATGCAGCGCTGAGCGGCATCGCATCGCATCTGCATGACTTGCGCAAGTCCGGCCGAGCGCCTCATATCGTAGTCCTGCAGGAGACCTTTACCAACGAGGCGCAGTCGATCGGCGCTGCGGCGGGCTATCGCTATGTCGTGCGGGGTCCCGATCCCGATACATCGGGCGCGATCGCGACGACCCGAGCCGATCGAGACTTCGCCTCGGGCGCACATTGGTGGAAAGGCGAGACGGCCGGCAAATATGTTGGCAGCGGCTTGCAGATCCTTTCCGATTATCCCGTGCGGAATGTGCGGCGGATCGCTTTCCCCGCCTTTGCCTGTGCCGGTTTCGATTGCCTGGCGAACAAGGGGGCATTGCTGGCCACGGTCGTCATACCCGGCGCGCCGACCCCGATCGACGTGCTGACCACGCACCTCAATAGCCGGAGGGCGTCGCATGTCGGGGACGATCGTTCCATCTATGCCTATCGCCGCCAGTTTGACGCGCTGACCGATTTCATTCGCATCGGCCATGATGCACGAAATCCGCTGATCATTGCCGGCGACTTCAATGTCGGATCGAAGGATCCACGACGGCCGGAGATACTCGCGGCCGCGCGCCAGCAATGGGCGCCGCGGGGAGGCATCAAGGACGCGTTCGGTGAGTATCTACGGGAGGGCGGCGTTCTCGCGGGCGATGCTGCGTTCTCGTTTCGGCGTGCGCGGGATTGGCAATTCTACAGCGATGGGACGACGGCAAAGCTGACTCTGGCCGGGATCGATGTTCCCTTTGGGCGCGATGGGTCGGGACGGATGCTGTCGGACCATGTCGGCTATACAGTGCGTTATCGGCTGGGCCAGCCGGCCGCCCTGGCGCATGAGGAGGATCTTGCTACCAGGCTCGTGAGATCGAAAACGTGAATGTGCGCGGCCGAAGCGGCGTATATTGTTGGCCCTGCATGATCGAGAAGGGATTGCCGAAGGCGAAACTATCTCCCTGGATGTCGAACAGATTGTCGAGCCGCGCGCCGATGGTCAGGCTGTTGCGAGTGAAGAAGGCTGCGAGCGAGGTCGTCGTATAATTCCCCATTTCGCGGTCGAGATCCTCGTCGAAGGTGAGCCGCGCGCGCCCGATATAATTGGCTTGCGCCGACAGGCTGGTAGCCCAGCCGCCGAGTGAGAAATCATATTGTGCCGCCAGGCGTCCGGTAAGATCGGGCGCGATGGGAAGGCGCCGGTCGTCGAGTTCGAGGCCGTCCTCCGTCTTCGTCAACATGGCGTCGAGATAGCTGGAGCCCGCGGAGAGGCGTAAGCCGCGAAACGGTTTCCAGTCCGCGCTGGCTTCGAGGCCATAGATACGGCCGCGGCCGGCGTTCCGCGTCGAAACGAGCCCGTTGGGCAGTAGATAGTCCGACTGGATATGATCCCAGACGGTGTGAAACAGGCTTGCGTTAAAAGATAGCCTGTCTCCGGGCAGTGAATGACGGATGCCGAGATCGAAAGTGCCCAGCTCGTCGGAATCGAACCGGCGGGACGAGGTCTCGCCTGCCGGCGTCAGCCCGCCGGGGCGAAGCGCGCGCGCATAGCGCAAGTAGACGATGCTGCGGCTCCCCGGGGTCCATGCTAGCGCAAGGCTCGGCGATACGCCGGTCTTGGAGACATGCTCGGACGTGCCGCCGGACTGCTCGAGGGCTTCGTCCTCGGCGATCGATCGGAAGATGCGGATGCCGGCCGTTGCTTTCACGCGGTCGATCAGGGCAATGGTGGCCTCGCCAAAGGCCGCAAACTCCGTGATCTTCCGGTCGAGCGTTTCGACAGTGAGCGTCTCGCTGGCGGAGCTCATGGTTCCCACATTGTGGCTGCGGGCCCTCATATAGGAAAGACCCGCGATCCAGTTTGAAGAACCAGCGGGCGAGATGCGAAGCTCATGGTTGAGGATCGAATATTTGCGGTCGTCCAGATAGGTGGACTGCCCGGCAAGGCCGAACTGCGCTGAGGCATCGGTCGCATCCAGCGTATAGTCGACGCCGTGGTCGACATAGCTCGTGGTCGCGAGCAGCTTGAGCGCGCCGATCCGGCCCTGGACGGTTGCCGCGACGGACTTGAAATCATTGTCGGTGGGCTCGGCGATCCGGGCATCGCGGCGTACGGTGTCGTCGGAATCAGTCACATATTGGCTGTCTTTGGAGTTCACATCCTGCAGGACGCCGGCGATATCGATCGTCCAATCCGCGTCGGGCTGCCAGCGAAGAGCGAGACGGCCGCCACTCGTCTTTGTTTCGTTCGCATTGCGATTCCGGCCCATATTGTCGATCCAGCCGCCGGAGCGGAGGAGATAGCCGACGCCGCGAACCGCGAGCCTGTCGTCCACGAGCGGAAGGTTGAGCATGGCTTCCGCGCCCGCGCCGACGCTGCCATGCTCTATCGCCTCGCCGATCAGACGCGTGGAACCGCTGGTTTCCACCAGGTCGGGCTTGCGCGTCACCATCTTGTAGATGCCGCCTAGGGCCCCGGACCCGTAGAGCGGCCCTTGCGGCCCCTTGAGGATTTCGACGCGCTCCATGTCGGCGAGGCGGAGATCCGGGTCGGGTGCATCGAAGGTGATGCGGGCTTCGTCCAGTTGGACCGCGACCGTGGATTGGCTGGGTCCGTTGAACGGGCTGTCGGCGACGCCGCGAATGAACTGGCGATTGCGGCCGGGCCCCAGGTTCGTGACGGCCAATCCCTCGACGGAGAGAGCCAGATCGCGGCTGCCTGCCGAAAGCTGGCCTGTCGCATTGCTCCCCAACTCGGCTATGGAAATGGACATGGCGACGTCTTGCAGAAGCTGGGGGCGCTTCTGGCCGGTCACGATAATCTCCTGAGCCGGGTAGGGGCGCGGGTCGACGCGGCGGGTCTCCGATCCTCGAGCCGGCGGTGGGGGTGGCACGCGGGCGGGCCGTGGAACGCGCTCGATGCGATAGGCGAGGCCACCCGCCCGCACCGCTCGCCAGCCGCTGCCGGCAAGGAGCCGCCGCAAGGCTTCGGATACCGTCATGGATCCGCGCAGCGCAGGCGCGCGGAATTGCGGCAATTGGCCGGACAGGCCCACAGATATGCCGGTCACCTGCGAGAGCTGTGCGAGCGATTGGCTGACAGGCCCCGCCGGGATGTCCAACTGGTGCTGGGTCTCTCTTGCCGCGGCCGGAGACGGGAGGAAGACGGCCTCAGCGCACGGGAGCAGGACTGATGCGAACGCGATCGCCCTTTTCTTCATAGGTGATCGCCATGAGATTTGAAAGATTGGCCAGAAGTCCAGAGCCGTCACCAATGGCCAATACCCCCGAAAACGGTCGATTGCCGATCGCGGGATCCACCGTGATCGTCTTGCCGGAATAGCGCGCGATATCGGCCGCGACCACGCTCAGAGGCGCGTTGTTGTAGACCAGTCGGCCTTGCCTCCAGCTGCCGACCTCGGCCGGCTGAACCGCGGTCAATTGCGCGGAGCGCTGCTTGCGCCGTGCGGTCAATTGCTGGCCGGCTGACACGCGCGTCGCTTCGCCTTCATCTGGCGCAACCGAAACATGGCCCTCCGCGACGGCCACCGTCATGGCGTCCGAAGACAGGTTGATTCCGAAGGTGGTGCCGATGTCGCTGACGGAATAATCCCCGGCCTTGATCGAAAGCGTGCGGCGCGGATCGTGCTTGACCACGAAGTAGGCGTCGCCCTCGGCTAGTTCCATGCGTGTAGGGTCGCCGTCCTTGACGATCAGGCGGGTTGCGGGTGCGAGGTCCACGGCAATCCCGTCGCCCAGCGCCACCTGCCGCGTCTCGCTGCGGGTCGTGGCGTAAATGATGTCCTGCTGCTGCTGCGACCAGAACGCGGGAATGGCGATGGCGGCCACGAGCGCAGCGGCAACCGAACCGTAAAGCCAGCCGCGGCGCGAAACCGAATGAGGGGCGACAGGCTCGACGACGGGCTCCGGTTCGCTCGACCGCAATGTGCGGAGATCGTCGATCCGGTCGTCGAAGGTGCGATCGGTCAGTGTGATCTCGTCGAAGGCCTGACGATGGCGCGGGTCGGCTTCCAGCCATAGCGTATAGGCGTCCCAGTCCGCGTCATCGTGCGCGAGGGCGCGATGCCAGGCCAAGGCCTCCTCCAGAAGGCGATCATCGATGTCCGATCGCACCGTCATGGCGAAGGGCTTCTCCGAAATGTCATATTTGGCTGTTCGACGTCACGCATGCCGGCCTACCTCAGTCCAGCAGTGCACGGCGAAGATATTTCATCGCCACTGCCATATGTTTCTCGACCCCGCTTTTGGAAATGCCCAATCGCAGCGCGACCTCCGCATGGCTGAGGCCATCCAGCTTGTGGAGTTCGAACACGCGCCGCGCGCCGTCGGGCAGTGTCTTCAAGGCGGCCCACAGGCGGGCTGTTTCCTCCTCGTTGAGCAGGGCTTCCTCGGCATTTGGGCTTGCGTCAGCGGGCTCGCTGCCATTTTTGGGGCCACCGCCGAGATCGTCGAGCCAGACACGTTCCCGGCGCATTCGCCGCTGTTTCTCGCGAAGGCGGTCGACGACCAGATTTTGGGCCATCCGGTAGAGATAGGCGCGCCCGTTGCCGATCGGAGCGGTCGCTACATGTCGTAGCTTTATCCAGATTTCCTGGAGAATTTCCTCCGCATCGGCCGGGTCTCCGGTACGTGCGATCAGAAAGCGCTGCAACTCGGCGCGATGCAGGCGATACAGGGCTTCGAGGCCTTGAGAACTATCTGGTTGCACAACTTATCTTCTAGGCGAAGTCATGACAAAGACAAACCGGATGTGTGCTGCGGGCGAATTGACTCGCAGGCAGATGGTGTCCCGCCGCCTTGAGTCGATGATTCTTCGAGGTGCGACCGGGCGCTCGTACCCAGTTCTGTCGCGCATGTCAGTCCGAGAGCGACTTTTGCACGCATCTTCATCCGAATTCTTGCCAGGCCGGCCCCAAAACCGGACCTCGGCGGCAATGGTCGTGTCCCACGGGGTGGTGTAGGAAGGTTTCCCTGAGAGGGTGGCCACCGTCGATCTTCTGGTAGGGTTCGGATGCGAACTCGAACCTGGAGAAGAAGACGATGACCGACGACAGAATGGCCCTTGTTGAGCTGATTGAGCAAGGGGCTGACAGCGATTTGGTGCGCGAGATGCTGGCTTTTGCCGCTGAGCGCATGATGGATATGGAGATCGAGGCGAAGACCGGGGTTCCTGCCGGTGCTCGTAGTGCAGCCCGGCTCAACCACCGTAACGGCTATCGCGAGCGTGGTTGGGACACCCGCGCCGGCCGGATTGATCTGGCAATCCCGAAGCTGCGCAAGGGCAGTTACTTCCCGAGTTTCCTGGAGCCGCGCCGGACCGCCGAGAAGGCTTTGGCAGCGGTAATTCAGGAGGCCTATGTGCACGGGATCTCGACTCGTTCGGTCGATGATCTGGTCAAGGCGATGGGCGCGAGCGGCGTATCGAAGAGCCAGGTCAGTCGTCTGGTTGCCGAGATCGACGAGCGGGTGAATGCCTTTCTGGCGCGGCCGATTGAGGGCGAGTGGCCCTACCTGTGGATCGACGCCACCTACCTCAAAGTCCGGGAAGGCGGGCGGATCGTCTCGACGGCGGCGATAATCGCCGTGGGCGTCAATACCGATGGCCGCCGCGAAGTGCTCGGCGTCGCCACCGGTCCCTCGGAGGCGGAGCCCTTCTGGAAAGCCTTCCTGCGTTCGCTGGCAGATCGGGGCCTTCGCGGGGTGAAGCTGGTCATAGCCGACGATCACAAGGGATTGCGCGCCGCCGCCAGCAAGGTGTTCGCCGCGAGCCAGCAACGCTGCCGGGTGCACTGGATGCGCAACGCGCTGGCCCATGCCGCGCCCAAGCAGCGGCCCGCCGTCATTGCCATGATCAAGACGATCTTCGCGCAGGAAACGGCCGAGGCGGCGCACCAGCAGTGGGAGCAGGTTGCCGATGCCCTGCGCGAGAAGTTTCCAAAGCTGGCCGACATGATGGACGCATCACGCGAGGACGTGCTCGCCTACATGGCCTTCCCCAAAGATCATTGGGCGCAGATCGCGTCCACCAACCCGCTGGAAAGGGTCAACAAGGAGATCAAGCGAAGGTCCGACGTGATCGGTATCTTCCCCAATAATGCCGCTGTGGTTCGTCTCGTCGGAGCGCTTATGCTGGAGCAAAATGATGAGTGGGCCGTATCGCGCCGATACATGACGCTGGAAACGCTCGGCTCGGTGAGCCATAATCCTATTGTCAGCTTGCCAGCACTGGCAGCCTGACCTGAACCCGATCCTGCCGTAGATCGACGGTTCCTACACCACCCCGTGGGACACGACCGCGGCAATCTCTTGGAGGCAAGTCACCGGGCGCGGGCCATCTCTGTATGTCCCATCGTGTTGCAGACTGAGATTAGCTTGCCAAAACGCCTACCTATCGAACGATAACGATCTCAATGATACATCCTCGAAAGTGGAATGGACTAGCCTTAGTCCGGGTGACTGCCGGCATCTTCGTCGACATCCTCGATGAAGGACCGACCATTCCACCAGTTTCGATCAACAAGCTCGTGGGATGCTGGTGAGACTCGGCGCGCTGACGCAACTTTACGGTCAGCTCGCACCTAGGATGGAAACGCATGCATCCGTTCCGTAACGGACCCGTACGCACTTGGAATGATGCGCGCAGTCCTGAACGCGATCTTACCTCAGTGTCTTTCGTGCCCAATCTCATTCGATGCGCGTCGAAGACCGACGGGCGGCAGAAGGAGCCATCCGGCGCCGGCCCAGATACAGGAGATAGCCGGTGATCGGGAACAGCGGCATCGCCAGCGCCGCGAGCATGAACAGGATCGCGAAGGGAAGCCCGAAGAAGCTACCGCGATGGACCGCGAGCCGAGCGGTGGAGATGCGGCCGCCGAGCGAGTGGCTCGAATAGAGATCGCGCTTGATGATGGCGCCGTCGGGCCTGACCTTCAGTTCATTATAGGCCCGGTCGTTGCCGGCATCGGGCGAGAGATAGCGCACGCGCACATGCTCCCTCGCGATCTTCGGTATCGAGATGATCACGGTCGACGCGCCGCCGGGCTCGGCCAGCACGGTCCGCCACGTCGGGTCGAGCGTCGGGAGCGGCTCGGCAGCCTTGGCTTTCTTCGCCCCGCTAGGAGCCTTTACGGCCGCTTCCTTCGGCGCGGTTTCCTTATCGACATTGTCGTCGGTCTGTCCGGTCAGTAGCCAGTCGAAGCCGGATTTGAACCAGGGATAGGAATAAGTTAGGCCGGTGAGCGCAATGATCAGATAGACCGGAAGCACCCATGTCCCGATCACTTGGTGGAGCGAGAAATAGAGCCCGCGTTTGCGGGCCCTCAGATTGGGCTTGAACCACAGGCGCCAGTTCAACGGCCGCTTGGGCCAGCGCAGATAGATGCCCGAGGCGAGGAACCCGAGCAGGCTCAGCGCTGTGATGCCCGTGATCTGGCGCCCCGGCCCCTTGGCGTCGCCGGGCAGCAGCAGGAACCTATGCAGGCGCCGCACAGTCGCGAAGAACTGCTCTCCGGTCGCATGGCCCAGGATCCGGCCATCATAGGGATCGACATAGAGCTTCTCCGCCCGGGCGGGGCCGTCCCCGGCACGCGGCGGCGTGAAGGTGATCTGCGGCGCTGCGCCGGCCCGCGTCCGAAGCGTGATCGTGGTGGGCTTGGTACCGGGCATCTCGCTGACGAAACGGGCCAGCAGGGCGTCGGGGGTGAGGACCGGTATTTGCCGCGGCGCGACGTCCACGACGCCCGGGCTCAGCGCCTCCATGACCTGGTTCTCGAACGCCATCGTGGCGCCGGTGACGCCCATCACGCCGAGTACAATGCCGATGGTGATGCCGAACAGCCAATGTGCCTGGAACACGGCCCAGCGCAGGCGTGAGCCGTGCGCGGTCTTGCGGGACTTGGGCTTTGTGGTCGGATTGATCGCAGCCGGGCTGTTCATCGCTGCGTGCTCACCGTCCAATCGATCGCCGCGTCGAACAGCTTGAGGCCCGAAGCCGACAGGTTGGCGAAGCTATCATTGTTGAGGAAGAGCATGACGCGGCGGGCAGGGGCGAGCGCCTCATAGTCCATGGTCGCGCCCTCCTCGTAGCCGAAGATAGCGACCTTGTCGGGCTGGCCATAGAGCGTGGCGATGATCGTGGCGCCGAGACCGGGCTTCCCCCAGCTCATCGGCGCCTGCTTCACATAGACATTGGCGACGCCGGCCGGCAGCCCGCCGGCCATGGGCTGCGGCGCGTTGACGATCCAGAGATAGCGCTCCTTCTCCGCCTCGCCGAAATCGGCGTCGTGGCGTTTTCCCGTCATCGCGAGATCGTCGAGGATGTCGTTCTCCCAGGTGAGGAGCGGCACCGGCAGCTGCCGCCAGCCCGGTTTCACGTCCTTCGACGAAACCGTCGACGAGATTACCACCAGGTCGGCGCCCTTGGCGACGGCCGGGTCGGCATCCTGGTTCTCGAAGCGCACCGTAAAGCCGCGGCTCGCCAGATGCGCGCGGACCTGTTCGTCGACGCTCATGTTCGGGCCGTCACGCTGCACCAGCATCACGACCTCATGGCCGGACGCGGCAAGCGCGGGAGAGCTGATCGAGAGCGCCAGCGCGAGGAGCGCGAGGAACGACCTAAAGAGGGACATCGGATGCATCCTAGAATTCGATGGAAGCCTTGAGGGAGAAGCGCCGCGTATCGCCGACCGAGACGAAATAGGTGTTCACGCTCGAGGGGTAATAAGTCTTGTCGAACAGGTTTTTCACGTTGAACTGGAGCCCGAGCTTGTGACCCGCGAGCCGGGTGTCATAGGTCACGAAAGCGTCCGCGGTGACATAGCTCGGCAGGAAGAAGCTGTTGGCGGAATCGCCGGCACGGCGCCCTACATAGTGCGGACCGCCGCCGATCCGCAGCTTGTCGCCGCCGACGATCGCGCCGAAGTCGTACACCGCCGAGAGCGAGCCGGTATATTTGGCGGCATTCCAGAGCAGGTTGCCAGCGAACACCGGGTCCTTGGTGGTCTTGCCGTCGAGATAGGCGAAACTGCCGATCGCGCTCAGCCGCGGCAGCACCTGTCCGGCCAGGTCCAGCTCGACGCCGCGCGCCCGCGCCGCGCCGGCGGTGCGATAGTCGGTGAGCTTGGTGACGTCGTTGAACTGCGAGACGAGGACATTGCGCTTGTCGATATTGAACAGCGCGAGCGTACCCGTGACCCGGCCGGGAATATCCAGCTTGGCGCCGACCTCATAGGACTTGCCTTCCTCGGGCGCGAAGCCCGAATCCAGCACGAGGCCCGCCGTCAGCGGCGCGATCGTCGAGGCGGGCTTCAGCGACTGGGTGTAGCTTGCATAGAGCGAGAGGACATTGGTCCATTTGAACACCAGGCCGGCACGCGGCAGGAACACCGTCCCGTCGGTGTCGGTGTTCGTCTTGAACGGCCGCCCCCGGCCGGCGAGCTGCGTCCAATGCAGCACCCGGCCACCCACGACCGCGATCCAGCGGTCGCTGAGGTGGATCGTGTCCTGCGCGAAGAACGAATAGTTGTGGAGCTTGTCGGTCTGGTCGCTGTCGCTCGGCGACACCGTGCTCGAGGGCGCCTCGAGCCCATAGACCGGGTTGAGATAGGAGAAGGTGTATTTGGGGGTCTGGCGGAGCAGATCCTTGCGGTAGATCTTGCGATATTCGCCATCGACGCCGAATTGCAGGTCGTGGCGCATGCCGAACAGGTCGACGCTACCATCGGCATAGACCGTGCCATAGGTATCGGTGCTGAGCGCGCCGTGCGTCGCGTCGTTGCTGCGCACGAGCGTCCCGGTCTTGGTGTTGACCCCGTTCACGCGCAGCTGGCCGGCGTCGTAGGTCTCGCTGTTGTAGCTCAGATTGACGTGCACCGCCCAACCGCCGCCCATCTGGTGGTCGAGCGAGAATTGGCCGAGATGGCTCTCGCCGTCCATGTTGTTGAACGGCTCGTCCAGCCGTTCGGTGCGCGGGATGGCGAGCGGCTTGAGCGTCGCCGGATCGAGCGCCGTGCCGCGATCGAACGGCGTCAGATATTTGCGATATTCGTACCAGACGACCGCCTGCGTGGTCGCCCCGTAATAGGCGATAGACGGGGCGATGAGGGTCTCGCGGTGGGTGCCGAAATTGCGCCAATAGTCCTCATCGACATGATCGACGATCAGCCGATAGGCGAGGGCGCCATGGCCGATCGGCCCGGTCGTATCGAGGGTCACGTCATAGCCGTTGCGCGCATTGGAATAGGTCGACCCCAGGACGCTCATCACCGCGTGGGCTGTCAGCTGCGGCTTCTTGCTGACGATGTTGATCACGCCGCCGGGATCCATGATCCCATAAAGGAGCGAGCCGGGGCCCTTCAGGACTTCGACGCTCTGGGCAGCGGCGTTGAATCCGCGGCCCTGCACCAGCGGCATGCCGTTGTGCATGATCGACCCGTCACGGTTGCCGCCGAAGCCGCGCTTCATGATCGTGTCCTGGGTGCCCGCGAGCGTGTTCTGCTGGGTGATGCCGCTGACATTGGTGAGCGCGTCGTCGAGATAGCGGGGCTGCTGGTCGCGGATGACCTGCGCCGAGACGATGTTCACGATTTGGGGGATCTCGAGCACCGGGGCCGTGGTCCGTAGCGTCGAGGCGTCCGGCGTCGGCTGATAGCGATCGTCGACACCCCTCGCCACCGGCGCGGCGCGAGCCGTTACGACGATGTCGTCGTTCGGATTGGTGTCGGCTGACGGCCTCGACTGGCCGGCGTTAGTAACGGGCTGCGCGACGGCAGGCGAAGACGACAGGATGGGTAGGCCGAGAGCGATAAGCCATCTCGGCTTGAGCGACCGATGGATTGAAGTTCTCCTCGAAACGAATTTCTATGAAGCACATTGCGGTAATGCGAACTATTCGCAAGAGTTTTTTGCAACTGCGAAGCAGTCCTGAAACCAAGCCCCATCGCGACGATCGCGCGAGTGGATCGTAACTATCTGAAAATATGAGACAAAGCTGATCTTCGACTATGGGTTGACAGTTCGAAGATTGGGAAAGTTCAATGTTCCAATGCCATTATGATCGGCTCAGCGGCCAGTTCAGGCGATCGGGCGGCGAGGGCGAATTCACCTCGGGTCGTATGGTCAGGGACACCCGTCGGTTGTCGGCGCAGGGTAAGAATGCAATATTTTCGGTATTGCGAATCATTATCATATCTCTAAAAAGGCGCCTCATCGAAACATCGGGGAGGGCGCAGGTTCACCAGCGACGCGGCGTTGTCCGCGTGCTCCATCGTCGCGGTCTTGAGCGCCGCGAGGATCTGCTCCCTTGCACGCAAGGGGGTGAGAGTGAGCGTTTGCCGTCTGCAAGTCTCGTTGATTGGTCTCGCAACGTCATTGGCGCTGGGAGGCGCGCAATCGGCCGCCGCACAAGCCGCCAGTCCCGCCGGCCCGCAGGATGCGGTGAGCGCGTCCGAGATTGTCGTGCTGGGATCGCGGGGCGAGGGCTATAAGGTCGACGACCTGACGACCGCGACGCGCACCGGCACCGATATCATGTCAGTTCCCCAATCGATCCAGTTCGTCACGCGCCAGGTGATCGACGACCAGCAGATCATCGATCTCACCAGCGCTCTGCGAAACGTCAGCGGCGTCCTTGCGGGGACGGACGCGGGCAATCGGTCGGAGAGCTTCACGATCCGCGGCTTCCGCTCCTCCTATTACGCCATCGACAGCATCATGCTGAGCCCGGCGATCCAGACCAACGACAGCTTTCGCGATCTCGCCAATGTGGAGCGCATCGAGGTGCTGAAGGGTCCGGCTTCCGTGCTCTACGGGCGCGGCGATCCGGGCGGACTCATCAACATCGTCACCAAGCAGCCGAAATTCACCACCGGCATGAACCTCTCTCTGCAAGGTGGCAGCGATCGGTTCGTCCGCGCCCAGGCCGACGTGACCGGCGCGATCGACCCGGCTCACACCCTGGCTTTCCGCGTGATCGGCGCCGCGCAGACCAGCGACACCTTCCGCGATGTGTTCGACCCCTATCGCCGGCAATTCGCTTCGGGCTCACTGCTCTGGCAGCCCGATGAGCGCACGCACGTCATCGCGAGCCTCACCTATGCCCATCAGGCCAACCAGACCGACCGCGGCATCGTAGCAACGCCAAGCGCAGACGGGAAAGGACTGGTGGTCGATCTTCCGCGCGCGCGCTTCTTGGGCGAGCCTTGGGCAACGACGGACTCCCAGCGGGTCGAATTCAATTATCGCATCGAGCATCAGATCGCCGACTGGCTCACCATCCGCCAGATCGGCCATTATGACCGGGGCGAGATTGACCTGCTTGGTATCAATCTCGGGAACACCGTACGCGTGAACCCCATGACCGGCGCCCGGACCTTGACCCGCACGTCGGTTCGCCAGGGCGAGCAGAACCATAATTGGGATTTCCAACTCGACATGGTCGCCAAGT
Source organism: Sphingobium sp. GW456-12-10-14-TSB1 (assembly GCF_059424385.1). Classification (NCBI taxonomy): domain Bacteria; kingdom Pseudomonadati; phylum Pseudomonadota; class Alphaproteobacteria; order Sphingomonadales; family Sphingobiaceae; genus Sphingobium; species Sphingobium sp. GW456-12-10-14-TSB1. The sequence goes on along the minus strand of NZ_JBWKZI010000002.1, from coordinate 376,738 downwards.
TCAACACCTTCGGGCTGAACCACACGATCGTCTTGGGGGGTGAGCGCCTGAACGCCTACCGTTTCCGCACATTCGATCGCGGATCGCTGGCGGCGATCGACATCGACCATCCGGTCTACGGTGCCCAGCCCACCAACTTCGTCGCAGCAGACGATCGCACTGTCCGCGCCAAATCCAACTCAGCCTATTTCCAGGACCAGATCGACATCGGCGAACACGTCAATCTGCTGGGCGGTGTGCGGTTCGATCATGCGCGGTCGTCGGACTTCGGCGTCACCGGCTATACCTCGGACGACAAGGCCTGGTCGCCGCGCTTCGGCGCGGTCTGGAAGCCGATCAAGTCGGTTGCGCTGTTCGTCGACTATACGCGCTCGTTCCAGTCGAGCACCGCGCCGACGATCAGCGGGCAGCCGCTCTCTCCCGAAACCGGCGAACAATATGAAGCCGGCATCAAGGGCGAGGCCTTCAACAAGCGGCTCTCGGGCACGCTTGCCATCTACCAGCTGACCCGCGCCCATGTCGCGCAGCAGGATCCCAACAACGTCGGCTTCAACATCGACGCTGGCGAACAGCGCTCGCGCGGCGTCGAGCTCGACATCTCGGGCTCGATCACACCCGACCTTCGGATCATCGCGAGCGGCGCTTATACGGAAGCCAAGGTTCTGACCTCGACCGATTTCGCGCCTGGAAACAGACTGATCGGGGTACCCAAATGGGCTGGCAGCCTGTGGCTGACCTATGAGCCCAAGACCGGCGTGCTGCACAATTTCGGCCTGGGTGGGGGCGTGTTCGCCGCCGGCAATCGACCAGGCGACCTCGACAACGCCTTCAAGATCGGCGGCTATCGCCGCTTCGACCTGAGCCTTTGGCGTAAGGTCGGCAAGAGCCTGCGCGTGTCCGCTAATATCAAGAACCTGTTCGACGAATATTACATCGAATCCTCGGTCTCGCGCGCGCAGATCACACCCGGAACGGGCCGCAGCGCGCTGATCACTCTCAGTGGAGAATTTTGATGCGCCGTCTCGCCCTGTTCGCGTTGCTCGCCGGTATTGTGAGCGTTCCCGCCATCGCGCAGGAGGAGGGAAAAATCCCGACACCGCTCCCGCTGGTCGCCCGCTTCACCGACGCGCAGGGCCGGCTGTTGGTTGGTGGGGGGCCGGAGGTGGAGGAGATCGCAGCGGTGCTGGGCGCTTATGTCCAGGCGCGGGTCGTCGGGACGTCCGGTGCGGTGCCGCTGCTGGCGCAGGGCACGATCTCCATAGCGGTGCTGCCACGCGCGATGACGGTCAACGAACGGGCGGCCTCGCGCCGCTTCGCGGGCGGCGCGGTCCTGGCAATCCCGGTCATGGACGGGCTCACCGCCTACGCTCGCCGGGATGGAGACGGCGCCGCCGATGCGCGCGCACTGGCGCAGATCCGGCAGCTCCTGTCAGATGAGACCCAGGCCCAGCTTGCGATCCGGCTGGGCGGCTATCGTAAGCTTTTTCCCGATGATCTCGCCGCAGCCCGCGCCACGCTGGCGAAGGTCGCGCCCGCGCAGACGCCGGACGGGCCTGCCAGCGATCGATTGGCGGACGGACGCCTGGCGATCATCGGGAGCGACACGCTGGTGACGCTCCTGCCTGACGTGCTCGCCGGCTTCGCCCGCCGTTATCCCGTTCCCGGTTTTGCCGCCGACCTGCGCGGCTCCTCGCTGGCGCTGCCGGCGCTCACCGCGGGCACATCGTCGCTTGCCCCCATGGGCCGCGAGCCATGGCAGGAGGATATCGAGGCCTTTCGGCAGGTGAAGGGCTATGCCCCTACGCGCATCCGCATCGCCTATGCGAGCCACGGCCCGCGTGCCGACGGCAAGACGCCGCCAGCCATCTACGTCAACGCCGCCAATCCGCTCCCCCGCCTCTCGCTTGCGCAGATCCGCAGGATTTTCGCGGCGGGTGCGCCGGGCGGGGACATCATCGAGTGGCCGGCGCTGGGTGTTTCGACGGGTCAATGGAAGGGCGCGCCCGTCCATGTCTATGGCGCCCAGGAGAGCGGCGGCTTTGCCGTTGCCATGCGGCAATCGAAGCTCGAGGGGCTGCCATTCAGCGCACGCTACCGCTCGATGCCGAGCGGCCCGGCAATCCTGAAGGCGGTCGCCAATGATCCGCTGGGCATCGGCTATGCGACATGGATGGACGGCGGCGAAGCGCCGGCGGGTGTTCGCGTGGTGCCACTCGGCAAGACCGAGGCCGGACCGTTCGTGCTGCCCAGCGATGTCGCTCGGCGGGGCGCCTGGCCGATCTCCTACTTCTTCAACATCTATGTGGATCAGGCGCCGGGGCATCATGTCGCGCCAGAGGTGAAGGCGTTGCTGACCTATCTGCTCTCGGATGAAGGCCAGCGGATCATCGCCGCCCATGGCAACGAAGAAGATGGCTATGTCCCGCTGGATGCGGCCGACCTCGCTGCGGAACGGAAGATTGTGGAGCGGCTCTGACAACGACCGACTCGCGCGATGACGCAGCACCGCTCGGTCATCCGCCGCACCGTACAGCTTCTTGTAACCTCTCGCTTTTGCAGCCAGCTGTCCGTAACGATGGAGACGCGAAGAACAGATAGGAAAAGCAGGCGCTGAAGGGGGATAAGAAGGGGGTGTTCTGGAGAGACATGATGATGTGCGCGTTCGTCCCGTTGCCTGCCCGGAGTTCCCATGCCACTTCGCTCTTGCTCGACGCGGCGCGGTGTTGGCGCCGTGCGCGCGACGCCGGGCCGCGGGTGCAGCCGACCTTGTATGCCCAACTTGAGCGTCATGGATGCGGCATCATGGCGCCGGTGTTCGACGGGCTTTTCATCGCCACAGAAGCCGGGCTTGGACGTCCGCTAGAGCTCGGGGCCGACGGAGAGGCGACGATTACGAGTGACGAAATCGCGCTGCTTACGGTCCTCGATCAGCCGCCCATGCGTTCCCAAAGCGACGTGTCGGTTCGTTCCTGGCTGGCGGCCGCGCAAGACTCCGCCGCGATCATGCTCCGTTCGGTTCTCGACGCAACCTCCACGTTCTCTCCTGAACGCCGCGGCACACTGAACCGGAAGAGTTCAGCAGATCATCACCATCTGTGACCATCGGCTCGATCCGGCGATTGACGGAATGCTGTACCGATCGACCCAGACCGGCGGCAAGGGCCGCAATGTCGTCCTCTTCAATCGCACCTCGCGGGTCGAGCGGCACGAGGAGGCGCATCCCGTCAAACCATTCCGGGACGTCCCGCCGAGTCCGCTAGACGCGCTCTTCGACGACGCTCCCACGCTGATCCTAACCGAATTTCCCCCGCTCGGCGGCAACGACAACCGGGATCTGACGCTCCGCATCGCCATCGACAGTGTCCAGGTGTCCGACATTCGCGCCACCAAGTATGACGAGATCCGTCGGTCGGCCGAGATGTGGCAGCTGGATCTTGAGGAGCGCGACCGCGAGTTCGAATAAGATCGGGCTGGCGTCCCACCAACGAGGGAGCGAGGCTCGTGGGCTAGACGGCAGGCGGCAACCCCAACAGACCGTCGATCACGAAAAGGCATTGGCCTCGATCTGATCGCGCCAAGCGGTCCGATCACCGACCGAATCCAGCAGCCACGCGAGAACCGGCAAGGATGCCTCTCGCTGCGGCGGAAGCTTGACGATCGGCAGGCATTCGATGGCGAAGAGGAAGCCGAAATAGCCTTCGGCCGATCCCCGCTCGAGGAAATGCGCTTCGAACTGCCGCAGCAGCGAGGTCGCCAGGACGTGCTGACCCAGCCCCACTGTCGACAATCAGGCTGCTTGATCGCCGCCACCTTGCCGAACGGGATCAGTTCGCTCCCTCCGACGCTGCCGCCGCTTTCTTCGGCGCGACAGGCGGCGCCTTGACCTGAGGAATGATGGCATCGAGCTTCTTCAGCTCGGCACGCGCCATCGCGCCGGTCAGGGGTAGCCATTTGCCATCGCGCTGGATGATGTCCTGCCCCTCGCGGCTCAGCACGAAGCGCAAAAACTCCTTCAGCTTGGGATCGAGCGGCTGATCGGGGAGCTGATCGGCATAGGCATAGACCTCGAGCCCAAGCGGATAGCTGCCGTTTCGCACCGTCTCCAGGGTCGGTAGCACAAAGGGTTGCCCGTCAGCCGCCGCGATCGGCACGAGCCGCGTCTTGTCATTACTGAAACCCGCGCCGGCAAAGGTAATTGCACAGGGGTCGTTGCCGACCATCCGGGCACGATCGGCATTCGGAACGGTCCGGCTCTTGTCAGGATTGAGGGCCAGAGGCACCTCGTGCGCATCATCGTTCCAGATGTTGCCGCCGACCAGCACCTTGCGCTCGAACACCGACATGATGTGATATTTAAGCGGGGGGACCACCACGTCGATCGGCTTGCTGGCGCAGATGTTCCCGATCCCGAGTTCGCTCCAGCTACGGATGTTCTGCTCGGCGCTGCGGCCGGCCTGGCGCCGCCAGGTGGTGCTGACCCAGCCGCCCCGGCGCGGTCCGCCAAAGATGCCGTCGAGCTGCTTGATGGTCAGACCCTTGATCGGGTTGCTCCGGTTGACGAGGATCGCCATCGCGGGGCTCCAGCCGGACACGTCAAACGAGCCCGTCGCAACTCGAATCTCGCGCGGCGATCGCTCGTGCTTCATCTGGAAATCATAGAATTCCCCGGCGAAATAGGTCGTCCATTTCCGGCCCATGGAGAGATCGACGTCACCGGCGTTGAGATCGCCGTCCTTCAGGTCGAAGGTGATGCCGGGCTGATGCCGCTTGAAGGCGTCGATCAGTGCCTGGCCGACGGTGCTGCCCATGAGCTGGCCACTGGCCGGCATCCGGATGCTGCCCGACACTTGCGCGGCCGGCGTGTAGGCCGGCAGGTCCGAGAGATCGAAGCGCTTTTTGTAATAGGCCTGCTTGGGATTGACCTTGCCGGTTTCGTCGGGGGATTCGCCGTCCCATTTCTTGGGCGCGATCATCTCCGTCTGAAGGCCGAGTTCGCGCGGATCGACCGGGGCGCCCAGTTCGTCGAGCTTGGCGATCATCTCGCGCGCTCGTGCGGCGGGGATAGGGAACCACTTGCCGTCGCGCTGGATGGCGTCCTGGCCTTCGCGGCTGAGCATGAAGGTCAGGAATTCCTTCACCAGCGGATCGAGCGGCTTGCCCGGCGCAACCCGCGCTTCGGCCCATTGCTCGATGAACAGCGGATAGGAGCGATCCCGAAGACTCTCGCGCGAGATGGGCACGAACGGTCCGGCATCGGTCGCGCCGATCGGGACCGCACGCACGCCGGGAATGGCCGAGCCCATGTCGCTGAAGACGATGCCATATTTGTCGGCCGCCATGTCCTTCACCATCTCGACCGAGGACGTGTAGCGCGTGCCGTCGGCGTTCATCTCATGGGAGTATTCCATGGTGTTCTCGTTCCAGATGTCGCCGCCGTTGAACACCTTGCGTTCGAAGCCGAGCTGGATGTTGTACTTGAGCGGACGCCCGTAGATGTGGATGGGCTGGTTGGCCCATTCGCCTGTGAGGCCCAGCTGCCCCCAGGTCCGCAGGTTCTTTTCCGGTCCGCGCGCCGCGCTCGGATCCCAGGTCGTGCCCTTCCAGCCACCCGTCCGCGCGCCGGCGAAGATGCCGTCGAGTTGCTCGACCGTCATATGGGCGATCGGATTGTCCTTGTGGACGAAGATCACGAAACCGGGGCTCCAGCCAGGCACATCGTAGGAGCCGGTCGCCCAGTCGATCTCGAAGATGCGCTGGCCGGTCGCGCGCTCATATTCCGAAGCCTCGCGCAGGCGGTCGTTGATGCGCGGGCCGGTCTGGATGTGGACCTTGCCCGAGGCAACGGTCCCGCCCTGGCTGATGACGACCTTGGCGCCGGGCTGGAAGCGCTGGAACTCCTTGATCCACTCGTCCTTGATCAGGCCGTCGTGCAGGTAGAGCCCAGACACCTTGATGGTGCCGGAGACCTGCTGCCTGGGCTGGTAGGCGGGATAGTCGCTCATCGTCGACAGATCGGTGTAAAAGCGCTTCTTGGCGCGGGAGTCGGTCCGGGCATTGTGCTCGCCGCGAATGACGATGTTCTCGAGCATGCCGTCGCCCAGGCGATCGAGAATCTGCTGATAGGTCTCGCCGGTCGGGCGCTTGCCTTCCTGCGCCGCCACGGGAATGCCGAGCCCGGCAAGGACCACGAAAGCGCAGCCCGACGCCATCAGCACGCGCGTCCGGCGTCCCGCGCCGCTCGGCCGATCCTTCACCGCCGCCTGACGACGCGACGACATTTCGATTTCCGGACAATCCCTCAAGCTCATTCCTCTCTCCATTCCGGCGGCCGAGGCCGAACGTCGCCCCTTGTATCAGGGGGCCTGAAATGCGCTTTAGAGGACCAAAGCTGTCAACCAGCCGTCATTGCGGCGCAGCATCGTCATTATCTGCCCAAAATGGTCATATTGTGCTTCGACTGCCGCCATCGTCCGCAGAGTTTCGCGTTGCGGTAGATCACCTAAATGGTTGCAAAGGGGGAGTCTTCAGCGCACGCTGCAAAGATAAATGGAGAGGTGGTTTGCGTATTCTGCTTGTCGAAGACGATGATGATCTGGGGGATGCGATACTGCGGCGTCTGCGTGGCGACGGCCACGCGGTGGATTGGTTGACCGACGGTGAGGCCGCCGATGATATTCTCCGATATCAACCCTATGACTTGATCATTCTGGATGTCGGCCTCCCGGGCATGGACGGGTTTACTTTGCTGCGCTTCCTTCGGGAACGCGGGATACACTGCTCCATCATGATGCTGACCGCGCGGTCCGACATCGAGGACCGGGTGACGGCGCTCGATGTCGGCGCGGACGACTACCTGCCCAAGCCGTTCGATTTCCGCGAGTTCGACGCGCGCTGCCGTGTGCTGCTGCGGCGGACCCAGGAGCTGAGTTCCGGAACGACCACGGTCGGCGCTCTGGTCTTCGACCGCGGTGCCAAGCGCGCCAGCCTCAACGATATCCAGGTCCACCTGCCCAACCGCGAATACCGGCTCCTGGAAATCCTGATGGGCAATCTGGGCCGCGTGCTGACCAAGGAACAGATCGCCCTCCAGCTTTTCGACTTTGACGATGACGCCGGCGACAATGCGATCGAGCTCTATATCGGCCGCCTGAGGCGCAAGATCGGCGATGCCCTGTCCATCAGGACAGTGCGGGGCATGGGCTATGTGGCCGAGCCTCATGACCAGCCGCACGCATAAGCCCTTCTCGCTCCGCCTCCGCATCGCCGGGCCCGTGGCGGCCCTGTTTCTCGTTGGCATGATCGCCCTTTACATCGCGGCGTTCGCCTATGGGCGCACGGCGGCCGACCGGTCCTATGACCGACTGCTCGCCGGCGCCGCGCGTTCGATCGCCGAAACCCTGGTGGCGACCGCCGACGGCTTCGACGTCGACATTCCCTATTCCGCCTTCGAGCTGCTGAGCGCGGCGCCGGACGATCGCGTCTTCTATCGCGTGTTCGAGACGTCCGGACGGACCGTGACCGGCTATGGCGACCTGCCATCTTCGCCGATCAAGCCGCGCCCCAGCATCTATCGGCCCGACGCGACCTTCTTCACGGCCGACTATCTCGGTGAACCCGTGCGGTTCGTCGTCGTGGGGCGCCAGATCGCCACGATCAACGATCCGCTCGAGCTTCGCTCGGTCTGGGTTCAGGTCGGACAGACCCGACGGGCGCACCAGGCGCTGGTGCGGGAGCTGGTGATCCGCTCGCTCCTCCCGATCGCCGCCATGACGGTCATCGCGCTGCTGATCGCCTGGTTCGGTGTGGGGCAGGGGCTGCGCCCGTTGCGCACGATCAGCGATGAGCTTGCCGCGCGGGGGCCAACCGATCTGGACGAGATCAAGGCGCCAGTCCCGCGCGAGGTGGCGCCCCTGGTCTCAGCGATCGACGGCTTCATGGCGCGGCTGCGGGTCAACATTGACACCCTGCGAAGCTTCGTCGGCGAAGCCGCGCACCAGCTTCGCACCCCGCTGGCTGCGTTGCGGGCGCAGGCGCAGGTAGCCGATCGGACCAATGCCGAGGAACTGGGGCGAAGCCTCGACGCCGTCGAGCGCAACGCCGCCAAGCTCACCCGCCTTGTCAACCAGATGCTGAGCGATGCGACCGTCAGCCATCGCTCCGACGTGCGGCATAGGGAGGCTTTCGATCTGGCGGACGTGCTACGCGAAATTGTGCACGAGGCGACTGCCTATACCGATGAGGTCGTCTGCACGCTCGACCTTGGCGTCGAGGCCGCCCCCATCGTCGGAGACCCGCTGATGACGGCGGAGGCGCTTCGCAACATCCTCGACAATGCGCAGGCGCACGGCGACGGCGCCATCGAGATCGCTCTGACAGCCATCGCACGGACCTATCAGATCGATTTTGCCGATCGCGGTCCCGGCATCCCCGACGCGCGCAAGCCGGCCGTCTTCGAACGCTTCGTTCGGGGCTCCGGCAAGGGGGCGGGCGCCGGGCTTGGCCTTGCCATCGCATCGCAAGCGATCGCGAGCCAGGGCGGAACCATCCAGCTCCTCGATCGGCCCGGCGGCGGCCTTGTCGTCCGGCTCGCCTTCCCGATGGAGCAGGTGTGATGCGCAAAAGCCTTCTCGTCATCCTCGTCGTGATCGGGATCGCCGCGTTGGCGGGCGTTGCCCGGTGGCGGATGACACCGACCCAATCCATAGGGGACCAGCGCGCGCTGACGATCTTCGGCACCACCGACGAAGCGCTGATGCGTCCGGTTCTGGCCGAATATCGCCGCGGCCATCCCCGGACACGTCTCAGCTATGTGGAGATGGACGGGTCGGCCCTCTATCAGCGCGTGCTGTCCGACCTGGAGGCACATCGGTCCGGGCCGGACCTGGTCATCAGCACGGCCATGGACCTCCAGGTCAAGCTTGTGAACGATGGCGAGACGGTGCCGCACAATTCGGGCAACGCGTCCGCCTTGCCGCCCTGGGCGCGCTGGCGCGACGAGGCGTTCGGTATCACCTTCGAGCCGGCGGTCATGGTCTTCAACCAAAGGCTCATGGCCGGCCGGCCAATTCCCCGGTCGCGGTCCGAACTGCTTGATGCGATCGGCGAGGATCTAGATTTCTGGCGCGGAAAGGTGGGCACCTATGACATTCGCCGGAGCGGCACCGGCTATTTGCTGATGTCGCAGGATTCCCGGCAGGCAAGCGACTCCGGGGCGCTGTTCAAGTCGTTCGGGCTGGCCCAAGTCAAGCTCGCGGCCCAGAGCAGCGTGCTGCTCAGACAAGTGGCGCGCGGGGAGATCGCGGTCGCCTACAATGTTGTGAGCAGCTATGCCCGCCGGCTCAAGGCCAGCGGCGCGCCGATCGAGATTGTCTATCCGCGCGACTTCACGCTGGCGTTGCTGCGTACCGCCGTCATCCCGCGCAACGCCGAACATCCGCGCGCGGCTCATGAGTTTCTGGAGTTCCTGCTCGCCCCGGAAGGACAGCGCGCGCTTGCCGAGCAGGCAGGACTAAGCGCCATTCGGGAGGACAGTCTTTCCGGCGGTTCGGACATCGCACAAGGGGGCATTGTGCGGCCGATCACGCTGGGCCCAGGGCTGCTGGTCTATCTCGACGCGCACAAGCGCAAGCGGCTCCTCGACAATTGGGACAACCTGACCGCCAAGCCGCCCGAGTAATTCCCGCGCCCGTGCTGCGGTGCAGTGTCAGCTTAATGATAGCTTGGCATGCCATCCTCCTCCCAGCTTCAGCGGCAACGGGCTGAAGACCAACGAATGGGAGAGGACCAGACATGCGCTTGCTCATCATCGGATCATTGTTGCTCTCGGCGACCTCGGCCGCCGCACAGGACGCGCCCACCCAGGACGCGGACGCGCTGTCGAAGGCGCGGGCGATCGGCACCAAGGCACGCAAGGTCAAGAAATTCTACGAGCCGCAGTTCGACCTCTCCGGCCTCGATCCCTACCGGCCGCAGGTGAAGATCTCCGGCACGATCCGCCAATGGGGCAACAACTACATCAAGGATTCCGGCCTGGTCGACGTCTGGGAAGCGGAGTTCAGGAAGTTTCATCCCGACGTCACCTTTTCCGATAATCTCTACTCCTCCGCTGTAGCATTCCCGGGCCTTGTCGCCAATGTCGCGGACCTCGCGCCGATTGGGCGCCAGGCACTCTGGGACGAACTCAAGGGCTTCGAGCGCGAAGGGGCGGGCGGCGGCGATGACGGCAGCAGCAACACCGAACTCATTGAGATCGTCATGGCGACGGGCAGCTTCGACGTGCGCGGCTGGACCTACGCACTCGGCATCTTCGTCAACAAGAACAACCCGCTGTCGTCTCTCTCCATGGAGCAGCTCGACGGCATTTTCGGCGCGCGCCGTGACGGGGGCTGGGATGGCCTGACCTGGCGGACCGATTGGGCGCGCGGCCCGGACAAGAATATCCGCACCTGGGGGCAGCTCGGTCTCAAGGGTGAATGGGCGAATAAGCCGATCCACGTCTACGGCTACAACGCCAAATATCACTTCCAGGACGAGATCGATAAAAAGGTGCTGAAGGGTTCCTCGAAATGGAACGAGGACCTTCGCGCCTTCTCCAATGTCGCGGGCCTGAAGAAGGACGGATCCCTGACAGCGGCCGGCGAGCTGATCATGAACGCCGTTTCAGCTGATCCCTATGGCATCGCCTATACGGGCATCCCGTTCATGCAGCCCGACACCAAGGTGCTGGCGCTCTCGAGCAATGGCGGCGCGCCCGTTCCGCTGACGCTGAAGACGGTGCAGAGCCGCACCTATCCGCTCTTCCGGGACGTCTATTATTACATCAAGCGGCAGAAGGGGCAGCCGATCGACCCCAAGGTCAAGGAGTTCCTGCGCTACGTGCTGAGCCGGGAAGGACAGGCAGCGGTCCAGGCCGACGGCAAATATCTCCCGCTCACCCCCGAGGCCGCCAAGGCCCAGCTCGCCAAGCTGGACGCGGTCGACTGAGCGCCGATGGCGGCGGCCAGTTCGACAGCGAACGGCCCCCGCCCGGCCCGAGCCGCCTCACACTAAGCGATAGGCCCCCGTCACCGGGTCCATGATGCCGTCATAGATCATCCGAAGCGCGACCATCAGGATCACCAGCAGGCCGAGATAGGCGATCCAGCGATACCGCTCGATCAGCCGGGCAAGCAGGTTCGCGGCCAGCCCCATCAACAGCACCGACAGGACGAGCCCGATGACCAGCAGTCCGGGATGCTGGCGCGCGGCGCCCGCGACCGCGAGCACATTGTCCATGCTCATGCTGATGTCGGCGACGGTGACGGCCCATGCCGCGCCGAGCAGCGACTTGGGCGGTGCGGCGCCAAGCTCGTCATCGGCCGTCCCATCGGCATTCGAGCGCAGCTCCCGCCAGAATTTCCAGGCGACCCATAGCAGCAGAAGGCCGCCCGCGAGCACCAGGCCCGTCAGCCGCAGCAATTGCGTCACCACCAGAGCGAAGCACACGCGCATCAGGAGCGCCGCGCCGATACCGAGCAGAATGATGCGATGGCGCTGCGCAGGCGGGAAACCCGCGGCGAGAGCACCCACCACGATGGCGTTGTCGGCCGCCAGCATGACGTCGATCAGCACAACCTGCCCGAATGCGGTCAGGGCGGATGGCGAGCCGAGCTGCCCGAAGTCGGTGAGGATATCGTTCCAGAGCGTCAGCACAGTGTTTCCCGGCAGATTGAAGCGAGGGCGGGTGGGCTGATCGCCGCCGCCAGGCTCACTCCCATGTCGCGTCGCCTCCCAGCGACCGATAGAGCGCGACCCGATTGCTCGCGGCCTCCCGCTCGATCGAAACCAGGTCGCGCTGCGCCTGGTAGAGCGAACGCTGGGCGATCAGGCTGGAGAGGAAATTGTCGGTGCCGCGACGATAGCGCAGATCGGCGAGCGCGAAACTGTCGCTCGCCGCATCGACCTGCTGGCGCAGCGCCTGCGTCTCATCCTCGATCGTGCCCCGGCGCGCGAGGCCATCGGAGACATCCCGGAACGCCACCTGGATTGCGCGCTCGTAGCCAGCAAGGGCGGCGTCCCGCTCGGCTTGGGATCGGCGGACATTCGCCTGCGCGGCGCCCGCGCGGAAAATCGGATAGGTCGCATCCGCAGCGCCCGAGTAGCGAAAGGCGCCGTCCGCGAATAAACCCGACAGGGCGCTGCTGGCAAAGCCCATCAGGCCGGTGAGCGAAATGCGCGGGAAGAGCGCGGCGCGCGCCGCGCCGATCTCGGCGTTTGCGGCACGCAACAGATATTCCGCCTCGGCGACGTCCGGCCGGCGCAACAGTACGCGGGAATCGAGCCCCGCCGGGAGATTGGCGACCGCGCCCGTGACCTCCTCGATGCGATCGGCGAGCAAGCCAGGATCGACCGGCTGCCCGACGAGGAGTTGCAGCGCGTTCACGTCCTGCGCCAGCGCGGTGCGCTGGCGCGCGACATCGGCGCGGGCGGCCGCAAGGATCTGCTCGGCCTGACGCAGATCGGAGCGCGGCGCGATGCCTCCGGCCAGGCGCGTGCGCGTGAGCGCCACGCTGCGTTCGGCATTGGCCTCGGTGTCCTGGGCAATCGCCAGCAGGCTCTTGTCGGCCGCATGGGCCAGCCAAGCGTCCGCGATGTCGCCGGCGAGCGCCAGCCTGACCGCCTGCCGTGCCGATTCAGAGGCCAGATAGCGGTTCTGCTCGGCGCGGCTGAGCGAAGCGAGGCGCCCGAACAGGTCCAGTTCAAAGCTGTTGATGCCGAGCTGCGCTGAAAAGCTGCCGCGCGCCCGCGATGTGCCTGCGCCATTGGCACCGGCGGCCTGCGAGCCACTGCCGCTGCGCGAATAGCCTGCCGACCCGGAAGCATCGAGCTGCGGGAACTGGTTCGCCCGCTGGATCTGATACTGCGCTCTGGCCGCCGCCACATTGGCCGCGGCGATCCGCAGGTCCCGGTTCGTCTCCAGCGCCTGCGCGATAAGGGACTGGAGACGATGGTCCGAGAAGATCTCCCGGTAGCTGACCGCAGGCAAAGCCGCCTGGGTTTGCGCGCCATAGGCATCGCCGGTCGGCCAGGTCGCAGGCACGGGCAGCCCGACCGCCGTGTCGCGCGGGGCGAGCGAGCAGGCCGAAAGGAGCACGAGGGGGAGGCCAGCGGAGACCTTCATGCGGTGGCCTCCTCTTCGTCCCCGGCCTGGAACGCCGCCCATTTCCCCGCAAGCCAGTGCGCCGCTTTCCGCACGAGAACGAAGAACAGCGGGATGTAGAAGATTGCGAGGAGGGTCGCGGTCAGCATGCCACCCACCACCGCGGTGCCGATGGCGATGCGGCTGTTGGCTCCGGCGCCGGTTGACAGCGCCAGCGGCAGCACGCCGAAGATGAACGCGAAGCTCGTCATCAGGATCGGCCGCAGGCGCACGCGTGCCGCCTCGATTGCCGCTTCGAGGATCCCGAGGCCGCGCTTCTCCGCCTGCTCGGCGAACTCGATCATGAGGATCGCATTCTTTGCCGCCAGCCCCATCGTGGTGAGCAGGCCGATCTGCAGATAGATGTCGTTGTCGAGCCCGCGCAGCGTGACCGCCAGCACCGCGCCGATCAGGCCCAGCGGGATCACCAGCAGCACCGCGATCGGGATCGACCAGCTCTCATAGAGTGCGGCGAGGCAGAGGAAGACGACGATCAGCGACAGGCCATAGAGGATCGGCCCTTGGCCCGACGATAGACGCTCCTGGAACGACAGGCCCGCCCAGGCGACCGTGGTGCCGGGGATCTGGGCCGCCAGTTCCTCCATCCGCTTCATCGCCTGGCCCGAGCTGTAACCAGTCGCGGGCTGGCCGGAGAATTCGTAAGAGGGAAGTCCCTGGAAGCGGGAGAGGCTGGTGGGCACCACCGACCAGCTCATGCGCGCGAAGGAGGAGAAGGGCACCATCTGCCCGTCGCTCGCCCGCACGAACCACTGATTGATGTCGCTCGGCTCGGCCCGAAATTCGGCGTCGCCCTGGACATAGACGCGCTTCACGCGCCCGCGGTCGACAAAGTCGTTCACATAGCGGCCGCCCCAGGCCGTCGACAGCGTCGCGTTCACATCGTCCTGGTCGAGGCCGGATGCGGCGAGCTTCTGCTGATCGACATCGAGCTTGAGCGTCGCCATCTCGGGCAATTCGGTGAGCCGCACGGCATTGAGCATCGGGTCCGCGCTGGCGAGACCGAAGAGCTTATCACGCGCGGCGGCGAACGCCTCGGGCGTCATGCCGCTCGCATTCTGAAGCTCCATCGTGAACCCCGTCGACCGGCCGAGGCCGCGGATCGAGGGCGGCACCAGCACGAAGATCTGCGCGTCGCGCAGCTTGCCCATCGCGGCCGTGGCGCGCTTGGTAATCGCGTCGGCGGTGTTCTTTGCCCCCGAACGCTGCGACCAGTCAGCAAGGTTCAGGAAGCCCTGACCGGTATTCTGGCCCGAGGCACCGCCGCCGCCGGCATTGAGCAGCATGACCCGGACATTCTTGGGCTCATATTTCGCGAAATAGCGCTCGATCGCCGACTGGACCTCAAGCGTGCGGCCCTGGGTGGCGCCGGCCGGCAACTGGAACTGCACGCGGGCGATGCCCTGGTCCTCGTTCGGCAGAAAGCCGGTGGGCAGGCTCGTGAACAGCAGCACCAGCATCGCGACTACGCCGGCGAAGATCGCCAGATACAGCCAGGCGCGCTTGATGACGCTGCCAATGCCACCGACATAACGCGCCGTGCCCCGCTCGACGACGCTGTTGAAGCCGTCCCGCGCCCGCGCCGTGGCGGCATTCAGGCCGGGCCAGAGACCCTTCGGGCGCCGGGGCGGGCCGCGCCGTTTCTGCCTGAGCAGGGTCGCGGTGAGCGCCGGGCTGAGGATGAGCGCGACCAGGACCGACAGCACCATCGCCGACACGATCGTCAGGGCGAACTGCCGATAGATCACCCCGGTCGATCCCCCGAAGAACGCCATCGGCAGGAACACTGCCGACAGGACCACGGCGATCGCGACCAGCGCCATCTGGATCTCGCCCATCGAGCGGATCGTCGCCTGCCGCGGCGTCAGCTCCGGATTTTCCGCCATCAGCCGTTCGACATTCTCGACCACGACAATCGCGTCGTCGACGAGCAGCCCGATCGCCAGGACCAGCGCGAAGAGCGTCATGGTGTTGATCGAAAAGCCGGCGAGATAGATGATGCCGAAGGTTCCCAGCAGCACGACGGGCACGGCGATGGCCGGCACCAGCGTCGCGCGCCAGCTCTGCAGGAACACGAACATGACGATGATCACGAGGACGATCGCCTCGAGCAGCGTGATGACCACTTCATCGACCGACAATTTGATGAAGTTGGTGGCGTCGTTCATGTAGGCGATCTTGAACCCGGCGGGAAAGGTCGCCGCGATGCGCTCGACTTCCGCCCGAACCTCGGTGGCCGTCGCCAGGGCATCCGCCCCCGGCGCCAGCGAAATGGCCATCCCCGAACCCGGATGGCCGTTGAGGCGGCTCACGGTCTGATAGTTTTCGCCGCCCAGTTCCACCCGCGCGACATCGGCGAGCCGGACCGTCGCGCCGTTGGCCTGCGTCTTGAGCAGGATGGCGGCGAACTGCGCCGGCGTCTGCAGCCGGGACTGAGCCGTCACCGTGGCATTGAGCATTTGCGTGCGGGGCTGGGGCTGGCCTCCGACTTCGCCCGCCGCCACCTCGGCGTTCTGCTTGCGGATCGCCGTGATGACGTCGCTCGGCATGAGCTGATAGCTCGCCAGCCTGTCGGGTCGAAGCCATATCCGCATGGCATAGGGCGCGCCGAATACGTCGATCTCGCCGACGCCGTTGATCCGCGCCACCGTGTCCTGCACCCGCGATGTCAGGAGATCGGAAACGTCCTGATTGGTGCGCGTGTCGGTCTCGTCATACACAGCCACCGTCATGAGCAGGTCGGGATTGGACTTGGTGACACGCAATCCCTGCTGCTGGACCTGTTGGGGCAGGCGGGGGATCGCCTGCTGCACCTGGTTCTGAACCTGAACCTGGGCGATGTCGGGATCGACCCCCTTGGCGAAGGTCGCGGTGATCGTGACCTGGCCGCGCGAACTCGACGTCGAGGAGAAATAGAGCAACCCGTCGACGCCGGTCAGCGTCTGCTCGATCACCTGCGTCACACTGTCCTGCAAGGTCTGCGCGTTCGCGCCCGGATAGCTTGCACGGACATTGACCTGGGGCGGCGCGATGTCGGGATATTGCGCGATGGGCAGGCCGAAGATCGCCAGCACTCCGGCGAGCATGGTGAGGATGGCAATCACCCATGCGAAGATCGGCCGATTGATGAAGATGTTCGACATGGGCTGATCATTCGCCCTTTTTCTTCTTGGCCGGCTCGGGCTCCTGCGGCGCGGTCGCCGGCACCGGGCGGACGGCCTTGTCGGGGCGGACATTGCCCAGGCCCTGCGTGATCACCTTCTCGCCGGGCTGGAGGCCGGACGTGACAACCCAGAAGGCCCCCTGCGTGGTCGCTGCCACGACCTTGCGCTGCACCGCCTTCTTGCCCTCGACCACATAGACGCTGGCGGCGCCCTTGGGGTCACGCTGCAAGGCCTGCTGCGGGACGAGAAACGCACGCCCATTCACCTGCTCGACAAACTGGGCGCGGACGAACATGCCGGGCAGGAGCGTGCCCTTGGGGTTGGCGAACTCCGCGCGCAGCGTGACCGTGCCGGTGACCGGGTCGACGATCACCTCCGAAAAGGCGATCTTGCCCGGCAAGGGATAGACGCTGCCATCCTCGAGCGTCAGGCGCACCGTGGCATCGCCGGCTGCCACGCCGGACTCGCTCAGATCATGCTGGAGCCGCAGCAGATCGGCGCTGGATTGCTGGATGTCGACGAAAATGGGGTCGAGCCGCTGGATGACGGCGAGCGGGCTTGCCTGACCCGCGGTGACGAGGGCGCCCTCGGTCACGAGCGATCGGCCGATGCGCCCCGAGATGGGCGCGGGCACGCGCGTGAACTGGAGGTTGATCTGCGCCGTGCGGAGCCGGGCATCGCTTTGCTCGACCGCGGCCTGGGCCTGCCGCGCCTGGGCGGCAGCGTTCACATAGTCCTGCTTGGCGACGGCCTCGGCCTCAGCGAGCGGCCGATAGCGATCCGCCAGTTCCCGCGCCGCCGACGCATTTGCCCGCGCGCTGTGCGCGTTGGCGACCGCCTCATCGACCGAGGCGGCATAGAGCCTCGGATCAATCTCGTACAGCGTCTGGCCCTGCGTGACGATCGCGCCTTCCTTGAAGAAGCGCCGCCGGACCAGGCCCGCGACCTGCGGGCGCACTTCCGACATCTGATAGGCGGTTACGCGGCCGGCAAGCTCGGTCGTCACCGGGACCGAACTCGGCTGCATCACCACGAAGCCGACTTCCGGCGGTCCCTTGTCTTTCTTCTTCGCGTCCTTGGCGCCGCCGCAGGCGGCGAGGACAAGGCACAAGCCGATCGTGCCCAGCATCAGGGGGGCGTGCTGGAGCGCGTGGGTCGCGACGGGCAGGGCGCCTGCCGGCGCCGGCCTCATCAGTCGAGCGGCGCTCATGCAGGCGCACCGATCAGCGGAAAGAGGCCAAGGAGCAGCGACGCGACCAGCATCAGCATACAGATCGCCGTCGCCCATTTGAGGGTGAAGCGCTGGTGGTCGCCGAATTCGACGCCGGCGAGCCCCACCAGCAGATAGGTCGAGGGAACCAACGGGCTGAGAAGATGAACCGGCTGCCCGATCAGCGACGCCCGTGCCATCTCGACCGGCGTGATCCCATACGCCTCCGCGGCATGCGTCGCGATCGGCAGCATGCCGTAGTAGAAGGCGTCGTTCGAGATGAAGAAGGTGAGGGGCAGGCTGGCCACGGCCACGATCGGCGCCAGATAGGGCCCGGCCTGCGGCGGCACGAGCGCGAGCATCGCGCTGGACATGGCGTCGACCATACCGGTCCCGCCAAGGATTCCCGTGAAGATGCCGGCCGCGAAGATGAGCGACGACACGGCCAGCACATTGGTGGAATGGCTGGCGATGCGCTCCCGCTGCTCGGCGACCCGCGGGTAGTTGACGAGGATCGCCACTGCAAAACCCAGCATGAAGAGAATGGCGAGCGGCAGCACTTCGAGAATGAGGCCGGCCAGCAAGGCGAGGGTGAGCAGCGCGTTGAACCAGAGCAGCCCCGGCCGCTTGAGCGCCTTGTCACCCACCGAGGCAACGCGTTCGTAGCCGACCGACGCGCCGGAGCCCTCCGATCCGATGGCGCCGGGCACCGTCACGCCGCCGGCCAGGCGCCGCCGCTCCTGCATGCCCAGCACATAGGCGAGGAAGATCACGCCAACGACGCCAACGGCCATGACCGGGATCATCGGCACGAAGACCTCGGTGGGCTCGACGTGCAAGGCGCTGGTCGCGCGGGCGAGGGGGCCGCCCCATGGAGTCAGGTTCATGA
Source organism: Sphingobium sp. GW456-12-10-14-TSB1 (assembly GCF_059424385.1). Taxonomy (NCBI): domain Bacteria; kingdom Pseudomonadati; phylum Pseudomonadota; class Alphaproteobacteria; order Sphingomonadales; family Sphingobiaceae; genus Sphingobium; species Sphingobium sp. GW456-12-10-14-TSB1. The sequence continues at coordinate 358,280 of NZ_JBWKZI010000002.1, read as the reverse complement.
TGCCGCCGGCGAGGATGGTCACGCAGGTGAGCTTGAGCGGATCCATGTTGATCCGCTTGAACAGCGGCAGCATCGAGGCCGTCACGATCATATAGGTGGTCGAGCCGTCTCCATCGAGGGAAACGACCGCGGCCAGGACCGCCGTCCCGACCAGGATCTTCATCGGATCGCCATCGACCACCCGGATGATCCGGCGGACCACCGGGTCGAACAGGCCCGCATCGATCATCAGGCCGAAATAGAGGATCGCGAACATCAGCATGATGCCCGTGGGCGCGAGCTTGGTGATGCCCGCGAGCATCATCTTGCCGAGTTCCGCACCACCGAAACCGCCGACCAGGGCGAAGAGCACCGGCACCAGGGTCAGCGCCACCAACGGTGAGAGGCGCCGCAACATGATCAGCACCATGAAGGTGATGACCATTCCAAAACCCAGCACGGTCAATAACGTGTCGCTCGTCGCCATCCGGTATTCCGCTCCCGTGATCGTCGCCGCTCGCAGGCGGCGTGCCTTCATTCGTTCGAGCGGTTGTGATGGGGTTTCCTGTCAGCAAGCCATCATTGCGGCGCAGCAAAGGCAATTTTCTCTCGCCCGGCCAAAAAGAACAGGCGATGACCGCTCGGCGGGGATCCCGAAAATCGCCACGGTAGAGACCGCGGTTTTCCTAGGGTGCGGGCACTATGTAGCCGCAAACGGGCAAGGCCTGTCGAAATTCAGCAACAAATTTCTCTTGCTGCGGTGCAATGACGGCTGATTGACAGCATTGGTCTGCAAAAAGGCTCTCACTCGACTTCGCATCTTGAAGCGAGGCCGCAGCATGCCGCTCAAGAATCGGCAGCTGCACGAGGGGAGAGGAGAGCTACATGGGTGCAGCGCCACGTGAAGGCACATGTCCTGAAAGACTCGAAGGCCGTGAAAATAAAGGCTTCAACCTGACGCGCGTGAAGACGCGCCAACATCTGCTGACATGCTGCGCGGTGCCCTACCTCATCTTCTCCACAGCGCCCGCTGCGGCTCAGACGGAGACGGCTTCGCCCAGCGCCCCCGAACAGCAGCAAAGCTCCCCGCGTTCCGGCACCAATGCGGACGAGGCCAAGGCTGCCAAAAAGCCCGAAAAGCTTCGGACCTTCAAGAAAGGGAAGGTCAACGCTGCGGATCGCTTCGACAATCCGGCCGCGGATATCGTGATCGAGGATATGGCCCCATTTTTTGGCTTCTCGACCTTCAACGGGCGCGAGATCACCGGCTCGAACAACTATCGGGACATCTCCTTTCGCCAGTTCCCGACCGAGCTGATGAAGGAGAATGTCTCCCGTGGCGTCCAATCGGCCGACCAGGTCGAGGGCGCGCTGTTCGGGCTGACCACGACGGATGCCATCAAGCCGCTCGATCTCAAGCGCCGGCGCATCCAGGCCGAGCTGCGCGGTATCTATGCGCCCTATGCGGACCGCTCCGGGCAGGACCCGGGCAAGCGCGTCTCGGCTTCCTATATCGATCAGTTCGATACCAGCATCGGCCGCATCGGCATCTCCGCCGGCTTCATGCTGAGCGATTCCTTCTTGCCGAAGGATTTCTACAAAGCCACGACGGCGGTCCGCCCGTGCAACAGCATCGGTCTGGTCGGCAACTGCACCTTCAGTCCGACGTCGAGCAATCCCACCTATTTCGCCACGGGCTCCCACACCTTCCGTCAGCAGCGGTCGGATGAGAAGCAGCGCGCCTATTTCGGCACCATCCAATGGCAACCCAGCGACCGGCTCGACATCAGCTTCGACGCCGAGCGCTCGAGCCGCGTGCAGTCCCGCTATCGCAGCGAATTCTCGCTGACCGAAGGCTTCAGGAACATCACGCCGCTGGAGATCGCCCCGAGCGGGGCGCCGCTTCGCTACAGCGGCGAAAGCGCTCTGGAATCGCTCGCCTTCGCCCGCACCCGCGACGAAAAATATACCGGCTTCGGCCTCACGATCCGCTACGAGCCCACCGATCGCCTCACGATCAGCACGGACGCCTCCTACTCCCGCACGACGCGGCTGCAGACCGACATCTCGGCGAGCATGGCCAGCAACGATCTGTTCGGGCCGGGCGGCCGTGTCCCCTATACGATCGACCTGACCCATGGCGGCGTCCCCGTCATCGACTTCGCGACGCCGATCAATCTCAACAACTATGACGCCTATACCGAGGACGCGGCGGCGCGACGCGGCCGCGATACCCGCCGGGACGTCATCAAGGCCTGGCGTGGGGACGTCGCCTATAAGCTCGATGGCCTGTTCGACGAGATCAAGGCCGGCGTGCGCTACTCCACGCACACGCGAACCGGGCAACTCCTGACCTATCTCAGCAACAACGATATTCCGGTCGTGAACGTGGTGGCCGGCAATGCGAATTGCCGCAGGGGGCCGATCACCACCGATTTCCTCGCCGACAGCGGCACCAACATCAACAGCTGGGCGGTCTTCGATCCAGCCTGCCTCTATGCAACGTTCACTGGCTCAACCGATTTCGACAAGCCGCTCACCAACAGGACGGGTGGCGGCATCGAGATCCACGAGAAGATCTGGGCCGGCTACGTCATGGGCACCTTCAAGACGGACCTGGCCGCCATTCCCGTCCATGGCAATGTCGGCCTGCGTCTCGTCGAGACGCGCCGTTGGACCAGCGTCTACCGCTTCACCGGCAACCCGACGCCCATTACCGATCACTCGGGGTCCATCGTCGATTTGCTGCCGAGCGCCGAGTTGACCGCCAGCCCGCGCGACAATCTCCAGATCAGCGCGGCGGCCTACCGGACGCTGCTGCGGAGCGCGGTCGACGGCTTCAACATGCGGCGCGTGATCGCAGGGCCGGCAGGTGTGATGGAGCGGCAGCGGCCGTTGCGCGCCTGGAACCTCGATGCCTCGGTCCACTATCGGCCCGACAAGGACACCGCGCTGTCGCTCGATCTCTACTACAAGTTCTTCAGCAGCTCGCCGTGGCCGGGCGATCTCATCATCCCGGGCGGCCCCGTCTTGAACCCCGCATTGCGGGCGGACAGCCTCAAAAAGTCTTACCTGCGCGGCTTCGCGGTCGCCGTGAACCGATCGTTCTCGACCCTGCCGGCGCCGTTCGATGGCCTCAGCGTGCAGGGCAGCTACGCCTTTTCCGACACGAACTTCCGCTTCCAGGATCCCTCGGCAACCGACCCTGCCAATCCGCTCTACCTGTTCGTCGATCCGGCGAGCATCCCCGGCTTGTCCAAGCATGTCGCCACGGCGGCCGTCCGCTACGACAAGGATGGCTGGGGCCTGGGCGCGACCTATGAATATCGCTCAGGCTATTTCCGGCCGACCGGTCTGACCTCGAACCGCGTGCTTGGGGCGACCAACTATCTCAATGCGTTCATCTCGCATCAGCTCACCAACCACGTTCAAATGCGCCTTTCGGCCGCCAATCTTACCAACGAGCACGAGGTTCTCTACCGTCCGGTCAGCGAAGCGGTTGGCCAGACTTCCTACGCCGGCACGACCTATCAGCTGAGCTTGCGACTGAGATACTGAACCCAATCAATCGACTTGGGTGAGTCATCTCCAGCAGCGACAGTTTTGTATCGTGAGACCTTTATGAGCGGCCATCGGGGCCCAGCTTGGAGCTGTGGAGGCGGCACAAAATAGTTTTCGAACGAAAGGCTTCGCATAGAAGCGCTTGAATTATGTTCGTCACGCCGTTTTTGAGCGAAATCAGTTTCTCCGTCTCCACTTGAATTTGCGCTGGCTTGCGCACGAATCCGTCAACCTTGATGCCTCGGTGGACGAGGGGACGGACAAATAGTGAGGTGGTCCCGCTTTTCTGGACAGGATGCTAAGCTAATCCCGACCTGATGCATTGGTACGGGAATGAAGACGACGAGAAAGCGCTATAGCGCCGATTTCAAAGCCAAGGTGGCGCTGGAAGCGATCCGGGGTGACCTGACGCTGGCGGAGTTGGCAGCCAAGCATGGCGTGCACCACACGATGATCGCCTCCTGGAAGCGGCAGGCCATTGACGGGATGGCAGGCACGTTCTCCGGAGCTGGCGATGCGGTCAAGGCTGCCAGCGAGAGCGAGGTAGAGAAGCTGCACGCCAAGATCGGGCAACTGGTGGTGGAGCGGGATTTTTTAGCGAAAGCCTTCGGTCGATGAGCGTGAAGCGGAGGCGGGCGATGGTCGAACCTGCTCACCACCGCCTGTCGATCTCGGCGCAATGTCGCCTGCTCTCGATTGGCCGTTCATCGTATTATTATGCGCCTGTGCCGGAAACGGATGAGACGCTGGCGCTGATGACGGTGATCGATGCGACGTTCCTGGACTGCCCTTGGTACGGTAGCCGGCAGATGGCACGTCACCTGCGGCGCGCAGGCCATGAGGTTGGTCGCCGCCGGGCCCGGCGGCTGATGGCGAAGATGGGCCTGACGCCGATCTACCAGCGGCCGCGCACGAGTGATCCGCACAAGTTGGTGATCGACCGGCCCAATCAGGTCTGGTGCGCCGATGTGACCTACATCCCGATGCGGCGCGGCTTCCTGTACCTGGTTGCGATCATGGACTGGGCAACCCGGAAGGTGCTGGCGTGGCGGCTATCGAATACGATGGATGCAGGGTTCTGCGTCGCGGCGCTGGAGGAGGCGCTGGCTCGTTACGGCAAGCCCGAGATCTTCAACACGGACCAAGGCAGCCAGTTCACGTCGCACGCCTTCACCACTGTGCTGCGCGAGGCCGAGGTTCGCATCAGCATGGACGGGCGGGGGCGGTGGATGGACAATGTCTTCATCGAACGCCTTTGGCGATCCCTGAAGTACGAATGCGTTTATCTCCACGCCTTCGAGACCGGCTCGGAGTTGAAAGCTGGCCTTGGCCGCTGGATCACCTATTACAACACTCAGCGTCCGCACTCGGGCCTGGCCGGGGAAACCCCGGTCGAGGCCTATCGGCGGATCGGGCAATCAGATCATGGGGGGCATGCCCCCCATGATCTGATGATCAAACAGGCGGCGTGAACGACAACCGGGATTAGCTTAACTTAGCCGCCAAACTGACCAAGAAGGCGGGACCTCCTCATAGGCCGGCCAACTCACCCGCGGCGCCAATTGCAAGAGCGGTCGTTCAGTCGCCTCTTTGTACCTTGCATCGCCTTCTTGACCCTAAGCATCCGGCCACGAAGCCTGGCACGGAATGAACGGGAAACCGATGGGGCAGGGCGCCGTGCTCGGGTGCCGACTAGGAGCGACTGTTCATTCGCTCGAACATGGCCTCGCCTTGCTGGCGTGTCTGTATCGAGATTCCCATCAGAACCTCATCCCTGTCAGCTTCGAGCTGGGAAAGTGCTTCTAGGGCAAACTCGTCCGGAGTAACCATCAGGCTATTTGCCGCGCCCTCGCTGCGCGTACCGTCGCCCAGTCCGGTATCGACGATTGGCGGGGCGACCTCGATTACCCTGATCCCGCTGGGTTTCAGTTGATGACGCAGACTGAGCGTGAAGGAATGGATCGCTGCCTTCGTGGCGCAGTAAACGGGGACATCCGCCATCGGCGAGAAGGCAAGGCCGGAGCTTACGTTGATGATGAAGGCCTGTGCGCGGCGTAGAGCGCTACGACATGGCCGATGGTAAATGCATATTCCTGGACGTGTTCTACAAGGACACCGCGGGTCTGATGAAATTCCTCGGTCAGAGTCTATAGAGGCAGGCGGCGACGCGCCGAACCCACCTTAGCCAACATATGATTGGACTGGCCAATATCAGGATGAGGCGGTTCGACCCTCGCGTCGATGAATCATACTAAGCGCCAACGTCGGCCGGAAACGTGGGCGGAGCTGCCTTATTTTACCCTTCGGCGCCGCAACACCAGTTTGTCAGTCGCTCTGCCATTCTCAGCGGCGCCGTTCACCGCACAAACGGCGGATTGTCGAACGCGCGGCCCGACCGGTCTGGCTCTTCTCGAACTGGGGCCAGTTTCCTAAGTTCACATACGGTGTGCCTGGCTCAAACAGCTTTGGAAGCAACCAGAACTTGGAGCAGCTCCTACTTTGTCAGCGGTCAAGAGCCTCCAGATCGCCGCCTCATGAACCAGCAGATTCCAACCTGCCCGCATCACTTCGTTCTGTGGGTTTTCTCACGGACCAACGCTGTTACGAAGCTCGGATGTGCCGGCCGATCTCGTTCCAGGGCATTCACCAACCTCCAGACCCTGCCACGAAGGGATCGCGTTGGATTTCGAGGAGACAGCATATATCTATATAGAAGTAAGATGGCGCGTTCAGGCTTTGCTGGGGAGTGGGGAAATATGGAACATGGGGGCTCAACTCAGCACAACCCGGTCATTCGCACGAGGCCCAACCGCCTCTTGGGCCTTTTCCTCGCGCGGTATGGAATGGAAGATGGAAGCCAATTCCAAAGGCCAAATTACCTAGGGCAAACGATCGAGAGTGCTGTCGGTGCGGGGCATCGCAGCGCTTTTGAGCGTGGCACTGCAGCAGCCGTCAGCCACGATCCACACCCAGTATATCACCTCTATCCGGCGGCGATCAGCGAGATAAAGTTCGATCGCTGACGATGACGGCCAGACGGGTGGTGGGTTCCCAACTGAAACTTCTCAACCCTAATGACTGACGAAGGGGTCCCAGCTCAGCGTGGAGGGCAGGGTGAAACCGATGGTTTCGATCCAGCGCCTGTCGGTCGACTTCTTGCAACTCTGGAGCAAGAGTATCCCCTGTTGCTGCAACGATTATCCAATCATCTGCGATCGCGAGACGCCGCCGAAGAGGCGCTTCACGATGTCTATCTCAAATTGCGGTCAGAGCCCACCATCGCCAATCTTCGCAATCCTCGGGCATATCTCTACCGGATGGCTATCAACCTCTCCCTGAACCAACGTCGTAGCGAAAACCGGACGAAGACTCTCGACGACACCGCTATCGCCCATCTCGCCGATGAACAGCCCGACCCTGAGAGAGTCGTCTTGGCGTCCGATGAGATTGGGCGTGCTCTGTCGGCGCTGCATTCCCTATCATCAAAGCGGCGCGATATTTTCCTGGCCAGGTGGCGAGATGAGAAATCTCAGGCCCAGATTGCTCTCGAGTTCGGCCTGCACAAGCGGTCGGTGCAGAAGGAACTGTCTAAAGCGGAAGCCTATCTCAGGCGCGTTTTGCGGCGCTCCAAGCGCGCTCCGCTCTAGCGCCTGGCACGCGGCTGATTACCTGCGCGCGCATCACGAAAAAGAAGGGCGCCTTTCATCTCGCTGGTGTGTCCTTCTCTCAGGAATATGAGGGCTTCCTCCCTCGGTACGCGGTGCCTTGGTTGCCGTAGTCCATTGGTGGAGGTCGACAGGGCAGCGTGCCGCGATTCCTGGCGCAAACTTGCTGCCTTGAATCCAAGGGGGTCGCCATGGCGACTGTTAGCGCTTGAACGCGGGCGTCGAACTCGGCGCGCGACCGCCGAAGATCGACAAGCCGCCGACATTGTCTGGGACGTGCGGCCGGGGACGGGGAGCATCGCACCGACCTGTCCTTGCACCCTGGCAGGTTAGCCGGGCGATGCATGCCATGAGGCAAAATATCGCCGCCGCCATTTCGATCGCAGACATCGCCAGCCTGTGTCGACTGTCATTGAGCTATTTCGTGAGAGCCTTCACCAACACGGTCGGAATTGCGCCCTACGCCTGGTTCGTTCAGCAGCGCGTCTCGCAAGCGAGGGATCTGCTCATGGGCACATCGCTTCCACTCGCGCAGATTGCCCTCGAGTGCGGCTTCTCCGACCAGGCACACTTTACAAAGGCTTTCGCAAAAGCAACGGGGTTGACGCCGGCTAAATGGCGACGCCAGATGATTACCTGCTAATTTCCAATGGGTAACATCCTGGCTCCTGGTCAATCCTCTTTTCTTCCCGTGCGCTCTCGCTCCGCGAAACGGCGGTTGGCGAAGGCGAGCAGGGCCGGGTCGTGTTCGGGCCAATCCCAGCGCGCGGAATCGCGCAGAACGACTACGTCCTCAAGGTGCGTGAGGAAGGTGTAGACCTTGTTCACAACGTCGATCATCAACGCCTTCATTTCCGCATCAGAAATGCGAGACACTTTTGTCCAGGGGATCTCGCCATAGGGCGTGACCACCTTCACGTCGCTATAATCGCCGATGAGACTGTCCGGTACGGTGCCGGCATGAATTTCCTCCAGCCGGGTATTGCGGACGCAGTGCTCGACGAGGGCCAAAGCGACTCTGCGCATTGCTTCGTCAGGCGCTTTCTCCTCAGGCATAAAGTCCTCCATCCCACGATATTGTGCGCAACCGTCCTGTCCGTGACACGGTCGGTTAGATGCCGCTCCGACCTGATATGCGCTATCTATGTACCGGCCTTGAGTCTCTTGCTCAGCGGTCATATATAAATGCCGTAAACGTCGTATTTTGGTGTAGCATGGCGAACCTTGTAGATCGGATCATGTAGCGTTTCGCCGCTGGCGAAACCCTTTCGCGTGCCGATCTGGTGCTGGGTGCCGACTATGATTCCGTGGGCCGCGCCTTGAAGCAACTGGTCAGTGAGAAGAATCTGGTTCGCGTTGGTCGCGGACGATATCGCAAGGCCGGCGGGAAGGGCACGACCGTCACCAATACGATTGCCGATGCGATCGAGCGCAAGGTACGGCGCTCTAAGCGAAACGTGTTCCTCCGCAGCGATTTTGCTTCGCTCGGCAGCTACGATGCGGTGGGGCGTGCGCTTCGGCAGAAAGCGAAGGACGGGAAGCTCGTCCAGATCGGCTATGGTCTCTATGCCAAGGCTGAAATGTCACCGTTCACCGGCAAGGCAACTCCTGTCATCGGTATCAAGCGCTTGGCGACAGAGGCCCTCGGGCGGCTCGGTAAGAAGGTCGCGATATCCAATTTCGAGGAAGCCTATAATCGCGGTCGGTCTACGCAGGTGCCGACCGGCCGAACGATCGTGGTCGAAGACAGGGTGCGGCGCCGCATCGGATACGACGGCAACTATGTCATTCTCCAACGCGCCGGATGAGGCGAAGCTCGGACGCGTCGCCGGCGCGCTCGCCGTCGACGAAGCGTTCGTCGAGAAGGATTGGTATGTCGTCCAAGCAATCCGCTAATTGGTTGAATTGGGCAGCGCGGACATCGTGCCGGTCTTTTCGGGCGGCACATCGCTGCTCAAGGGCTACGGTCTGATCAAGCGCTTTTCCGAAGATATCGATTTCAAATTCGCGTTGTCCGAAGCGTTTATCGGACGCTCGGCCAATCAACGCCGCAAGATGCTCGGCGAATTGCGCGATGCGCTCGCCGCCGCCTGAACCTCGGCGGGTTTCGCGGTGAGCTCTGTCGAATCCCGCGGCGCCAACGGGTTTCTCAAGATCGAAATGGATTACCCGAGCGCTCTCGAGCCTCATGGTGCATTGCGCCCGCACATCCTTGCAGAGCTGTCTGCTAAACCGCCGCGGCTGCCGGTGCAACATCGGCCTTTGGCGTCGTTCGTCGCGCAATATGCTCAAGTCGCTCCTGAAGTAGCCTCGATTGCCTGCATCGATCCGGTCGAGACGGCGGCCGACAAGCTCAGTGCCTTCGCTTGGAGAATGCTGGTCCGCGATCGATCCAGCGACAAGGATGACCCAACGATCGTGAGGCATCTCCATGATCTTGCAGCCCTTGAAGGCGCGGTCTCGGACAATGCCACTTTTCCCACACTGCTGCGATCGATCCTCGATGACGATAGCTATCGCGGGAGAGGCGCCGTTGCTGACTTAGTGAAGTAGCCCCCTAAATCGCCTGACAGGGCCTCGCACTTATGGAAGTGTGAGGCATATGACTGACGATATTCCCAGGCGTTATGACCGTGTCGAGGTCATCTCCGGTGTCCAGCGCCGGAGGCGCTGGACACCGGAGGAGAAGATCCGGATCGTCGAGGAGACCTATCTGCCGGGGATGAGCGTATCGCTCGTCGCGCGCCGCCACGGCATCGCTGGCAACCAGCTGTTCACCTGGCGCCGACTGATGGCGCAGGGGGCGCTCACGGCTGCAACCGCCGGCGGTGAGGTCGTGCCAGCATCGGACTATCGCGCCCTGGAGGCACAGGTGCGCGAGTTACAGCGCTTGCTCGGCAAGAAGACGATGGAGAACGAGCTGCTGCGCGAGGCAGTCTCCCGGGCCGCAGGCCCAAAAAAACTGCTGTTGCGCTCGACCTCATTGCCGGAGAATGGCCAGTGAGTGCCGTCGCCGAGGCGATCGGCATCTCGCGCCCGCACCTATCGGCACTGCGGCGTCGGCCGCCGCCGCGACGGCGTGGACGGCCGCCGTTGCCGGATGCCGAGCTGGTCGCCGACATCCGCGCGCTGATCGCCAATCTGCCGACCTATGGCTATCGCCGCGTCCATGCGCTGCTGCGCCGGCAGGCGGAGCAGACCGGGCGCGCAGCGCCCAATCCCAAGCGCGTCTACCGTGTCATGAAGCTGCACGGCCTGTTGCTCCAGCGGCATAGCGGACGCGGTGAGGAAAGGCGCCACGATGGCCGCATCGCCGTCGCCACGCGCAACACGCGCTGGTGCTCCGATGGCCTGGAGATCGGCTGCGACAATGGCGAGAAGGTGCGCGTCGCCTTCGCGCTCGACTGCTGCGATCGCGAGGCCATGGGCTACGTCGCCACCACCGGCGGCATCACCGCCGAGGATGTCCGCGACCTGATGGTCGCCACTGTCGAGCATCGTTTCGGCCAGGTGAACCGCCTGCCGCGCGCCATCGAATGGCTGACCGACAATGGCAGCTGCTACACCGCCCACGAAACCCGTCGCTTCGCGCGCGACATCGGACTGATCCCGCGCACCACGCCCGTCGAGAGCCCGCAAAGCAACGGCATGGCCGAAGCCTTTGTCCGCACCCTCAAACGCGATTACGTCCGCGTCAGCGCCAAACCCGACGCGCGCACCGTCATTGATCAGCTGCCGATCTGGATCGATCACTATAACCGCGTGCATCCACATCGCTCGCTCGGCTACAGATCACCTCGCGAGTTTATCGACCGCTCAACCCGCGAGGCCCCGTCAGGTCTTTAGGGGGCAACAACACTTAGACCCTCGCGAGCGGCTTACCGCAATGCGCACCAAGCTCGCCGGAGACGCGCTGTACGCAGCGGAATATGAGCGCTTCGTCGGCGGCATGGCCTTTGCTGGCGCTGCCGATATCCCGAGCTTCAAAAATGCCGCCGCTGCTGTCGAGCGGCTTTGCGACCAGCTTCGGGACTGATAGGCCAGCATCCTGTCTGACCCACGGTGCCAAGAATACCATCGGGGCCTTAAAGCTGCGTCTGCAGCTCCGACAACCTCTTCTGGCAGAGTTCGTTGACGATCGTACCGAGGACTTCGACCCGCTCGGAGAGGTATACGAATTCCTTCTCCGTCATTTTGAAATGCTCGGAGTGCTTCGCTTTCACATAAAGGCTCGGAAAATCGCATTGTGCTGCGCCCCGATTGAATTTGGTCAGCGCGAAAGCCGGGGCAAGCCCGGCGCGCCAGTCAGCGTCGCCGGGCCGAAACTGTCAGCCGTTCAATCGATCCTTGACCGCTTTAGCCGGCGTGAACGAGAGCTTCTTCGACGCAGCGATCTTGATCGCCTCGCCCGTGGACGGATTGCGTCCGTCGCGAGCCGGCGTGTCCTTGACCTTGAATTTGCCGAAACCGTTCAGGGAAATTTCCTCGCCCTGCGCTGCAGCTTCAGCGATGGCCGCAAATACGGTATCAACGGCCTTGCGGGCCTCGACTTTCGAGGAGCCCGTTTCGGCAGCAAGCTTTTCGGCAAGATCAGTGTTGTTCATTCCATTTCTCCTGTGTCGTTGACTGTATGTCTGGCGGTGATGGTCTATATTCGTGCCTGTAGCTCGGCCAGCTTCTCCTCGCAGAGCTCGCTGACGATCTTGCCGAGGATCTCGATCCGTTCGGAGAGATACGCGAACTCCTCGTCCGTCATCCGGAAATGTTCTGAATGTTTGGCTTTCACATAAGCATCCTTCAGCTTGAGAAAGCGCGCTTCGAGCTTGCGGGTCTCCCTTGGCCAAGCTTCAACCAGTCGCGGCGACAGCCTCTCGGCCAACGAACGCAGGAACTTTAGGTTGTGGCTATATGGCGTGTAGAACGTGTATACCAGCAATACGCAGTAGTAGAGTCGCTCGCACGCCTGTTGAAGATTGTATGCTGCATCTTCGAAACGCTTGTTGTCGTAGAAAAATTGAAAGCCCATTTTTGAAGTTATGGCGAGGTTGAACCACTTATCATAATACTGCTTCGCGGCATCATAAGCCTCTTGCGGCGTTTTGGGCTTAGGTGAATGCAGTTCGCAATTATCGACCTGATAAAGCGCAATTCCATCACGCGCGAGGTCCATGAAGAAAGAGCGGCCGTGGGCGAGCCCGTCGTTCACCTCCTGCAAAGTGTGGACGATGAAGTTGACGGGCGTGTGAAGCTTGTGCGTAATCGACCACTCCCGGTCCAGTCGTTCGGCGGCCTTCTCCCAATAGTCGACCCAATCTGTCAGTTCTTTCTGATTGACGATGATGAGCAGATCGAAGTCCGACTGATACCCTCTTTTGGTATGGGGCTCGTCCACCCAGCCGCCGGTGGCGTAAGAACCGTAGAGGATGATCTTCAGGATGCGCCCGAGCTTGCGCGGGCCAGTCGGCTCCCCATGCGCGTCCTCGAATTCCTCGAACAGGATGCGCACGACGCGATCGAGTTCGCGCCGCTTGTTTGCCGGAAGATGGTCGAGCTCTGTTTTCATGGTCTCATCGTCACTGGGGTCGGGCGTCGGGCAGGGCGCTCTCAACATCGGTCTGGCTGAAGTCATTGCCTTTGAAGAGGAGCGGCTCATCGAGAGCCTTCGCCAGCGCGTAGGGGAAGCAATCGCCATAATTGAGGGCGGCCGGGTGGCGTCCCTTGCCAAAATCGAAAAATGCCTGCCGGGCAATCAGGCCCTGCTCAACCGTGACCGGCTCAATCTGGATGCCGGCGCGTCTCACAAAATTCTCGGCGTGCCGTGTACCCTCAGGACCCAACTGCTTCTCAATGACGAGGGTCAGCTCGAGGTAGGTCGCGACACTCATCCGGCACATGTCGGCGCGCTGGATGAGATCGGCAAAGACGGAAGCCTCTTCCTCGCCATAAAGAATGGCCACCAGCGCGGAGGTATCGGCGATCACTTTGGCAGCCCGTTCTCATCATAGAGTTCGTCACCGTGCTCGGCATAGGGCTTGACGACCAGGCGGGCAGCGCGGCCGGCGATGCTCAGAAGCTCGGCGACACTGGCGCGTTCGCGCTGGCGCTCGATCCTGGACAACCGGTCGCGAAGTGCCTCGACCACGACGCGCGTCATCGGTTCGCCAGTTTCCTGTGCGATTGCCTGCGCCAAGCGATGAGCTTCGGGGTCCTTGATGTTGAGCGTCGCACCCATAGGTTCTACCTATCCATCCAGTCTTCCTCCATTCTGCCATATTGGGGCGGCATGTTCCAGAATAATCTCAGACAATCTGACGCTATCTACCGGTCCGTCGAAGCTGACCACGCCGACCTTTCGGCGTTCAATCCAGGCGGCTTTGATGGTAAGAGGAAACCGAAAGGATTTACGGTGGAACCGCCCATCGATGATCAGGGCAATGTGACCGGACCAGCGGCGCCGAAGCTGTCGGCGTGGCTCTGGTCGCCTTGGTATGCCAAGCTCTGGTGGACCGCGATCCCTGTCTGGTGGTTGGGGATGGCGGCATCTTCACGGCTTAATGCCCTGGAGATTTTTTATCGCGGAGCACTCGCGGGCTATCTGAATATCCTGTTTTTCCCGATGACGGCGCTCATGGTTCTGGGTGTTGGCTATGTCCGGGAGCGTCTGGACGGATTCGCAGGACCCGGCGATGGAACGCGGCTGTCAGATGAAGAAGCTTTGGCTGTGACAACACGTGTCTGGGAAGAGCATGATCGGGCGATGGAAGACCTTGCGGCCACGACAGACATGTTCGACCCTCGGTCAGGGGTACTCTGGATCGGCAACCCTTTGAACCCACTCAACCCAGGCTACATCGACCCCCATACCGGAAAGCACCGCTAGCGCTTTTTGAAGCTGCTATCGCCGTCGCCAAGGCTGCCTTTGATGTCAGTAGAAAAGCTTCCTCTTGAGAGGACGGAGTTTTGTTCCACTGACGTCAGTGGCCCGGTGATGTCGAAAGTCGCGCGACCATCGTCTGCGTCTTGGAGGTAGCGATTGCGCAAGCCTTCACCGCCGAGAATGCGGTTTGAAAGCTCGCGGGAAAAAGTTGTTGTGGGATCGTTGGAGCGCGCTGCTGCACGCTCAGCGGCGGCGATCGATTCACGCACGTCATAGTTGACGATATCGAGAGTTGATCCGGCAGTTTCACTCGTGGAGCCAGTGTCTCTACTATTAAATCCAACACCTGCACCCACGCGTCCCGACGTTGATTGCGCTTTCTGTGACCCTTGAGCTCGCCGGCCCTGCGTTCTTCTGCCGGTCCCGGGCGCGCGTCCACCAATATCCTCATTTTCGGTCACCCCGACCGAACTACCGAGTTCTAGATTTACGCTTGTTCCCATCGTCGTCTGATCCTGGGCCGCGCGTGTGAGTGTTCTCTGCCATCCGGTTTGGGCCATGATCGCCTGCACATCACGCTGGAGCGTGTCGGCGACCTGCGGCTTCAGGCGCCATTCGCCCTTGCGGTCCATCTCGAACCCGCCGCGCAGCCAGTTGGCGAGCTGGGCCTGACCTTCGGCGCCGCCGCCCATAAAATGCTCGATCGTGTCTGGTCCCGCCTGCTTGCCGGCTTCGAACCGCGTGCTCGTGTCGCTGCGCGCCGACCGGCTGAAGTCCGTTCCGCTGGAGACGAGCAGATCATTATGCGCGAAGCTGAAGCGCGCGTGTCCACCGTTGGCGACGGCGCCGAGCTGGCTCTCGTTGATAAGGCCCGCCTTCCACATGGCCGCCGCGGTCTCGGGCGTGAGGTTGAGGCTGAGGTCGCCATTCTGGTCCATCGCGATCTGCCGCTTCGACAGCTTGATGCCGTTGTCCGCGAGAAGTCCCTGCATGCGGGTCAGGCGCTCCCGATCGACAATCGACGTCAGGCGCTCGTTTCTCGCGCGATCCGCTATGCCCGCTGCGCCCCCTTCGGCCATATCGACCTGGTTGCCCGCCGTCCGGCTGAGTGCCTGGATGAAGCTGTCGAGCTGTGCCGCCTCGCGTGTCGAAACGCCGGCAGCGGCGGCGCCTTCAGCATAGCCGAAATTCTCCGACTGACGCCGTTGCTCACCGATCCGCGCCGCCGAGCGCGTGCCATCGGGCCCAACCTCCCGCTGAGCATCGAGTCTTCCCGAATGCTCGGCAAAGTCGTACCCAGCCGCCTCGCGCGTGCGGCCATAGACCGTTGTCCCTTCGTGCGCTGCTTCTGCGCTGGCGCCATCTGCGGTCCCGAGCCTTGTAGCGGCACTATACCGCTCGAGCGCGGCTTCCACCTGGGCTTCGTTTCGCCCGGTAGCATGGCCAAGTTGCGTGATGGCAGTGCTGCGCGCTTCGCCGGACAGAGCATTGATGAAACCAATGCGACGGGAGGTTTCATCGACGGAAAGCCCGAGCATCGACGCAGCTTCACGCTGCCCCTGGTTGCTGCCGGTTCGCCAACCCTGCTCGGTCGCCACGTTCCCGCGTTCCACGCCGGCAACATTGTCACCAGCATAGTCGCGGCGTCCTTCCATTGCGCCGACCTGCACTTGCGCCGAGGTCAGATCGTTCCTCAGCATCTGTTCCTGGTCGAACGTGTTGGCGATCAGTTTGGCGAAGGTCGGATCGGCCTGAGCCTCTCCGATCACGCCCGATGCCTTGAGCTGGGCATCAGCAGGTGAATATCCAGCGCGCTCGAAGTGGCGCGCGGCTCCCTGCATCATCATGCCGTAAGCCCGCTGGTCGCCAAAGGCGCGCCATTGGACAAGGTTCTGGCTGAACGCCGCAAACGCTCTCTCACCAGCCTCTTCCTGGCCGAAGTAGCTCGTCCCAAGGCTCCTCAACGCATCCTTCTCGGCAAACTGATGGAGGGCCGTTGTGGCCGCATTGGCCTGAACGGCCCGCGCGACTGCCGGATCGCCAAGATCGCGGCCACCGAGCGCAGGCGCGAGGCTCCCCAACTGCCGCGAGCCCTCGATACCACCAAGCGCGAAGGCAGTACCGCCGGGCGTCCCGGGACGCTCGCCAAGGATATGACCCGCCTCGCCATAGGTCCGGTTCGCGTTGAAGGTTGAGCGTTCCCCGAAGTCCCCGAAGCTGGAAGTCGCTGCGGCGCGGGTACGGGTGCCCATGGCCGAAGCCTGGGCTTCGAGCGCGGAGGCCTGCCCCTCGGCGGTGCCCATCGGAGCCGCCGCCGCCGTCCCCTGGCTCGCTATTCCGAGCGAACCCGAAGTGAAGGACGTGAACACATTGCCGCTGAAGCGGAAGACCGTAAAGACGAAGGCGCCGGCCAGACCGGCGGCCGCGGTACGGAAGCTGCCGAAGATCGCCAGTGCCTTCATTGCGGCTGAGGGGGCCAACAGCCAGGCATTGGCCGCAAGCGCGTTCGAGCGAAGCTCCGCCAGCGTCGCCGTCGCGCGTCCGAGCGTGAGCTGATAAATGCCCGCGTCGATCACGCCCCAAAGCGCGACGAACACGAACATGCCGAGCGCAAAGCTGGCGACCCGCAGATTGATCGGGGTCAGGATGAACAGGAGCGCGATCGGGATCATGAACAGCATGATCCCGAACACGGTCGCGCGGATCGTCGGCATCCATTCGTTCGCGACCGACATGGTGGCGAGGCCGTTTGAGATGACGGCCCGATTGGCCATAACCCTTGCCGCACTCGCTGGCGAATCCTCGAACAGCACATCCCCCACCGTGTTGCCGAGCAGGATGTGGGTCAGGAAAGCCTGCGCGCTCAACGGACGGCCCAGCATCATCTGGCCCATTTCGCCGAGCTGCTCCCGGCATCGCGTCATCTGCTGTGCATTCTCCGTATCATAGCCGGTCCGGGCGCAGATCTGCTTTGTGTAGCCGTCGAACAGAACCGGATCGGACAGACGATCCGAGATATGCGTCCAGGCATCGGTGCAGCTCACCGTCGTGCCGCCCTTGTCGGCTTCGGTATAGACCGTCGAGAAGGTGGCCGGACCCGCCATCGCAGCAAACGACGCCGGCAGGTCGGTCGAGGTCCTGAAAAGCTGGTCATCGTCGATGCCATAAGCCGCCGAGACCCGCGCCACGGGATAGCACTGACGAACATAATCCTTGATCGACGCATCCAGAAAAACGTCGGTCATCGGGCCGCGTGGCGAGACGGCGTTCAGGAACAGGTCGAAGCTGTGTCCGCCGGCGCCGAACTCGATCTTGGCATCTGGATCGAGCGTGTTGTCGTCGATCGTCTCGACCATGGCCCGCTCGATCATGTTGGTGGCGCCGGCGACGAGAACGAGGAGGTTGGGAACGCCGCCGACCGGCTGATAGGCGTTGCGCACCCGATCGTAGACATGGACCGTGCCGGTCGTGGCGATGAGCCCGACGAACAACCCGACACCGATCAGGATCTGGAAACCGAAGGCGACCAGGCCCATGCCAGTGCCGCGCACGCTCGCGAGGATCGCGCCGAGCCCGATCCCGACCGTCGCGACGATCATCACCAGCGTCTCGTAGCGCGGGTCGCCGAAGATCATCGACACCATGCGAAAGGCGTCGACCGTCTCGGCGAAGCCGTCATAGGTGTGGAAGCTCGTATCGACCGCCAGTGCGGGCGAGGCGAGGAACAGGGCTGGAAGGGCGGCAAGAAGCCTTGCAAGCCGACGCATGGGGTTCGATCCTATTGGTTGCGGGCGGCGGCGCCGGCGGCGTCGCGGGCATCGCGGTCGCGGTCGCGCAGGAGTCCTGCATAGTTGGCGGAGAGATTGGCCTGATTGAGCGCCGCCATGTAGCTCTGGCGCATCTGCGCGCGCTGGCGCAGCACCTCGTCCCTGAGATCGCGCAGTTGCTCGATGCCCTTGGACAAAATCCGCGTCTGGCAGACATTCTTGGTGTTCGCATCGCCCGAGCCCGCGACCGTCGCACCCCGCTCGGCATTCGAGACGGTGAAGTCGATGGTCCGGGTCAGGTCGTTGAGCATCTGGTAGGCGAGGGTAAGCGCCACCAGCTCATCGGTGTCGGCGATCACGGAATCGACGACGCCCTGGCGTACTCCCCATTCGAGCATGCGATAGACGGGAAGCGTCCGGACATTGGCCACGAACTGCCGCTCGTCCGCCGACAGGGCGGCGCGCGTCCGGATCTTGACGGCGATCGACTGCATCCGCTCGCGGGCGAGCACAAGCGCACCGCGCCCACTGCCGTCCTGCGAACAGTCGGCACCCGTCGGCGGAATATTCAGAGAGCGGCGCTGGACCTGACCAGTCAGGAAGTCCTGCGCGCTTTCGGTATCCTGTGCCGGGCACTGCGGAATGGCGGTGAACAGCGGCACACGGTCACCATCGTCCCACCGCATATAGACGTCTCCGACCCTGGCACGCATCACGCTCGCCCAGTCGCCCGCGCCGACCCGCGATGCGGCATGGGAAAGCAGCGAGCCGGTGCGGAAAATGTCAGTTACCTCCGCCGGGCAGTTGGCGAGCGCGTCCTTCAGGTCTTCGGTCGGATTGTTGTTGTTGGCCTCGATCCTCTCGCGGCTCTGCTGGTAGCTCTTGGCGAAGCCTTGCTTGACCGAACGATAGCCTGTCATCTCTTCGATGATGCCGCTCATGTTATCGTCGCCCTTGGCAATCTGGACCATGCGGTTGGCGAGGCGGCAGTCGTTGACCTGGATCGAATTGAGGAAGTTGGTCGCCGCCTCCATCTTCGAGATGATGTTCCCCATCTTTTCGTCCAACGTCTCGAGCAGATACTGGAACGCGACCGCCGGCGCCGCCTGGAGGATGCTCTCCAGCTTCTGAACCAGATAGTCGGGGTCGAGGAACGACATGCCGCCCAGGAACATGTCGATGCCACCGCAGCCGGCCCGCACTTTCGGCAGGCTCACCGACATGAGATAGTCATTGTGGACGTCCACCCGGCCGGACATGCCACCAGCGGTCACATAACCGCGGGTCTGATCCTCGAAGCTGCCCGGCGAGGTGTAGGTGACATTGTCGAACCAGCTCTCCGCCCAACTCTGCGCATGGGCGGGCGCGGCAGAGATAACTGTTGCCAGGGCGAGGATAATCAGCGCCTGGACGGCGGCGCGACGGCAAGCGAACATGGCGGACTCCGAACGATGTGGGATGAAGGAGGAAGGACCAAGCCCGCCATCGCTCAGCGCCTTCCCGGGCGGGTCGCCGGCAGCCCCACGATGCCGGTGAACTTGGACATGGCCCGGACGCCGACATTGGGACGCACACCCGTCAACATCTTCGCGGCCAGATAAAGGTTTCGGGCCAGATTGGGCGCATGGTCCGTGCCGATCGCCACCGGCACAATGCGCGCATCGTCGGCGACAGGGCGCACCCAGGCAACCGGATGCCCGACCCATGGCAGTCCGAGGCGTCCCGAACGGATCATCGCCTCCTGGCTGCCGATCGTGTGGATCTGCCAGCCATAGCGCGCGCCGAGCGCTGTCAGCTTGGTCCACAGGTCTCCGCAGGGGACGCAGCCGGGGCTTGTCGTCATCTCGATGACGAAGGCGGCCCCATGTCCGCGAAGCGTCGTGGTGAAGTCGTCGGGAAAGTCACGCGTGACGGGTACGCGCGAGAGCCACGCCTGCATGGTCTTCGCATCGCTGACCGGGTGGATCGCGGCTCGCATCGCGTCTTCCCGGCTGACGGTCTGCGCGGATGCCGAACCCATGCCGATGACGAGCCCCGGAATGCCGAGGAGGATGAGCCCGCGCATCACTGCCTCGGCTCGTGGGAGATTTCGACGAGATCGCCACCGAGTGCTCTCGGATCAGTCGCCGAAACCGGGCCGTTGCCCAGCGCGTCGAAGAACCCTGCGTCCTCACCCGGACCAGTCATGAACTGCTCGGGCCGGATGTCGCCACGCAACAGGCGGACCGCTTGATAGGCCATCTGCGCAAGGTTGGGATAAGCCTCGACGCCCGAGGCTATGATCATGCGCTGCTGACTTCCTCGACGAATGACCATCGTCGTCGGTGTGATCTGGACGCCGAACCGCTCCGCGAGCTCCGGTCGCCTGTCGATATCCATGAGCGTGACCTGCCAGCCCATCTCTTCCTGAAAGCGCTGGATGATGGGCCACTGCACACGACAATAGCCGCAGGTCGAACGCGAGAACATCACAAGAGCGAACTCGCCGGCATGGGCGCGCAGATAGGCACGCCGGATGCCATCCTTCTCGGCGGTCAGCTCCGAGCGGGCGTCGCCGACCATCGGGTTCGCGGACTTCGAGTTGAGTTCGGGATATTGCAGCATTGCGATCTGGGTGACGCCGGCGAAGGCCCGTGCCTTGCGCCGCGCGAAATCCTGAAGCCTCCAGAAATCCGCGACAGCATCGACCGTCAGCACCGTCGCTGCATAGTCTCGCTGCTCCTCGATGAGCTTGCGGATCTTCGGCGGGGTCCAGGTCGCCAGTTCCGCCATGGGCGGTATAACGGGCTTCACCAACGCGTCCGGCTCGGCCTTGTCTTCGGCTTTTGGCTTTGGCGCTTCATACCACCAATAGCCTTGCCTGGATGGAATGGCGGTCGGAGCCCCTTGCGCACTGACCGATGGCGGAAACGCGAAAAGCGTTGCGAGGCAGAGGACAGTAAGCCGACGCCGCGGCCGGCCGGTTTGTATTGACAATGTCGTGGCAAATCGCCAGATGTTTGCGAGGAGTTTAGCGACATGGCACAGCACGCCCGTACCGACCGAAGCGCCTCGGCGCGTAAGGACGATGTCATCCAGATCAGGGCCGCGGCTGAGCTCAAGGCGATGCTCAGCCGTGCTGCTTCCCTGCGCGGGCAGAAGCTGTCCGAGTTCATGCTTGCGAGCGCGCGACGGGAAGCCGAGGCCGCCATCCTCGATCAGCGGACCTTCTTTCTGGACGCCGAGCAGCACGAGCAGTTTCTGAGCCTTCTCGATGCGCCGCCCGTGCCGTCGCCGAAGCTCGAGAAGCTGATGAAGCGCGAACCGCTCTGGAATCGATGATCGGACGCGTCGTTCGTTTCCATGTCCAAGCGCCAGGTTACGCGGCCTGAACGATTGAACGCTGACCATGACGTCAAGGCGTTTCATAATGGACGGCACGCCTCGCTCGATCATTGGCTCGATGAGCGCGCCGTCGCCAGTGAAGGCGCCTCGGCTCGCACCTATGTCGTCTGCGACGCCGGCCGACCCGGTCGGGTTGTGGGATACTACACCATCACCACCGCAATGGAGGAGCGGGCCGCGCTCCCCACGGCGAAGCTGCGAAAGGGCATGCCCGACAAGGTGCCTCTGCTTCTCATCGCCAGGCTGGCCGTCGATACCACATTCCAGGGGATCGGCCTGGGCGCCGACCTGCTCGCCGACGCTCTCCGCCGCTGCGCGGCCGCCTCGGAAATCGCCGGTGTCCGCGCCGTCATCGTGCATGCGATCGACGACGAAGCGATAGCCTTTTACGAACGGCATGGCTTCATCGCCTCGCCGCTGGGAGAGCGCGTTCTCCTGATGCCCATCGAGGCAGTTCGAGCCCTGCTTGACTGACGACTCCCCGCGTGGCCGTGGAGCGATCGCAACCGGCTGAGGATCGCCGAAAGCACTCGACTGGGCCATGTATCTGGCGAAGGTCGATTGATCGCGCGCGCTCACAGGATTCGCTCCATGCGCGTGAGACGCGCAATCGGGAGGAGCCCGAAATAACGGCTGTCGAACCCGCGCGGATGCGTCGAACCGACATAGACCATTCCGGCGGGAATGACCCCGCTCCACCGCATGTGATCGAGCTTCATGCCGTTATGGGCCCGCGGAAGGCTCACGCCGAGGAACAGGCCATTGCAATAATAGTGCCCGTCTCGACTGCGCGGGAGGAGGGGCGACGGGGTCTCGAACATCGTCAGCCGATCGCCAGACATGCAAAGCGCACGCTTTGTCACGGACACCGGATCCGGCCCGGCGATGGGGTGACGAAGCGTGAACATCACATAGTCACCGCGTGCGATCGGCCCAGGGCTCTTGCGCACCGCGAAGGCATCGATCGACGGCGACATGACCAACGCGACCTGCGGGACGACGAGCGCCGCGCCCGCGGCGATCGGCAGCACGACGAGCATGGCGCGGGCGAGCCGCTCGGGCCGTGCCGGCTGATCCGGTCCCGGCGCGCCGAGCGCGATCGCCGCCTTGCGAGGCAATCGCCGCAGACGCGGCCACAGGCCGGCGATCGCCCTAGCGAGCGCCCAGAAGAGCCTGAGCATGGCTTACCTCCTTCTTCCCGCCGAGGCGGGCATATTCCTCGAGCATCCCGGAAAGCGCGCTGTCCCCGAAGACGATGTGGGCGGCGCGGGGGCTTTCAATGTCGCGCTCGCAATAGGCCTGGGTCGGATCGCCCGGGATCATGGCAAGCGCCGGAACCTGGGATATTCCGTGCTGGCGAAAGACGATCGGATCGATGATGAGCTGGACGTCGCGCATCGCGCAGTTCGGCCCTTCGCAGCCCGGATCGAGCCGGAGGATCTGGGCTGTCAGCTTCGCCATAGGACCCATTTTCCTGAGTCCACCTGGCACGCCGCGAAACGCCATGACGCCGCGAACCTTCTCGAGCTGGACCGCATAGTTGCGCAGGGTCGAGATCGGCATCGACGAGGACACGAACAGGACCGGGACCCAACCCTTGACCGTCGTGACGGGGATCGCCTTGGCGAGAGCCTGCTCTTCCGCAGGCTCAAGGCCGAGAGCCTGGCGCAGCGCCTTGGCCTGCCGCTCGCGCTCGGCTGCAAGGCTCGTTTCGCCGCGAGCCTGCGCGGCACGCGCGCGCGCTTCCATGTCCGGCGCCGGAAGTCGCTTGCGCAGGCCATCGAATGCGTGCCGTCGGTCCGCTGGGTTGTCGGTGCGTGGAAGCTGGGGATCGGGAAGCTGGGCCGCATCGGCCTTGCCGCGCGAGACCGCGCTCTCGAGCCGGTTCATGCTGTCTTGGCCCTGGTCTGCGGCTGACTGGCGCGCGTCGCCGCGAGGGACGTCACTTGCGGCGACCTGTGCGAGTGCGGCGGTTGCCGCGCCCAGCACCGCGAGAAGGACGGCGCTATGGATTGACCGCTTTGAGATACGCATCGATGCGCTCCCCCATGTCTATCTGGATGTCGGATTGGGCGCGGGCCTCGATGTCCGCATAATATTCGGAGAGATCCATCTTGCTGAAATCGAGCGCCTGAAACTCCTCGGGCGTGAACCCGCGGCACATCGGCTTTTTGGCCGTGCCCCAGAGGTTGCCGTTGAAGGCCTTGAGTTGGGGGCGACCCTGCTCCTGGATGATGCGGCCGAGCTTGGTGTTGAAGCAGCAGTGCCCGCGTGCCTTTTGCAGGCAGATGCCGAGAAAGCTCGACGTGCAGTAGCTGCCGATCTCGTGGCACATGCCGGACGAGCGCAGCATCGCCGTCTCCATGTCCTGCTGGTCACAGCCGGCGAACAGGAATTCCATCATGAAATTGATCGCTAGGCTCACCGCAAGCGAGGTCGGGTCAAGACCCACGATCAGCGCATTGGCGCCGGCACTCGCGGCCTGACTGGCGGTCGCGCCGGCCTTGAAGGCCGTGTAGGCGGCGCTCATGCCGGTGAATACGCCCTTGGCCACCGCGATCTTGGTGCCGATCGACGAGATGGAAGAGCCCATCCCGTCCTTCACGATCTTTCCCTTGTCCTTGCAGCAATTCGCGAAGGTAGTCGAAAGCCCGGCGGGCCGGCACCGCACCCCGCGGCCTGAGAATATCTCGATATTCCCGAGGCAATTGCCGTCGGCATCGATGCCGCCATCCGGCTCCGTGCCGGGATCGTCCATCGGCGGCTCATCCACGATCGGATTGGTCGCGAGATCGGCGCATTGGTTGGGCGAGCAAGCCGGTGGGCCGCCCTCGCTCTTCACCAGGCAGGCATATTGCGGGCCGGCTGGGCAGCTATATTGCCCCATCGCGTCCGCGACGCAGTCGACCTCCTGGATCGGGCAGAGCCATGCCCCGCTGGTCGTGGAAAGGCAGCTTGCCTGCTCGCCTTCGTCGGCCGCATCGCCATTGTTGTTGAGATCGGCCGCGCAGATATGTTGCGCGTGGGCGGCGCTCGGGCAGCCGAGCGCGACGCCCGCTCCGAGCACCAACGCGAGTGCCGCTCCGCGCGGATCGAGATACCAGTATCGCGTTGTCGCAAAACCCGTCATGGCACGTTCCCCGTGCAGACCATGTCGGCCCCGGCGAGGCGCACCGTCTGCATCATCACCACCGCTTCGGGGAAATCGTCGAGACATCCGCAGGCGGAAACGACTTCCTCGCCGGGCCCTGCCGGGCATCGATTGTCCGACGTGCAGGCGTGGAAGAAGCTGTCGTAGCCTGTCGGCACATTCTGTTTCGCGCCTACCACGCCATCGGGCGCGGCCTCGCTATTGGCCTTGGGCGCACGCGTTTTGCAGACAGGCTCGCAGGCCGGCACACTGCCCCTGTCGGGGAGATTGAAGGCGCGCGTCGACGTCGCGTAGCTGCCGTCGCTCTGGAGCGTCCGGTCGGCGAGCATCGTCTCGGTCGAATGGTCGATGATGTAAGCGCCGCGGCTCGTATCGGGCTTTGCAATATCGTCGACCGCGCAGCGATAGGTGCGATCCTTCAGGAAGAAATCGCGGGTGAGTTGTGTTGGGCAGCTCGGCCCGCCCAATATGCGGGTCTGGGGCAGGGGCCTCAGGCCGGTCGCGACGCCGTTGATCCATGTCTGGACGCCATCGACCAGCTCGCTGTCGAGCTTGCACTGTGGATCGGACGCGATCGTTCCGCAACCGTCGACGACCTGCTCCAGCGTCTTGCAGCTATTGTCGACATCGACATGAACCTGCGCAAAAGCTTCGCCCCCCTCCGCAACCGCGACGCGAAGCCAGATCTCGTGGTCGCCGGCCGTGAGATAGGGACGCAGATCGAGATGGGGGTAGGAGTAGAAGGTCTTCTTCTGCTCGCATTTCCCCGGTGGAAGCCCGAGCGTGGTCCAGGACGAGGGGCCGGAACCCACCAGCAGACCGTCGACCCGCACCTGCGCCCAATCGTCTGCGAAGAACTGCGTGAGCCGCGCGTCGACGATCCGGTCGGGATCGCTCACATGCAGGGTCATGCGAAAATCGATGAGCGCGCAGCTTCCGCCGAGGCTGTTGTCCGCCGGCGAGCCCATCAGGAAGTCGAACGAGTTGCCGTTCTCGATCGTCGAGTAGCCGCCCGACGTTCGGCTGATGATATCCTCAGCGCCGGGCTTCAACACGGTCACCCGCCGCTCGATCGAGCAATGGCGATATTGGAGCGCCGTGCCAGTGCCGGTCGCCGATCCTTTGAGCGCCTGGAACACCGCATTGCCCGTCGATGCGGCATAGGCATCCGATGCGATGGTTGCGGGATTGGCGCGATAGGCGGTCTGCGCGAGGTCGGGATTGGCGGAGCAGGCGGTCGATTGTGCGCCCACATAGCGGATCGAGGGCCCGTCGATGACAGCCTCGGCAACGCCATAGCGCGGGTCGGCCGTGGTGAGCGCCCCGATCATCCCGCCGCCAAGGTCGCGCAGCACCGAGGCCATGTTGCCCCAGGCAAGGTTGGTGCCGCAGCTATTGTTGAGGCAATAGCATCCCGCGAGCTTGGGCATGTCGACCGAGGTCAGCTTGAGCGCCTGTCCCGCGTCGACATCCCAGCGGAAGAAGCTGCAACCGTTCCAGCTACCGGGCTGGCATGACACAACGCCGTTCGCGCAAATACCCGATACCGGCACTGGAAGGTTCGCCGTGCTGTCGACCGATCCGTCGAGATCGGTGTCGCGGGCGACCGTGACCCTGCCGAGATCGCCGGTTCCTGACGGCTGCACGAGCACTTCGAGCATCGTCGCGGTCTTCTGGCAGGCGATATTGGGCGCGAAGGTCCGGCTGTTGTCGACAGTCGAAATCTGCTGACCGGCGAGGCCTGGCGTCACATAATTCTGCTGGAGCGCGTCGCTGTCGCTGGTCTTTGCACGCGACGCCTCCGCGGCGGCACGGGCGCGCTCTTCCATCGTCTGCGCCGATGCGGGCGAAGCAAGAGGAAGGGCCAGCGCGGTCGCGACGATGGAACAGGCGGAGAGGAAGCGCCGATCCCATCGGGGGCGTATCGCGGCCGCGCTGGCCGGGGGTGGAGCGACGCCGCCAGGGGGGCATGGCGGCGCCGCTCCGGTCCCGCGCGGAAGCCATCGGCCGTAGGGGCCTTGGCGAACAGACCTCCGGAGTGGACGGCTTTCTCGCGCGGAACTGGGGGGAAGGGACCCGCTCACGGCACCGGTATCCCGGCGCAGCAGATCACCTTTTCGAAGAGCATGAACTGGGCATTGTCCTTGCCCGGCGCATGCTTGGCCGAGGACCAGAGCGCACCGGGGCGGCCGATGTTGACGCACTTGCCGCCCTTCACCGGCTCCATGATCTGGAGCTTGTATCGGGACTTGGTCCAGACGGGCTGGGGCACGAACGAGCAGCCGTCCGCCGAACTGATGGTAAGCGCGCCCAGCCGCCCCATCATGAAGACGCCGCGGGCCGCGAGGCCTGCCCAGGCTTCGACCGAGTCATCGAAATGGATGTCGCCAGCGATCGGATAAGTCGCGCCCCAGCTCCCCATGCACCAGAACAGGGGATCGATCACCTTGCCTGCCGCTGCCGCGGCGCTGTCGCCCATGCAGGCGAGGCCGGCAGCGGGGTTGCCGAACAATATGCCCTCAGGCTGGATGATCGCGCCGAGCGTGCCCGACTGCCAGGTCGGCAGAACCTCGGTTATCATGGCGACATCGAAGCCGTCATTCTCGAGGCACGGCAGGTCCGTGAACATGTCGAGCATCGCCCAGACCGGCGAGATGTAATAGTGCATCTGCGCGAACATCTTGCGCGTGTTCGTCCCGTCGGAGATCGACGATTGGCTGCCCTGCAGCTTGCCGCCGGTCGGCAGCAGATCCGCGCCCAGCGCCATCATGCAGCCGGGTTCAGTCACGACGTCGACCATCCGGTTGGGCGACCAGTAGGAGACCTTCACCCCGAACCAGAACTGGATGCCCTTGCGGCAGGCGCACAGAGGCTTGGACGCGGATTGCGCGTCGAGCGCCTTGTCGAGCTTGTCGAAGCTCCCCACCCGAATGCCGCCGACCGTGATCGGAAAGATGCAGGTCCAGCGCACCTTGGTGATGGGGTTGAACGCGGTGCCCGCCTCGCACTTGGAGGCGAGGGCCTGGCTCGGCCAGGCCAGTGTCGCGGCGAGCCCGAGCAGGATGCCGATCAAGAAGATCCGCCAGCGCTGGATCATGCCGAGCATCCTTCGATGGTCGCGCGTTGCGAACGACGAGAAAAGCAGGACCAGGGGACGCTAGCCGGGGAAAAGCGCCGATACCGGTTTCTCGCGACATCACACCGATCATGAAGGCCCTTCTGGCGCCTTGAAATGTGCGTCTTAGTGACGCACATATCTGCGCAACCACGCGTTTGATGGATCTTGCAATGAACGCACATCAAGATGTCGCCCCGGATGGTGATGGCACCGCCAGAGCGGAGGAGCGTGCTTCCGAGCGCATGGGCTTCCGCACTAAGCCGCACGTCAAGCGGGCGATCCAACGCGCTGCCGCCTATTCGGGTGTCGATGACTCTGTGTTTGTCATCAACGCCGCCTATCGGGCGGCGCTCGAGACGATCGACAGCCATGAGCGAACGACCGTCAGCCGGGCAGATTTTCAAAGAATAATGGACGCGATCGACAATCCGCCGCCTCCAACGGACGCGCTGCGCGAGGCGTTCGAACGCCATATACGAATGGTCGAAAGCCGGTAGGGACGGGGTATCATGTTCGAAGGGGGGACAATCGAGCCGCTCGATACGAAGCGGCACGATCGGACTAGCTTCGCGTCCGGAGTGGCGCAGGTCGACAACTATCTGCACAAGACGGCTAACAAGCTTGCGAAGGCCGACAATGTCCGGGTCTTCGTGCTCGTCTCGCCTCAAGGCGATTTGGTTGGCTACTATGCCCTCAATGCGCATGGCGTCGAGCATTCGGAGCTTCCGTCGGCCTTCGCCCGGGATCGTCCCGGCCACGGCGTCATCCCAGCCATGTTCATCGCAATGATGGGCGTCGATGCGCGTTGGCAGGGCCAAGGCCTTGGCGGATTGTTGCTCGCCGACGCCCTCAAGCGCGTCCGTCGCATCTCTGAAGATGCCGGTGTGGCACTTGTCCTGCTCGACGTTCTCGACTGCGGCAATCCTACGAACGTCGAACGGAGAGCGGCAGTTTACAAGCGCTTCGGCTTCCAGGCCCTGCCTGGCAAGGCGCGGCGTCTCTTCCTTCCCGTGTCGATGCTGAGGCAACTTCCCGTCGATCGCTGACATTGCTGCCGCTTCCATGTGTCGAGTCATCTCGCGTCTCCCGCAGAAAGCGCTCGGCTCCTGGGGCCGACTTCGGTGAGGACGAGCCGCTGCCCAGCTTGGGCCACGATGACGGGTGCGACCGTCAGCCCCAGCCGCTGCTTGACGCGTTCTTCGAGGATGTAGATCGGCCGCCCGGTCTTCTCGCTCATCTCGATGGCATCGCCATTCTGTCCCTTGAACGCAGAGAGCAGGATGAAATCGCTCGCGCGAGCATTACGAAGCGCCCAGCCGAGATCGCGTGGATGCACGACGACGAGGCGCTGTGGCAGCTTCACATAGGTCAACGGGTTGAACGTGAAGCCCTTGGGGTAGAGCGTCTTGCCCCCTGGCAGCGTGATGTCGAAGTCGAGCGTGTAGAAGGGGACGACGCTGCGCACACGGTCAGCGGTAGCGACCCCGAGCGGCGCGGCCTTGAGCGCGCTCCATTTGTCGCGCGGGCCGAACGCCTTGCTCATGTCGCTGGGCAGCGTCGCGACCTTGGCCTCGATCTCGGCGAGCGCGTCGGGCTCCGCGATCGGCCACGTCCGGCCGATCGTGCTGCGCGATGGGGCGCTGCCGGCGACAGGCCCAGCTGCGGCGAGCGCGGCAGCCACAGCCAGCGCATTGCCCGTCAGAAGCACGAGGACGATGGGCCCGCGGCGGACCCGGCGCAGCAGATCAGCGGCCATGACGACGCCTCCAATGCTGTTCGGGCGGCTCGGGAATGCCGATAAGGGCGGCAACGAACGCGCAGGAGGCGAGAGGGGTCAGGGTCCAGATGAGAACGCCTGCCCCAGCGCCAAGCGAGGGCGACATGAGCAAGAGCATGCTTTGGACCAGCATGAGCAGGAAGCCGCTGACCGTAAGCCGGATCGCCGATTGCGACGGCGCGGAAGAAATGAGGCCGTTCATCTGCCTCTTCTCCGGCGCAGGCGGCTCAACAGCTTTGCTGTACCTGCTGAGAGACTGAGCAGCAGAAGTCCGGTCGCGAAGCAGGAGGCGGCAACGAGGAGTGAGGCGCGCAGCACCATCATCGTCGGCTGCTTGAGGAGGATCCCGGCGACGAGCACGAGCAGGCCCATCATCAGGGTCTCGATCATGACGAGCCGGAAGCGCCACTGAAAGGACTCCGCTTCGAACCGCTCGGCAAGACGCTGCTCGACGATCACTTCGATGGCCTCGTTATCGGACCAGTTGAGCGGCAATTGATCGGGGTGCGGACGATAGCGTGCCATGGCCGTCATGCTCCCGTGAAGGCTGGCGCGGGGCGCGCGCCAAGGATTTGCGAGGGTTCGACACCTGCCAGTCGGCACACTGCTTCGAGCGGCGAAAGGCCCTGGCGCATCAGCGCCTCGAACGCGGCGACCTCATCCGGGGCGGAGGTATTGATCCAATAAGAGAAGGGATCGACGACCAGCCGCGCAATGCCGAGGCCGAGCGGAGAGTCGATGAACACCTCGGAATAGTGAGGCTTCGAATTGCGGACCGACTTCAGCAGGTCGAGGACGAAGCCCGAATAATCGAGAATCTTGTTGTCGACCGCGCGATCGTAGGTTGATCCCTGCAGGAGGAACCGGGTCGCGGCATTTTCGAGGATGACCTGGCCAGTTCCGCCGAACAGCATGAGGTCGTTCATGCTCTGTAGGACGACGCCGAAACTGCCGCGATACTTGCGCGCGCGTCGATAGCCCTGGCTGATCGCTTCGGCCAGACGACTGAGATCCTGCCCCTCAGTCGGCGTGATGAACTGGGCGGCTTCCTCGCACAGCACAAAGCGCGGGCGATCGCGCGCGGAGAGATAGAGTTCCTGGGTGACTGCGTTGACCACGACCATGACGATGACGTTGAACAGGTCAGGCATCGCCTTGAGACGCTCGAGCTCGAGCACGACGAATTCGTCGTTGCGGATGTCGAGGGTCGAAGGGCCGTTGAAATAATGGCCATAGGCGCCGCCCGACCCGAAATCGCGCAGGTTGAAGGCGAGCTCACGCGCGGTCGGCACGAGATGGTCGACGCGGTCGAGATCGGTCTCTACCAGCGAGGGATAGGTGCCGAGCCATTCGCGCACGGCGTCGATGCCATGATCGGCCCGCCCCGTGTCGATGGTCCATTGGACAGCGGACTTGAGCAGGTTCCACTCCGACGTCGTGACGCCCTTGCGGGTCGACGCATTCGCCATTTCCGCGACGATCGCCACGGCCATGGTGATCGCCGACTGCTTGTCGTCGCCATCGAGCGCGAGCCCCATGTCGAAGGGGTTCAGAACCAGATGCTCTTCACCGATATCGATGTACCGGCCCGAGCAGAGCGTGCAGAGCTTCCGGTAGCTTCCGCCGAT
Organism: Sphingobium sp. GW456-12-10-14-TSB1; assembly: GCF_059424385.1. Taxonomy (NCBI): domain Bacteria; kingdom Pseudomonadati; phylum Pseudomonadota; class Alphaproteobacteria; order Sphingomonadales; family Sphingobiaceae; genus Sphingobium; species Sphingobium sp. GW456-12-10-14-TSB1. The sequence goes on along the minus strand of NZ_JBWKZI010000002.1, from coordinate 327,373 downwards.
GTCGATGATTCGAATGAGCGCGCCGCAGGCAAAATATTGCTGGCAGAGGTTGTTGAGCAGGAAGCTCTTGCCCGCCCCGCTCTCGGCCGAGACGATGAAGTTGTAGTTGTTGATCCTCGGATCGAACAGATCGAGCGTGACGAGCTGGCCCTTGCGGCCCGTGTAGAGCAACGCCGGACGCCCGCCGCCGCGAAAGTCGGTCTGGATCGGCGCCATCAGCACCGCCGCCTTCACCGGCATCCGGAAGTCCCGCTCGAGCAGGCGCAACGTCGTGCGGTCGGGATAGAGCCCGAACGGCAGGCTCATCACCAGCAGCGTCGGATTGAGATAGCTCTCCTCCTGCATCGAGAAGGGTTGGGGCTCGCCCTCCCACAGCCGCTTGGCGCGCGCTGCGAGATCGCGGGCATGGGCACGGTCGCGGCCGAACACCCAGATGGTCGGGATCACCCGGACGAACTTACTGTTGCCCGCCTCGTCGAGGATCCAGCCGATCTCCTCGATCTGCTTGCCGACTTCGACCGCGAAGCTGCCGGCCGCCTTCTGCGCCGAGAGGATCTGCGCGCGCTTGTGGATCTCGAACTGCGAATGATCGAACAGGATGTTGAGCGTGTAGAGGAACGGGCCCCCGATCTGATCGCTGTCCTCGGACGCGCCGCGCATGCCGCCCATCAGGCGATTGGCGCGTTCGGCGGTGATCCTGCGCGCCGGCGCCTTGGGCGTCAGGCAGCGCGCGACCTGGTTACCGAGGAACACCTCCGCGCCCTCGAACACGAGATCGGGTCCCGCATCGATGATCTGCTTGGCGATCGGCGGTGCGCCGATGGTCGATCCGTCAACGAAGACCCCCGGGGCCGGATCGGCGACGCCGTTGAAGATACGCCGATAAAAGGCGACCATTTCCTGCGGAGGCAGACGGCGGATTCCGAGCTTCGAGAGCTGCTCCTCGACCTGCCGCCGCAAATCCTCTCCGAGCGGCCGCCGGGTCTTGATCGAGAGCAAAGTGCGGAAGTTGCGCACCGGAATGCCGTGCAGCGCCTTCAGGCCATGACGACCCTCGCTCAGATAGGCATGGGTGCGCCGCGCCGAGGCCTGGATCAGCGGATCATCGCGGGTCTTGAGGTCTAGGAAGGCATCGAGTGCGTCGTCGATCAACGGATCGGCAAAGGTGTGGAGCTGGAGGACCGTCCCGTCCGGGAAGTGGATATTGAGGAGACCCTGGAGAGCGCTCTGAACATGGGCGAACATGTAGGCGGTCGGAACCAGCTCCCAGGCATGACCCCAGGTGTCATCGATGCAGAGGAAGGCCTCGGTCTCATCGTCCCAGGCGACGAGCGGCAGATAGTCCGAGAAGCTGTCACGCCGGACGGCATTGCGAAGGCGGGCATAGGAGAGGCCGCTGCTCGATGCGGGCGGGCTCACGGCTTTGGCTCCGGTGCCGGGGCGACGATTGCGGGCGCGGGCGTGGTGGTCTCGCTCGACGCAGGTTCGCCATCCGGCGCGGCAGGTTCACGGACCTGCCCGAGGATAGGCGCTTGCGATGCGCGATCGGGCGCGCCGACGAGTGCGCCGCCCACGACCCAGACGGGCTTGTCGACCACCGAATAGACGTACCGGGGCATATAGAGACGGTCCGGGCGCTGGCGATCGGCGTAGGGCAGGATCAGCGTGCGAACGGTCTGCGCCGGCTTGAGCATCGGCGTGACCGGCGCTTCGACCAGGCCTTTCAATTCGCGATAGACGCTGTCGCGATAGCTGCCATAGGCATTGCCTGCGCGCTCGTTCCGCGACCGCGCACTCGGGCGGGCAGTGTCCTGGCCGCGCAGCATGGCGCGGTCGTTGGTCACCTTCGGGTCGGACTTTGACGCGACGCCCGCGACCGCGTCCTCATAGGCCCGATCGGGATGAATGCACTGGCCGTGGTCGCTGTTCTTGCAGTCGAACTTCTCCGAATAGGGCGACATCATCGCGCCGACCGTCGCGCAGCCGCTCAAGGTTGCGAGCAGGCTGAACGAGAGCAAGGTTCGATCGAGAGATTTGAGGGCCAGCATGCGCATGGCGGAACCTCCTGAAGATTGGGGAAGGCGTCGCATCAGAACTTGCTTCCAACCGATGGTTTGATCTCGAGCGCGAGACCTTCCTGAATGACGACCACGACGTCCTTGGCGGCGCCGACTTCGACGACCGGGCCCGCCTGACGGGCGAGGTCGAGATAGAAATCGGTGAGCTTGTCCGATGATTTGGAGAGGCCGCCGGCAATGCCCGACTTGGCGGCATCGCCCGCGTCGAGACTGCGCACGCTGCCAAGCGCCGAGGTCGACAGGCTCCCGAACGACCCCTCGACCGACTGCGAGATGCCTGCGATCGTGCCGGCAATGAACGATCGCGCCAGCGTCGCGCCAGCTCGCGTCACCACCTTGCCGGACAGACCTTTCTTGCCGTCGGCATCGACGAAGAAGCCCTTGATCGACTGGTCGACCACCGCATGTTCGTCGAAGTCGACGCAGCTTATGGAGACGAGCTGGACCTCGACCCGCTCCTTGGCGAGGCTTCCCGTCGCGTTGCCGATGACGAAGCAGCCGGAGAGATTGGCCTTGACCTCGTTCGGGAGGATCGCAGGCGCCTGGACGCGGGCAATGATCGGTTCCGGGTTACTTGTGGCGTCCCGACTCGCCAGAGCGTCGATCCCGGTCAAGAGCCGTGCCCGCATAAAACCAGGTGGCAAATAGATCGTCCGCTTGGCTTTTTTTGACGCGGCCCCGCCGCCAGCGCCTCCCTCCGGTGCTTGCGAGGCGGTCGCCGCACCGATAGCGCCGACCTGTCTTTCCGTGGGTGGCGCAGGTGGTGCCGACGGCGCGGTCGGCGCACTCGGCGGAGCCGGGATTTCATCGGCAGATCCCCTGGCCTCGGGCGGCGCGGGCGGATAGGCCGGTGCATTGTCGGGAAGGGCGGGGGGCAGATCGCCGTCTCCCCCGACGCTCGGGGAATGCCCACCGCCGGCCCCACCAGGAACCACCTTCCCTTCCTCGATTGCGGTCACCCGGTCTCCGAGCAGGCTCTGCCCGTCGAGAATCTTCTGGAGATCGCCGCGCAGCTTGACTTCCAGGCTGTCGCCACGAAGGCCGGCGCCCATATCGAGGTTGGACGCCTGCGGTGCCTTGGGCGCTTCCTCATGACCGCTTCGGCTTGCCGTGTAGAGGCCAAGACCGAGCAGCGCGATCGAGAACACCACGCCCAACTGCTTGGCGCGCAGCTTCTGGTCGGATGTCAGCTTCGCCCATTGCGCGCGGAGGTCGAGCAACGCGGGCCGCGCGATCGGCCCATTTTCACTGCCTTCCGGGCTGGTGTGGGAGCTGGCGGTCGCGGACAGCCCCTCGAGGTTCTCTTCGGGCGTACTCATTGCTGGGCACTCCGGCGGACGACGATCAACCGTGCGGTCTCGTTAGGCCGCAACGTCAGCCGGTCGATCGTGATGGCGAAAATGTCGGTGCCGAGCGTCGCGTCGAGAAAATCGCGTTCGTCGAGCGTCATCGCCGCGCTCGCGCGCACCAGATACTCGCTCACCGAAAGCCCCATGCCCTCAACCTCGAGGCGACGACGCTCATCGAGCGACGCACTAGGCAACCCCGCAAGAATCAGCCTATCCTTCGAGGGTGCCACTTCGGAAAAGGACGCCGGCACCCGATCCTGCAAGATCGCGAGCGCGATGCCTATCGCCCGCTCTTCTTCAACGAGCGGGCCAAGGAGCGCGTCATTGGCCCGCGCGCGCTGCGCGCCGCCCGGAACCAAGGTCACGGTTTGAGCCGGAATGTCGGCCGGCTCGGCATAGAGCGGGTAGATCGCGCCGTTGCAGGAAACGAAGAATTCCGAAGGCGTCGTCACATAGGTGCGCGTTTTCGTGCCCATGTCCTCGGTCTCGAGGACGAGGAACTTGATCCAGGCATCCGAGCCGCCACGCTCGACCGCAAGACCCTTCTCGGCCGAGAATTTCACGTCGTCGATGTCGCCGTCGACGCACACAACGTGATTGACGTCGCGGTTGGAGAGCCGGATCCGGCTCGTCTGGTCAGGCAGAGCTGCGATCGATTGCGCGAAGGCTGGGGCGGGAAGGGACGCGACAAGCGCCCCCGCGAGGCAGGCGAGCCTCGCGCGGTTACCGGGCATCGGCACTGAAATTCTCCTCCTGGAGGGCGGTCAGCCAGAAGCGGCCATTCTCGAGCGCGTAGCGGATGCGCAGATTTCCCCGGAACTTGCGGATCACTCCGCCGATCACGCGGACCTTCTCGACGGGGACGAGGATCTCGCTACCCGTCCAGGTGACGGGCTGGTCGCCGCGGATATAGGTGGCGATCGAAAGGGTCGGATTGTTGCCGAGTTCGTCGAGCAGCCGGTTCAGGCTGTCGCGCAGGCCATTATATGCGCTGGGATGCGCGATCCGCAGTAGCTCCTGGAACTGACGGTCCGCCGAATAGGCGGAATAGGTGCCGGCCAGGCCCACGATGTTGAAGGTGATCGAGCGAAGGTAGCTTTCCGAGGGCTTGTTGCCCGTCACATAGAGGTCGCCGTCGGCACCGAACGGCACGATTACCGTGCGCGTGTTCTGGTTCGAGGTGTAGATGAGCGTGCCGAGCACGGCGGTGATGCCGAACAAGCCGGCGATCGCGATCTTGAGCAGCCGGTTCTCCTCGAACAAATTCGCGGAGCCCTGCAAGTAACGGTGCAGATGCCAGCTCGGACGCGTGTCGCCGATCATGTCCGCCTGAGCCTTGCGTCGGAAAGGGTGTGCCATCACGCTCACTCGAAGAAGCGGGTCTGGGTCGGACCCGGATAGTTGCGGAAGCGGGCGAGGCCCCAGCGCCAGGCCAGGTGCGGGATGAAGCCTCTCGGCTTTGTCCGCTTCCAGGGAATGAAGAGGAGAAGAGCGCCGATGAGCGCCCAGCCGATCATCCCGCCAACGACGACCGCGACGAAGATCGTGGCCATGACGACGATGAACTCCTGACTGTCGAACCAGAGAATCTGGACCGGCCGATGCAGGAACTGTGGCAGACGTTCGTCCACGCCCTTCTCCCTTGCTTCACCACGCCGCCGGGCGTGGTCTCCGGAAGGTGACCATCACCCTCCGTTCCGGTGGACGGGTGCCGGCAAACCGGCGGCCCGACCTGTCTTCAGATCAGCATGCCGAAGGTCTGGAGGATCGAATCCGCCTTGATGAGGCAGACCGCCGCCACGATCGTCGGAATGCCGATCATGATGTTCGAGAAGAGCCGCGAGACGCCGAACAGGAACGCGGCTACGCCGCCCACGAAGCCGAGAGGCCCCTTGACCCCCTGGTTCACGACGATGTCGTAGATGTCGTAGCCGAGGTCGCCGGCGGCGGGCGCCGCGAACGCATGGGCCACACCGGCGGCAGCGAACGCGGCCAGGATGAAAAGGGCGGCCGCGTCGATCGTGCGGAACGTCCTTCCCCAGATCAGAGTCAACATGTGCAGTCTCCTTGTCTTCAATGAAGCCGTCCCGATCATGCTTGCCGGCACCGATGCCGACCGAGACATGTGGCTCGGTTCGGCGTGTCCGGCCGGCGACGGCGCTGGACGGCTCCTGGAGGTGCGCTCCCGCCGGCATTCCGGTCCTCACAGACGCCACGGTGAGCGCGCTCCGGCGAGGTCCGCCAAAGTTCGAGGGGTTCGCCTTCAGGGGCTGGCCTTGGCTTTCCGCGCTTCCGCATCGAGAAAGGCCTCGAGTTCCGCCTGCTGGAAGCCGGAGATGCGCTTTCCGTCGACGAAGAGTGTCGGGGTGCCCGAAACACCCATCTTGCGGACTGTCTCGGCATCGCGGGCGACCTTCTCGGCGCCTGGACGGCATTTGTGCAGCGTCGCGGGCTGAGCGCCGGCATAGACGGACTTGAAGGTCGCCTGTTGGTCCGGCGAGCAAAGAATATGCTCGGCCTTTGCGGCGGCCTGCGGATGAATGCCGCTCACGAAGTAGATGAGGCGCTGAACCGGCTTCCCCTCGGCTTCCTTGGCGAGCCAGAAGCGCTCGAGCGCCTGGCAATAAGGGCAATCGGGATCCGTGAACTCGATGACCTTGGGCGCACCTGCGGGGCCGATCACAAGGGCCTCGGCGGGGTTGATCGCGCCCAGCCGCTTCCTGGCGCTGGTATCCTGCGCCAACGCCGTCAGGTTGACCCCGTTCTTGTCGTAGATCGCGGCGAACAGGAGATGCTCGCTTTCCGGCGCGAAATAGATGACTCGTCCACCTGCAATAGCCTGATATATTGGGCCCTTGACCGGCGCCGGACCGAATTCCTCGAAGGTCAGATTGGTGAAGGTCTGGCGCAATTGACGCTGAGCTTCCGCAGCCGCCGCGGTGAGCGGCTCGGCGCTGTTCTCTTGCGCATGGGCAGGCGCCGATGCGCAAAGCAGCGCGGCCAGGATCAGTTTACCGTTGCGGAACATCGGAGGACTCCGGGCGAAGGAGGGAGGTGCGCGCGAGAAGACGGCCGTCGATCGTGAGCGAGTTTCCAAGCTTGATGACCGCCGGGAGAGAGGGCGGCCCCGCGGGGGGAAGCGCGGCGGGGTTTGCCTTTTGGCGAATCGAGAAGCCGGCATCGCTCTGGACGACCGCGAGCTCGACAGTGCGGGCGCAAGGATAGGCTTCGGCGTCGCGAGACGTCTGGGCGATGGCAGGGGTGGCGCCGATGGCGAGTAGAAGTGCTCCTGCACGCATGGTCGGGGAGCATGGAAAGTCCATGGCACACGTCTCCTCGTGGCGCCGCAAGGCGCTCGGGTCTGGGGTTTGGGCAGTCCGGTGGGGCGGGGCTGAGACTTAGGTTCGAAACCCCCGCCGATCCGGTGCGCCCCAAGCAATGACCATCAGAAAAGCCCGCCGCAATAGGCAGGGCACTGAAGTGCCGAAGCGGCGAAACAAAGCATAGGAGAAGCAAATCTGCTCGAATGAGCCGACCAGTGCTGGAAAGAACATGTTCAGGCAAAAGCGGCAATAAAGTGCCGCTTTTGTCTCGCTTCGTCGCGGAAATGCACCCGTTCGGGATCGAGCGTGGGTGCTTGAGCACTAGTTTTGGCAGGAGAAGAGGGCGATGAGCCGGGCACGACGCAGCTTCAAGCTCCGGCTTTCACCGGCCGGATTGGACATCCTGATCGATTCGCATTGCCACCTGATTCGCGTCACCCGGTCGCTCATCGCCTGGGGGACAACGCTCCATGTCGCGATCGAATATCTGAACAGCATGCCCACGGACAAAATAGTCGATCAGTTGAAAGGGCAGGAGCTGAGTTGCCTCGGTGGTGCCGAAGAGCATCACGTCGGTGCGTCCTGTCGGCTTCGGGATATTGCAACCAGCATCACCGAGAGGGTCCACGAGGACTCACCCGAGGTCAGGCAACCCCCGCTCGGCACAATCTACATCGTTGCGCTCATGCAGATCACAAAAGCAGAGCACGGCGCCTTGCTGAGCGCTTTCGATCGGGCCTTGCAATCTGGAGCAAGAACACCAGCCTCGCGCGATGCCAATGATCTTGTTGACTAAATCCCGACAAGTTGGCCGAGGTTCCGGATTGACAGTGGTGGTAAGTACACCTTAGCGTCTGCTCTATGGAATTGCCTTGGCGGGCGGTATCTCCCGTAAGGAGACGCGGATATGTCGCATCTTATAGCGACTTCCGTTGCTGAAAGTCCGATCCTGTATGTGAAAGTTCAGTCGGGACGGCAAATAGAAGAGGCACGGAAGAAGCGGCGCCTGACGCAGCGCGACTTGGCGCGCGAACTCGGCATGGGAGTGCGTTGGCTTCGCGAGATCGAGGCCGGCAACCCACGCTCTCGGCTGGATGATCATCTTGCCTGCGCTTATCGACTGGACCTGTCGACGGGCCATATCCTCATTCCACTCCTCTTCGCGGGGCAGAAGATGTGCTTTCCGCGGCAATTGGCAATGGGCGACCTCAGCGAACTCGAGCGGCTCTGCATCGAGATGATCGCCCGGCGAAACCTGGATCATCTGACCCAGGCCCTTACACCGGCTTGGATCAATCCCCCGGTCCTGGCAGGAGCGGGGATGTGATGTCGGCGATGGACCCTCCGCTACAGGAGCGTGTCTATCACGGACTGAAGGCCGATTACCTGGCCGGCCACTTCGTCCCGGGCAAACGGATCGACCTCCAGGACCTCGCCAACCGGCATCATTCAAGCAAGACCCCCGTTCGTGAGGCCGCCTTCATCTTCGTAGGCGAGGGCCTCTTCGTGCACCATGCCGACGGAGGCTTCCTTGTGCCAAAGTTGGAGCCGGCGCAACTCATCGAGCTTCTCGACTGGCACATGCAACTGCTGATCACGGTCCTGACGACGCTAAAGGAATCTGCTGTGCGTCGAGCTCTGCAGCCCTATTCGATCCTTGCCGGCGGGCTATCAGCCGTGAACATCGCACTCCGAGCGACTGAAATGTTCTCGTCACTGGCCGAGGCTACGGGAAACCGCCAAGCAACTCATGAAATACGCCGGTTGAACGAGCGCCTTCACTATAGCCGGATCATTGAGACTACGGCCAATGCAGAAAAGGAGTTGGCAATATTTGCCAGCATGGAGGTCGGAAATTTCCACAAAGCAACTCGGCGGCGAATTGAAGCGTATCACACAAGGAAAATTGCCCACCAACGGAAAATCATTCGAGATTCCGGTGCGTATAAATAAAAGAGGTTTTTCAGATAGATGGCCGCTATCACTGCGATAGCTTTTCGTTCAAAGTGAGCCAAAACCTCTAAGCAAGTGGATATTGCGACAATCTGACGAGATATATTCACCGCCATAAAAGCTTCAACACGGCTAGCGTGGGACTGCCGCTATTGTCGCGGTAGATGAAGAGGAGTGTGTCATGGAACGCAATGACGATGCCAACATCGAGGATCTGATCGATCTCGGCTCTGTCCTCGATGAAACCAAGGGTGCGGCGATGTCCGGGAGCGACACGTTCAACCAACGCCAGCCCGGCGGATTCGGTCTGGAAGACGACTGATACCCGCGGCGCGCCCTCCAGTTGGGGGGGCGCGCCTTTTCCGGAGATGGCAATGTATTATCGGCTCCGACAAGGCCTCGCGTTTTGCTTTGCTGGCGACGCCGTCATTTTTCTCGACGCTAAGGCCGGAAGATATTTCGGAGCCTCCCGACAGACGCGAATTTCCTTCAGTCGACTGATATCCCAAAACGGAAGGATAGCTGAGGAAGGTGATCGCAACCTGTCTACACTCATTTCGCGCGGATACCTCGTCGAGAACCCGCTGCCGGTCGATTTTGACAGCCCACCCGTCCAGGATCTCGCCGATGATCTCGGAACGAGGCACTTGCCTTCGACACCAATATCTCTCGTGCTGCTTGCAGTCCTTTGGCAGCTTCTCATCAAAGTCCGGCTACAGACATCCTCGCTGGATACGTTGCTCGACGGTTTGTCGAGTCGTCGCTTGATCCCCCTGCCGGCCAAATTCGACACGAGCCTCCATGCCCTTCGGGTATCGGCAGCATTTCGGAAGGCTGCAATCTTCTTGGAGGCAACCGACAGGTGCCTCGTCCAGTCGCTTGCGATGTTCGCAATGTTGAAACGGCGCGGCGTTCCTTGTCGGTTCGCGATCGGAGTGCGAACCAGGCCTTTCAAGGCTCACTCTTGGGTCGAATTCGATACGCTCGTGCTGAATGATGACATCGAGAATGTCCTCAGATTCACCCCAATTCTGGTTGTCAAATGAGCTCTCGATTCCTGGCCTTGATGGGCGACGCCGAGCGATTGGCCTCCCTCAGAGCCGACCTGGCCGGTATCCGCGGCATGAGCCTTCATGAGGTTGCGCCTGACCTCTTTGTCGTGACAAACAGCGATCTGAAGCTGCATCACTTGGCCGATCAATCGGGCGTGGTGCTGGGAACGTTGTTCCACCGCTATGGAGCCTCGCGGGAGGTTGAGACCCTCCCAATCCCAGACGCAGATGCAGTCGCCAAAACGCGGGGACGCTTCTTGCTCGATCGCTATTGGGGGCGATACCTCGCGGTGTTGCGATCAGGCGATGGCCTCCTTGCTTTCCGCGATCCGACCGGAATGTTTCCATGCGTCTACGTCGAGGGTGAAGGCTTGATCGCATTGGCATCCGAACCGTCCTTGATCGCAGCGCTGGGACTGATCGAGCCTGAGGTCGATACGCTCGCCGTCGCGCGGTCTCTTTTGCTCTGCGGACTGCCAGAGGAGAATACCGCACTTCGTGGCATCCGACGCCTTCTTCCGGGAACGCGGCTGGAACGCTACGATCGACTGACCACGACCGTCGCGACCTGGAGCCCATGGAATTATGAGTCCCAGGACTCGGTCGATTCCGTGGAAGAACAGGCCGAAAAGCTTCGTCGCATTTCGCAGCATTGTATCGCAGCCTGGAGCAACAAGTATGATCACGGGCTTCTGGGTCTATCTGGCGGCCTTGATTCCTCGATCGTTGCCGTAGGCCTGGTCAAGGCCGGCAACCATCTTTCCGGCCTGACTCTCATTACCGACGACCCGCTCGGGGACGAGCGTCGATATTGCGATATAGTGACCCAGCACCTGGGTTTGCCAATCTTTTCGGAAAAGTATGATCTCGCGGAGATTGATCTAGACAGGTCATCGGTGGCCCACCTGCCAACACCTTTTGGTCGTATGGATTCAATGGCATATGATGCGGCTCTGACAAAGATTGGACGCCAGGTTCAGGCAAACGCGATATTCTCCGGTAATGGTGGAGATAATGTCTTTTATCTGAGCCGCTCAGCACGAGCTCTCGCCGACCGCATCATGGCCGAGGGACTTTCGCTAGGAGCGCTCGAAACAGCTCAGGATATTTGCCGGCTAACTGGCACGAACATTTTCTCGGTCGCAAAGCATGCCGTTCAGGCTTGGCGAGCCGCCTCGGCAGGATATGATTGGCAGATCGATAGGACGTTTCTTTCTCAGTCGATTGCGACAGACAAAATCCTCTGCGCGGTGAACCATCCTTGGCTCTCGGCCCCATGCGGTCGAAATCTACCTGGCAAGGCCGCCCACATAGCGATGATCGTGAGAATGCAACATTCACTCGATGCGTATTACGAGCGCGGTGGCACCGAGGTAATTCACCCCCTTGTTTCGCAACCAATATTGGAATTCTGCCTTGGAATACCGACGTGGTATCAATGCGAAGGCGGCCGCGACCGCTCTGTCGCGCGCCGCGCCTATGCTCGAGAATTGCCAGCAAAAATCATCGAACGCAGAGGAAAAGGGAGTCCGCAGGGATTCATCTACCAGATTTTCTATCGATACAGGGCGGAAATTCGCGAGAGGATAATGGATGGCTTCCTAGGCGGCGCCGGTTTGATCGATAGGCGTGCAGTGGAGGCGACTCTTCGATCCGACCACCGACTTACCGATGCTGAGGTTCTCCGGCTCATGTTATTCGTCGATACCGAGGCTTGGATCCGGCACTGGAGGTTGCGCAATGTTCACGCAGGCGAGGGTCTAAACGGCGCTCGCACGGCGTGAGCAGCCGGTCATTGGTTCTCATTCCACTCGTCCTTCGTTCCGATTCCCTTTAGCCAGTAATCGAACCACCGAATATTGCGCTCATACACGGCCAGCCGATGCGCGGGCTGCCATTTTATGTGGTGTTCTCCCGGAAAGACAAATAGAGCGACAGGATTGCCAGCTTGTTGGAGCGCAGTGTAACTGGCCAGGGCACCGCGAAACTCGTCATCCGATTGCTGTATTAGAAGCGGAAATTCAACCGCTCGAGCATTCTGAACAAGAGACATTCGATTCCAGACGCCGGAATTATAGTCCACCAGCTGCGGCCAACCAAAGCTATGAAAGGCACGGGCGGTGTCCGGGCCCAAAAATGCATCCTGGAAGGGATCCCAACAGCAGCCGCTCGCGGAGCCAGCTTTGAACATATGGCTATTGATGGCCGCAAACTGAACAGTCGAGGAGCCGTCGCTCAGGCCGGTTATTCCAATTCGATCGCGATCCGCAATTCCCCGTCCGATGAGCAATCGAACACCCATCTCGATCGAGGAGAGGACGCTTCGCCGATCCCGAAAATCATTGAGAAGGCGCCTTTCGAGTTCGGCTTCCGTGGTGGAACCCTGCGCAACAGAGGTAAGCTTTGGCCGCTGTACGCTTAGGACGGCGTATCCACGATTTGCGAAGACCTGGATCGGAGCCTCGTCACCCACACCCCCGCGGAGGAAGCCCCGAGAGATATATTGAACGACGATGAGCGGATAGGTTCGATGCGGATCAAAATCAACGGGATAGATAAGGTCGCCGAACGTCTCAGCTCCGAACTCGTTGCTCCAATGTAGCCGCTCCACCTGACCGAGCGAATAACGGCGAAACCCCGGGTTGGGATCGAACACAGTGTCGAAGCGTCCCGATTGCGGGTCAAGCAGGACCAATTTGCGGGGCGCCGCGGACTGTTCCAGGGCACATAGAATCCGCTCATCAACCGGTTGGCAATCCAACAGAAGATCGGCGGTGGAGAATAGTCGGCGAGGCGCGTTTTCGCCAGGAGCCCACTCATAGACCGCGTTTTCGCTGTCGGCCCAGCCCTCACGGCGAATGTAACGAATCCGTGTGCCGTCCGGTCGCCACCAGAGAGCGCTGATCTCTGCGCACGTTTCTGCGATGCATTGGTGCGATGTGCGCCTTGCGTCCTCAGCAAATAGCTTCGGGGGAGGACCAACCCCGATTTCTCCCTTACGCACCACCCAAGCACGTCGCCCGTTGGCAGCGATCGCAGGAGCCGGTGTCGCGCCATCTCCTATGACGCCCTCAAAATAGGCGGTTTCCGCTTTTGAAGCTGGCTGAGTTCGCCCCGAATCGAGAGCAATGGCCATAATATGCCTCCGGCCCATCGGCAGCGCCTCGGGGCCGCTGGCCGTCAGGGGTCTGAAGCGCTTATCGTACCGATATCCCCTCAGACCCTCGAGGCGCAAAGCCTCTCTTTCTCCATCCTCGATGCGCCAAGTTGAGTATATTATCTTTTGCCCGTCGGCGGACAAAGCGAACCCACCGACGTCTCCTCCCTCGTTTGAGATCGGCCTGCTATCCAGCTTGTCTGTGCACGCCCGCCAGACCTGTGTCGACCCTTCCAAGCGCTTTAGAAAATAAATGAAGTTACCATCGGGAGACCACTGAGGCGTGATCGTTTCTGGCAGGCCCGTCTCCCCGAGGGCACCGCTCATTCCGGGAACTACTTGAAGGATCAATTCGCCGCCCTCATCGATCGCGACCGGCTGCCCACTTTTCCGAAGATCCATGACGACCAAGCTTAGCCGGTATGTGTTCGAGGCCGGGTTTGCCTGCCTAACTTGAAACGCGATCCTCTTGCGGTCTGGTGAGATTCCAACGAAATGGCGGCGTGGATCCGGGAACGGCGGTCCGATGTCACGCAATGCGACGAGATCTGCCGAGGTAAGAGCCGCCGTAGCAGTCCCCTCTGCGACGGCGCGAGCCTTAGCTCGCGCGGCCACCTCAGGCAACGAACCTGCTCCGAAGAACGCGCAAAGCGACAGCGCCGCAAAGTGGGAAATTGCAGACCGAGCCATTAAAATGTCTTGCTGATCGCTAGACTGATGAAGCGCCCAACGGTCGGGAAGTTCGTTGAGTCGTAGTGATAGCCGATTGCACTTGTCGTTCGAATATAGGGCGGCTTTTCGTTGAAAATGTTTAGAAGCGAGAGGGTTGCTGAAAATCCCTTCAATGGACCGCTGTTCTCGAGCGATGTAACCTTCGCGACGACGTCCACCGATTTATACGAGCCAACTTTTGTCGTCGGCTGTATTCGGCCATCGGTTGATCCTCCGATATAGGTAAAAGTGCTAGAAAGCGAGAACTCAGGCCGGTCCCACTCAATCGACGAGATAGACCGCCAGTGCGGTGGACGAAATATGGTTCCCGCGAGGTCCACGACGGGCTGCTGTGACGTCAGTTGCTGCTCGCTGCGCAGATAGCTCGCCGAGGATGTGACTCGAAAGGTATTTCCCGTATCAAGCGAAATTGTATAGTTGGCAGCAATATCAACCCCATCGATGGTCTGCCTCGCTGCGTTCTGAAGGTAGTTCGTTATAATCGCGACGGCATTGCCATTCTCGATATCGCCTCCTCCGACATCATAGACGATCGGAACGCCAGATATAGCGTCCAGAACCTGCTGTCTCGTGGGGTTTGTTAAGACGTAGTTACTGTAACGGGGATCGAAGGCGACGGAGTAGCTCGACGGAATTGGCGTAACGACGCGGTCGCGATATTTGATATGGAAATAGCTCGCGTCTATGCGCAACTGGGGAACGACCGACGGTGTCACCGAGACGGTCGCCGTCCAGTTCGTTGCTCGTTCCGGCCGGAGGTTTGGATTGCCACCTGCAAGGTAGAGGACTGATCCTGGTGTGGGGCTTCCCGGAAAGAAATCGGTGGTTCCGTTTTGGGAGTAGCCCACTCGCGGCTGACCAGACTGATATAGGGTTGGAGCTTTGAACGACTTCCCCCAACTGAACTTAACTGTCAGATCGCGGGCCGGCGCAAGAATGACGCCGAGTTTGGGCGTGGCGACCTCGCCGACACCTTGGATGTCTTCATACCGCACGGCTCCCGTCAAGATAAGCCGCTCAATCGGCGGAACCCCGCTACTCTCCCCTATGATCGGGAGGGAAACTTCTGCAAAGGCAAACCGCGTCTCCCGCTCGACGCTGAAGTCGGCAATCGTGGTTGATGTGCCGCCGGTCAGGTCGATTGAGTTGACAATTAACTTTGTGTTCCGAAGCCCTCCGCCGAGCGCGAGGCGCGCTGTACCGCCAGGGAGACGAAAGAGCGGGCCTTCACCAGCCATCTCCAATGATCGGACCTGATTATTGTACCGGCCCCTCGCTTGATCGAGGAAGACGTCCTCATAATATGTGTCCGCGACCGTTTGAACATTGCTCTCTCCAATCATGCCGACCAGTCGCAATTGCCACGAATTCGCTACCGAGACCTTCAGGGACGGCGCGATAGTCCACGATCTTGTCGATGCCCGAGCATCACTGCCCGACACTCGGCAGCCGTCGGTCGTTGTGAAGTTGATGCAGATCGCGTTGCTACGGTCACTAAACTGACCATCTAGCTCAAATTCAACGCGATCGGATAGCCGCTGATGTCCAGCAACCACGGCGCTATACTGCTCGTGCCCATTCAGAAGTGTTTCGGATGGATGATTGGTTTGCGTGTAAGAACGCTGCCCAGCGGTGATGGGCGTCGAGTGCCGATAGTCAAAGGTTGTCATCAAGCCACCTGAGGCCCATCGCGCACCGGTGACGATGTTGAACTGCTTTTCAACATCACCGCCATCTGTCGCCCCACCGACGCGGCTAGTAATCAAAGCCCCGTCGTAATCTCTCAGCAGGATCACGTTGGCGACGCCGCCAACTGCGTCGGAGCCATAGAGCGCGGACGATCCGTCGGTGACCACCTCGACCCGGTCGATAGCGGCGAGCGGGACTGCCGTGATGTCGACGCCTTGGCTAATCGCGTCATATGCGACGCGATGACCATTAAATAGAGTTAGGGTCGCATCTGCGCCCAGGCCCCGCAGGTTGAGTGCGGAGGACGACGTGACGTTCTCTGATCCACCCTGGCCGCTCGCCGCAATGCCCGGGTTCTGCCCTCCGGAATAGTTCTGGACTAGGCTACGGGCAAAGGAGCCGAGGTCAGTGTTGCCGCGCATCTCGATGTCGGCCTTTGTGGAGACGACCACAGGAGAAGCTGGCTCAGTTCCGCGTATCCGCGATCCCGTGACCACTATCTCGTTCTGGACCGCCGAGCGATCGCTCAGATCGCCCGACGGCTCCGATCGCCCCCGGATGATAATGACATCCTTTCGGTATTGGGCGACGAGGCCGGACCCTTCCAGAAGCAGCCGGACGGCTTCATCTGCACTGAACGATCCCTGGAGTCGGGGTGCGGTCTTTCCGAGCACTGCCTCGGAGAAGATGATCTCCTTCCCCGACAGGCGGCTGACCGTCTTCAGGGCTTCGCCCAGGTCCCCGGCTTCCATGTGGTACTCGATGCGCCGCTCTTCCGCGGCGAGAGCAGGGGAGACCGGCACCAGCGAGCCGACCGCCACCGCTGCAAGGAGAACACACCGAAACCGAGACCCCATTCGAACCATCTTTGCCCCCGTTTGAAACTCCCGACAATTTGGCGGGATTTTCAGGGAGCATCGCAACAAAACTGCAACCTACGGGGTAGGTCACAAAAAAATTCCTGGTTATCGCCGCTTGAGAGTGATTTGGCCCGGTTTAGTCTTTTCGACGTCAAGGTCGAACAACGTAGCCAGTCGATCGGCAACTTGATCGGCATCATCCACCCGGAACCGGCCGCTCACCCGCAAAGCCCCGATGCTCGGGTCGCTAAGCTGGATGGTAGTTGCGGAATCCCTGTTGGCTTCGGCAATCACCGCTGCCAATGGCGCACGCTCGTACTCGCGCACCAGCACGATGTTCGCAGGCGGCACGACAGGCTGTAGCTCGCCCTTCGTGGCAAGGGGGCGGAGCACGGCTGGCGTGACAACCGCGAAGCTGAGAATCTCGCCCGGTTCAAGCCGCGCGACGGCCGCCGGGCCGGTCGTTCCCTTGATGGCGCTGGGACGCTCGACATCGACGGCACCACGGAGCAGCTTCACCGTCACGCGTTCGTCACGCTCCAGACTGACCTCGAAGATCGTCCCGCGCGCTGTCACGCTCCCTCCGCCGGCCAGGACGACAAAGGGGCGGCCTTCATGCGCGACCTCGAAGCGGGCCCGGCCGTGCTCGAGCTTCAACTCGCGCCGGTCCGGGGTGAAGCTCGTGTAGAGTTCACTGTTGGCGGCGAGTTCGACCGAGGAACCATCGGAGAGCCGAACCGTCCTTCGCGAACCGTCCAACGTCGCGTAATGCTGGCGTTCGGCCGGTTGATGCGCCCTTGGCTGCGTCACCTGGACCGGGACGCCTGGCGTGCCCGGCCGCTCAACCTTGACGAGCCATCCTCCGACCCCGACGGTCAGGAGGAGGCTGGCGGCGATCGCCGCCCATCTCCAACGATGCCCGCTCGCGTCATTGTCATTGGCCCCGCCGACCTGCTCTTCGTCCTGGGCCGCCATGAAGCGAC
This sequence comes from Sphingobium sp. GW456-12-10-14-TSB1, assembly GCF_059424385.1. NCBI lineage: Bacteria > Pseudomonadati > Pseudomonadota > Alphaproteobacteria > Sphingomonadales > Sphingobiaceae > Sphingobium > Sphingobium sp. GW456-12-10-14-TSB1. The sequence goes on along the minus strand of NZ_JBWKZI010000002.1, from coordinate 310,197 downwards.
CCAATGCAAATATCTCGCCGGCTCGGTCGTATGCCCCCCGATGCGATGCTCCAAGGGCCAGCCACTCCTCGAACTGAGGGCGCCACTCTTCCGCATCAGGCCCCCTCATCCTGGCGAACCACAGGGAGGCTTCACGCATCTGCTGGTCCATCCTCGGCATGGGCTCCGGCATCTCGCCATCAGCCATGGCTAATTCCGATGCTCTTGCCGATGCGCACAATGGCCTCAGCCACATGCCACTCCACGGTTCGGATGCTGATATCAAGCTGCTCAGCTATCTGCTTATATCCTAGTTCTTCGGCACGGTGTAACAAATATACCTCTTTCGTCCTTGGCGGGAGGCTTTCGACAGCCAGTCGATAGCTATCCCGCATATCGTTTATTTCCGCGATCGTGTCCGGCCCGGCGATGTCCTTGCCAGCCGAATATATGACCGGATCGAAGACCGCTGCCTTGGCCCAGGCCCGCGCGCGATCGGCGAGGAGATGCCGAACAATTCCTTGCAAATAGGCGCCGGGATTGCTCGTGGCTGCGCTGGATCGCGACGCGACCAGCCTCGTGAAGGCCTCCTGAACCAGATCGTGCCTGTCCTCCTCCTGCCAGATCCTTGGTTTGAGGTACGAAAGCAGCTTGGGAGCCTCCCTCCGATAGACGGCTTCGAACTGGCGGTCGCCATAGCGTGCGGCCGCACGCACGCAGGTGCCTTTATCCTCACTGGCGCGAAACATGGGGCTACGCGCACGTGTAAAGGTTGAAACGCGCCAAAGGGCGACGATAGGCAGACAACGAAGACAGCATGACAGAACCACCCAAAGGTGGCGGGCAATAACGTCCAATGCGTGCGCCCAACCGTCATGGATGGGCCCGTTGCCATGCCTGGAAGGTTAATCCTGCAGGCGGTTCCCAGCCGCTTTCCGCACTGCACGGAAACTCTGCAACGATTTTCGGATGGGTGCAAGATACTAAGAGCGCGAGGCCTCCAATCCCTCGCTCCGTATCGCATTCCTAGCACCCGGTCCGCTTGGTCGCCGGCTCAATTGTCACGAGCTCCACCAACCGGTCAAAGAAGCGGTCGAGCAACATCCGCGTTTCCGGTTCCAGCTCGACAATGATCCTTCGACCATCGTCTGGATCGCGTCGGAGCTTGACCAGCCCCCGTTTAGCCATGCGATGAATGATCCGTTGCGAATTTCGCTCCGATGCACTCGATGCTGCGGTCAACGCGGTAAGCGAACGCGATGGGCACCCCCTGCACATATAGAGATCCAGAAGCATCTCGAAAGCCGGGATGGTAAAAAGATCGCGACCCAGTTCGTTGGCGCGCAAGCGCTGAACCTGGTCCGCGAAGTCGACCATGCTGCACCGGTCCACGGTTGCTGTGATCCGTGCCCTCTCCATCATGTCAGCTGCTCCCGGAGCGACCTGTCCGACGGCTGGAAATCGGCAATCATATTGGTCCGAATGGGCATGACACGCTCCTTTCTCATGGGAGAAAAAAGCTCAGGTCTCCATGCGGCATATTGTAGGTTTTTGCCTGTAAATTGCGCCCGGCAGGCATTGCTCCATTTTGGATGATTGTGAGCGGTCAATAAGCAAGGTTGAGATATGGAAAGGTCCGTTCTTAAGTCGATGCGTTGCTTCGCTCAATTTCGTGCAAGCGGCCGTCGCTCAAGACGGTGCAATATTGCGATTTAATTTGGTTTATCTGTTGCGGTGATGAGTTTTCAACGTGCTACGCTCGGTTAAACTCCGGCCGCTATAGCCGCCTCGTGCAACCTGTGCGGGAAGCTTGAATTGGTCGAAATTGATCGAGTGATGTCCGATATGGCCGGACGGCGTCCGGTCTTCTGTTCGGAAGCCGATTTCCAGCACGAACTGGCCATGGAACTGCGCATGCGACAGCCGGACCAGCAGATCCGACTGGAATATCCGCTCGGCGGAGACCTGCGCGGCGCGATCGACGTCCTCCTTCTCGGGGAGCGACCCTTTGCTCTGGAGTTGAAATATCTCTGCAAGGGCCTCGTTGCCGAGGTCAGCGGGGAGCGCTTCACACTCCGGCAGCAAAGTGCCCATGACATTCGGGGCCACGATGTCTGCAAAGACGTGGCGCGAATGGAAGCCTTCGTTCGCCGGACGAACCATGGCGCTGCCGTCCTGGTCCTTTCAAACGACCCTGCCTATTGGCAACCCCGCCGGCGTGGCGATACGGTCGATGCTGCCTTCGATATCGCCGAGGCGAAGGAACTCGCCGGTACACTCCAATGGGGCGACAAGGCCAGCGCAGGAACGACCAGGCGCAGAGATGTGCCTCGCAACTGAGCGGCCGCTATCCGCTCGCCTGGCGCGACTATTCCGATCTGGGCATCCCGGCCGGCCGCTTTCGCTACCTGTGGATACCTGTCTCGGCTTCGGGGACCGAGGCTCGTTAAAGGCTCCCTATCGAATAGCGCCGCTGGCGCGGTCCGGGAGGGGAGGGAGAGCGGGGTTGCCGGGTGATTTCAAGGCCGCACCGGCCCTGCAATCGCCATTCCATGCCCTGAACCCGCCTGTCCTCGCATACCGGCACTGAACGCTCAATCAGGGGACAAGTGCGGGTTGGGCCAATCGCTCGGATATTCCCCATGGCGCGCACCAGCAACAACCGAAACCCGGAATTGGAGGCGATCGGTTCCGAAATCGTCAGGCGCCTCGGCGGCACATGGAAGCCGAGCGGCGCCATGTGCCTGTGCCCAGCGCACGCGGACCGCAGCCCCAGCCTGTCTGTGCGAGTGGGGGACAACGCGCTCCTCTTCAAATGCTTCGCCGGCTGCAACACGCGTGACGTCATCCACGAGATTCTGCGCCTGGAGGAAAATGCCCTCCTCAATGTCGAGAGGGCCGCAAATACGCCCTCGGACATGGGAACTGATTTGTGGCGACGCCAGATCGCGCAACGCATCTGGGACGAAGCCCGGCCGCTCAGCGGTACGCCGGCCGAACTCTACTTGCGTCGCCGTCGGATCGCCATCCTGCCACGCTCGCTCCGGTTCCATCCCCGCACCCCTCTCGGGCAAGGCGATGCGGTGGATTTCCGGCCCGCGATGATCGCGGCACTGCACGATGGCGGCCTCCACAGAGACGGGCGTTTTGTGGCGATCCAACGCACCTTCTTCGAGCGCGATGACGCGCGCCGCGCCCGCGACCTCGCTGATCCGAGAATGACACTCGGGCGGCCGGATCGTGCCGCCGTGATGCTCGCCCCCGCGACATCGATTCTCGGCCTTGCGGAAGGAGTGGAAACAGCGCTCTCGGCGATGATGCTCTTCGGCATGCCCGTATGGGCGACGCTGGGCAGCGAACGTCTGCACCAGATCGCGATTCCCGAACGCGTGACGCGCCTCGTCCTCTTCCCCGACAATGACATCGCGGGCGAGATCGGTGCGGCGAATGCCATCGAGGTCTATGCGATGCCCGGCCGCGCCATTGAGACAGAATACCCGCCGTTCGGCTTCAAGGACTGGAACGACGTGCTGCGGATGGGGGGCAAGGCAAAGAGGGCGGCCTGAGGACGCCGTAAAACGGACCGCCGTAGGCCGGCGCTGCGTCCCAAATGAAAACGCGAATGCGCAAGCCGATTCCTTGTCGCGGTCGGCTTTGCCCCGTCGGGGGCCGGGCGCCAGGCTCTGGACGCCCGGACCTTCAGCGCTAGTCGGCCGCAGGGACCTCGACGGGCGCGACGTCCGGCACGGTTGCCACGCTGTCGACAGCGCCATCCTTCGGTACCCGACTACGCCTGGGCTTCGGTGCTGCTTTGGCAGCAACGGGCTTGGCCTTCCCGCTTGCCGTCTTGCGCTTCGCTTTCTTCGGCGCGGTCGCCGCTTCTTCGGGAGGCGCAACTTTTACCCGCGTGCGCCGAACCGGTGCGGCTTCGGCCAGAGCTTCTTCGACGCTAGCCGGCCCAGTTGATGCTTCTGCCGCGACTGCCGCCGCGTCGGAGGCCGTTGCAGGCGGCACCGGAGCGCTCTTGCGCTTTCCTCCCAGTCCAAGCCGTATAGCCACCTCGCGCCGCGAGGCCGAATAGCCCGGCGCAACCATCGGATAGTCGGCGGGTAGATCAAATCGCGCGCGATATTCCGCGATCGTCAGCCTGTGCGCCGAAAGATGACGCTTGAGAGCCTTGTACGGCTTTCCGTCGATCAGGCTCAGGATATGATCGGGCGAGGCAAGGCTTTCCTCGACGGTCACCGCCGGCTTGAACTCGGATGCGGGGGCAGCGGCGTCGACCGTCTCTCCCTCGGTCTCCACTGCCGGCGCCGCGGCAGCAACGGTTGCGCCACCCAACAGAGCCCGTCTTGTGCCCTCGACCAGCGCGGGCAGTTCGCTGCTCGGAACCGTGTTGTTCGCAAAATAGGCGCTGAGCAACGTCACCGTCAAAGACATGACGCCCGCTTCTTCGGTCTCGGCCATGCAATATCCCTTTTCTCGCTGGAACTAGCGGCCTTGGAGCAGGCCCACTTGCGCAAATGTAAACGAACAAGTGCCGATATTCACCGTACAAGTCAAAGGGAGGGGAGGAGGGTGGTTAGGAGTGGCGTGGTGATTGGGGCCGCGCCGTCGTCTCCTGGCGAAGCCCCATGCCGGATCGCTCCCCGCGCCGACGGCCGCACACGCAGCTCCGCGCGGACGAAAATCTGAACGCCCTCGCATGACCGCACCCGATCCGGTGCGGATCACGGCGTCGTCTTCTCCAGTTTCCCACTCACTTCTGCTCGGCGGCTTCGACCTTGGTCGGAGCCGCCCTTTTCGTTTGGAAAGGAAATCGCCATGCAGGCATCCTCGCACATCGACCTCCAGAGCTTCACCATCGAAATCGAGTTCGCCAGCGGCGGCGAGCCCTATGCGACCGAGATCTACACGGTCGAGGCCACCGACTGGTATCGTGCCCAGCGCGACGCGATCGAAATGTCGGTCAGCAGTCCTTACGATAATGTTCGCATCCCCGACCTGACCCGCCGCGTGGTCACGCGATAATCCACAACGCCAGAGCCCCCCGGAAGCGTGCAGGGCCCCGGCGCACTCACGGCGGTGCCGGCATCCAACCCTTCCGAACGCAATACTCCCGTCTCCGGAACCTTCCTACGCCAAGGGAGGGAAGGGGGAGGGGTTTTGGGTGGTCGGCTCGGGATTGCCGTCATGCCCACACCCTTGATGACCTGACCAACATCGCTCCGCGCGACCTCCCCGTCGACAGCCCGGACCACCGAGACCCCCACACGGCCCGGCCGGACGGACCAGCCACATTCCATAAGGAGATCAGCCGTGAACACGCTGGAACCGAATTATCCCAACACACTGCCGCTTTCCAAGATCGTAAGGGGCCAAAATCCCCGCAGGTATTTCGATAAGATGAAGCACACCGAAATGGTCGCTTCGATCCTTTTGCGCGGCGTGCTCCAGCCCATTCTTGTCCGTCCGAAGGGCAGCAACTTCGAGATTGTCCTCGGCGAACGCCGGTGGAGGGGGGCCTTGGAAGCCTATGGTCCTGATGGCCAAATGCCCGTCACCATTCGCGAGATGACCGACCAGGAGGCGCTCGAGGCCGCGATCGACGAAAACGAGATCCGCGATGACACTTCGGAGACTGAACAAGCGGACGCTGCCGTCCGTGTCCTTGCCGCGTATCACGGCGACCGCGCCGAAGCTGCCCGGCGGCTCGGTTGGTCCCAGGCCAAGTTTGCTCGCCGCCTGGCGCTCGCTGACCTCTCCGACCCCGTCAAGCTTGCGTTGGACGAACGCCGGATCAAGATCGGTCACGCCGAGTTGCTCGCGGCTGTCCCCCAGGACAAGCAGGACAAGGCCCTTGAGACGATCCTGACGGCCGACCTCGACGTAAGCAAGACGCGCGATCTGCTGATGCGCGTCACGCAGAACCTCGCGAGCGCTTGTTTCGACAAGACAGAATGCACGACCTGTCCGTTCAACTCAGCTACGCAGCGGGTCTTGTTCGAGACCCATGTCGACGACGGGCACTGCACCAATCCGGGATGCTTCCAGCTCAAAACCGAAGCCGTCGAGACGATCCGCTTCGAGGAAGAGGAACGCGCCGCGAAAGCGGCAAGGCCCGTGGCGCCCGCCGCTGTCGATGTTTCCGGGGATGACGAGCAAAATGGCCTGGTCGATGAGACCAGCCTCGACCAGGCAGGCGATGTGGACGATATCGCATCGCCGGACGACGAAGGGACTGGATCGTCCGCATCCGCGCCATCGATCGCGGCAATTGCGGTGCCCAGGCAGGCATCGGCGCACAAGCCGGCTGTCACCGCCGAATCGATCGCACGCCGCACCGCCGATCTTCGCGAGGCGACCTGGCGCACCGCGCTCGCCCGTGCGCTCGCGAGCAATGCCGGCCACGCGCACACCGCGATCCTCGTCGCCGCCATGTCGGGCACATTGTCGCAGATCAAGGCCGATACCCTGACGTCGCGTGCCGGCCTGTTGGTCGGCGCTGCCTTCCCGGACCTCGACTATGGCGCCAAGATCGCGGCGATCCGGGGCTTGCCCGACCGGCAGGCACAAATCGTCCTCTCCGTCATCGGCGCCGCCTACGCGAAGGACGTACTCACGTTCGACCATGTCGCCGACCTCGCAAGAGCCTTCCAGGTCGATCTGCGCGATAGCTGGAAGGTCGATCAGGGGTTCCTCGACCGGTACACCAAGGAAGAGCTGAAGTTCATCGCCCGGGAATGCGGTCTGGTCGATCATATCGGCCAGAAGGCGTTCGCAAAGCGCCTCGCCGGCAAGAAGTCCGACCTCATCACCAACATGCTCAATGCGATCGGCTTCGATTGGTCCGGCCGGCTCCCGAGCGCCATGACGCTCGACGGCACCTATGGGCCGCCCCCGACGCATGTCGCCCCGCAAGCCCAACCTCCGATCGCGGATCTCGCCGCCTGACCGGATTCCACCCTCTCCCACACAAGGATTGATCGCCATGCTGATTGCAAGCCTGCTTCCGCTGCTCACACGCTATTCGCTCGGCTTCGACCTCGTTGCCGGCCCCGACAACACCGTCACCCTCACCGTCATTCCCCGAAAGGCCGAAGGCGCGGGCGCCAAACTCGAAGCCGGCGAGACACGGCCGATCTCGATCACGGCCAGCGCCGCGGAGATCGATGCGGAACTCGCCAAGGGGGCACACGGCGCGCTCGGGGAGCTTATTGCCACGCGCAAGACGCTCGCCGACCAGATTGCCGAGCAACGGCAGGCCGCCGAGGCTGCCAGAACCGCCGCCGCCGAAGCGGCCAAGGCGAAAGCCGCAGCGGCGTCCAAAACAGCCTCGCCCACCAACGCCGCGAAAGTGCCGGCGCGGACCAGTCCGCCAGCCGACGCCAAGCCCGACGAGCCCGCCACCCTCTTCTGACGGACCGCGCTCGAACATTCTTACATCAGCCTGGAGGCCCCCATGCAGATCAATCGTCTCACCCGCACCTACAGATATGACGGCATCGACCTTCCGGTCCCGCCGCATCTCGCCGATGACCTGGCAGCCCTGCGCGCCTACCATGCCACGCTCTTTCCGGCGATCGTCAACGCCGAGATGGTGGACGCCGGCGTCTCGGGCACTGCCCATGTCACCGAATATCGTCGCGCAGTCGGCACCAAGGGCTGACCATGACGCCCGACAAGCGCGCGGCGATCCCGGCCGCACCCCGCAAGACGCTCCTCCAATGGATCGAGTTCGACGATGGCGATACGATCGACTTCACCCCGCCCGCCTGCGACGCGCGCATCCAGGCCCTCCATACACGAATGCTCCTCGACCCGGAAAATCGCACGGGTGAAGGACCCGAACCGCTCGAGCCGCCGCCGTCCCTTCGTCTTCCGCCCCTCGGCTAATCTCGCGGGACGATCGGTCGCGATCTCCGAAGATGTGCCCACCCTGTTCGACCACCCGCTGGCCCCGCATCACAAGCTGGTGGGCGCCTGGGTGGCCGCACGGGAAACCTCGCCCAGGCAATATACCCGCGCGCAGGCTCGCCGGCGCATCGAACAGGTCTTTCAGGCAGCGGTATCCGAAATCCTCGCGCCGGTCGATCTCGCCGACTTTCGGATGACCGTCCTGAAGGGCGAGGAAGGCGAGCCGCCAGCGATCGCCATCGTTTGCGACAGCATGGGACAGATCGACCTCGGGTGGATCGAGACAAGCGATGCTCCGATCTCCTGGCGCGCCGCCGCCTATCGCGAGCTCGAGCAAAACCTGTCCTGCATCCTTCCGATCTTCAGCTACGAGCACCTCTTTGACACGATCTCCATGTATTATTGGGACGGCGAGACCGACGACGAAGCCGCCCGCCGATGCATGATCGAATATCATGGCCTGGATGAGGCAGACGTCGACGAACAGTCCCTGCCGTCCACGATGAATGCCCGCCGCCCTGACTGGATAATCGCGGCGAACGCGGCGCGACCCGCGCAACTCCCGAGCGGCCTGCGGCAGGCGCTGCGAAGCCTCCGCCATGCGCGCCGCGCTTTGAAGAGCCTTCCAGAATACAACGCCTGGCACTTCGACATCGACCTCATCAACCAGTACGTTCCCTACTTCGAGGAAGTCTCGACATTGCCGCCGCTGACGCTGGTACCCTCGGACGAGTTTGCGGCCGAACTCGACGACGTCGGCCGCCACGGCATGGAAGTAGGCTTCATGGACATTGCGGGTCTCTGCCCGCTGCCGGATCCGGACCGGATCGACGACTGGCTCGCCTCATTGGCGTTGGGCGCGAGATTCCTTCTCGCCGCCCAGGCTCTCATCGCACTCGATCCCACCAAATTGTGAGGCCGAAATGCCCGACCATAGCACCCATTTCGAAGCAAGCGGCGGCAGCATGGTGCTGACCAACGCCATCCTGCTCTACCGCAACGAAGCACCGCGCAACGTCAATTCCTACGGCGCGATGCGACGCGACGCACCGGCCTTCGCCAGCATCCACGCGGTCGAGCATGATGCCGAAGGGCAGCCGATGATCGCCGCAGGGACGCCGCTGACGCGCACGCACTTGCGGCAATGGACCGAGGCACTTGGCCGGACTCTCCTGCCCGAGATGCTGCCGGCCAACGTCCTGGTCGCCCATCCCGACATGCTCGCATGGTGGATCCCGGCACAGGTGCGTTCCGCCTATTTCGCTCTGTCGAGCCCTCCCGCCGGTCTCCGGGTCCTCTCCGAGCGGACCGTCCTGCCGGTCCCGTATCCCCCGCACCTGCTTGTTGCCACCCGGTCCGGTCTCGGCGTCTATGCCCTCCCGGCCGATGAGCGTCCCACCGCGAACACGGAACTGCTGCACTCACCGGTCCTCAACGTCTATCTTGACGGACGGCTTTGCTGGGGAAACATCCCGAAGCCGAAGTCACTGGCGATCGCGTCCATCCCGGAATTTGAGCAGGCGGTGTTCGCTTCCTGGTCGACGCACCCCAATCCGGGCCAGGAAATGACCGTCACCGGCAAAGGCGGCCTTGTCAGGCTCTGGGATAACCTCGCCGCCCGACGGGCCGCTCGCTTTCCGGTCAAGCGTCTCAAGCCCTTCCGCGTTCGGCAGAGTTCTCAGGACACGACAGCCCTCCCGCTGACGGTCGGTACGCTCATTGCGGCGAACGCACGGCGATGACCAGGTTCGCCGATGATCCGACAGCGGCCGCGGTACTTGCCGCCGTACCCTGCCACCCGGTCCCGTCCCAGGGGCGATCACCCGCCCTTGATGCGCTTCGCGCTGCGTGCGCGGGACACGGCCTCGCCATCGGGAACGATGGCGTGATGCTGATCCTGCGCCGTCCATGGCTCGCGCTCGATATTCCCGTCACGCCGCCGATCTCTGCCTATGTCCCCTATGGCAGCGTGGGCGAACCAAGGGCTGACCTCCTGTGCGGACGGATCCCGCGCGAGCATCTCGACCAGATTCTCGAACACTTCCGTGCGGCCCTGCCCAACGAAGCGGCCGCCTTCGTGCTCTGGAACGAGACGAGCAGGGCGTTCGCATTGCATTTCCCGGACATTGAAGAGGCGACACCTTCGCGCCTTGTCTATCGATCACCGGTCCTGCAGCCTGGTTGGCACTTGATCTGTGACATCCACAGCCACGGCGCCGGATCGGCCTATTTCAGCGCCACCGACAATGCCGACGACGCGTTTGCGACGAAGATCGCCCTCGTCATCGGCCAGCTCGACCGCCCGGATGGCCCGCAGATGGCATCGCGCCTTTGCGCGAACGGCATGTTCCTGCCGCTGCCACGGAGCCCGTTCTCTGGAGAATCCCATGCAGCCTGACACCAACCACCGCCACTATCTTCCCGCCGCCTTCGACAATCGCCCAATCAAGATCCTGCTTGTCGGCTGCGGCGGGAACGGCGCCCAGATGCTGATGGGGCTCGCCTCGCTCGACACAGCGCTGCGGGCGATCTCCTCCCGATCACTGCACGTCACCGTAGTCGATGATGATAACGTGAGCGAAGCCAATCTCGGTCGTCAGCCCTTCTACCGGTGCGACCTCGGACATTCGAAGGCGCGCACGCTGACGGAACGGATCAACCTTGCGCATGGCCTGTTCTGGGATGCCATTCACGGTCGCGCGCCGGCGGCCATCGGCGTCGACGAGGCGGACATCCTCATCACCTGCGTCGACAGCGCGTCGGCCCGGCGCGCGCTCGGCGCCGCGATCGCGAAGGGCAGGGTAACTCCATCCTACTGGATGGACCTCGGCAATCGCGCGACTGACGGACAATATCTGATCGGCTGCCCGGGGCGTGGCGGCAGCGAGCACGGCCCGCGCCTTCCGACGGTGCTGGAATATTTTCCGGAACTCGCCGACGACAGCGTGGCTGATGACGATGCACCGTCCTGCTCGGTCGCCGAAGCGCTCGAGCGCCAGTCCCTGTTCGTCAATCGCGTGCTGGCGAGCCACGCTCTCTCCCTGCTTTTCGACCTTCTCGGCCGCGGTTCGATTGGCCGCGCTGGCGCTTTCCTCAACCTCTCCAGCGGACAAGCCGTCCCGATCCCGCTGCCATCGAACCATTGATACGCATCTTGCCGGGGCGGGCAGCGCAAAAATTCTGCGTCCTTCGTTGATTGCGACGCACGATTGCCATATACATTGGCATATACAAGGAGATCGTGATGCCCCGACCAGCCCTGCCAGCCGGCGTCAAGGAGGCCCGGCTTTTCCGCAATAATCGCAGCCAAGCGGTTCGCATCCCTGTTGAGTTTGAACTTCCCGGGGAAAAGGTGCTGATGCATCGCGAAGGCACCCGACTGGTCATCGAACCGGTGCCCAAGGCGAAACTACTCGATATCCTTCGCGGTCTGGAGCCTCTTGGGCCGGAAGATGCCTTTCCGGACGATATCGACGCGGGCTTGCTCCCACCGAAGGACATCGATCTGTGACCACGGTTCGATACATGCTCGATACCAACATCGTCTCCGATTTGGTGCGCAATCCGCACGGCGTCGTCTTCGAAAAGATCGCGGAAGTCGGAAGCGACGCTATTTGCGTCAGCATCATCACCGCCGCTGAACTGCGCTACGGCTGCGCCAAACGCGGCTCCGCGAAACTGCTCCAGCAAGTCGAAGCAATCATGGAAGGCCTCGATATCCTCCCCCTCGATGTGCCGGCCGACGCCGAATATGGTGGCATCCGCGCCGAACTCGAAGCCGCCGGTAAGCCGATTGGCCCCAACGACCTGCTGATCGCCGCGCACGCATATGCGCTCGGTAGCGTCCTGGTCACAGCGAACGTCGCCGAGTTCAGCCGGGTGCGAGGTCTCACGGTCGAGAACTGGCTCGCCTGAACGCCTGATCGAAAAACGGGGTGTCGAGCGCGATTCTCCTGCATCACCTACTCATTCCCGGTTCTGCTCCGCACCGCCCCCGGCGATTGGGCAAGATGCCCATCGGCCTCCTGGTTCGGCCTCGGCACTCGCGTGAGCAATGACCGCTATTTTATCGTCTGGCTGAACTCCGCGCTTGGCACGCGAGCTGCGCTCTGACGCTGCGGTTCTCGCTTCTGCGGCGGCGAGGCTCGATCATCCACGCTGGCAAATCCTCGCCCCTTCCCCGGTCGACAAGCCGTCCCGCCCCGCTACCGCCAGGCGACTGAGCCAGTACACCTGATAGAGCGCAGTCAGAGGGACGCGTATTTGCTTGGCGCTCGATGCGGGCCTCCCCGTCTGAAGCCCCGACGCAACGCCTACCTCAACAACTTTTCGGAAGGAGAATGTGCATGACGCACATCACCGAGAATGGCTGGACGCTCCGTTACACCGACGGTGGCGAACTGGCATCGGCAGTCGAAACGGGTGACGCAATTCCTTTGCCAAGTGGCCGCCACAAGCTGATCGTGCTCGGCGGGCGAGCACCGCAGCGCGTCAACGACTGCGGCGGCGTGATCGTCAATGATCAGCGCGGCGAGATCACCGGCGAGCGCGAGCTAAGGCCGTCTGCCTTGGGTATGGTCTGGGTCAGCTCCTCCGGTGGCTGGTCGGAGCTTCCCCGCGCGACAAGGCACTCCCCGCCGCGTTATTGCGCCGAGGCAGTGCAACAGCAAATCGAGCGTGATCGCCGGCGCCACCGGATCAGCAAGAAGGAAGAACGGCTGATTCATGCACTGCTAAAGGGCCGCGGCGGGTGATCGATCGTGTCGCTCTCGCGATGCCGAAGCGGCCGATGCTTCTTCTTGGTTGTTCCTAACGATCAGAGAGGGCTCTGTTGCAAACATTGGTGACGGCCGGGCAGCGTCACCCCGTCTGGGGATCAGGCAGCATTGGCAAAATGCTGATTGAGCACGTCCATGGCCTCGGTCATGACCGAGGGGCCAATGCCAAATGCTCTTTCGATCAGACGCACCTCTCCCCTGATCCCTGGCTGCAGGCACCATGCCCGGGCTTGCCCTTTGCGCAGGGCGCGCATGACCTCGAAGCCCTTGATCGTGGCGTAGGCTGTCGGCATCGATTTGAAACCACGCACGGGCTTGATCAACAATTTGAGCTTGCCATGGTCGGCCTCGAGCACGTTGTTCAGGTATTTTACCTGCCGGTGTTCGGTTTCCAGGGCGAGCTTCCCTTCTCGTTTCAACTCGGCGATTGCGACGCCGTAGCTGGGGGCCTTGTCGGTGTTGAGTTTCGTTGGTTTCTCCCAGCCCTTCAGCCCGCGAAGGGCCTTTCCCAGAAAGCGCTTCGCGGCTTTGGCGCTGCGGGTCGACGAGAGGAAGAAGTCGATCGTGTCGCCCCTTTTGTCGACCGCCCGGTACAGGTAGGTCCATTTGCCCCGAACCTTGACGTAGGTCTCATCCAGACGCCAGCTCGGATCAAAGCCTCGCCGCCAGAACCAGCGCAACCGCTTCTCCATCTCCGGCGCATAGCGCTGCACCCAGCGATAGATGGTCGTGTGATCGACATCGATGCCACGTTCCGCCAGCATTTCCTCGAGATCGCGGTAGCTGATGCCGTACCGGCAGTACCAGCGGACCGCCCATAGGATGACCTCGCCGGTAAAATGCCGCCCTTTGAAATCGTCCATCACAACCGACCTTACCAATCCAAGGGCCCAACCTTGGCAACCGCATCAGAGTTTGCAACAGAGCCCTCAACCGCCTGGACGCCCAAAGCCGTCGCGATGTGGCTTTTGCCGGTGCCTGGTCCGCCGATCAGTACGACGTTGTCGGCGCTATCCATAAAGTCACCACGGTGAAGTTGACGCACGAGCGCCTCGTTGACCTCACTGACGGCAAAGTCGAAGCCTGCCAGATCCTTGTAGGCCGGGAACCGGGCTGCCTTGATCTGGTAAGCAATGGACCTGACCTCCCGCTCGGACATCTCCGCCTTGAGAAGCTGTGAGAGGATCGGAACGGCAGCATCAAAGGCTGGCGCGCCCTGCTCGATCAGATCACCAGCGGCTTGCGCCATGCCATACATTTTGAGGCCACGTAGCATGACAACCACAGCGGCGCTGGCCGGATCATGACGCATGGCGTAACGCCCTCAGCGTGTCGTAGCGTTCGACATCGGCAACAGGCTCCTGGGCGAGGCGCAGGGCCTGCGGGGCATCGATTGGGGATGCCGGTGGAGCCTTGCCATCGATCAGGCGGTGCAGAACATTGAGGATGTGGGTTTTGGTCGGCACCCCAGCTTCGAGGGCCAGTTCGACGGCGCTGAGCACAGCCTGTTCGTTATGCTGTAGAACAAGGGCGAGGATTTCGACCATCTCCCTGTCACCACCGAGCCGCTTGAGCAGATGCCCCTGCAGTTGCCGGAAGGCTTCGGGCATTTCGAGGAATGGCGCCCCATTGCGCAAAGCGCCAGGCTTGCGCTGAACAACTGCCAGATAGTGCCGCCAGTCATAGATCGTCTGCCCCGGCTTCTGGTGAGAACGGTCGATAATCCGGTTGTGCTCGCACAAGATTTGCCCCTCGGCCGCGATGACCAACCGATCAGGATAGACCCGCAGGCTCACTGGCCGGTTCGCAAAGGATGCAGGAACGCTATAGCGATTGCGCTCGAACGCGATCAGGCAGGTCGGCGACACGCGCTTGGTATGTTCGACAAAGCCATCGAAGGCCCGCCCCATCGGCATCAGGCTGATAATCTCAACGGCGTGCACATCGGCAACTGTGCCGGGGAGGACGCCATGCTGGATTTCTCCCCATTGTGCGATGCACCGCTCTTCCAACCAGGCATTGAGGGCATCAAGATCTGGGAAGTTGGGCATTGGCTGCCATAACCGTCGACGCGCATCCTGAACGTTTTTCTCGACCTGACCTTTCTCCCAGCCTGAGGCCGGATTGCAAAAATCCGTTTCGAACAGGTAGTGGCTGGCCATGGCAGCGAACCGCGCATTGACCTGTCGGACTTTGCCCTGGCCGATCCGGTCTACAGCCGTCTTCATATTGTCGAATATTCCACGCTGAGGCACGCCGCCCAGCACCCGGAAGGCCTGCGTCAGTGCGTCGAACAACATCTCGTGCGTTTGCAGCAGATAGGCTCGCGTGATGAACGCCCGACTGTGGGAGAGCTTGGTATGGGCCACCTGCAGCTTGGTAGGCCGGCCATTCAGAAGGGCGTAATCTTCACTCCAATCGAACTGAAAGGCCTCACCGGGCTGGAAGATCAGCGGTACGAATGTGCCGCGCCCACTGGTTTGCTTTTCATATTGGCGTTCGGTCTTCCACGAGCGGGCGAAGGCGGCAACACGGCTGTATGATCCCTCGTAGCCCAGCTTAACCAGATCTGCATGTAGCTGCTTGGCTGTTCGCTTCTGTTTGCGCGACTTGCCAGATTCCACCCGCAGCCACGTCGTCAGTTTTTCTGCAAACTGATCAAGCTTGCTCGGCCGTTTGGGAACCTTGAACGTCGGCTCCACCGCGTCATCGCGCAGATATTTGCGGATCGTGTTGCGCGATAATCCAGTCCGCCGCCGGATCTCGCGAATGGGGATGCCTTGCCGAAAATGCCAGCGGCGGATCACACTGAGTAGGTCCATGTCGATCACTCCGATGCCTCCTGACTGTCAGCCAGGGGCGAGGAAAACATGGGTCAATTCTCAGTGAAAACTTATAACCCTCCCGGGTCACTTCTCAGTGCAACTCAACACTGATAACCCATTGCGAGCAGAGCGGACAGAGAGGAAGTCGACATGAACGAGCAGCTTTTCAAGTTATCGCCATCCAACGTGACGGTGGAAGCGGGTTTGTCGACCGGCCCGGTATCGGTCGAATCCTATATCTCGCCCGAACATTATGCGCGGGAAAAGGAGCAGGTGTTCCGTCGCGCCTGGCTGCTGCTGGGCCGGGAGGAGGAAATCCCAAATGCGGGGGACTTCGTCACCCGCGACATCGATGTCTGCGATGCGAATGTCCTGATCACGCGCTCCAAGGGAGGCCATGTGCGGGCCTTCCACAATGTCTGCTCGCATCGTGGCAGCCATGTCGTCCTCAAGCCATCAGGCAATGCCGGGAAGTTCGTCTGTCCTTATCACAATTGGACCTACAAGAACGACGGCAGCTTGGTCGGCGTGCCCGATGAGTCCTCCTTCTTCAATTTCGACAAGAAGAACTGCGGACTTACCCCGATCGCAGCCGAGGTCTGGGAAGGATGGGTCTTCATCAACCTGTCGCCCGAGCCGCAGGTTTCGTTGCGAGAGTTTCTGGGTCCGCTCGCTGACCTGATGGCGGGCATACCATATCCCGCCGCAGGCCATCCGATCGTCATCCAGGCCGATATCGATGCCAACTGGAAGGCGATCTGCGATGCCTTCCTTGAGACCTATCACATCCCCGTGCTCCACGCCGAGACGATCGGGACGACCTACGCCTCTCCCGAAAACCCGTTCGCGCACCTGCTCGATGCGCGGATGCTCGGCGCGCACAGGCTGATATCGACCTATGGCAACGCAAATTATGCTGCCAAGCCATCGAACAAGGTCGAACGGCTGGGGCAGGATACGCATAGCACCGCGAGCGTGACCTCGTGCAGCAACGATCCTGCCTTGGTTAGCTTTCTCGAGCATCCGGCGGTCAATCCCACCAAATCGACGAGTTGGGCGCAGGACGTCTACCATGTCTTTCCGCACGTCCATATCGACTTCGGGCCGGGCGGTTTCTGGACACATAATTTCTGGCCGACGTCGCACAAGACCACGCGGTATGAATCGCGCTTCTACGTGCCGCCTGCGGCGACCGTTGCCGAACGCTTCCGGCAGGAGCTTTTCATCAGCCGGGCCGTCGAGGTGTTGCTCGAGGATCTGGCCAATGTCGCCCGTACCCAGAAAGGCATGCAATCGCGCGCAAAGGGCTTCATGTATCTGCAGGAAAATGAGGTCGCCATTCGCCATCTCCATTCAACCCTCGATAAATGGGTGAAGGCGAGCACCGTGCGGGAGGCGCTGGCATGACCGACGCGAAGATCGCGACCACCCTGCCCGCCGGGTTCAAGGATCTCGAGCCGCTGGTGGACCGTTGGGCGGGGCGAACCATCGAGGCGCGCACCAAGGCGCGCTGCGAAGCTTCGATGGAAGACATCATGCTCCTTTACGACGTCATGGTCGAGCGCGCGCCAGCGATACTCGATTATCTCAAACCTTTTCCGCTGGATGCGATCGAAGGCGAGAACGCGACGCTTTTCTGCCTGCTGCTATCGCTAGGACAAGCGTCGATGGCGGTGGAGGTTCACGGGCAGCCGCAAGCTCCCAACACGCCATTCCCGCATGGCATCCGCGTGCTGAGCGGCGTCGCGCCGTTCGGCTGAGGCACAAAGTTTTTCGGGAGGCAATCGGATGGGCTCTGTTGCAAACATTGGTGACGGCCGGGCAGCGTCACCCCGTCTGGGGATCAGGCAGCATTGGCAAAATGCTGATTGAGCACGTCCATGGCCTCGGTCATGACCGAGGGGCCAATGCCAAATGCTCTTTCGATCAGACGCACCTCTCCCCTGATCCCTGGCTGCAGGCACCATGCCCGGGCTTGCCCTTTGCGCAGGGCGCGCATGACCTCGAAGCCCTTGATCGTGGCGTAGGCTGTCGGCATCGATTTGAAACCACGCACGGGCTTGATCAACAATTTGAGCTTGCCATGGTCGGCCTCGAGCACGTTGTTCAGGTATTTTACCTGCCGGTGTTCGGTTTCCAGGGCGAGCTTCCCTTCTCGTTTCAACTCGGCGATTGCGACGCCGTAGCTGGGGGCCTTGTCGGTGTTGAGTTTCGTTGGTTTCTCCCAGCCCTTCAGCCCGCGAAGGGCCTTTCCCAGAAAGCGCTTCGCGGCTTTGGCGCTGCGGGTCGACGAGAGGAAGAAGTCGATCGTGTCGCCCCTTTTGTCGACCGCCCGGTACAGGTAGGTCCATTTGCCCCGAACCTTGACGTAGGTCTCATCCAGACGCCAGCTCGGATCAAAGCCTCGCCGCCAGAACCAGCGCAACCGCTTCTCCATCTCCGGCGCATAGCGCTGCACCCAGCGATAGATGGTCGTGTGATCGACATCGATGCCACGTTCCGCCAGCATTTCCTCGAGATCGCGGTAGCTGATGCCGTACCGGCAGTACCAGCGGACCGCCCATAGGATGACCTCGCCGGTAAAATGCCGCCCTTTGAAATCGTCCATCACAACCGACCTTACCAATCCAAGGGCCCAACCTTGGCAACCGCATCAGAGTTTGCAACAGAGCCTCAGAGAGATTCAGAAACTGCACCGGATGCGCCGCGAGATACTCCCCGATCTGATAATCCCGAAAAGTCTCAGGGCGCTGAAACACTAGCGCGAACCCCCGCTTCGCTGTCATCATTTCGGCGATCATGCGCACGATGTCGCGCCTATCATGGGCTTGGGTTTCGTCGATCGAGAACAAGCCCGATGGGACCTGCTCGGACGGAACACTTGCGCCAGGCTCCAATCCTGACCGGGAGTTGTCGATGATGCTGTCCGGCGTCAGTTGTTCAAGCAGGGACGTCTTCCCGGTCCGCGCGCTCCCGGTGATGACCAGAACACCGCCGTCGTCCATGTAGCCGCGCAACTGCCGGTGGATGTCCTGCCACTCGCGGCTGCCCTGCCTGCAACCGGGCGCAGCGACGCTATGCCATCGCCAGTGACTGAACGGGACTGGCACGCTTTTGACTTTCTTCCAGGCATCATAGACCCGCGAAACCGTCTCGATGCTCACATAGGACCGAAATCTGTCGATCGCCTCGGACGATCCGCCATACTCCGCCAGCCATGCCGGGGGTGTCGTCATCATGTGCGAATCCTCCTTCCATACGCAATGAATAAGAGGCGCGAGAAACGGCGTCCAAACGATTTACCGTGCATCGATCCTCTTTAGCTGCGTGGGACATCGCCTGGTCGAAGACGGACCTGGTGCGGCTTGGCGTCGTGATCGATTTTCCTGGCCGTCATCAGAGCGTCAAACCGGCGGGAGGGGAGAGGGTGGGAGATGGTGATCCAATGGAGATTGCCGCCATGCTCACCACCCGCAGCCAGCGCTGGCGCGACCGCCGCTGCCGCTGGATTCCCAACGCCGCGGAAATCGATCCCAAGCGCCTCGCCGTCGATGTCATCAGCACGAAGTGTCAGGCGGCTCCCTTCGTGCGGGCGCATCACTATACGGCCTCAATGCCCGTCGCGCGGCTTTCGGTGGGACTCTTTGCCGACGGCAAGGGCGGTCGCCCCGAACTGGTCGGAGTTTGCGTCTTCTCACACCCGGTCAACAATGCCAGCGTGCCCAAGAGCGCGGGCCTCCCTGATCCACGCACGGCTTGCGACCTGGGGCGTCTCGTTATCGACGATTCCCAGGGAGGCAACGCCGAGACTTTCCTGATTGCCAGAGCATTCCGGCTTCTGCGGCGCGAGAAGCCCGATATTCTTTCGGTCATCTCCTATGCAGACCCCGTCAGACGCGTCGACGCCGACGGACGAGTTGTTCTGCCGGGGCATTGTGGTCTCATATATTGCGCGGCGGGCAGCCAATATTCGGGGAGATCGAGCCCGCGCACCGACCTGATTTTGCCCGATGGACAGCCAATCTCTTCGCGCGCCATATCCAAGATACGCAACGCGGAGTGCGGTCAGCGCTACGCAATGGATGCACTTCTCGAGGCCGGGGCGAGGCCGCCGCGTTTCGGCGAAGAGCGGGCAGATTGGCTCAGAGACCTTGAGCGCACCGGGTTCTTGCGCAGACGGCGCCACCCCGGCTGCCACACATATTTATTTCCTTTGACCAAGGCGGCCCGTCTCGCCGCCCGCAAGGTTCCGAGCCTGCCTTACCCGGTGCTCGATCGCGCGGCGACCGAAGGTGACGTCACCGCATTACCGTTGTTGGCTCATGCCGCTTGAGCGCGGTGATACTAAGGAAGTGTGCCACCATCTGGTGGCGCAATGCGCGACTTTTATGATCTTCCGACCGCTCAAAATGATAAAGTGCCGACAAAGGAGGAGCAAGATGCCGTTCCGCGAAGGTCATATCTATCCACTCAGGAATCCAGAGCGGTTTATCGCGGAATTGGGCGAGATCACTCACGATCGCCGAACGCCTCTTCTCGGTATTGCCCTTGAGCTGCCGTCCAGCGCATTCAATCACGCGCTTCTGGCATACTATGGCCCAATTCCGACGGATGCGGTCGCGCATGACGCCTTCATCACGACCGACCAAGGCGATGTGCACCCGAACATGGATAAACCGATTTCCATTCATCTCGACGATGTCGTGTTGGAGGAAGGCCGGATTCTTCGGCGCGAGTGATCCACCGTCCCTTTCATCGGTGATTTCCGGACGCTGATGACGATAATGTCGTCGGAACAGCCAGGTGCGCTTCCAGCACGCTCCCGCCCGGTCACGGCCACAACAAGACGGATTCCGGAACGAACCTAATCTCAGGTTTCAAATTCTTCTCACGAAGACAGTCCGGATCGCGGCCCGAAAGGTTCGAGCCTGCCCTATCCGGTCCTCGATCGGGCCACGGCGCAAGGCGATTTGACCGCCCTCCCGTTGCTTCACCTCGCAGCTTGAGAAGCCGCGCAAAGGATTCTCGACATGACCGACATCTTCGACCCCGCCGTTGCGGGATGCTGGATGGCGCGCGGCCGTCCGGCTCACCACGCCCACGCGATTGCCGAGGCGTGGCGATGCTTCCCCGATCTCCCGAACGACGCTCCGCTGGACGCCCGCATGGCGCGGACCCGCGAGCGCGTGCAGATGCTTCGACCGCTCCATGAGGCCATCAGCCTGGAAACCGAGCTGCAGCGCAGGGCCGCGAACTTCGCCTTTGTCGAGCGCCAGATCGCACAAGGCAGCACCGACAGCCGCTACGCCGCAATCCTCCATGCCCGCGACGTTCACGGCCATGATTGGGACGCTGCCTGTGCCTATGCCGATGGCCATTATGCAGCCCGTGCCGGATGGGTGTCACGGCCGCCATCGTCGCTCCTATCGGGCCAGCCGGACGAGCGCTGCCTCGCCTACGAGCAGGGTTTTCAGGATGGCGGCGGCCAGCCCGACGATATCTTCGACGTCGCCCGACGATCCTTTGCCGTCACGCGGCCCGAGCCCGTGCAGACGGACAGCCCGCAACTCGCACGGCCGCTTCCTAGCCAATGGCCGAGCCCGACCGACGTCCCGCCGCCGGTTTCCTGGCATAGGCGCCTGCTCCTCCTCGGAGCTTCCGAACTCGCCGAAGGAACGATCGGCATTCTCACGATGCTGCGCGAGCGGCCCGGACACGAGAGCACGACGCTGCTCGCAATCGGCAGGGAGTCCGGACTCCAATCGCTATCGATACCGACCGGCCCGGCGGCCATCGATGGCGTAGCGCTCCGCCAGCAGCTGCGCCGCGGCGACTATGCCGATATTCTGGTCGTTGCCGACGACACGGAACTCGCCCGCATCGACGCCGATGCCGATATCCTGCCGCTCGCTCGAACCATGGAACGCACGCGCAATTCCGTGCTCCAGCAACGCGCGCAGTTTCGCCACTGGCTCGCACGCGGCCGCGCTTCCGGCGACCAGTTCGCCGCCGGACATATTCGCTGGAGCAAGATGGCCGCCGGGCTGTCGGGACGGCTCGGGGACTTCACCGCGCGTTATGCAGGGAAGGTGGAACCACGCGGACACCGCATCGTGGTCGAAGATGCAAGCGGTAGTCCGGCATTCGGCTACCGCACGGCGTTTGGCCAGGAACTCCACCCGGAGATCGTGATCGGGAACAAGGGCCATGCCCGCAGCGCGATGGCCGCCTTGCTGCGCCAATATGCCGCGTCGCTCCGCCTCGGTTGATCGCAAGCCCACGCGAGATTGCCGGCCAGAGACCCCTGCCGCTCGAAACGTCATCACGTCTTTCTCTATCGATAGGGAATCTTCCATGCCTAGCCAGCGATCCGTCCGCTCGCTTCGCGATCGGCGCTACACCGTCGCACCCGAATATTGCGGTCTGGCCGAGCGATGTTTCATTGCCCGCTTCCGCGGCGATTGGCTCGGCCGATCCGCGACCCGCACCGGCGCTGTCGCGATCAACCGTGCGCACGCGGCCATTGAACGCGCGCGCCGGTCACTCGCCCAGGCGCAAGCCGATCTCGACCTCGCCATCACGCGCGGCCGCGAAAGCTGACGCGCGGCCTTTCCCCAAACGCATCCACACCAGTCTGTTCCAGCCCGCCGCTTGTCGGGCGGGGGCGCAACCTACGGAGGCTTTCATGGCTAATCGTGTTTCCGCATCCATCCGACTGGGAGGGTTGCTTCTCCCGGCCGCCTATGAGGAATTGGGAGAAATCATCCTCGCCGCGCGCCTGTCGATCGAATGGGATGGAGAACTCTTCGATCCCTCCCATCGCACCCCGGGCAAGCCACTCGACCTTTACGCCCACGAGGTGATCGGTGGAAGGTTCGAGGAACTCGAGGACAGGTGCGTCGAGCTCAAGCTGCCCTTTGTCCGCTCATGCGACGGCTATCCCGGTGAGTGGAGCCCCGAGCGGGTCGTCTTCACCGGCGAAGGCGGGCCTGCCTCCTATCCGGCCGATGAAGCCGGTCATGTCGTGATGAACCGGGGCACCGCCAAGCGGCTCGGCTCGCACGAAGCGATCATCGCCTGGTTCGACGCCGGAGATTTTCGCGTGCCTGCCCTGGTCGTCGAGGGCGATCCCGTCGACGTCCCGTTCCCCGAAAGGACACTTTGATGACAATCCAACGCAAGGTGCTGGTCGTTATGCGATCCAGCCACCTTCACACCGAGCTGGTCGAGGTCACCGCCAAGGTGAACGTCATCGGCGACGCCATGAACTCCAAGGTCGAGGCCGATCTCCCGGCTATCGAACGCCAGGCACGCAAAGCCCTGCGGAGTCAGGAGCCTCTGCCCGGACAATCCCAACCCGGCTTTGGCCCTTGGTATGAACCCGAAAACGCCTTCGAAGTCGACTTCGTGCTCTGCGCGCCCGTCGACGCGGCGATGAACCGGGGCCGCATCGTCGTGGTCGAGCAGGTCGCGACCGACACGGTCCATCGCTGGGGCAAGGGACGGGAGACGAACGATGGCTAGATATCAGGTCGAGGTGAAGGCCTTCATCACCGTCATCGTCGATGCGGAGGCACCCGGCGAGGCGCGCCAACGCGCCGATCACTTTGTCGAGTGGCTCTCTCCCACAATCGAGCAGATCGACGATTACAGCGACGATCACGAACCCATCGACACCGACACTGGCCCGTTCAGCGTCGATGGCGAGAGCTGCGTCGAGGAGGTCGGCGGATGAGCAAGCTCCATCATGTCCACGTCTACACGACGATCAGGGTCAAGGTCGCCGTGACTGCCGACGACCACACGGACGCAATGCGGCAAGCCGAGGCAATCGTGGGCAGGGGCGTCTTCCCCGTTCGCCTGTTGCCCCATTCTGCGGCCGTGCTCGACGCCCAGCCGGCTGAGGAAATCACCGCTTATCTGGTCGACGAAGCGGACGATCCCGAGTTCGAGAATAGCTGCTCTTACGGCCCGGATTACCGCCCTGAGGAGACGCAGGACGGCCAGCACTGATCGCATGGAGGGAAGGGGGAGAGGGGAAGGGGCTCCGCTTGGTGGAGCGGTCAGGAGCCTTCCCCATGCACATCGAACTGCGAAACGTCCACTATAGCACCGCCCTGTCGCAGGAGACTGCCGCTTATACCGCCGACCTCTGGATCGACGGCGAACTGGCCTTCCATGCACGCAATCAGGGCACGGGTGGCGCGGACTTCTATCATCGGGTCGGCCGGTGGACCCAATCCGAGGTCGACGCCTGGCTGGCCGCTAACCGGCCGCCGCGCTCACTGGACGACTTCACCTGCGATCATGATCTCGAACTCGAGGTGAGCGATCTGCTCGCCCGCTGGGTCGAGGGCCGCAGACTGATGCGCCTGCTCCGCACCAACCTGATCACGATCGAGAACGGCCAGATCCTGCAATATCCCTTGCGCAAGCGGCCGCTGGCGATCGTCGCACGCGCCGTGCGGGCCACCAACCCCGAGGCCGTCATCGTCAACGACGCTGGCGAGGACGTCCTCACGCGCGCCCTCGACCTGCTCCTCTCGGGGCACTGACCCCAAGCCCTTCTCGCGGGCGAGACCTCCCAAACCGCTGCGCCATCAAGGCGCGCGTCTCCGTCTCCCGGTTCTCTCGGCCCTGCCGCGGTCCGACCCCTTCAGGATCCGGGCTGCCGCGCCGTGCCCGCGGAACCTCCAGAAAAGGAAGCACCCCCATGCGAAACAGTGCATCCGCGCTGGCTCTCCAGCTCAGCCTCGACTTCGACCAAATCGTTGCCTCCGCCAGCGAGGCCATCGCCCGCGACGGTGGGCAGCCGACGTTCCTGGCCCCGGCCGCGAGCAGTCTCGCCGCAGCCACGCTGCCTGTACCGTCGTTCGACTTCTCCTTCGACGTCGGGCGGACCCTGGCGCCTTCCTGGAAGGGCCGTGCGCAGGACAATATCGAAGCGATCAGGCTCCTGAACCTTCTGGACCGGGAGCATAGGCCGCCTACGCCGGACGAGCAGGCGGTGATCGCGCGGTTCGTCGGCTTCGGCGCCTCCGAACTTGCGAACAATATCTTCGCCGATCGTTCGGGCCGCTTCCGCGAGGACTGGGAAGACCTCGGCCAGCGCCTGATCGCCGAAACGACCGACCGCGAACTCCAGTCGCTCAAGCGCGCCACGCAATATGCCCATTACACGCCCGAATACATCGTCCGGGCAATGTGGGAGGCCGCCCGCATCCTTGGTTTCAATGGCGGGCAAATCCTCGAACCGGGATGCGGCAGCGGCCTGTTCATGGGGCTTCGGCCCGACGATCTCTCCAGCGACACGGTCTTCGTCGGCATCGAGAACGATCCCATCACTGCCCGCGTCACGAGCGCGCTCTATCCAAACCAGGTCATCCGCTGCATCGACTTCGACAAGGCGTCGCTGCCTTGCGACTTCGACCTCGCGATAGGCAATCCGCCTTTCTCGAACCTCACCATCCACAACAAGACCCAGCTCGGTCGCCTCGGCCTGTCGCTCCACGACTTCTTCATCGCGAAGGCGCTCGAGCAACTTCGTCCGGGCGGCATCGCGCTGTTCGTGACCTCGCGATACACGCTCGATAAGAGCGACCCGAAAGCCCGCCTCCACATGGAGTCCCTCGCCGACTTCCTGGGAGCGGTGCGCCTTCCGAGCAAGGCCATGAAGGAAGAAGCCGGCACCGACGTCGTCGTCGACATCCTGCTCTTCAAGAAGCGCGCGCCCAATGCGCCGTTCGCCGTGCGAAACTGGATCGACCTCGCCGAGATTCCCGACAGTGACGAAGGCTTCGGGCCGCTACGGATCAACAGCTATTTCCTCGACCATCCCGATCACGTCCTCGGGCGCCATCAATGGCGAAGCGGCCAGTTCGGCATGGAATATTCCTGCGCGGCCGAGCCAGACATCGAACTGGGAACCGCGCTCGCGTCCACCTTATTGGCGATCGCATCGAAACATGAGGGCACCCACAGCGCGATCGACCGTGCGACATCGCTGCGCGACAAGCTCGATGTCGCCGTGGACGTTGCAGTCGGCACCGCGGCCGACGAAGCTGACTTCAAGGAAGGCAGCTATCTCGTTTCGAGCGGCATCCTGCACCAGATCGTCGACGGGGTTCCCGCGCAAGTCAGCGTCAAGACCGGGCGCGGCGACAGCGGCCTGTTCCAGAAGCATGCCAACATCATCAGGGGCCTGATCCCCATCCGGGATGCCGTCCGGGCGATCCTGCGCGCGCAGCTCAATGACCGACCCTATGCCGGCCTGCAAGAAACGCTGCTCGACCACTACCGGCGCTTCATCAAGAAGCACGGGCCGATCAACCGGACGATCACCAGCATCCGCACCGATCCGGAGACCGGCGCCGAAAAGGAATATCAGCGTCGCCCGAACCTCCAGCCGTTCCTCGATGACCCCGACGTCTGGCTGGTGGCCTCGATCGAGAATTACGACGAGGCCAGCGATACCGGCGTGCCCGGTGCGATCTTTACCGAACGCGTCGTCAAGCCACCGGTGGTCCAGGATATCCATTCGGCGCAGGACGCCCTTGCCGTTTCCCTCCACGACCGCGGCCGCGTCGATATACCCCTGATCGCCGGATTGCTCGGCGTCACCGAGGCCGAAGCGCTCGCGGATCTTGCAGACGACGTCTATCTCGATCCGCTCCGCAGCACGCCGCATTTCGACCACTGGGTGCCGGCCGATGAAGCGCTGTCAGGCCCGGTTCGCACCAAGCTCGCCCTCGCGCGCGAGAAGGCCGAAACCGATCCGAGGTTCGCGGCCACCGCAACCGCGCTCGAGGCGGTCCAGCCGGTCGACCTCAAGCCGAGCGAGATCACCGCGCGTCTTGGCGCTCCCTGGATCCCCGTGGACGTCATCGAGACGTTCGTCGCGGAGACCATGGAGGTCACCACCCGCATTCATCACACGGTAGCTGTCGCGAGTTGGACGGTCGACAAGGCGCCGTTCCTCGGACATGTCAGCTCGACCTCGATCTGGGGCACAGCGCGCCGCGGCGCAGCCGACCTGCTGGAAGACGCCCTCAACTCGCACATCCCCAAGATCTACGATGTCCACCGGGATGCGGACGGTTCCGAGCGCCGCGAACTCAACACGACCGACACCGAGGCGGCCAAAGAGAAGCTCGCGGCGATCAAGTCGACCTTCGAGACGTGGGTCTGGCAGGAAAGCGAGCGCGCCGATCGACTGGTCCGGATCTACAACGACGCCTTCAACAACCTCGTGCCGCGGACGTTCAACGGCAAGCATCTGAAGCTGCCGGGCGCATCGACAACGATCCGCATGCGCGATCACCAGAAGCGTGTCGTCTGGCGGATCGTCGCCGCGGGCTCGACCTACGTCGCTCACAGCGTCGGCGCCGGAAAGACGTTCAGCCTCTGCGCTGCCGTCATGGAGCAGCGCCGTCTCGGCCTTGCCAACAAGCCGATGATCGCGGTGCCCAATCACTGCCTCGCACAGATCGCACGCGAATTCCTGATGCTCTATCCCACGGCACGGATCCTCGTTGCCGACGACACGAACTTCGTGAGGGAAAAGCGCCAGCGGTTCCTGGCACGCGCGGCCACCGGCAACTGGGACGCGATCATCATCACGCATCATGCGTTCAAGTTCATCCCGACGCCGACCGCGTTCGAGAAGAACCTGATTGAAGATCAGCTCGCGAGCTACGAAGTGCTGATCACGGGCATCGACAACGAGGATCGCGTTTCGCGCAAGCGCGTCGAGCGCCTCAAGGAAGGTCTCAAGCAGCGGCTCGAAAATCTGCAGGCCCGCAAGGACGATCTCGTGCATATCGGCGAGATCGGCATCGACCAGATCCTTGTCGACGAGGCCCAGCAGTTCCGCAAGCTGACCTTTGCGACGAACCTCGGCGACCTGAAGGGCGTCGATCCGGCGGGTTCGCAGCGCGCCTGGGACCTCTATGTGAAGACCCGCTATCTGGCCGGCATCAACCCCGGACGCGAACTGATCCTCTCCTCCGGCACGCCTATCACCAACACGCTTGGCGAAATGTACACGCTCCAGCGGTTCATGCAGCCCGACGAGCTCCAGGCAAAAGGCATGCACGAGTTCGACGCCTGGGCGGCGAACTTCGGAGACACCCGCACCGAGCTCGAACTGCAGCCGAGCGGCAGCTACAAGCCCGTCACCCGCTTCTGCGAATTCGTGAACGTCGCCGACCTCATGGCGATGTATCGCAGCGTGGCGGACGTCGTGCTCAAGGACGATCTTCGCCAATATGTCCGCCTTCCGACCATCAAGGGCGGGAAACGCAAGATCATCGTCGCAAAGTCCGGCGCGCCTTTCAAAGCCTATCAGCGAGTGCTGGCCGGCCGCATCAAGGCCATCGAGAACCGCAGCGGGCGGCCGCAGAAGGGCGACGACATTCTCTTGTCGGTGATCACCGACGGCAGGCACTCCGCCATCGATCTGCGCTTCGTTGACCCAGGGACGGGCAACGATGAGGGCAACAAGCTCAATCTCCTGATCGAGAATGCCTATCGCATCTGGAAGGAGACGGCCGACAATCGCTACACCGACCCGGAAACCGGCAAGCCCTATCCGCTGCCGGGTGCCGTGCAGATGATCTTCTCGGATCTCGGCACCGAGGCCGCGCTCGAAACCCGCGGCTTTTCGGCTTATGTCTGGATCCGCGATCGATTGGTCGAGATGGGCGTCCCAGCCGACCAGATCGCGTTCATGCAGCACTACAAGAAGAACAGCGCGAAGCAGCGCCTGTTCAACGACCTCAACCAGGGACGAAAGCGCTTCGTCCTCGGCTCGACTGCCACCATGGGAACCGGCGTCAACGCCCAGCAGCGGCTGATTGCCCTGCACCACCTGGACGTTCCCTGGCTGCCATCCGATATCGAGCAGCGCGAAGGCCGGATCGAGCGTCAGGGCAACCAGAACGATGAGATCGAGCTCTACGGCTATGCCACGAGCGGCTCGATGGATGCGACCAACTGGCAGATGCTCGAGCGCAAGGCGCGCTTCATCGCCATGGCCATGTCTGGCGATCGCTCCATCCGCCGGATCGAGGATGTCGGCTCCAACGTCAATCAGTTCGCGCTGGCGAAGGCGCTCGCGTCCGGCGACGACCGCCTGATGAAGAAGGCCGGGCTCGATGCCGAAGTGGCACGGCTCCTGCGGCTACGCGACGCTCATATCGACGACCAGTTCAACATCCGCAGGACGATCCGGCGAACGACCGATGAAATCGAGAGCGGCCGTCGGCAGATCGCGTTGCTGGAATCCGACATTGCGCAACGCATCCCCACCGACGACGACAAGGTCATTTTCGAGACAGACGGCAGGACGATCACCGATCGCAAGGCGATCGGGGAGCATATCCTCCGCCTGGCTGACCAGATGCGCATGCGCGGCACGCCCGCTCGCTGGCTGCTCGGAACCTTCAACGGTTTCGAGCTGGAGATCTCGGGCAGCGAGGCGAGAGATGACGAAGGCCAGCGGTGTATCTCGAGCGCCGCCGTCATCCAGCACCACGGCGAACATCGCGGCTTCGAAATCACCGAAAAGACACGACCGGGCACGGTGGTCGGCCGGCTCGAGACGTCCATTCGCGATCTCGACACGGAGCTCGCCAATCTCAGGGCAAGCCTCGAAGCTGCCGAACGGCGTCTCCCGGCGTTCGAGGCGCGCCTGGGTCAGGACTTCTCCGACACTGCCTTGCTGGAGGAAAAACTCCAGGAGCTGGCTGACCTCGAGGCCGAGTTGGCAAGCACCAAGGGCGAGTTCGACCCTGGGAACGACAACGCACCCCTAACCGAGTTTGGCGGACATCAAGGCGAGTTGCTGCCGCACCCGGCTCTCTCTGCGGCCTGATCGGGCGCACCCGCATCCCCATAACGGAAACTCGCAGCAATCGGTGCCGATACCGGTGCCGTCGCCACCACACCCTGCCGGCGCACAGCAATGCAGTGCCTCCCGACTCCATGCCTATCAGGAAGGACCGACCACATGGCCGACTATACGCGATCCGCACATTTGGCGTTGCTGGCGCGTGCCAAAGCCGCCCTCGCGCCCCACGCCGCCTCCGCCGGCATATCCGATCTCATTGCCGATCTCGAAGCAGCTGTCGGACGGATCCAGCAGACGCCCGTTCCCTGGCCCGTTCCCGTCTACCTCGCCCTGATCGGACATGGCCATGGGACCAGCGTCGCGGCCGCCGTCAGCCACAAGGGTCTGTTGGACCAAGTCGCGGTGTTCTGCCGCTCGCAATGGGGCGAGATCAACGACGACCGCGATCCCGCCAGCCTCGACGCCTCCCTTGTGGTGCGCGATTATTTCAATCGTCACCCGGAAGACCGACTGGTCAGCCGCATGGACTGGATCGAACCGGACATCGGATACGATCCAGAGCGCCTCGAGATCGGCAACTATCTCGCTTTGTCGTCACGCCATATCTCGTGGCCAACGACCCTGACGATCGACGAATGGATGACGCGCGACCCCTCGGACCGCCCCGTCAGCATTGCCGACACCCATTATGGCTGGCTCATCTGCACCGTTCCGTCCTCCTTCGGCGATCGCTCAGCGATCCCCGACGACCTCACCGATACGCTGTCGTTCGCGCAAGAGAAGGGGTGCGACTATTTGATCCTGGACCGCGATGCGTCCACGACTGACCGGCTGCCATGTTTCGAATGGTGACCGCCCGACGGGAGGGAAGGGGGAGGGATTGGGGCGGGCGTGAAGATGCGCCCGAACTCCAGGAGACCTCCCCATGTCCTATGACCTGGCCTTTCGGCACCAGCAGGCGCTCGACCCTTCGGCGCTTCGCACTCTGCCAAACGCCCTCTACGCGCTCAACGCCGCGATAGACGACTGCCGCAATGCCGGACGACCGCAAGACCGCGATCCGGCCGTCATCCTGCTCGCCCGCCATCTCGGCGCCATCGCCTCGGAAATCGG
Source organism: Sphingobium sp. GW456-12-10-14-TSB1 (assembly GCF_059424385.1). NCBI lineage: Bacteria > Pseudomonadati > Pseudomonadota > Alphaproteobacteria > Sphingomonadales > Sphingobiaceae > Sphingobium > Sphingobium sp. GW456-12-10-14-TSB1. Next base: position 279,736 of record NZ_JBWKZI010000002.1, on the reverse strand, counting down.
AGACTCCGATGCCGAGCTTCGCCGCGCCTGCATGGACGCCATCGCCGACCTTCGTCGCAAGCCGGCACTCATCCCACTGGCCCACAAGGGCGTCGCCTATGACGAACGCGCGAAGAAGCTGTTCCATAGCGACGGACGAATGGCGTTGCGTGCGCTTGCCGACGCGCTCGGCCTGGCCAGCGACACGTATGATATCCGCTCGAACCGCGGCGGGATCGCGGTGAGCGGCTCGGTCACCCTTCACGGCACGAGCATCTACGTACAGCTCAGCCTCGATCTCAGGGATCGTGGCCGCGAGGTGATGTTCCGCAAGGTCGCCGGCCGCCAGGACCATGTCGGCGATCGTAACAATTGGGCATCGGTCGAAGAACTGGTCCGACCGGCTCGATTTGCCGCCCGCATCCGTCGCGACCTCAACCTTCCCCAATCGGATGCTGCAGCTCGACTGGCCGCCTGAAGGAAACACGCCATGGAAATCATCGTCACCCGTTCCCGCATCGCGGGGAGGCTCCCGCACTATGTCTATCGCGCCCTGGTGCCCGCCGATAATGTCACACCCGAACGCCGCGCGCTTTCCGGCACAGTTGTCGGGCCCAGGAATATCGGATCCTTCACCTGCGTTCGTATCGCCCCGCTGCTGGCGCCCGAGCGCTATTTCGAGATGCCCCATAGTGAGCGCGGCGACCTCGCCTCCCGCATCGGAGCCCTCGCGCGCCGCGTCGAGACGCTGATCATCAGGGCCATCTTTCCCGAGATGACTGCGGCCTCGCCGCCCATCGTCTTCCAGCTCGATTGTGACCCGGGCGACGCTTTCGCCTGGACCGACATGGACGACCTGACCGGCGCCTTCGATCGCCTCGAGCCTGATCTCGGCGTGCTCACCGACCTCAATCTCGGACTGAACCGCGCGCCCGGCCGTTACGCCGCCTGACGCCGCAGCCTGTCCGTCTTCATTCCGAACCGGAGAACCATTGCCATGACCGTTATCGGACACAATCTGATCCGCAGGGTCGAGAGCTTCGATGGCTATGACGTCCTCGCTCACCCCCTTCCAAACCGGGACGACCGCGTCTTTCATCGCGGCGAATCCGAAACCTCCCGCGTCTCGGTCACCTATGCATCACACGATGTGCGGATCGCCCGGCCGACGGGTATCGGCGGCAAGGGCCGCCTCGCAATCCTGATGCACCATGGCGGCGGACGCCATGTTCTCGAATTCTATGAAAGCGCCTTGCCGATCGCCGAGGCTCTCCTCGCGCTGCCGGAACGGGAGCAATATGCGCTTGCCTATACACTTCTCGAGCAGGCCGACGAATGCGCCTCCGGCGCCCGCGCGGCGGAAGCCGATCGCTGGGCGCATGCGTATGTCGACGGCCGCATTCGCAAGCGCCGCAGTGGCGGCAGGCGCTATGTCCATATCGAAACGCCCGATGAGAAGATGCTCCGGCTTTCCTAGCGCCGACTGACGTTCCGGCGCGCGCAAACACATCATCGCCTGCCCGCCGCCAGGCAATCGCGAACACCGCCAATCCCCGATCCGCGCCGATCACTCACCGGCGCGACGCCCCCACTCGCCCCGGCACATGCCGACCCGCCACTCCTGAAAGGACGAACAATGACCAGCTTCACCGCAACATATAGCCCCGAGGACAACAAGATCCGCCTCTATGCGTCTTCGCGGCTTGATGCCGAGACCTATGCCCGGGTCAAGGAGGCGGGGTTCGTCTGGGCCCCGAAACAGGAGCTATTCGTCGCTCCCAAATGGACGCCGCAGCGCGAGGACCTGGCCGTCGAACTCGCCGGCGAAATCGAAGCCGAGGAGATGACGCTGGCCGAGCGCGCCGCCATCAAGGCCGAACGGCTCGATGGCCTGGCCCACAAGCGCCATGCGCAAGCCAACGTCTTCGCCCGCCGCGCCGAGCAGCTCTCCCAGGCGTTCCATATGGGACAGCCCATCCTTATCGGCCATCATAGCGAGCGCGGCGCGCGCAAGACCCAGGAGCGCATGCATTCGGCCATGACCGCTTCGAACGAGGCCGCCAAGGCTGCGACCTACTGGCTCTATCGGTCCACCGGCGTCGAGCGCTTCGCCAATATGAAGAACGATCCGCGCACCCGCGCGAACCGGATCAAGACCCTGCTGGCCGAGCTGCGCGACCTCCAGCGCGGGATCAATACGGCCTATGCGGCGCTTGCGATCTGGGACGAATTCACGACGGACGACCAGATTCGCCATGCGCTCGGTAACATGGATCCGCGCAAGACCTGGTCGAACTATGATCTCTACTACAAGGTGGACAAGGGCGAGATCACGCCGGCCGATGCCCGGCAATCGTGCATTGAAGGGGCAACTCTCGCCGTCAACGGTCCCATCCGCCGCCGCTGGATCGAGCACGTCCTGAACCGGCTTGCGTTCGAGCGCTCCATGCTGGGCAACGTCCAACGCTATGAGGGCGAGCTGACGCCGGTCGTCATCCAGGCATTCGCCCGCGAGCACGGCGCGGAAAGTCCCAAATGCACCATTCCGTACCCGGGGAACCTGCGCCTCGAAAGCCCGGTCCCGCTTCCCGCGCATATCGCCCCGGATAGCTCGCTTACCTTGAGCGAGGATGGCTGGCGCGACCTGATGCAGGCCAGCGGTTACACCGTTCCCGTCAAGGCATCGCGCCGCGGTTCGGCCAAACCGGACGCAGTGCCGCTGATCAACCCGTCTCGCGAGCAGGCCGAGCGGCTCCAGACGATATGGAACCTACGCGTGGTCGCATCGTGCAAGAGCAAGCATGGCGTGGCCAAGTCCGGGGCGGTCTACCCGACGACCCAGGCCATCTATTCCCAGAATTCGAAAGGGGACTATTCCCCGTTCAAGACGATCGAGATCGACGCCGATGGCCGGCGCGTCCGGATGGAATGGCAGAGACAGGAACGCGTGCGCTCCGGCGAACCGGTTGCGCGTATCCGCATCTCGACGATCGGTGCCGAGTTCTACAAACCCGACTCAGTCGTCGTGATCACCGACAAGCCGGCAAAGCCTCTGCCGATCGACCTCGAAGCCCTCGAAGAGCGCGCGCGAGACGCCGCGAACGAGGAGATGGCGGCATGAAGTCGAGCGTTTACACACGGCCCGCCAAACCGCTTTACCTTGCGGTGAGGTCGCGCCGCAATTTCGCCAAGGCGGAGATTGCGCCCGCATCCGACATCCTCGCCGTCGACAAATCCACCGAATGCCATGTGACGCCGCCCGATGTCGCGGCACGGATGGTGCGCTATCTCGGCGCGGTCGGCGATTATCTGACCCTCGAACCCAGCGCGGGAACCGGCAACCTTTCCCGCGCCCTCATCGAAAGCGGACATAGCCGCTATGAGCTGGTGCAGGTCGAACGGCATATCGCACTGTCCGCCCAGCTTCACCGGTTCGGGACCATCATCAATCGCTGCTTTCTCGAATATGCGGCGGAGGTGCGCGGCAAGGTCGAGTTTCCCCGCGTCATCATGAACCCGCCGTTCAGCGACGCTGACAAGCATGTAGCGGCCGCCCGCGATCTCCTGGGACCAAACGGGCATGGCGAAGCGCCGACGCTGGTCGCGCTCGTGCCAGTCACCTTCCGGGCGGACGGAATGGAGACGCTCGAAGAACTGCCCATCGATACTTTTTCAGCGGCCAGGGTGCGGACCAAGATCATCCGCATTCGCCTCGCCTCCCTACCATCCGAATCCCGCCGAGGCCGACGCGGCCCAGACACGTTGCCGGCCGCCCATAGAGCGAACGTGGTTCTGGACCTCGACCTTGTCGGTTCGGCCCGGATCGCCGCCTGACCCCTCTCCCAAGCGAAAGGACGTGCGCCATGCACGATTCCCATTGCACCTTCGCGCTCGAAACCGCGGCCTGTCTCTGGGAAGCGGTGATGGACTTGCGCGACAATCCCGCCTCGCTCCCCGGCGATATCGAGCGCGCATTGCAGATACGCGCGGCGTTCGAAGCAATCGGCGCCGCCGCCATACGCTCCACCGTCATTGGCTGGACCGATATCGTTGATGCGGACTGGAGCAGCATCGCCGACGACTATCTGGGGTGCTTCGACTGGGATTTCGTTCCCGACTGGATCATCCGCCATGTCGACTGGTCCGATCCCTTCCACCCCATCGCCCGGCATCGGATTAGCCGGTTCAGCGAGGAAGCCAGCCCGGACGGAGGGGAGGGAGCCGGGAACGGTTGCGACGAGGATGTCGCGGCCAATGCGGAGACCTCCATGACCTTTCCTGCCACGATCAAGACCACAGTCGGCCAGTCCCTCATCACCAAGATCGGAAGATTCTTCAATGGAACCGTGTCGGACTGCCTCACCGAGACGATCCAGAACAGCAGGCGCGCCGGCGCGACCCATATCGAAATCGCGAAGATCGAAAAGAACGATCGCCCTGTGCTCCTCATTCGTGATGATGGGCGCGGCATTGCCGAGCCGGCCAAGTTCCTGACGCTCGGCGATTCCGGATGGAGCGAGGCCGTTGCCCGCTCCGAGGATCCGGCAGGCATGGGCGTGTTCAGCCTGGCGGGCCGTCACGTCACCGTTCGCTCTCATGCGGCCGAGCTTGGCGCGGCCTGGCAGGTGACCATCACGCCCGACGCGTGGGAAAGTGGCAAGCTGCTCGACCTTGTCCCGTCCTCGCTCGCCAAGGGCACCGAAATCGAGATCGACCTGCCCGAAAGCTGGGCCAGCGCCCTCGATCAGGCGGTGAAGGACGCCGCGCGCTTCTGCCCGGTGCCGATCTCCTTCGATGGAAACCGGTTGCCTCGCGAAAGCTTCCTTGCCGAAGCGACGCGGACCGAGGAGTGGAACGGCTGCAAGATCGGCATCTTCGTCGACGAGCGCAGTCCGCATCGCGAAAAGCCCCGGATCAACTTTCACGGACTGACCGTGCCGTGCAGCCTTCCGCATATATGCGATACCGACGGCAGCCGCGGATGGTATGCAAAAGTCGATATCGTCGATGCACCGACCCTCCAGCTTGTGCTGCCGGCGCGCAAGGAGGTCGTCCAGAACGCCGCGCTCGATGCCCTTCGCGAAGCCTGCGAGGCGGCAATCTATCGCACCATCGCCTGCGAAGGCCACCATCGGCTTTCCCATGCCCAATGGCTGAGAGCGAAGTCATTGGGGATCGTCCTGCCCGAAGCCGCGCCATGGCTTTCGGCCTGGGCGCCGCGCACCGCAGAGATGGACAGCATCTTCCTCGGCGAACGGGTGGCCGGCGAGCCGATGATCCTGATGCCGTCGGATGAACCCCATATCGAGCAATGCGCCGGCCGCGCCATCGCTTCGGGACATCTGCTCCGCGCACGCCCGGTTCATCCCAAAGGCGAATTCGTGGGCTATAGCTGGTACGATGCCCTGCCGCGGATGCTCGGCTGCTCCTTCCGGATCGAGCGAGAACCGGACGACATCTTCGACTATACGGACGGTGCCCAACTGCCGCCCTCCATTGTCTCCGGGCGGGTCGATGCGATCACCCTCGAACTTGCCGTGCAAAGAGCAGGCGGTGCCGACCAGCCCGCGGAGATCCTTGGATTGCCCACGGACGTCCTCATCGTTCCCGGCGAGTGCTGGAGCGGTCTCGAAGAGGTCTCCATCTTCCTCACCGCCGACTGCGCGATCACGCCCCTCCAGCTCGCCACGCTCTTGGAAGATGCCTGCTTCTGGCCGAGCGAAGACAGCGATGCCGACAGCTATGAGACCCAGCAGGCTGCTTTCGAAATGCAGGCACGCTTTGCCGCCAACATGCTCCTGCTCGGCGAGGATGCCGCGATCATCGAGCGGGTCCGTGAGGCCATGCGCGAACATGTCTCCTGGCTGATCCCCAAGGATCGGGCGATCACCATGCACGCCGTGAATCACAAGGTGGAAGCCGCCTTCGTCGACCCCGACGCGCCGGAACTCACCGTCGCCTGACATCTGTCCTGCACGGGTCGATTGGCGATCATGCAGGACCAGGCCCACATGTATACGCCGCAAAGCCGGATCGTTCGCGCTCGCCGCGACGCTGTGCCAGGCACCCGCCCCGGAACCGTCATCTCAAGCGCCACGGGCGACCTGGTTCGGGCGGGTGCCCTCAGCGTGCATCCTATCAGACGGTGACGCTCCCCAGCCGGCAACGCCCGTGGCGCCAGCCGGCCTCGCGCGCGGCCCATTTCCCCTCACGATTTCGACAACAGGGAGACACAAGATGTCCAACACCTATCTGGAAACGGCGTTCAACCTGCCGGTGACACCCGACGAGACCGCGATACTCGAAGAATGTTTCGTAACCGCCGCGGAAATTTCCGCTGGGTTTGCCAGCATCCCCGAGGCGAACGAGCTTGACGCCGCGAAGACATATTATGCATCCCGCAGCAGCGCATTCAAGACGATCTTCCCGGTGCAGCCCGAAGAGGAAGACCCGTTCGCAGCATTCCTCAGCCTCTGGTCGGACCCCGACTTTCCCAGCTTCGACGCCGAACTGACGGTACACGACAGCCGTGACGGCAAAGGACAGGTCGCGTTCATCCACGGCCAGGAGGCGGATGTTTCCGCGCTCGCATCCCTCATCCAGAAGGTCTGCAAGTCGGCTCTGCCATTCGGCTTCGAATGGGCCGTTGTGACCGACCGGGTCCGACCGGATGGGTTCGGCGGCGGCTATTTTGTCGTCACCGAGACCGAGATCTTTGGCGGCTCGACGCACTGGCTGATGGAGGAGACCCTACAGACCTTGCGGGCGGGAGCGTGATCATGGCGGACGCGATCACCACCAGCGTGACACTCCATGTCGAGGTCCTCGATCCCCAAGCCATGTGGGATCACGCTCACAGATCCTATGCCCTGTCGCACCTGGACCACAAGGTCCATGATGATACCCAGCCGACAGGATTGGCCGACGAGCTTATTGCCGAATTCGTGGCCCTTTGCGGCGCTCGCAACGAGCCCGATATCGGCGACTGTCTGCGCATGATCTTCGATCCTGGCGAAAGCCCGCCGGGCATCCTGATCGAGGACAGTTCCGCTGAAGTGCAGGGGCTGCATTTATGAAACCCGTCCTCAAGCGGCCCTGCGACGAGTGCCCGTGGCGCCGCGATCATCCCGCCGGATGGCTCGGCGGCTATCGCCCCGGAGACTTCACACAGCAGATCCTGTTCGATGGTCCGCCGCTTCCTTGCCACAAGACTATTCCCGGTGACGGAACTGACGCACGCGCGATGTGCGCCGGCGCCCTCATCTTCATGCGCAACTGCGCCAAGGGCGCGCACCATCCCGATTATGGTGACGCGCTTGAGACGGTCGCGCCCGATACGGAAACCGTCTTCCAATGGTCGCAGGAGTTTCTCGACCATCACAATGCCCGCAGAACTGGATCGAAAGTGCCCGCGGCCGGATCGGCAAACGGCCGTAAATCGCTTCCGACCGGCGACACGACCGGCGGCTGACCAAAGACTGCCATGGAGGGAAGGGGGCGGGAGTGGTTGCGACGAGGGTTTCGCTGCCAACAAGGAGGTTCTCATGCCTTTTCCTACACCCGCCTGCATTGTCGACACCCCGCACCGGATTGCGTCGGCAAATATGCGTCCAGGCTCGCTCCCCGAGATTCTGGACGAACTGTTCTGTATCGCTTGCCAGGCCGACGCCTATGAGATCCACGTCGAGACGTTCGACTATGAGGGGCGTCCAACCCTATCCGTCTATGATAACGGCTCTGGGATCGACAGTCCGCGAGCCTTGCTGGCGCTCGATGCGTTCGGGTGGCGCGAAGAGGCTGCGCAGTCGGAAAATGCCGACCAGGTCGCGCTTTCCAGCCTCGCGGGACGCCATACGATCGTCCGTTCCGGTCCGGACGAAACTGAACCCGGATGGAGCGCAACAATACCGCCCAAGGCCTGGAGTGGCGACGCGCCCATCACATTTGAACCCGATGCCGGTCTTCGCGGCACCAACATCATGATCGAGATTCCCATTGGCTGGCGAACCGGGCTCGAAGATGCCGTCGCGGCGGCGGCAGCGGATATCCCGATCCGGGTCTACTTCCACGCCAGATGGAAGAACCGCGCCTGATCTCTGAAACCAGATTACCGGAACATTCGCTGTTGCCGAACCGGCCGGAACGATTTCCGGTCAGCTAAAGCGCGCATGATGCCCACCAACAGCCTTTTCCCCTGACCGGCCAGGCCGAGACCAAGTCTCGCCGGTCAATCGCCCAGGAGGACGCGCATGACGGATGACCAATTTGATACCCTGCTCGATGATGCCACCCATGCCGTCAACAACCTTATCCCCGACCAATGGCTGAACATGCTTGGAGGCCACGGCCGGTCGGGCCTCCTTGTCCAGATCAACGACGCGCTGACGCCGATCCTGCACGACGCCTTCGATCATATTGCGCATGCGACTCACAATCCGACACGCGCCTGCACAGTCGCCGCAATGATCTGCGAATTGCTCGAAACCCATATTGCGAAATGCGATGAGAGCGGCGATGGCAGCGGCGACCGGCCATACCATGTGATCTCACCCGTTCACGGCACCCGCGCCAACATCGACAGCATTGCCAGTTGCGATGTCGAGACGGGAACGCAGGTATATCTTGTGCTGGACGATGACGCCGCATTTCAGATTACCGTGGAAGCCGCTTTCCTAGATTGAAACAAGCCCGACGCCGTGCTTGCGTAGCGAGTCGGCGCTCGCATCGAGGCGGTGCGAACTGAATGTCGTTTCGGTCGCAGAATCCCGCATTCTCGGCATTACCGCTCCGCGGCAATCCACTCTCCGCTATAGAACCTCGCGTTGGGCGCGATGGTCAGGAGTGGTCCCCGCACCTGGGGCTATTCCGAGACCAGTCTTCCCTCGCGGCATCCCTCACCGCAAATCTCCCATGGAGGATATCATGGTCCCTCTTTCTCCGCTCAGGGGACGTCTCGCAGGCTTTCCGAACGCTTACGCCTGCGCGATCCAGCGCTGGACCGCCACCGGCCGCAACCAGTTTGTCATCCGCACCGGCGATCCCGTCCAGCCGTTTCGCGTGACGGAAGCGCGTCCGGCCAACGACGAAAATCTGGTCCTGCGCGTCGCCTGATCGCAACGCTCCAGTCGGTCGACCGATGGCGCGTCGACGGTGGACTCCGCACCTGCGGCCCACGTCGCCTGCACACGATTCGTTCGATAGCCGATGTCCGACATTGCGGGACCGTCGGCGATCTTCTCGCGCGCAGCCGTCGGCGAGATCGGCGCGGGCTTCTCCACCAACAATCGTCATGAGGGCAATCCAATGGATGGCGCCGATCAATATCTGGTAGAACCCGGCATGTGGATCCGAACGGAGGAGGGCGAGAAGCTCTTCTTTCGGCGATACTCATCCACCGGCCATTGGGGCTTCTTTTCCGAAAGCAACCACCACAACGCGCGCGAGCACAAGCTTCCGCTCGCCGGTCTCAGACCCTGGCCCAAGGAGCGCCGGACATGAAAACCCATGCAATGGCGAGCGGACTGCGGGTCACGCTGTCGAAGACCGAATTGCAGGCCTTGCTCAAGCTCGCGCAATATGGTGCCGAGCAGATCGCCGCCGCCCGGCATCATTATATCCTGCCCCAACGCCAGGAAGCCGTGGCGGCCGATGTCATCCAGGGCCTCGAACGCGGCCTAGTATCGGTCCAGTGGAAACAGGCCGAGGCCAAGGCCAGGCGAGAGGCACCCAAGCGAGAGGCCGAACGCCGCGCAGCTCGCGAGCATCACGCCCGGATCGACGGCTATGCTGTCTGGGGCATGCTGGGTGACTGGACCGATATCTCCGACGATCCGGATCGGCGCCAGTGGGCGGATATGTTCCACCCCGACACCAGGCCCCGCGAGCAGGGCGAGGTCCGGCGCAATGTCTGGCGGATCTTCATCAGCAAGGGCAGCGCGGCCCTGGACGACCTCGTGGTGCTGTCCGGTGATTGCACGATGACCGCCGACCGGGACGAGATCGAGCCGCTCGCGCGCAGGATCATCGCCCGCCATCAGGACCGGCCCCACTCCTGACGTGCGCCGCCCCGGCTGACCAGCGAGCGAACGCGGGGCTCCCCAGCGATGTGCGAACTTGTGCTCGCGGCACCCGACCGCCGAGCGCCCCCGCTGGCCTCGGCCGCATTCCGCAAGGATCCAGACCATGCCCGAATTCATGAAAATCGAGACCTATCGTCTCGACGAACTGCCCGAGAGCGCGAAGGCGAACGCCCGAAACTGGTATCGCGAAACCTGCCTCGACCACGATTGGCACGACGTCACGTTCGACGACTTCGAAGAGGTCTGCGACATTCTCGGGGTCGTGCTCAGGACCGACATCGTGCGCCTCTTCGGTGGAGGCACGCGCAGCAAGCCGCGCATCTATTTCAGCGGCTTCTGGAACCAGGGCGATGGCGCTTGCTATGACGGCACCTATTCCTATGCCAAGGGCGCCCATCGCCGGATACGGGACCATGCGCCCATCGACCTCGAGCTTCACCGGATCGCTGACGCCCTGCGGGCAGCGCAACGCCGCAACTTCTACCAGCTCAGCGCCGACATCCGTCCTCGCGGGCGCTACTATCACGAACACAGCATGGTGATCACGGTCGAGCGGGAGGGAACCGCCCAGGACATGACCGCCGACGCCGAAGAAGCGATCATGCAAGCGCTGCGCGATCTCGCCTGCTGGCTCTATCGTCGTCTCGGCGCGGAGTATGACTATCTCAGCTCCGACGAGGCGGTCGATCAAGACATCGGCGCCAACGGCTACAGATTCACGGCCGCAGGCGAACGCTTCGCGCGCCTCGCATAGCCAGCTCGACGCTCACGGCAGGAGACTCGCAGATGACCGGAACCGTCCGTCTGTCCGCCGATGATATCCGGCAGCTACGAACCGTCGCCGAGCAGAGCGCGCGCCGCGAGAGGGCCGCCTCGCGTTACACGATCGAGATCGCCGAACGCTTCCATCTCGCGACGGGCCGGACGGCCCTCAATATCCTCCTGATCAGTGACGATCCCGACTGGGCCGACACCGACCTCAACACGACACATCCCTGGTCGCGGATGCGAGACCGCCACGAGCTTGCGAATGGCCGGGCGCTGTTCGATCTCTATGTCTACGAACGGCCCGCCTTCGGTGAGACCGGCGATCTTGTGTGCTGCGTTCAGGCTGAACTCGATGCGCGGGGTCTTGCCGTGGTCCATGCGGACGGCAACAGGGACATCTGGCGCCGCCCGGCCTTGCCGCCTGACCTCCCCGAGAATCCGGCGCGAAAACCATCGCCGATCGAGAGATCATAAGGCGCCGGATGCGATCTCTGGCGGGCAGTTTCACAAGCACGCCGATCAATGCGCGACCCGGCCAGACGCCGATAGGCCTCGTTGTGCGGCACGCGGGAAAGAGGCAGCTTCGCCGGGCGGCGACCGCCCCCTCCATCACCTTCCGGCTACTGGCCCGTCTGACCGAGAATATCGGCAATCGGCCGCGCCATGTCGACGCGCCGCTTCATGAGATCGGTGAGCCAACAAAGATGCGCGGCCGCATCGGCGAGCGGCAACTCGCAAACTTCCTCGAACATCTCGCGCTGATAGTCGAGGTCGCGCTCGAGGATGTCGCGCAGCCGCCGACGCGCCGGGCTGTCGTCATCCTCGATCTCTTCATTCGCCTCGCGCGCCGCGTCCAGAAACGCCTCGGCCAGTTCCTGCGCTTCATAATAGCCGCCATCGAGACCCTCGCTCGCCGCGAGGCTTGCCAGCCGCCGGCGCACCAGCGGCAGCTCGGGATCGACCGCAGCATCGTTCAGCGGCAGGTTGAAATCATAGCCGGCGAGATAGTCGCGGATCATAGCGTGCACCTCCATGGCTGGAAGAACATAATTCGAACAAGATTGCAACCGCCACGTCTGTCGTGCCATGGACGGATTATGTCCGGTTCAACTTTTCTCCTATATCTCGACGCATATCCAGGCCAGTCCGAAAGTATTTTCGGATGACCGAAAGCAGGCCGCCGCTCCGTCTGCGCGGAATCGTCCGTATCAGTGAACGAGGTCCACTCCTCGAAATCGAGGACGGGCCGGTCTGGCGTCTTGATACGCTCGAAGATATGTGCGTTCACGAAGGCAATATGGTGCAAGTCGAGGCATGGCAACGCGGACCCAGCGTTCTCGAGATTCTCTGGATCGGCCCTGTCAGCCAATAATCCGGCCTCTTCAACATCGCATAAAGCGCTATGGTTCGCAGCGCTCTCGCTCGAACGCTCGATTTCAACAACCTGCGCTGACGGTGCGCCATGCCTGACGAAGAGATCCGCCGCATCAAGGTCGAACGGCTCATGCCGGGCGACATCATCCTCACCGCGTCCAGCGGCAAGGTGAGCAAGGCCATCCGCATCGCGAGCAAAGGTCAGGTCTCCCACGCGATGATCTGCGTCCAGCACGGCTCCATCATCGACTCTACCAATGACGGCGTGCAGGCGCACAACATCCAGCGCGAACTTTACGGACCGGACGATCATGTCGCTGTCTTGCGCCTCCGCCAGTCCCTGACAGAGGTTCAGCTCGGCACCATCATCGATTTCGCACGCTCCGAGATCGGCACGCGCTACTCCAAAAGCGAAGCCGTGCGATCGGTCCTGACCGGGCCCAAGCCAAGGACGCGACAGCTCTTCTGCTCGCGCCTTGTCGCGCGTGCTTTCGCCAGCGCGGGCGTCCACCTCGTGGCCGACCCCGACTATTGCACGCCTGAGCAGATCCGGCGCAGCCCTCTTCTCGCGGAGCTTGCGGACATGACGGAGACGGTGTCGCCCGCTGAGTTGGCGGCATGGGCCGCGCGCCCCAATCCGATCGCCGGCATGCAGGACATCCAGAACCGGATATTGGCCGCCGCGCGGCAGCTCGATCCATCGGTGGAGAACTTCAACGACCTCGACCGGCTCGTGCAAGACCATCCGGAATGGGACGAGGAGATCGCCCGCGTCTATCGCGAGAGCGGCTATCTCGACCTCTGGCGAGCCGACCTCGCGGTCAACCCATGGCACTATGATCTCGACCATATGGAGGCGAGCGCAGGATCGCCCCGTGATGCCGGCCTCCTCGAATATTGCCTCAGCACCATTTGCGAGTTCCATACAGGCGGCCTGCGCTTCGCCGTCAATCTCGCCCATTATGAGCGCGCTCTGGACGCCAACGGCAGGGCCACCACCGCGCAACTCGTAGCTCTTTATCGGCAGCTCGTTATCGGCGACCAGACGCGCCGCGAGGTCGCTCTTGCCTGGCTTCAGCGTCACCATCCCGAAGAAGTCGCTCCCCATCTTCAGCGGATCGCGCCGCATTCGGACCTATGGTTCTCGATCGTGGACCGTGTGGAGCCCCGGCTCGGCGCCATCGCCCGCCTCTCCATCCAGCGCATGGGATCGCCTGATGTCTGCTCGGCATGCGGCGACCCGGCCAAGGACTATCGCCTCGTGAACGCCGCCGAAGCGATGCCGGGCGTGCCGTCGCTCAGGCTCTGCGGCGATTGCCTCGAAATCCGGCGTGGCGGCGGCGAAATCCTTGAGCCGCTGTAACTGTTCGCAAAGATCCGACAGGCCGTGGCCGGTATGGCGGATGCCCGCAAGCGGGCACCGGGCTCTATCTCCGCTTCGCTCCGACCAAGCCCCCTGCGGGGTCTTGTCCGCTTCGCGGCAACGATCCCTTCCGCGGGCGTGCGGCGCGAGCGGAGCGCTTCCCCCTGAACCGAACAGTCCAGCCGCACGACCATCGCAATGCAGGCTTCGCCTAAGGAATCGCGCTAGTCGCGCGATGAGGATCGTGGAGCCAGCCCGATCGCATCACCCCCTTCGCCGCCCTCGCAGGATCCGCGCGTTGCAGGACCGGGGCGGGGATGCAACGAGTTGCAGAGCCAAGCTCCGCTAGCTGAAAATGGGCCGGCGATGTTTGTCCGCTTGTCGCAGCAGCGCCGGCCCATTTTCAGCAAGCTACGCTAGGCTCTCGTGCCTGTTGCATCCCCGCCCCGGTCCTGCGCCTTCGGACCTGCGAGGGCGGCTCCGGGTGCGATGACGATCGAGCCGGCCCACGCTCCCTTTCCATTCAAGCAGAACCGGCCGCAAGCGGCCGGTGCGTCTTTGTGCCTGTTGGGCCGCTGACGCGGCCGTTCGATGCTCGGGCTCACCAAGTACGATGAAATCTGTCAAGAAATCAATGACATGGAAGTAATGGAGGGGAGGGAGTAGGGTCTTGATGTGGCCGGAAAGAGAAACGGGTCACAGCACAGAGAAAGGATGAAATCATGAAGATCGGTAGCTTCAAGTTTGACGAGCGCGTCGGTGATATTGTCGGCAAGATCGCCACTCGCAGGATGCGCTTTCCTTACCTTATCATGAAGCGCGTCGAAGATCGGCAGAGCGACAGCGCCCCCGTCTATGAGATTTACGAGACGAACGAGGCGGGCGACGAAATCCAGATCGGTGTGGTCTGGGAACGCCGCATGAAGTCCAATGACGAACTCTTCCTGTCCGGCATGATCGACGATCCCAGCTTCCGCGAGCCGCTGCCCATCGCCCTTTTCGGGGACGAGACGAACGGCTTTGATGTCCAGTGGCGGCGTGAACGCGAGCGCGACACGCAGAGCGGCGGCTTCGGCAATCGTGCCAATGGCGGCCAGCGGCAAGGCGGCTTCGGCGGGCGTTCGGGCGGCGGCTTCTCCGGCGGCAGCACCGCAGGACCGGGCGGCGAATATACCGGCAACGGGCGCGGCCTTGACGATGAGGTGCCCTTCTAAGCCGCATCAAAGGCGGGCCGGGGGAGCGCTGGAACGCTTCCCCGGACCCTGAACCGTCATCCCCTCACTAGGAGCCATTCCCATGAGCAAGCCAACGGCCTTGCGCAGCGTTAGCAGCTTTGCCGACCTGCCGGAACTCTATGCGGAAATGACCGCAACGCCCGACTTCGTGGCGTCCTTCAGCGACCCCTTGCCGCTCACCATCATCGACGCGGGCGAGGAACCCGCCGAACACACGATGCCCGATCCGATCGCGGCGCAGGCGGAATGCGGCGGCATCGTCGCCGCCATCTTCGACCTGCTGACCGACACGCGGCTTGACCCGCTCGCACCGGAACTCGCTTGGGGCTTCGTCAACAGCTTCCATTTCGTGGCGAACAAACTGGAAAGCCGCGAGGATCGGCTTGCCGACACCCTGCGCGACATGGCCCGCCGTCTGGAACCGGGCGAGGTGTTCAACAAGGAACTGGAAAACACCCAGCTTGAATGCCAGTCGGTGGCCGAACAGCGCGGCGCGATGGAAGCCATGCGCGACTATGCCGCCGCGATGTATCGCGCCTATGCCGGTCGCCCGTGGTCGCCTGCCAAGGGATCGCGCGCGTCCCACGTCACCACCGCAAGCCAGATTTCCGCGCTCGACTTCCTGCGCGCGCGATCCGAACGGCGGCGCGACCGATACGACCCGCAAGGCCCTGTCGTCGTCGTATCCGGCCCGCAGGACTGGCACGATTGGCGCATTATCTGGGGGCGCCTCGACCAGATCAGGACACGCATCCCGAACATGGTGCTTGTCACGACCGGACAGCGCGCCGGGGTGGACGCAGCGGCAGCCGCATGGGCGGCGCAACGCGGCGTTATCTGTATCGCGTTCGGCCTCTATGGACGCGGGAAGGGCAAGGGCTTCAAGCGCAATCGCGACATTGCCGAGCTTATGCCCGTCGAGGCGCTGCTATGCGAAGGCTCCGGCATACAATCGAGCCTCTATGACCTGTTCAACCCGGAGAAGGGCCACCGCGTCCCGACCCATGTTTTCATGCGAACCGATCAGGAACCCGATGTGCCGATTAAACGCAAGCGCCGCGTCATAGCGGCCTGACCGGACCACCAGCCCAAGAAGGGACCGGCGCGGGACACCGCCGCCGGTCCCTTGTCGTGCTTGTCGCACGAGCGGGGGAAACCCGAGCGGTTTCCCCCGCGCCGCTCCTTTTGGCGGGCGTCCCGCCCGCCAACGTCGCTCCCCTTTCCGCTAAGGATGCACCGTCCCCTGGCTTCCGTCTCCGGCATCCGAACCGGGAGGCGGCGTAGCGCCGGACTTCATCCCACCAGCAGCGCGGGCCTTCGTCGGTGCGCGCCGTTCGGGCGGATCATCGGTCGCGGCCGGAAGCGCCTTCAGTGCAGCCAGCGCCGCGCCGCCGCCGATCCTGATCGCTTGGCCGAGCACATCGCGAAACTCGCGCTCGCTCAGTCTCTCGACCGCAAGCTCCGACGCGAGCCTGCCATAATGCGCGCGCAATCCACGCCGCACCGTCTCGGCTTCCTGCGCGAGATTGCGCTGGTCGGCCTCGATCTTCGCGAGCCGTTCCCGTTCCGTCATCTTGGGCATTCTTGGACTCCTTCTTGGAAAGGAGGTCTGCCCGCCAACCCCGACTATCTTCCAAGGAGCATCCGCTTGCAACGCATTCCTGACGACGGAGCGCAACCGATCGAACGCGGCTCCCCTGACGGGGAAACCCGCGTCGATCGGGATCGACAGGGCGCAGCGGGCGAGCGCTGCGGAAGAGGGACGCACGCCGCAGGCGAGGAGAATGCACCCCACGCACGGGTGCTGCGGGCGTGAATCGCGCGGATATCCGCCATTTTTAGCCGGCACAGAATGGCTGTCGATCTGGCACCGATCGGCTGCCGGCGGCAGCCAGGCCGCATTGTTTCCGCGCTTAAGCGATTGATCTGCCTTGGCACTTAATGGCTGCCGGCGGCAGTTTCGATAAATTGTTGAGATCACGTCGTAATTCGGCTATAAGAGGGTTGCTTCACCACGTTGCTGGCGTGCCGGACAAGGAGTCCGCCGCTTGGCACGCATCACAATTCGCATAGACGATGACCTCTATGCGCGCCTTTCTGTCCAGGCGCGCAATGCGGGTCTCGGCGCCGCGACCTATTGTCGCGACATACTCGAACGCTTCGAAGGTACCGATCCTTCGGGCTATCATGCCCGCTTCGACGAGCTCCATGCGACGGCCATCCAGGCCTTCGCGATTCTCGCCACGTCGGTCGGCGAGCGCTCGCCTGACATCCTCCAGAAGGGATTGGGTGAAGCGCGCCGACTCCTCCGCGAAAGGGGGCTGCTCGATCCCGAGCAGGACCGGCCATGAGCATCTTTCGTCACGACACGCTCGGCTCCTGGACCCGCGGCGGCCAGGCCATCGTCCACAACGTCCGCATGACCACCCAGGTCTTCTACCAGACCTTTCTTGCGGGGCTGGTGATCTGGATCGGCGGCATCATCTGGTACGCGCTCGAAAAGTCGTCCGAGTACGAGCGCTTCGTTCTTGTGAAGCTCGGCCAGGCCGCTGTCATGGGGGATGCCGTTCCCGGCAACGTCACCCCGATCCTGTTCAGGACACCGGCAGGCAAGCAGTACTGGACCAGCCCGAAGGCGCTCCTCGATTCCGGTGTCGCCCACAAGACGCTCGCTGCCTTCGAGACCTATCTGCTCCATGGAGCGGCAATCTCCGGCCTGTTCGCCCTCGCCATGCTGGGGTGGGCCTGGTTCTACTTCACTCGCACCGGACGGGGACTCGGCTCGAACCAGTTCCTGCGCGGCGCGCGGTTCGGAACCGTGCGGCAGGTTCGTCGCGCCCTGTGGCGTCATGCCAAGGGGAGCTTCGACATTGGCGGTGTCAATGTCCCCGATGCGTTCGAGCCCGAGCACATCCTGATCTGCGGCGCCCCCGGCACCGGCAAGACCAACATCATCGTCAAGATGCTCGACGGAATCCGGAAGCGGAAACGGCGGGCCATCGTTTACGATACGGCTGGAACCTTCGTCGAAAAATTCTATCGGCCGGGGATCGACGTTCTGCTCAATCCGCTCGATGCGCGGGCGGATTGCTGGTCGCCCTGGGTCGATGTCCCGCGGGACTATCACTACGATCAGATCGCCGAGTCCACGATTCCCGACAAGGCCGGCGATCCCTTCTGGGCGAAGGCTGCGCGCGGCACGCTGGTTGCCGTCTTACGGAAGCTGGCCCGGCAGGAGCGCACCCTGGTCTCGATCCTGCTCGACACGTTATTGCGCTCCAAGCTGAAGGACCTCGCCGCGTTCGCTGTCGGTACAGACGCGGCGGCATTCATCTCGACGGAGGGGGAACGCACCAGCGCCGGCATCCAGGCCGAGCTCGCCTCAGTGATGCGCAGCTTCGCCTATCTCGATGACACCGCAGACGGTTTCTCGATCCGCGACTGGGTCGCCAATGAGAAGGACGACAGCTGGCTCTTCATCACTGTAAAGGCGGACCAGCTTCCTTCGCTCCGTCCCCTGATCACGGTGTGGCTTGATATCGCGATCAGCGCGATCATGAGCATGACGCCGGATCGCAACCGCCGCCTCTATTGCGTGATCGACGAGTTGCCGACGCTCCAGCGCCTGCCGTCGCTCGGCGACTTCCTTGCTCGCGCCCGGAAGTATGGCGGCTGCGGCATCCTGGGGTTCCAGAGCTACCCGCAATTGGAAGCAACCTATGGCATCCAGGATGCCGCCGCGATCACCGGCTACTGCTCGACCTGGGTGGCGCTGCGCGCCAACGACACGCCGACCGCAAAGCATGTCAGCGAGAATCTGGGGCAGGTCGAACAGGTCGAAGCCAACGAGGGCATGTCCTACGGCGTGAACGATATGCGCGATGGTGTGAACCTCTCGCGGATGCAGGTGACGCGACCTCTGGTAATGCACACCGAGGTCACCAATCTGCCCAACCTCATCGGCTATCTGCGCTTCGGACGCAGCCTGCCTGTGGTCCGGTTCGAGGACCGCTATAACAAGGTCGCCTCCGTCGCTGAGGCGTTCGAGGAGCGTGGAACACCGCCCGTTCGGCTCGCGGTCGCGGTCCCCCCTGCGTCCCCACCTTCGGTAACTCCGGCTACGCCGGCCAGGCCAAAAGCGGGGGCACCCAAACGACGCCGGACGGAGCCGAAGGCGCAAGAGGCCGAACTCCCGCTTCCTTCGCCATCAGACGAGATGGGAACATCGGGTGGCGTCCCAAGTGCAAAATCCACGCCATCGACGCAATCAAATGGGGCCGATGAACGGGCGCCCACTTCACCGCCACTCGAACTGTTCGGCAAGCCCGCCGGGTTCCGTCTTAGCCAGCATGGGCGCCATGATGGTGCCCGCAACGTCGCGAGGCCGGCATGATCAATCCCATCCGCCTCAAGGGAAAACCCGCGAACATCGCCCGCTATTATACTGTCGGCGACTATTACACCAAAGGCGCCGACGAGCATTCCGAATGGGGTGGTAAGGTGGCCGCTGAACTCGGCCTTGAAGGGAAGGTCGATCCCGGCATTTTCAAGGAGCTTCTCGCCGGCAAGGTTGGTGATCAACAACTCGGCCGCCGCCGGAAAGACGGCAACATCCAACATCATCCGGGGTGGGACTTCGCGGTCAACGCGCCCAAATCGGTATCGATCATGGCGCTGGTCGCCGGCGATGAACGGATCATCGAGGCCCATGAGCAGGCAGTCGGTGTCGCACTCACCTACCTCGAGGAACATGCCACGATGCGGCACCGCGTCGATGGGGAGGTCACCGAGAAGACGACCGGCCGGCTGATCTGGGCACGCTTCACCGAGCATGCCTCTCGCGAGCTCGATCCCCATCTCCATACGCACGTAGTCGTCATGAACATCACCGACGAGCGGGATGGAGCGAAGAAGGTCAGCCTGGAAACGCGAGCGATGTTCGCCGAGCAGATGGCGGCCGGTCAGGTGTATCGCAATGAACTGGCACATCTCCTCCGGGAGCGCGGCTACGATGTCGAGTTCGACCCGCGTCGTGGTCTGTTCGAGATCAGGGGCGTCCCCAAGGACCTGATCACAGACATGTCGCAACGCGCCGAACAGATCGAGGCCCATGCCGCAGAGCATGGCCTGACCGGGCAGGCGGCACGGCAGAAATCCTTCTATGCCACCCGGGGACCAAAGCAGAAAATCTCACTCGAAGAGCTGCATCAGCGGTGGGACGGACGGCTTGGCAAACATGCCGAGGCGGTGATGGAGGCGCGCGCCGACGCAGAGAAAATCGGTGAGCACGGTATCGAGGTGGAAGCGCAGACGGCGGCGCGAGCCATGCTGTTCGGCCTGCGCCAGTCGGAAGGCAAAGAGGCGGTCAACAATCTCGGTCGGTTGTTGCAGTCGGCATTGGCATCACATGTAGGGGAAGTACGCCTCTCCGATATTCGCCCCGTGGTCGAGGAGCATCAGGCGCGAGCGAAGCTGCTGGAAACCCGGCATCGCACCGGCGACGAAATCCATACGCGCGGGCGCACGACCCGGAAGACGGCCCGCCTGGAAATAGCTTTGTCGGACCATTTGGCGCTTGCCCTTAACGATGCTAGGCCTCTGGCATCGGTTGAAGCGCTCCGCGACGCCGGAATTGCCCGCAATCTCAAGCCCGAGCAGAGAACGGCGCTTCTCCATATAGGAACGACCGACCACCGGGTTGTCGCCGTGCATGGTGTTGCCGGCTCCGGCAAGTCGACGATCATCGGCGCATTGCGTGAAGCAGTGGGAGAGGGTGCTACCCTGATCGCGTTGGCTCCCACCTCATCGGCCGCCAGCGAGCTGGGTCAAAAGGCCAATATCGAATCACGCACGGTTGCCAGTTTGCTCGCCTCGGGAGGGGCCAGGCTTGACGATAGCCATGTTCTGGTGGTCGACGAAGCCGGTCAGCTTGGTAATCGCCAGGCAATCCGACTGCTCGAGATCAGTCGCGCCACGGGTGCTCGTCTCATCTTGCTTGGCGACACCCGGCAGACGGGGGCTATCGAACAAGGCAAGCCCTTCTGGTTGATGATGCGCTTTGGCATGCCCAAGGCGGAACTCAAAGATCCGATACGGCACGAGGCCGATGGCATCACTAAGGCCGTCCGTCTTGCACGCCTCCAGAATTATAATGGCTCCATTGGCGCCCTGGACAAGGTCACGACGGGAGAGGGCGGCGAGAATCTGGCCGGAATGCTGGTGGGCGATTGGGTGCGTTTGACGCCTGAACAGCGCGAAAAGACCAACATCCTCGTCCTCGACAATGCAAGCCGCCTCATCATCAATACGAAGATACGCGAAGCCCTCAAGACGGAGGGAGTGGTCGCGGCCGAGGAAGCCAGGCTATCGATCCTGTCGCCATCCGGCATGACCGACCAGGAGAAGCATTTCGCGCGCTTCTACTCTCGCGGTCAGGTAGTCGTGTTCTCCCGCGACAATGTCGGGCTCGGGATCGCCCGAGATGCCGAGTACAAGGTGATTGGCGTGGGACGAGACGCTCGAGGGCGTCAGACGGTCAATCTGGTTGATGAGCATGGCCGCACGATCCAGTGGGATCCCCGTCTGGGGCGGGCCTCCCAGGTCAATGTGTTCAAGGAGGAGCAACGCGACCTTGCCGCCGGTGACCGCATCCAGTGGCGTCTGGTCAACAAGGAACTGGATATCAAGAATGCGGAGCGAGGCACCGTAGAACGTCTCGACGGTGCGGTTGCCACGATCCGATGGGATCGGGATGGGCGGAGCCAGGAGATCGATCTCTCCCAGCACAAGAACTGGGACCATGGCTATGGCGAAACCGTCTACTCGGCGCAGTCCAAGACCTACGACCGGGTCTATGTGCTGGCGCCCGTCAACTCGCCGCTCGTCACCGGGCAAAACTTCTACACCGCGATCACCCGCGCGAGTTTCGGGGCCAGCCTCTGGACGGAGAACCGGGAGAAGCTGGTCGAAAAGCTGAAGCAGCGTACGGGCGAGAAAACATCTTCTCTCCAAGGGTTGGGGCGGATCGAGCGGGACAGCTTAAAGGGCCGGTCGGCCCGCCACGCCGAGCGCTGGGACAAGCTTCGCGACGAGCAAAGTGTCGAACGCGAAGAGCGTAAGGACAAGCCGGCGGCGCGACGTGAATCTGCGGAGAGTACTCCGCCGACAGGATTAGCTGAGCGCATCGCGGGGCGCGCGCAGTCGGCTGCATCCTTCATGGACCGGTGGGTTGTAGCTCTTTTCGACCGAAGTGCCCATCGGGGCGATGACCGGGAGGACGGCCATGCTGCTGCGACCGTTCCCCAGCCGGCGGCCGAACCTGCCCACGCTCCGTCCCAGGATCATGGAGGCGGCCATGATCGCTGATTGGGCCATATGGTTTGCAGCCGTCGGGATTGTCCTCCTTGTCTGGTTCCTTCGTGGTTCGCGGACCACGGTCAAGCATCGATGGCGACGTCGACAGGCACGCATCATGTGCCGGCAATTGCAGGGACGGGATCGCTCCCAACCTCCAACGGTTATTTTCGCCCGCTTGCGCCGCATGGATCCCCTGGCTTTCGAGGAACTGCTCCTAGAGTGCTTTGAGCGTCGCGCGATCGAAGTCGTCCGAAACAGGCGCTACACCGGCGACGGAGGTATCGATGGGAAGGTAAGAATCTGCGGTTGGGTCTGGCTTGTCCAAGCCAAGCGCTATGCAGATACGATACGGCCCGAACATGTCGAAGCGTTCGCGCAGCTATGTGCAGCAAAGAGTATGCCGGGGCTGTTCATTCATACTGGACGAACCGGACCATCGACCCGAACGCTGCTCATTCGCCATCCCCATATCCAGATCATATCGGGAGATCAGCTTCTCGCCCTCGTTCGCGGTGAACACGTCCTGGTCAGGGGGAAGCGCATATGAGAGTCCCCCTTGTGCGCCCGCGCTGGCGGTCGGGGCTCTATACATTGCCTTCGCTCGTAGCAGGCGTCTTCTTCCTGTCTGGCTCAGCTGCAACGGCGTCTCCTCCGATCGGGTCTGCCGCCGCGGAACGTGAGATCGCCAGATGTATTCAATTCGCATCGGCGGGCAGATCATGGCTTGAAAAGACGCTTTGGGGTCTCCGCGATCAGGAAGCCGGATGGATCGGTGCCGAGGTTCCGAACAGCAACGGAACACATGACCTCGGGCCGCTCCAGGTGAACAGCTCCTGGGTAGCCAGGTTATCTGTTCTGGTCGACCGAGATCCCGGCCTTGTCCGCGCCTGGCTGATCAACGATCCGTGTTTCAACGTGCAGGCCGCCAAGTGGTTGTTCCTGTCGGGGTTGCGCACAAGCGGGAGTTATTGGCAGGCTGTAGGCATCTATCACAGCCCGACACCGTGGCGGCAAGAACGCTATCGCAAAAACGTTGCACGGCGGCTGGTTTCAAGGTTCGGGACGAATGTATTTTCACCCAAGCCGCCGAGACCCGTCCCTCAACGACGGGAAAACGGTTCATCTCCCCTTGCTGAGGGGAAGCCGCAATGACCGATTCAAACGGCGAGCCGCAGATATCGCGGAGCCCTGCGGGCGAGCTGGACGAGCGGATTCTTCGCATAGCAGCCGCGATTGGCCGGCACCTTGCTCGGGAGGAGATAGCGCGGAAAGGGCGCGCAAATGCCGTGCCGGAATTAAGCGATCTCCCATTGGAAGAAAGAGATGATTGAGCTATAGTTCTAGCCGAAATAGCAGAGGGTTTGGATATGCGCGCCTGGCAGCTTCAAGAAGCGAAAGACCAGCTCAGCGAAGTGATTGAAACGGCACAGGCCCGTGGACCTCAAATGATCACGCGCCATGGCCGACCTCGTGCGGTGCTGCTCTCTGCTGCGGACTATTCTGCCATGACGTCCCAAAGGCCGGACTTTAAGGATTGGTTGTTGGGAGGTCCCAAGGCGAACCTTGCGTCACCTGCGTCGACATTCAGCACGATAGGGGAGGGAAGGGGTTGAAAGGGAATGAGAATTTCCTCCTGAGTACCGACGTGCTGTTCGAAACCCGGAGAACGCCGATGCATCCTAACGTCGAGCGGTTTCTGAAGGAAACGGAATCAAACAGGCTGTTTCTCAGTGTTCTCAGCTTGGGAGAACTGCGTCGGCGGGCACGGGATCTCCGCGAGGCTGATCCCGAAGGGGCAGTCCGCTTCCAGGATTGGCTGGACGAGGCAAAGCACAGCTTCGAGGATAGGCTCCTGTCGGTCGATGCGGAGGCGGCAGACGCATGGAGCGCCTCAGGAAATGACGACGTTCATTCGGTTATCGCTTCGCTCGTTGCTGCGACGGCAGCGTCCAACAGTCTCATTCTCGTCACCCGTAATGCCAAGGAGGGCATAGGGTTGAACATTCGAACACTAAATCCTTGGCATGCAGCCTTTCGCACCAGGCCGGCACCCACGACCGGAGACGCATCTTGACCCGCACTGTGCTTTACGCCCGATACTCGACCGATATGCAAAGTCAGACCTCGATTGACGACCAGTTCGCCATTTGCCGCGATCAGGCCGTCCGGGAGGGATGGCGCATCATCGGCACCTATCAGGATGCCGCGATCTCCGGCGCCTCCGTAATTCTGAGGCCGGGGATTCAATCGCTGCTTCAGGACGCACAGCTCGGCAAATTCGACACGATCCTTGCCGAAGCGCTCGATCGCATATCCAGAGATCAGGCTGATGTCGCGACTCTGTATAAGCACTTTCAGTTCGCTGGCGTGAAACTGATCACCATCGCAGAAGGCGAGATATCGGAGCTGCACGTAGGACTGAAGGGTACGATGAATGCCCTTTTTCTCAAGGATCTCGCGAAGAAAACGCACCGAGGGCTAAGGGGGCGGGTCGAGAAGGGCAAATCGGGCGGCGGTCTGTGTTACGGCTATAACGTGCTGAAGAGGGTCGATGCGAGCGGCGAACTGGTTCGCGGGGAGAGATCAATCAACGAGGCGGAAGCTCTCGTCGTCCAACGGATCTTCCGAGAGTTCTCCAATGGCAAGAGCCCGCGCGCGATCGCGTGCGACCTAAATCACGATAACGTCCCCGGCCCATTCGGCAAACAGTGGTCCGATACGACCATAAGAGGACATGCGGCGCGCAAGACCGGCATCCTCCACAATGAACTCTACATCGGCGTGCTGGTCTGGAATCGGCAGAGATTCATCAAGAACCCATCGACGGGAAAGCGGGTCTCTAGGCCCAACCCTGAATCCGAATGGATTAGGAAGGACGTGCCGGAAATGCGCATCCTGACTGACGAGTTGTGGCAGGCGGCGCGTCAACGCGCGGAAGAAATTGGCGAACGCTACAAGGCAGTTGCGGATGGAATTCGAGCATCGAAAGGAAAACGGCTTCGCAGCCTGCATCGGCCGGTCTTCCTGTTCTCAGGCATGATCGAGTGCGGCGTTTGTGGTGGAAACTGTACCATCATCGTGAATGATCGGTATGGCTGCAACAACCACTTCCGAAAGGGCATCTGCAGCAACAATCGAACGATCCGGCGTGAGATGCTGGAGAAACGTGCGCTTCATGGAATATCGGAGCGGCTCGTCTCTGCGGACGCAGTGAAGCGGGCCGTGGCGAGCTACATCGAGCAAATCAATTCCGCGAACCGGGAGCAACGCGCTCAGGCGGAACTGGACCGCCGCAATTTAGACAAGGTCGAACGCGCGATCGCAGGGATTCTCTCTGCGATTGAGGATGGCATGTATCAGCCATCCATGAAGGCCCGATTGAGCGATCTGGAACAGCAGCGTGATGAACTGCAACATCGACACGTTGAACATTCGGTAGTGGTCCCGGACATCCATCCGAACGTCGCCGAGCTATACCGGCGGCGCGTTGCATATCTGATTGAGGCTCTGAAAGACCCAGCGCTGCGGGATGAGGTGGCCCAGGATATTCGGTCGATCGTTGGGAAAATCATCATCTCGCCCGGCCCTGGCCGAGGGCAGGTCTACGCGGAGTTGTGCGGGCAACTCATGGGAATTCTCAATGCTGTAAGCAAGGAAGGCGGGGGAGGAGGCCAATTATACCAACGGGGACTGCGCCCTCCCGCAACCACCGAAACCGACATTCCACAAAGCCCCGACGCCAAAGCGTTGGGGCTTTGTGCATTCTCGGCCAACCGACGCTGTTCGATCCACTCCAGGATCCGGCCAAACTCGCCGTAGAGCATGGCGTTGACCTCACCGCGCTTCGCTCCGGGCGTGAGGTCGATGCGCTCGATCAGCGCCCGCAACGCATCGGCGGCTTCCTGGCGCTCTTCCGGCTGCGATAGTGCGTGCGTCAGTCGCTCGACCTTGCGCCGATAAATCTCGGAGATGTTGGGATGGATGTCTGGAACATCCACCGGTGCCGCAGCGAGCCGGGCGCGGATCGCATCCTCCTGCGCTTCCAATTCCAAAATCTCATCGACAAGCGCCCGTGTGCCCTTGCCTTCCTTTGCGAGTGTCACAAGGCCCTTGATCGCCTTGAGGACTTTCTGCAGGTCGGTTCGATCAGCGATTTCCGACGCGCGGCGCTGGTGGTTGATCCGGTTGCTCTCCTCGACATAGGTCCGAATGGCTTCTGCCGCGACATCGGGGGTCATCATCCGATCGCGCAGACCATCAAGGACGCGCGCTTCCAGCTTGTCGCGCGTGATGCTATGCCCGTTCGCGCAGCTTTTCGTATCAACATGGTTCGAACAGGCAAACCGCCCCTGCCCGCGAAGGGAATAAGGACCGCCGCAGCAGCCGCAGTAAACCAGGCCGGACAGCAGGCTTTTCGGGCGATGCGTGCGATTAAGAGCTGTATGGGCGGAGCGTGTTGCCTCGATGACGTCGACATATTGGATCGCGATATTCTCTTGCCTCGCCTTCACGGCCTGCCAGAGTTCTTCATCCACGATCCGCAGGTCGGGAACCTCGGTCACAATCCATTCGGATTTGGGATTGATGCGGGAGACCCGCTTGCCGGTTTGCGGGTTCTTCAGATAGCGCAGCCGGTTCCAGACGAGCTTGCCGATATAGAGTTCATTGTTGAGCAGGCCGGTGCCGCGCTTGGCGTGGCCGCGGATCGTGGTCGATGTCCAGAGCTTGCCCGTTGGTGCTGAAATCCCGGAGTCATTCAGGCGGCAGGCAATTGCGTGGGGGCTGAGCCCGTTGGCGAACTGTCGGAAAACCTGGCGAATGACTTCAGCTTCGGCGGCATTGATGCTGCGCTCACCGTGGACCGGTTCGCCTTCGCTGGAGAAGCGCCGCACGACGTCATAGCCAAAGCAAAGCCCGCCCCCGGATTTGCCCTTCTCGACGCGGCCGCGCAGACCGCGATGGGTCTTCTTTGCAAGATCCTTGAGGAACAGCGCGTTCATAGTGCCCTTGAGGCCGACATGCAGTTCAGAAACTTCACCCTCGGCCAGGGTGACGATCTTCACACCGGCGAACTGGAGATTCTTGTAAAGCGTGGCGACGTCGGCCTGGTCGCGCGACACCCGATCCAACGCCTCGGCTAGCAGAATGTCGAAGCGCCCCATCTGAGCATCCTGCAAAAGTGACTGGATGCCAGGACGGAGTATGACGCTCGCGCCCGAGATCGCTGCATCTTTATAATTAGCGACAATCCGCCAGCCTTCGCGCGCCGCCTGTTCACGGCATATCAAAAACTGATCGTCGATCGATGCAGGGCTCTGCTTATCGTCGGAATAGCGGGCATAAAGCGCTACGCGGGGCATTTGGAGTCTCCAGAGATGAGCTTTGGGGCAGTCTACAGATTTGACCATTCTTGCCAATCTTGGGCCACGATCAAAATTGGAGCGCGATTCTATACTGCCCTGCGGTCGGCCAACGTCGATGGGCGGGGCTTGGAGATCGTGATCAATCGACCCTCGCGGCGTGCTACCGTAGGCTTTAGTCGGCTATCTGCCGACATATATTTACGACGCTGGTGCAGTCCGTCTTCTGCTAATCCGGCGGGATTCGATCAACTTATGCCGTTCGCCAGCTAGCGCGTGAACGCCATTCTCGTCGGAACCCATCATTCCGTTTCCATCAACTGGTCTGGCACCAGTGCCCCTAAATGCGGACATTCGCACCGGCGGCGGCGTGGGCTGAATCTTGACATTGGTTCATCACTAACTGTGCTTCTTCGATACAATCGTTCATGATGCGTAGTGACCACAATACTGAGCTGGGCCACGCCTTGCGCATCGGCCATCTTCTTGTACTAGTGCACTGATGACGAGCCCTGAATCCGACCTAGCCGAACAACTTTCTTCAATCGATAGCATTAAGATATATCTGACGGGGCTTGTCGATGCTGCATTTGATGATCGCAAAGGAGCCCCCGTACGCTTGACCTTCGTCGGCGGAGAATTTGCCAAGCGTGTTGGCGTACCGTTCGAACGCCATCTGAACGCCCTGGCAGACTGCGAAAAGGTTGTTTTGCCAAAGACCCGGCGTCGCCTTGCCACTTTTGTCGAGGCCTATTGCCAAGACACCTTCGTAATCACCGAGGACCCAGCCGGGGTCTATTTCGTCGCGCCGCTCGGCGCCGGCGGTTCGGATACGAATGTTGTTTCGGACGTAGCGCCGCTACGCTTCCACCGTGCAGTCTGGGCGGCGTTCATTCGTCCACTCGATGGCAAGCGCCGCTTCCTGAACCTCGAAAAAGTTGGCTTCACCGATGCTACTGAGATGCCGGCGCTAGGCAAATGGCTCGAAATTGCCGAAAATTATGTCCTAGGCGCGCCGTCCGACGCACCGGTCGACGGCATCGAGGTCCAGCGCCGCGTGGAGCAGTGGGCGAGCGATGTTGGTGCGCCGGTTTCGAAGCTAATCATGGCAGCAAAGCCTGTACGCGCGGTCGCGCATCCGCGCGGGGGCTCCGGCCAGCTCGAACAATTGCTCGCGATTGTCGATATTTTGCCGCCTGCAGTAGCTGCTGGCTGGTCAATCCCCGTCGCCGTGCTCAAGCATCTTCGCGACGCTCGCTAGGCTGGCGCTCTTCGATGGTCCCGCTAAAGCGGCTTTACTTGCTTTGCGGCTTCGACGATCCTGGTGTCGAGCGCCAAGCATCCGAGCTTCAGAAATCCTATCAGGCCGGATCTGTGCGCATCATCGGCCGGACCTATCCAGTGAAAGCGCAGAAGCGCGCCGCGTATTTGCGCGGGCTGGTCCACGCTGCCAACAACGTAATCTTCGGCGAAGGCAGCGCGACCAATTTCTGCCGTAAGCTGGACCAACCTTGTGCGCTGGAAGCGAGTAAGGGCAAGCGAAGTCGAGCCACCTGCGAGCACGCCAAAACCAACGTCAGCGCCTGTGCGCGCTCGCGCCCGCAGATTGTCGTCCTTATCTGCTCCGACCAAATGTTCGACGAAGCATTCGACCATCTCGGGCGCGGCGTCCTGTTTCTACGCCTTGCTAGCCCCCAGCTCCCCGCGACTAAGGATCTCAAGGCTGCGATCGATGACTTTGAACCCATCGTTGAGGGCGTGATGGCTGCCGTAACTCAGCGCGTCAAATCGCTCTATGCGCCACTAGCACCTGATCGTAATTTTCAGCGGGTTGGCGGCCACGCTATCGCTAAGGCAGTACAGGCTGACCCCGCACGCTTTGCAGAAATTCTCTCCGATTATCATGTAGCGCTCTATCGTAGCGATTTCGCCAATCCGAAAAAGCCCGGTATTACCGGCGCCTATATGCTCGATGCGGATACCGGCTTTCAGCAGGATCATTTCCACAAGACTGTTCAGACGATCGGCCTAGAAAGTCGCAAAGACGGCTTCCATCTGCTCAATGCATATCACGTCTACGGGGTAAAGAGCGACCCCGGGTTCCATTTTGACGTAATGAACGTAAATGGACGTGCAATTGGCCACATATTGCAGGATGTAGTGAGCGGGAAATCGAGCGTACGTGGAGATCTCCATTTAAACGCTACGCCCTGCGACCGGCTGGTCTAGCAGGGGGTGTTTTAGAGTCCTTCGCGAAGGACTGAGACGAGCTTCAAACCTGCGCCTGCACAGTACGATCTCCGCATATACGCACCTAACACCGGTTACCCGACCGTAACGTACCGCAGAGCGACCCACAAACAGCCCGAATCGCAATCCGAACCGACCAGTAATTCACTCATGTAAGTCTGTAGATGGCGTATACGCGGCAAATTGTCAACGTATGTCACGCTGACAGCCCTGCACCGTTCATTACAAGTCACACTTACCACTCGGAAATGGAAGCCGTCTCCACAGCCATAGCACGCGTAATGGCGTGCTCCTAGCACTGGTCGGCGGCCCGAAGGACCAGCGAAAGCGCGATCACCTCCGGATGGGTATTCTCCGTACGCGACGCACGCAGATAGAGATTGAACAGAAGGATCGTCTCGTCCCGGGTCCAGTCCGGATTGTGCCTCGCTTCCCTCCCGTTGGATCCGTCAGGCGTGGTCGCTATTTCATGCATTAAGTCAATACAGCCGCAGGCGACAGGCTTGGCAACACATATGGCGGAAAAGGCCTGGCCGATGCAATAAGCTCGTGACCTGCAAATCGCCGTCGTGTAGCGTAACCAGCATGATATGGGGCCGGGCGTAACTTGATTATTTACTTGGACAACATGGCCGCGACACCCATCGATCCGCGCGTTGTGGAGCGTCACGGCCTTGCCATGCTCTCAGCACCGGGCAATGCGAACAGTTCGGAGCACGCCGCGGGTGTGCAGGCGAAGCGTGAGCTGGACGAAGCCGCTGAGGCCCTGCTTCACACCCTTGGGAGTGATGCCGCGGACGTCACGTTCACCCCTGGCGCATCTCCAGCACTCTGGCTCGCTATCGAAGACACGATCGCTCGTGCCGGCAAACGCCTCCCTCGGATCGCCGCGACAGCGGTCGAACACCCCGCTCTCCTCTCATCATTGCACCGGGCTGAGCGGGATGGACGCGTTCACCTGACCGTGCTTCCGGTCGACGGGGTGGGGGCACCCCAAGTCGAAGCCATCGAGCGCGCTCTGAACAATGGAGTGGATCTCCTATGCACCATGGCGGTGAACAACGAGGTCGGCACCGTCACCGATCTTGAAGCCATCGGCGAGCTGGTCTCGCGCAGCGGCGCGCGACACCTGATCGATGCCAGTCAAGCCGCCGGGCGCATCAACATGAAGCACGTCGTCGCCGCCGATCTCGTCGTCGTCAGCGGAGCCAAGCTCTACGGTCCCCGTCGCGCCGGCGCACTCATAGGCACGTTGGCAACTTCGTCAGCCGCCTTGGCCCACGACGTATTCGGCAGCCCCGACGTGCCATCGGCGGCGGCGCTTGCCTTCGCTGCGCAACTGCGAGTGGAGGAGTCCGGCGACGACGAAGCGCGCCTGCTGCTGATGCGCGACGCACTTCAGGCGCACCTGCTCGATGCGTTGAAGGGGCTAAGAATCAACGGGAGTCCCAGCCAACGGCTGGCCGGGAGCCTGCACGTCTCAACCCCTCACGTGCCAGGAGATGTCGCCGTCAGCCGTCTGTGGGGTCGTGTAGCGGTATCGACCGGCGCGGCTTGCCAGTCCGGCGTGCCTGGGCCCTCGCATGTCCTTATGGCAATGGGTCTTTCCGACTGGGCGAGGGAGGGTGCGGTGCGCATCGGTTTGGGTAAGATGAACACGGAGCAGGAGGTCGAGGAGGCTGGAGCACTTATCGCCGCGGCCCTCTCTTCTGCCGAATCCGTCCGGAGATATGCATGAACGCCGTTGCCATCCGCCCCCGCTTCAGCGGGCATGAGACGTTCGCGTGCCGCTTCGCGTGGCTCCCCAAGGCGGTGCGTCTGATCGCGAGAGATCCCGCAGCACTCCAGGACGACGAGCGAGCGATCCTCGAGCTGGGCCTCGGCAAGAACATGGTGCGATCCCTGCGGTTCTGGCTCGATGCGTTCGGTGTAGCCTCGGCGCGGGGCGGCACTTGGAAGCTGTTGCCGTTCGGTGAGGCCGTGTTCGCGGAAGATGGCCTCGATCCCTACATCGAACGGGTCGAAACACAGTGGCTTCTGCACTGGCAGCTAAGCACGCCGGTAGAGAGCCCCCTCTTCGCGTGGCGCCATATCCTATACCGCCGTATGCGACCCGACTTCACTCGCTCTGAATTGCTCGCGGAGATGCGTCTCGAGGGTCAGCGGCTCGGATATGGGCATTCTGACGTGACCTTGGTCCAGCACGGCGACATCTTCCTTCACAGCTATCTTGGTTCACTGAGCTCGGCCTCGCCGGAGGACGCCCTCGACGGGCCGCTCGTAGATCTGGGTCTTGTCGCCAGGCTTGGCCGGCGACGCGGTGGTGTCGATCGGATCGAGCCTGTGTTCGCGCTATCGCGCATCCCCATCTCCGAGATCGGCGCCGCGGTCGTCGATTATGCGATCGCTAGCTTCTGGCAGGAACGGCACGGCGCGGAATCCGTCGTCTCATTCAGGGATATTGCGCACGCGGAAGGCTCCCCAGGCGCAACGTTAAGACTCGAAGCCGACGACCTGCGCGACCATCTGGACCGCACAAATGCTCTGTGGAGCTATCGGCCGTCCGGCGATTCTGGAAGCGTCACGGCCGTCCGCACACCCGACCCGGATGCAAGACTCCGGGAGATCTACGCATGAGCCGTGCGACGACCGTCGGCGATTTCCTAGGCCAGCCCGGAATGTTCTACCGGTCGGTGGCGCTGGAAAGAGATGTCAGCGATCCAGCTGCGGGACGCTCGTTCGTCTTGACGCCTTGGCTCGAGCGCGTCGCCTCCGAAGTCATCACCGGACTGCAGGAACGCTCAACCCGCAGGGCCTGGCGCGTGATCGGCGACTTTGGAGTGGGTAAGTCTGCGCTGGCCCTGGCGCTAGTCCAGGCACTCGACCCTCGGCTGAGCGACCAAGCAATGCCGGTGTGCCAGCTTGCTGAGTCCATTGGCGGCGCGCCCCGCATGTTTCCGCTTCTCGTTACCGGGTCGCGTGACGGGCTTGCGTCTGCCCTGACATCCTCAATCCGCAAGGCCGTCGCCACGAAGGGCCTACTCGGCACGAAAGCATCAGGGGAGGTGCTAGCGGTCGAGGATCCCTTCGCAGCGATCGTTGAGTTGCGCGACAGGCTGCACGCCACAGGCCAGTTCGATGGCCTGCTACTTGTCGTCGACGAGATGGGCAAGTTCGTTGAGAATACGGGCGATGACGATGGCGCCGACGTTTACCAGCTGCAGGCGCTAGCCGAGGCGGCCTCTCGCTCTGGGGACGTGCCGCTCTCTGTAATCCTCATCCTCCATAAGGGCTTCCAATCTTACGGCGAGGACTGGCGCGCCGCGCGACGGACCGAGTGGCAGAAGGTAGCCGAGCGTTTCGAGGAACTGGTATTCGACCATCCCCTCTCGCATACGGCCGCCCTTCTGTCCGCGGCGCTGGGCGTCGAGGAAGCTTTACTGCCAGCAAAGGTCCGCAAGGCGCACGACGATGCCGTCCGGCGCGTCCGCGCACTTGGTTGGCTTGGACCTCGTAACGGCGCCGCCGCAGCCGGCTGCTGGCCGGTCCATCCCTCCGCTGTCCCGGTCATGGCGCGGTTCTTCGCGACCTTCGGCCAGAACGAGCGCTCACTGTTCGGTTTCGCCGCAAGCGAGGAGCCGAACAGCCTCAGGGCGTTCGCCGCAGCGACGCCGGTGGTCGATGGCCTCTACGGGATTCACCATTTCTTCGACTATGTCGCCTCGTCCTTCGGTCATCGTCTTACCTCACGTGCAGGAACGGGCGAGTGGGATCGCATCGGTGCGGTCCTTGAACGGGCGGCTGATGCAGACCCGATCGAGACCGCGGTCCTCAAGACCATCGGCGTTCTGAATCTGCTCGATGCCCCCGACCTAGCGGCGACCATGGATAGCGTTCGAGACGTCCTCGTACCGGCGTTCTCTGCGGACGAAGTCGGGAGCGCAATCCGTCGGCTGGCGGATGGAGGACTGCTGTTTCAACGCCCAGGGCGCTTGGAGCTACGTCTATGGACGAGCCGCCGTGTCGACCTTTCGGCGATCTGGGCTGACGCGGAGCGCGAGGTCGATGCGAAGCAGGTTCTGCGCGAACTTCCCAGGCATCTGTCGGCCCTGCCCATCCGCGCGCACGTCTTGGCGCGCCGGCACTCGGTGACGACAGGAACCAACCGGCGGTTCGCGGTTAGGTGCACCTATGCCTCCGCCCTCGCGGGGTATGCCGGACATGGCGATGCGGACGGCGGTCTGGTTGCGGTGATCTGCGGCAGTGACGATGAGCTGCGCATCGCGCGCGCATGGGCGGCAGAGGTCACCGCGGAGCATTCGACGATGCTGGCTGCGGCTGTCCCGACGAATGGTGAGTTTTGGTCAACCGATGATCGACCTGCTTCGTCACAGATGGGTGGTGGCAAACGCAGCTGAACTGAAAGAGGACGCCTACGCGGCCGCGGAGATCGAACGAACAGTCGCTGAGCTGGAGAGGAAGCTTTGCGCCTCGATTGAATCGGCGCTGGGGTTGCGAGGCCATGCTCCGAGCGATCCACTGGACCTGTTCTGGAATGGCAAGGCGCAGCCGCTGCTGAATCCTGCCCACGTCCGCATCTCGACGCTGTGCGACGCGGTCTACTCTGAGGCGCCGAAAGTCGAGAACGAACTCGTAAACCGACACGCGCTGACGACGGCCGGTGCCGGCGCGCGACAGCGCCTGATAGACTCTATGTTCGATCGGCCGCTCGATCCCGAGCTGGGATTCAAGCCAAACAAGAATCCTCCCGAGCGCGCGCTCTATCTCTCGTTACTGCGGCGAGGAAATGTGCATCGCGAGGAGGGCGGTGTTTGGACTTTAGCCCCTCCACCCCTCGACGCCGATCCATTGCGGCTACGTCCCGCGCTTGACGCGATGCAGGCTCGGCTCGCGAACGATGGCGACCGTGTGGCGCTCATCGACCTCTATGCCGAGATCGAAGCGAAACCCTTTGGTGTCCGGCGTGGCCTGTGCTCGCTGCTTCTCGCCATAAACCTAGTCGCGGCGGGATATCGAGTGGCGTTGTTCGAGCGCGGAACCTACTGCACGAGGCTCGACGGCGCCGCGTTTATGCGCATGCTCAAATCGCCCGAACACTTCACCCTCCAGTGGGTGTCGCTCGAGGGGGTCCGCGCCGACGTCTTCCACCGGATCGCGGCCCTTCTCGGTCAGCCACCCGTGGAAAGTGGCATCAGGACCGTAGTTGATCCGCTGATCAAATTTGGCGTGGAGCTGCCTTTCCACGTCCAACATTCATCTGCACTGAGCATCGAGGCGCGCAACGTCAGAAAGGTCCTTTCCCAGGCGCGGAGTCCCATCGACCTAGTGTTCGATGAGCTGCCAATTGCTTGTGGCAGTGAACCGTTCGCGCCGAATGCCCGTCCCGATCGCGAGCTTGCGACCCGGTTCGTGAAGCGACTCGATGCCGCAGTGACGGAGTTGCGCAGCTGCTACCCCAAGTTGCTTGAAGGAATGCGGATCGAGGCGCTCGCGGCGCTGGACGCACCGGACCGTGCCGCGATCATCGACCGAGCCGCAGGGCTCGTCTTCAGAATTCGCGAGCAGCAGCTGCGGACGTTCGCCACCAGGCTGGCCGACGGCGCGCTTGGCGAAGACTCGTGGACTGAGGCTCTCGGCGGCGCCATTATCGGCAAACCTCCCTCGCGCTGGCTCGACCATGACGTCGAGATGTGGCGATCGCGCCTCGCGGACTTGGCTGCGCACTTCCGGCGCGTCGAGGCCGCCGCCTTTGGCGAGAACGCTTCCAAGCGCAAGGCAGTTCGCGTCTCCTTGACCCGCGCGGACGGCGAGGAACGATCGGTCATCGTCGATCTTGATGAGCTGAGCTCCGACCAAGTCATCGCGATCCACAGCATCGAGCGGATGGCGGCGGATGCTAACCTAAGCTTGGACACCGTCGCCGCGTTGCTGTCGCTCGAGAGCATGCAGCATGACGACCAGGTCGTCCCCGAACCGAATGCAAGGACGGCCAGTTGAAGACTCGTCACATCCTCAGCCTCTCCGGCGGCAAGGACAGCGCGGCGCTCGCCGTCTATCTTCGCGACCGCGTCAGCGATATGGAATATATCTTCCACGACACGGGCAAGGAACTGCCCGAGACCTACGACTACATGGCGAGACTGGAGAGCATCTTGGGGCAGCCCGTTACGCGGACCACCCCGGAGGACACTTTCGAACACTGGCTTGCGGTTTACGGTGACATGCTGCCTTCGAACCACCGGCGGTGGTGCACGAAGATGCTGAAGCTGAAGCCATTCGAGAATTACATCGGCGACGATCCGACGATCAACTATGTCGGCCTGCGCGCCGACGAGAACCGGACCGGCTACATCAGCACCAAGCCAAACATCACTGCCGTCTACCCGTTTCAGGAGGACGGCCTCGTCCGCGCCGACATCATGCGGATACTCGAGGACAGCGGTCTCGGCCTTCCGCCCTACATGGAGTGGGGCCGCTCGCGGTCAGGTTGCTACTTCTGCTTCTACCAGCAGAAGATCGAATGGGTCCGACTCAAGCGCAAGCATCCTGACCTGTTCGAGAAGGCCAAATGGTATGAGGAGCGCAGCGCACTAGTCAGCGACGGCTTCACATGGTGCAGCAGGGAGTCGCTTGCAGAATTAGAGCGTCCGGAGCGCATGGAGGCGATCGAGCGCAACTGGGAGAAATCCAATGCGAACCGCGTAGCTCGCCGAGAAAACCTGCCGCTTTCCGCAGTGATTGCCGGTGCCGAAGTCGATGACGTCGAGCCGGAGGGCTGTCTGATCTGCTCGTTATGATCGGACGGTCCCTTATCGGAGGAGCTTATCGATGCGATTGCCTTGCCAAATGATAAACCTCATCCTTGGGGTTTACGCGGCTGATTACGGACTTCATTATCGCAGTGGGGCCGATACTAGGGAATGCGGCATCTTGCTCTTAGGCAAGGCTCGGCTGGGGTGGACAATAATCAATGGCGTTTAAGTTTGCCGCTCGGACAGTCCTGGAACTTGGCAAAGAACTGATCAGTTCGGATGAAGTCGCAATTTACGAGCTGATCAAGAATGCTGTCGATGCCGATTCTCCAAAGATCGAGATCGAAGCGCAAATCGTGCTGCGGCATAGCAGTTACGCTCTGGCGTTAGAGGAATTGGACGAAGGCGCTGCTCCAGAGGACGTGCTTGAAATCGTGCGCGATGGCTTGATCGATAGCGC
Source organism: Sphingobium sp. GW456-12-10-14-TSB1 (assembly GCF_059424385.1). Classification (NCBI taxonomy): domain Bacteria; kingdom Pseudomonadati; phylum Pseudomonadota; class Alphaproteobacteria; order Sphingomonadales; family Sphingobiaceae; genus Sphingobium; species Sphingobium sp. GW456-12-10-14-TSB1. Next base: position 242,739 of record NZ_JBWKZI010000002.1, on the reverse strand, counting down.
TCCGCGTGCTGCAGTTGCGGAGTTCATGGTTCGCCTCGAGCGATACCAGGGTGATGCGAACCGTTTCAGAGTGGCGCTGATAGCCAGTTATGCGCGCTACAACTGGATAAAGGTCACCGATCGTGGCGGCGGCATGTCGCTGGAGGACCTAGACAAGGTCTTCCTTACTATCGGAACGCGCTCACGCCGCGCTGAAAATATGGAGGGTGCTCAGTTTCTGGGCGACAAGGGCGTGGGTCGCCTATCAACGATGCGCCTAGGCGACCGTTTGCTTGTTACCTCCGAGACTGCGGAACAGCCTTTTATCGGTCGGCTTCGAATAAATTGGGGTCTGTTCTCCCACGAGCGCGAGGTCCCGATCGAAGAAATCAATATCTATCCCGTCGCGGGACCAAAAAAGGGGAAGCCAAGCGACCAGGGAACTGTCGTGCAGGTGTCGATGCTCAATGCAGACTGGACGCCTGGCCGTTTTGACGATGTGATCCGTGGGCGCGTTGCGAGGATGATAAATCCGTTTACTGGCCTCGCGCAGGATAAGCTGATCGTCCGTTACAATGGCAGCCGCGTCTTGGTGCCTTCCGTCCCGCAGAAGCTGTTAGATGCAGCGCATGCGGTCTGCACGATCCGGTTCTCGTTCGAGAAGAGCGAGAATGGGCAGAGCGAGCCAGTCCTCAAGGTTTCGACGCATTACCGGATGCGCGACAAGGCGCTCTCCGCGACATATCGTGGCGCCGAAATCTACTCCATGGCTCAGCGCGATTCAAAAAAGCGTGGAAAAAAGGGCCATGCGGCTTTCGAGAATATTCGGATCCGTCCTCAAGCGTTGATCGATCTCGGGCCTTTCGAAGCAGATATATATTGGTATAATCGCCTCGTCGTTGACGCGATCGAAGGCCTGACAGAAAAGCAGCAGGCTACCAGAAACCTAATCACCGAGTGGGCCGGTGGTCCCATGCTTTTTCGTCACGGCTACAGAGTTCTACCTTATGGTGAGCCCGGCGATGACTGGTTGGCGCTGGATCGCAACGCGTTCGGCGAATCCGGCTTCAAGCTTAACAGAGGCCAGGTAATCGGCCAGGTTTTGATCCATTCGTCACATTTGGCGCTGAGCGAGCAGACGAATCGCCAAGGCCTCATCGAATCGGATGCGGAAGCTGCCTTGCGCAAGATGCTCATGGTGGCGGTTCACATCGACATGCGTCAATTGATCAACTCTGCCGATACGCTGGAAAAGACCTCAAAACGCGACGAGATTGCCAATGCTCAGCAGTTTCGTCGCACGCATGACGAACTCGGCGATGCGTTGAAAAATCTGCAGAGCAACCTGTCTGGCGACCAGCTTCCGTTGGCTCGTGAGGTAGGCCTCAAGGCGCGCGATCTGATGGATCAGTGCTCGACAATGGTCGCGACGTTGGACAAGTCGGTTGCTCGCTCAGAAAGCGACCGAGAAAAGTTCCTCCATCTGGCTGGCATTGGCCTGATGACTGAGTTTATTTTTCACGAGCTTGATCGAGCGGTCAGGCATACGCTTCGCGTTCTGGCGTCTGCTGCCGCACAAGACAAGCAAGCCGCTATGCGTTCGCTTGAGGATCAACTGGTGACACTCCAGAAGCGCGTCTCTGCGTTTGACGAAATGACGGGCGAGAAGCGCCAGTCGAAATCCACTTTCAATGTAAATGAAGTAATTGCCTTTGTACTTGCCGGGCATGACGAGCAATTTCGGCGGCACATGATCAAAGTCCATTTCGATCCCGAACGCCCACTCATCATTAAGGCCGTTCGTGGCATGGTGGTCCAGATAATCGAAAATCTTGTCGCCAACGCTGTCTACTGGCTAAAGATGCAATATGAATACCAGACGGGCTTTAACCCCGAACTGTGGATCGAGGTAGACCCAGACCTGAAAGCGGTAACCGTGGAGGACAACGGTCCCGGTGTTGATCCAGAGCGCTCCGAGACGATATTTCAGCCCTTCATTAGTTCGAAGCCGCCGGGCCAGGGGCGGGGTCTGGGGCTCTATATCTCGCGCGAACTCGCGGAATATCACGGTTGGACCCTCTACCTCGACAAAGAAGTAGGCCGCCATCGCAAGGAGCGGCTCAGTATGTTCGTCCTCGATATGGGTACCAACAAATGATCGCAGACACGCGCATAATCACCGCCATCAAGGCGAGCGGCATCAAGAACATTTTGCTGCTAGACGACGCCTTCGACGTTCCTGCTCTCGATGAGGGCGATTATGGTCCGCTTTATGAATTTCTCGAGAGTGCCGATGGGAAGAACCTAATTGTCGAGCTGGGGGTCGATGAAGACTCGCTGCGATCCGCCCTTTCCCAAATGAACAATGGCGAATATGTCGAAGACGAATTGATTAGTGTCGTCTCGAAGCTGCATCGCCAGTATATCCTGACGCGAGACCCGCGATTTGATCCCAACGGGGTATTCTCAACAAGGCTGAGCAACAATCTACAAGACGTCGATCCGCTGCTGGAAATGCTTGGTCGCTGTAAGGACGTAAAATTGTCGCTCGTGGGCCGCAATACGCCTCATGGCGATGCGGAGGCGCCCTTGCCAGACCTGATCTTCGCGGACTTCTATCTAGATGGCGACATAACCTCGGGCATGGAGCCGACGGAGGAAGAAGGCAAATTAGCCAAATCCGCATCGATCCAGCGTCTCGAAGAGTTGCTGAAGCCGTCAACGGCGGCAAAGCGGCATCCTTCGGTGATCCTGATGTCGTCCAAGAATGTGCGCGCCCAAGCCGAAGACTACCGTCGTGGTATATCAGGCGACGAGGGTAAGGTCTTCGCAAGCCGCTTCGGTTTCATTATGAAATCTGAGATCGTCAAACTCGCGAAGGCGGCCGACGAGGCGCCGCAGAAGCCAGCGAGCATTGAGGTTTCGGACCCTTCGGCAGATGTGCTGCTGGACATCATTCAGTCGCATCCATTCGGAGGAAAGCTGCACGACGCACTCAAATTCTGGCTCGATAGCGTAGAAAAAGGCAGGCTCGCGATGAAAAGCGACATCGAGCAGCTCACGCTCAAAGAGTTTGCTTATCTTGTCCGATTCCGGTTGGACCAAGAAGGGCTAAGCCTCTTCGATTACCTTGAATGGTTCTTCGGCGAATGCCTTCTAGGCGCAATCGGTGTCGCTGCAGCCGATGTCATCAAGCGCCCCACACGTGAGCAGCTCGACAAACATGCGGCGCTGATCGACGGTGCATATGACAAGGACAGAACGACCAAGATCGCGGAACTCTACCATCTCGCGCGAGTCGATCCGCGGCCCGCAACGAACAAGGAAATGCGATTAGGCGACCTTTACATTGATCCCGTCAAGAGGGGTATTCCGACGCTTTGGGCATTGCTCACGCCGGACTGCGACTTAGTTGTTCGAGGAAACGGGAAAATGGCCGCCCAGCAGATTTTGACCGTCAAAGGTCAGTTGTTACCGTATGACGCGCCTAAATCGTCACTTGCAGAATTTATTATCATCAAGGGCGTACAATATAGTGTTGAGTGGCAGCTAAAGGACCTGAAAACGCGGGACTCGGTGGCCGGCCTCGAATTTGTTGGAACGCTAAGGCCGATTTATGCGCAGGATCTCCAACGCAGGGCGCTGCAGGATCTGGCAAGGATTGGCCTCGGAGTTGCACCTGTGATCCGTATGGCAGGGACGGTCGCGCTAATGGTGAAGTTGCACGACAAGCTTACGAAAATCGACATTGGAGATGCGGATTTTTGCAAATGCGACATTTACCCCAGCCGCGGCGGTTCAGACGCGACGCGCGCGGTTCTTACTCGCAAGGCGGCGGATAACTTATTAGCGCGGATGGGCAAGCTCGATCGAGATTCCCTTGGCGACGAGGCAAAGAGCAGCATTCGAACTATCCTTAGAGTCGGTTTCGAAACTCATGCTGACCGTGCCAGTCTGCGGATCATGAGCAGTGCGGCGGCGGCGTAGAGGAAGGCCGCTGCGGATTTCAGCGTAGCCTCGACATCCTTGGCCAGGCGGCGATTTCGGTTGATCCATGCGAAGAAGCGTTCGACGACCCAGCGTCGTGGCAGGACGACAAAGCCGGTCTGACCGGTGATCTTGTTGACGATCTCGACCTTGATATTGGTGGCCTGGGTGACGCGCTCATGGTTGTAGCCACCATCGGCCCAGACCTTCTCGATGAACGGGAACAGGCTGCGGGAGATTTGCAGCACTGCGCCGCCGCCATCACGATCCTGCACATCGGCGGTGTGGGGTTCGACCAGCAGCGCCCTGCCATCGGTATCGACCAAGGCATGGCGCTTGCGGCCCTTGATCTTCTTGCCGGCGTCGTAGCCCCGTGGGCCGCCGCTTTCCGTAGTTTTGACGCTCTGGCTGTCGATGATGGCCGCGCTCGGGCTGGCTTCGCGCCCCACGCGTTGACGATCCGCCATCACCAGCGCGTGGTTTATCCGCTCGAACACGGCCTCGTCCCGCAAACGGGCAAACCAGCGATAGACCGTCTGCCATGGCGGAAAGTCTTTCGGCAGCAAGCGCCATGCGATCCCGCCGCGCAGAACATAGAAAATGGCGTTCACGATCTCACGCATCGGCCATCCGCGCCGTCGTCCGGTCGAACCGGGCATCGGCAGAAAAACTGCGATCAACTGCCACTCCGCGTCGATCAAATCCGTCTGGTATCGCTTCGAGACCCGCGTATGCTGCGCGCGGGTGGCTGGGGTCCACATACCTGCCTCCGAGATGTCTGCAAACTCCCGGAATCACATGTGCCTCAGCTGCTCAACCCCTTTCGAAACGGCCTCTTAGCAGATCTGGCTCGGATGGATTGCGGCGGGCACTGACAACAGGTGTCGCACTCGAGCAAGAGGTCGCTGGCGGCGTCGTCGTGACCGAAAAGATGACTGCCGCAAAAGGATGGTGCGGAATTGTTGTTGAGATGGACGTGGCGGGCAACGCTTAAGATTGAGAGATGCTTTCAAGGTAAGATCGACCACTTGGCGTCATCTTAGACAGACCGTCCGCTATCGGGCCTTGCCGAGCAGCGCTTGGGCGGCTGAAACAGGCGCGTTTCTGCCGCAGAATTGTTGTCTGCTCAAGCGCTCCAAATGTCGGCTTCCCTGATTTTGTCTCTCGAAGCGGACATTCTGGACAGTCTCAACATATGCATTCACCCCACTCCCATTTGAAACCCTTAACCTGCGCGCAAAGATGCGGCATACCCAGATCGTCGTGCCATTTCGCGGCACGCTGCAACAGGCCCAACCCACTGACCCGGCCCCGAATACACGGAAGAATGCCGGCGCTAAGACAAAGGCCTCGTTCCCACAGCCAGGCCTCAATCTCGGCAAGAGTGACTTTGCCCGAATTGCCTACATTCATTATTTTACCCCGCGTCAATGTTGCAACCCGCTTCGGAAGTAGCCGGTCGCGCTCGGCAGGGTCCGCTTCCGGCTCGATGACTAAATGTCGTAACACGTTGTTGGCCCGGCCTGACAATGCGGCACGGTTGGTTTGAATAGCTTCCTCCCGGGCACGCACCTCCTCACGTGACATGACATCGCGCACCCGGCCGATGCTGATCCCAAATGCTGCGGCAATTTCGCGCTGTTTCATGCCTTTGGCTTTCATGGCAATCATACGCTTTCCGCGCTCCTCTGCATCGCTTGGCTTCTGTCTGGGTTGCCGCATCGCAGGGCGTTTCACCTCGATAATGCGAACACCGTCCCAGAAGCGAATGCTGTGCAATGACTCATATCTGATCGCATTCATTGCCCATGTTTTCGCAGCGTCAACATCTGGCACGTCAACCAGCCTCATCGATGGCTCGCCCTCGTTAAAGATAAGATAGAATGCAAACGCAGGCACAAGATCGTCCTTCGGAAAGACCGTGATTTTCAGATAAAATCATTCCGTGGGCAAGATCGCAATTGCACCGCCGTTCGGCGCAAAAATACGCCGACACCAGCAAGGAGTATCAGCATATTTGCCGTAACATTCGCCCGAAAATGGTTCATCTGATGTTGAAAGGGCTGGACAGGCAAACCTCATTCGCACGATTTTGGCGGGACGTCCGTGCGCTTCTCTCGCTGCTGTCGCTCCTGATCAAGTTCGCGCGCGATCTGACGACCCAGGAGGCGGGCAAGTCGCAGGATGGCGGCATCCGCTTCGGTAGAAAGACTGGGAGGTGCATCTCGACTGGGCCGCTTCTTCTTCATCGCGGCTGGGTCCAGGATTTGAAGTACGCCCATTTGTTGGAACCGTAAAACAAAGCCCGATGGAGGGGGGGAGGAAAGGAGGGGGCAAGATACTTGCGGTGGCCATGGGCGATTGGTCCACAGTGATCGAGGCGGATCGGTTTCCAGTCGGATGAACCTGTGCTATTTTTCCAGATGGAAAGGCTCTGCAGATGCAGGATTTTGATCACGTCGAACAGGCAGATGAGGCGCGCGCGCCATCGCCGCGTGCCGCCGATTGGTTTTGGCGACCATGGTATGCGAAGCTCTATTGGGCAACGGCGCTGCTGTACTGGATTAGCCTCGAGATCATGATAACCATCCCGTATGACCGGACGAATACCTCCGTGGCCAACACCATGGTGCTGCTCATTTTCGTCTTCAATCCGATCACGGTCGTGGCGGCTCTCGGCTATGGATTTTTGAAAGCCAAGGTTGCTTGCGGAGAATGGGTGATTACGCCAGGACCGGCTTCGCAAAGACCTGTCATGGATCCCTATACCGATCCATCCGATCCGAGATCGGGCGATATGCATCTTCGACACATCGGCGTGATTCAGGACTGACATCATGGATCCCGGCGCTCCTTGAAGCTGGCATCCCCGTCCGCCATTCCGTGGTCGCGATCGAAAAGCAACCGCCCCGAACTGAGGATCGACGACTGCTCCATCGAGGTGACCGGACCGGTGACATCGACCGTACCCCGTCCTGAATCGGCCTGCTGCAAATACCGGTTACGAATCCCGTCATTGCCGAGAACCCGTTCGCCCAGTTCTCTGGCGAATGCCTCTTCTGGACGCCCTGAGCGAGAGGCTGCTTTCTCTGCGGACGCGATCGCCTCCCGAACATCATAATTCACGACGTCGATTGATGATCGGGCCGAGACGGCCGCTATCCCTCTATCGGAAATGTCAGCGTTCACTCTGCCGCTCAACGAGCCTGTGGCGCTACCTTTGCCACTGTCTTTTTCTGCGCCGCCTCTACCACCGGTACCAACTCCCCTAGATGCTGAAGCTGTGAGATCACCCGAGATGCTCTGGCTATCCGCTGTCGAATGCTCCGCGGACCTCGAGAGCGACCGTTGCCACCCGGTCTGAACCATGATCGCGGTGACATCGCGTTCCAGTGTATCGGCAACTTGCGGTTTCAGCCGCCAGTCACCCCGCCGATCCATCTCGAACCCGCCGCGCAACCAGTCGGCCATGGCGGCCTGGCCTTGCGCGCCGCTGCCCAGGAAATGCTCGATCGTGTCAGGCCCCGCCTGCTTGCCGGCTTCGAACCGCGTACTGGTGTCGTTGCGCGCAGATTGGCTGAACCCGGTGCTGCTGGAGACGAGCAGATCATTATGCGCAAAGCTGAACCGGGCGTGCCCGCCATTGGCGATCGCGCCAAGCTGGCTTTCGTTGATGAGTCCCCCGCGCCACAACTGTGCGGCCAGTTCCGGCGTCAGGTTGAGGCCGATGTCGCCATTCTGATCCATCGCGATCTGGCGCTTCGACAGCTCCACGCCATGAGTGCGCAACAGAGCCTGGGTGCGGGTGAGCCGCTCCTTGTCGACGATGCCGGTCAGTCGCTCGTTGCGTGCGCGATCGGCGATGCCTTCCGCACCGCCTTGCGCCATATCGACTTGGTTTCCGGCAGTGCCCGCCAGCGCGCGGATGAAAGAATCCAGACGCGCGGCTTCGCGCGCCGACACGCCAGCCGCAGCAGCGCCTTGTGCAAAACCGGCATTATCCGCCTGACGCCGCTGCTCACCGATCTGGGCGGAGCTGCGCACGCCATCAGGACCGATCTCGCGCTGGGCATCAAGCTTGCCCGACCGCTCGGCAAAATCATAACCGGCGGCTTCGCGTGTGCGGCCATAGACGCTGGTCCCTTCACGGGTCGCCTCGGCCGTAGCGCCGTCTGCGGTTCCCACCTGCACGGCGGCATTATAGCTTTCCAGGGCGCGGAGCACCTGGGCCTCGTTGCGCCCGGTCGAACGCGACAACTGGCTAATCGCGGTCGATCGCGCTTCACCCGAAAGCGCATTGATGAACCCGATGCGCCGGCTGGTCTCGGTGACGGAAAGGCCGAGCATCCCTGCGGCCTCGCGCTGCCCCTGATTATGCCCGGTGCGATGGGCCTGTTCCGTCGCGACATTGCCGCGCTCGACCGCCGCAACCCTGTCGCCGGCATAGTCCCGTCGTCCTTCCATCGCGCCAGCCTGCGTCTGCGCGGCAGTCAGGTCATTGCGCAGCATCTGTTCCTGATCGAAGGCGTTGGCCGTGATCTTGGCGAAGGTTGGATCAGCACCGGCCTGGGCGATCACGGTCGACGCCTTGAGCGCCGCATCCTTTGCATCATAGCCACTGCGTTCAAAATGCCGCTGCGCGCCCGACTGCATCATCTCATAGGCTTGGCTGTCGCCGAACGCCTTCCACTGCACCATATTCTGCGCGAACGCGGCAAAAGCGCGTTCGCCGCCCTGGCCTTCGCCGAAATAGCTCGTGCCAAGCTTGCGCAGCGCATCTCCCTGCGCAAAATTGTGGATCGCCGAGGTCGCCGCATTGGCCCGGATCGCACTGGCCGTGGCAGGATCGTTCAAATCCCGCCCGGCAAGGGCAGGAGAGAGCCCGCCCAGTTCCCGCGCGGCATCGGCCCGGCCAAGCCCGAACGCCGCAGTTCCGGTCGCGCCGCCGCCATGTTCTCCGATGACCGACCCGGCTGAAGAAAATGCGCGATCGAGCCCAAAACTGCTGCGCTCGCCAAAATCGCCGAACCCCGCTGATGTGGAGCGTCGCGCCATCGTGCCACCGGCCGAAGCTTGCGCTTCGAGCGCGGAGGCGTAGCCCTCGCTTGTCCCGACGGTTGCCGCCGCCATGCTGCCCTGGCCCTGGACACCCAGCATACCCGACGTGAAGGCGGTGAACATATTGCCCGAGAAGCGGAACACAGTGAACACGAACGCGCCTGCCAAGCCCGCCGCTGCTGTTCGGAACGAGCCGAAGATAGCGAGCGCCTTCATCGCGGCCGATGGCGCAAGGATCCAGCTATCGGCCGCGACGTTGGTCGCGCGCAGTTCGGCCAACACGTCCATCGCCCGGCCCAGGGTCAGCTGGTAGATGCCGGCATCGATCACGCCCCACAGCGCGACGAAGACGAACAGGCCCAGCGCAAAGCTTGCGACCCGCAGGTTGATCGGCGTCAGGATGAACAGCAGCGCGATCGGCATCATCATCAGCATGATCGCGAACACCGAAGCCCGGATGGTCGGCATCCACTCATTGGCCGTCGAAAGCGTCGCAAGCCCGTTGGACTCGATCGCCCGGTTCGCCATTACCCGCGCGGTCGCCGCCGGTGAATCCTCGAACAGGACGTCGCCGACGGTCTGGCCGAGCAGGATGTTGGTGAGGAATTTTTGCCGGCTCATGGATTGGCCGAGCATCATGTCACCCAGCGCATCGATCTGCTGGCGGCAGCGATCGCGCTGGCTCGCCTGGTTCACATCGAACCCGGTGCGCGCGCAGACCTGGTCGCTATAGGCATCGAACAATGTGGCATCCGACAGGCGGTCGGCGATATACGCCCAGGCTGCATCGCAGCTCATCGTCGTTCCCGCTTTGTCGCTCGGCGTGAAGACGGTCGAGAAGGTCGCAGGGCCCGCCATCGCCGCAAAGGAGGCAGGGAGGTCGGTCGAGGTCCGGAACAGCTGATCGTCATCGACGCCATAGGCCGGAGACACACGCGCCACTGGATAGCATTGGCGCACATAATCCTTCACGCTCGCGTCGAGGAAGGTATCGACGATCGGGCTGCGCGGCGACACTGCGTTGAGGAACAGGTCGAACGCATGGCCGCCTGCGCCAAATTCCAGCTTGGCATTGGGATCGGTGGTGTTGTCATCGATGGTTTCAGCCAGCGCCCGTTCCATCAGATTGGTGACGCCAGCCACCAGCACGATGAGATTGGGAACGTCGCCGACCGGCTGATAGGCATTGCGTACCCGGTCATAGATATGGACGGTGCCGGTCGTGGCGATCATGCCTGCAAATAGGCCGATGCCGACCAGCATCTGGAACCCGAAGGCGACCAGGCCCATGCCCGATCCCCGGATACTGGCGATGACCGCGCCGAACGCGATGCCGGCCACCGCGATGATGACGACCAGCGTCTCATAGCGGGGATCACCAAAGATCATCGCCACCAGGTGAAACGCATCGACGGTTTCGGAGAAGCCGTCCCAGGTGTGATAGCTCGCATCGATGGCCAGAGCGGGTGAGGCACTCAGCAGGCCGAACAGGACGCATGCCAGGCGAATGAGTTGGCGCATGGCTCGCCTCACCGGTTGCGGTTGGCGTTGGCGCCCGCGGCGTCGCGGGCATCGCGGTCACGCTGGCGCACGACCCCGGCATAGCTTGCCGACAGGTTCGCCTGGCTCATGGCAGCCATATAGGACTGGCGCATCTGCGCGCGCTGGCGCAGCACCTCATCGCGCAGCTCGCGGAGCTGCTCGATGCCCTTGGTCAGAATGCGGGTCTGGCAGATGTTGGTGTTTTCCGCGTCTGCCGCGCCAGCTATGGTCGCGCCGCGCTCGGCGTTCTGGAGCGCGAAGTCGATAGAGCGGGTGAGATCGTTGAGCATCTGATAGGCAAGGGTCAGGGCGACCAGTTCGTCGGTATCGGCGATCACGCTGTCGGTGAGGCCCTGCCGCACGCCCCATTCGAGCAGGCGATAGACCGGCAAGGTCCGCACATTGGCGATAAACTGCTTTTCCTCAGATGTGAGCGCCGCGCGTGTCCGGATCTTGACGGCGATCGCGTCCATCCGCTCGCGCGCCAGCACCAGTGCGCCGCGCCCGGCGCCGTTCACCGAGCAGTCCGAGACGGTCGCGGGAATGTTGAGCGCCCGGGTCGGTACGCGCCCGGTCAGGAAATCATCGGCGCTTTCGGTGTCCTGGCGCGGGCAGGCGGGGATGGCCGAGAAAAGCGGCACTTTGTCGTTAGCGTCCCAGCGCATATAGACGTCGCCCACGCGCGCCCGCATCACGCCTGCCCAGTCGGACGCGCCGACGCGCGCGGCGGCATGGGCGAGCAGTGAGCCGGTCTTGAAGATGTCGGTGACCTCGGCCGGGCAGTTGGCGAGGGCATCTTTCAGATCTTCGGTCGGATTGCCCTTATTCGCCTGGATCTTCTCGCGGCTCTGCTGCCAGCTATTGGCATAGCCTTCGCGGATCGACTTGTAGCCGGTCATCTCCTCGACTATCCCCGACATGTTATCGTCGCCTTTGGCGATCTGGACCATGCGGTTGGCGAGACGGCAGTCGTTCACCTGGATGGAATTGAGATAATTGGTGGCGGCTTCCATCTTCGAGATGATGTTGCCCATCTTCTCATCCAGGGTTTCGAGCAGATATTGAAAAGCCACGGCCGGCGCGGCCTGCAGAATCGTTTCCAGCTTCTGGACCAGATAGTCGGGGTCGAGAAACGACATGCCGCCTAAAAACATGTCGATGCCGCCGCAGCCCGCCTTCACCTTGGGCAGGGTCAGGCTCATGAGATAATCGTCGTGCACATCGACCCGGCCCGACATGCCGCCTGCGGTCACATAGCCGCGGGTCTGGTCCTCGAAGCTGCCGGGCGAAGTATAGGTGACATTATCGAACCAGCTTTCGGCCCAGCCTTGCGCATAGGCAGGGGCGGCGTGACCGCACGAGGCGACAATGATGGAGAGCGTAAGGATCAGACGATGTGGATGATGTCCCATGGCAGGCTTCCTCATGAAAATGGACAAGCGACGCCGCCCCGCCATGATCAGCGTCGCTTTCGGCTGGAGGAGGTCGGCGCCCTCACGCCGACGATCCCGGTAAATTTCGACATGGCGCGCACGCCGACTGCTGCCCTGGTGCCCGTCAGCATCCGGGCGGCAAGCCAGGCATTGCGTGCGATATTGGCGCCATGATCGGTACCGATCGCGATCGGCACCATGCGGTTAGGGTCGCTAAGCGGGCGCGCCCAAGCGACCGGGTTTCCGACCCACGGCAGGCCCAGGCGCCCGGAACGCAGCATGGCTTCCTCTTGCCCCAGCGCCCGAACCTGCCAGCCGTAGCGGGCGCGGAACGTGGACAACTTTCTCCACAGATCGCCGCAGGGCAGGCAGCCTGGCGATGTGCTCATCTCGATAGTGTAGAGCGCGGCCTGGCCACGCAGCATGACGTCGAAATCGGCAGGAAAGTCGCGCGTGGCCGGCACGCGCGCGAGCCAAAGCCGCATGTCCGCAGCTGTCGAGACCGGATGAATGGCCGCTCGCCTCGCCAGATCCCGATCTGTGTGCAGCGCATCGGCCATTGATTGCATCTGCGCCCAGACCGCCATCAGCACCCAGGCGAACCGGGCTTTCCCGAAGCGCGTCACGGCCTGGGCTCCCGGGCGTCGATGAGGTCGCCGCCGATCACGCGCGGATCAGTTGAAGAGACCGGCCCGTTGGCGAGCGCATCGAAGAAGCCATCTTCCTCGCCGGCTCCCGTCAGCCATTGTTCGGGCCGGATATCGCCGCTCAGTAGTCTCACGGCCTGATAGGCCATCTGCGCGAGATTGGGATAGGTTTCGACCCCCGCGGCGATCACCATGCGCTGGGGACTGTTGCGGCGAACGATCATGGTTGTCGGCGTCACCTCGACCCCGAAGCGCTGTTTGAGGTCAGGCCTCCTATCAAGATCCATGAGGCTGACCTGCCAGCCCATTTCGTCCTGGAACCGCTGGACGATCGGCCATTGCACCTTGCAATAGCCGCAGGACTCCCGGGCGAACATGACGAGCGCAAATTCGCCGGCATGCGCGCGCAGATAGTGGCGGCGGACCTGATCCTTTTGCGCGCCGAGCGCATCGCGGGCTTCGCCTACCATCGGATTGGCGGCGCGGGCATTGAGTTCGGGGTGGGTCAGCATGGCAAGCTGGGTGACGCCGGCAAAGGCGCGCGCCTTGCGCCGGGCGAAGTCCTGCAGCCGCCAGAAATCCGCGACCGCGTCGATGGTCAACACCGTCGCGGCATAATCGCGCTGCTGTTCGATCAGCTTGGCGATCCGGGGCGGCGCCCATCTGGCCAATTCAACCATCGGCGGAATGACGGGTTTGGGGACGGCATCATCTGGAGCCTTTTCCGCAACGTCGGATCTGGGCGTCTCATACCACCAATAGCCGCGCGCCCCGCGATCGCCCGTACCGGACGATGTGGCCTGCGCACCTGCGAAGCTGACCGGCAGCAGCAGGAGCGGGGCGGCCAGCGGGAGGAGGCGCTTCACAGCAGCTTCTCCATGCGGGTAAGCCGCTCGATCGCGACCGGGCCATAATAGCGGCTATCATATCCATCGGGATGGCTTGAGCCGACGAAGATCATGCCATCGGGAATGCGCGGACTTTGCGGCCGCCAGTGGTCGAGCGCCTTGCCGCTGCGCGCTACAGGCTTGGCGACGCCCATGAGCTGGCCATTGCAATGATAGAAACCGTTGCGGCCCGTACCCAGGGTGGCGGGCTTCTCGACCATGACGATCCGGTCGCCGGGCATGCACAAGGCATATTTGGTGACAGCGACAGGTGCGGGGCCAGCGACCGGGTCGGAGAGCATGAACGAGACGAGGTCGCCGCGGCGGACCGGGCCGGGCGAGCGGTGCACAACCCAGGCATCGATAGAGGGCGTCATGACCAGAGTGATCTGCGGCATCGCCCACCAGGCGAAGAGACCAATCGGCAGGACGATCCCATAGGCTTTGAAGAGCTGCCCCGGGCGCGCCGGTTGCCCCAGACCGCTCGCGCCCAGCGCAACGGCGGCGCGCAGCGGCAGATCCTTAAGTTCGTGCCAGACCCGGTTACCGGCGCGCCATGCGAGCAAGAGCATCCTGCACCTCCGCCTTGCCGCCAAGGCGGCCATATTCCTCCAGGAGCCCGGACAGGGCGGCGTCGCCCAGCACGAGATGCGCCGCGCGGGGGCTGGCCTCGTCGCGCTCGCAATAGGGCTTGGTCGGATCGCCAGGGATCATCGCCAGCGCGGGTACCTGTGTGACGCGATGTTGCCGGAAGACCAGCGGATCGACGATCAGCTGCACGTCGCGCATGGCGCAGGCCGGACCTTCGCAGCCCTGATCGATACGCAGGATCGCGGCAGACAATTTCGCCATCGGCGCTACCTGCCGCATCCCGCCTGGCATGCCGCGAAAGGCCATCACGCCGCCAACACGTTCAAGCTGCCCTGCATAGGTGCGCAAAGTTTCGACCGGCATGGACGATGACACGAACAGGACCGGGACCCGGTTCTTCCCACCGTTGGCTGACATGACCCCGGCCAATGCCGCCTCTTCGGGTTGTTCGAGGCCGAGCGCTTGGGCGATCCGGTGACTTGCAACGGCTCGCTCGGTCTCCAGCGCTTGGCGTGCGGCCGCAACATCGGACTGCACACGGTCCGCCATGGCCGGGTCATGCTTGTGCTGGCTCATCCCCTTAAAAGCTCGCCGTTGCGCCGCTGCGTCAGTTTTGGCGGGCAGAACGGGCGAAGGCGGCGCGGATGCCCTGGTTTTGCCGACAGCGCGCTTTACGCGTTCGAGCGCCGCGTCGCCCTGGTCCTCAATCCGCGTCCGCGCATTATCGCTCGTCGGCTGACCGGCCGGGGTCTGCGGTTGGCTCGCCTGGAGCCATGCGGGCGCAAACACGATCCCGGCCAGAAGCAGGGCGCGCCTAGTTATTGATCGTCTGCATATGGGCATCGATCTTGTCCTTCATATCGATCTGGATGTCGGATTGGGCACGCGCCTCGATTTCCGTGTAATATTCGGAGAGGTCCATTTTGCTGAAATCGAGCGCCTGGAATTCTTCCGGTGTAAAACCGCGGCAATAGGGCTGCTTGGCGGTGCCCCAGCCAATGGCGCTAAAGGCCTTCAGTTGCGGGCGACCCTGTTCCTGGATGATACGGCCAAGCTTGGTGTTGAAGCAGCAATGGCCCCGAGCCTTCTGCACGCAGATGCCAAGGATGCTCGATGAACAATAGCTGCCGACCTCATGGCACATGCCCGAACCGCGCAGCATGCCCACTTCCATATCCTGTTGGTCGCAACCCTGGAGCAGCAGATCGATCATGACATTGACCGCAAGGCTGATCGCGATCGATGTGGGATCGATGCCGACGATGATCGCATTGGCGCCCGCGCTCGCCGCCTGGCTTGCGGTCGCGCCGGCCCTGAAGGCGGTGTAGGCTGCTTTCATGCCGGTGAAGACGCCCTTGGCGACCGCGATCTTCGTCGTGATCGACGAGATCGAACCGCCCATGCCGTCCTTCACGATTTTCCCCTTGTCCTTGCAGCAATTCTGGAAGGTCGTGCTGAGACCGGCAGGGCGGCAACGCGCCGCACGACCGGAAAAAATCTCGATCGTGCCAAGGCAAGTACCATCGGCATCGACGCCGCCGTCGGCCTCGACGCCCGGATCATCCACCACGGGCTCCTCGACGATGGGATTGGCGCCAGTGTCGATACAGGCATTGGCCGAGCAGCTTGGCGCGCCGCCGCTCGCGGGCACCGCGCAGGCATGCTGATCGCCCAGCGGGCAATGCATGACACCTGTCCCATCGGCCTCACAAAGGGTTTCGCCAATGGGGCACATCCATCCGCCCGCGCCGGTGAGGTGACAGCTTGCCGTTTCGCCGTCGTCGGCCGCGTCGCCATTGCCATTGCGATCGACCGCGCAGAGCTGCTGGGCGAATGCGGCGCTGGGCATCAGCGGGACACCGCCAACGAGAAGGATCATCCCTAAGAGCAAGATGCGTCCGCGCCTCATCGCACGGCACTCGTGCAGACCATGTCGGCGCCGCCCAGGCGTACCGTCTGCATCATCACCACCGCTTCGGGGAAATCATCGATGCAGCCACAGCCCTGGACCAGTTCCTCGCCCTCGCCCGCGGGGCAGACATTGCTGTCCTGGCAGGCGTGATAGAAACTATCCCAGCCTATGGGGTCGGTCTGCTTCGCGCCCGTCACGCCATCGGGTGCGACGGCTGCGTTGGCCTGCGGCTTGCGGGTCTTGCAGATCGGCTCGCAGGCATTGACGGTGCCCAACACCGGCAAGGAAAAATTGCGGGTCGTCAGGCTTTCGCTGCCATCGGCATGCTTCACCCGGTCAGCGAGCAAAGTCTCGGTCGAATGATCGATGATATAAGCGCCGCGCGAGAGATCGGGCTGCGGGGCAGCGCCTAAATCGACCGTGCAGGCGTAGCGGCGCTGGCGCTCGAAGAAGGCGCGGCTGACCTGCGTCGCGCAGGCGCCGGTGCCGATCAACCGGGTCTGGGGCAGGGGGCTAAGCCCGGTCTTGACGCCGTTGCGATAGGTGACGACGCCATCGACCTCTTCGTCGTCGAGGCGGCATTTATCATTGGCAGCATAGCCCGAACAGGTGTCGACAAGCTGCTCGCTCGTCTTGCAACCCGCGTCCACCGTCGCTTCGATTGCGGCATAAGCTTCGCCGCCATCGGCGACCGCGACACGCAGCCAGATATCGTGATCGCCTTGCGTGAGCTTTCCTGTGAGATCGAGATTGGGATCGACATAGAAGGCGCTCTTCTTCTCGCATTTGCCCGGTGGCGGTCCGGTTCCACTCCAGCCATCGGGACCTGAACCGACCAGTTCGCCATCGATCCGTATCTGCGCCCAGTCGTCACCGCCAAAGCGAGTCAGAAGTACCTGCTGTAGCCTTTGGGCATCCTTGACCCGCAGCGTCATATGAAAATCGATGAGGGTGCAGGATCCACCTGTGAGGCTGTTGTCGACGGGCGAACCCATGACAAAGGTGCGGCTGCTTGGATTTGCAGCAGAGGTTGCGTAGCCGCCCGACACGCGATCGATGATCATTTCGGCGGTTACTTCTTCCTGTGCGATCTGCCGGGTAATGGTGCAGCTTTTGATGACCTGCGACGTGCCGGTTCCAGCCGAAGACGCGGACAGCGCTTGGAAAACACTGCTCGTCTGCGCGGCACCATAGGCGTCGCTCGCCATGGCGCCCGGATTGGCCTTGTAGGCTGTGGCGCCAATCCGGGGCTGCGCCGTACAGGATGTGGTTTGCGCGCCGGTATAGCGGATGAGCGGGCCATCGATGGACGCCTGCGCGATGCCGATACGCGGATCGGCCGTGGTAAGCGCGCCGACCACGCCGCCGCCCAGATCCTTGAGGATCGAGGCCATATTGCCCCAGACCAGATTGCTGCCACAGCTATTATTGACGCAGTAACAACCGGCCAGATCGGTCAGCTCGACCTGGGCCAGCTTCAAAGATCCGGACGCGGACGCGTCCCAGCGGAAAAAACGGCACGCGTCCCAGCGGCCCGGCGTGCAGGAGATGATCCCGTTCGCGCAAATCCCCGAGGTGGGAACAGGAACGGTCAATGCCTCATCGAACCTCCCGTCGAGATCGCTGTCGCGCGCAATGCTGAGCGTGCCGATATCGCCGGTGGCGTTTGGTTGGGCGAGCAGTTCGAGCAGTGTCGCGCTCTTCTGGCAGGCAAGGTTGGGCGTGAAAGTCTTTGAGGAATCCACGGTGGCGATCGGCGCTCCGGCCATACCCGGCGTCACATAATGGCCAAGCAGCGCGTCGCTGTCCGCGCTCTTAGCCCGCGCGGAGGCCGCCGCAGCGCGGGCGCGGTCCTGCGCCGTTTGCGCATGAAGCGGGGCAGGCAGGGCGAGCGCTGCGACAAGGACGAGGGTGCCTGGCCTCATGGCCAGTTCTCGCCCGGGGTAATCTGCCGCGACCCGCGCCGCAGCCGGAACAGCAAAACCGCTGGAACAAGCCCGGCACGCTCTGCCCGGAATACAGCTTGGCCTTCAAAAACGGTCAGCGTGGCCACGACCACATGCAGCGAGGAGGGGCACGCCGCATGATCGTCTGCATTTGTGGCCACGCCGACCGTCCGACCAATGCCGCAGGAGGGATGCGACACTGGCCTGACCGCAGGGGGTACGCCTGGCCTGGTGGAATGACGGGCAGACCATCGGCTGGGGCCAGGCGCTGCCATGCGGATCGGGACAGGCGATCTGCTCATGGCGTCGAAACCCCGGCGCAGCAGATCGTCTTTTCAAACAGCATGAACTGCGCATTGTCCTTGCCCGGCGCATGCTTGGCGCTGGTCCAAAGCGTGCCGGGCCGCCCGACATTGACGCACTGGCCGCCCTTGACCGGTTCCATGAGCTGGAACTTGTAGCGGCTCTTGGTCCAGACCGGTTGCGGGATGAACGAGCAGCCGTCCGCTGAACTCACGGTAAGGGCGCCAAGCCGCCCCATCATGAAGACGCCGCGCGCGGCGAGCCCCGCCCAGGCCTCGACGCTGTCGCCAAAATGGATGTCGCCGGCTACCGGATAAGTGGCGCCCCAGGACCCCATGCACCAGAAGAGCGGATCGACGACCTTGCCGGCCGCGGCCGCGGCGCTGTCGGCCATGCAGGCAAGGCCTGCGGCCGGATTGCCGAACAGGATCGCCTCGGGCTGGATGATCGCGCCCAGCGTTGCAGACTGCCAGGTCGGCAGCACCTCGGTGATCAGCGCCACGTCGAAGCCGTCATCCTCGACGCAGGGCAGGTCGGTGAACATGTCGAGCATCTTCCAGACCGGCGCGATATAATAATGCATCTGGGCGAACATCTTGCGGGTATTGGTGCCGTCCGCGATGCTGGTCTGGCTGCCCTGCAGCCTGCCGCCGGTCGGCATGAGGTCAGCGCCCAGCGCCATCATGCAGCCCGGCTCCGTCGCCACGTCGACCATGCGATTGGGCGACCAGAAACTGACCTTCACGCCGAACCAGAAGGTCACGCCCTTGCGGCAGGCACATAAGGGTTTGGAGGCGGACTGCGCATCGAGCGCCTTGCCGAGCGGATCGCTCGGACCCACCTTCACGCCGCCGATGGTGATCGGGAAGATGCAGTTCCAGCGCACCTTGGTGATCGGGTTGAAGACCGTGCCCGCCTCACATTTGGAGGCATAAGCGGGCGAGGCGAGCGCCAGTGCTGCAAAGGCCGAACCGCATATCAGGATTTTTCGGATCGCGAGCATGTTCATCGCGCGATGCTCCGCGGACTGGGGGGCATGGCGACCTCGGTCAGCACCAGCTTTTGCCCCGTCTGGGCGACGATCACCGGCGCGACCGTGAGGCCGAGCCGTGCCTTTACGCGCTCTTCAAGCAGGAACAGCGCCCGACCGTGACGCTCACCCAATGTGATCGCATCGGCATCTGTATCTCCCGCCTGGGAAAGACCACCGGCGGCAAGCAGGATGAAGTCGGCGGGCCTTGCGGTACGCAGCGCCCAGGCCAGATCGCGCGGATGCACGACGATGAGCCGCTGGGGCAGCGCAACATAGGCAAGGGGATTGAAGCTATACCCTTTGGCATAGAGGAGTTTTCCGCCCGGCAGCCGGATATCCTGATCGAGCGTGTAGAAGGGCACTACCGTCCGGTTGCGATCGGCGCGGGCGATACCGAGCGCGGCAGGTTGCATTGCCGACCAGCGCTCGCGCGGCCCAAAAGCGGTTTTCATGTCTGGAACATGCGCGGCGCGGCCTTCGATCTCGCTCAGCGCATCGGGTTCGGCGATCGGCCAGGTGCGGCCGATGGTGCTGGTCGCAGCCGGTACGGACACGGGCGTCATCAGCCCCGTCATCAGCGCCAATGGCGCCAGGGCCGACAGGGCAGGAAGGCGACCGCCAGGGCATATGGATCTAGCGACCATGGCGCCGTCTCCAATATGGCGGACGGTTCTCGCGCCCCTCGCCGATCGCGGCGCTGATAAGGGCCGCTGTCGCAATGATCGCTATGGCCGCGCCAAGAAGGCGAACGACCGCGGGCATGGCGGGCAATTGCCAGGCGATACAGGACTGCACGAGCGCAAGGCCCTGGCTGCCGACCAGGAGGCGGATGGGCCCTGGCGCGGGCGTGCTTGAGAAGATGCCGTTCACGCCCGCCTCCACCGCTGGATGAAATCACGAAGGCGTTGGGCGATTGCGTCCCAGGGAATGAGGATCAGGCCCGTGGAGCTGGCGCCCATTCCGGCGCAGATGCCGATGAAGATGGCTTCGACCAGCGGAACCTGGAGGATCCACGCCGCCGCGAATGCGCAAAACACGGCATTGGCTATGCCGCCGGTTACCAGCAGGGCGTAGCACAGCCGCGCAAAGCGGCGTTCCGCCTGGATGACCGTGACGATCGCCTGCGCAACCGCGTCGATACCAAGCGCCCGGTCGCTCACGCCGCGCGCATAGGCGAGAAGCCCATGGACATCGTCTCCTACGTCAAGACCATGATCGAAGCCATTGGCGTGATCTGCCTTCATCGCGCCCTCCATTGCCTGAAGCGCGAGCACAGCATCCCGCATGCGCCCGACAGGCCGATCAGCAGCATGCCGCTCGCACAGCAGGCGGTAGCCACGAGGATGCCCGCGCGAATGGTCTGGAGCGGCGGCTGATCGAGCGCGATCCCGGCTGCGATGACGAGACTGCCCATCATGCAGGTTTCGATGGCCACCAGCCGCACGCGCCACTGGAAGGCGGCGGCCTCGGCGCGCCTCGCGACGCGCGCCTCGATCATCGCCTCGATCGCCGGGTCGTTTTCCCAGTCGAGCGCCAATTGATCGGGATGGGCCACAGGCTTGTGCGTCATGCCGCCCTCCCGTCCGGGCGGATATCTCCGCCCAGCACCTGCGCGGGATCGACACCGGCCAGGTCGCACACCGCCTCAAGCGGATTGCGACCCGCCCGCACGAGCGCCTCGAACGCGGCGACCTCATTGGGCGCAGAGGTGTTGATCCAGTAGCTGAAGGGATCGACCACCAGCCGCGCTATCCCCAGGCCCAGCGGACTGTCGATGAACACTTCGGAATAATTGGGTTTGGCGTTCCTGACCGATTTCAGGAGATCGAGGACGAAGCCCGAATAATCGAGGATCTTGTTGTCCACCGCCTTGTCATAAGTGGAGCCCTGCAACAGGAATTTGGTGGCGGCATTTTCCAGGATCACCTGTCCGGTGCCGCCAAAGAGCATGAGGTCGTTCATACTCTGGAGCACGATGCCAAAGCTGCCCTGATATTTGCGTGCGCGCCGATAGCCCTGGCCAAAAGCCTCGGCGAGGCGGGAGAGATCCTGCCCGTCGCTGCGGGTCATGAACTGGGCTGCCTCGTCGCACAGCACGAAACGGGGTTTGTCGCGCGCCGAGAGATAAAGCTCCTGGGTGACCGCGTTCACCACCACCATCACGATCACGTTGAAGAGATCCGGGAGCGCCTTTAAACGTTCGAGCTCCAGCACCACGAACTCGTCGCGCGAGATGTCGAGCGTCGAGGGACCGTTGAAGAAATGGCCATAAGCACCCTGCGACCCGAAATCGCGCAGGTTGAACGCCAATTCGCGCGCGACCGGCACGAGATGGTCGACCCGGTCGAGATCGGAAACGGCATTGGCGGGATAGTGCCCGAGCCAGTCGCGCACCGCGTCGATGCCGTCTTCGCCCCGCCCGCTATCGACCGTCCACTGCACGGCGGACTTGAGCAGGTTCCATTCCGAGGTTGTCACCGGCTTGCGGGTAGAGGCGTTCGCCATTTCCGCGACGATGGCGACGGCCATCGCGATAGCCGATTGCTTGTCCTCGCCATCGAGCGCGAGCCCCATGTCGAAGGGATTAAGCACCAGGCGCTCCTCGCCGATGTCGATATAACGGCCAGAGCAGAGCGTGCAAAGCTTGCGGTAACTGCCACCGATATCGATGATGCGGATGAGCGCGCCTTGCGCATAATATTGCTGGCACAGATTATTGAGCAGGAAGCTCTTGCCCGCGCCGCTCTCGGCCGAGACGATGAAATTATAATTATTGATCCGCGGGTCGAAGAGATCGAGCGTGATGAGCTGGCCCTTGCGTCCGACATAGAGAAGGACCGGGCGGCCGCCGCCGCGAAAATCGGTCTGCACCGGCGCCATCAGGCTGGCGGCTTTGACTGGCATGCGAAAATCGCGCTCCAGCAGCTTCAATGTCTGCTTCTCGGGATAGAGGCCGAAGGGCAGGCTGGCCGCGAGCAGCACGGGCAGCAGATAGCTTTCCTCCTGCACCATGAAGGGCAGGGGTTCTGATTCCCACAATCGCTTGGCGCGGGCGGCCAGTTCTCGCGCCTGGGCGCGGTCACGGCCGAACACCCACATCGTCGGGATTACCGAGACGAAGCGGCTGTTCGACGCCTCATCGAGAATCCAGCCAATCTCCTCGATCTGCTTGCCGACCTCGACCGCAAAGCTGCCGGCCGCCTTTTGCGCCGAGAGGATCTGCGCGCGCTTGTGAATCTCGAACTGCGAATGGTCGAACAGGACCGAGAGGCAATAGAGGAACGGCCCGCCAATTTGGTCGCTATCCTCGGCGCTCCCGCGCATCCCGCCCATGAGCCGGTTGGCACGTTCGGCGGTAATCCGGCGCGCCGGTGCCTTGGGCGTGAGGCAACGGGCCACCTGGTTGCCCAGAAACACTTCCGGGCCCTCGAAGCAGAGGTCCGGGCCGGCCTCGATAATCTGCCGCGCGATCGATGGCGCGGGCATGCCGCCCATGCTTTCACTGAGGAACACACCCGGCGCGGCTGCGAACACGCCGTTGAAAATCCGGCGATAGAAGCTGACAAGCGCGTCGGGCGGCAGACGCCGGATGCCCATCTTCGCCAGCTGCTCTTCGACCTGGCGGCGCAGGTCCGCGCCGAGCTTCACCCGCGTCTTTATCGAGAGGAACAACCGGAAGTCGCGCACCGGGATGGCATGGAGCGCATCGAGGCCCCTGGTTCCGCCGCGCAGATAGTCGGCGGTGCGCCGGGCCGAGGCCTGGACCAGCGGGTCGGGACGGACCTTCATATCGAGATAGGCGTCGAGCGCCGGATCGATCAGCGGATCGGCAAAGGTGATGAGCTGGAGAACCGTCCCTTCGGGAAAATGGATATTGAGCAGCCCCAGCAACGCCTGTTGCACATGGGCGAACATATAGGCGGAAGGGACAAGCTCCCAGGCCTGGCCCCAGCCATCGTCGATGCAGAGGAAAGCTTCCTCCTCCTCGACCCAGGCGACCATCGGCAGGAAATCCGAATAGGCGTCGCGGGTCACGGCGGCGCGCAGGCGCTGATAGCTCAGACCCTTGTGGGCGGGCCGCGCGGTCATGGCCGCTTCTCCGGATGGACGGCCAGCGGGGTGGCCTCTGCGGTTGGCGCGTCTGCGCTGCCCGGCTCGCGCTCGCGCAGCGTGCGCAGCACCGGTGGCGCAGGCGTTCGCCCGCCCGGTTCCACCAGATAGTCGCCCACGACCCAGGCCGGGCGATCGATGATCGAATAGACATAGCGCGCCATATAAAGCCGGTCGGGACGCTGCTTGTCCGCATAGGGGAGAATCAATGTACGGATCGTTCGCGATGGGCGCAGCATCGGCGATTGCGGCCCCTCGATCAGCGCGCCGACATGGCCCTGGCCAGGTTGCGCCATTGCCACAGCTGTCGCCGCAGCCGCGGGGCGGCCCTTGTCCCTACCGCGGGCTCGCTTCTTGTCCGGTGCGAGCAGCTTGCGGTTATGGGTGACGGCGGGATCGGATTTGGAGGCGCGGCCGGCGAGCGCATCGGCATAGGCCTGATCGGGATGGATGCATTGCCCATGGTCGCTATTCTTGCACGAGAATTTCTCGCTATAGGGCGACATCACCGAACCCATCGTCGCGCAGCCGGGCAGCGCAAGACATGGCAGGACAAGGAGGCAGGGTCGCAGCATCTTCATCATTGTGTCTCCCATGGGCGCGGACATCAGAATTTGGCTCCCGCGCCGGGTTTGATTTCGAGGGTGGTGCCCTCCTGGATCACCACGACCACATCCTTGGCGGCACCCACTTCGACGATGGGACCAGCCTGGCGGGCGAGATCGAGATAGAAGTCGGTGAGCTTGTCCGAGGATTTGGAGAGCCCGCCGGCAATGCCTGTCTTTGCAGCATCGCCCGCATCAAGCGTGCGCACTGTTCCCAGCGCCGAGGTAGAAGTGTTGCCGAACGTGCTTTCGACTGATTGCGAGATGCCGCTGATCGTCCCGGCAATGAAGGCGCGCGCCAGCGTCGCCCCGGCGCGCGTTACTACCTTGCCAGACAGGCCCTTCTTGCCGTCGGTATCGACAAAGAAGCCCTTGACCGGCTGATCGACGATCGAATGCTCGTCGAAATCCACGCAGGAGAGCGATACGAGCTGCACCTCAACCCGCTCCTTGGCGAGGCTTCCGGTGGCGTTGCCGACCACGAAGCAGCCGGCAAGGTTGGCCTTCACCTCATTGGGCAGGACCGCGGGCGCCTGCACCCGCGCGATGATCGGTTCAGGATTACTGGTCGCGTCCCGGCTTGCCAGCGCGTCGATCCCCGTCAGGAGCCGCGCCTTCATGAAACCAGGCGGTAAATAGATCGTCCGATTCTTTTTTTTGGACGATGCGGCATTGTCGGCCCCGCCCTGGGCCACGAGCTGACCGGTCGCTGTGCCGATCGCGCCAACCGTCTTTTCGACCGGCGGCGCAGGCGGGGCAGGCGGCGCAACCGGACCGGTGGGCGGCGCTGGCAGCCTGTCGGCATCCGCGCTTATGTCGCCGGTCTCGGGCGGATAGGGCAGGGCAGGAACGTTGCCGGGCAGGGCGGGCGGCAGATCGCCATCGATAGTCTGGCCGCCCGGCGCTCCGGGGGCATGGGACCCGGGAACCACCTTGCCTTCCTCGATCGCGCTGACCCTGTCGCCCAGCAGTTGCTGGCCATCGAGAACCTTTTTCAGGTCACCGCGCAGTTTCACCTCGAGGCTGTCGCCGCGCAGCCCTGCGCCCATGTTGAGCGATGCGGCAGGATCGGTGGGCTTCACCTCCTCCTTGCTGCCCGATGCGGCATAAAGGCCGATCCCGAGCGCGCCGACGGCAACACCGACGGCGAGCTGGCGCGCGCGCAGCTTCTGCCGCGCCGACATTTTGGCCCATTGCGCCTTCCAGTCGAGCAAGGCCGGGGACGGACGGCGCACGGCCTCCTCCTTTTGCCCGGCGCTCTGCGCGGCAAGATGCGTCTGATAGGGGGACAGGGTTTCGGGGGAAGGGGCGGGGGCTTCTGGGCGCTCCCTGTCCATCTCGCCGCTCATTGCCCGGCTCCCCGGCGGACCACGACAAGCCGCGCCGTTTCACCGGCATCGAGATGGACCCGGTCCAGCGTGATCGAGAAAATGCCTGTCCCCAGGACCGGATCGACCAGCAGGCGCTCGTCCAGCGTCACCGCTGCCGTGGTTCGCACATGATATTGGGATGCTGAAAGCCCGGCGCCCTCGACGGCGATGCGGCGTTGCTCGCTGATCGACAGGCCCGGAACGGTCGCGATGGCAATCGCGCTACCGGATGGCGCAACCTCGCTGAACGAAGCGGGAATGCGATCATCGAGCAGGGCCATGGTGATCGAGACGGCGCGGTCCTCATCCGCCAGCGCAGCCATCAACGCGCTATTGGCCTGCGCGCGCTGCCGGGCGCCGGGGACAAGTACTATCGTCTGCGCCGGAATTTCCGCCGGTTCGGCATAAAGCGGGTAGGTGGCGCCGTTGCAGTGCACGAAGAATTCGGAAGGCTGCGTCACATAGCTGCGTGTTATCTGGCCGCCATCGTCGATTTCGCGGGCAAGGAACTTGATCCAGGCGTCAGATCCGCCTTTCTCGACGGCAAGACCCTTCTCGGCCGAGAATTTGATATCCTCGATCTCGCCACCCTCGCACACGACATGGTTGATGTCGCGGTTGGAGAGACGGATCCGACTGGTCTGGTCGGGCAGCGCGTGGAGCGTCTGGCCTGAGGCTGGCACGGCCATTAGGAGTAGCGCGGACAGGGCGGCGCATGCGCCTATGCCGTAATTAGCGTGTTTCGACATCGAACTGCTCCTCGGAAAGACGCGTCAGCCAGAAACGGCCATTTTCGATGCCGTAGCCGATGCGTAAAATGCCCCGGAATTTGCGGATAACGCCGCCGATCACCCGGACCTTCTCGACCGGCACGACGATCTCATGGGCGGTCCATCGAACCGGCTGATCGTTGCGGATATAGGTGGCGATCGACAGCGTCGGATTGTTCGCCAGTTCATCGAGTATGGCGTTGAGGCTGTCGCGCATCGCGCCATAGGCGGACGGGTGGACAAGCCCCAGCAGCTCCTGGAATTGCCGGTCGGCTGAATAGGCCGACCATGTGCCCGAAAGCGCGACGATGTTGCGCGTCATGGCGACGATATAGGCTTCGGACGGTGTGTTGCCCGAGACATGGAGGTCGCCGGTGGCGCCGAAGGGGACGATCACGGTCCGGGCATTCTGGTTGGTCGTGTAGATGACCGCGCCCAGCACGGCGGTGACGCCGAACATGCCCGCGATCGCGACCTTCAGCAACCGGTTCTCCTCGAACAGGTTCGCCGACCCCTGCAGGTAGCGATGGATGCCGTAGCTCGCCGGTTTACCCAGCAGCGGATCCTCCTCGCTCTTTTTGCGATGCAATAGCCCCATGGCGCTCACTCGAAGAAGCGGGTCTGGGTGGGACCCGGATAATGGGGAAAGGAAACAAGGCCCCAGCGCCAGGCAAGATGGGGGAGATAACCCCTGGGCTTGGTCCGCTTCCACGGAATGAAAAGGAGAAGGGCAGCGATGAGCGCCCAGCCGACAAGTCCGCCTACGATCGCGGCCACGAATATGCTCGAGGTCGCGAGCAGGAACTCGTCCGATCCGAACCACAGGATCTGGACCGGCCGATGCAGATATTGCGGAAGGCGTTCGTCCATTTGCCCTTCTCCTCCTGCTTCATGACACCTGCGAAGGTGTCGGTTTCCAGGGACCGACCATCGATCCCCAGCCTGTTGCCGGTGCGGCATGCGCCTGGCGGGTCAGCCAGGCCGCAGCCGCGCCGCGCGTCTCAGACGACCATCCCGAAGGTCTGGAGAATGGAGTCCGCCTTGATGAGGCAGACGGCCGCGACAATGGTCGGGATGCCGATCATGATGTTCGAGAACAGGCGTGAGACGCCGAACAGGAAGGCGGCGACGCCGCCTACAAATCCCATCGGACCCTTCACACCCTGGTTCACGACGATATCGTATATGTCGTAACCAAGATCGCCCTGGGCCGGTGCCGAGAAGGCTTGGGCCGGACCACCCACCAGAGCGATCGCACCTAAAGGGAGGCCGATATTGGCCACCGCCAGGACCTTGCTGCCAAATGTACGCATCATTGCATTGCTCCAAAAAGGAGCCGTCCAACCAAAGCCTGCCGGCATCGAAGGAAGATCGGTGTCGGCCGGGGCGTCGGTGGACGGCTCCATGAGCCCGCCGCCGCCGGCATCCTGGTTCATCCGCGCAGGCCAGCTGGGGCCAGAACGGATGCCCTCCGGAAAGAGAGTGTGGTTCGCTGCGATGGCGCGCCTGCGTTCAGCGCCGCGCATCGGAAACTGCCTTTGCAAGCTTCGGCTTTGCGTGCCGATCGAGGAACGCCTCGAGCTCGGCCTGCTGGAAGCCCGATATGAGCTTGCCATCGACGATCAGCGTCGGCGTTCCTGAGACGCCGATTTTGGCGACGAGCTCAGCATCTTGCGCGACCCTGGCGCGTCCCGCTGCGCATTGGCGCAGAACGGGCGGTGTCTGTCCTGAATAGGCCGCCCGGAATGCCGCCTCGCTATCGGGGGAGCAAAAGATATGCTCCGCCTTGGCGGCTGCGGTCGGGTGGATACCGCTCACGAAGAAAATGAGACGCCTGACCGTCTTGCCTTCGGCGGCCTTGGCGCTCCAGAAGCGGTCGAGCGCTTGGCAGTAAGGACAGTCGGGGTCGGTAAATTCGATGACCGTGGGCGCATCTGCCGGGCCTATCGCCAGTGCCTTGGCAGGATCGATGGCCTTGAGACGGCGCGCCGCGCCCTGTTCCTGCGCCAGCGCGGTCAGGTTGACACCGTTGCGGTCGTAGACCGTCGCGAACAAAAGATGCTCACTGCGCGGCGCGTAGTAGATGATCCGGCCGCCGGCGGTCGCCTGATAGATCGGACCTTCGACCGGCGCTGGACCAAATTCTTCGAAGCGCAGGTTCGTGAAGGTCTGTTGCAACTTGACCTGGGCTTCATTGGCCGCGTCGCGAAGCGTAGCCGCTTCGCGCGTGATCGGGGCAGGTTCTTTTCTCTCGGACGGAGCGGCTTGCGCTCCTGCGCCATGAAGAGGCATAATAGCCGGCAGGAGTGCGACGAGCATTGCCGCGCGACTGGAACATGTTCTGGTCATAACCGCGAAATCTCCCAAAAGGGGGATCGGAACGGATGCGGGCTGCCGATCGCTCGGAAATTCTCACCCTTGCTGCCGTCTCGACAGAGGCTTGAGTGGCGGGGAAACCTTGCTTCTCGCAAGTGACAGGGAATTTCAGTTCCGGTTTAAGGTAGTTCAGTTCCGGCTATCGGAAATCCATTTCCGGAAACCGGAAGTATAGTTCCGGTTTCACCTTTTGTTCCTTTGGCGAAATGATCGACATTGCACAGCGTCGTTAGACCGGCATTTGGATCGATCGCGGAAGAATCGCTGTTTGTGGTGGGAGAGCGAATATGGGGAGTCAGCAATCCAGGGCGTACAAGCTTCAGCTTTCCGCTGAGGGCATTCACCTGTTTCTCCAGTGCCACTGCCGCTTATGTCATCTGATCGGCGATTTCTTGCCCTATGGAACGACCCTGTTCGTAGCGGTCGATCTTCTTCATCGATGCGACGAGACCGAGCTTTTATCCGAACTGCTGGATCCTCAGCTGGATCGGCTTGGTGGGCGTAATGTTCGACATGTCGGAACATCCTCCACCCTCTCGCGGCTTATCGGGGATATCGTCAGCACAGCAGTTCACTCCGAAGCCATTCATCCTTCGCCCCAGGTGTGGAAACTCTTCCTTTCAGCTCTAGTGCACATGCAGGGAACCGAGGATGCGCGGGTCATACGATCATTCCGGGATATGCCCGGCAAAACAGGACGGTCTCCTCATCGTTCTGAAGGATAGTCGCCTGCGCGATACTATTTTTCGCAAGCAGCGGAAACTGGTCTCGTAATATCGACCTTCTTGTAGTTGACGCACAGTTTTATTTACAACAAATTGCCGAGCACAGGCGATGTGATTTGTGATTTTGAGCCGCTGCCAGGGGGACCTGCAGATGACGCCTCAAAGTCCACAAACAATCGATGGCGGAATATTATCGTTGATCAAGGAGCTTTCCGGGAAGCTTATCGAGCGGCGTCGCCGCAGAGACCGGATTTCTCAACACAGCCTGGCAAAGGCCGTCGGCTGCAGCGAACGCTGGATCCGCGAACTTGAGGGTGGAGCTGGGGCACCTGCGCTTGAGGATCATATTCGCTGCGCGCATTCGCTGCGGATGACCACGCCTCATTTGTTCATTCCCTTGCTTGCAACGGAGCACAATATGGACTTGCCGCGTGAGCTTTTGCTTCAAGATGACCTGTGGGAGCTCGAGAGAGATATTCTTGAGGTCGTGAGCCGACATCAGGCCGCAGCAGTCGCGCGCCGTGCCTCGCGTGCCGGATCTGTCACGCAACCTGACCAGTACCGTTAGAAGTCGGTATGTCTCCGGAACCCGTGGTGGCTGAAAGAGCCTATCTCCTTCTCAAGTCCGATATCATGGCGGGGCGCTTCCCGCCAGGAAGCATGCTCATAGAAAGGGCGTTGGCAGCGGAATACGGCGTATCCGTGTCGCCATTCAGGGACGGAGCCCAGCGCCTGGTCGGCGAGCATATGCTCGAAATCGCCTACGGTGGTGGCTATCGCCTGCTTCATCTGACGCCAGACGGCCTGCGAGACCTTTACCGCTGGCACGGTCATCTCCTGCGCCTCGTGCTCAAGGGAACGCGCCTGTCTGTAGGCGGTGCCTCAAGGCCCTATCTTCAACCCGATATAGATGGCCAGTCATTGGCGAAGGCGGCGACTGATTTGTTTCTGTCAGTCGCACGGGCTTGTCACGACGGTGAACATGCAACGGCCCTGAAGTCTGCGACCGAACGACTCCATATGGCTCGCCTGGCGGAGTTTCGCGTGTTGCGCAACTTGACCTCGGAATTGCGGGCGGTCGAGATCGCGACCACTTCCGGTCAAGGTTCA
This sequence comes from Sphingobium sp. GW456-12-10-14-TSB1, assembly GCF_059424385.1. Taxonomy (NCBI): domain Bacteria; kingdom Pseudomonadati; phylum Pseudomonadota; class Alphaproteobacteria; order Sphingomonadales; family Sphingobiaceae; genus Sphingobium; species Sphingobium sp. GW456-12-10-14-TSB1. The sequence continues at coordinate 212,355 of NZ_JBWKZI010000002.1, read as the reverse complement.
GACCGTTTTGAGGTCCTTTGGGCTTATCACAGGCGCCGAATTCGTCGTGTCGGAAGAATTTGTGAAAGCATCACTTCATGATCATGTGGTGCAATATGAATACGTTGTCTCAGATCATATAGGCTACATTTTGGTTGAATAGCATAATAGTACCGACTGGTTGCACAAGCGAGACCTTATAAGATGGCTGATCAATTGGGGTCTGACTTACCATGATTGGGCTGCAACGAGTGCAGCAGTCCAAAGAAGGAGGTAAGTATGGAACGCGACAACCATCTGGAAGCCGACCTGGTCGACCTGGGAGCGGTGACCGAGCAGACGAAGGGCAACAACGGCGTCGACATCGACCAGGCTCAGCAGCGGCTGCAGTCCGGGCTTTCCGACGACTGAAACGGTGGCGCGCAGGCCATGCTTGCGCGCCATACAGCTAGAGAATTGCTCATGGCCTATAAGCTGCGATCGGGTGTCTCCTATGTCTGGGTCGGACCTGCCCCGGTATTTCTGGATCTCTATCATAACCGATATTTCAAATTGTCACCCAGCGGGGCAGCCGCACTTAGGCGGCTGGAACGGGGTCAGATGGCCATACCCGGCGACGCCGAGATATTGCTCGGATCCGGCCTCATTTCCGCAACAGAATACCCTTCCATCGTTGCACCAACCGGGAATATGCCCGCAATCACTGGGTCTTATTTTGACCAGGCGAGGCGTCCGTCCTTGGGACATGTCATGGTTGCCGTGATCGACCAGCTATGGGCTCTCGCCATAATACGCTGGGTCGGGCTGGCGGCGGCTGTAGCAAAGCTGGAACGCCGGATACAGCGAACGCATGGTCATGAACGTCACGATGATATTGGCCGTCTGGTCGGATCCTATCGGCTCATTGATCTGCTTCTTTCCGCTGAAAACCGTTGCTTGGTGCGATCATTCGCGCTCGCCAGGTCCCTGACGAGATATAGCGTGGTGTTCAATCTCGTGATCGGCGTCCGTACGGGGCCGTTCGGTGCACATTGCTGGATTCAGAAAGGCGAAAGAAGCGTCAGCGACCACCGCGACAAGGCACGTGAATATGTGCCGGTGCTCATCCTGTGAAGCGCGTTCGCTATCTCGCATTGTCCGGGTCCGGTAATCTCGTCCACATGCGCGCTGTCGAAGTAGCAGCGTTGGCCGGAATGGAGGTGGCTATAAATCGGCCAAATTTCCTGCTGCTTGCCGATCAACCGGTGGGAGTTTTTAGCCAGCCGGGAAGAACGGCTTTCCTGCTAGGGTGGATCTATCGCCGCGATGGCGCGAAGATGTCAGTCGATCCCCTCAATCCTGCAGATGCTCAGGACGTATTCACCATAGAAGGGGCGATCCATCTCGAGAAATATTGGGGCTCATATGTTGCGATCCTACACGATGAGGATCACGACGACATCACGGTGGTGCGTGACCCGTCGGGGGGCATGCCATGTTACTATATGAAATCGCAGGGCGTGACGGCAATTGGTTCAGATATGGCGTTGTTTCGTCAGGTCGGCCTTTTGGGCTCCGCCATCGACGATGAGCAACTGGGTCGTCATCTGTATTTCCCAAATTTGAGAACAAGTCGGACATGCCTGGCTGAACTGAATGAAATTCCGGCGGGTTTTCAATTGGACATTCAGCTTGGTAAGAGCGAGCTGGCACAACGGTGGAACCCCTGGGATTATGCCAGGCGACAGGAATATTATGGCGAACCGGCTGCGGCAATATCGGATCTGCGAGCGACACTGACCTCCACAATAGGGGCATGGGTCTCACGATTTCCAACGCTTGTCGTGGGACTATCAGGTGGACTCGATTCATCGATAGTAGCGGCAGCAGCCGTTCAGGCGGGGGCGAAGGTCACAGGCCTGACCCTTGTGACCGATGAAACTGCTGGTGATGAGCGCTATTATGCGCGCGCAATCGCAAATTTCCTGCACATCCCAATGGAGGAGGTGTTTTTCAGCGCCGACGATACAGATCTTGAAATGAGCCATGCCGCTCATTTGCCACGGCCGTTGGCCCGATCCTTCGCTCAGTCAGGAGACCAAGCCTACCTGGCTGTCGCCAGCGCGGTAAGTGCCGATGCGTTTTTCACCGGGTCGGGTGGCGACAACGTGTTCTGCTTCCAGCAATCAGTCCTTCCGATCGCAGATCGGCTCCTCTTTGAAGGCGTTGGCCGTGGGGCAATGGTGACGGCTGCAGAAGTCGCTGAGATGGCAGAGACCAGTATCATACGCTGCGCGGCCTTAGCTGCACGCCGCGCGTGGCTGCGCAAGCCACAATATCGCTGGAAACCGAAGGCTGATTTGCTGAGTCGGGATTTTGTGAGCCGCTTAGGCGCGGAATTTTCGCATTCATGGCTTGAGGTGCCAATCGGTGAGCTGCCGGGCAAGGCAGCGCACATTGCTTATCTCATCCAGATCCAAAACCATCTCGAGGGATTCAGAAGAGAAACGGTCCTGCCGATGATAAACCCCCTCATGTCTCAACCGATCGTAGAGACGTGCCTGCGCATTCCCTCCTGGTACTTTTGCATGGGAGGAGAAAATAGATCGATCGCAAGAGCGGCGTTCGACTCCCGTCTCCCTGACTCGATCCTTCACCGCAGAACGAAGGGCGGCCCTGATGGCTTCCTGCAACGACTGGTCGAACGTAATCGGAGCAAAATTAAAGATATGCTGCTGGGCGGACATCTTGCAGCGGCCAATATCATCGATCGCTCAGCAGTGGACGCCGCAATTAAGCTGGAAGGAGACAGGCACAACCATATGCATTTCCGAATCCTCGAACTCGTTGATGCAGAAGCATGGGTAGCCGCGATGAAGTCGTCATGACGATATCCTATGGTGCCAAATTTTTTTGAGCCGCCATCGCCCGCCACCGATCATAGGTTGATTTCTTTTTGGCTGACGGATCCTCCTCATGTTTCAGCCAGAATTTGAACCAGTCTATGTTCCTTTCATAGATAGCAAAACGGTGGGCAGGGCCGTTCTTGATATGGTTTTCATTCGGGAAAATATATAAATCCGTTGGGCGATTTTTTGCCTTGAGGATCCCGTAGCTCTCCATCGCCATCAAATATTCGTTGTCCGAAATCTGCATCAGGATTGGCAAACTGAATTTATCGACGTTGCGTTCGATAGACGTCGTTGACCAGAAATGCGTTTGATCATGGTTTAGGGGTGGGTACCCTATAGCGATCAGTTGCTTTGCCCATGCCGAGCCGCCATAGATTTGCGTTGACTTCGGTTCCTGAAAGCCGGTCGAAATGGATGCGGCCGCGAACCGGCCAAGAGCGTTGACCAATGCAAATTGCACGGTAGAAACTCCGTCGCTCAAACCTGTGATACCTATACGATCGGTATCAATGCCGACGTGAGATTCAACCAAGGCGATGCCGTTCATCAAGGCGGAATGCACACTGCGTCGGTCATTCCAGTCGCGTTGATTGATGGTTCTTGCATCCAGCGCTGTTCGAATCGAGCCATCCTTGATCGTCATATAGTAGTCGGCAGGTCTCTGTAGGCTTAGGACTGCAAAGCCCTGTTCAGCGAGTGGAAAAATCGGATATTCGTCTCCGACACCGCCACGCAAAAAGCCCCTCGTGAGATACTGGACCACAATCAGCGGGATTTTCGATTGGTTAGAATGCTTCTGCGGCAAGACCAAATCTCCGAAGCATTCGATGCCGATAGAGTTTTTCCAGCGCAGGCGCTTTACTCCTCCCATCTGCAATCTGCGAAACGACGGATTGGGGTCGAACAAGATTGTTCTTGCGCCGCTACCTGAGTTGATACGAATGATACGCCGCGGCTGATTGGACGCTTCGTGAAGGCAGATAAGCGTGTCGGAAGCCAACTCGCAACCGGTGATAAGGTCTTCGGTCTTCAGCGTTGCCTTCGGGGCAGATTTCATGTCCCAGCTGTAGAATTGCAACTCGCTATTGCCCCAGCCCGCCCGCCGGAGAAACAACAGCCTTTTTGCTCCCCCAATCCACCACATATTCTGAATTCCGCTCGTACAAGCGGGATCATTGCAGCGCTGGCGGCGGCCATCAGCATGTTGAATCCATAGGTCTATGGGGGATGAAAGGCTGGTCCGATCCCGCCGCACCAACTGAGCCGCGAGGCCTTTGCTCGCCGGAACTGAGCGAACAAGCGCCTGTGACGTGCGATCATCCTGACGTTCGACGCGCTCGGACATTTCTTCAATCGTCGCGAGACGCAGGTCCGTGCCGCTGGCTGTCAAAGATTGAAATCGGATCGGTATGGGGGCAGGGAGGGAAGGACGGGCTTCCCTATTAGGTACAAAGCTGTCGTCATAGAGAAAGCCGGCGCGGCCTCGCTGATCGATATCAGCCTCCAATCTCGCGGCTTCTGGCTCGTTGCCAAACAACAGCCTTCCATCGGACGACCATCGTATCTCGCGAACGGCTGTTTCAGAGGTCGTGGTAAAGACCACGCTTGCGCGATCGACCGATACGACACGGGCCTGCGGGATGCCGGAGACCTGAACCAGATATGCCAGATACTGGCCGTCTGGCGACCAATGCGGATTATTGATAAGGGGCGTACCGTTGGTTGTGCGGAAACCGCGAATGTTTTGCACATCATTGATAAGGCCGCGGCTCATGTTCAGAATTTTCAATGGTCTCTGGCTTTGGGAGTCGATGGTGACCAATGCCTGACAATAGTCATTCAACGCCGGATCTGCCCGGCTGAGGACAAAGGCGAGATGCTTGCCATCGGGTGATAGCGCCAACGGGCTTTTGGGCAGATCGGTGCCGAAGTTCGGCCCGATATCGCGCAGACCGATCAGATCGGTTGTTGTGACACCGCGATTGTCCGCATGCCCATTTGCATCATCGTCAAAAAGATTACGGCAAACCAGCGGGGTTTCAGTGGCGGCTACCTCTGCATGAGAAGCCGCCACGATTATGCCGGCGCATGTCGCCAACAGGCCAAAACACTTCACGGCCCTTCACCAGGATTTCGAGATCGAAAAGCTGATATATCGACCCCATGGTGAGTAATTCGCGGAATCGTACGGCGCCTGACTGACCTGGGTTGTCGCAATCACAGATGGCTTGTTGTTGAAGATATTTTGTGCGGAAAGTGAGATGTCCATGCCGCGAAAAATCGGCGTTGAAATGTCTATTTTCAGCCTGGCAGTCAGATCGACTGTGGTCATAGAAGCGACGTCATATGTCGCCGTCGCGCGTCGATCTTCCACGCCACCGATATAGTTCAAAACCGGGGTTAGCCTGAAAGGTCCCTGGTCCCATGTGAACCCCGCGCTGCCCCGCAGATGCGGTGGGAAAAACAAGGTGCCGGCCAGTTCGCTTTCCGGCTGCAAAGCACTCAGCCGCTGTTGACTTTCGATATAGCTCGCATTTGCCCAGAAGGAGATATCTCCCATCTGACCGATGTCGGCATGATGGCTTAGACTGATATCGACACCGTCGATTTTCTGACGTGCCGCATTGGCATATTGACTGTAAATGATTGCTCCCACTTTCGCAGGGTTCCAAGAACTGCTGGAATTGTTGAAGAACAAGGCTCCGTCGAGCGCCGCGTTGATCTCATCACCGGTCGGGTTCAGGCTAACCAGATCAGCATAAATCGGATTGCTGAGCGCCTGGGTGATGTAAGTGACCGGGGTCACGATCCGGTTCCGATAGCGGATCGAATAATAGGTTATCTCGATCTTTGAATGGGGTGAGATTGCGGGTTGAAGTATCGCTGATGCGGTCCAGTTCGTGGACCGCTCCGGTTTCAAATCAGGGTTTCCGCCGCCGCTGTACAGTCCAACTGTTCCTGCCGGAAAGCCAGTTCCGCCAAACACCCCAATATTGTAGACGCTTGCGCCGCGGACACTATGCAATTGGTAGAGCGTCGGTGCCTTGAACGACTTGCCCCACGACACCTTGAACATCATCCCATAGCCCGTCGATAGCACCGCGCCGAGCTTCGGCGTCGCCACATCCCCTATTCCAGGATAGTCCTCGTAACGAACCGCGCCATTGAGAATGAGCGATTGGAGGAACGCACCGCTATCATCTGATCTGACAATCGGAGCGTTGATTTCAAGGAACCCGTAACGGTTATCCTGACTTGCTCTGATGCTCTGGCCGTTTTCGACCAGCCGATTATAGGAGTGGAGGAAATTCTTGCGATATCCACCGCCCAGTGCAGCTTTGATCGCACCTGCGCCGAGATCGAACAACGTCCCTTGGGCGATGCCCTCGACACTAAATGCCGTGTTGCAATAACAGAGTTCGGTTCTTGTGAGAACACTGTTCCAGTAGTCATCGGACTTTGCGAGAGTTCGATCTGTGGCATACACGCCCGAAAAATTTACTTTCCAAGAATTGCTGACGTCCAGGCTGATGTTGGGTGCCACGCTAAGTGTTCTGGTTTCCGTTACTCGGCGTAAACCCTGTATTCGATAATCACCAGCTACCGACGATGCAAATGCCCGATCCGTCGTGCGTTCGCCATACAATCCATCGATGCTGAACGTCACACCTGGCACGAGGTCTTGGTGGCCGCTAAACAACATATTATGGCGATCGAAGCCTGGATACAGGGTCAGGCCCGGCGAGCGAGCCGCTGCATATCCACGTTGACTTGATAGAATCGGCGTCGAGTGCCCGAAGTCATAGGCCAAAATGAATCCGCCGGTCTTCCAGGTTGTGCCGCCGGTAACACTATAATTTTGCTGTACGTTCCCGCCATCGGTGGAAGCTCCCCAATAGGCGCGGGTTGTCAGTCCCCGATAGTCCTTGCGCAGAATGATATTGGCGACACCAGCGATGGCATCGGACCCATAAATGGCGGATGCGCCATCAGTTACAATTTCCATCCTTTCCACAGCAGCAAGAGGAATGGCCGAAATGTCGATTGACTGAACCGCTGTGTTGAATGCCAGTCGGTGGCCGTTGAGAAGCGTGATGGTTGCATCGGAACCCAGGCCGCGCAGGTTGATCGAAGTGCCTCCTCCCAGATTGCTGCCAACGCTTTCTGGTACATTCTGTCCAATTCCTGGATTTTGCCCCGCGCCTGAAGCGACCGGCAAGGCTCGGATCGCCTCACCCAGGCTATTATATCCGTTGTCGAGCATTCTTTCGCGATTGATAACCTGCATTGGCGATGGAGAGGCGACTCCCGCAATCAGCGATCCTGTAACCACGATCTCGGTATTGGCGGCATCATGGTTTACCTCCCTAGCGACTTTTGAAGATCGCTCCCGGATCAGAATGGCTCCATCACGCTCGACAGCCGTCCAAGATGTTCCCTTCAGAACGATTTCCACCGCTTCGAGCGCGGTATAAATTCCGTTGAGTGCGGGAGCCCGGTGCCCCTTGACCGCCTCAGCAGGAAAGATGATGTCGTGGCTGGTTGTGCGGCCGATGGCGCGCAATGCCGCGTCGAGATTTTGCTGTTCGAGGTTCCAGTTCAGCTTCTGCTCCGGTTCGGCCAGCGAGGGCGTGGCCGTGCTCATCAGAGCCAGAGCGAAAACCGAACTGACCGAGCGCCATCTAACCTTGCTCATCGTTGTCCCCTATATTTTCCGGCGTGGTTCAAAGCCGGTTCCATTGGGAGTAGCGACGAGCGGGTTGCGCCAATTATGATGGTATTCGACAATTTCCTTTCGAAGGCGTGGGGCAGTGGCGCGCAAGATGAATGGAACTGGGGCTGCTCATGACCATCAAGCCCAGCATGTCACCGAGATTGCGCGCCAGCCGTGCGCTATCAGAGATACGAAAACTTCCCGATACGCGAATGTCCTCTATATCGGGTGACTCGCTGACCAGCGGAATAGAAGCATAGCGGTTTGCTTCCGCGAACAAATCCCCGAGGCGAACATTAGTGAAATTCCTCAAGCCATTGGGCCAGTCGCTGTCGTTAACGTCCACCTCTCTGATCTTTGTGGGCACGGCGATGGTATCATTCTCAAGTTCAACCTGCTCACCGGGTATGAGTTGGACTGGCCGCTGGAGATGCGCCGCTCTCGCGGCGGATTCGATCTCGACGTCAACCGCGCCTCTCACCAGCCAAACAACAACGTGATTGCCCGGCAGAAGGTCGACGTCGAAAATTGTACCTCGAGCTACAACCTTCCCACGGCCGGCATGAACCGTGAAAGGCCTGCCGTCATGGGCGACGGTAAAGCGCGCGCGGCCACGCAGCAGTCGGAGGTTTCTTTGGATATCGTCAAAATTCACGAGCACCAGGCTATTTGTATCGAGCGTGATGACGGAGCCATCCTTGAGATGAAAGGATTGAATATCGCCGGTGGCGGTAACAAGCGTTGCCATGGCCTGATTGGAGGACCGTGACGCGTCTTTCGTGGCGAAATGGGTCGTTGGCTCGTCGTGAATCGGGGCACTCCGCGCCCAATGCGCGACAAGGGCCGTCGCTCCAAGCAAGCCGATCAGCAGCAGGGCATATTTTGCTGCTTTCGTGCCAGACCTGTTTTGCCGGGTGTCGACGTCAAGCGTCTCGTTTATCGTCACCGCCGCATCTTCGGGCAACTCTTTCAATCGCTTGCCGATACTGTAAGCTTCGGCGATGCGGTTATAGGCGGCACGGTGAAGCGCACCACGCGCTAGCCACGCCTCAAAATCCTTCCGTTTGATCTGAGCTTCTTCCGGATCGCGCATGATTGCGAACCAATCGGCGGCCTCCTCCCTCAGTTGTCCATGGCGACGCGGCGGATCGGTGTCTTCCATCATTCCTGTTCCAGAGCCGCGTCGATATGGGCGAGGGCGCGGGCCACATGATATTGCACAGTTGGAATGGAAATTCCCATGTTTTGCGCGATTTGCCGGTAGGTTAGTTCGTCAACACGATGCGCCAGGAAGATTTCCCGGGTTCTTTGAGGAAGCTCATCAAGCGCGCGCCGGTAGATCCGCATCACGTCTTCGGCCTCCATGCGGGCGGCCTGGTCCGGCGGTATTGCGATTTCAAAGTCCTCGCCGATCGGCACGTGAAAGGCCGAGAGGCGCGTCTCAAGTCGTTTGTAGCGATCCAGTAGGAGATTTTGCGCGATGCGCTGAAGATATGCGGCCGGTCGGGGAAGCTCGGCTCTCGCCATACACCCGACGAGACGGACAAAGGATTCCTGAACGAGATCACCTGCATCATCCCGCGAACGCAGGCGCGCCTGAAAATAGCGTCGCAGCCTCGGGGCTTCAGTTTCGTAGATATGCCGAATGTCGCTGATATCCGGTCCGGTACTTTGCTGAGCGGCATCCTCGCTCAACCCGTTTGGGGAATTGCAATTATTTGACGACATGAAATCACGATTCCTCACAGCACGGCAGAGATCCCCCGGCCCAAGCCAGGAGTTATCTTAAGTGAGGTGAGCCGTATCGCTGTCGGAACAGAGCAACGCCGGCGCTCGACCCGTATGTCGAGCTTCGAGATACCTACAGGACAATCCTGCGAGTGGCTGCCATAGTCCACTCGTTTAGCGATCATGCCTTGGTATCGGCGTTCGATCAAGCCTTGGAGAACGTCCGGTCGGCAAATATTGCTGCCCACATTTTGGGACAGGTTTCCAGCAGATCGCCTCCATCGAAGCGTTAATTGACCGGAAAGCGCATCGCATATAGATATATGCGAGGAGTTAGCCATGCAGAAAGTTGATCAATTCGATTCGTTTGATCGTCGGCGCGAAAAGCAGCGCGCCCGCGAGCAGGATGATCACGACTTGAAATCTGGTGTCATCTCGCCCGAGGCTTTGGGGCAGCGCAACGGCTTTTTCTCCGGTGTCGATTTTTCCCGCGCCTCTGTGCGCCGTTCGCGGCGGGGCGCTGCCTGAGCGACAATCACTTAGATCCAGCTGCCGTTCTCGATATTGCTTCCCACCTCGTTCTGGAGGATGGCGCATTCGTCATAGGCGGACAGGCATTGAACCTCTGGGCGGAATTTTATTCCGCAGCCGAAGAGCTTCATCTTTACCGCCCATATACCTCCAAGGACATCGACTATTTCGGACGGCGTGAAGCCGCGCAAAAGTTGGCGCAAGCGCTCGGAGGCAAGGTGCTTATCCCGGAGGTCGACAATCAGACACCCGAGACCGCGATTGTCGAAGCGGTGGTGGACGGAATATCCATCCGTATTGATTTTTTGGGGCATGTCCTTGGCGTTCGGCCCAAGGAACTGACGGCTGGCGTTGCCGAAATTATCGTGCCCTACGAACGCGCTGGCCTGGCAGGGCAGGTTGCAATCCCTGTGATGAATCCACTCCACTGTCTGCAAAGCCGGATTGCCAATCTAAATATTCTGAAACGACCCGATGATACCGCCAGACGGCAGGCTGCAGCAGCTCCGATTGTGCTACGGGAATATATCAGCCACGCCCTGCGCGACGGCGATCATCGGGAGGCGACCCGTACTCTGCAAGGGCTGTTCCGTTTCCTCTCTCAAGATCCGTCAGGACGACAGGCGCATCGTTTGGCAGCCCGGGATCCCCTCGACGTCATGGTGGCGTTCGTGGATGATGACCGTATCGACGCTCGTTATCGTGAGAAGATATTGAGACCCGCCATTGTGAAGATCGAGAGGCAGCGATCGGCGATTGGGCGCGCAATCGCTGCGCTGACCTCCCGCCGGGAGAAATAATGGGCGTTGAGATAAGAGACCAACGCCTTGCAGCTTGATGAAGTCTCATGATAGCTTTGCGCCGCTTGAAACGATGGTGTGTCTCTTCCGGCTATTCCCCTTCGAATGCCGATTTCGCCGCGGTTTCCGCATCGATTTTCAACTTTGCGATGCGTCCAGAGCACACCTCATGCACAAGTTCTCCAAGTATCTGAATCCTGCCTTGAAGCCAGATGAGCTCTTCGGATGAAATCTCAAAATGCTTCGAATGTTGGCCCTTGCGATAGGCGTCCTTCAATTTCTGATACATAGCGCGTTCGGCGTGGGTTGCACGAGGCCAGGCATCAAAGAGCCGCCTGTCCAATCCTTCCGCCATCCCTCTGAGAGGCCGTTTCGAAAGGGGTTGAGCAGCTGAGGCACATGTGATTCCGGGAGTTTGCAGACATCTCGGAGGCAGGTATGTGGACCCCAGCCACCCGCGCGCAGCATACGCGGGTCTCGAAGCGATACCAGACGGATTTGATCGACGCGGAGTGGCAGTTGATCGCAGTTTTTCTGCCGATGCCCGGTTCGACCGGACGACGGCGCGGATGGCCGATGCGTGAGATCGTGAACGCCATTTTCTATGTTCTGCGCGGCGGGATCGCATGGCGCTTGCTGCCGAAAGACTTTCCGCCATGGCAGACGGTCTATCGCTGGTTTGCCCGTTTGCGGGACGAGGCCGTGTTCGAGCGGATAAACCACGCGCTGGTGATGGCGGATCGTCAACGCGTGGGGCGCGAAGCCAGCCCGAGCGCGGCCATCATCGACAGCCAGAGCGTCAAAACTACGGAAAGCGGCGGCCCACGGGGCTACGACGCCGGCAAGAAGATCAAGGGCCGCAAGCGCCATGCCTTGGTCGATACCGATGGCAGGGCGCTGCTGGTCGAACCCCACACCGCCGATGTGCAGGATCGTGATGGCGGCGGCGCAGTGCTGCAAATCTCCCGCAGCCTGTTCCCGTTCATCGAGAAGGTCTGGGCCGATGGTGGCTACAACCATGAGCGCGTCACCCAGGCCACCAATATCAAGGTCGAGATCGTCAACAAGATCACCGGTCAGACCGGCTTTGTCGTCCTGCCACGACGCTGGGTCGTCGAACGCTTCTTCGCATGGATCAACCGAAATCGCCGCCTGGCCAAGGATGTCGAGGCTACGCTGAAATCCGCAGCGGCCTTCCTCTACGCCGCCGCCGCACTGCTCATGATCCGCAGACTGGCACGGTCAGCATGAGTTTCGAAACCGACTCTGAGAAAGATAATATTTGTGCTACGCGGAGCATAGAATGTGAGGGTCGTCAGAACGCATCTATAAAGTTTTTCAGTTGCTTGATGAAAATCGAATGCTGCGTCGCTGAACCAACTTCTACCCTGGCTGACCTCAGCGAGTGCAAAGCGCCTCATCGCACCCGGAAACAAATCTTCGAAATATTCTTTCGCCATAAGGTAGGCTTGTTCAGGCGTCTTTGGCTTGGCCTCCGCCAGCGATCGATCATCAGATTGATAAAGGATCACGCCATCCCTGGCGATCTCGGTGAACAGAAGCCGCCCATGAGACAGGCCATCATTCACCTGCTGCAACGTATGGACAATGAAATTGACCGGCGTGCGGATGATCTTCTCGACCTGATAGGCGTCGAAAAGGCGTTGCTCCGTCTCTTCCCAGTAGCTGACGCCGTCGGTCAGCTCCTTCTGATTGACGATCACCAGGATGTCATAGTCGGAGGTAAACTGGTTGGCGTCGAATGGTGCATCGACCCAATCGCCCCTCGCATAGGATCCGAAAAGAATGACCTTAAGGATCCTGGCGGACTTACGTCGTCCCGTCGCGTCCTGTGTCGCCTCGCGAAATCCCTGGAAAAGAATTTCCACGACGCGATCGAGTTCGCGCTGCTTGGTCATCGGCAGATGATTGAGGTCAGTCCGCATTAGTTCAATCTCTAATCCTGTTATCAAGGCCTGCCAAGCGCGTCACCGAACCCATTCTACTACGACCCCGAGGTCGAGTATCTCCCATGCCCGATCAGCTGTCACTGCGATTGCCTCCCGGCATGATGCCAGGGCCAGACAGGAACGAGCACCAAGAGACAAGCCGATACTGCGCGTCTCGCTGTGCAATTTCCCACCGACATCAGCCTGGATTCGATCGACGGGTACGACGTCAATGTCCAGCTCTGCCAGCATCGTCTGTGCATCTGCAACATTGACACCTTGGTCCGCAAGCTTTGCCAACACCTCATGGTAGTTTACCGCCGACACCAGAGCACCGCTCAATCGCTTCTCCACCTGATCGGCACCCGGTTCGCCAAACAGGAGACATAAAAGCGCCGATGCATCAAGAGCATAAACGGCATTTGCTCCGCTGTCAGTCACGGGCCGCCTCGGCCCGCCGCTCGGCGATCAACGCCTCGGAGACAAGGCCCTCTTTCGGCGCAAAAGCACGCAGGCGCTCCTGCGCCCGTCGCAAGGCGGAGCGCGCAGGTCGAATACGAACTTCTTCGCCATTGAGTTCGAACAGAACCGTGTCGCCATTCTGCAAACCCAAGGAACGGCGGATATCAGCGGGAAGGGCTATTCGCCCTCCTGCAATGACCTTGCCTCGCAGGACAGTCATGCCACTTGCATCCTCGCTGGTACTGGTGCGGCAGCTGTACGTTATTCGGCTCTTGGGTATAACGGTGTCGCCGAGGTCAAAAGCAGAGATTTCAGCCCCGAGATTGAGGCAATGTCCGATCAGAATATCGATCGCCTCCTCCACCGCCTGTTTCGTCGGGTCAGCTAGTTTCAGATCAGTGCATCGACCATCGACGGGGTCATCCCCGCGCACCAGCGCGCCTAACTCCTCCAGCCGCGTCGAGCGACGATGCGCCGTTGACGATGCATGGTCCGTGGAAAGACACGCCTGATAAATTCTTTCACCCTCGATCTCAGCAAGATAGACCTGGAGCAAAGAACCCAGATAGGGGCTGGACGATAATTTGGGCCCCATCTTCTTGAGGATTGCAGCTTGCATTTTCAGAATCGTTCGGCACGCGATTGCCCGGCAGGATAGAGGCCAGCCGCCTTGATCCCCAATTTGCGCCGATGTGTTCGACGCGGGCATCATGCATGACTTCCGACGGAGCGAGGGGAAGACCACTCTTGCGTCCATCCTCTGCCGGGCATGTCTGAAAGAAGGCCGACGCCTGTCATAAATAGCCTGCCATTCGAAAGCTCGTCGTACCTTTCCGCGCCACGACCAGATGATCGTGGACGATGACGCTGAGGCTGGACGCAGCCTTGACGATCCTTTCGGTCAAATCCCGATCCGCCCGGGACGGCTTGGAGCAACCGGAGGGATGATTGTGGACGAGGAGAATTGCCGTTGCCTCCAGGTCCAGGCAACGCTTCAGGATTTCGCGGGGCCAGGCCTGAACGGCCGACACGGTCCCGACGCCCATCACCTCGTCCGCGATCAGCTCGTTGCCCGCATTGAGGAACAGAACCCGAAACCGCTCGATCGGGTCATAGGCCATTTGCGCCCTCAAATAATCGAGCACAAACTCATCGCTGGAAAATATGGGCCGCTGCATGAGTGGCCCCTTCAGCATCTGTGTCATCGCACGCCTGAAGCTGAGGAAGGTTTGTTCGACCTCGATCGAGCCGTCCAGCAATTCGATCCTGGCCGCCGAACGCGCTGAGACAGTCTCACCAAGAGAGCCAAAGCGAGCAAAGAGGCGTTCCGAAAGTTCCTGCGCGCGATCAGGACAGGTAAGCCCGATCAGTTCTTCCAGGGCGCGTCGGCACCCAAACGTGTCAATCGTGCCTTGTGCCGCCAGGTGGCGATGATCAGGCCCAGTTGGGCGAACCAACTCCATACCGCCAGCGCCTGCATGTAGGCACGGGGAACCACGCTGGGCGCAATCATCAGTGCAACATGAATGATGACTTCGGCGCCCAGCATCCCGGCGATCCAGATCGGCCAAAAACGGGTGCTCCGAATTGAAAGCCATAGGAAAATGCCCAATATAAGCAAATCGATGATCAGGATGCCGGCTTCGACGCCCTGAAACCGGATTCCGAAAGGAGACGCGACAAACACAGTCAGGCTTGCGCCACCTAGCAGGGTGGCCGCACCGATACGCTCGGGTTGGCCACCCTTGATGAAGGCATAGGCGCTGCTCAGAAGCAGAAGAGCCAGGAACAATATTTGTCGCGTCATGACGTAGAGGAACGACAAATGTCCCGCTCCGTCAATTTCTCCCGGCGGTAGCATCATACCGCTCGGAGATGCTGTCCCTGGGCGGACGACCCTGCCCTTGCCACCTTCAGAAGGTCGCCATAGCTGGTCTCCGGCAATCCCATCGCGTCACTGGCATGTTTGAGATTGGCGTGGGTGGTGACTATCTTCTCGCGCGTTTCTGCAACGAGCAGCATAGCCGAGGCGGAGCTTTGGATGGCGTCCTGGCCGATCATGGCCGAGAGGCGGGCATCCAGTCGCGCAAGCGGCAATGCTGCATTGAGTTCGGCGATACGGGCGGCTGCGATGTCGATGGCCTCTTCGGCAGCGAATAAACGCTCGGCAACATGTTTGGCGACGGATTGGCGTTGAGCACGCATGGTTTCTCCTTCCCGCCCATCGGGGCAGGTCATGGTGATGGATTAGAGGATGTGCTGCTCTATTTTGCCACAAGGTCGTTGAGTACCAACAGCAGGGATATTCCGGCCCCTACGGCAAACAGCATCATGGGCGTGAGGATCGCGAACACGATCAGGGTGGAAGGTCCGTTCAGGTCATTGCGTTGCCTCCCGGCTGCGCGGAACGGCACGATGTCGAGCAAGGAGGAGGGCTGTTTGCGAACGCCATATCGGCGTTGTCCTTCTGCGAACAGATCCTCGAGTTCCTCTTGCGCTGGCTGTGCGTCCGCCTTGGTTTCGGTAGACGCATTTGACCCACAATGGGCTCTGCCGGGAATAGTCATCGGATAGGGGGGTATAATCTGCCCCCCCTTTCCAACCTCCCAGTCCACGAAAAGCTGGGCTGCTTTCCATCGCGAGACGTTCCCGAGTATCTGCCGGGTTTCCAGAATATGGTTGTTCACGGTATGAGGGGACAGGTTCAAGGCCCGCCCGATCTCCTTGGACGATAAGCCTTTGGCGGCTTCTCGCAGGCAATCGCCCTTACGCGCGCTGAGCCGCTCAAGCCGGTCTGAATAGTCTTCCTCGTTCAAGGGCGTGTCCCTTCGCCAGTTCGTGGCGACCGGAATTGGCGTCCTCTCAAATCATTATATTCGATTTTATTTTGCCGTCAGTATCCGGTTGCAGCCATTCTGCTTCAAACAAAAACCTTTCGAAAACATAGTCGTTCTGCATCGGGTTTAACAGATTGTTTTGCAAGCAATCCGAACCGGTCACGCTACGGCAGCGACGCCAGAGGATCATAGCTGGCGATAGGCTTGGCGCTTACGAACCCATCCCATCGTCCCCGGATACATGACGTTCGGCCGGGCGCTGCTCTGCAGCGATCGAGCCTCGCGAAGGAGAGAGGAGGCAAGGCGAGCGGAAGAGCCCAGAGGGATCCGGTTGCCATGCAATATTCTGAAATTCCTGCTCTGCTGCAAGATATTAAAGCATATCTTGTGACCGGAGGCTGGCCGCCTTCACGCCGTCGGCGTCGCGCGCATCTGCTGGAGCGTCTCGATGCCATCACAGCGCAACTGGACGCGGGGCCGCATCCAGCAGTTGCAGTCGCTAGGAGCAGACTGGAAGGCGCACCGGTGCTGCGCATCGATGCGGACGAGCCCCATATCGAGGAGACGCCGGAAGGCGTGTGGGTCAGGGGATGGATATGGGTGGAGCAGCAAGCCTTGGCGTCCTGCGATTCGATGCGAATGACGAAGCTCCGCAACGCGATTGCGGATTTGCCGCAGCAAACTCGCGCCGTTTTCCTAGCCCATTGCGTCGAGGGTTCTGCCTATCCGGCGATAGCCCGCAGGCTGAGGCTCGAAGTTGCTGAGGTCCAGTGCGAACTGGCATCGGCGCTTTTGATACTCTCGCAGGCCCTCGACGAGACATGAAGGACAATCCGCCAGTGCGGCTGACGCCGATGAAATCTCTTGAACTGGAATTTGAGGGTGCTTCCCTGTGCAGTAAGCTGGGCGGAACATGGCAGAAAGATCGAGGCCTATGTCTGTGTCCGGCCCATGATGACCATAACCCCAGCCTGTCGATCCGCGTTGGCGAGCGCGCATTGCTCTTCAAATGTTTTGCGGGCTGCGACAGGAGAGACGTCCTGCGGGCAATCCGGCATTTACGCCCGCCCCATTCGGAGCGACATATTTCGGCTTTGTCGAGCAACCTATCTTTGCCTCAAGCGGGGGCAGGTCCCGCCCTGCGCATATGGGACGCATCGGCAAAGCTCACCGGCACGCCCGCGCAAACCTATCTGTCGAAACGTGCGCTCGCGCAGCCCTGGCATGATTTGCGCTATAATTCACGCACGCCGCTGGGAAGAGGCCGGAGCGCGGAGTTCCGGCCCGCAATGATCGCAGCCGTGCGCGAGCGGCGTCGGATCGTCGCCATTCACCGCACCTTCCTCGATCCGAGAGCCGCCACCCGGGCAAGCGATCTGGCCGATCCCCGCATGATGCTCGGGCGTCCTGGTCGCGGCGCAGTACAACTTGTACCTCCCGGCCCGGTCCTCGGCCTGGCCGAAGGCATCGAAACCGCGCTGGCGGCGATGCAACTGCATGGGATTCCGGTTTGGGCGGTTCTTGGGGCGGAACGGGCCGGACACATTCTGTTACCCGACTGGCTCGATCGGCTCGTCCTGCTGTTCGACAGGGATGCGGCCGGTTGGAAGGCGAACCAAAATGCGCGCCTTGCTTATAAACGCCCTGGCCTGGAGATCATCAGCGCATGGCCACCACCGCCAAACAATGATTGGGCGGACGTCCTGGAAGGCCGGCCGCGCGCTGCCTGATCACTATGAAACGGAGGGCTGCCCTGCAATGCCAGGAACAGGGCAGCCGACGCCGTTCAACCGTTCAGACGATCCTTGATCGCCTTGGCAGGCGTGAACGTCAGCTTCTTCGAAGCCTTGATCGCGATGGTTTCGCCGGTGGCCGGATTACGGCCTTCGCGCGCCGCTATGTCCTTCACCTTGAACTTGCCGAAGCCGTTCAGGGAAATCTCGTCGCCTCTGGCCGCCGCGTCGGCGATCGCGCCGAATAGGGCGTCGACGAGTTTGCGTGCATCCGCCTTGGTCAGTCCATGATCGGCGGTGAGCGCTTCAGCCAGCTCGGAATTGTTCATAAACTTCCTCCTGAAATTATGCAGCTGCCGTGTCTAGCGCCACGGCATCGTGCCGTCACGCGTCAAAACGGCGCAAACGGAAGGAGAGGGGGAAGGGACCGGATGCGCGGTTCGATGTGCGGGCCGCAGCTTTTGCGGAGTTTGTTGCATGACCAAGCCATCCATCCTCGTCCCGGCAACCCATCTCACCAAGTCGCCCGTCAATGTGCGCAAGCGGACCGATCCGCGCGCTGACGCGGAACTCGAAGCCAGCATCGCGGGACATGGCCTCATCCAGAACCTCGTCGGGGTGCCGGTGTCCCGCAAAAAGGGTCATTATCGGATCACGGCCGGTGGCCGACGCCTTGATGCAATCCATCGCCTGATCGAGAAGGGGACGCTGCCGTCCGATCATGAGGTGCCTGTCCTTATTCTTACCAACACGAAAGACGGCCGTGAAATCAGCCTCTCTGAAAACTATGACCGGCTTCAGATGTCGCCTGCCGAAGACTGCCTGGCATTTCGCGATCTGATCGAGATCGAGGGTCGCAGCACAGCGGAAATCGCCAAGCGCTTCGGCATCGAGGAACGTTTCGTAATCGGGCGCCTGCGTCTTGCTAACCTCGCCCAGCCTATCTTCGAGGCGCTTGAAGCTGACGAAATCACCCTCGATATCGCCAAGGCCTACGCGACCACTGCCGACACCGGTCGCCAGACGGCGGCCTGGGAAGCGTTGCGCAACAGCTATTCGCGCGACAACGTCAATGAAATCCGACGGGCGCTCAATGGCTACAGCTACCGGGCGAACGATCCCAAGGCCCTGTTGGTCGGGCGGGATGCCTATATCGCAGCTGGCGGCCGTGTTGAGGACGCGGATCTGTTTTCCACCGCTGCCGACGAGCGCTGGATCGACACCCATATCCTCGATGAATTGGCCGAGGCGCAACTCACAGCTCAGGCCGAGGCGATCCGCGAGCGTGAGGGTCTGGGAGAGGTCCGCGTCGTCGCCGGTGCTCATATTCCCTATATGGAAACCTATGCGCTGCAGCCACTGACGGGCGCTGCCGAGCTGCTTACGGACGAGCAGGAAGCGCGCAAGCAGGAGATCGAGGATGAGATCGCGGATATCGAGCGCCTTGCCGAAGATGAGGATCATGAATCCCATGATGACGAGGAGCAGCGCTATGCCGCGCTTCAGGCAGAACTGACGATGATCGTTGACCGCGCGCCGGTGCTTGACGCTGAACAGAAAGCGTCTGCGCTCGCCTATGTCGTGCTCGCCGCCGATGGCACGCCGCAAATCCATCACCAGCTTTATGTCGCGCCGGTCTCCGATGAGGAGAGCGGCGAGGCCGACAATGACTGCGACGAGGGTGATGACGACGCCGGCGACGAAAGGCAGGATAACAGCATCGTCGGCGACGCTCGTCCGGCGATGAGCCAGCGCCTTCGCGAAATGCTGGCGATGATGAAGACAGAGCTGCTGGCGGTCCACGTCGCCAGCGATCCCGCGTTCGCGTTGAATCTGGGCACCTTCATCATGGTCGACCGGGAATCCCGCCTGGGATCCTTCGACATCCCGAGCGATCTACGGGCCTCCGCGCCGTCCCGACTCCTCGCCGACTTCAAGCCGACAACGGCCGCCGCCGGTGAATGGACGAAACTCGGCGAGGCGCTCGATCGCAGCTGGCTTCAACACCATACCGTTCCAGATCGCTATGAAGCCTTCTGCGCCCTTGCCGATGCAGCGCGCGCGGCCTGGCTGGGATGGGCGATCGCGCGCACGCTTCACGCGGTTCCTGCAGGACGCCGCGAGGCAGGCTTCCTCGATCATCTGGGGCGCAAGATGGGTATCGATGTCGCGGCCTGGTGGCGGCCGACGGCGCTGACCTATTTTGACAAGCTGACCAAGCCCGGCATCCTCGCTTTGTTCGAGGAGATCGGCGGACTGGAACTTCGCATGCGCTATTCCGGGTCGAAGAAGCACGATCTGGCCGCATCGGCCGAGCGGCTATTTGGTGGCGATGTCATCATCGAGCCTGAGATCCAGCAACGGGCGCTGGCCTGGCTACCTGATGAAATGCGGTTCGCCGTGCCGGAAAAATGCGCAGCGCCGACCGCGTCTGACCATAGCGGGAGCAACGTTGCGGACGGGGTGAACGAGGAAGGCGCCAGCGAAGGCGAAGAAAGCTTCGCGCAAGCCGCCTGAACACGGCCGGGGGCATGGCTTCATCCCCGCCCTCGGCTTCGGCCTTGGATAAAACTATTCAATGGTCCGAATGACTGACAGATGTCGATGTTAATTGCCTTCAGCGAGTTGCCGCTTGCCGTTTGCAGGGGCGCAGAGAATCGTCGAACTGACGGCCAAGCCGCGGTAGGCGATCATTTAATTCAGGCCGCAGCATTTCTTGTACTTGGCGCCTGACTCACAGGGGCATGGATCGTTACGCCCGGTCTTTTGGCGCTTGATGGTAACCGGTCGATCAGGGTCATTTTCAATCCGCCACTGGTGCAGCATTTCGACCCAGATCGGTATCAGGTCAGGTGCTTCCTTATCCCATCGGTCTTCCACAGTGAGAGAGAGCGTTTTCGTGCCATCGGCAAACGCGCGCAGCTCGCGGATGCCCTCGATCGCGGCGCGGCAACCGGCATCATCGTCTTCGAGGATGCGCTGCCATCCAGACGGCGCAAGATCCATCGCCTGCCCAAAGCCTTCGATCCACAACTCCCATAATGTCTCGTCCGACCGTGTGTCGATCTCCAGCACCGGTTCGAAGCTGCCCGGCTGGTCCAGGCAGGCCAGGATGACATGATAGTGGTGCATGACGAGATCGGTGAAATGTTGCAGACCGCCCATTTCGCTGAACTGCAGCATGCCCGTGCCGTCATCACCCGCCCAGATCTTCTTCAGCCATTGGCTGGGGGCAAGCAGATCGGGGCTGACGAGGATTCCGGTGAGGAAGCCGTCCAGTTGCGACAGCAGCATGCAATCCTCGCCCTGGTCAAACAGCAGCCGGTCGAGTTCGTCGAGATAGTCGGGTGGAATAGCCATGCCCTTCCATAGCCGCGCGCCGATCTCTCGTCATCGGCTCTGATCAGTCGCCCAGACAATCCAGGGAACGAAATGAAGGAGAGCGGGAAGGAACAGGAAGATTGTCCTTTTCTTGCATGAGGTGCCCATGACCTTGCCCCAACTTGCCTTGTCGCAGTCCCAGGATGCGCCCAGGCGCCTGTTCGCGGTCGCCCGTTCCCTTGCCCACCGCCTGCGCAATGGCGGCATGGTCAATCGCCAGTCGCTCAAGCGCATGATGACCCAGGCGTTCGGCGAGAACGACGCTGCTGGCGGCTGGTCGATGCGCGATGCCTATGATGCGCTCGAAACCGCGCAGGTGCTGTACCTCGCCGATCCGCAAAGCCCGCTTCTTGCAGGAACGCCTGCCGACATCTTCCAGCGACTGCGGCAGTTTGAACGGGCATTGCCCACCCAGACCTACCGCTCGGAAAAGCAGATCGACCTCCAGCAGTTCAGCACGCCCATCAGCCTCGCCTGGCTTGCTGCCATGGCAGCGCGCTGCCGCTCGGACGATATCCTGCTCGAACCCTCGGCCGGCACCGGCATGCTGGCAGTCCATGGCGCACGCGCAGGCGCGCGGCTGCTGCTCAATGAGCAGGATTCCGCACGCGCCGACCTGCTGTCCCGAAGCCTGGGCCAGATCGTGACGGGCCATGATGCCGAACATATACAGGATCTGCTGACCACCGAGCAGCTTCCCACGCTGGTGTTGATCAATCCACCCTTCAGCCGCAGTACGGGCCGCGGGATCGATCGCCATGCCGGTGCGCGCCATCTGCGCGGCGCATTGGCGTCCCTCGCACCTGGCGGGCGCTGCGTTGCTATCATGCCGGCGAGCTTTTTTCCCGAAGGCTCGGCAGCACCTGGCTACAATATAGTCGCAGAGCTTGTGCCGCCCCGCGTCGAAATCACCATATTGGGTCGCCCCTATGCCAAACATGGAACGGGGATCGATGTGCGACTATTGGTCTTCGACAAAGGATGGGTCGGCGAGCCGGAACGCCACGTCGCTGGCGACCTCGAAGCTGCACTGGCTCTTGTCCTCGCCATCCCAGATCGGCTCGATCTCCGGCAGCCGCCGCCTCTCGTTCCGCCACCAGCCGTTGCTCTGTTGCCCGCCCGACCCGTCATCAATATCCCGGCCAAAACTCTCTTTGCCCCTATGGGCGTCCATAGGCTCGCGCCGCCGTCTCGGGTCGCAGCGGTGGCAAATGATGCGCGGCCTGTCACCTACATGGTTCGGGAGGAGCCGCTTGCTCCCGGCGAGACCGTGGGCATTTATTCAGCCTGGCGGCCCGCCCGGATCGCTATTGATGGCGTTTCCAGCCATCCTGATGACCTTGTCGAATCCATCGCCATGGCCTCGGTGTTCCTGCCGGTGCCGCGCTATCGGCCCCTTCTTCAGACCCGGGCAGTTAGGGCGCTATCAGAGGCGCAGCTTGAAACCATCATTTATGCCGGTGAAGCGCATGCACGCGATCTTGTCGGCTGCTTTTCGGCCAACCTTGCCGGTGATCGCCTGATCGAGGACAGGGATGGCAAACTCTATCGGACCGGCTTTTTCATCGCCGATGGAACTGGTGTGGGCAAGGGGCGCGAGGCGGCGGGTATCATTCTTGATCAGTGGAACCGCGCCAATCGCCGCGCAATATGGATTTCCATGGCCGATCTTATCGAGGACGCCCGCCGCGACTGGACGGCGCTGGGCGGGCTTGCCATCGATATTCAGCCCATTTCAAACTTTCCGCTGGGCACGTCCATCACGATGGAAAGCGGCATCATCTTCCTGACCTATGCCGCCCTGCGCTCCGCGCGCCACGATACAGCCTCGCGCCTGCAACAGCTACTGGACTGGACCGGAGAGGATTTTGCCGGGGTGATCGTCTTCGACGAGTCTCACGCCATGGCGCACGCGGGCGGGACCGAGAATGATTTCGGAAAGGCGCAAGGCTCGGAACAGGGCCTGGCCGGCGTCCGGCTCCAAAATGCGCTTCCGCGTGCCCGCATTCTCTACATGTCTGCAACGGGCGCGGCCAGGCCAGACAATCTCTCCTATGCTGTTCGCCTGGGCCTCTGGGGACCAGGCACTGCATTTGCGACGCGCGACATGTTCATGAAGGCCATGGAAGAGGGTGGTATCGCCGCCCTTGAGGTCGTGTGCCGGGATCTCAAGGCCATGGGCCTCTACACGGCCCGGGCGTTGAGCTTTGCGGGCGTCGAATATGAGCCGTTGGAACATGCGCTGACGCCAGATCAGATTTCGATCTACGATGCTTATGCCGATAGCTGGAGCATTATTCATCGCGGATTGCGCGATGTGCTGGCCGAGATCGGCATAGTCGACAGGATATCGGGCAAGACCCAGAACGCCCGGGCGCGGGGATCAGCCCTCAGCGCCTTTGAATCCGCGAAATTGCGCTTCTTTTCCAGTCTCCTGGTCAGCATGAAAATGCCCTCGCTCATCAAGGCGATAGAGCAGGAACTGGCCTTGGATAATGCCGTGCTGGTACAACTCGCGAGCACGGGCGAGGCTATCATGGATCGGCGTCTCTCCGAACTCTCCGCGCAAGAACGAGCGATGATGGATATTCAGGTTTCGCCAAAGGAGACGTTGATTGACTATTTGAAGAATGGCTTTCCCGTGCGCCAGATGCGGGTTTTTCGGGCCGACGATGGCGCGATGCGCGCCGAACCGATGACCGATGCGCAAGGCCATCCGGTGCTTTGTCGGCAGGCGATAGCCGCACGTGACGAACTGATCGAGGAACTATGTGCGCTGCCCGGGATCCCGACCGCGCTCGATGCACTTATCGCGCATTTCGGAATCGACCGCGTTGCCGAGATTACGGGGCGCTCGCGACGCATCGTGACCGACACCACCGGTCGACAAAAAGTCGAGAGGCGTGGCGCGCGCGCCAATCTGTTCGAGGTTCAGGCGTTTCAGGATGGCCGCAAGTCCATCGCCGCCTTCTCCCTGGCCGGTAGCACGGGGCGATCCATGCATTCCGATCGGGGTTGTTCGAGCGCACATAAGCGCCGCACGCATTTTTTGCTGGAACTTGGCTTTCGCATCCTTTCGGCGGTGCAGGGCTTCGGTCGCAGCCATCGGACCAACCAGCTGACGCCACCCGTCTACCGCCCGCTTACCACCGATTGTCGCGGGGAGCGGCGTTTCCTCAGCACCATCATCCGCGGTCTGGAAGCGCTCGGCGCATTGACCAGGGGGCAGCGCCAGACGGGATCGCAGAATCTGTTCGACCCTTCCGACAACCTGGAATCGGACTATGCCCGCGATGCGCTCGTCCAATGGTTCCATCTTCTCTATGAAGGCAAGCTTCGCAGCGTCTCGCTCGCCGACTTCCAGGACATGACGGGCCTTGAACTTTGCGACGAGGGCGGGGAACTGCTGGAACGCCTGCCGCCCATTCACCGCTGGCTCAACCGCATCTTGGCGCTGCGGATCGCGACCCAGAATAGCATCTTCGAGGAATTTTTGGGGCTGGTCGAGGACCGCGTCGAGGCCGCGCGCGCAGTCGGTACGCTTGACCTGGGCATCGAGACGATCCGCGCCGAGAAAGTGCAACTTTTGTCTGACCGGCTCCTGCGCACAGATCCTGTGACCGGTGCCGAGACGAGGCTTTTGCGGCTGAAACTGCACCGACGCTCGCCGGTTACCAGTTGGGCTGCGCTGCAACTCGTCTGCAAAGGCACCGACAATATCGCGTGGCTCCATAATGCCCGTTCCGGTCGGGTTGCACTGTGTATGCCGACTTGGCCGGGACAGGACGAAGAGGGCGAATGGATCGAACGTTGCTATCTCATTCGTCCGACCGGTCAGGCGCGCATGGTTGTCGCGGCCTTGAGCGGCAGCCACTGGCACCAGATCGATCGTGACGCATTCCAGGTCTTTTGGGAACAGGAAGTAGCCGAAGCGGTGAAGAATCTCATGGTCGAAACCATCACCATGGCCACCGGCCTGCTGCTGCCAGTATGGCATAAATTGCCCGAAGATGACGTGCGCGTGTGGCGGATCGATGATGGCGCGGGGAGTTCGATCCTGGGGCGCATCATCCATCCAGCCGCTCTCGAACGGATCGAACGAGAGTTTGGCCTCGATGGCACGACAGCTCTTGGTCCCGTCGAAATCATCGATGGTGCGCGTTCCGCCGGCGGAGTGTCTATTCCAGGTCTCGGTCCGGCAAGGCTTGCCCGGGTTCATGTCAACGACAGCCCGCGCCTCGAAATACGGGACTATCGGCCAGAGGATCGGACCTGGTTGAAGGCTTGTGGCGCATTCACGGAGGTCGTCGCTTTCAAGACCAGATTGTTTTTACCGCCCGAACGGGCAGGCGAGATACTCGCGCGGATCATTGCGGAACGTGGCTGACACAAGACGGGTCAGCACTTGGTGGCTATCGCTCCGCGTTTTAGAACTCAGAGCAGGCGAAGGGCGGATCATTGGACCCACACTTCGCCTGAGCGCCTTACTCCGCGGAAGCTTTCGTTGGCGTTTCATCCGCCACATGGTTTAACTTCAACGTCCGGCGTCGGGTCCCTTTCGCCTCCGCAGATGCAGATGCTTTGGGCTTTGTGGCTTTGGCCCCGGTTTTCGTTTTGCCAACCGACTTTACGGCTTTCACAGTCATCGGCGCAAGCGTCACTTCCTGCGAGGCGGGCGATGTCTTCGTGCCGGCGCGGGGGGACTTCCGGGAAGTTGATGTCTTCCTGGCTGGTTTTGCCGACGCCATTTCGGGCAGCACTGGCTCAGGCTTAGCCTCGACTGGAACGATATCCTGCTGAGCGTCAGGCTCGGCAGCCGCGGCCTTGACCCGCCCGCGCTTGGGCTTTTCGGGGCTGGAAGGTGCCGGCACCGCTTCGACAACCGGCGCCGCTTCGACGACCGGTGCTGCCTCTTCAACTGGCGATGCTTCCTCCACCGGTGCCGTAACCTGCGTTTTTGCGCCGACCCGGCGTCCAAGTCCGAGCTTTTGCGCGACGATGCGCCGCTGTTCCGAATAGGCGGGCGCGACCATGGGATAATCCATGGGAAGATTATAGCGCTCGCGATACTCGGCCGGTGTCAGACCATTCACCGCCAGATGCCGCTTGAGGGTTTTGTATGGTTTGCCATCAAGCATGCTGATGATGTGCTCGCGTGAGCCAAGGCTCTTGCGGATCGAGACCGCGGGAACATGATCGGGCGCTACTGGCGGGGTTTCCACCTGGGCCTTTCGTTCCAACGCGCCGCGTGTCGCTTAAATGATTCCGGCAATCTCGCCGGCCGGAACCTGATTGTTGGAGAAATAGGCGCTCAGTAACTGCACCGTCATTGCGGTGAAATCAGACTGCTCGGTATCGGCCACGAAGGAACTCCCGGTTGAGGAATGAAGGGAAGATGCCGGATATCACCGGATGAGGATTGCAGCAGCTAAACGGGAATATGCTGCATTTGCAAGCCGGGAATGAAGGGCGTTCATCCGCACCGCAAAAGGAGAGGGGGAAGATCAAAGGGGGAGAACGACCGGTATCTTGTATCAAGGAAAGGCGTGCCATGTCCGACCGCGTATCCGCACATATCATGATCGGCGGAATAATTCCCCGCTCGCAATATCCCGATTTCGTCCAGGCGATCACCCACGATAATCCTGCTGTCGATTGGGACGGCACACCATTCGATCCCACATATCTTCCCGCAACCGACCCTCTCACGCTCATGGATCATGAAGTGGCCAATGGATGCTTCGAGAAAATCGAAGAAAGCTGCCGACGTCTTGGTCTCCATTATGTCCGATGGTCAGACGGATTTTGCGGAAGCTGCCCCTTTGTCCGCGTCATTTACCGGGGCCATGGCGAACCGCAAAACTTTGTCACGACGCAGGGTGACAAGAAGGTCTTTTCGATCGCGCGCATCCGGGAACTGGGAAGCATCGCGGCAATCGAAGCTGAATACAGACTGGCGCGTCTGAACCCGCCGCCGCTGGTGCTTGTCGATGAAGTGCCGAGCGATGAAGCAATGACAGAGACAATCCATGGCTGACCATTATGTTCAAGGATCCTTCGCGTTCACCTGCACGGCGCGTGAAAGCGCGCTGATCGAGGAGGCATGGCAGCACGCTTCCGATCTGCTGGCTGACCTTGCTCCAGGCGAACCGAGCGCCGAATTTCTCGCTGCGTTCATGCCGACCGATCTCGCCAATCCGTTCAACGGCCTGCTTGAGATTTTCGATGATCCCGACTTCCCGGACTTCGGTGCCGAGATCGAGATAGCGGGCGCAGCCCAGTGCATTGTCGCCATCTATGGCACGACCGACTTCCAGCCAGGTCCGATTGCTGAACTCATCCGGCGCTGTTACCAGGAGAGCTTGGAAGTAGCGCCTGTCGGGTTCGTCTGGTGCTATGGCTGTTCGCGCCCCCGCCGCGACAGCTTTGGTGGAGGATGGTGCGCGATATTCGCCGATCATGTCGAATTCGCCAGCACCCAGGAAGAACTGGCGCGACGGCTGGGCAAATCCGCCGCGACCTCAACGGCAGAAGCGTTCGATCCATGGATTGACGATCCCGAATATCCCTCGGCCGACTGGCAGGCCGAGGTCGCCAATGGCGATACGCGACTTGGCTATTGCGACTGGGTATTTGCGAGGACTGAAGCTGCTGGCAGCTAAAGTCCCATAACCGGAGCGCCGCTGGCGTAACGCGCCTCACTTCCCCCGATCTTCTTAAAGCAACAAGGATATCATGATGACCGACGCTAGCGCGCCGGGCGCGTCCGCGCGCCTCTATAGCCAAACCGAGTATGATGAACGCGGCAATTTTCATTATGAGGGCGATCTCTATCGCGCCGGTGAAGCGTTGCCATCGCTCGCGTCCCGGATCGAACGCCATCTGGCACAGCATTTTACCGGACCCGTCTTCGCGATCCGCACTGAGAAATTTTCCGGAGGGCGCAAAGTCATTGCGGAGATACTCGATTCCCCTGCCGACCTGACCGGCCGTGATGCGCAGAACGCCTTCATTGTCGAGGTGCGCGATCAGATGGAACGGTTCGGGTTCACGCGGACCAATCCGTTGCAGGATTTTTGGTCATGCAGTTTCTACTGCGAGGTCCGCATCGGCCAGGCCTATTGGTCGGCATTGGCAAAACGTCAGGGTATCCGCAATCCCGTCGACCCAGTGATATCATTGGCGGCGTTCAAGAAGCGCATCAAAGCCGGTGATCGGTTGAAGCTGATCGACGCGCCCGCCGGTCATCGACTTCTCGGGACGACCCGCGAAATCACGAAAGTGCGCTCCGGCGACCTTATCCTAGAAGGTCGTTCCTACCTGTCCTTTCCCCGGGCATCCTCCTTTGCCTGCGACGGCCGCCTGATCAGGATCGCCATCGGTTCGCAATATGGTCCCGACGATCATCTTCTCTACGAATGGCAAAAGGCTTCCTGAGTACGACCTCACTATCCGCTCAAACGCCGATCGGCCGCAAACAGCGCTTCAGAGGAAAATCCGTCGCCATCGGCCACCCGGCGCCGTTCATCTCACAATCAAGCGTGGAGGCCTGCGTGCACCAGCCGCATACCAAGGCCATGGCGGCGCTATTGCGCCGTAGCCAGCCGCGCTATGATCTCTATGCCGTCTTCGGTGACTGCATGGAGGCCATGGCGATCGCTATGGCCAACAGTGTCGATGTGCATCAACGCGAACCGCGTGAGGTTCGTTATCTGGATATCGTTAGGCGCTATCGGCCGGATGTCATCGATCTGTTTCCGCAAATATTGGGCGAACTGGTGCAGGCGCTCGAGGCTGGGCCTGGCGACGTGCCGGGCGCCCTGTTTCACGACCTCGAACTTCGCAGCAAGGCGCGTGGGCAATATTTCACACCCTATACGCTCAGTCGCTTTATGGCGCAGGCGGTTGTTGGCGATCCTGAAAATGTGAAAGAGATTATTGCCCAGCATGGCTTCGTGACCGCCATGGAACCAGCATGCGGCGCGGGATCGATGGTAATCGCGCTGGCCGAGGCTATGGGCGATATCGGCCATAACTATCAGCGTCACCTGCACGTGACGGCGATCGATATCGATCCGCGTGCGATCCACATGGCCTATGTCCAACTTTCTCTGCTTCATATCCCGGCACATCTTATGGTCGGCAACGCCCTGTCTGGTGAAATATGTGACCATTGGTTTACACCGGCCCATATTCTGGGTGGATGGGATGCCCGGCTCGCCGTTCGTCGATGTCACGAGCCCCTGGCCGCGACGGCGCCACATGTTACCAAGAAGCCAGGTCCGCCCACACCAGCGCGAGACGCGGTTCCGCCATTGCGCGAAGCAAGGGCATCGCAGCGATCCATGCCCCGACAGTTGAGCCTCTTTTGATCTCCCACATCTCACATCATAGGAGAGTGGCATGTCCCGACATGTCCATATCGACGCCCTGGGCCGGATACCGTCTGGTACAACAATCATTACCCTGGCCATCTGCGGACCGCGCGGCGGCATGCGTGCGGTCGAGGATATTTCGATTGATGAGGCCGAGAAGATGATGGCGCAGCTTCAGGCCGTCGTTGCTGCCGCCAAAGCCGAGACCGTCATCGACCCGGTGGATTGCTTCATGCAAGATGTCATCGACCGGCTCGGCGATCCGGCTCTCGCGCTCGATCCTTCGTTTCGTTCATGGTGTGCCGGAAATCATGGCCTGCTCAGTCCCCGACAGGCCGCTGAACGCTGGTGCTGCTGGCGCGTCGCCTGAGAGATCATTGCGGTCGGGATCATAGCTGGTTTGCCGGGCCTGCGTGAGAGGTCAATACAGGATGAGGCCCGTTCCTGGAATGAGCTGATCCAGAAAATCAAAATCGCGCCGGTTTCCGGTCAGCAGATCACATCCAGTCGCGGCAGCCTGTAAAAACAGCAGGGCGTCGTTCAGCAGGGCGATCGAATGCGGTTGACCGGAAAACCTTGTCACCATTCCTGCCAACATGCCGGCCTCTCCGAACACGCGCGAAGACGGCGCGCTCAGGCGATGCTCAGGGATATCGTCGATCGTCCGTCCCAGCGTCTTGAGAACCGAAGCCGTGCGTTTGTCGGCAGGATCGAGCGCGCCCATCAGGTGGGTCATCTCGGCAAGCGCGACGCGGGAATGATTGACGATCCTGTTCTCCAGCAAGGAGTCTACTTCAACTAGTGTCTTGCCCTGAAGCACATCAATATAGACGCAGGTGTCGAGCAGAAGCTCGCGGCCTATGACAGCTGCTCTGTGAGCGAGCGGCAATTCAGTTTCGGGGCGTCGCGACAGCCTGGCAGCAGATCGCTGCGGCCTGATCCTGCGCAACGAGGCCTTGCGATCAAATCCCAAGCGCAATATCCGCCGGGATCGCACCCTTCCGGCTCACAAGCCTGGCTCCAAAATCATCCTCAAGCGCCACCTTGGCGAGGGCATATTCGACGAGATCGGTGGTCGAGGCGATGCCGCTGCGCATCTTGGCGCGATCGATGAGTTCACGCGGCACGCGCGCGCCGACCGCACTGTTCGTGCCCGACAGCAAGCCCGCCGCCTTCGCAGCGGCCACGACCGCTCCATGTCGCTGGGACAGATGATCTTCGTGCTTCGCCGTCATCACAGACTCCTTTCGTTCAACATATACACTATTTTGTAAAACGCGCAAACGGCCGTCATCACTGCTGCCGTCGGTCGAGGTCTTGCGAAACCGCGATCGCATGACCCGAAAAAGGGGAGGTGAGGGGTGGGGATGTGACAGGGGCCGAGAAGCGCCTGTCGCTCTATATCTCAAGGAGACGATTTCCATGGCGACTCTTGCCCCCATGACCGACAGCCCCCGGCTCAAGGCTCCCTATCGGATCGATGTCTCGCGCGGACATATGAGCAGCCGCGTATCCTCCGAGTGGTTCTCACGCCCCGACGACGAGAAATATCTCTCGCTAACCAGCCTTTATGACGCCGTGCGCACTCGCGCGGACCGTGCGACCACGCGCATCGTCGAAAGCCGGTCGATCCGGGTCGAGGCAAAAAGCGACAATCCAGAGCGGCTGATGCTCATGGCGCCGGGCGATGATCGTCCGCTTGTGCCGACCAACTGGTCCTTCGGCCAGGTGGCAAGTCTCGTCGGTGCTCCGGCCTCCTATCTGCGCCAGTTGCCAGCCGCGCTTGCCGGCATCAATCTCCAGCATGGGCTGATCAACCACCGGGGCGAGCAGGTCAAACTGCTCCAGACCGAGAATGGCCGCCCCGAATTGCGAGCGGCTACCGGATCGGAATATGGCAGGATCTTCGACTGGGAACTGGTGCAGGCGGTGATGGCCTTTGCCGGCGATGGCGTCGGGGACACAAGGTGGAAGGTGCCCGGAACCATCGACTGGGGCAGCATGACCTATAACCCTCATGTCGATATCACCAGGGAGACGACCACACTTTACGCATCGGACCGAGACATTTTCCTGTTCCTCGTGGACGATACGCACCCCATTGAGGCGGGCAAGCTGCCTAACGGCGATCCCGACCTCTATTTTCGCGGTTTCTACGCCTGGAACAGCGAGGTTGGCTCGAAGACCCTCGGGATCGCGACCTTTTACCTACGCGGCGTATGCGCCAACCGCTGTCTGTGGGGTGTCGAGAATTTCGAGGAGGTCAACATCCGCCACTCGAAATTCGCCGCCGCCCGT
Source organism: Sphingobium sp. GW456-12-10-14-TSB1 (assembly GCF_059424385.1). Lineage (NCBI taxonomy): Bacteria > Pseudomonadati > Pseudomonadota > Alphaproteobacteria > Sphingomonadales > Sphingobiaceae > Sphingobium > Sphingobium sp. GW456-12-10-14-TSB1. The sequence continues at coordinate 180,677 of NZ_JBWKZI010000002.1, read as the reverse complement.
TTTGCGCATCAGGCCGCGCCGGCGCTTGAGCATTTCGCAAACTCATCACCCTCGCATTTCATCTCCGGCATCAAGGCCGCCCGCGAGCGGATCGTCGCGCGCAAGGAGGAGGACCGCGAACCCTTCCTGCGCAAGCGCGGCTTTTCAAAAGCCGAGACGGCGAAAATCATCCAGACCGTGCTCGCCGAGGAAGGCCGTCCGCCTGAATCCATCTATGATTTTGTCCAGGGTATAACAGCGCTGGCCCGGTCGAAGCCGCATCAAGACAGCCGCCTCGACCTGGAAAACAAGGCCAGAAAGCTGCTCGAACAGGCGATCTGACGCCCGGCGATACCACTCCCATTCCTGCTTCACCTACTCACGGCCATCCCGGACACGCACCGGGATGGTCATCGTCATGAAAGGATGCCGCCATGCGCGCCCATTCGTCCCATTCCCTGCCACAATTTATCGTCGACATCGCCTTCTTCAGCGGCGGCGAGCAATATGCCACCGAGACCTACGTCGTTCCCGCATCCACCTGGTTCGCTGCGGAGCAACAGGCGCTGCAGATGTCCGTGAACAGCGTCTATGACGATGCGCGCATTCCCGACCTCAGCCGAACCGCTACCGTCCGCGCCGTCTGATCTCTACGCGCGATCTTTTCCAATCGGGCGCTTGTGCTGCGGAAATTAGCGGTATGAGCGCCGATCCGGCTGCTTTCGATCCCGCCTGGGTTGCTTACTGAACAGCCCACGGCTCCCGTCAACGCAGGCGCAAGTCCTCGCATCGGTATGCGCGGGCTATCCGGAGCGGCCCTGAGACCACGTCTGCGCCCTGTTCTCCGCCAAGGGTCTGAGCGCCGCCTTCTGTCCGCGCGTGCCGCGAGACCGTAGCCGAGCCCTACGTCGGTCGGGATCGTGTACGCCTCGCCACCTCACCCAGGAAACATGTTGATGACCCGCTACACGCTCTCCCATCTCGAAACCGCCGCGTGCTTGTGGGAGGCCGTCATCGAGCTTCGCGACCACCCGGCGGTCGCGCCCCATGCCGTCGATCTGGCACTCGCTCTGGGCAAAAGTGTCGATGCGCTGGGGACCGCGGCGCTGCGCCTTGTCGTGGTAGGCTGGGTCGATGCAGTGGAGGCCGCATGGCGCGCGGTCGAAGGCGAATATCCGTTGTCGTTCGACTGGGATTTCGTGCCCCGCTGGATTGCCGACGCGATCGACTGGTCGGATCCTCGCCATCCGGTTATCCGCAGAAAGGCACCCGGCCCCACTGCCCCAGTGACTTCGACTCCGCCCATAGGAGGTGACCCGGCTTCCAACCGCGAGGACCATCTCGCGCTTCTCGCGCGTGCGCGCACTGCCCTGGTAGCGCCCGATACTCTGGATCCACCGGCGCATTACGCCCTGATCAATGCTATCCGCGCCAGCGAAGACGCGATCGCCGCTTGCCCATTTCCATGGCCGATAGAGGTCCACACGGCAGTGATTGAACATCGGCATGGAATGAACATCCACGTCGCGGCCGATGAGATGGCTCTCGACGCGGAAATCGCCGCTTATTGCCGCGAATATTGGAGCGAGATCGACGATGCCCGCAATCCGAATGATCTGTCAAACACACAAGCAATATCAATCTATTTCGAATGTCATCTGTCGGAAAGCTGCACGAAGGATCGCGTGCGCCTTGCCCCAGTCGGACACCCATATCCCCTTGCTGCCGGATCGATCGAGCAAGGCCGCTATTGTGTACTGTCGACCGCACATCTGACGGTCCATACCGCCTCATGCCTCGATAAATGGGCGTCCTGGCCGCCCAGCGATCGACCGATCGACATCGCAGCTTCCGTCTATGGCTGGTTCGTGCCAACGCGCGCCATGGATGACGACCGCCGGGGGCAATTGCCGCAGGACCTGCTGCGGCTCATCGCCTTCGCGCGCACGCGCGGCTTTCAGTTCCTGCTCTTCGACTGTGACGGCAGTGACGTCGACGGACTGCCGCTCCACCATTGGTAGGGAGGTTTCCAATTTGGTCGCCCCGGCTTCCCCGCGACTATCCGAATTTCCCCGCGACCTGATTCCAGAAGCCGATCTTGCGTCCATGCACCTTGCGAAGATCGGCCAGCCAGTCCTCATGCGACACGATGTCGGTGTCGCCTGCGATACGGTCGGACAGGGCGGCCGCCGCCGCGAAGTCCCGCGCGGCATAGGGGTAATATTTCGAGCTTGCCCGGTCGAGGACGCCTGCGACCAGCCGCCTATAGAGCAGGGTCGCCCCGCCCGGATCGGCCTGCGCCAATGCCTCAGCGGCGGGACGCAGAACGTCATAAGCCCGGGCTTCAAGCTCTTCGAGCCTTTTCCTTGCCAGTCTGCCGGCGCGTTTGAGATCGGGCCAGGCAACCAGGAACGCCAGCGCCGATGTCGCCCGATCATATGCCATGGCCTGATCGAGGGCTTGCCTCTCCGCAGCGACATCCTCGAAATCGGGCAAAGCCCTGAGCCAGTCGCGCAGTACCTGCCCGTCGAGCCAGCGGTCGAAGATCGCCTTGCGCTGCGCCTGTACATCGTCCCTGCGGCCCAGTGCCTCAAAGGCCCGTAATTTGAGTTCGGCAAGCTCGCGCTCGTTATGGCTGCGCTCAACCGGCGCGTCGATCCAGTCGAGGGCTTCGACCGCACGGCCATGTGCGATCAATCGGGCGGCCACCTGCGCATTGAGCAGGGGATTGCGACGATCGGGATCGACCGTTGCAATATAGGCGTCCACATCGCCGTCGAGATCGGCGAGTTTGGGTAGCAGCCAGCCGACCTTATAGTCGAACTGTCGCCGGTCATCTCCTGTCTTGGCCGCCTGCCGCTCAAGCAGCATCCCGCGCAAAGCTGCGCGGCCCCTCTGTCCCAAGGCTGGAGAAGCCGCATCCGGCAGGTTGTCGAAGACACCGTAGCCATCACCCTCGATCAGCGTCAAAATATCCCCGGCGAGCAGTTCGACATTGGGCGCATCCGCCTGGCACCATAGCCCGCCCAGATCCTCGCCGCCCTGGCGGAATATCTCGCCGAGCGAACCGCTGCTGTCGTCGGATCTTTCGAACACCGGCTCGGCAAGGCTCAGGAACAGCCGCATGCTCTCGACCGCCTGGCTCAGCGAGTGTCCGGCTAGCGGCCCCATGATCGTTTCGCGTAACTGATCCAGCTCGCGCGCGAGTGCAGGCGCCTTGTCCCATTCGACGAAACCTCTCGAACGCCGGATGGTCTTCAGTCGCTTGTCGATCTCGTGCGCCAGCGCGCCGCTATCGTCCTTGGCCGCCAGCTCCATGCGGACGGCGCGGGCGAAGACGGCGTCACGCTCGGCCTGGGCGAGAACAAGCCGGGCAAGGCGAGCGGGTCCCAGCGCCTCGAGCGCTTCGGACGTCATCTTGCCCGAACCGCGACTGCCCTTTCCGGAGGCCGCCATCAGCCGTCCTGCCCTGATACCGACCCTGCCGTTCCCTGGATCAGGGCAAGCAGCATGGCGTGCAGTGCCTCCTCGGCCCGTTCGCGCCGTGCCGGATCGGTGGCGGCGATATCCCGGCGCATCCAGTCCGGCAGGCGCCGGAGCAAGGCGGTCAGTTGCGAATCCATATCCTTGGGCATTCCTCGTTCTTCGCAGCCGGGGACCGCTGCCGCAACAGCGGGTTGCACATCGGCCTCAACGGGCACCATGCCCTTTGACGACAAATGGAGGGGAGGAAGAGGGGAAGGGATGATGGGTTCCAGTCCGGAACCAGGGAGACCGTCATGCCCCTTCCCGCAACGATCCGTAGCGCCGTCAGCCCGGACGCGATCCGCCTCGCTTCACGCCTTTTTTCAGGCGACAGCCGGGACTGCCTTCATGAGATGTTCCAGAATGCCAGACGCGCCGGCGCCACCTGCATCGCGGTCGATCTGACCGAACAGGACGGCCGATCCCTTCTGCACATCCGCGATGATGGCTGCGGCATCGACGATCCAGCAGCCCTGCTGATGTTGGGACATTCAGGCTGGGGCGCCGACATCGCGCGCAGCGAAGACCCGGCCGGCATGGGCATGTTCAGCCTTGCCGGCCGCACGATCGAAATCCAGTCCTTCTCCCCCTCTGCCGCCACGGCCTGGAAAGTCCAGATCCCCGCGCACGCATGGGACAGCGGCGTGCCGGTTGCCATCGACCCGGCCATGATCGGTTGGGGCACGCTGATCTCGATCGAACTGCCGCCCGACTGGAAGCAAGGCTTGTCTGCGGTCGTCGCCGATGCAGCCAGTCACTATCCCTTACCGGTAACATTGAACGGGGCGCTGCTGCCCCGCGAAGACTTCCTCAAGGACGCCATGTTTGTCGAGAACGCCTGCGGCTGCCGTATCGGTGTCTATGACCGGGATCCTGATTGGCCAGGCGACCAACGCATCAATTTCCACGGGCACCGCGTCAAATGCGCCTTGCCTACGGTTCAGGAAGAAATGGATAGTGGCCGTCTCTGGACGGTCCGGATCGACATTATCAATGCCCCGGAAATTCATCTGGTGCTGCCGGCACGCAAGGAGGTGATCGACAACGCAGCATTGAAGGCCCTTCGCGACGCTGCCGAGCAGATCCTGTACCAGGCCATCGCGACCCGGCCGGACCATCGGCTGCCCTCTTCCGCCTGGCAGCGGGCCTGCGAGCTGGGCGTCACGCTGCCGCAGGCGCGCTCAGGGCTGGCGATCTGGCGGCCGCAGACCGCCGACGACTGCCATGGGCGCAGCAGCCGCATGATCGCTCCTGAAGGCGCAATGCTGATCGTGCCCTCCCTGGAGCCCGATATTGCGCAGGCGCTTGCGCTGGCTCGGGGCAAACCGCCCATCGAGGATGTACAACTCGTCGAGGCGGAAGACGCGCTGCAAGGCTACGCCTGGTATGACACGCTCCCGGTCATCAGGGATATTTCCCTGCGCATCGACCGGGAAGGCGCCGTGCATCGCTATGACGAGGATATGTGTCTCTCCGCCGATTTCGCTTGTGGCCTGGTCGACCGGATCGTCATCGAGCTGACGGTTTGTGAAACCGGTCGCGAGGACGCGCCACATAGCGTCCATTCTATCGAAATCCCGGCGCTCGTCTGCCGCAATGGCAGTTGGGATATCGAGGAGGCCATCATCCTGGCCACGCGCGATGGTGGCATAACGCCGGACCGACTGAGCCGCATGATCTATGCGACGATCTTCTGTGCGGCTGATGATGGCGACTGCGACAGCTGGGATACCCAGTCGCGATCCTTCGAGCGCGAAGCGCGGCAGCACGCTACGCATATCCTCCTTGGGGAGGACGCTGCCACCCTCGAAGCCATCAACATGAGCGCGTGGGATAATCTGAGCTGGCTGATCCCGCTCGATCGCAAGATCGTCATTCACGCCGAGCGCGGTGCCATCACGGTCGATTTCCTGCCGAATTGAAATGGCCCCTGAATTTGTTCGCCGCGCCTGTCGCCCCTGTCCCAACCCAATCAAGGAGACCGGCCATGCGCCGCTTCCCCGTCTGCGCCTGTTCGACAGCGCATCTTCCCTGCGCTGAGCATGACGCCATCGACCGGCTGATCCAACTCGCGCCGCGAAGGCGCGGCCGGATGATCGTCGATCATCCGATCTTGACCATCGAGGCGCACCAATATGGCTTCTGGGTCCATCTTGGCTTCATGGATGACTGGCCCGAGCGCCCCGATGCGCTTTCACCCGAATTCTGGGCTTTGCTGGCAGACGCCCGCAAAGCCGGAGCAAACTGGCTCAGCTTCGACCGTGATGAACCGCCTTCCGATCGGTTCCCGGTCTTCGCAACCATGCAGAGGGAGGCAACGGGCGACGCTGGGGAATCGGTCAATGCCGCAACCCCTGCTGGGAGGATCACGATCCGCTGTTCTGCATGTGGCAGCGCCGAGGTGATGCGCGACGCCTGGGCGCGCTGGGACGATGATGCCCAGGACTGGGTGCTCGGCGCCGTGTTCGACGCCGCCTTTTGCGAGGCCTGTGAAAAGGACGCGACGCTGTCCGAGCAGCCGCTCGATGGATTGCAGCACACACATCCCTGATCGCCAGGCACTCCAAGGCATTGCCGCCTTAAGCCCGCCATTCCCTCGACCAGCATCTCCGGCCGCTCTCAGCGAGCCCGGGCGAAGGAGCATATCCCATGACGATCGCCAATCATGATTTTACTCGCGACACGAAAGTCCCGCTCGGCCGCTCATCGACCAGTCCGCTCGAACTGGATCTGGGCAAACTGATGGCGGGGCGCTGTCTGATCCAGGGATCTTCGGGCGCGGGAAAAAGCCAGACGCTGCGCCGGATCATCGAAGAAGCGTTCGACTATCTCACCACCATCATTATCGACCCGGAAGGCGAGTTCGCCAACCTGGCCGCCCATATTGGCGCCACCACGGTCATCGCGCGTGACTATGCCAATGATGGCCTCACCGCCCTCGCACTTCGAACACGGCACCACCGCATCGCCCTGCATCTCGACCTTACCGATCTGGAACCCGATCATCGCATCGAGAAGGCGGCGGCCTTCTTTGCAGGGCTGCTTTCGACGCCGCGCGAACATTGGGCTCACACCGTGCTGGTGTGCATCGATGAGGCGCATCTGCTCGCGCCCCATATGGCAGCCTCGGCCCGCGACGCGGAAACCCGCCGTCTGGGGGTCGCCACCTTGACGGATATGTGCGCTCGCGGCCGCAAGCGCGGCATTGGCACGATCATTGCGACCCAGCGCCTCGCCAAGCTCGCCAGTTCGGTGGTCTCCGAACTGCATAATCATCTGATTGGCCTTAACGTCTTCGATCGCGATGTTGCGCGCGCTGCCGACCTTCTCGGGTTCGGCAGCGATCAGGCGGCGTTGCTGCGCCAGCTTCCGCCTGGAGAGTTCTTCGCCTTCGGCCCGGCGCTTGCGGCGACGCCGGTGCTCGCGAAGATTGATCCCACGATCACCCCCCATATCGGGCGCACGCCTGATCTCGTTCCTGCCGCCGATCTCGATGCGGACCAGAGCCGGACCCTGCTCGATCTTGACACCCTGCGCGAGGTCGCGCCGACCAGAGGGAACCAGGGAGCCATGCGAGGCCAGCGTGCGCTCGACGCTTTCCTCCTCGATCCGGCCGCCCCCGCCGCAGCCCGTATTGTCGGCGCGTTGGGCAACATAGCGCCCAACGCCACCACGGCTGACGATCTCGCGCGTCACCTCGCATTGCCGGCGAACGATATCGATGCCGGGCTCGACCTGCTCGCCGCGATCGGTGCGTCCGACACCATGCCACGCGGCGATACGCGGATTGCGCGGCTGTCGGCCCGGTTGCGCCTGCGTGTCGTCGATACGCCCGTTATCGGCCTAGTCTGAAGGAAGAACGCCATGACCCAGACAAGCTTCGATCTTGACGCTGATATCGTCGAGCTCACGCCGTTCATTCCTGAACGGGACATTGGCGCAACGACAGCACTTGTCGAACTCGCCTTCCGTGCCGACGCATGGCTCCCCGATGAAATACAGCGCCTGCGCGCAGCCTTCGCCGACGACTGCACGATCGATGAGATCGCGATATTGTTTGGCCGGTCCCGTGCGGGCGTGGCCACCCGCATCCATGATCTTGGCCTGCGCCGGAACTCGCGGCGATCCTGGATCGCATGGGAAGATGAGGAACTGGCGCGCTGCTATGCGCAGGAACCTACCGCGACGCTAGCGGCGCGTCTCGGCCGGGGTGTGAGCGCTCTCTATGCCCGTGCGCAACTGCTCGGTCTCTCCGAACCGGGATCGCCGCCCTACAGCGGTTGGGAAGATGCACAGCTTTGCGTCGGGTACGAGAAGGGTGTTCCCGTCGCCCAGATTGCCAGCCTCATCGGCCGTCCCTTCGCTGGCGTCATCTCCCGCGCTTCGGCGCTGGGGCTGCGCCATGCCTGCCAGCCGGACGACTGGAGCGACGCGGAAATGGCCCGCGCACTCGCACTCGCGGCCACCGGCGCGCCCTATGTCGCCATTGCCAGGGCGCTGGCGTCTGAAGGTTTTCCGGCCCGGAACAGTCGCAGCCTTGGCCAACGCCTGCGCAAACTGGGTTACGGCAGGGGGTGGGGCAGGCCCTGGATCACCGAAGAAGACGAGCTGCTGCGCTACGCCTATACCAATGGCGCGAGCCTGACGCCGTTGAGGGAACGGCTTGGCCGCGGCCCGCATTCCATCCGCTGGCGTGCAGAGGCGCTTGGCTTGCGCGGCACGCATGTCCGCCGCGACGGGTTTCGGCAGGGACCTGTCTGGACGGCCGGGGAAGAAGCCCGGCTGCGAGCGGATTATGGCAAGGTCTCGACGCGGGACATTGCCAAAGACCTTGGTCGCGGCGTGCGCGCTGTCCTCTATCATGCCAATCGCCTGGGGCTGGTGCATGGCTTCATGCGCGCGTTCAGTGCGGACGAGGATAGCGCCATCCGCAACGCCTGGACCCATGGCGTCTCGATGGTCGATGTCGCCCAGGCGCTTGGCCGCGATCCCGCCGTCATCGGTAAGCATGGCGCGCGTATCGGCTGCCGGTTCAACGATCCGGCCAGGCTCTCCCGAGGTCCCAGGACCCGGCGGGCAAATCGCACACCCGTCACGCTCCAAAGCCTGCTTGCGCTTAACGCGGCTGCGGCGGTCGATGTCGACCGGTCAATCGCTGCCTGAACATATTCCTGCATGGAGGCCATGATGCCCTCGTCCGATCTGCCCGCGCGGTTGTCACCTTGCCGGCACCGTTTATGCTCATTCGATCACGCCTATAAAATCGCCCTCAATCTTCGGCGGGACACGGGTATCCCGCATTATGTCATTCGCGGGATCGTGCCCCTTCAGGCCTATCGGGTAACGACAAGGCCACCGGTGTGGCCGGATCGCTGGCTGGCGATGGCCGCATGATCTCGCCTTGCGGACCGCTACCGCTACTCCCCCAACCTCGCGCCTCATCCACCCTCGCTGCCCCCGGCGGCCCTGCATTCGCGGCCCGTCTTGCCGGGGGTTTGCGCAGAATTGTGCGCCGGTCGCAGCGCGGCGGGTGGGGTGGAGGGGTGAGCGTCGCGCGGGAGGCATGGGGAGCGCTGTTCCTTCGACGGGCGGCGCGGGAGGGCAAGGGCGGGACAGAGAGGAGAGAAGGGACGGGGAGGGTGTCGCCGGAAAATGGATTTCGAGCGACATTCGAAAGGTCAAGACGATGAACATCGGTGAAATCTTCAATCAGAACGGCCGCCTGACGGGCTCGATCGCCACCCGCACGATCGATCTCCCGCGCATCGGGCTGCGCAAGGTCATGAGCGGGAATGAGAAGGCTCCGGTCTACGAGATCCTGGCGCTCAACGTCGCGCGTCGCTGGGTTCAGGTCGGCGCTTTGTGGGAGGCTGCGTCCAAGCGCACCGGCGAGGTTTTCCTTGCCGGCAATATCGACGACCCCAGCCTGCCCGAGCCGCTGCCGATCGCGCTCTTCCCGGCCGATCATGGCGGCTACATGGTTGCATGGCGGCGCGACACCATGCGCTCCGACTTCGGAGGCGGCATGGGTACCAGCCGCACCAACTATGACGATCGCGGCGCGCGCGATCAGGGCGGCTTCGGCGATAGCACCGCAGGGGCTGACGGCGAGCTGGCCGGTGTGGGCGCGCCGTTTGGCGAGGAGGACCCGTTCTGATCATCCGTTGATCGGAACCCGTTCCGGGCCGGGGAGGCGTCAGGCTTCCTCGGCCCTTTTCCTTTCTTCGCATGAGGAGACAGTCCATGCCGCTTCCTTGTTTTCATGACATCGCGCCGCTCTCCGATCTCTCGGCGCTCTGCGTCGCGATCATGGCCAGCCCCGCAATCCGGGACCTGCTGGCACCCCAAAACACGCTTGCGGTCCGCTCGCCGGAGATCCCTGGCGGCGTTACATGCGGCGAGATCATCGCTGCTATTTATGACCTGCTCGAAGGCACACCCTTTGCGCCCCATGCGGCGCAAATCGTCGATGCCGTCCTGACGCGCTCGACCGCTTTCGCCAGTGCACGGGCGAGCACGCACTGATCCGACATAATGGGGCAGAACGTCGTTGCGCGTTCGCGCCCCTTTTTCCTTTTCCCTGATGAGGATAAGTCCCATGACCCACGACCATTCGCGGCGTATCAGCCACTTCGCAGACCTGCCGGCGCTGTTTGCGCAGATGACGGCGACACCGGAATTCAAGCGCGCCTTTGGCGATCCCATCCCGCTTTCGATCATTGCGCCGGGCGACGCGCCGGGCGAGCATGACATGCCCGAACCGCTCCATGCGCAGGCCGACTGTGCTGGCGTGATCGCCACCATATTCGATCTTTTGACCGATACCCGCCTCGACGCGCTCGCGCCCGAGATCGCATGGGGCATGGTCAACAGTTTCCATTTCGTCGCGGGCAAGCTCGAACGGCAGGAAGACATGCTGGCCCATGAACTGCGCGACATGATCCGGCGCACGGAGCCTTCCGAGGTCTTCAATAGCGAATTGGAGGAGAAACAGCTCCTGTGCCAGTCGCTGACCGAACAGCGCGAAGCGGTCGAGTGCATGCGCGATTATGCCGCCGAAACTTTCCGGGTGCTATCGGGTCGCCCCTGGTCGCCCGCCCGCGGATCGCGTGTGTCGAAAGCCGCCACCGCCACGCAGGTGTCGATACAGGATTTCCTGCGTGCCCGGGAACTGGCCGAACGCGAGCGGTACCGACCGCGTGGACCGATCGTCATCGCCTCAGGCCATGCCGACTGGCATGACTGGCAATTGCTCTGGGACAGGCTCGATACCATCCTCGAACGCATCCCGCATATGACGCTGGTGACGACCGCGCAGCGCAAGGGCTTCGACGCGATCGTGGCCTCTTGGGCGGGCAATCGGGAGGTGCAACTTGTGACTTATTCGCTGACGGGGTCAGGGCGCGGAGCGCCCTTTGCCCGCAACCGCAAGCTGGTGGATCTGAAACCCGTCGAAGCCTTGCTGGGTGAGGGATCGGGTATTCAGGCCAACCTTTATCAGGCCCTGCGCAAGGCCAGCGTTCCGATCCATGCCTTCCGCAAGGCCGACCAGGTGCCGGTCGAAAAAGTCACTCCGCCCCAGCGCAGCCGACTTCGCCGTGCCGCCTGACATTACATCGCTCGCATTCCGTTCGGGGACAGCGCTACGCGTGCTGTCCCCTTTTTCATGGAACAGATGCTGACCCTGGCGATGAGGGCAAGCGTGGCTAGCTCTCTCCCCCGAGGACAGCGTCTGGAGGCACCCATTTGCGAATCAGGGGCATCGAGCCCCAGATTCGCAACGCCTCTTCTCTCTCAAGAATTCCAAGGGTGGCACGGGACCGCGTCGGCCTCAAGGACGACGGGGCCCCACCATTTTTCGGGGCGGGTCAGGCGGGGCGCTTCTCCTACGACCAAAGTGGCCGCCCCAAAAAATCGTGACCCCCATCGCCGGCTTCGCCGGTCGCGTTCCGCGATCCTTGACCCCGCCGCTCGGAGCCCGTGCCCAGGGGAGAACCTCTTTCGTTTCAAAAGGAGGTTCACATGACGAAGATCAACCAGTCCGACCGCACATTTTCCGACATTGCTACATTCATCACGCAGGAGACAGCGGCCACCACCGACGATTTCCACACCGCCTTCGCGTCCGATCTCGATGGTGTCCGCATCGGGCGAGGCGGTGAGGAGATGGCGACCGATATGCCCGATCCGAGGGAAGCCCAGCTCGCCGTCGAACTGATCGTCACGACACTTTTCGATGTCCTGCGGGAGACGCGATTGGAACCCGCCGCGCAACGCCTGGCATGGGGTATCGTCAACAGCTTTCATCACGTCGCCGACCAGTGGGAGGGCCAGGCCGACAAGGCGACACGGCAGGTTCAGGACCTGCTGCGTCGCGCCGATGGCAGCGAAATCCACAGCGTCGAACTCGAGCAGGCACGCTACGAACTTGAATATCTCGACGAAGCTACCGATGCGCTGCGGTGCATGCGCGACCATGCCGCCGACGTTTTTCACGCCGAAACCGGGCGGCCATGGTCCGCGCCGAGGGGCTCGCTGGTGTCGAGCAAGCGCACCGCGTCGGTGATTGCCGCCACCGATTTCCTCGCCGCCCGTCGCCAGCGCAGAACCGACGCGCACAACCCGCAGGGACCCATCGTGATCTTCTCAGGAGGCGCGGAATGCTGGTTCGACGACCGCCTCATCTGGGAGAAGCTCGACGAAGCCAAATCCCGAAATCCGATGATGGTGCTGGCGACGACTGCGCAGGACAAGGGGTGCGACGCCATGGCCGCAGCGTGGGCAGCGTCGCGCAAAATCACGCTCATAACATTCCGGCTCAGCGCAAAGCTTGGCAAACGGGCGGGGTTCGTACGCAACGAGCAGATGGTCGGATTACGTCCCGTCGAAGCGCTGGTCTGCGAAGGATCGGGATTGCAATCGCACCTTGCGCGACTGGTCAGGGAGAAGCGTATCCCGGCGCGGTTTGTGAGGCTGAGCGATCAGGAATGGGAGGCGCAATGATGCCTCAAGAGGATCGGTCCGGTTTACCGGGCCGATCCTCATTTCTTTTTTCGAGCGCAGCACTCGCCCCCGCTCAGGGACCCGCAAGCGGGCCCGTCGCGGACGCGATGCGGAACCGCCAGCGCGGTCCCGGCCTCCTGCGCGCGGCTTCGCCGTGCTCGTCGCAGGGACACCCTTCGGGTGCGGTTTGGAAGGGCTGGTCGTCGCGGAAACGTCCAATGTGACGATCAGAGGAGGGGAGGGCAGTGGCGAGGGATGCCTCCTGTGGCATTGTGATCGGGGAAGGTCGGCGCAGGTGAAGTCTCGCCGATATCCGTCGGTGTGGCGACCGGGGATGCTTCATCATTATCTGATTTGCGCCGGAAGACCGCATCGTCATCCTGCGCTCCGATACCGACAGGACTGGGTTCCTTATGCTCCACCCCTGCCGGTTATCATCAGATTGCCGCTTCGCGGCGGGTCAGGTCACTGGCGGCAACTTTTTCAGGGCCGTCAGCGCTGCGCTGCCGCCAACCCGGATAGCCTGTGTCAGAAGTTCGCGAAACTCGCGCTCCGTCAGGGTTTCTATCGGCACATCGTTCACCATGGCCGCATATTTGCCGCGCAGAGCGCGGCGGGCGGTTTCCAGATCTTCCGTCAGCTTACGCTGACGTGTTTCGAGATCGGCAAGCCGATCCCTTTCGGTCATCTTTGGCATTTCCATCGTCCTTCCCCGATGGCCTGCCCGTCACACGCAACTTTGCCATTTCGACGGGCCAAAGCAAGAGTGGCTTGCCCCTTACTGCGGAACTGGCGGGGTGAAGGGCGCGCCGACGAGGCGGCGATGAGCCTGTCGTTAAATCCCCTGAAGAAGGTAATCCCGCTCGCGGGACCGGCCCTGATGCACGTCCCCCTTTTTTACATTCTGGGAGAACAAGCCCATGAGATTTACCCCTCGATCCACCTCAATATCGACCCCTGAAAACCAGCAGAAAGGGTGCCCCGCGCCTACCGGCACGAGGCTGCGCAGCGCGAGCGCGCTGCGTAAGGCGGGACGCACGGCGCAAGGCCGTATTGTAATGGACCCTACGCACGGGTGCTGCGCGCGCATTATGCCCTGAAAACATTAAGATAAGTCTGTACTACATGTCTTACGTCGAACCGGTGGGCTGTCGTACGCGAAACACCACGCTCACTTGGTCCAACCTATCTTATTGAAACGACATCTGGAATTTGGTGATACGCGTCGTACGCCATTGCGGATCCCAGAATGTAGTGACGCCGGAACCGTCGGGGCGACGCCCGTTGAATCCTGGCCGAATTCATGGTCTTTTTGCCGCTTCAGAAAGGATAGCGCCATGCCGGAATTGAACGAGGACTATATCAGCGACCTACGCCGGGCGGTGGTAAAGGCCATCTGCGAAGTGTCGGCGCAAAGGCAGCACTCTCCGGAAGCGGGGAAGGGGGACACACTCTATATCGGCTCAGCCGAAGTCTGTCAGATGCTCACGATTTTGCTGGCCGAGTTTCTGGAGGGCGTCCCTGGTCTCGATACGCCCAGTGAGGTGCGGCGCATGTCGGACGTTGTAGCCAAGAAGATCAGACTGGGGATCGGCGAAATCCGTCGACACCGCGGGGAGACAGGCGGAACGCCGCCGCCTTCCATCATCATCAGAGGCAACTGACAGAGTCCGCTCAGCCCGTTTTCCTGTCGGCAGGTATTCTCAGCGCTAAATCTCTGGATCAATCTGGTGATAGGGCGGCTTGCACCAATATTGCCGTTCCGGTAATATGCGACCGCTTCATGATATTTTCGAAGGTCTCCGGATAAGGAGACCCTTCGCTTGCCCAAGCTAAATTTCCGCCTCGATGAATCGCTGCATGCCGCCTTGATGCGCCGTGCGCTCGGCGCGAACCTGTCCTTATCGGGGTTCATCCGTCAGCTCCTTGAACAGGCGGTCGATGAGCGCAAACGCTATGTCTTCTCCTCCCAGGATGAGATCCTCGCCACCTCGATCCAGATCCTGTCAATCGTCGCGACGTCCGTCGGCGAGCAATCTCCCAGCGCGCTCGAGCAGGGCATGGCGCAGGCCCGAATGATCCTTGCCGAACGTGGACTGCTTGGCGGCGAGGATATCCCATGAGCATCTTTCGCAACGACACGTTAGGCTCCTGGACGCGGGGCGGACAGGCGATCGTCCACAATGTCCGAATGACGACCCAGGTCTTCTACCAGACCATATTGGCCGGCTTCATCATCTGGATCATCGGCACGCTCTGGTATGCGTTCGAGAAGTCGACCGAGTATGAGCGGTTCGTTCTGGTCAAATTGGCCGAAGCCACGATCAAGGTGGATGCCGCCGCCGGGACCAATGATCCGGTGCAGTTTCGCACCCCCGAAGGCCAGGCCTACTGGACCTCGGCGGACTGGCTGGTTGCCTCCACCCTCGCGAAAAAGACCCTGCATGCATTTGAAGTCTATCTGCTGCATGGCGCACTGCTCTCTGGCCTGTTCACCCTTGTCATGCTCGCCTGGGCCTGGTTCTACTTCACCCGGACGGGTAAGGGCCTGGGCTCCAACGAATATCTGCGAGGGGCAAGGTTCGGCACGATCCGTCAGGTGAAACGCGCGCTATGGCGACAGACCAAGGGACCGCTGGTAATCGGTAATGTGCCGGTGCCTGAGGCCTATGAGCCTGAGCATATCCTGCTGTGCGGTGCGCCGGGCACAGGCAAGACAAACCTGATCGTCGGCATGCTCGACGGCATCCGCAAATCGGGTCGGCGCGCCATCGTCTATGATACCGCCGGGACCTTCGTCGAGAAATTCTATCGGCAGGGCACTGACATGTTGCTCAACCCGCTCGACCAGCGCGCGGCGCGCTGGTCGCCCTGGGTCGATGTGCCGCGCGACTACCATTATGATCAGATCGCGGAATCGACCATTCCCGACAAGCATGGCGATCCCTTCTGGGCGAAGGCGGCGCGGGGGACGCTGGTTGCGGTCATGCGCAAGTTGGCGCGCCAGAAACATACCTATGTCTCGGTCCTGCTCGACCGTCTGCTGCGCTCTAAACTGAAGGACCTCGCCGCCTTTGTCACCGGGACCGATGCCGCCGCCTTCATCAGCACCGAAGGCGAACGGACATCAGCCGGCATCCAGGCCGAACTTGCATCGGTCATGCGCAGCTTCGGCTATCTCGATGACACCGAAGACGGCTTCTCGATCCGAGACTGGGTGGAAAAGGGCGCTGATGGAAGCTGGCTCTTCATCACAGTGAAAGCCGATCAGCTTCCCTCGCTACGCCCGCTTATCACCGTCTGGCTCGACATCGCAATCAGCGCGATCATGAGCCTGACGCCAGATCGCGACCGGCGGCTCTATTGCGTGATCGATGAACTGCCGACGCTGCATAAGCTGCCGTCGCTCTCGGATTTCCTTGCCCGTGCCCGCAAATATGGCGGCTGCGGCATATTGGGCTTCCAGTCCTATCCCCAGCTCAAGGCCACTTACGGCAAGGACGATGCGGCTGCGATCACTGGCTATTGCTCGACCTGGGTGGCGCTGCGCGCGAATGACACGGATACCGCCGAGCATGTTTCGATCAACCTTGGTCAGGTCGAACAGGTCGAAGCCAATGAGGGCATGTCCTATGGGGTCAACGACATGCGCGATGGGGTCAATCTGTCGCGGATGCAGGTGACGCGGCCACTGGTCATGTCGACCGAGGTCACCAACCTGCCCAACCTGGTGGGCTTCCTGCGCTTCGGCCGCAATTTGCCCGTGGTGCGGTTCGATAGCCGGTTCAACGACGTACCCTCTTTGGGACCAGCCTTCCTCGAACGCACGACACCCCCCATTCAGATCGACAAGGCCGAGATGCTCGTTCGCATCGCTCACGCCGAAGCGCGTGTTCGTGAAGCGATGGAGCGGGAAGCCACGCAGTCATCTCCGCCAGCGACACATGTCGAGATCAAGCCAGCGAAGCCTTCGCTATCTTCAGAATCTGTCCCGAGGCCATCACCGCAGCCGGAACTGTTTACGCTTCCAGCGCCGAACATCGATCCGCAACGTGTGGAAGATTTATTGCTCAATGACGAGAATGCGGATTTGCCTGCGCCCGCCCGCAACCTTTGGACGATCCTTGCCGGCAAGCAGGGAGAAATCCGGTCCGATCTTGTCCAGCATGGCCGCGATGACGGACCGCGTGAGCGGGCGAGGCCAGCATGATCCAGCCGCAACGCCTCCATGGCACACCAGCCAATATCGCCCGCTACTACACGGTTGGCGATTACTACACCAAGGGCGGTAACGAACCGTCTGAATGGGGTGGGAAGCTGGCAGCCGATCTCGGCCTCTCCGGCGCTGTTGATCCAAAGCTGTTGCGCGACCTACTTGCTGGAAAAGTCGGCGATCAACAACTCGGACGACACCGTGCGGATGGCGAAATTCAGCATCACCCCGGTTGGGATTTTGCGGTCAATGCGCCAAAGTCGGTTTCGATCATGGGGCTGGTGGCAGGTGACGAACGCGTGCTCGCCGCCCATGAGCGCGCGGTGAACGCGGCTATCTCCTATCTGGAAGAGCAGGCGCAGTTGCGCCGCCGTGATGAAGGGAAGATCGTCCACGAAACAACGGGCCGGATCCTGGTTGCTCGTTTCACCGAGCATGGCAGCCGGGAACTCGATCCACATCTGCATACGCATCTCGTCGTGCTCAACATGACGAACCACGAGAATGGCGATCCCATGGCAAGCCTGGAAAGCCGGGTCATGTATGGCGAACAGCGCGTGGCCGGGCAGATCTATCGCAACGCGCTGGCCTTCGGTTTGCGCGAAGCGGGCTATGAAATCGATGCTGATCCGCGTTCCGGATTGTTCGAGATACGAAGCGTGCCGAAGGACCTGATCGACCATTTCTCGAAGCGCGCCGAGGCGATTGAAGACCATGCGCGCGAGCATGGTCTGGTGGGCCAGAAAGCCCAGCGTGCTTCCTTTTACGCCACCCGCAAGGCGAAGGTGAAGATCGGCGAGGCCGAACTCAGCGCGCAATGGCATCAGCGGACAGGCAAGCGTGTCGAAACGCTGCAGGAGATTGCTGCGCTGGCGCGGGGTCTGGAAGGGGAGCATCCGGCGCCCACGGAACGCGATGCGTCGCGTGCGGCTCTTTTTGGCTTGCGGCAACTGGAGACATCCGAGGCGGTCAACAATTTAGGCGATATATTGCGCACTGGTCTTGCTGCCTATGTCGGTGAAGTCCGGCTCGACGATATCCGTCCCCGGATCGCAGCACATGAGGTCCTGCGCAAATTGCTGCCGACCCATGATCAGACCGGTGACAGGGTGTTGACCCGTGGCCGCACCAGCCGGAAGTCCTGGCGTCTGGAGCTGGCATTGACCCAGCATATCGCGCTTGGCCTTGATGACGCGCGTCCAATCGCCACCAGCGATCGCTTGCTGGCCGTGCTCGACGGGACGTCGCTCAACACGCAGCAGCAGCGCGCACTTGTCGAGACGGCGCTGACGCGGGATCGGGTCACGGCGATTCACGGTGTTGCCGGTTCTGGAAAATCGACGCTGGTGAGAGTTCTCGCTGAGGCGGCCGAGCCGGGAACGTCATTGATTGCATTAGCACCCACATCATCGGCCGCTGCGGAACTGGGAAGCAAGGCGAACATCATGTCTCATACTGTCGCCAGCTTCGTCGCGCGCGGCGGGCAGGGAATCACGGACCGCCATGTGCTGGTTCTCGATGAAGCAGGGCAGCTCGGCAGCCGCCAGGCCCAGCGGATGCTGGAGATCAGCGGGACAACCGGCGCACGGCTGCTTTTCCTCGGAGACGAGAAACAGACCGGGGCGATCGAGCAGGGCAAACCCTTCTGGTTGATGCGAAGGCTGGGCTTGCCGACGGTCGAGTTGACGCAAGCCGTTCGGCAGGAAACGAAATCGATCAAGGCTGCCGTTACCGCCGCGCGCGCCGGGAACTTTGCCGAGGCATTGGCAAAGCTCGATAGCGTCAACACCGTCGACGACAATGAAAAGATGGCGGAGCAGGTCGTCAATGCCTGGATACGGCTCAAGCCGGAATCACGGGCAGGGACCAATATCCTTGTTCTCGACAATGCGACCCGGCTGATCGTCAACAGTAAGATTCGCGAAGCGCTGAAAAACGAGAATGGGCTGGCCGCCGAGGATAGTAGGTTTTCCATCCTGGCCCCAGCGGGCTCGACCAATATCCAGAAGCATATGGCCCGCTTCTACGGGGCAGGACAGGTGGTGCGTTTCGAGCGGGACATTGCAGACCTCGGTATCGCACGGCACGCCGACTATCGGGTCGCTGGACTAGGCCGGGAGGTCAATGGGCGCCAGGTTGTGCGTTTTGTCGACGATCAGGGGCGCGTCATACGCTGGGATCCGCAGACGACGAAGGCCCGCCACATCAATGTGTTCAATCCTGAAGAACGGGATATTGCGGAGGGTGACCGTATGCAGTGGCGGCTCGTCAATCGCGAACTCGGGCTACGCAATGCGGAGCGCGGCACCGCAGAAAAACTTGATGGGCCGGTAGCGACGATCCGCTGGGATCGAGATGGGCGCGTGCAGCAGGTTAATCTGTCGGAACACCGGACCTGGGATCATGGTTATGCAGAGACGGTCTATTCCGCCCAGTCCAAAACCTATCCGCGCGTTTTCGTGCTGGCGCCGGTCGAATCGCCGCTGGTCAACGCCCAGAATTTCTACACTGCCATTACCCGCGCGGCATTCGGTGCCAGGCTATGGACCAACAACGTCAAGGAACTGATTGGCAAGCTCGAGCGCCAATCAGGAGAGAAGACGTCTTCGTCGGAAGGGTTGGGCCGGTTGAAGACTGACCGCGTAGATGCCTTCTCGAAACGCCGGGAAGGCCATCTGGAAAATTTGAGGGCCGAGCAGGAGCGAGACCGAAACGAGCGGCGCGATCGGGCGCTCGAGCGACAACTCCACTATCGTGACCGCTCACCCCGTGGCGCGGCTGAGCATCTTGCCGACGGTGCCCGGAACATCGCGCAGGTGCTCGACAGGTTTCTCGCAGGCATTCTCGACCATGCGCGCGCCGAATGGACAGCGCCGAAAACCGGCATCGACCGGGAAAGCGAATCTCCTGCGCATCGACCCGGACCCTCCCATGGCCCCGAACGATAAGGTAACTGCCTATGCTTCGCTGTAAGTTTGCCGTTCAGCTGACCCAGGGAAAGCGCTTCGCGGGCGCTGTCCCACCTCTGCATGGGTTTGAATTCCGTACGTCGCGCCTGACCGGAAGGTGTAGAGTTTCCTTCAGACGCATTGGATGGACCGGGCCTGACAGCTGGACTTCTTTCGCTCGTAGCGCCGCCGCCGAGATCAGTTCGGGGAGAGCGCTCTATGCATTTCTGAAAGGTGGCCCAGTTGCGGCGCTGTCACTTTACAGTGATCCGACCAATACGATCACTACGCCTGGAACCGCTATCAGGAGGGTCGGATGAGGTCATACGGCATCCCCAGGCTGCTATGCACTGCCGTCATCACTATGGCATTGTACACCGCCCCCACACTTTCGAAGTCTTCTGACGAGGGGGACTTGCGGATCTCCGCCTGTATTCGGCGAGCCTCGCTTGGTCAGCCCTGGCTCGAGAAAACGCTTTGGGGATTGCGCGATCAGGAAGCGGGCTGGATCGGCGCTGAGGTTCGTAACATCAATGGCTCTTACGATCTTGGTCCCTTGCAGATCAACAGTTGGTGGATACCTCGCATCGCTGCGCTTGTTGGGCGTGCACCTGTTCAGGTTCGACATTGGCTGCGGTTTGATCCCTGCTTCAACGCGGAGGCTGCAAGGTGGATATTCTTATCTGCCCTGCGCTCGAACGGCAATTACTGGAAGGCGATTGGCGTCTATCACAGCCCGACGACGTGGCGGCAGAGACGCTATCGTAGTTCGGTAGCTCAGCATATGCGGACGAGATACGGAGATGCTGTCTTTCGCCCGTGAGTGACCTTGATTTGCCAGACCGAGTGCACAGAGTGTTTCGTGAGTAGCATGTGCTTTCACCCGCAGCTGGCGCAGCGGAGTCGATCCCCAAGTCGCTGTGTGGATGAACCATGCTACGTGGCGCTGCTAAGAGTCTTCTCTGATTGGGGCCCTTTGGGTCAAGCTGCTTCCTCGATTACGTGATCGTTCCCATGGATCACTCGCTTCTCTCCGCGGTCGGCGCAAGGCCGCCGCATAATGGGGTCATGGAGAGCAAGGCGTCTCAATCTGTTTCGCGACCTTCAGCTGGGCTGAGGTTCCGGACTCTAAGCGAGATCGTCTTGCCCTTCGTCCCCATGGGAACGACGCTACCCGTCTTCTCAGGCGGGATTCTGATTGTGCCTCCTCATGCTGCCTGGCCTGCAGGAACCTTCCCCCAGCGAAACTCGGTCTGATCGCTCCACATCCGATGCAGGATCACTGCGAGCTTACGGGCGACAGCGACGCGGGCCTTTGCCATCCCCCGCCGCTTGGCAATACCTATGCCCCAGGCCTTGAGCGCCGACCATTTCTTGCATCGGGTCAACAACGTATGGGCCGCCTCGTAAAGCAATGTGCGCGCGAGTTCATCGCCGCACCGGCTGACGCGTCCCTGCACATCTGTTTCACCCGATTGATATCGCCTTGGAGTCAGGCCAAGGTGGGCACCGACATCGCGAGATCGTCGGAAGCGGTCAGGTCGATCCACCGTCGCGCGAAAGGCGAGCGCCGTCAGCGGCCCCACGCCGGGCACGGTCATCAACTGTCGGCAGATCGGTTCAACTCGAACAGCCTCAAGAACACGGCGTGTCAGCCGTTCAAGTTGGCAGTGCATGGCGGCGATGATGGCCAGCAAGGGTTCTGTAATATCCGCCAGCGAAGGATCGGTTTCAGCGAGTTCGCGCACCCGCGTGGCGAACAGCTTGCGCCCTGGAGCTCCCACTTTGAGCCCGCTTTCGCGTAGTACGGCGCGAACCGCATTCTCCATGTCCCGCACTTTGCAGAGCACCGTCTGGACTTGTAACGGTTGTATAATCGCATCCCTGCAGTCAAGCGTGGTTGGCATGGGAAGGCTAATCGCGTCGGGCAGGGCGTCGACACGTTAATCAACCTTGTGCTTGTTTTTCTCAATACGGCGTGTCGCGCGAGGGTTTTCGTATGCCGGGAGCAGGGTTGTCTTCGCGGTCGGCATAAAGCCGCCGCATGATGGGTCTCCGCAGGCAAGGTCTTCCTATGTTTTGTGCGCAGTCTTTAAAAAGCTGCAGCCGTTAAAGCGGAATGACCTGACCCACGTCCGCGGCAGGGACGCCTCAATACGTCAGATGCTGACGCGCTGAGAAGTTAAGCAGGTGAATTGGTTATGCGGTGACGCCAGCCGATGTGTTGAATGCCTCTCCTGTATTGAGCATTGTGTGCATGATGACTGCCAGTTTGCGGGCCACAGCGACCGCGGCGCGCTTGAAACCCAGCCGCTCGCGCAGCCTGAGGCCCCAGTCTTTGAGGCCGCTCTGGTTGCTAGCGTGGGTACGCGTGAGAATGACCGTTGCCGCCTCGTATAAGAGGCCGCGCAGATAGTTGTCGCCTCGCCGCGAGATGTGGCCGTCATAATCCACTTCGCCTGATTGGTAACGCCGCGTGGTAAGCCCGAGCCAGGCGCCGACCGCGCGTGAAGTTTTGAAGTTTGCTGGGTCTTCGATCGCCGCAGCATAGGAGACGGCCGTGACCGCCCCGACTCCCGGGATCGTCATCAGCAACTTGATTGCCTGGCTTTGCCGGGCTGCGGCGAGCAACTGACGATCAAGTTCTGCGGCGCGCTTGCGGATGTCGCGCCAGGCCTCTAGCAAAGGCAATATGATCTGTGCCAGGCCATCCCTGCCGTCCAGAAGCTCGCGGACATTCCCGTCGAATACACGGCCTGTACCCTTGGGAACGATGATGCCAAACGTCTTCATGACCCCGCGGATCTGATTGCTCAGCTGCGTTGAGATGGTAAGCAACAGGTTGCGGGCGCCCACCAGTGTGCGGGTCAACATGGCGTCGAACGACTTCACCCTGACCGCCTTGTAAAAGCCGGCTTCTGCCAGTTGGGCCAGACCGTCAGCATCATTGGCATCAGTCTTGTTGAGCGTCTCGTTCAATATTTTCTGCGCATGACGCGCTTCGATGCAGACCGCGGGAACTCCCGCCGCCGTTAATGCATGATAGAACCATGTCGACAATGGACCTGTCTCGAATACCACCCGCTCCGCATGCGGGGCGTGTTTGCGGACTATCTGCGCCAGGATCTGGGGATCCGATGCGCACTTGCCGCGCCAGATCCGTTTTCCATCCTGACGAATGGAAATCGCGGTATCTTTTAGTGAAACGTCAAAGCCTATATACTGTTTCATGGTTGCTCTCCGTGCGATGCTTGGGCCCGGTGCCAATCGTGAGCCCGTTTTTCCATCATATCGGGGGGCAACCACCCCTGTCAGCTATATCAAAATGCTGATGCCCGGGACGAATCGCGCCGCGATTATCCCATGTTTTGTGCCGGTCACCTATCTCATTATGCCACCTTGGCTTCGAACGCGAGCGGGCTGATGCCGCCCAGATATGAATGGCGACGACGGGTGTTGTAGAAGCCATTGATGTACTGGAAGATGGCGGCTTCTGCCTGACGCCGCGTCGGCCAGCTCTGCCGCCAGATGAGTTCGGCCTTCAGGGATTTGAAGAAGGTCTCGACGGACGCATTGTCGTAGCAATTTCCCTTGCCGCTCATCGATGGACGCAGGCCATAGGCCTGCAGCTTTTTCTGATAGTCGTAAGAACAATATTGGCTGCCACGATCCGAATGAAAAAAGCAGCCTTCCGGAGGCTGGCGCAGGCGCACCGCCATATCCAGCGCTCTGATCGCCAAGTCCTTCTTCATTCTGTCGCTGACTGCCCAGCCCACGACGCGACGGCTATGCAGGTCGAGAATGACGGCAAGGTAGAGCCAGCCTTCTGAGGTCCAGATATAGGTGATGTCGCCCGCCCACTTACGGTTGGGCGCATCGGCGGCGAAGTCGCCGTCCAGCCAGTTCGCTGCGACCCCCAGGCGATGGTGGCTGTCGGTCGTGACCTTGTGCTTGCGCGTGCGGACCGGCTTGATCCCGTTGATTTTCATCAGCCGCCCGACCCGGCGTTCGCCAACGTCGAGCCCAACCTCTTTGAGTTCCATGGTCATCCTCGGACGACCATAGCTGCCAAGGCTGAGGCTGTACTGTTCCCTGATATGGGCCAGCACTTTCATATCCGTCCGCTCCCGCCGACTGATCGGTCGCGAGCGCCAGGAACGATAGCCGCGCTCACTGACAAGCATGACACGGCAGAGCAGTTCAACGGGCCATCGGTGCCGCCAGCTATGCACAAAAGCGAACTTCACGGCTTTTGGCTCGCGAAGAACTGCGTGGCCTTCCTAAGAAACAGCCATATCAGGCTCCCCAGGCATTTCGTGCAGGATGAAGCCGAAGGCCTTGGCGCGGCGCTGCAGATTTCCGATCACCCGACTGCGATAGCGCTCCTCATATTGTGAGGCGCCGGGATCATGATACGCCATGCCGTGGCGCAGGCTGTTATAGAACAGCACGGCGATTTTGCGTGCGGTTGCGGTGACCGCTTTTGCTTTTCCAGCGCGCGCCGACAGCCTTCGGTAAAAAGCGCCCAGCGCGGTGTCACTTCGACCGATGGTGGTTGCGGCCAGACGCAGGAGTGCTGCAGCGCGGCTCGAAGATCGTCGGGTTTTGGACGACAGCAACTTACCCCCCGATATCTTGTTGCCTGGTGCCAGGCACAACCAAGACGTAAAATGCTTCGAACTGGGCCATGCGGCAAGATCGGTGCCGCACTCGCCAACCAGTTTGAGCGCGAGCGAAGGGCCGATTCCGTGGATCTGTGTCAGGTCGACGCCCAGCACGCGATAGAGCGCTGACCGGACCTCGAAGTCGGGCGTGTTCACCTGTCGCCTTTTGGTCCGGACTTTTGGGAGTTGGCGAACATCATGTCCCTCGTTGATTTCGAGCGCCTTGAGTGCGATCTCAAGCTTTCGATCACATTCGAGAACTTTGGTTTGGTAGAAGTCGAACAGGGCCAGAGACTGGCCAAGCGCGAAGATATGTTCGTCGCGCCAGTTCCCCGATAATGCCGCACAGATGGTCTCAATAGTCGCGTGGCAGCGGACGTCGCGCATTTGTGCCAGCGTGCTGGGCGTACGTTCCCCGCTCACAATGGCCCTGATTATCCGCATTCCTGTCACGCCGGTAATGTCGGAGACGACGTGATGGAGTTGCACATTCATTTCCATCAGCGCCTTCTGCATGTGCTGAATATGTGAGGCAGCATATTCGATCAGCCGCTCGCGCTGCCGCAGATAGGCACGCATGGTCGCCACGCCCGCCTCGGGACGGAAACTCCCCCGCAGCAGCCCGTAGCTGTGCAGGCGTTGCAACCATGCAGCGTCACTGACGTCGGTTTTGCGACCCGGTACATTCTTGGCATATCGCGCATTGACCAGGATCACCTCAAAGCCGTGTCCTTCAAGCACTTCATAGGCCGGAATCCAGTAAACACCGGTCGATTCCATCGCGACAGTAGTGACGCCATATGTCTTGAACCAGCGGGCCATATCATGGAGATCGCCGGTGAATGTGCCAAACGCTCGTACCGGATTATCGTCGGCGTTGGGATTTATGGCCGCCATATGCATAGTCGACCCGATGTCGATGGCAGCGGCGCGCGGATTGACCATAGACAACGCGCCGGATTTTGATCGTTCCATTCCAAGTCCTCCTTCAAAACAGGAGGGTATGGGCGATGCTAAACGTCATCTTCCTAACCGGGATCGCCGCAAGACGGCGTCACCACTCTCAAGTACGCAAACACCCACGGGCCACGTTTTTTAACGGGGTATCATGCCTCCAATAAGCCATCGGCCGCGACCCTCCCGACCGCACCATAGCACGACCCGTTTCTACCGCGCACAGGCGGGCTCAGCCGGCGACGGTTTTTTAGCACTTCCCTCTCCTCCCGCAGCACACGGTTCTCAAGGCGAAGGCGTTCATTCTCACGCGCCAGATCTGCCTGCGGCGCTGCCGCCAGGTCAGATGGCCGATACTGTGACACCCATTTGCCCAGTGTCGACTTACCTATCCCCAAATCCGATGCGACCCGGTCGCGGGGTAACCCGCTGGTCAGCGCGATGCGCACCGCCTCCTGCTTGAACTCTTCTGTGTGCTTGATCATCTCGTCGGGCTCCTGTTGCGAGCTCTAATCGCTCAGGTGACCGGCGCAAATCCGTTACAAGTCCAAACAGCCAGCGCTCGACGATCAGAACTGCAGCTTCGACCTTTGCCTTGTCGCGCGGTCGCCGTGGTCGCGTCGGCAGCACCGTGCTGTCGTAATGCGCAGCCATTTCGGCATAGCTGCGGTTGACCTGAGGATCGTACAGGCATGCCTTGATGACCGCGACCTTGGCATTGTCGGGCACGAACAACGCGGGCGCACCACCGAACATCGACAGCGCGCGCGTATGGGCTGCCAGCCGGAGGATCGATCGCATGTCTTTCACGTCGGTTCGTCTCGTCTGCTTCCGCCTTGGCATCACCCCTCCCATCGCAACGATGAGGAGCAACAATGCCAGAGCGGCGCATCACAAAGCCTAACCTTGATCCCGTCCCAAACCCTGTCCGGGATTTAGCGGAATCACTGTCCCGTATTTAATGAAATGCCTGTCCGCGACTTAGGTCGTGGTGACGATTTAACTATCGGAGCCATATAGCGATGGCAGCGAGTTTGACGAAGCCCATGAAGTTGGCGAGCAGCTTGTCGTATCGGGTTGCCACCCGTCGGAACTGCTTGAGTTTGGCGAAGAAGCGCTCGACGCGATTGCGCTCTTTGTAGAGTTCGCTGTCGTAGTACCGTTGCGTCTTTCGATTACGCTTGGGCGGGATAACGACATCTGTTTGCTGATTCCGAGGCAAGCCGCCCCCTCATTCCGAATTGATGCCGCCCCCATGTTCCGAGAAATAGTCGCCCCCTGATTCCGAGATGATGTCGCCCCCTTGCGGGGTGGGTCTGCCCGGGTTCGCTGGCGGGGTTATGTTCGCTCTTTTGGATGTGTCCGAGGAGTTGAGCGATGCCGGCGGAAAGGGTGAGCATGCGGCGTGTCCGCGAGATATTGAGATACCGGTTCGAACAGGAACTGGGCTACAAGGCGATATCGCTGCGGGTGGGCGCAGTGCCCTCGACAGTGCGCGCGACCCTGAAGCGGGCAGCGGATGCGGGCCTGAGCTGGCCGCTGGATGATGCACTTAGCGATGCAGCGCTCGAGGCATCGCTATATCGCGATGCGGGCAAGAAGACGGGACATCGCCGTTGTCCGGAACCCGACTGGGCGCAGCTCCACCGCGAGTTGAAGCGCAAGCATGTAACATTGCAGGTGCTGTGGGACGAGTATATCGCGGAGCATCCCGACGGCTATCGATATAGCCGATTTTGCGATCTGTATCGTAGCTGGGCCATGAAGTTGCCGGTTACGATGCGGCAGAACCATGCACCTGGGGAGAAGCTGTTCGTCGATTATGCCGGGGACAAGATCGGGATCGTGGTCGACCGGCTGACTGGCGAAATCCGTGATGCCCATATCTTCGTGGCAGTGCTCGGTGCATCCAGCCTCACATACGCTGAAGGAAGCTGGACCGAGACTCTGCCGGACTGGCTGACCTACGAGCAGGGTTTGTCGGTACGGGCCGTGTCAGAGCGGCTGAAGCTGAGCAAGACGACAGTGTCGACGTACCTGCTGCGCGCGCGGCAGGCGGGGCTAACAGTCTGGCCATTGCCGCCGGGCTATGACGATGACGCTGCGGTTGAACGGCTTGTATTCCGGCGTGTGGGCCGCCCTGCGCAGGATCGGGAAGAACCGGATTGGCCGCTCGTTGCGCGGGAGATCAAGCGCAAGGGCGTGACGCTGGTCTTGCTATGGCAGGAATATCGGGCCGCTCATCCCAACGGGTACGGCTATACCTGGTTTTGCGATCGATTCCTGTCCTTCCAGCGGCGGACCCATGTCAGCTTCCGCAATCGGCATGAGGCGGGCGCCGTGATGCAAACCGACTATGCTGGTCAAACCGTTCCGCTGATCGATCCTGTGACTTGCGTCATCACCCCGGCGCAGATCTTCGTGGCGGTTCTTGGCGCTTCCTCGTTCACCTTTGCGATGGCAAGCCTGAGCCAGCAGCTGCCGGACTGGATCGACGCTCAGTGCCGTGCGCTGAGCTTTATCGGCGGGGTCCCGCGCGCGATTGTGTGCGACAATCTCAAGTCAGGCGTTGTCAAAGCGCTATGGTTCGAGCCCACGCTCAGCGCGACCTTTGCAGCGATGGCCGAGCATTACGATACGACGATCCTGCCAACCCGGAGCCGGCGACCACGCGACAAAGGAAAGGTCGAGGGCGCTGTGTTGATAGTAGAGCGCTGGATCCTGGCGCGTCTGCGCAATCGGCGCTTCTTCAGCCTGGCGGATCTCAATGCTGCGATCGCGGACCTGCTGGTTGATCTCAATGATCGGCCCATGCGCCATGTCGGCAAATCCCGCCGGGCGATCTTCGAGGAGATCGAACGGACAGCTCTGGCAGCGTTGCCCACGTCAGTGTTCGAATATGCCGAGTGGAAAACGGCCCGCGTTCACCCTGATTATCATATCGAGGCGGATAAGACCTTCTACTCGGTACCGCATCGGCTGATCGGCCGGCAGGTGGATGTTCGGCTGACGCACCGGGTGGTAGAAATCTTCTACGATCATGTGCGGGTCGCCAGCCATATGCGGACATCGCAGCGCCGCGGGCATGTCACGGTGAACGAGCATATGCCCAAGTCGCATCAGCGCTATGCGAACATATCACCAGCAAGCCTGATCGAACGTGCCAGGAAAACCGGTCCTAACACAGCGATGTTCGTGGAAAGGTTGATGGTCGACAAGCCGCACCCCGAGCAGGGTTATCGCTCTGCTATGGGCATCCTCTCCCTTGCTCGGCGCTATGAGCACGATCGGCTCGAAGCGGCCTGCGACCGGGCGCTGGTGATCGGTGCCGTCACCTACTCTTCAGTCAACGCCATCCTCAAAGCCGGGCTCGACAAGATCCAGCCGACAACGGGGCCGCTCAAACCAACACCGGCGCACGGCAACATCCGTGGCGGGTCCTATTACCAATAATGAAAGGACGATCTTGTGCTGACGCATCCTACCCTTGATCAAATGCATAGCTTGGGGCTAGCGGGCATCGCGGCCGCGTGGCGCGACATTGCCGAGCAGGACACTTCAGGCGACCTGACCCGCGACGAATGGCTCGGGCTCATGCTGGACCGCGAGATCGCCGCTCGTGCCGACCGGCGGCTGACCAACCGGCTTGCCAGCGCAAAGCTTCGCTTCGTCGACGCCTGTATCGAGAATGTCGACTTCGCCGCACGCCGAGGCATGGACCGACGTAATATCCTCTCACTCGCGCAAGGCGCGTGGCTCAATGCCCGCGAAAATCTCATCATCACTGGCCAAACCGGCACAGGAAAGACGTGGCTGGGTTGCGCATTCGGGCGACAAGCGGCGCGTCAGGATCACTCCGTCTTATATCTGCGCATGCCGCGCCTGTTCGAAGATCTTGCACTCGCGCGCCTCGACGGTCGCTTCCCACGCGTGGTCGACAAACTTGCACGCGTCCAGCTGCTCATTCTCGACGACTGGGGCACGCACAGCCTCAATGATCAGCAGCGTCTCGACCTCCTGGAAATCTTCGAAGAACGTTACCGCCGGAAATCCACTTTGATCACTGCCCAGCTCCCCGTGGCGGCATGGCACGAAATGATCGGCGAGCCGACCATCGCCGACGCCATCCTCGATCGCATCATCCATAACGCTCATCGCATCGCCCTCGAAGGCGACAGCATGCGACGACAAAAAGCGCCTTCAGGCTTGACCCAGGATCCAAATCCGGAAATCACTCAACCCTAACAGCAACCAGGCATCCAATGCCTAAACCAGCTGTCCCGGATTTACTGAAGCGCTTGTCCGGGATTTAGCGAAGCAGCTGTCCGACTTTTGCGAAATACGCATAGCTGGCGGCATCGTTGGCCCGTTGAACTGCTCTGCCGTGTCATGGATGTCAGTGAACGCGGCTATCGATACGCCCTGCCGATGTAGTTCGAGGATCATCATCAATTCTCCAAGTCGGATCATCGGCCCCGTCTCCGCGTCTGCAAAGGAGATGAGGACAATGTTGGCTCATCTCATTCTGCCGGGGCTAGCCCCGGCAGAATGAGATGAAGGGGCCACCAACTAGGGAATTTTCAAAGCCCACTTTTGCGGAGAATTGCACGACCGATGACAGGTGGCAGGCGGGCTTCGCCCAGATGCCTTTCGATCCGGCGTCGGTCCCGTTCTGCGATCTCATGCTCAGCGAGCGCTGCAAGCAAACGGGCACCAGGCCAGCCTTCCTTGTCGGCCCGCGTGGTAAAGTCGGGCCAGATCAGTTTGATTGCGGGCAGACGCAGGTCGTTGAGGATGAGGCTCAGGCGCTGGGCGTCGATAGCGGGAGCGTTCCGGCTCATGCGGCTTCTCCCGCCAGGAGAACATCATAGGTGACCAGGGGGACCAGTTCCACCACCACGTCGGGAAGCGCCGCCGGATCGGGAGCGAAGCGTATCCGCAAGGCATCCATGTCGGGGAAACGGTCGGCAGCCACTTCGGCTGCCAGCAGTTCCGCGAGTTCGGCTTGCCTCGGAATCAGCAACGGAAGTCGCTAATGCATTACAGCGTCACTTTTGGCGATTATCCGATCTGTCGATCCTCCGTCCCGTTAGCAGGCCTTTGGCGCCCGTGCCTTCGAACTTGAACTCGAAGTCTCTCCAGGTTTTCCTCCAGCGTCGCGCCACGTATCTTTCTCCCGGTCTTGCTGCATCATCGAGCATGATAAGGCCTCCCGGTGCGATACGTTCGAAAAGGCGTTCCGCCATTCCTCGGGTAAAGGGATGAATTGACCAAGGCGGTCCATCTATGACAAGCAGATCAATTGTCTGTGGAAGGTCGTGCAAGGCATACCATAATCCAGGCCAGGCCTGGTCCCGAAAGTTCAGCGGAGCATGGCTGAAACTTGCCGACAGGTGGTGCTCAGCGAGCCAAATGCCCATCTGCTCAACGAACGGTTCATACTGATCGTAGCTGTATAAATGCCCGCCACCGTGAAGCGACAATGCTTTGGCGATAACCAGCGAAGTTACTCCGGAACCTAGTTCCACAACATTTTTCGGTTGTCGGACTTCAATCTCATCAACAATCCTGTGAAGAAGGTAAGTATCTGCTTTCCAGCTGCCAAGATGAGGCAAGGCGTCCTGTTCAAGGTTTATACGCTCAAGAACAGCATTTTTTTCAGCTTTGTTTCCCCCATAAAGGCTTTTCAACAGCCAAGGCCATTGGATGAGCGCAAAGAATAGCTGGAACAGGGTTTCGCCCTTTGTGCGCGCGGTGCCTGTTTCCCGCGGCATCTTTTTGGCCAGCATGCCGGTCAGATTTCTGGTCGTCAACTTTCGTCACCTTCGTTATGGATAGCAGTCCAGTGAGCGAGGCAGCAGCCAGTTACCGAGTGTCATCTTAGGCAAACCCACCAATGTATGGCGCTCTGCACAGCAAGTCGTCCGACCCTCGATGATCAGGAGCAAATCTCTTCTCCCATGCTCGTCCCTCTAGGAGCTGGACTGGCGCCCTAAAAAGCCGAGAATTGCGGCAGAAAAGGCGTCGTTTGCATCGCCTGCGACCATATGCGTGGCATCGATAATGTCGGTATATTCAGCATGCGGTGCCAGTTCGCGCAGATGTTCGACAGCGCCTTCCGAGACAAGATCACTGGATCCGCCCCTGATCAGATGCAGCGGTAGCGTCAAATTAGCGGCAGCCTTGTATAATATATTGACTTGCTGCTCCTGATGCGCGGTGTCGCTGCAATGTGCAGCCACCATATTGCGAATAAATGCTGGATCCCAGTGCCAGTAATAGCGGCCATCCTCTTTCTGCCGGAGATAGTGCCGTAGGCCATCGCCCGCTCTGCGCTTGCGACGATGTGGCATGTAGCGCGCAATGACTTGTGCAGCTTCTTCCGGAGACGAAAAGCCAGTCTCGACATGTTCTTGCATGAAGCTGACCACCCGCATCACGCCGCCCGGCTCGATACGCGGGGCTATATCTACAAGAGTGAGCGATGCGAAGCTGCCTGGGGCGAGGTCTCCTTCTGCTATCATTCCGGCAAGGCCGCCGAGGGAGGCGCCTACCAGAGCCGGTTTGCGATCCATTCCTGATGCTACCGCGACGAGATCGGCCGCAAAGTCGCGCACGTCATACGCACCTGCGCTCGACCAGTCGCTGTCGCCATGCCCACGCATGTCTATAGCGATAGCGCGAAACCCCGCCTCGACCAGATCTTGCACTACCCGCTTCCAGGCGCGGCGAGTCTGACCCGCCCCGTGGGCAAGCAAGACGGGCATCGCCCTGCATTCGCCCTTCACTTCAGCAGCCAGGCTGATACCAGCGGCTCCATCGATTTTGCAGTTCTTCCCGGTCATCCACCAGTCTCGATCCTGCAGGCCCGATTGAAGATAAACCCCTTAGTCCATTTTTGGCTCTGCCTTTGCGCCACTTCAGGACGTTGCATCCACTCACGCGCGAAGAATTGAGAGGGTCGTTCTATCGTCCTGAGTTCGTGCTTCACAGAAGCTGATTGCGCGCCTGTGCATGAAGACGAGGGTCGGTCTGTTCCTGAGCGGTCGATCGCGATCATCTATTTCCTTTCCTCAGTCGTGGGACGGTAGTCAGGTAGTTTGGGAGATCCCACGCCTTCCCGGTCAATCTTCTTGGCCGCATCGCCCATGCGTCGAACTGGTTCGCGAACGGCGCGGGCGGTTTCGGCGATTTGTTGCGCATCCCCTTCCAATTGCCTGATCCGGGGCCGTGCGTGCGAAATGGATAGGCCCAGAGACCGGGCTTTGCCTTCGGCATCATGCAAGGGCCGGCCGAGGCTGTCGTGAAGACCGCCCCGCGATGCCTCGAGCCTCAGGCGAAGCCTCTCCGCGTCGTCTCCCGCCCGAGCCATTACATTCCCTAGAGAATGGATCCTGTCTTCCTGCAGGGCCTCCCCCGCGATTTGACTGACATCGCTTTTCCAGTTCCGCGAGCGCAGCGCGAGTTGGCCAAGACGTTCCTCGATGGATCGCTGACCGGCAGGGTCCAGCTTCTTTGCGATGCTATCGGCACCTGACGATATCTTGGCGATCATCTCGCCTGGATTGAGGTCGCCGCTGAGGAGGCCGCCGGTCTTCACTGGTACAAGCGGGAATGGCTGTCCCGCTTGAACTGTAAGTGCTGGTTCACGCTTGTTGCTTCCCGCCAGGCTTATCTCTGCCGATCCATCGAAGAATGATTTATCGACCGACGCTGTCACGCCGCGATGGAGTAAGATGTCCTTGGTAAGGACGAACCGGACCACGACCGTATCCGGATTTGAAGGTTGGAGCCGGACCTGGGTTACTTTCCCAACGGGAACACCAAGAAGGTTGACGCCCGATCCGATTTGAACGCCGTCAACCGATTGTTTAAACTGCACCTCATACGTGGCCCCGTCAGCCTCACGTGACTGGATGAGCCACAGGGTGAACCCAATGACGGCGGTTATGAGCAGGCCGACAACAAGGCTCACCTTCAACCAGTTCGAACGCGTTTCCATGTGACCTAGAAATCCTGGAGCCGGTAGCGCGACAAATGAGCTTTTAATTTTCGCGAGATTTGGAACGTGATCACCGCCGCTTCACTCGTTCGCCAATTGCCAGGGCAATGGAAAGCACCGCCAGCAGCCCGGCGATGATCGGTTCCGAGGCGAAAAGGATTGCAGCACATATTCCCAATGCTGCGGGGTAGAGCTGGGGAGTGGCTCTGCTGTTGCGCTCATCGCCGCGCAATCGTTCAAGATCCCTGGGTGCGATACTGACGGTGATCGATCCGGTACGCGCAACTCTCTCGATCTGTCCCACCAGGCTCGGCGTTGACAAGGCGGCTCTTCCAAGCGCTGCAAACAGCTTGCCCGCTTCGCCACGCAATCGCGCCGGACTCGTTCGCTCGCGCATCAGTTCCTTTGCCAGCGGAGCCAGTTCTCGAGTGATGTCGAATGTCGGATCGATGCGCCGGACAAATCCCTCTGCCGTGAGCAGCGTCCGGAGCACCAGTGCCAGATCGGGCGGGAGCGCGAGATGAAAGTCGCGCAGTATCGCAAAGACGATTTGGAAAATGTCGGTAAGGTCAATTTGCTCGAGCAGAACATTGCTGAAACGGTTGATCAGTTCGGCCAGGGCCTCTTCCAGCCTGACACGGTCAACATCAGGGTCGCCCGCCCAAAGCAGCAGAATATCGACGACCCCGCCTGTGTCCTCCGCCGCGATCGCCAGGCCAAGCCGTACCAATTCTTCCCGGCGTCGTGGCAGAAGCGTCCCCACCGCTCCGAAGTCGATAAGCCCCAGCGTTCCGTCCTCCAGGAAAAAGACGTTGCCGGGGTGGGGATCGGCGTGGAAATGACCATTGATGACGATCATGTGGAGGATCGCCTGCGCATAGGTGCTGGCGAGGCTAATGAGATCAAGGTCGCTTTGCCGCGCCGCCTCCAGATTGCTTGCCGGAACGCCTCGAAACCGCTCCTGTATGTTGACACGCCTGCCGGACAACTCCCAGTCAAAGCGAGCCGTTCGCACGCCGAAAGCTTTGAGATACTCTCCGATCGTATCGCTGGCGCGAGCTTCCGCGCCAAGGTCCATTTCCCGATCGATACTTTCAGCGAAGTGGCGCAGCAGTTCGTCCGGCTTTAGTCGCGCGATCTCGGGGATGCGGCGCTCTGCGATCCGGGCGACGCGGCGCAGCAGCCGAAGGTCGGCGTCGACAATCCGCTCGATCCCGGGACGACGGACCTTGACGATAACGTCCCGGCCGTCGAGCAGCGTTGCTGCATGGACCTGAGCGATCGAGCCGGCCGCAATCGCTTCGTCTTCAAAGGAGGCGAAATAGCTTTCCACAGTTCCGCCGATCGCCTCTTCGATAAGTGGTCGCACGGTGGCGAACGGCAGCGGCGGAACCCGGTCCTGAAGTTTCGAAAGCGCATCGATCCAATCGGGCTCCAGCAGATCACTTCGCATTGCAAGAATCTGCCCGAACTTGACCGCTGCAGGACCGATATCTTGCAGCAGCGCAACGACTGCTTCTGGTCGAGCGCTATCAAATGGTTCCTCACCACCCAGTCTGAGACCTAGCCGGGAGGCCATTCCCTTGAGGCCGTGTCGCCCGAACAGAAGCAGGATTTGTGCGAACCGCTCCCGCTCCTTCAATGCGACCGCTTCAGGCCCGTCCATCAAATGAGGATCAGCCATCATTATGTGCCTTGAGCGTGGGGACGCGACCTTGGCGGAAGCCAGCTTGCGTTTCGAGTTGATCCACGACCTTGTCGAGGTGAAGGATCGCCCTATCCAATGCTTCCAGTTCTTCCGCGGTCAAGCTGCCGAAGGTCTTCGCCACAATGCCATCGTAGAGTGGCAGGGCCTGCTCCAGCATCGCCCTGCCTGCGTCCGTGATTTCCACGAGCTTTACACGACGGTCCTCTTCAACGGGCGAGCGCGTGACCAGATCATTCTGCTCCAACCAGTCAATCGCCTGGGTTACCGTGCGCGGGGCCTGATCGAAGAAGCTTGCAATATCGGTTGAGCGGCTGGGTTGCTCGGCGAGATATACCAGCAGCTTAAGACGGGCCATCGATGCACCTTGGGACGCAAGGTGCGTGTCGATCAGCCGCCGCATTCTGTACCAGGTCCAGCCAAAGGCCGTCGCGAGTGCGCGCAAATGAACTTCCTGAGGTTCCATATGTTATGTCCTTGCTCAATCTTCGATGGCATGGCAAGGGGAGAGGATAAAGTTATGACTGCGACGAAGCTGGCACCTCTTGGCCCATGGCGTGCCATTGCTCGATCATCATCGTGAGACCCCAATGCTTGACCATGCCAAGGTTCAAGAT
Organism: Sphingobium sp. GW456-12-10-14-TSB1; assembly: GCF_059424385.1. NCBI lineage: Bacteria > Pseudomonadati > Pseudomonadota > Alphaproteobacteria > Sphingomonadales > Sphingobiaceae > Sphingobium > Sphingobium sp. GW456-12-10-14-TSB1. The sequence continues at coordinate 145,067 of NZ_JBWKZI010000002.1, read as the reverse complement.
ATGCGCTGCGTGGCGTTGATGCCAGCAGGAGCCGAAATCGTCCGCTGCTCAATTCCCATGCTGCTAGTGCGATGATCGCGGCAGATTGGCATATTGACGAGGGTGGCGGCCCGACTCTGCATGTGAGCGGTGACTGGACTTCGCTTGCTTTGGGCGATGCGGAAGGGCGCCTGGGTGCCCAGGCGGCCAGGAGTCTAGTCGTGCAGCGTCTCGATCTTTCTGCTCTGGGGCGGATCGACACTGCCGGTGCCCTCCTGCTTTTGCGGTCCATGGCTCCAGACGCCGATATAGACTTTGGCGAAAGAGAGGATTTGCAAAGGCTGATAGACCTTGTTCGACCTGCCCTTGAATCAGATACGGCCGGTAAGGCTGGCGTCACTGGTGTTCTGGGATTTTTCGAGCGCTTCGGCCGTCAGTTAGTCGGGATCGCCGATGACGCCTACCAGATGCTGGTGTTCACTGGGCAGCTTATTGTGGCGCTCGGCCGTACCCTTGGCGATCCTCGCCGACTGCGCATGACGCCGCTTGTCGCGTTCATGCAGGACGCGGGCATTAATGGGCTTCCGATAGTTTTTATCATGACCTTCTTCATCGGCGCGGTCATTGCGCTCGTTGGCACCAACCTTTTGACAACGCTTGGCGTTGAGGTGTTCACGATCCAGTTGGTGGGCGTGGCCATCCTGCGCGAGTTCGGCGTGGTGATCACTGCCATCCTTCTGTCTGGACGTTCCGCATCTTCCTTTGCCGCTCAGATCGGTTCGATGCGGATGAACCAGGAAACCGATGCGATGCAGGTTATGGGCGTGGACCGCTTCGATGCGCTGGTAATCCCGCGCATCTTAGCCGCGCTTCTCATGATGCCTCTTATGACCTTCTGCGCGGATATCGGCGGTCTTGCTGGCGGACTCTTGGTCAGTTGGGTGACGATTGATATCAGCCCGGTCTTCTTCATCCAGCGTACGCTCGAAACGGTGGACATTAAGCATTTCTGGATAGGCATGTGCAAAGCGCCGTTTCTGGCTCTGATCATCGCTGCTGCGGGCTGTCGGCATGGCCTTATGGTCGGCGGCGACGTCCAAAGCCTTGGTCAAAATGTGACGTCCGCGGTCGTCCAGTCAATCTTCATGGTCATTATGTTCGATGCGATTTTCGCGGTTATCTTCATGGCGCTCGATCTGTGAGGGCGCTTGTGGAAACCGATGCCGAAGACGTGCCCATTCGCGTCAAAGGCCTGCGCACGGCTTTTGGCGACAAGGTCATCCATGAGGATCTCGGCCTTGAGGTCAAGCGCGGTGAGATATTGGGTGTGGTTGGCGGATCGGGTTCCGGTAAGTCGGTGCTGCTCAACACCATCCTGGGCCTCAAGCAGCCCGATGGCGGATCCGTCGAGATATTCGGGCAGGACATCCGCGATCCGCAAGCGCACAGTGAAGTCGAGCGTCGGATTGGGGTGATGTTCCAGCAAGGCGCATTATTCTCCTTTCTCACCGTACAAGAAAATGTCGAGGCGCCACTTCTGGAACATACGAAACTTACACGTGAGTATGTGCACGATCTTGCAAGGCTGAAGATCAAGCTTGCTGGTTTGCCGGAAGATGCAGGCTGCTTGAAGCCTGCCGAGCTATCTGGCGGAATGCGCAAGCGCGCGGGGGTAGCCCGCGCAATCGCGCTGGATCCTGATATCCTCTTTCTCGACGAGCCGACTGCCGGCCTCGATCCAATTGCTGCAGCCGAATTCGATGATCTTATCAGAACATTGCGGGATGCTCTTGGCTTCACCGTGTTCATAATAACCCACGACCTCGATACTCTGTACGCGATTTGCGACCGCGTTGCGGTTGTCGCTGACAAGAAAATCGCCGCTGTTGCAACGATCAAAGAACTTGAACGGTCAGATCACCCGTGGATCCGGAGCTATCTTCTGGGACCGCGCGGCCGTGCCGCGAAAAAAGAGAAAGAAAGCTGATGGAACGCCATGCCAACTATGCTCTGGTAGGCGCCGCCTCCATCGCGTTGCTTATCGCCACGCTTGTTTTTGTGGTCTGGCTCGGCGGTTCGGCCAAAGGAAGTGATTCTTACCAGATCGTGTTTCATGGGCCAGTCAGAGGTTTAAGCGTTGGAGGCGAAGTGCAGTTCAACGGCATCAAGGTCGGGGAAATCGGCGGAATCCGCCTCGACCAGCGCGACCCCAACCGTGTGATCACGGATATCGAACTGACGCGCGGGACACCGGTGCGCGAAGATTCGGTCGCATCCTCTGAAAGTCAGGGCATCTCAGGGGTCAGCATCGTGCAAATCAGCGCGGGCACGCCGAGCAAGCCGCTGCTCAAGACCAATGATCACGGTAAGCGGCCTGTCATCGCCAGCAAGCCCAACGCTATGTCTTCATTGCTGCAAGGCGGAGGACAGGTGGTGGCAAGCGCGACCGAGGCACTGAGCCGTGTGAACAAGGTCCTTTCGGATCGTAATATCGCCAACATCGGCGGTGCCATTCGCGATGTCCGAATGACTACGGCGGAACTGGCGGCCAATCGGACCATGTTCGCCCATGCCGGTTCCGCGCTCGCCAAACTGGATCGGGCGGCTGACGATATTCAGGGCGCGGCCTCGGCCGTTCGGCAGATTGCCGATGGCGATGGCAAGCGCGCCTTCGCCGATATCTCCCAGGCGGCAAACGAACTCAAATCGGCAGTTCATGAGGCTCGCGGCGTGATCGCCAAACTCGACACGCAAAGCGCCGATATCGGTACGACCACGATCCCTAATATCAATGCGACCATGCTGACCTTGCAAGAAACAGCTGAATCGCTGGACGGGCTAATTCGCGGGATCCGACAAAGTCCCCGCGAAGCTCTGGCCAAAAGCCGGGGTGCTGAACTGGAGTTGCCTAAGTGACATTATCAACCAGGAATCGGACTTTTGCACTTCTGTCGAGCGCCTTGCTGCTGGGTAGCTGTGGAAACCTGCTAGGCGGCGGCGAGCGCGCTGACCTTTTCAGGTTTGGCGTGGTTGAGCCCACGTCCGTCACCGGGATGCAGGGTGCGCTCCCGACTCGCTCTGTATCTCTGCTTCGCCCCCGGTTCTCGCAGGAGGTAGAGGGCGATCGCATGCTCACCACGCGGGGGGAACGTGCGCTCTACCTTAAGGGGGTTCGTTGGGTGGCGCCGGTCCCCGATCTTTTCACCCAGGCGCTGATGCGTCAATATGCGGCGCGGGCACCTGACGTGCGCCTGACGGGCGTCAGAAATGCCACCGGGGCATCGCATGCGCTGCAGATTGATATCGAGCGATTCGAAGCACGGTATGCCCTAGATGGGGGTGAAAAAGCACCGCCCACTGTCATTATCGAAGGCGATGCAACCCTGTTTGACCTTACTGATCGTCGTCCCGTTGAGGCCAAGCGCTTCTTGGTGCAGGAGCCAGCGTCCGCAAATACCACGAGCGGGATAGTCGCCGCTTTCGATCGTGCAGTAGCTCGCTCAACCACAGAATTGACGGATTGGTCCGCGCAAGCAGCGCGGAAGCATTCCACGGAGCGCGCGCTTGATACATCGAAGGATCGAATGGAACGCAAGCAGGGGATAAATTGATCATGAACTTGTCGCCGATCTCTACAATCTTAGGGCGCGAAAGCATGTACAAAATCGCCATGCGCCAGATAGCTTCGTAGGTATCTACGAGTTTTTGTTTTTATCTGAAGGGCTGACCCGATCGGAGCCAGAGTAAGCAAGATAGTATAATCCCGGATTCTACGTCTTAATAAGCGATAGCATATCGACCATGTGATAAGTCAAATCTCGCAATGATTAATATTGCTATCGGATTATGAAATGCAGTCCGCTGTCGATTTAAGTGACACTCATTTGACAATTTAATTTATGCAATGCGGGCGATGGTGGAACGATTATCCAACAGCATCGTTACGACGTCGTCACGATTAACGTGATGCGGCCACTTGACCGCTCGAAATCTATTCTACGGAGAAGGTATTATGCTGAAAGTCATTATGGCCGCGGGCGCGCTAGCGCTTTCAGGTTCAGGGGCTCTCGCCCAAGCTGTTTCACCAACAAACACAGGTTCAATGTCGAGCATGGATACCGGCACAACACCGATAGCTGGACAGAATGAGCCAGCCTTTGTGATGGCTGCATCGGATGCGAACCTCTATCAAATAAAAGCAGCGCAGTTCGCCGTGACCAAGGCTCAGCGTGACGATGTGAAGGCTTTTGCCAAACGTGTTCAGACCGAAGCGCAAATCGCGCAGAAAGCACTCATGGCCGCGCTGCGCAACGATCAGCGGACAATAAAAGCGCCATCGTCATCGCTTTCCTCCGACAGAGCCGCACTCGTGAAGCTGCTCCAGAAGACGCCGCGCGGCAGCTTCGATAATCTTTATCTATCCCAGTCCGCCCAGGTACTACAGGCGGCATGGGCCATCAACAAAGGCTATGCGCAAGACGGCACCGACCCAGCCTTGAAGCAAGTCGCGGGAACCGCCGTTCCCACACTTGAGCAAGAACTCACCAATGGGAAGGCACTTCTTCCTTCAGCATTGACCGGCGGTCAATGATCATAGTGGCGCCCGTTCTTCACGGGCGCCACTCAATGTGATCGTCATGCCCTGGCGGGCAGCCGCTGTTATTTCAAGCGCGGTAACAGCGAACCCCACAGCGGTCGTGTTTATGCTTTCAACCTTGTCTTCAGGATATTGGGCGGATGATGATACTTGTTTTTGCCATGGCGGCTCTTGCACAAACCCCCGAGCAACCCGCCAGAAAAGATGAGACAGTTGACCGCGGTCGGGAAATCGTCACGCAGCCGGCGAAAGATATTGGCGCGGCCAAAACCGAAATTCCAGCTATTCTGGAAAGAGCGCAAGAAAATCCATATGGTCTCGCCGGCTTGAAATCCTGTGCGCAGATCAAGGCCGCAACTACGGAGCTCGATAGCGTCCTCGGACCTGATTTTGCGGTCGGCAACAACAAAAAAGAGAACAGGGCTGGTCGGCTGGCCGAGGCTGGAGGGAAAACTATTGTTAACACAATCATACCGTTTCGGGGCTTAGTTCGGGAGATTTCGGGCGCAGCTCCGGCCGAAAGACGCCTGGCGGCAGCGATTGACGCCGGCTTCGCACGCCGCGGCTTTCTTCGTGGAACAGCGCTCGCGCGGCGCTGTCCGGGGAGCAAAAATTAGCGACGAAAGCTGACGCTATTGAATTCGACGCCTCTGTGTGACGCTGCGCATTATCTCTTGAACTATGGCATTGCAGGGTAATGGGCCGGGGCGGGAATAACGAAAAGCTACTCGGGCCAGAAACAATCTATATTATTGCTTCCAGGCAAGGTGACGGCGGCCCAACCGATCAAAGTGCCGGGTCACCTTTCGTGTGACCCTGGCTGATATCACCATAGGCCACAATTGTGGGGATTGAAACGGGACACCAATTCGAGGCTCACTTCTTAACGACCGCCCGATCGGGAAAGTAATTTTTCGCGTCGGAGTGCTCGGCATCACGCGCCATCAGTTTCTGTGTTGTGCACCAGCCTGGCAAACCGCTCCTCGGTATCTTTTGATTCTTGCTTGAAGATTGGGGGAGCTACAGCCTGATATGCGGCTTAGGTGTAGGACCGGTCCAGCGGCGGCGGGCAAGGAGCGGGTTATCTCTGCGTAATGCTGAGGTTCCATATAATATGCAATTGCCGATCACTCCTTAATGCTGCAAGACAGAACCACACCGCGCAACATTGGGATTGTAATTTATATGGCGGACAAGTCGGCCACTGTTTCGGCGGATCCTGAGGGCCTCGGCGAATCTGCGGTGTCGCCGCTTAAATCGCCGCGCGTTCGCCTCGCGATGCTCATTGGCGCGATCCTGCTGCTCATCGGTGGCTTTGTCTGGTACTTGGATCATCAGAACCGGGGCCGATACATGCAGGTGACCGACAACGCCTATGTTGCGGCAGATTCCGTCATCACAGCGCCCAAGATCGCCGGATATGTTGAACGGGTGTTCGTTATCGAGAATCAGACGGTTCGGCAGGGGCAGTCTCTGGCTGAACTCGATCCCCGCGAATATCGGGCGCAGACCGAACAGATTACCAGCCAGATCGAAACGGCAACGGCTGCGGGGGATACGACGCGCTCTCAGATTTCCGAACAGCAGGCAGCCATAGCGCAAGCGCAAGCCCAGCTCAACGCGGCGCGCGCCGAGGCTGCTTTCGCCGCACAGCAGGTTACGCGATATCAGCCGCTTGCCGCATCAGGCGCTGAGCCAGGGGAGCGTTTCGCGCAGCTTCAGACGCAGGCACGACAAGCTCGCGAGCGAACCAATGCTGCGCAGGCGGCGCTGATCGCCGCGCAACGGCGTGTCGGTACACTGGGCGCGCAGGTGCGTCAGGCCCAGTCGCAAGCAGAGGCCGCGCGTGCCCAACTCAAGGTGGCGCGCGTCAACGTCGAATCGACAGTGCTCAAGGCTGCAATCAATGGCCGTGTGGGCGATCTGGCTGTCCGTGTGGGGCAATTCGTGCAGCCCGGCACACGCATGATGACACTGGTTCCTGTCGATCGATTGTTCATTGAGGCGAACTTCAAGGAAACTCAACTGGGGCTTATGCGCGTCGGCCAGCCTGTTGGCATCGAAATCGATGCGCTCCCTGGCGTCGAACTGACCGGGCGTATTGCCAGTATCGCCCCTGGCACGGGCGCCCAATTCTCGGTGCTCCCCCCCCAGAATGCGACCGGAAACTTCACAAAGATCGTACAGCGCGTGCCTGTACGCATTGCAATCGATGCTCCTCTCGAAGTGCGCACGCTCCTTGTGCCGGGAATGTCGGTTGGAGTAACGGTCGATACGCGTTCAGCCAGAGGAGAGATGGATCGACTCCGTCAGGCCGTAAGCCGGAAGCGTTGACAGTGGTCACGGTCACAGCATCTCCAGACGCAGCTCGTTCCGCGCGTGCGGACTTGACCGCTTGGATCGCTGTTGCTGCCGGCTCGCTCGGCGCACTGCTGGCGACCCTCGACATCTCGATCGTCAACTCGGCACTGCCAACGATCCAAGGCGAAATCGGAGCAACCGGCACTGAGGGAACGTGGATCGCCACCGCCTTTCTCGTTGCCGAGATCGTCGTCATTCCGCTGAGCGCCTGGCTTGAACGGCTTTTGGGACTGAGAACCCTCCTTCTCATTTCCGTGACTGCCTTTACCGGGTTCTCCATCCTATGCGGCATCGCCACCGACCTTATGACGATGATCATCGGACGAACCGGGCAGGGCCTTATGGGAGGGCTGCTGATACCCACCGCCATGACGATTGTCGCAAAGCGACTCCCGCCACCCCAGCAGCCCATCGGGATGGCCCTTTTCGGAATGACCGTAATCTTGGGACCCGTTCTTGGCCCCTTGCTCGGTGGCTGGCTGACGGAAAATTTGAGCTGGCACTATGCCTTCTTCGTCAATGTTCCGGTCTGCGGGATACTCCTCTTGCTCCTGTTGCTCGGCCTGCCGCACGAACGTACGAATTGGGTCTATCTTCGCGAGGCCGACTGGTTGGGTATTATAGGCCTGATCCTTGGCCTTGGAGGACTGACGATCGTGCTCGAGGAGGGGCACCGTGAAGACTGGTTCGAATCGACGCTTATCATCCGGCTGACGTTTATAACCGTAGCAGGGTTTGTGATGTTGGCGATCGGACAGATCTGGGCAGCAAAGCCCGTCCTTAAGCTGCGAATCGTCATGAGCAGACAGTTCGGCAGTGTCGTTATCATGGCGCTAGCGCTGGGCATGGTGATGTACGGATCGACCTTCGTCATCCCGCAGTTCCTGTCGCTTATCGCCGACTATAATGCCCTCGAGACCGGACAGGTCATCTTTCTCATGGGCGTTCCTGCCTTCTTTGTGATGCCGTTCGTGCCGTTTCTGATGCGGGTTGTCGACATCAGGCTGGCCGTTGGCGCTGGCCTCGCGCTTATGGCTGCTAGCTGCTTTGTGAACACCAGTCTCACAGTGGAATCCGCAGGCGAAGCCTTTACTACCGGTCAGCTGCTGCGCGGGGTGGGGATGATCTTTGTCATGCTCTTTCTGAACCAGGCCGCCATTACCTCAGTCAGCAAGGAGGATGCTGGAGATGCCTCAGGCATCTTCAATGCTGCGCGAAACCTCGGTGGCTCATTCGCTCTGGCGGCCCTGACGTCGTTCCAGGACCAGCGTATGTCACTCCACAGCCGACGGATGGAGGAAACGCTGTGGGCAAACGATCCAAGCGTGCAGGAGTATATCGCGGGGATGTCTCATACTCTGGGAAATATGGACGCGGGCCTTCAGTCGCTCGCTGGCACAATTCAGCAGCAGGCGTTCGTCATGACCTATAACGACATATTCTTGACGATGGCGGTAGCGACTTTTGTGACGCTTCCGTTCGTGTTTTTCCTTCGCCCGCTCCCCAAGGGGATGTCGCTGACGATGCATTGAGGTGGTAATGGCAAAGTTAAGTGGTCTCATCCTTCCGCTGCTCCTTGGTGGATGTGTGGTCGGCCCGGACTATTCCGGACCACCAGAGCTCGGCCAAGCCGCGCCGCGGCCGACATTCGTTCGTCAACCAGCGGATGCGTCGACCAGCGAGCCCGAACTCGCCGAATGGTGGACGACGCTGCAAGATCCGGTTCTCGATGAGCTCGAGCGGCGCACTCTTGTCGCGAATCCCTCGATTGATGTTGTGCAGGCCCGACTTCGCCAAGCCCGTGGGTCTGTACGCCAGGAGCGAGCAAACCGCCTGCCGACGGCTGGTGCTCAGGGCGCGGCCATATTTGCTGATCTTCCCGGGATCGATCTCCAGGCCAGTCAAGGAAGTACTCTACCCACACCTGTTCCGGCACCTTCATCCGCCCAGGATGCGGACACGTCTCTGCGTTTCTACAACCTTGGTCTGAACGCAAACTGGGAAATAGATCTCGCGGGCGGGCAGGTGCGAAAAATCGAAGCGGCAAACGCGCTGGCGGCCGCAGCGGCGTATAATGTTGCAGACGCAAAGGTTCAGCTCAGCGCTGAAGTCGCGCAGACCTATACCAATCTTCGTGACCGGCAGCAGCGCGCCGCTGCTTTTCGGGGAGGTCTCGACCTTCAGCGCCAGCAACTCGCCCTAGCCCGGCAGCGTTTCGGGCAAGGCACAATCCCGGCCTTCACTGTCGGCCAAGCGAACCGCGCGGTTCAGGCCACGATCAGCGATCTCGCCGCGGCCGATGCTGAGATCGAAATATATATGAATGCGCTAGCGGTTCTCGCCGGTGAAGCGCCGGGATCTCTCGATCCGCTATTGACGCCACGGCGCGATATCCCGATCCCCCCTGCGCGGGTGTCGATCGGAGACCCTTCGGCGCTCCTGCGCCGTCGTCCCGACATCCGCGCTGCGGAGCGCAATCTCGCCGCCACAACCTCCCGGATAGGGGTCGCGGAAGCAGCTCGTTTTCCGAAAATCAGCTTCATGGGGATTCTCGGGATTGGCGGCACGTCCATCGGAGACCTGGTAGATCTGGGCAATATTTCCAACATCGCCGTCCCTCAGCTGCAATGGGGCTTGCTCGATTTTGGACGAACGTCAGCGGCGATAGCGCAGGCACGCTCTGGTCGCGATGAAGCCGAGGCACAATATAGGCAGGTAGTGCTCGGCGCGCTTGAGGACGCGGAGACGTCGCTTGCGCGCTTTGCACAGCAAAGGCGAAACGTCGCCGCATTTGCCGAAATCAAGCGGTCCGCAGATGAAGCGGCAACGCTGATGCGGCAGCGCTATGCGCGGCAGGTCATTTCGAGAGGCGACACTCTTGAGGCTGACCGCCAGCAGCGGCTTGCAGAGGCAAACCTGCACAGTGCGGTTGCGGCCCTCACCGCCAGCTATGTTGCCATACAGAAGTCGCTTGGACTGGGATGGACAGAAGCTGGGAGTCAAGCTTCAGCCCTTATGAGCAAATAATGATGGTATCTGTCCGGACTTGCCAATACAAGAATCGGCGGCCCTGCCCACCGCCAATGATGACTTTTGGCACAGGGCAACCCGCCTGTTCGGCATCCATCCTGCTGCCCTTGCGATTATACAGAGTTTCGCGGGGTAACGCGCCCCGGGGCGATTGCGATGTCTTTGACGGGGGTTGCCCCCGATAGGATGAAATACGGATTCACGACCGCATAGCCGGACGCAACATCGGACCGGAGACAACCACAGAGCAGTTTATCGGCCTCGACGTGTGATTGAATAGAATTTCTGTCCGACGAAGATCTATCCCGCGGGGAGTTGTCCTGACCGCGTATACGACCTTGTACCCGACAGACGGCATCACCCGCAGGCAGAAGATGGGGCCGCTTGTAAAACCAGCCAAGCTTACGACCTCACAACCATAGATCGACGAAGATCGAAATTGCCTTGACCGTGATGCGATTAAACAACCCACAAGTGCATCATTGGCGAGCATCGTGCCGAATTGGATATCCATGAGGCGAGACCAACCCCACCACATGATCAGGCTGCCGGGTGCCGAACACGCGCTTCGGCGATATCATTCGACGGGTTGGAGAACGGCGCCCGTCAAATCAGTTGATCGAGCAGCGGATCGTTCAATTCCCGCCACCATGGCGTCAGTTGCGGCGTGGAGGGGCACCGGGACCTGATCCGTCAGCACAAAGGATACCTATCGAGGCGGGGCTGCTCCTCTGTAATTCGGCCCCATCAAACATCCGCGGAGCGTACGCCTCGCGAAGGCTCGGTCATCATGGCCCCGCCATCCCTCCTTCCCAGCCGCCGCCGAGCGCAAGGAACAGCCGAACGCGATCCGAGGCGATGGACGCATCCGAGGCCGCCAGCGCCGCTTCGGTTGTGGCAAGGCTTCGCTGCGCGTCGAGCAGTTCAAGGCCTGTTCCAAGACCGCCCCCGGTTATCCGGGCCTGGAGCCCGGAAGCCCTCCGGCTCTCTTCGCGCGCGCGCCTGAGCTTTGCATTCTGGTCCAGATCACGGGCATAGGTGCTGAGGACCGTCTCGGTTTCGCGGAGAGCTGCGAGGACGCTGCCGTCAAATGCCGCCAGCGTCGCGCGCGCCGCTGCATCGCTTTCCGCGATCCGCGCCCTGGCGACGCGTCGGTTCGGGAAGGACCACGAGATGAGCGGGCCGAAGCTGAACCGCAACGCCGAATCGTCGACCAGCCCGCCCACGCTCCGCGAGGTCGTGCCGAGCGATGCGCCGAGGCTGACGCTCGGATAGAGGTCCGCCGTCGCCACTCCGATGCGCGCCGTCGCAGCCGCGAGCCGGCGTTCAGCTTCGCGGATGTCAGGCCGGCGCCGGATCAGCGCCATACCGTCGCCAATCGGCAGGGGGCGGTCGACGGAAGGGATGATCCGGCAGGTCGCGAGATTGGGCGGATAATCTTCGGGCGTCCGGCCGAGCAGCACGGCAAGACTGAATAGTGCAGCTTTGCGGCCTGCCTCGATCGGCGGCAGCGCTGCCTCGAGCTGAGCCAGGAGCGCGCGCGAGCGGGTGGCGTCGAGGTGCGTGTAGAGGCCGGCGCGCACGCCTCTTTCGGTGAGGGCGAGGCTTTGCCGCTGCAGTTCGACCGAATGGCGCGCAACGGTCATCCGCGCGCCGGCCGCGCAGGCATCTCCATAGGCGCCGACCACTCCGGCCACGACCGTCGTGCGCGCAAGGTCATAGGCGGCGGCCTGCGCTTCCGCATCGGCCTGCGCGGCTTCGATCGTGCGCCGAATCCGGCCCACGACGTCGAGTTCATAGGATATGCCGACGCCGGCGTCGAATGTCGCATGGGTCCCGTTGGGCGAGCCGAGACCGAGATTGGACGGCTCGCCCACCGATACGCCGCCCGCCGTGGAAGTCTGGACGCCCGCGCCGGCCTCGACCTCCTGGACAATCGCGCGCGCGCGTTCGAGATTGGCCGCCGCGACCCTGAGGTCGGTGTTTGCCTCGATCGCTTCCTGGACCAGCGCATCGAACTGGGGAATAGCGTAGAGGCGCCACCAGCGCTGGGGCAAGGGTTCAGCCGAATAGGCGGGCGATTTTCCTTCGGCAAAGCTTGCGGGCCGATCCGAGATGCCTGCGGGCAAGGGCGGCGCCCGATAGCTGGGGCCGACCGTGCCACAGCCAGCGAGCATCAGCGCGCCCATCAGTCCGAGCGGCCTTTTCGTTCCGACGCGCCCCATCGTCATTCGCTCCGGCCGGGGCCGAGCGCATTTTCCGCGCCATTGAGCGTCACGGTGACCGTCCGGCCCGCGATCAGATCGATGCCGGGCGGCACCTTGTCGATGGCGATCCGCACGGGGATGCGCTGGGCAAGACGGACCCAGCTGAAGGTGGGATTGACATTCGCGAGTAGCGTTCCGGACGCGGTCGTCCGTTCGCGATCGTCAATGCCCGCCGATCGGCCTTCAACATGGCCAGAAAGCGGCCTATCCTCGCCCATTACCCGGATCGTGACGCGGACGCCGGGGCGGATGTGCGAAAGCTTCGTCTCCTCGAAATAGCCGGCAACGTAGTAGCTGTCGGAATCGACCAGCGTCATCACGGGCTGCCCGGCGGTGGCATAGGCGCCGGGGCGGAGCGAGAAATTGGTGACGATGCCGTTGACCGGCGCACGCACCTCGGCGCGCGCCAGATTGATGCGGGCGAGATCGCGATCAGCGATCGCCTGGGCATAGCGTGCGCGGGCCTCCTCGGCGGTGGAGCGGCGGTCGTCACGTTGCTGCCCCGAGACGATATCAGAGAGGGCCTGATAGCGGCGGTTCTCCCGTTCGGCGGCGTTCAACGTTGCCCGTGCCGTGGCGACAGCGGCCTCGGCCTGCTCAACGGCATTGCGCAGCCGAACATGGTCGATGGTAAACAGGATGTCGCCGCGCCTGACCACCTGGTTGTCGCGAACGTGGACCTGCTCGACCCGGCCCGACACGTCTGCCGCGAGAGGGACCACATCCGCCCTGATCTTCCCGTCGCGCGTCTGTGGCGCGTAGGTGTAGTAATTATAGAGGTGCCAGAAGACGAACACGCCCGCACCCACCACCAGCAGGGTGAGCAAGGGCTTGAGCAGGCGGAGGAGGGTATCGCGATCTAGGGTCATGGCGGGCACTTCAGGATGCGGTGACAAGGCGTAGAGCCAGAAAGGCGGTGCCGGTCAGGATGAGGAGCAGGGCGGTGTCGAACAGCGGGCGCTGCCAGACGAGGCGGTAGAAGCTGATGGACTCGAGCACCCGCGACAGCAGCAGGCGCATCGCGAAGCCGAGGATCGCGCAGAGGAGCAGCGGCGAAACGAACACGCCCGCGATGTCGATTTCGCCGATCATGTCGCCGGTACCCAGGCCGGCGCGCGCTCGAACAGGGCGATGCGCAGACCCGCTAAGGCATGAATGGCGCGGTCGGGGCGAGCGCCGGGCGAACCATCTCCCGGCCAGAGCGCATCAAGTGCTTCGTCGATGAGCGCGAGCAGACGGGACGACGGCTGCGGCTTGTCGAACTCGCTGCGGAGTTGATCGAGAACCCGATCCGTCGCCTGCCGCGCATCGGCGGGAAGCGCGTTGCCCATCGAGCGCAGGTCGGCGACGTTCGCGCCGACCCGCAGCCGGATGAGCAGGCCGGCGCTCCGCTCGATTTGCCCGGCTGCGGCAAGGCGCGCCGTCACCACCGAAATGCGGTCGAGCGCCCGCTGGACATAGCTGTCTCGCAACCGTCGGCTGGGCGACCGGCTCAGCCGCGCGATCTCGCGCGCTTCGATGCGGAGGACGCGCTGAAGCTGATGCTGCACGCCCCAGGTACGGAACAGGCCGGCACCGAGAATGGCGGTGAATATGCCCAGCATGCTGGCGACGCTCGCCTCGACGAAGGTTCCGAAATCGGGCGGCGAATAATGGCCCTGGAGATTGATGTTGCTGAGCCCGAAGGCGAGGATTAGCGTCGCCATCGGATTGACGGCCGCCCAGACGCCCAGCGGCAGCATGAACAGGCCCATCATCAACGCAAAGGTCGAGAAATCGGCGGCGAGCGGGAGCAGGCCATAGCACAGGATCCCCGCCAGCAGGGTCGCTAGCAGGGCGAAACGCGCGAACATTCCGATCGCTCGGCCCGGCTCGTCGCCGCCACCGAAAAAGGCCAGCGTTACGGTGCCCAGCAGAACCGCGTTCGCGCCCTGATGCCAGCCCGTCGCATACCAGAGCCCGCAGAGGAGGGCGTAGGTTACGAGGATTCCCGCCGCGATCCGGGCAGCGTGATCAATGTCGGGGTTGAGCGGAAACGCCCGCGTCTCGCTGACTGTTCGCGCGAGCGCGGGCGCAAGCTTCGCCTTTCCGCTCAACGCCGCCTCGATCCGCGAAACTTCGCTCCAGAGCGTCAGCATTTCGGCCAGCATGTCGGCCAGCGCATCATGAATGAGCTGCTGCCACGCGCGCGCGTCACTGGCATCGAGCGGAAGCGCGCGCACGGCATCGGCCAGATCGGGTGGCGGTTCCGTACCGGCATCAAGATGGGCCCTGGCCGTGGCGAGAGAGGGTCGGAGGGCCAAGCGCTCCGCTTCGCCAAGGCCCGCGATGCGGCTGCCGATTGCGGAAAGGAGCGGGACCATGCGCAGCAGGCGTTGCTGGATCGCGAGCGCGTGCCGCAGGTCATCGCGATGGATCGTCGGATCGTAGCGCAGCGCTCCGGTCAGCTGTGACAGGGATGTGATGTCGGCCAGCGTCTTTAGCCGGTCATGCTCTCCTTGGGCGTCCGCCTCATGGCCATCAAGGACATCCTTCGCCCAGGTCTCGATGCTGGGCAGCCAGCGATGCAGGCGCGCGCGTAGCGCACCTTCAAGAGAACGCGGAGCGATCACGCCGTCAACGAGGGTCGTCGCGAGGATGCCGAGGGTGATTTCGCTGACCCGCGCCACAACGGTATCGAACATGATCTCCGGATGATCCACGCCGGCGACGGCCACCAGCATGAGCGTGATCGCGAAAAGCTGGAAGCCGTAGCTGCGCGGCGTGCGGTCGAGGAAAGAAATACCGAACGCCAGGGTTGCCACGATTCCCGACGCCGCGATCAGCAGCAGCGGCGCGCTCGCAAACAGCGCGACCATGGCAAGCGTGACGAAGCCGGCGCAGAAAGTTCCGGTGAACCGATAGACGGCCTTCGACCGGATCGCCCCGCTCATGGGGTTCATGCAGACGCAGCAGGTGACAAGTGCCCAGTAAGGATTGGGCAGGCCGATCCGCACCGCTATCGCGAATGCGATCATGCCCGCGACGAACAGCTTAACAGAGAAGATCAGCTGATCGGCGCTGACTTTCATCGGCCCGTCCGCGCCTGCTGCAGGAACTGACCGATCCGTTCCTCGAACAAACGCAGCGTGCGCGTCGTCGTTTCGATGTCCTGCGAAGGAAGATCACCAAGGAGGTCGTCGCGGAGCCGCGTGACCGCCTTTTCCATCTTCTTCGCAAGGTCACGACCTTTCGGCATGACATGGATCGTCTTGATGCGCCGGTCCTCGGGAGAATCGCGCCGCTCAAGCAGGTTGGCGGCTTCGGCCTGGTCGAGAATGCGCACCATGCCGCCCGGATTGACCCCGACTTCCTCGGCCAGCGCGTTCTGCCTGACACCCTTGTCTCCATGACGGGACGCCAGAATGAGCGCCGAAATGAGCGATGCGGGAAGTCCGAAGTCGACGAGTGCGAGACTGACTGCCTGAACCCAGACACGCCGGATCGGCTGCAAAGCGTTCGTGAGTTCAAAAAGCGTGACGGGGCTGGTTCTGGATCGGTCGCGGGGCATGCGCGGCTACCTAGTCCATCATCCGATTACGTTCAATATGCAATCATTGCCTTAACAATTAAATTGGGCAGACTGAACACGCCAGTGAGCCATGTGGTGCGCAAGATCAGCGGTTACCGGTCTTCTGACAAGAACGGCGAATGGCTCACGATGTCGGACGCGGCCGCCAAACTCGGAGTCCCGCAAGTCAAGATCCAACGCTTCCTCAGGAATGGCATATCGCCGCCGAGCAGGTCATGCGCTACGCGCCCTATCAAATCCGCTCCAGCGACCTCGAAGACGAGTGGATCAAGGCCAAACTGGCGCGCCCAATCCCGTGTCGCGCCGAAGACGACAACCAGGAATCGCTATTTTCCGACATGGCCCAGTCGGCCCCAAGCTGCGATTTTTTGGCGGTCGTGTCCCGGCGCGTGGTGTAGGTTTTGAGGGTAGCGAAGCTGACCGGACGCGCGCTCATCGAACAAGCGCTGTAGCGGCCGGTCAGTTTCGCGGGTGGTCACCGGCGAACTTCGGATAAGTTTGGGTTGCGAGACTCAACTTACGGAGACCACCGATGACCAATGACAAGATGGACCTGCACGCCCTGGTTGGGAAGACAGCCGACGGCGATTTTCTACGCGATATGATCGGCTTTGCCGCGCAGCGGCTGATGGAGCTGGAAGTGGGCGACCTTACGGGCGCGGCCTATGGCGACAAGGATCCCGAGCGCCTCGCGCAGCGCAACGGCTATCGGGATCGGGACTGGGAGACGCGGGCAGGCACGGTCGAGCTGCGGATCCCCAAGCTGCGTAAGGGAACATATTTTCCAGGGTTTCTGGAGCCCCGCCGTATGGCAGAGAAGGCACTGACGGCCGTCATCCAGGAAGCTTATATCCAGGGGATCTCGACCCGCTCTGTGGACGATCTGGTCAAAGCCATGGGCATGAGTGGGATCTCAAAGAGCCAGGTCAGCCGACTGTGCGTGGAGATCGACGAGCGGGTGAAGGCCTTTCTCGATCGTCCGATCGAAGGCGACTGGCCCTATCTCTGGATGGACGCGACCTACATCAAAGTGCGGCGAGCCGGTCGCATTGTCTCTGTCGCGGTCATCATTGCCGTCGGCGTTAACAGCGATGGCCGGCGCGAAGTGCTCGGCATGACTATCGGTCATTCCGAAGCTGAGGTCTTCTGGACCGAATTTCTACGCAGTCTTGCCCGTCGGGGTCTGCGCGGCGTGAAGCTGGTGATCTCCGATTCCCACGAAGGCATAAAAGCTTCCGTCGCCAAAGTGTTCAGCGGCACCTGGCAGCGATGCCGGGTTCATTTTATGCGCAATGCGCTGGCCCATGCCGGCAAGAGCGGACGCCGGGTCGTGTCAGCATTCATCGCCACCGCCTTCGCACAGGAAACGCCCGAAGCCGCAAAGGCCCAGTGGCGCAGTGTCGCCGATCAACTACGTCCCACCGTACCCAAGCTGGCTGCTCTCATGGACAATGCCGAGGAAGATGTGCTGGCCTATATGACGTTCCCCGCCCAGCACCGTACCAAGTTGCACAGCAACAATCCGATCGAGCGGCTCAATGGCGAGATCAAGCGGCGCACTGATGTCGTCGGCATCTTCCCCAACGAAGAAGCCATCACCCGTCTCGTCGGCGCTATCCTTCTGGAACAGAACGACGAATGGGCCGTCCAACGCTGCCGCTACATGACACTTGAGAGCGTCTCAGGTTTAAGCGATAATCCCATCATCACGTTGCCTGCCATGGCAGCATGATCAATCCGGCTTAGCCGGAGGTCGCTGTGGCTATCCCAGCGAACCTACACCACGTTGTGGGGCACGATCTCAGCCTCCGAAATCCCCCAAATTCTCGCCAGACTGGTGTAGCTTTCGTGCCCCGCGATGAGGATCGGCTGTGGCACCGCCCATCCGCGCCATGCGTGCATCGAGTTCGGCTCGGTCGGGCCTCGAGCGGATTCGCGGCAAGTGGGGCAAGTTTGCCCGGAGTTTCATGTCAGCCAGCATCCGTGCGATCCTACGGCTTCAGCCCTTCTGGGCGGCGGGAGGTGGATTTTCGGAGCGCTCGACCAACGACCCACCAGAGGCCTCGCAGCTTCCAGTATCGACATATTTCCAGGCGTTGCCCTGATAATCAGTGGTCGATGTGCCGGCGCGTGGTTCCGGGACCAGCCATGCAGTCGTTCTGGCCCTTGAGCGCGACGCCAAAGCATTCTTCGCGCGCGGCGATTTCAGTGCCTTGGCTCCTTACTTCGGCCGTTGGCTCTTGGCCGGGCTTAGTCATTTAGCGACGCGAGCCAAGTCCCGAGCCTTGGCAAATATACCCAGGAATTCATCTTCAGTCTTACGGCCAATGGCGAGGAGGCTTTCGACGAGGAACGCAGGTGTGCCGCGGATACCGAGACCGAAGGCAAGATTGGCGTCCTGATGCAAACGGCTTAGAAATGCTTGGCGCCGGTCTTTCAGATCCTTTGTGGCCTGTTCCCAATCCGCGCCTATATCGTATCCAATATCGCGCAGCACTGTCTCGTTCAGCGGTATGTGCATTGCCATCGTACGGTCGTGATAGGCGGGATAAAGACTCTGTCGGTCCATCGCGAGGCCGACCAGGGCGGCGCGCTCTGCCATTGGCCCAAAGAATGCGAGGTCGCGATACTCTATTCGCACGTCACCGTCATGCTTCACAGCGGCTGCAAGAACGTGCGCGGTCACCTTGCAGATCGGACAGAGGAAATCATTGAACGCAACGATGGTCACTGACCCATCCGGGTTCCCGGCCGAGCGACTCGTCCGTTGGTCTGCGGCGGTTTGCGCTCTGCCATTTGAAGACATGTCCTGAGCCAAAGGCGCGCTTTCGCGAAGTACCCAGCTTCCGAGCCACCCCACTCCGGCAAGTCCGGTTAACACGGCAAAGTCGCGGCGGCTGAATGCCTTGCGCGGGGCTACATCGGCTTGATCGGGGGGAACGTCAGTTGGCACCATTGCTCGATTTCCGGACACGATATGATGGAAAGCGCAGCACGGCGGCAAAGCCGGCATCATTCGAACGAAATTGAAGAACGCCTTGGGCGGGAGCGATTGCTGCCTCGACAATCGAAAGGCCAAGCCCGGTGCCGCCCGACATGGCGCGAGGACCGCGTTCGAACCGGCGGCGCACGCGCTCAACCTCTTCCGCCGCGATGCCCGCGCCACCATCGACGACACGCAGCTCGAATCCCTCGTTTGCGGCGCACTCGATCCGCACCGGGCCGGTGCTCCCATGCTGCAGAGCGTTCTCTACCAGATTGCCGAGCGCCAGGCGCAGGGCTTCGGAATCAATGGCAAGTTCGACATCGCGCAGCGTACAGGCGGTGACGATTGGCCGATCGCTCGTCGCGGCGAGATGCGCATAGTCGCTGGCGACGCCGCTCACCACGTCACTCACGCGGGAGAAGCGGTTGGCCGGTTCAGCCTCTCGCCCCTCCTGCCGGGCGAGCTCCAGCAGCTGGCGCACCAGTCGACTGGTGCGATCCACCGAGATAGCAATCCGCTCCAGGGCATGGTCGCGCATAGCCGAGTCAGTGGCGCGACGGGCCACTTCCGCCTGGGTTTTGAGTCCAGCCAGCGGGGTCTGGAGCTCGTGCGCGGCATTGGCCACGAAGTCGCGCTCCGCCCGTCTGGCCCCCTCAAGTCTGGCGAGCAGATCGTCCATTGCCTGCACTAGAGGCCTCAGTTCTTCGGGCACGGGGTCAACGGCGAGCGGCTCAAGGGCCTGTGGCGAACGCAGCTCGATTGCGCGGGCAATACGAGCGAGTGGTGAAAGACCGCTCCGGACGCCAAACCAAAGTAGCAGTGCGAGCGCAACCAGCCCAACCGCTGCGGGCAACAGCAAGCCCAGCATCAGATCGTTGACCAGATGCTGGCGGACCGCCAGGCTGTCGCCGACCATCACCCTGATGCCACGCGCTGCGTCGACATGTGTGTAGACGCGCCAATGTTCATCCCCGATCTGGCGACTGGAAAAGCCGGGTGCGCCGCCGGCCAACGGCGCATCGGGCGCTCCGGCTGACTGGCCGACCAAAGCGCCGTCCAACGACCAGATCTGGCAGGACAGCTGTCGGGAGTAAGGCGCCGGTGCCAGTCGCTGCGCCGGCCCGCTGGCGGGAACGTCGAGCGCAGCGACCATGCGCGCTGCCTCTACCAGCCGACCATCAAGCACCCGCTCCACTTCAGCCCTGGTTGAAAAACTCGTCCAGCCTGCTGCACCCGCCCAGACCAGCATGGTCACGCCAGCGACGAGAATGAACAGACGGATCCGTAACGCAGTCATGATCGTGTAATCCGGTAACCCTCACCACGCACCGTTTCGATGCGGGTCCGGCCGAGTTTCGCACGGAGCTTGTGGATGTGTACCTCCACCGCGTTGCTTTCGATTTCCTCCTGCCAGCCGTAGATGCGATCTTCCAGCTGACTGCGCGACAGGACGTGCCCTGGGCGCTCGGCCAAAGCATGCAGGATCGCAAACTCCCGGCGAGAGACGGCGATTTCCTTGCCATCCAAGGCCACTGATCTACGCGCTTCGCTGATTATCAGCGCGCCCAGTTCCAGATCGCCGCTTGCCCGCCCACTGGCTCGACGCATAATCGCGCGCAGGCGGGCTGACAATTCAGTAAGATCGAAGGGTTTGCCCAGATAATCGTCGGCACCGCGATCAAGGCCCTCGACCCGGTCCGTGACCATGTCACGCGCAGTCAGCAGCAGTACCGGAGTCTCGACGCCGGCCCGTCGCCATTCCGCTAGCAGGTCGAGACCGGAGCCATCTGGCAGGCCGATATCGAGCACGACGCCAGCATGATCTCCTATCGCGGCGCGCGCGTCGGCAAGACAGGCGACGGCATCGACCTCGAACCCCTCAAGGCCGAGCCCCACCACGATCCCGTCGCGCAGAATATCATCATCTTCGACAAGCAGAATCCGCATTTCTGCTCCTTTCCCTGCCCACCTTACCGCCGCCTTAAGCTGGATGCTAAGCCTGCCTTAAGAAAGGGCGGCAAGGAGAACCACAATGGATGGCGTCATACAGATCGGCCCACTTGCTATGGCTACAGACCGTTTGATCGCTGTTGCAGCGATCTGGGCGTTTCTGGCGATCGCGGGTGTGATTGCCGCGCGGCTGGATAGTAGGGCAATGCGTGCTGGATGGTTGTCCTTGCTCGCCGGACTGGTTGCAGCGCGCATCGGCTTTATTCTTGCCAATCTTGATGCCTTTGTCGCCGAACCCTGGACCATGCTTGCAATCTGGCAGGGCGGGTTCTCGGTCTGGGCAGGCGCTGCGGCGGCGTTGATCATCATCTTGGTTATGCTGGGGCGCAAACCTGCAGGTCTTGCCCTGACCGCCACGGTCGCAGGTCTTTTTGTACTTCATCTCGGTGCGGCCACCTTGATTGCACCGGATGTACGACCGATGCCGCGCCTGATGCTGACGGACCTCGATGGCAAACCGGTCGAGCTGGGCATTCCGGGGCGACCTATGGTTATCAATCTGTGGGCCACATGGTGTCCGCCGTGCCGTCGCGAAATGCCGATGCTGATCGACGTGGCGCAAAGCTCCAAAGTTCCGGTTCTGCTCGTCAATCAAGGTGAGGACGCTGCGACCATCCGTGCGTTTCTTGCCAAGCAGGGCCTGGCCAACCGGGCAATCGTGAATGATCCGGGCGGCGTCTTGGGCAAGGCTGTCGCTTCGGTGGCGCTTCCAACCACCCTGTTCGTCAACAAGGCGGGCGAAATTGCCGGTCTCCATGCTGGCGAGATATCCCGGGCGGCGCTGACCGCAGGGATGCGTGATCTGCAAAGGACCCAATGAGATGAAGACACTGACAATCGCCGCTGGCATCGGCATGGCCGCACTTCTGGCCGGCGGCGTGGCGCTTTGGAGCGGTGATGCCGACCCGGCGCAAGCTCGTCAGGCGTCGAGTGACACCTCCAGCGCAGACGCGCTGCGCATCCGCTCGCAAATCCAGAATGATCCTGTTGCCCCGGCCATCGCGCCGCAGGGGCACGATGTCACTGTCGTGGTTTTCTCCGACTATCAATGTCCCTTTTGCCGCAAGCTCCACCCGTCGCTCGAAGCACTGGTGAACGAAGACCCCAAGGTGAAACTGGTCTTTCGTGACTGGCCGGTCTTCGGCGCTGCGTCCACCGAAGCCGCGCGGGCAGCCATCGCCTCCAAATGGCAAGGCAAGCATGCCGCGTTCAACGATGCGCTGATGACTATGACAGGCAAGCTGACATCGGACAATATTCGCGCCGCAGCAGGCAAGGCGGGGGTGGATTGGGCGAAACTGCAGGCTGACCTCACCGCGCACAAGGCTGAGATCGATGCTGTGCTGGATCGCAATAGCCGATACGCAGCAATGCTGGGCCTTCAAGGCACGCCCGGTATGCTGATCGGCCCCTATCTCATCCCCGGCGGCATGGATCTGCGCGGGGTGCGTGAGGCAGTGGCGCTTGCGCGACGCGATCCGAACGGAACTGCATCACAATGAAAACGCCGGCCAGGACGATGATTGATCGACTACCGCGTCTTGCGATAAGGTTTTTCGCACTCTTCGCAGCCGCTTTGCTTGGTTTCATCGCTGGACCGATCGCCGCTCAGGGCACGGCAAATATCAATGCGTCGGTGCTGGCCGAATCCAGTTCCCCAAAGCCCGGCACGACAACGCGCATCGCTATCCGCATGGTGCCACGCACTGGCTGGCATGGCTATTGGGTCAATCCGGGCGACAGCGGGCTCTCGGTAGAGGCGAACTGGACCGTGCCGGACGGCGTAACCATGGGTGACCTGCGCCATCCCGCACCAACCCTGCTCGAGCTCGCGGGGTTGGCAAGCTATGTTCACAAAGGTGCATTCACGCTCCTTACAGATTTGAACCTGAACGACGATGTTGCTCCGGGCACTGCCATCCCGCTGCGCGTTAACCTCTCATGGCTTGCCTGTTCGGACACGCTGTGTGTCCCCGAACGCGCCACGCTCGATCTGCTGCTAACGGCGGGTGATGGAACAACCAATGCAGCTGCGGCGCCGGCTTTCCGAGCCGCCAAGGCGGCACTGCCTGTGGAAGGCAGGCTTAAACTGGTGGTCTGGCGTCAGAGTGGAGACTGGCGCTTCGACATTGATGGCGAAGCCAGGCTGGATGCATCGTCGGTGCGCCTGTTTCCCGCTCAAGATGGCTGGTTCGCGGCATCGGCGCCGCAGACCGTCGTACGCCGGGAAGGTGGATGGCGCGTGACTGTCGCCGCATCGGACAATGCTGCGCCCACGCCTTCAGATTTTCGCGGCGTGTTTGCGGATAGTAAGCGCAGTTTCGCGTTGATGGCTTCGGGTGCCCGTGAAAATCCGAGGGCCGAAGCCCCTGCACAGTCGGCGCCAGCCTCCACAGCCGCCGTTCTCCCCGACGTTGCCGACAAGCCCACTCCGGCGCAGGGCTCTAAGCGTGCCGCGCCAACCGACACGCGCGCGTTCAGAATTGCACTTACCGGTGCGATCCTTGGCGGGCTGCTGCTCAACCTGATGCCGTGCGTGTTCCCGATCCTGTCGCTCAAGGCGCTGAGCCTCGCTCGATCGGGCGCTGACCGGCACACCGCGAAAGTGGAAGGGCTTGCCTATTTTGCCGGGAGCGTAGCGACGACCACGGCGCTGGGCGCAATATTGGTCGGCGCCCGCGCGATGGGCCATGACATTGGCTGGTCTTTCCAGCTTCAGGATCCCCGGATGATTCTGCTGCTGATGCTCTTGTCGCTGGCAATCGCGCTCAATTTGGCTGGTCTGTTCGAAGTGAGTGGCCCCACTTTGTCCGGCAATTGGATGACGAAGAAAGGCGGCCTCGGCGCGTTTGGCACCGGTGCGCTTGCTGCGCTGATCGCGACTCCTTGTAGTGGCCCCTTCATGGGCGTCGCGCTGGGCGCGGCACTGGTTCTGCCGGTGCCAGCTGCGCTGGCGGTTTTTGCAGGCCTAGGCCTTGGTATGGCGCTCCCATTCCTGCTGATCGCCTTCGTGCCCCGACTTCAACGCTGGCTGCCGAAACCTGGCGCGTGGATGGCAACCTTCCGCCGCATTCTTGCGATTCCGATGCTGCTGACCGCGATCGGGCTGGCCTGGGTCCTGGGGCGGCAAAGCGGCGTGGACGGGCTTGCGATGGGCCTGCTGATCGCCGCGCTGGCCGCGATGGGATTATGGTGGGTGGGCTTGCGACAAAGCGGGGGGCGCTCCGCCCTGGTCGGACTGGCACCGGTGATGGCGGCGCTTCTGGTCGCGATCGCGGTAGAGCTGCCGCGCCCGGCCGCCGCGACCGCTCCCGCAGATACCGGAGTACAAATGTTCAGTGAAGCGCGCTTTGCTGAGTTGCGCGCGCAGGGCGTACCGGTCTTCGTCGATTTCACAGCAGACTGGTGCCTCGTCTGCCAAGTCAACAAGCGAGTGGCGATCGACCGGGCGGACACGCAAGCGGCATTCGCGAAGGCGGGTGTGACGATGCTCGTTGCCGACTGGACGCGGGGCGATCCAGAGATCACGCGCTTCCTCGCCAGCCGCGGCCGCAATTCGATCCCTTACTATCTCTACGCGCCGTCGAAAAGTCCGGTTCGGGAGCTGCCGCAGATGCTAAGCAGCGAGATGCTGATCAGGCTAGCTAATGAGTCGGAAGGAAAGACAGATGATGAGCATTTATAACAAATTACTCATTCTGGGGGGCGCCGCCACATTGGTTGTTTGCATGCCCGCATCCGCTCAAGTTGCGAGGCATCCTGCGGTCGCGGACTATGGCGCGATTGCGCCCATGGCGCAGGTTGCCAACCGTCCCGCCGCGACGGATGATATGCGTGCGCTGTTCGAAATCACCGGCGAGGCACGTGGGCAAAACGGGGTCAACCGTAGTCTCGACAGGGTCGCGCGCTATCTCAATCTGCTCGCATCGAGCGGCGTGTCCACCAAACCGGGCGATATCAAGGTCATCATCCACGGGCCAGCCACACCGTTGATTCTGCGTGACGAAGCCTATCAAAAGCGGTTCAACTCCGCCAACCCAAACACGCCGCTGATTGCCGCACTCAAGCGGGCTGGCGTTGAAATCCATGTCTGTGGCCAGGCCACCGCTGGACAGGGCATTGCGCGGGAGGACATCGATCCGGCGGTCACTCTCGATCTGTCCGCGATGACGACGCTGGTCCTCCTGCAACGCCAGGGCTGGCCCCTCGTTACGGATTGACAATAGCAGTCGTCGCGGCGCGAAACCCATACCAGAAGGAAAGAACTATGCTGCTGGAAAAGATCAAGACGCCGGGCCTTTCCCACCTGTCCTATCTGGTGGGGTCGGGCGGGCAGGCAGCCGTGATCGACCCACGCCGCGACTGCGCCATCTACCTGGAGAAGGCACGTGCAGCAGGGCTTGAGATCACGTATATCCTCGAGACTCATCGTAACGAAGACCTTGTATCTGGCGCGCCAGTGCTCGCCGGCATGACGGGTGCAAAGGTGCTGCATGGGCCGAACCCGGAGCGGCCCATAGTTTATGCGACGACGGCGCGGGACGGTGATTGTTATGCCATCGGCCAACTGGAAATCCGGGCCATGGAAACACCCGGCCATACTGATGACCATCTGGCTTACGCGCTGTTTGATACCGCCTATCCGGACAAGGCGGTGGGCGTGTTCACTGGCGACGCCATGTTCGTTGGCGATGTCGGCCGCACCGATTTTTATCCCGACCGGCGCGAGGAAGTGGCCGGGCTGCTGTTCGATTCCCTCCGCAAGCTGCTGGCGCTCGGCGATCAGACCATCATCTACCCGGCTCACGGTGCCGGCTCGGTCTGCGGATCAGGCATGGCCGATCGCGAGTTCTCCACCATCGGGCATGAGCGATTGAACAATCCGCGCCTCCAGATCACGGATCGCGAGGAATTCATTCGATTGAAAGTGAACGAGAACCACTATCAACCGCCCTATTTCCGGCTGATGGAGCGGCTGAATGTGGACGGGGGCAGTGCGCCGCCGGCTGTGATGCGCCCCCGCCGCCTTTCGCTCGCGCAGTTAAGGGACCGCAAAGTGGATCACCTAGTCGATATCCGCGAGCCCATGGCCTATGCCTCGGGCCATCTGCCCGGCGCAATGAGCCTGCCGGTGGATATGATTTCCGCCTTTGCTGGCTGGTTCATCCGCGAAGGGGACAGCGTCGCCCTGATCGCTTCAGATCAAGATCAACTGGCCGCCGCCCTGGAACATCTGGTCCGGATCGCGCTGGATAATGTGGTGGGTGGCTATGTCGGCATGGTGCCCGCTGCCGCGAAAGGCGTAGCTGTGCAGCAGACACCCATGATCGACACGGACGAAGTCGAAAACCGTTTAGGTGGTGCTGAAGGGTGGACGTTGCTGGATGTGCGCGATGCAGACGAACGGGCCAAATCTGCCATCGACGGATCGCACCATATCTATGTCGGCCAGCTTAACGACCGTTGGCAGGAACTGGACAAGAAGCGGCATTACACCCTGATGTGCGCCAGCGGCATGCGCGCGACGGTCGCCGCAGGGTGGCTGGCCAGCCGCGGTTTTGAAAAGCTCGACATCTATCTTGGTTCGATGGGAGCATGGAAGGCAGCGCATGACTGATCGTATGGATTCAGCCGCATTCTGGGACAGTCGCTTCGCTTCGGAAGACTATGTCTTTGGAACCGAGCCCAATGCATTTGTGCGCCGTGAAGCGGGCCGTTTGCCGCAAGGCGGGCGGGTGCTGGCGGTGGCCGATGGGGAAGGGCGCAATGGGGTCTATCTGGCCCAACAGGGGCTGGACGTTACCGCAACCGACATATCCGCCGCCGGAATCGCGAAGGCGCGCAGGCTGGCGCAACAGCGTGGCGTTTCCTTGACGCTGGAGCAGGTCGATCTGGCCGCCTACGACTGGCCGGAGGCTGCATTTGACGCGGTCGTCGCGATCTTCGTGCAATTTGCCGATCCCATATTGCGGGCCAAGATGTTCGCCGGCTTTGCCAGAACTTTGCGGCCCGGCGGCATTCTGCTGCTGGAAGGCTATCGCCCGGAACAGCTGGAATATGGCACCGGCGGGCCGAAAGTGGAAGACAACCTCTATACCCAAAGCATGCTGCGCGAAGCCTTTGCCGGGTGGGATATTGTTTCCCTGCAGAGCTACGATGCGGATATTCGCGAAGGCAACGGCCATGGCGGGATGTCCGCACTGATCGATCTCGTTGCGCTGCAGCCCGGCTAGCCTCAGCCGGATCCGTATCAGCCACCGGCCGGTTCGATCCTGTCCTGCGTCCCGCCGCCAAGAGCGCGAACAAGGGTGATCGCAGCCCGTTGCCGCGCTGTCTGCACAGTGATGAAGGCCTGTTGCGCAGCCAGGGCGGCAGTTTGTGCGGTAACGACTTCCAGATAGTCCGCCGCGCCATCGCGATAACGGTCCAACGCCAGTTCTTCCCCGCGCGCAGCGGCCTGCGCGGCCCGCCGCCGGTCGGCTTCCTCGGCCGCCAGCGCCGCGTTGCTGGCCAGCGAATCCTCTACCTCTTGGAAGGAGTTCAGCACTGTTTCGCGGTAATTGGCGACGAGGATGTTGTATTCCGCCTCGCTGACGGCAACCCGAGCCCGCTGCCGCCCGCCATCAAACAGGTTGAGCACCGCCGACAATGGTCCCAGCGCCCAATATCCGGTTGGGGCGCTGACAAGGGGCGCACCACTGGCCTGAAAACCACCCGCCAATGCCAGATCGATGCGAGGGAACCGGGCCGCCTTCGCCACGCCGATGCGGGCATTGGCAGCGATCAGTCGCCGCTGTGCTCCGGCAATGTCAGGTCGCCGTTCGAGCAGGGTGGATGGCAGGCCCGGCGCAATGGCGGGCAAAGCTCCAATGCTATCGGTGGGGGCAATGGCAAATTGCCCGGGCATCATGCCAATCAGTGTTGCGATGCGGTTTTCCAGCGTTGCCCGGCGCGCGGCGATCTGCCGGAACAGCGCCTGAGCATTGGCCAGTTGCGTCTGCGATCGGCTGCGATCCACGCCCGATGCGATGCCGCCTTCATGGCGGATGCGGATCAGTGCGTCTGACGCTTCGTAAGCGTCCACTGTGCGGCGCAGCAGGGCACCTTCCCGGTCAAGTCCACGCAACTGGAAATAGGCATCCGCCAGCGCGCCATGAAGGCTGAGGCGGACGGAGGCGAGACTGGCCGCTTCGACTCCCGCGTCCGCTTCGCTAGCCCTTACGCTGTCGCGCACCCGGCCCCAAAGATCGATTTCATAGTTCAGCGCACCGCCCAGAATATACTGGTCCGCCGTTATCGGAACGCCGGGACCGATGGGCCGTCCAGCGGAAAGCCGTTCGCGCGAAATGGCCGTGCGGGCATCCAGCGTGGGGACAAGATCCGACCCCGCAAGGCGCGCCTCCGCCCGCGCGCGGTCAAGCCGGGCTACTGCTGCGGCAAGGCTTGGGCTGCCCTCGTCCGCCCGCGCGATCAGGTCGTCCAGTACAGGGTCGTCGAAATCACGCCACCATTGCCCTCGCGGCTGCCGGTCCGCCGGCGCGGCATCCTGCCACCGTGCGCCATATTTGTAACTTTCCGCCACCGGCGTGGCCGGAATATTGAGTGGCGGCGCCATGGAACAGCCCGCCATCAACAGCAGGGCGGGCGCGGCGAATTTAATTCTGCGCATTGGCAGTACCTTTCCCCCTGTTGCGGACGATGCGAACCCGATCGCCTTGTGCCAGCGCTTCTGGAGGAGTGGCGATCACGCGGGCCTGCGGCGTCAGGCCGGAAGCGATCTGCACGCTGGCGCCATCGTCCCGTCCGATCATAACCGGGCGCATCGTCACGCGCCCTTCGCGATCGACCAGCCCCACCATCGTTCCCTTCGGTGTGACAATCAGCGCGCTGGCGGGTAGCGTTACGGCGGTGCCTGCCGCCATCGGGATGGCCACTTCAGCGTAGCCGCCCGGCTTAAGCCGCTGGCCTGCATTGTTCACCTCGAACTCGGCCAGCACCGTGCCCGAGGCCCGGTCCACCGCACCTGCTGTGCGTGCCAGTACGGCGTCGAAACTCTCGCCCGGATATTCCGGCACGGTCAGACTGGCCAACACGCCCCGCGTCAGCTGTCCTGACAAGGCCTGGGGCACACGGACGCGCAGGCGCAGTCGGCGGTCATCTGCAATGGTGAACAGGGGGCTGGCCGCGCCGTTGCCCGCATTCACCAGGGCGCCGATTTCCGCGTTGCGGCTGGTCACCCGGCCTGCAAAAGGTGCCACAACACGGCTGAAGCCGAGCGTGGCGCGCAATCGTTCGACATTGGCACGGGCCGAACTGGCAAGGGCCGTTGCCGCTGCTAGCCGCCCGCTCTTTTCATCGGTTTCCTGTTGCGATACCGCGTCCTTCGCGCGCAGCGCGTCCCAACGTACGGCCGTAGTTTGCGCCAGTCCACGGTTGGCTTCTGCCGTGCGCAGGTCCGCTTGCGCCTGTGCCAATTGTTGTTCCACCTCCGGCGCGTCCAGCACGGCTAGAACCTGCCCCGCACGCACATGATCGCCAATATCGACCAGTCGCCGCGCCACATAGCCGCTGGCGCGAGCATGGATGGCGGCTTCGTTATCTGGTTCCAACATGCCGGGCAGACGAATGGCGCCTGCTTCCGCCGGTTGTGGGTGCAAGACATTGACGGTCGGCAATGCATTGGCGCGGGCGAATTCTGCTTGTTCGGTATGGTCCGCATTGCGGGCAACGATGCCGCCACCCACCAGCAGCGCTACGCCAACAGCTGCCGCCGCACCATAAAGGCGGCCCTTTCGCGATGAAGTCCGTGATGGGGTGGGATCAGACATGGCTCGGTTCCAGTTCGATAGTGCGGGTTTTGGGGGCGCCCTTGCGGTGGGCCAGCGCGAACAGCGCGGGCACCAGCACCAGCGTGGCGATTGTGGCGAACGCCAAACCGCCGATCACCGCACGGCCCAGCGGCGCGTTCTGTTCCGCCCCTTCGCCCAGGGCCAGCGCCATGGGCGACATGCCGATGATCATTACCAGCGCTGTCATCAGCACCGGGCGCAGGCGAACCATGCCCGCTTCCAGTGCGGCCGTTGCAGCGTTGCCCGTTTCCGCCAGCCTTTCGCGCGCGAAACTGACGACAAGGATGGCATTGGCGGTGGATACGCCCATTGCCATGATCGCGCCGATCAGTGCCGGCACGGACAAGGTGGTGCCGGTCAGGAAAAGCATCCACGCAATGCCTGCCAATGCGGCGGGCAACGCGCCGATGATTACAAGCGGATCGATCCAGTTCTGGAAGTTCACCACGATCACCAGATAGATCAGCACGATCGCCGCGATCAGGCCGAATGCGAGGCCGTTGAAGGCTATGTTCATCGTTTCATATTGGCCGCGCAGGGTAACGGTGGATGCTTTCGGCAGGTTCTTTTCCAGCGCGACGATGGCGGCGTTCACATCGGTCGCAACGGCACCCAGATCACGCCCTTGCGTGGTGGCATAGATGTTGATGACTGGCTGAATGTCATATTTGCTGACCACGGACAGGGTGTTGCCGCGCGTGATCCGCGCGACACCGCCAAGCGTTTGCGATGCTGCATCGACGCCGCCTGCGACCGGCAGCGCGGCCAGATCGGCGACGGAGCCTACGTCCCGTTCCGGCAATTGCGCCACGACAGGATAGGACACGCCGTTTTCCGGATTGAGGTAGAATACGGGCGAGCTTTGCGCCGTACCGGCAAGCGCAGTGCCGAGGCTGGCCGTCACATCCCGCTGGCTTAGGCCATATTGCGCGATGCGTGCGCGGTCGACATCGACATTCAGTTGGGGATAGCGGGTCGATTGTTGAATGCGTGCGTCGGCCAGCCCCGGAATCTGCCGCACGCTTTTCAACAGTTTTTGCGCATATCGCTGATTTTCCGGGATGTTGCGCCCGCGTATCTGGATATCGAGAGGGGCTGGCGATCCGAAATTGAGAATCTGGCTCGTCATGTCTGCCGGCAGAAAAGCAAAATCGACGCCTGGGAATTTGAGCGGTAACTGGTGGCGCAATGCACGCACATATTCATTCGTATCCCCGTGATCCTTTGACAAAGTGATCAGGATATCGCCTTCATTGGAGCCGACCGTGCCGGAATTGGCATAAATATTGTTCAGCGCCGCCAGAGAGATGCCAATATTATCGACCATCGTTTCGATTTCCGCATCGGGGATCACGCTGCGGATATGTTGTTGCACCTGCGCGAAAGTGGCGGAACTCTGTTCGATCCGCGTCCCCGCAGGCGTCCGCACATGCAGGGCGATCTGACCGGAATCCACCGCCGGGAAGAAGTCCCGACCGAGCAACGGCACCAGCGCCAGCGACAGAAGCATGACGCCTAGAAAGACCATGGCAAAGCCGCGGCGAACATCCAGCACGCGGCGCAGCAACTGGCCATAACGGGCGCGCATCCGTTCGAACCGCTGGTCGAATGCGCGCTGAAAACGAACAAATATATTGCGCGTCGGGCGGGTCTTTGCTCCTTCATCATGCGGGCGCAGCAGGAACATCGCCATAGTCGGCACCAGCGTGCGGGCGAGCACGAAGGACGTGAGCAAGGCGAATATCACCGCCAGCGCCAGCGGCACGAACAGGAACCCCGCAATGCCAGGCAGAAAGAACATCGGCACGAACACGATGCAGATGCTCAGCAGCGCGACCAGCGCAGGTTTCACGATTTGCGCCGCGCCATCCATGATGGCGGCGATCACGCCCTTGCCATGTTCCAGATGCCAGTTCATGTTTTCGATAGTCACGGTGGCGTCGTCCACCAGAATGCCGATGGCCAGCACCAACCCGCTCAGCGTCATCAGGTTAAGCGTGTGGCCCACCGCGCCCAGACCGGCAATGGAACCCAGGATCGCCAGCGGAATGGCCGTGACGATGATGATGGTCGATCGCCACGATCCAAGGAACAGCAGGATCATGAGCGACGTCAGCAGCGCAGCGAGAGCGCCTTCGGTCACCACCGACGAAACCGCCGCTTTGACCAGTTCTGACTGGTCACCTATTGCCGTCACTTTCAGCGTATCGGGCAGGCCTGCCAGCGCCTGCGGCAGGCGCCGCTTGATCCCGTCGACAATGGCGAGTGTGGATGCGCTACCGCTTTTAAGCACGGTCATCAAAGCGGATCGCTGCCCATCCACATGGACCACGTTGATCTGCGGTGCGGACCCGTCTCGCACCTGTGCGATATCGCGCATCAGGATGGTGGCGCCGTCCACCACCTTCACCGGCAGATTGTTCAGTTGCTCGACCGATGCCGGGGCGTTGTTCAAGCGGACATTATACTGCAGGTCGCCGATCTTGGCGAAGCCGACCGGGCTGATTTGCGTCTGCGCGGTCAGCGCGTTCGCTACGTCTTGCGCAGAAAGGCCACGCGCCTGCAACGCGGCCGGATCAACATCGATCTGCATCTGGCGCTGCTTCCCGCCAGAAGGGAATGGCATGGCTACCCCGGGCACCGTGACCAATAGTGGACGGACTTGGTTCAATCCCAGATCGAATAGCTGCTGTTCGCTCAAGCCCTTTCCCGACAAGGCCAGTTGCAGGATGGGCACGGTCGAGGCGTCGTAATTGACGATCATGGGCGGGGTGATGCCCGGCGGCAGCTGACGCAGGATGGTTTGCGAAATGGAGGTGACCTGTGC
This sequence comes from Sphingobium sp. GW456-12-10-14-TSB1, assembly GCF_059424385.1. Classification (NCBI taxonomy): domain Bacteria; kingdom Pseudomonadati; phylum Pseudomonadota; class Alphaproteobacteria; order Sphingomonadales; family Sphingobiaceae; genus Sphingobium; species Sphingobium sp. GW456-12-10-14-TSB1. Next base: position 112,590 of record NZ_JBWKZI010000002.1, on the reverse strand, counting down.
CGTAGCCGTGCGGATGTCGACGCCCGGTTGGAAATAGATCTTCACCACTGCGACCCCGTTCAGGGACTGGCTTTCGATCCTCTCGATATCGTTGACCGCATTTGTCAGCACGCGTTCGTAAGGCGTGACGATGCGCCCGGCCATGTCCTGCGGCGAAAGGCCGGTATAGGTCCATGCCGTCGCAATCACTGGCACGCCGATGCGCGGGAAGATGTCCACCGGCATCCGCAGGATAGACAATACCCCAATGCCGAAGATCATCACGGCCATCACGATAAAAGTCAGCGGTTTCGTCAGCGCGGTGCGCACTAGCGCGATCATCGTTCGCCGCGCCCTGATGAATTGGTCATGGTTGTGAGCCTCCCGTCGGGGAGGTCAAAAGCGGCACTACCTTAAGGCAGGCTTATGTCAGGACGATAATTTGCTGCTGCGCAGCGCGGATCTCGCCGCATCGGCGAGTGGTAAGGATGCCTTAAGGTGCGTGGCTATCCTGCAGGGCTGCAACGCGCGCGCGATATTCGTTGTGCTAACGTATCGCCACCCGCGCCAGCCAAGGAGATTGCTATGCCACACTATGATGGTCGCCCCCATGTCCTCATTCTTGGCGGAAATTTTGCGGGGCTGGCCTGCGCGCAAAAAGTGCGACAATATTTGGGAGGCAAGGCGCGCATCACCGTAATCGATCGCAAAAGCTATCTGCTGTTCATTCCCAACATCCCGGCTGACGTGTTCGAAGATCGCAACCCAGCGCTGCACCAGCGGATGGATCTGGTGCCCATTCTGGCAAAGGATGACATCGATTTTATCCATGGGGAAGTCACTGCTGTCGACATTGCAGCGCGCAATGTAACCTTCAGGCCCGCAGAACGGGGTGGCGCCGAAGATCATGTCGAACATTATGATTATGTCATCTTCGCACTGGGTGCCCGGCTTGCTTATGACCGGATCGAGGGTTTCGCCGAGCATGGCCACACTGTCAGCGACCTGTATCACGGGGAAAAGCTGCGCCGCTATCTCAACACCCGCTACGCGGGCGGCCCGATCGCGATCGGATCGGCAAGGTTCCACCAAGGGGACGGAGCGGACGGTCTGGAACCCTATCCCGGCGGATCGATCCCGCGGGCGCTTGCCGCCTGTGAAGGGCCTCCCGTCGAGGTCATGATGTCGATGGCGACCTGGCTCAAGGATCGGAAACTTGGCGGCCCCGAAAACGTCACTGTCTTTACGCCAGCCCCCATGATCGCGGAAGACGCAGGCGAGGATGTCGTCAAACAACTCCTGACACTCGCGACCAAGATGGGCTTCAACTACTGGAACAACACGCAGGACATCACGCGACTGACGGCCGACGCCATCGAGTTTGCCGATGGCCGCACCCTGCCGGCAGAGGTGAAGATCATTTTCCCCGACTGGGTGCCGCACGACTTTGTCAAAGGCCTGCCTGTCAGCGATTCCGAAGGGTTCATCAAAACCGACCTGCTGATGCGCAACCCTGACCACCCCGAAGTGTTCGCCTGTGGCGATTGCGCCGCTGTTACGGTGCCCAAATTGGGCGCCATCGGACATCAGCAATCAGACATCATCGGGCTTCAACTTGGCAAGATTTTCGGCGCCGTGGAGGCGGAAAAGGCTGATGTTCCGCTGAAGCCTGAGGTGCTGTGCATCGGCGATATGGGCGATGGGAAGGCGTTCTGGATACATTCCAACAGCTGGTTCGGCGGTGACCGCCAAATACTGAAGATGGGGCGCGTGCCCTATTTCCTGAAAATGCGATATCGCGACATGTTCTTTGCCGCAGATGGCAAAGTGCCCGCATGGGGACTGGATGCCGCAGCGCTGATCGCGGAAGGGCATTGAGCCGCCATGACAAACCTGACCATTCTGCAACTCAATGATCTGCACGGCTATGTGGAGCCCCATTCCGAACTGCGGCGCGATGCGCATGGCGATTTCCAGTTCGCGCAGATGGGTGGACTGGCGCGAATCAAGACTCTGTTCGACCAGGCACGGCAGGAAAATCCCGGTGGAGTGATCGCGCTGGATAATGGCGACACGTTCCACGGCACGCATTTCGCCGTGCAGGATCGGGCACGGGCGATGGTGCCACTGATCAACGCGCTGGGCTTCGACGCGATGACGCTACACTGGGAGTTTGCCTACGGCCCGGAACGTGTGGCTGAGATATCGAGCGAGCTGGCCCACCCTATGCTCGCTGCAAATATCTTCTGCGAAGACAGTAGCGAATTGTTTATGCCGCCCTCGACCATCATCGAACGCAACGGGGTGCGGGTAGGCATTGTCGGCCTCGCCTGCCCGATTGTGGACAAGACGATGCCGCCATCTTTCAGCAAGGGGCTTCGCTTTGTCACGGGCAATGCCGAACTGCCCGGACATATTGAACGGCTGCGGCAGGATGCCGATCTGATTGTGGTCCTGTCCCACCTCGGTTTTCCGCAGGATGTGCAACTGGCCAAGGACGTGGCCGGAATTGACGTGATCGTCAGCGGTCACACCCATAACCGCATGGAAAACGCCGTCGTCGTCAATGGGGCGATCATTTTCCAGTCTGGCTGTCATGGTTCCTATGTCGGGCGGCTCGATCTGGATGTTTCGGAAAATCGTATTCAGGGCTGGCGCCATCGCCTGATACCTGTCGATGATAGCGTCGCGAGCGATCCGGGCCTGGCGGATGCTGTCGCCGCGGCTCTCGCAAGCGAAAGGCAGTCGATGAGCGAGGTCGTCGGGCACACGGACGTCGCCCTGCATCGGTATGCGATGCTCAACAGCCCGATGGACGACCTGTTGCTCGAAGCCGTTGCCGAGGCAGCGGGAACGCCGATCGCCTTTTCCAATGGCTGGCGTTACGGCGCACCGATCGCGCCTGGACCGATCATGATGAACGACCTTTGGAACATGGTGCCGGTGGACCCACCTGTTTCGGTTGTGGACGTTACCGGCTGGGAAATCCGCGAGATGCTGGAGGAAAATCTCGAGCGAACCTTTGCGTCGGATCCGTATGAGCAGATGGGCGGCTATATCAAAAGGATGCGCGGCGTGCGGCTCGTCTTCAAGGCGGAGAATGATAAAGGCCGCCGTATTGACCGACTATATATCGACGGCGCTCAGATTGAGGAATCTGCTCGCTACACCGCCGCTTTCATTACTGCCCAAGGTGTTCCAGCGAAATTCGGCGCCAATCGGCGCAAACTGCCTATCTCGGCGATTGAAGCTCTGCGTCGAAGGCTTGCGAGACCATGGGTTGGGGCGGAAGACGCAGAAAGCTCAAGCACTGAACTCATATAATTGCAAATATTCATATACACGATCACAGAAAGTCACATATTATGTTGGTTGCTTTCGGTATCCTGGGGTAGGTCTCTCTCATCGCAACCCCGAAAGGACCCGACATGAGCCTGCACATTGGCGACATCGCACCCGATTTCACCGTCGATACCCAGAACGGCCCCATCAGCCTGCACGAATGGTCCGGGGACTCCTGGGTCTTCTTCTTCAGCCATCCTGCCGATTTCACGCCGGTCTGCACGACCGAAATGGGCCGCACAGCCCAGCTTGCCGATCAGTTCGAGGCGCGCAACGTCAAACCGCTCGGCCTGTCGACCGACACTGCCGACGAGCACCGCAAATGGATCGAGGATGTCAACGACACCCAGAACACCAACCTGACCTTTCCCATCGTCGCTGACGCGGATCTGTCGATCGCCAAGATGTATGACATGATCCACCCCGATCAGAGCGCGACCGCAGCGGTGCGATCGGTCTTCATCATCGATCCAAAAAAGAAGATCCGGCTGACAATGACCTACCCGATGAGCGTGGGACGCAACTTCGACGAAATATTGCGGGTGATCGATGCGCTTCAACTCGGTGACGCAAAGCGAATCGCGACTCCGGCAGACTGGCAGAAGGGTAAGGAAGTGATCATTCCTCCCTCGATCAAGGATGACGAGGCACGCGCCCTCTTCCCCCAGGGCTGGACCGAGCATCGCCCATATCTGCGCACCGTTTTGGTGGACTGAGAGTTTGATGCTGCGAGGCTTTCGAGCCTCGCGGCATCATTTACGTGGCGTGATCCGCGCGAACATGGCCGCGCCGCCGCCGGCCTGCGGTCGGGCCGCGACCGCATCTGCACGGGATATGGCTACCGTCCCTGCATAGGCATCAAGCAGGGCGCTGACTTCAGCGATACGGGCCTGGTTGATGCGATAGAAAACCAGCTTTGCCTCGCGTCGTGTATGCACAAGGTCGGCCTTTCGCAACACCCCGAGCTGTTGGCTGAGGCCGGGCTGCACCACATTGGCTAAGTGTTCGATCTCGCCGACCGAGCGCTCGCCATCTATAAGCGTGCGCAGCAGGGAGAGGCGCACCGGATGTGCAAGCGCCCGAAGCAAATCCGCCGCGGCCTCGAGATCAAGCGTCGCGATATCCGCCATCATGCCTGATCCTTGATCGGCGTGTAGAACCAGTCGGTGCCGGCGGGTGCTGCCAGCACGTCTGCGACATCGTGGCTTGGGACCGCGAGCAGATCACTGCCTGGCATCCAACCTTCCGGCGCCAGAGCCGATCCATCATGGACACGCTGAAGCGCGGCGACGAGGCGCAGCATCTCCTCCACGGAGCGCCCGACGCTGGCCGGATAGCAGGTCGATGCCCGCAATATCCCGTCCGGATCGAGGAAATAGGTCGTCCGCACCGCGCTGGCATCCATCGCGTTGGGGCCGACCATGCCATAGGCGCGCGCGATCTCCAGCGTCGGATCTTCGATGATCGGGAAGTCCACGACGACATCGAACCGATCGCGGATCGCGCGGATCCAGGCGAGGTGGGAAAACAGGCTGTCGACCGACAGTGCCATCAGTTCGCATCCCAGCGTCGCAAACCGGTCATGCGCGCGCGCGATCGACACAAACTCGCTGGTGCAGACCGGCGTGAAATCCGCCGGATGCGAAAAGAGCGCAAGCCATCGTCCTCGGAAATCCGAAAGTGACACCGGGCCACGGGTCGAGCGGGCGGTGAAATCCGGCGCTTCCTCGCCAAGGCGCAACGCGGAACAGGAGGGGAGTTCAGGTGCCAAATCGAACCTTTCATTCATGCTGATCGACATTGTCATCAATCTCGTCGGTTGACGCAACCATAATACTCGATTATTTGAACCGTGTAAGTGAGAAAGTTTGGAGAGTCGAGATGGACCAACCTGATGAGCCGCTCATGCTCGCAACGCAGATTGTAACGGACACCTGCGCCGGCGAAGTACCCGTGCCGGTTGTGCGCTCGTTCTTTGACGAGCCGACATTCACTGCAAGCTATGTGGTGCATGATCCGGTGACTCACGCCGCAGCGATTATCGACAGCGTGCTTGATTTTGATTCGGCATCAGGCCGCACCGAGCACGGCTCTGCGCAGGCCATCATCGACTATGTCCAGGCCGAAGGACTGAAAGTCGAATGGCTGCTGGAAACGCATGCTCATGCAGATCATCTGTCTGCCGCGCCGTTCCTTCAGGAAAAGCTCGGCGGCAAGCTCGCGATCGGTCGCGCGATCACGACAGTCCAGAGCGTGTTCGGCAAGATCTTCAATGAAGGCACGCAGTTCGAGCGTGACGGGTCGCAGTTCGACCATCTGTTCGATGACGGCGACAGGTTCGCGATCGGTTCGATTCCTGCGGTCGCGCTCCACGTGCCGGGGCATACGCCCGCCGACCTGGCCTATGTGATCGGCGACGCGGTGTTCACCGGCGATACGCTGTTCATGCCGGACTATGGCACCGCCCGTGCGGATTTCCCCGGCGGCGATGCGCGAATGCTCTATCGCTCTATCCGCCGCCTGATGGATTTGCCCCGTGAGACGCGCACTTTCCTTTGCCATGATTACAAAGCGCCGGGCCGCGACGACTTTGTGTGGGAAACCACGATCGGCCAGGAACGCGATTCCAATGTCCATGTCCATGAAGGTGTGGGCGAGGACGAATTTGTCGAGATGCGCACGCGGCGTGACGCGACGCTTGGGATGCCGCGGCTCATCCTCCCCTCGATCCAGGTGAACATGCGCGGCGGGCATCTGCCTGAGCCGGAGGAGAATGGCACGCGCTACCTCAAGCTTCCGCTGGACGTGCTGTGATGCCTGATTATGCGATGCCGGGGCAGGGGCTGATCGGTGGCCTGATGATCGGCGTGGCGGCTGCCATCATGCTGCTGGGCGCGGGCCGCATCGCCGGCGTCAGCGGCATGGCGGCGCGGGCGATCGGGCTGGGCGGCGGCGCCCCGCGCACGCTCGCGCTGACATTCATTATCGGCCTGCCTCTCGGCGCGGCACTTGTCGCATGGGCGGCGGGACCGATCCTGTCACGCTTCCCCATGAGCATGGCAACGCTCGCGGTCGCAGGGCTCGTCGTCGGCATTGGCACGCGGCTCGGGTCGGGCTGCACGTCCGGTCACGGCGTATGCGGCATGTCGCGCCTGTCGAAGCGATCCATCGTTGCGACGTTCACCTTCATGGCGACGGGCTTTGTGACTGTGGCAATCGTCAATGCGGTTGGGGGTGGCTGGTGATGCGCGGCGTGATCGGTCTTGCCTCCGGCCTGTTGTTCGGCGCGGGGCTCGCCGTGTCGGGCATGCTGGATCCCGTGCGGGTCCGCAGCTTCCTCGACCTGTTTGGTGCCTGGGATCCCACCCTTGCCTTCGTCATGGGCGGCGCGATGATCCCGATGGCAATCGCCTGGCTGATCCAACGGCGGATGGCGGCGCCTGTTGCCGATGCCCACTTTCACCTGCCCGACACCGATCCAATCACGCCGCGCCTGGTCGGCGGCTCTGCCTTGTTCGGCATCGGCTGGGGGCTCGGCGGCCTTTGCCCAGGCCCGGCGCTGGCCGCATTTGCCATCAACCCTCCGGCAGCCGCCATTTTTACTGCTGCGATGGCGGTCGGCTTCGCGATCGTCTGGGCGCTTGATCGCCCATCGGGACCACGAACGCCGGTCCACGCCTGAACTTTAAAAAGGAGAGGTTCGATGAATCCCCATAAGCTCGACGAAAAGCTGCTCGTTTGTGGCCAGATTACTCCGGAAGACATTGACCAGGCCGCATCTGCTGGCGTCCGTCTGATCATCAACAACCGGCCTGATGGCGAAGAGCCCGGCCAACCTCTCTCAGCCGACCTGAAGGCAAAGGCTGACGCGCTCAGCATTGCCTATCGTTACATTCCCATCAGCGGTGGCAATTTCGACGACGCATCGGTTATGGCCTTTGGCGATGCGCTGGCATCTGCCGATGGCCCCACTCTCGCTTTCTGCAGGACCGGCACCCGCGCCACGACGCTTTGGGCATTGTCCCAGGCTGGATCGCGCCCGACCGCAGCCATCCTGAGCGCGGCAAATGCGGCGGGCTATGACCTGTCGCAATTGCGCGGCCGGATCGAGACCGCATCGACCAGCAGCCCGGATGGCCCCGCGGCCGATCGCCCCGCCGCGCGCTATGACGTTGTAATTGTCGGCGGCGGTGCAGGCGGAATCGCGACGGCGACATCGATCCTTAAGCGGGATCCCAAGCTTTCGGTGGCGATCATCGAACCGCGTACCGAACATTATTACCAGCCCGGCTGGACGATGGTCGGTGCAGGTGTTTTCGAACCGAAATCAACCTGCCATTCGATGGCGTCGGTGATGCCCAAGGGTGTCACATGGCTCAGGGAAGCTGCTCAAAGCTTTCAACCCGAACAGAATCAGGTGACGACAGCCAATGGCAGCGTGATCGGCTATCGCGCGCTGGTCGTTGCGCCGGGCAATATGCTGGACTGGGATGCGATCGACGGGCTGGCGGCAACGCTGGGCCAGAATGGCGTGACGTCCAACTATCGTTACGACACGGCGCCCTACACCTGGGAACTGGTCCGCAATTTGCGCGAAGGCGTGGCGCTGTTCACGCAGCCGCCGATGCCCATCAAATGCGCTGGCGCACCGCAGAAGGCGATGTACCTGTCGTGCGACAACTGGCTTGAACGCGGTGTCCTGAACAACATCGATGTTGCCTTCCACAACGCGGGCGGCGTGCTGTTCGGCGTGAAGGACTATGTCCCCGCGCTGATGGGCTATGTCGAGCGGTACGGCATCGACCTTAATTTCGAATCTACCCTGATTGCGGTCGACGGCGCGGCGAAAACAGCGACCTTCCGCGAAAAGACGGGCGAAGTAACGCGCGCGTTCGACATGATGCATGTAACCCCGCCGCAGATCGCGCCGCGCTTCGTTGCGGACAGTCTGCTGGCGGACAAGGCAGGCTATGTCGAGGTCGATCAGGTGACGATGCAGCACGTCCGCTATCCCAATATCTTCGGCCTTGGCGATGGTGGCTCCACACCCAATGCCAAGACCGCCGCCGCGGCGCGCAAACAGGCGCCGATCGTGGCGGTCAATCTGCTCGCAATTCTGAAGGGTGGCGAGCCGGTTGCCGGCTATGACGGCTATGGCTCATGCCCACTCACTGTGGAGAAGGGTAAGATCGTCCTCGCCGAGTTCGGCTATGGTGGCAAGCTCATGCCCAGCTTCCCAAAATGGCTGATCGATGGAACGCAGCCGGCCAGGTTGTCGTGGCTGCTCAAGTCGGAGGCGCTGCCTTGGATTTATTGGAACGGCATGCTCAAGGGGCATGAGTGGCTTGTCAAGCCGCAACCGATCGAACGCGTGCGTCAGGCGGCGTGATCACCATGCTCGAACCCCTGCAATATGTGCTGGGCCTCCTGTCAGGCTCGCTGGTCGGCTTTTCGCTGGGACTGGTTGGCGGCGGCGGCTCGATCCTCGCCGTGCCGCTGATGGTCTATCTGGTCGGTGTCTCCAGCCCGCATGTCGCGATCGGCACGTCGGCGCTGGCGGTCGCCGTCAACGCCGCGACGGGGCTGGCCAGCCATGCACGCGAGCATACGGTCAAATGGCGCTGCGGCGGAATGTATGCCGCGGCAGGCATCCTTGGCGCGCTGGGCGGGTCGACGGTCGGCAAGGCGTTTGACGGACAGAAGCTGCTGTTCCTGTTCGCCCTGGTGATGATCGTCGTCGGCATACTGATGCTGCGCGGGCGCAAGGCGCTCGGCATACCGGGTGCCCAATGTAATCGTGAGAATGCGCCCAAAGTTCTGGGCTATGGTCTGGGCACCGGCATCTTCTCGGGCTTCTTCGGCATCGGTGGCGGTTTCCTGATCGTCCCCGGCCTCGTTGCATCGACCAGCATGCCGATCATCAACGCGGTCGGAACCAGTCTCGTCGCGGTAACGGCGTTCGGCTTGACGACAGCCGCCAACTACGCATTTTCCGGGCTGATCGACTGGGTGCTGGCTGGCGTGTTCATCACTGGTGGCATCGCTGGCGGGTTCATCGGCACAATCGCCGCCAAGCGGCTATCTGGCACTGGCACGCTGACAACCGTGTTCGCGGTGCTGATCTTCGTCGTTGCGGCCTATATGCTCTGGAAGAGCGCAGCGGCCCTGTGACCACGATCCCCGACAAGGAACGCCGCTGTCAGGCGATTGCCGCCTTGATCGCCTCCGGTCAGGGCGTTTGCGCCAGTTGCCGGCAAATCGGCATATCGGAAAAAACATTCAATCGCTGGCGGCGCGCACAGCGCGCAGCTTAACCGGAAGACTAAAGATGTTCGTCGGACTCGATGCCCTCCTGCTCGCCCGAATCCAGTTCGGGTTCACGGTCAGCTTCCACTTCATCTTTCCGGCCTTTTCGATCGGCCTGGCCAGCTATCTGATGGTCCTGGAGGGACTGTGGCTGAAAACCGGGCGGGACATCTATCTCGACCTGTTTCGCTACTGGGTGAAAATCTTTGCCATTGCTTTCGCGATGGGCGTGGTATCCGGCATCGTCATGTCCTATCAATTCGGCACCAACTGGTCGGTTTTCTCGACAAAGGCAGGGCCGGTAATCGGGCCGCTGATGGCCTATGAAGTGCTCACCGCCTTCTTCCTGGAGGCCGGCTTCCTCGGCGTCATGCTGTTCGGCATGTCCAAGGTCGGCAAAGGCCTGCATTTCGCCGCTACCTGCATGGTGGCGCTTGGCACGTTCATTTCGGCCTTCTGGATCCTGTCGGTGAACAGCTGGATGCAGACGCCCACCGGCTTCGAGATGTCACCCGATGGCCGTTTCCTGCCGGGCGAATCCTGGCTGGCGATCATCTTCAACCCCAGTTTCCCCTACCGACTCATCCATACGGTGATCGCCGCCTATCTGACCACCGCTTTTGTCGTGGGCGCGGTCGGCGCCTGGCATTTGCTGTGCGACCGCGCAAACCTGCATGCGCGAAAGATGTTCAGCATGGCAATGTGGATGGCAGCGATCGTCGCGCCGATTCAGATTTTCGCTGGCGACATGCACGGCCTCAACACGCTGGAGCATCAGCCCGCCAAGGTCATGGCCATGGAGGGGCATTACGAGAGCCACCCGGACGGTGCGCCGCTGATCCTGTTCGGCATTCCCAACAGCGCGGAGAAACGCATCGATTATGCCGTGGAGGTTCCCAAAACGTCATCGCTGATCCTGAAGCATGATCTGAACGCACCGCTCGCCGGCCTCGATACGATTCCCGATGACCGTGAGCCTCCCGTGCCGGTCATCTTCTGGTCTTTCCGGGTAATGGTCGGCATCGGCTTTGCCATGCTGGGCCTTGGTCTGTGGAGCCTGGTCGCGCGGATGCGTAAACGTCTCTACGACTGGTCGTGGCTGCATCGCGCCGCCGTGCTGATGGGGCCGTCAGGCTTCGTGGCAGTGACTGCCGGGTGGATCACGACGGAGGTGGGGCGCCAACCCTATACCGTTTATGGCCACATGCTCACGGCCCAAAGCGCGTCGCCTCTCGCCGCGCCTGCGGTTGCCGCCTCGCTGATCGCGTTCGTCATCGTGTATTTCGCAGTCTTCGGTGCGGGCGCATGGTACATTCTGCATCTGATGCACAAGCCGGCCGGGCCGCATGAGTCCGAGCCTGAGCATGTGCCGGTACGCACTGCGGGTATTACGCCTGCGCCTGCCATCGCGACTGGGGCGGAGTAAACAAAATGGGTATCAACGTCGATTTGACGGTCGTCTGGGCTTTCATCATCGCCTTCGCCGTATTCATGTACGTTGTCATGGACGGGTTCGACCTGGGCATCGGCATCCTGTTCCCGAGCTTCAAAGTTGGGGATGAGCGCGATCAGGCGATGAATTCGATCGCGCCGGTGTGGGACGGCAACGAAACATGGCTGGTGCTGGGCGGCGGCGGGCTATTCGCTGCCTTCCCGCTCGCCTATGGTGTCGTCCTGACCGCGACCTACCCACTTATTATCGCGATGCTTTTGGGGCTCGTTTTTCGTGGCGTGGCCTTTGAATTCCGCTGGCGCGACCCACGGCACCGTGCGCTATGGGACATTGCGTTCAGCCTGGGCTCGTTCATAGCCGCCTTTGCGCAGGGCGTGACGCTGGGCGCGATCCTCCAAGGCGTTCAGGTCGAAAACCAGGCCTATGCCGGTGGCTGGCTCGACTGGTTGACCCCGTTCAGCCTGTTGACCGGCGCTGGGGTGGTCATCGGCTACGCGCTGCTCGGCGCTGCCTGGCTGATCTGGAAAGTCGAAGGTAGCGCAGAGGCGCATGCCCGCCGGCTGGCGCTGTGGGCCGGGGCAGGCACGCTGGTCGCGATGGCGGCGGTCAGCGCCGCCACCCCGTTCCTGCAGTTCGAATATTGGAAGCGCTGGTTCGACATGCCCGGCGTGCTGGCGACGGCGCAAGTGCCGCTGCTTACCGGGATCGTCGCTTTCCTGTTTTTCCGCAAACTGCGCGGCGGGGCCACCGCTGCACCGTTCCTGCTTGCGCTGGCCCTGTTCGCGTTAGGATTTGCAGGACTTGGTATCAGCCTATTTCCTTACATCGTGCCCGACAGCATCACCATATGGGATGCCGCCGCGCCCGAGCGGAGCCAGATATTCATGTTGGTGGGGACTGCAATCATCATGCCGGTCATCCTTGCCTATACTGGATGGGCCTATTGGGTCTTTCGTGGCAAAGTTGGCACGCACGGCTATCACTGATGAAGTATACGCCCTTTTGGAAGCGGCTGGGATGGATGGCGCTGATCTGGACCGGCAGCGTTGTTGCGCTCGGTGCAGTATCGATGATTATGCGCTTCTGGCTGAAGACTTGATCGCTAGCGTGACATCGACAGGCAGTCAGTTTTCGCCATAAAGGTTGCGCTGCGAACGATCGATCTCGTCAGCATAGCGTTTGCGAACGTATTTTTCGGTCAGCATACCCAAAATCCGTCGATCTTCATCGACAACGATTAGATCGTCGGCTCCACTCACGTCGAATGATCTCTAATAAGCAGCGGGGTGTCATGTCTATCCGGCGCTTACACAGCAAAAAGTTGATAATAATAGATATGTTAAAGCGATCGTCTGTCAGGCTGCCGTTTGGTACAAGCATGGCGCAACATTAAAAAATTCCAGATATTCGGAAATGATTTTCAACCGGTTGTCGTCAAAAGGCGCGTACGCGGGGAAATGCAAGTTAAGATGGTTGCGAGCTCCCGCAACCAAAACAAGGTCCAAAAAGACCAACAACGTCCCAAATGGGCGTCATAAAAAGGCCTATATTCAGGCTGTTATCTCATGTAACATGGTCTCCAACAGGATCATAACCGCCCAGGTGGTTACCATGAGATTTGTTGGTAAATTTGTTGGTGCAAAGTTAGGATTCAAGTCTCGCGCACGGCGTCCAGGAGACTGATCCGTGCTGACCGATACTATCATCCAATCCATTTTGCCTGCCGCCCGCCCGATCAAAAAAGCCGATGGTGGTGGTCTCAATATCTGCGTCCTGCCCAACGGCCGACGCGAGTGGCGGCTCTCCTACCGTTTCCATCATAAGCAGAAGAGCATTACGGGAGGCGACTATCCGTTGATGAGCATCGACCGCGCCAGGGTCTGGCGTGAGGAGATGAAAGCGGCTCTCTCCGCCGGGAAAGATCCGGCCAACATCAAGCGACAGCTAAAATATGAGGATCAGGCCGAGCGGACGACGTTCCGCCAACTGGCCCAGGAATGGATGCTTGCCAAGCGACCGGGATGGTCCGATCGCTATGCGGGTGTGATCGAGCGTCGGCTCGAGGCCGACATTTTTCCTACTATCGGAAAACTGCCTGTGCGATCGATCTTGCCGCGCGACATGCTCAATGCTCTCAAGGCCATTGAGGACCGCAGCGCGTTCGAGATGGCGCATCGGGTGCGGGCCTATTGCAGCGAAATCTTCCGGTTCGGCATTCCAGACGGTCGAGTTCTTACGGATCCCTGTCGTGATCTGGGCACCGTAATGCGCAAGCGCGCGGCGGTCACGCATCGATCAAAGATACCGATCAAGGAATTGCCGCGCTTCTATGCTGCGCTGAACGCAGATACGGGCTCTCGGCTAAGCCAACTTGCCTTGCGTTGGACGATTCTCACCATGGTCCGGACGACGGAAACCCGGCATGCACAGTGGAGTGAGTTTGAGGGCTTGGGCGGCCCTGAGCCGCTTTGGCGCATTCCAGCCGAGCGAATGAAGATGCGCGTCGAGCATCTCGTGCCGTTGCCACCGCAGGCGGTTGCTTTGCTCCGGGAAATCAAGGAGCTCAACGTCTATGGGAAATATGGGAATGAGCGGTTTGGCCAATATTTGTTCCCGGTAATCGGCAACCAGGGGGACACGATCAGTTCGAACCGCATGCTGGTCTTGCTTCAACGGCTAGGGGTTGGCGACAAGGCGACAGTGCATGGATTTCGTTCTATAGCCAGCACCGTGCTGAATGAAACCGGGCTGTTCAAGGCGGATTGGATCGAGCTGCAGCTGGCACATGTACCCGGCGGTGTTCGTGCCGTCTACAACGCCGCGCGCTATCTGTCCCACCGTCGGCAGATGCTCGAATGGTGGGCCGACTATCTCGACAAGGCCGAACAGGCTTCAGCGGCGATCGCCATTGAGAAGGCGACGCCGGCAAAGCCCAATATCGGGGCGCTGGAGTGGTTTCAGTCCTCTTGGTAGGCGCTTGGTGCCTGCATCCAGCGTAAGATCCTCGAAAGGCGCCAGGCCACCGCTCTGGCGCCGATCTTTTCCGGCGCCGGGAATGTTCCAAGGTGGATGTCGCGATAGATGGAAGCCTTGGGCTTGCCCGTCTTCGCGATCACGGCTCTCAGCCGCAGAAACTGCTCGTTATTCTCGTCCATTTGCAAACCAACTCCAAATGTTGATCTGCCCGCGGGAACAGTATGACGAGAGTGCAAAAATGGATCAATATGTCCCACGGAAAATATATACTGCTGTTTGTCCAGTAATCCCGTGAAACAAAGATTTGAGGATTTCGAGTAGGCGCGTTCCAAAGAGGAGAGAGTGAAAAGGTTGATATGGAGCCTGGGTCTTCTGTTCTGAAATTGGGTCAGCCTGATGGCGAGCAGCAACGCATTGCCCCTATCGATGAGCTGGAAGAGGTGATAGATTTTAAATCATGAGCGGTGATGAGTTTGAGCATGATGGAAAATTCTCAACGTCAACGACAAGCGCCCACTCGGCTACGGGATTGGCTGTGGCGGCCGTGGTATGCGAAGCTATGGTGGAGCGGGGTGCCAGCCTATTGGCTGGGGATGCTCGCATCCGTCAAGATTGATGCTCTGGCTGAAGTTTATCATTCGGCTGCCGGTGGATTTCTGAACATCTTGTTCTTCCCGCCGATGGTGACGCTCGTTCTCTCGTTCGGTTTCCTTCGACAGAGGTTGGCGTCGTTGCCAGCTCAGGAGGACGGTGAATTTGATGAGGACGCATTCTGGGAGAGCAGGAAGTATGGGCCATCAGGCTTGCCGAAAGAGATTGATCCGCTGGATTCTTCGTCCGGCGCTCTGTGGATGAGGATCAGCGTGCAATAGGCACCCCCTTCGTGGGGTGATCGGCGTGCAAAAAGGACCCCTTCATCCCGGGGATTTAGTCGGCCGACTGGTTTTGATCAGTTGGCGAGAACGGGATGTTGATCGTGGAGACAGTGGTTCGGATTCGGCGTGAGCATGCAGCGGGTAAGGCGATCAAGGCGATCGCTCGTGACCTTCGTTTGTCGCGGAAGGTCGTCCGCAAAGCGATCCGGTCGCCGGAGGCGGCGTTCAACTATCAGCGCAAAGTCCAGCCGCTGCCGCGGATCGGTCCTTATCAGGATCGTCTCGATGCGCTGCTTGAGGAGAACGAAGGTCGCGGCCGCCGCGATCGGCTACGGATGACGCGTATCCATGACCTGCTGGTGCGCGAGGGGTTCGATGGATCCTATGATGCGGTGCGCCGCTATGCGGCGCGCTGGCGTGCTGCGCGGCGGAAGGATGCTGGCGAAGGCGCACCGGCGTTCATCCCGATGACCTTCCAGCCGGGTGAGGCCTACCAGTTCGACTGGAGCCACGAGGATGTGGAGATCGCCGGCAAGCCGATGCGGGTGAAGGTGGCGCATATGCGTCTCTGCGACTCGCGCGCACCCTATGTCCGGGCCTATCCGCGCGAGGGCCAGGAGATGCTGTTCGATGCCCATGCCCGGGCGTTCGCGTTCTTCGGCGGTGTGCCGCGACGCGGTATCTACGATAATATGAAGACGGCGGTGACGGCCGTGTTCACCGGCAAGGAGCGTGTGTTCAACCGCCGCTTCCTGATCATGACCGATCATTACATGGTCGAGCCGACCGCCTGCTCGCCGGCGGCGGGATGGGAGAAGGGCCAGGTCGAGCAGCAGGTCCAGACAATCCGAGGCCGCTTCTTCCAGCCGCGGCTCCGGTTCGCCAGCCTGGCCGAGCTCAACGGGTGGCTGGAGGCCGAGTGCCGGCGCTGGGCCGAGCATCATGCCCATCCCGAACGCGGGGATATTACCGTCGCCGAGGCGCTGGATATGGAGCGACCGGCCCTGCAGCCGATCCTGGCACCGTTCGACGGCTTCCATGAGAGCGAGCATGCCGTCACCGGCACCTGCCTCATCAGCTTCGATCGCAACCGCTACTCGGTCATGTCGACGGCCGCACGCCGGACCGTTCAGGTGCGCTCCTATGCCGATCGCATCGTCATACGCTGCGGCGATGCGATCGTCGGGGAGCATGAGCGCCACTTCGGTCGGAACCGCACGATATACGATCCCTGGCATTATCTGCCGGTCCTCGCGCACAAGCCCGGCGCGCTGCGTAACGGCGCACCGTTCCAGGACTGGGATCTGCCGCCCGCCCTGCACCGATTACGGCGAAGGCTCGGCACCGGGGACGAGGCCGATCGCAGGTTCGTGCGGGTCCTCTCGGCGGTGCTCACCGATGGCCTGGAGCCGGTAGAGGCTGCCGTGCGCGAAGCGTTGGCGAACGGAACGGCCAGCGACGAGCTGATCCTCAACATCCTCTCCCGGCGCCGCGAGCCGGCGACACCCCACAGCATCGTCACTTCGGAAGACCGGATGCTGCAGCATCCTCCGCTCGCCGACTGTGCCCGCTATGATCTGCTGCGAGGCTATGATGCAGCGGCATGATATGATCGACACGATGCGCGGCCTCGGACTCAAGGGCATGGCGGCGGCGTTCGACGAGGCGGTCACCACCGGCCTCCAGCGCAAGCGCACCACCATGGAGATACTGACCGACCTGCTCCGTGCTGAGGCGACCCACCGGGATGCAGCCTCCATCCGCTATCGGATGACGGCTGCGAGGCTGCCCGTGGTGAAGGACCTGGAGCGGTTCAGCTTCGAGGGCACACCGATCAATGAGGAGATGATCCGCTCCCTTCACGATGGCTCCTTCCTCCCGCCTCGCCGCAATATCGTGCTGGTCGGCGGCACGGGGACAGGCAAGACCCACCTCGCCATCGCGATCACCGCCAATGTCGTGCGAAGGGGCGCTCGCGCCCGCTACTTCAACACCGTCGATCTGGTGACACGCCTCGAAGAGGAGACCCGGATCGGCAAAGGCGGGACCCTGGCGGCGCAGCTGTCGCGGCTCGACCTGATCGTTCTCGACGAGCTCGGTTATCTGCCGTTCGCCCGCTCGGGAGGGCAGTTGCTGTTCCACCTCATCAGCAAGCTTTATGAGCGGACCAGCGTCATCATCACCACGAACCTCGCCTTCGGCGAATGGCCGACCGTGTTCGGCGATCCCAAGATGACCACGGCGCTGCTCGACCGCGTCACCCACCACTGCGATATCGTCGAGACGGGCAACGACAGCTGGCGCTTCAAAAACCGCAGCTGACAGCCACCTTCGGCGCCTTCAAAAATCTATCTTGCGCTGCGCGCGCCTCCGGTCGGGCTACGCCCGCCCTCCGCCGCACGCAGCGCAAGGCCATCTTCAACAAACCAGCATCATATTATCTGAAAAGGGGGTCCCTCTTCGACGCCGATCGGGGGTCCCTTTTGAACGCCGTTTGACAACGGGAAGCGGGCAATATCGTCCACGAGACGACGGGCCGACTGTTGTGGGCGCGGTTCACCGAACATGCCAGCCGCGAACTTGACCCCCACCTCCACACCCATGTCGTCGTCCTCAACATGACCAACGGGCAATCGGGCGATCCGATGGCAAGCCTCGAAACCCGCGCCATGTATGCCGAGCAGATGACCTGCGGGCAGATTTACCGGAACGAACTCGCCCATGGCCTGCGCGAGCTTGGCTATGAGATAGACTTTGATCCGCGCCGGGGTCTGTTCGAAATCAGGGGCGTTCCCAAGGCCCTCATCGAGGAGATGTCGCAGCGGGCCGAGCAGATCAATGAACATGCCCAGCAGCATGGTCTGGTCGGTCAGGCGTCGCGCCGCCAATCCTTCTACGCCACCCGCGGCGCCAAGGTGAAAACCGGGATCGATACGCTGCTCATCCAGTGGCGCGGGCGGCTGGGGCCATATGAAAAGCCGCTTGAAGCGGTGAGAGAGGGCGCCGCGCGATCGGGCGAGCATCCCGTCCCGGTCGACCGCGCCGATGCCGCCCGAGCAGCTCTGTTTGGGATAAGGCAATCGGAGGGGAAGGAGGCCGTGAACCCGCTTGGCCGTCTCTATACCACGGGGCTAGCCTCCCATGTCGGGGAAGTACGGTTTCAGAATTTGCGACCCCTCGTCGATGCGCATGAAGAACGACGCAAGCTCCTCGCTACCCGTGGCCAGACTGGGGACGAAATATTGACACGGGGCCGGACCACCCGGCGCACTGTGCGGCTCGAGCAGTCGCTCGCCATGCATCTGGCGCTTGCTGTCGGGGACGGTCGGCCCGTGGCGAGCGCCGATCGCCTGCTTCCTATACTGGAACAGGCGGGGCTTTCTCCGGCGCAGGAACGGGCGCTGGTGGACATGGCGACCTCGCATGACCGGGTCACCGGCCTTCAAGGCGTCGCGGGTGCAGGAAAATCGACGCTTGTCCGATCGCTGAAGGACGCCGCGCTGCCGGGTACGATCCTCATCGCCCTGGCGCCGACATCGTCCGCCGCCGCCGAATTGGGGGAGAAGGCGCAGATCGAGTCGCGCACGGTCGCCAGCCTTCTTGCGGGTGGTGGATATGGGATCAGCGGCAACCATGTGCTGGTTCTCGACGAAGCGGGACAGTTGGGAAGCCGCCAGGCTTTGCGAGTGCTGGAAATCAGCCAGGCCACTGGCGCTCGCCTCATTCTCCTTGGCGACAACAAGCAGACCGGCGCGATCGAGCAGGGCAAGGCTTTCTGGCTCATGCAGAAACTGGGCATGGAAACGGCCGAACTGACGGAGTCGCGTCGGCAGCAAACCGAGGCGATGCGACAGGCTGTCGCGCATGCGAGGGCGGGGGATTACGCAGCCTCGATTGGTCGGCTCGACAAGGTGGTGGGCGGTGAGGATGCCGCTACGCTCGCTGCAGATGTGGTCGCGGAATGGACGCGCCTCAGCCCCAGGAGCCGCGCTGCGACCAACATTCTCGTTCTCGACAATGCGTCGCGCCTGATCGTGAACAGCAATATCAGGGAGGTCCTGCAGCGCGAGGGGGTCGTCGCGGCGGAGGAGACCCGGCTTTCAGTCCTTACACCTGGTGGCCTGAGCGATCAGGAAAAGCGCATGGCGCGCTTTTATTCAGGGGGACAGGTGGTGACCTTCGGTCGCGATCAGCCAGGAGCGGGGCTGGGGCGGGATGCCGAATATCGCGTTGTCGGGGTGGTGCGGGACGCGCAGGGGCGACAACGCCTCCGACTGGTGGACGAGCAGGGACGCACCCATCTCTGGGATCCCCGCGCGGCCAAAGCCTCGCAGGTCAACGTCTTCATGGATGAACAGAGAGTCCTCAGCGAAGGCGACCGCATCCAGTGGCGTTTGGTCTCGAAGGAACTCCAACTCAAAAATGCGGAGCGCGGTACGATTGAGAGGCTCGAGGGCTCACTGGCAAGGATCTGCTGGGATCGCGGCAAGCGGGTGCAGACGGTCGACCTCTTCCGGCACAAAACGTGGGATCATGGATATGCCGAGACCATCTATTCGGCTCAGTCCAAGACTTATGACCGGGTCTATGTCCTGGCGCCTGTTGGGTCGCCGCTGGTGAGCGCGCAGAATTTCTACACCGCGATCACCCGCGCCCGATATGGGGTAAAGCTCTGGACCCAGGATCCGAAAAAACTGGTCGAGCGGCTCGAAGACCGGTCGGGCGAGAAGACGTCAAGCCTTGAAGGCCTGGGGCGTTTGGAGCGTGATCATCGTGTACAAATGGCCGCTAGGCAAGGACCGCATCTCCGGCAAATGAAGGAAGATCAGGATAGGGAGCGACTCTTGCGCAGCGACCACCGGCTGGAGCGAGAGCTTTGGACCCGCAATGCAAAACCCAAAGGCCTAGCGGACAAGTTTGCTGGTCGGGCTCAAAAGGTTTTCGAGGCGCTCGATCACCATCTTCATTCTTTGCTGAGCGACCATCACCGCAATCGGGACACGCCTGCTCCTACGCGCGAGCAGCAGACCCGGGACATCGGAAGGGAGGCGGGCCGTGGTCTGGATCGCTGATCGAGCTTGGATCTGTGTTGTCTCGCTGGCGCTGACGGCGGCGCTACCTTGCGAAAACGCAATAGCGGCGAGGCCGCCGGAGGCTGAGGTGGGGCGATGCATCCGGCAGGCGGCACGCGGTCAGTCCTGGCTTGAAAAAACGCTCTGGGGATTGCGTGATCAGGAAGCCGGATGGATCGGTGCAGAGATCCGCAACAAAAACGGGAGCCATGACCTGGGACCGCTCCAGATCAACAGTTGGTGGGTGCCCAGGATCGCCGCGCTGCTGTCGCGGCGCGAGAGGGAGGTCCGGCACTGGCTGCAATTTGATCCCTGTTTTAACGTCGAGGCGGCGCGCTGGATCTTTCTCGACGCTTTGAAGGCGGGCGGCAGCTACTGGAAGGCGGTGGGTATCTATCACAGCCCAAATGGCATTCGCCAACGCAGGTATGCAGCGTTGGTTGCGGTTCATCTGCAAAGGCGGTTTGGGACCGATGTGTTCGGGAGGCGGGCTGTCATGCTGGCGCGGCCAGTTCCCTGATTTGCCTCCTGGGGAGAGCCTCCTTGGGAACGGAGGCTGAATGTCGCAATGTGAAACCGTGCGTTGGCGGAGAGGCAGGCGCGGTAATCTCAACGGTACGCGGCACCCATGAGACAAGGAGGTGTCCCTCTTATTCCTCCTGATTCGCGGCGGTTCCGTTGGCAAGCGCGTCGCTGATCATCGCCGCCAATGTTTCCTCGGCGCGACCGCGAGCGGCTGCATCCCTGGATCCCAGATCGTGACGCAGCCATTGCGGCGTGCGCTCGATAACTCTTAAGATCGTAGCGTTCATTTTTTCGTTCATCTACGAAACCTATGACGGTGGAGCGACGGCTGTGCAATGGAGCAAAGCTTGCTAGTTCTGAGGGGCTGATGGGGTGCTTTGGCGCTTTTGGAAAGGCGTGGGTCGTACGGGCACAGTCATTTCACCGATCTGCACACCTTTTCGTATGGATCGGCTGGCAGCGGCCGAGCTTTTGACTGAGTGTGTGCCGCTGGACATCCATGAGCAGGAGGTCTCGTTTCACTCGGCCCCTTTTCGCTATTCACTTGGTATTCACTCAGTTTTTGTGCGTTAGGCAGCCGGCTATCCCTGGAAACTAACATTTCAAGGCTTGTGCCAAGAATTGCTGACTTAGCTTTCGCTCAGTCCTCTTGCCGTGACCAGCATGACGTAGATGTCGATTTCGTTTCAGTGAGCCAATAGTTATGAAGCAGCTAATCGATCACTGACCCACCAACCCTACGATGTCGCAATCGTAGATCGCAAAAACGCAACCAAAATTATTCTTGATGCCGGTTTGGTTAAACGACGGGGAAAGGTCCGTCACCTCACCCACCGCTGGCCCTTCATCGCTTCAATCCGATGATCACGCGCCGCACCCGCAAGATATTGCTCTAATTGAAGAACTTCTGAATCGGACACTAATAAATTAGCTTCTCTCGATATGATCGATATATTATTCTCGCGATCGGCTGGGAGAAAGTGAGGGGGAGCAACAGCTGATATGCTTACAAGACCTTATGATTCTGACCGTCATCCTGAGGGTACAAGCCTGGACTTCATATTCCCGCAGGAATTCGAAACGTCTCTCGAAGCGGCGAGGGCTACAGTTGGTGCGCGCTTTGAAGTCCGGCGGTTTTTCTGGCGAGAACGAAGCGAGATCGTCTTCACGCCGCCCTGCAGCTATTTCGAATTGACCCGCTTCCCGTCTATGGGCAGATATCTCGCATCTGCTCGCGACTTTTGCGAGCAGGGCGAGGTACGCTTTTATCCGGCCGCGTGTTCGTTCCAAATGCATTGGCAGGAACGCGAGCAAAGATCGCTATTTTGCAGAATAGATATTCCCGCGATCACTGGTTTGCCCATGGAACTTTCCAATCAACAATTGCGCGACACCATAGACATGCGCAATCCCCATGTCAGAGCAATGCTTCTAAGGGCCCAGCAGGAACTGGTGGCTCCGGGGCTGTGTTCGCAACTCATTCTGGATTCGATCAGCGTCGGCCTCGCAGCCGAAATGGTGCAGCAATTCGGTCCAGAAAGCCAACCGGAGTTCACCAGTCGCCGGACGTTCGACCAGCGCTATCTGGCTGGCCTTGTTGCACATATCCGGGAGCAGCCCGGCAGGGTCGAGATCGGGCAGTTGGCGGCGGAACGCGGCATCAGCGTCCGTCACTATGAACGCCTGTTCCGCACCGCGACGGGCGAAAGTCCCGCGGCCTTTTGTCGCCGTCATATGCTCGCTCTGGCGAAGGACCTACTGATGGACCGATCGCTTCTGGTCAAGGAGATCGCCTATCGCTGTGGTTTTGCCAATACGGCAAGCTTCAGTGTGGCGTTCCGCCAGATAGAAGGGTGTTCGCCGCAGCAGTTCCGTGACCGGCTTTTGATCCACTGAGCGCCCACTGATGTAGCCGCAATTTTCGACATCTGTTTTTGATAGGCGACATCTATGGCGCCTGGGCTTTTCATCGGTGTCCGGAGCAGTCATCCTGCCCAAAATGGTCGTCAGACCGGTTTGAGAGAGGATGGCAATGACATTTGGATTTCCGGACGCGGACACGCTGTTGGCGCAATATCCGCTGCCCGATTATTTGCGCGACAATGTGCGGCCGGGGCTGGAGCAACTGCTTGCCTCGATGGCGGAAGACCGGGCGCTCAATGCCAATGGTCATGCCCGGGCGCTGCACATCATCGCCGATGACCTGTCCCGGCTGAAGGCGATCGCCGACGACCGTGCGCGCTACCCCGAAATCGCCGATGTCGAAATCCGGCAGCCGCTTTTCATCCTCGGCCTTCCCCGGTGCGGCACCAGTTTCCTGCACGCCCTGATGGAAGGCGACCCGCAGATACGCACGCCGCTGATGTGGGAAGTGGCCGAACCATCGCCCCCGCCTGAAGCCGCAACCGCCGATACGGACCCGCGCATCGCCCGGTTCGACGAGCATTTGCGCGCGCAACTGGGCGGTGATGCCGACGAATTGCTCAAGGCCCATCCGCTGGGCGCCAAAATCCCACAGGAATGCGGATCGTTCATGACGACCTCCTTTCAGAGCAGCAATCCGTGCATGTTCCAGCATCTCCCGCGCTTCTACGACTGGTTCAAGGGCATCGACGCGACCTTTCGCTACGAGGTCCACAAGATGTGGCTTCAGCATCTGGGTTGGCGGCATCCCGGCAGGCATTGGGTGCTCAAGATTCAGGAGCATATGTATAAGCTGCCCGCGCTGCGCAGCGTCTATCCCGATGCGATCTTCATTCAGCCCCATCGCGATCCGACCACCGTCATCGCCTCGATCTCCCAATTGATCAGCGTCATTCGTGGGCCGTCCTACGACCAGCTTGATCTGCATGCGCTGGGCGCGGAGTTCCTGCAACTCTGGTGGGATGGGGTGAAGTGCTGCATGGATTATCGCAAGGCGCATCCCGACCTGCCGATTTATGACATGCGGTACAAGGACCTCGTCGCCGACCCGGTCTCGACCATCCGGGCCGCCTATGACCATTTCGGCTGGGATTTCACGCCGGAGTCGGAAAAGGGCATTCTGGGCTGGCTGCGGGAGAATCCGGCGGGCAAGCATGGCCCGCGCAGCTACAGTCTGGCCGACTACGGTCTGAACGCCGAACAGGTAAGCGACAGGTTCGCCGAATATATCGAGACCTACCATGCCTATATCTGAAGCGTCCCAGTGGCGCGCCTGGCTGGAGCGGATGGCGGGGGCGGAAAGCGTATTGAACAGGCTGGCCGATCCCGATGATCCACAGGCCCGGGCCGAGGGGCACCGCCTGTTGTTCGCTATCCTCGCCACCGGCTATCAGACGGCCTTCGCCGACCCCGATCATCCCGATTTCGTACCGTCGGTCAGCAGCATCCTCAACACGGTCGGGGTCAATCCCGATTTCATCTATGGCGCGGCGCGGATCGACGGCAGCGGCGTCTACAGGCTTTCGGGCACGCGGGGGGACGGGGTTTTCGTGTTCCTAGATCTGGTCGCGGGCGGCCTGGGGCCGATGGAGGATCTCGGGCCTTCGGTGGGCATGATCGATCTGGATGCCTGCACATTGGGACCGGACGGGGCGTTCGACATCCTGTTGGGCGGGGAGCGGCCGGATCATGCGGGCGACTGGTTTCCGCTAGACCCGCGCGCGGTCACGATCGGCTTGCGCCATGCCTATTATGGCTGGGGCGTGGGGCGCGATCTACGCATCGCGATCGAACGGGTCGACCGGCGCGTGGGCGGCGGTCCGGTGCCCGCAGCCGAGATCGCCCATCGGCTCGATCGCCTGTCAGCGTTCGTCGAACGCTATGCCGCATTCGCCCTGGGTTATGGCCAGCGGCAGCGGGCGCAGGGCTTCGTCAACAGGCTGGAATATGATGACTGGGCCGGTCGCGGCGGCGTGGCCGGGCAGCATTATTATCAGGGCATCTTCCGGCTGGAGCCGGGGGAGGCGATGATCATCGACACGGCGGTGCCCGATCAGGTGCGTTACTGGAACGTGCAGCTCAACGATCCGCTGTGGAACACGATCGACTGGATAAACCATCAGAGCAGCCTTAACGCGGCGCAGGCGCGTCTGGACGGCGACGGCCGCTTCCGGGCCGTCATCGCACTGGACGATCCGGGCGTGCCCAACTGGCTTGATCCGGCCGGACGCAACGAAGGATCGCTGATGCTGCGCTGGACCGGCGCGAGTTCCGGGCCGGAGCCGACGCTCAGGATCGTGCCGTCTGCGGAACTCCGTTCGCATCTTCCCGCCGACACGCCTCATGTCACGCCGGAGCAGCGGGATGAGATGATCCGCAACCGTCGGCGCGGCGCGCAATGGCGACGGCGCTGGTGAGGGGATCAACCCCATCCGGGGAAAGGTTGGCCAAGCCTTAATCACCCTTATGGCATGCGTCAGCGTGGCATTGTGGCCCCGCCGACGACCCGTTTTGGAAGAGGATATTCGGATGGACTTTGCAGGCAAGGTCGCACTGGTCACCGGCGCCGGGTCGGGCCTGGGCCGAGCGGCGAGCCTCGCCTTCGCGCGGGAAGGCGCGGCACTGTGCCTTGTCGGGCGCAGCCGAGCCAAGCTGGAAGAGACCGGGCGGTTGATCCGCGACGCGGGTGGCCGGTGTGTCGAGCTGGCTTGCGATCTTGGCGAGCCGCATGGCTGTAGGGAGGCTATCGAAGGGGCGATGACGGCATTCGGCCGGCTGGACGTGCTGTGCAATATCGCCGCCGATGTCATGTTTCACCGACTGGCGGACATCAAGGAGGAGGAATGGAACCGGACCGTTGCCTCCAACCTGTCCGGCCCCTTCTTTCTCATGCAGGCGGCCATGCCGCACCTGATCGAGAGCGGCGGGAATATCATCTGCGTGGCCTCCACCGCCGGTTTCATGGGGCAGGCCTATCTGGCGCCGTATACCGCCTCCAAATTCGGACTGGTCGGTTTGACGTTGTCGCTCGCGATGGAGATGATGGACAGTCCCGTGCGGATCAACATCCTCTCGCCTGGCCCGATGCGGACGGAAATGACACAGGGCATGTCCTTCCCCGATTTCGCCGATCCCCGTCTCCTCGCGCGCTACACCGGAATGCGGCCGCCCTGTCCGCCCGAGGATGTGGCCGAGCCGCTTCTGTTCCTGGCTTCCGATCGGGCGCGTCATGTGCATGGCGCCTGCTGGGCGGTCGACGGCGGCATTACCGCAGGTTAGGCAGCGGCTCTATCTGCCGATGGGATAGAAGACCGACTTCTGATTTTGGTATTCGTGCAGCCAGTCGGGACCATATTCCCGGCCCACGCCCGAGCGTTTGTAGCCGCCGATGGGCGCATAGGTCATACGCCCAGTGCCACCATTGAGCATGACGCTGCCCGCACGGATCTTCATCGCCATTTCATAGCCTTTGGCAGCGTCAGCGGTTTCGATGCCACCATTCAGGCCATAACGGCTGTCGTTGGCGATGCGGATCGCCTCTTCGTCGGTATCGAAGCCGATGACGCAACCGACCGGACCGAACACTTCTTCCTGGGCGATCGTCATCTTGTTGTCGACATCGTCGAAGATCGTGATGTCGGTGAAGAAGCCCTTGTCGAGACCGACCGGACGCCCGCCGCCATGCACGATCCGCGCGCCTTCGTCGCGACCGATGGCGATCAGCCTTTCGACCTTTTCCCGCTGGGATTCGCGGATCAGCGGCCCCATCGCCACGGTGTGATCGGCAGGATCACCGATTTTGAACTGGCTGGCGATGGCGCAGGCGGTTTCGACGAACGCTTTCCTGATGCTGTTATGGACGACGAGGCGCGTGAGCAGGGCGCAACCCTGGCCCGCATTGACCGACAGCACTGCAACCGCCATGCCCGCGGCGCGGGCGACGTCGGCATCCTGGCGGACGATCAGCGCGGACTTTCCACCGAGCTCCAGATGCACGCGCTTCAATGTGGGAGCGGCCTGGGCCATGATTGCGGCACCTACGCCTTCGGACCCGGTGAAGGTGACGAGGTCGACGCGCGGATCGCAGGTCAGGGTCGTGCCAACCTCCGGTCCGCCGGTAACGATGTTCAGCACGCCTTTGGGCAGGCCGATCTCTTCGGCGATCTCCCCGAACAGCAGCGCGGAAAAAGGTGTAAAGGGCGACGGCTTCAGCACCATCGTGTTGCCGGCCAGCAGCGCGGGAACGATCTTCGCCAGATTGATGAGAAAGGGGAAATTATAGCCGGTGATGGCCGCGACGACGCCCACCGGTTCGCGCACCACGGTCGTCCCGCCTATTTTCTTTGGCCCGTCGGGATTGAAGGGATCGGGGGTGATGTCGATGGGCAGGCGAACGCTGTCGTCGCGTGTTGAATGTTCGACCGCGGCCAGCAGATGGTCGAGCGGATTGGCGACCTGCATGCCCTGGGTGATGCCCTGTGAACAGCCGACCTCCGCGACGATCAGCGCCGCGATCTGCTGCCTGCGCGCATCCAGTGCGGCATGCATCCGGCGCAGACAGGTCGCGCGTTCGGACATGGCCATGCGTGGCCAGATGCCTGTGTCGAACGCGTCGCGCGCGGCTGCGATCGCAGCGTCCACGGCGGCGGCGTTACCCACCGGCGCGTGGCCGATCACCGCTTCGGTGGCGGGATTGATGATGGCGTCGCGTTCGCTCCCGCCATCGACCCAGGCGCCATCGATATAGAGCTTGTCGAACGTCGTGAACGGCACGGTCATTGCATGGTTTCCTGTCTGGGCCGCAGGATCATGTCCGCGGCGTTGAGCGCGATGGCCATGGCCGGCGCATTGGTGTTGCCCGATACGATCGTCGGCATGATGGAGGTATCGACGACGCGCAGGCCGGTGACGCCGCGCACGCGAAGCTGGGGGTCGACGACGGAGGTTTCATCCGCGCCCATGCGGCATGTCCCGCAAATGTGAAAGGATGTGCCGCCAAGGGCCATCGCGTTGGCAAGAATGTCCTCGTCCGCCTCCATGCCCACGGTCTTGCCTGTTTCCTCGACGATCCAGTCCTTGAGCGCGGGCTGTTGCGCCAGGCGACGGAGCCAGCGAAACAGGGCGACGAAATGGCTCCTGTCGGCTTCGGTCGCCAGATGATTGGCGTCGATGACCGGCGGGACGTCCGGATCGGCCGAACTTATCCTGACATGGCCCGGGCTGTCGGGCCGCATATAATAGGCAATGACGGTCATGCCGGGATAGGGATCGAGCGCCACCGCGCCCTTGTCGTCCGTGTGGAAGGAATAGAGGCCCATGCCGACCTGCGCGTCGGGCCGGTCGAGCGTGGCATCGGTCTTGACGAAGCCGCCCACTTCATGCGCGGCATGGGTCAGCGGCCCTTTCGATCCGAAGGCATAGCGCAAAGCCGACAGGATAAGGCGGACACCCGAAAGTTTCTGGTTCAGGCTGTTCCCCCGGACCCTGTAGTTGAAACCCAAATAGCGATGTTCGCGAAGGTTGGCGCCGACACCCGGCGCATCAACGACGATCGGGATGCCAAGCGATTCCAGCAGGGCGCGAGGACCGATGCCCGACAATTGCAGCAGCTTGGGGCTCTGCACCGCGCCTGCGGAAAGAATGATCTCCCGCCGGGCGGCGGCCTCCCGCACGCCATCCTTGTTGCGCAGCAGGATAGCGCCCGCTCGCTGTCCGTCGAACAGGATACGCAGGGCGTCAGTCTGCGGCAAAACATCCAGATTCGGGCGGCCTCGCACGGGCTTCAGAAAGGCGCGGGAGGCGGAGAAGCGCTTGCCCCGATAGGTGGATGTCGGCTGATAGCCCATGCCGCCCTGGGTCACGGCCGGCATGTCGTTCACATCGTCCACCCGTTGCGTCCCGGCCTGCTCGGCGGCGGTCAGGAAGGCTTCGCACAGCGGGTCGCCGGAAGGGTGGACGCTGACCTTGAGGGGACCGCCGGCACCGCGCCCCGCCTTGGCCCCCAGGGCATGGTCCTCCAGCGAGACGAAATGTCGGCCCATATTCTGCCAGCCCCAGCCTATGCAGCCTGCCGCTTCCCAGCCATCATAATCGGCCGGAGCGCCCCGCACATAGACCATGCCGTTGACCGAACTGGACCCGCCAACCGCGCGGCCCTTCAGCCATATTTCCTGGGGTGCGTTGCCGCCGGGCGATACGGCGTAATCCCACACATGGGGATTGCCCGGCGCCAGCAGTTTGCCGATACCGCGCGGCATGGCGATCAACGGACTGCTGTCGTCCGGTCCCGCCTCCACCAGCAGTACCTTGACGGTCGGGTCTGCCGACAGTCGATTGGCCAGCACGCAGCCGGACGAACCCGCTCCCACGATGATGTAATCATAACAATCAGCTGACATGGTCGCTCTTTTCTGGGACATGGCGCGAGGGAACAGCAATGGTCGCCTTGCTTGACCTGTCGGCGGGCAGGAGGCGCTGTTTAAGAGGGAGGTCAGCCGAATGCGAGAGGCAGGCCGGGGGCGTCCCAATCGATACATATGACCTTGCCGGAACTGCCCAGCGTGACGAAGGCCACCCGACCGTCCTTGCCGCCAAAGCAGATATTGGTCGTGAGGAAATCGCCCGTTTCGATCTGCTGAGGCGTTCCGCCCTCGGGAGGAAAGATCAATATGGCGCCTTGGCCGGGCGAAGCGCAGCAGATGCGCCCGGCGCTGTCGACGGCC
Organism: Sphingobium sp. GW456-12-10-14-TSB1; assembly: GCF_059424385.1. Classification (NCBI taxonomy): domain Bacteria; kingdom Pseudomonadati; phylum Pseudomonadota; class Alphaproteobacteria; order Sphingomonadales; family Sphingobiaceae; genus Sphingobium; species Sphingobium sp. GW456-12-10-14-TSB1. Next base: position 83,417 of record NZ_JBWKZI010000002.1, on the reverse strand, counting down.
AGGCTGTCGAGAAATTGACCAGGCCCGGCCCGACCGACGATGCTGTGCCCGTCCGGGGTGGGCGACGCCGCCGTGTCGATCATACCGGGCGCTGACAGTCGATAGCGCAGCAGATGCGCTTCATAGGTGAGCGCGACGTAGAGGGTGCGTCCATCTGGCGATAGGCCGACGCCATTCGCCCCGTCCAATGGTCCGGCGGCCAGTCGGATGTCCGACCCGTCGGCCTTGGCATAATAAAGGCCACCCCGCATTCGCGCCGCGCCGCGATCCCTGCCGAAATCGGTGAACCAAAATCCGCCCGTTTCGTCAAAGACGAGGTCGTTCGGTCCCCAGAAGGGGGTCGCTTCGGTGGATGCGTACAAGGTTTCGAAAGTGCCGGTGGCGGGATCGACGACCTGAATAGCGCCGGGCGGCGTATCAAGAGGCGCCTCGACCGGCAGGAGGCCGCCATCGGGCAGGATCATCTTTTTGAAACCGCCATTGTTGCAAACATAGATTCGCCCGTCGGGACCGATCGCCGCGCCATTGGGGCCGCCGCCCAGATCGGCCAGGGTGGTGCGCGCACCGTCCGGGCCAAGACGGGACAGGCGGCCGCCAAGGACCTCAACCAGTATCAGGCCGCCATCGGGCTGCGCGATTGGCCCCTCTGGCATCAGCAGTCCGCTTGCAAAGCAGGTCATCTCGTCCTCTCCCATCATGGCCGACGGCATCTGCGCACCGCGGCCCACCCTCGTGTGAATATTGGGATGATCGGACATCGGACCCACCTTTCGACAGGTATTTGAAGGCGCGAATTGGCGTCATATCTGCTGCACACCCGATCCATAGGGGAAATGCCGAGGGAGATAGCGACTTGGCTCGCGGCGGCGATCCTACGGAGGCGGAAGGCCGGCAACAGACCGGCTCTCAAACAGAACGGTCATCCTTTGACCATCAGGGAGAAGAAGAATGAGGGGAATATCGGGTTTCATTTTGCCATTGGGCCTGTTGCTGACGACATCAGAAGCGGCATTGGCGCAGTCGTCCAACGCCGCCCCGCAAGAGGGCGCCACCAGCGACATCGTGGTAACCGCGCGCCGCACCGCCGAGAATATTCAGGAGACGCCGGTTTCGGTCGTGGCCTTTGGGGCGGATTCGCTGCGGCAGGCCAATATCCGCGATACGCAGGATTTGCTGGTCAAGACGCCGGGCGTGTTCCTGGCGGGTTCGGGCGGGCGCGAAAACACCAATTTCTCGATCCGGGGCCAGTCCAAGGCGCTGGCCGGCAACAGCGCGCCCGGCGTCATCAGCTATTTCGCGGAAGTGCCGTCCCCTACGGTCGGGTCCAGCATTCCGACCTATGATCTTTCGTCCGTTCAAGTGCTCAAGGGGCCGCAAGGGACGTTGTTCGGCCGCAACACGACCGGCGGCGCGATCCTCTATTATCCGACGGCGCCGGACTATAAGCTGGGAGGATATGCCAAGGCGTCCTACGGCAATTACGACGCCCGGTTGCTCGAAGCCGCAGTCAATATACCGCTGACGTCCGACACGCTGGCCATCCGCATCGCCGGTCAGATCCAAAAGCGCGACGGCTGGACGAAGAATATCGGCATCGGCGGCGACCCGGACGATCTTAATTCCCGCGCGATCCGCGGGTCGATCCTGTTCGAGCCGAGCGCCACGTTCCGCAACACGCTCATTGTCGATTATTATCACAATGACGCGGTCGGTGGCGCATCGGTGCTGACGGATGTGCTGCCCGGTCCCAACGGGCTGACGGCGACGGGCACGGCCAATGCGGCGCTGGCTCAATTGGCGTTGCAGCGCGCGCGGGGACCGCGCGTGATCAATTCGGACGTCGATGCGTTCGAAAAGGTCGAGCGTTTCGGCATCACCAACCGGACGGAGTTCGATCTGTCCGATGACATCACCTTCATCAATATCTTCGGTTATCGGCGGACGAAGATCGATTATTATTCCAGCGTCGATGGACTGCCCACCTTGATCGCTGATGGAAGCGGCGCGATCCCTGCCGGGCTTCCGGTGACGATCGTGGGTGGGCGCCAGACATCCGACGTCCGGCAGATCAGCGACGAAGTGCAATTGAAGGGATCGGCCCTCGGCAATCGTCTCGACTGGCTGGTCGGGGCATTCTACCTGGACAGCAAGCCGCTTGGGCCGTCGGGCACCTATATTCCGGTCTTCACTCTACCCGGTATTACTGATGCTCGCTTCAACTACAGTTTTTACAGTGAAAAGAGCCGGGCGCTGTTCGGCAATGTCAATTATGAAATCGCCGACGGCCTGCACGTCAATCTGGGCGTACGTCACACCTGGGATAAGATCGAGGCCTGCGTCGGCGGCGGCCTGAGCAATCAGCCTGTCGTGTCACCGGAGGAATGCGCGGGCGCGGCGACAACGATCCGCAACTCGAGCGTCAACAAGACCTCGTCAAAGGCGCTGACCTGGCAACTGGGCGTCGACTGGAAGGCGTCGGACGCGATATTCCTCTATGCGGTCTCGCGCCGGGGCTATCGCGCTGGTGGCATTAACAGCCCGACGCTGGCCGGGCGGCTGGCGCAATTCCAGTCCTTCGCCCCGGAAAAGGTGACGGACGTGGAGGTCGGTATCCGCTCCGACTTCACCATGGGTGACGTCGAATTGCAGTTCAACGCGTCGCCCTTTGTCGGCTGGTATAATAATGTGCAGGTGCCGATTTCGGGTCTCAACACACAGGCAAGTTGCAGTACGACCGCTCCCGGTGGCACGAACCCGCCAAGATCGCCCGACGGCGATTGCGACGCCAGTAACGATCCGAGCGGCGGGACGCTGCTGGTCAATGCCGGCAAGACGCGTGTCGCGGGCATTGACCTGTCGACCCGCATCCAACCGACTTCTACATTGTCATTCGACGCGGGGGCGACCTTCCTCGACTTGAAGTCGCGGTCGCTGACAGTGCCCGCCGCCCTGCAATCCTATCTTGCGGCGCTTGAGGTGCCGTTCAATCTGGTCGCGAAGACGACGGTGACTGCCGGGCTCCGCTGGACGCTCCCTGTGCCACTCTCGCTCGCAGAAACGGTAGCCAGCCTGGACTATTACCATTCGAGCAAAGTCCGCTCCTCTGATCAGGTTCTGCCCGCCTATGACCTGGTCAACGGACGGCTGGACCTGAACGGCGTTGGCGGCAGCAATGCCGACATCAGCTTTTTCGTGCGCAATCTGTTCGACAAGAAGTATCTGGCGTCTAGCAATGTCGGATCGGCGGCGCTCGGGATATTCAGTGGATTCTACGGCGCGCCGAGAACCTATGGCGTGGAGGTTCGCTATCGGTTTGGCGATTGAGGGCAGGGACTAAAAGCGGTGCGTCAGCCCGATCTTTCCGCAACGGCCGCCCGGTCCATAAAAGGCGGATGACGCACCGGCCATAATGGGCAGAAAAAGACGATAGAGAGGACCGTCGATGGCGCAGACCGAAGCCGATCAGGATCAGGCCGAAAGCCGCGAACAGCTCAGCCGATGGCTCGAGAATGTCCTGGGTTGTTCTGAAGTCGTGCTCGAAAAACAGCGGCGCTGGCGCCCGGTCTGGCGCGCCAGCGCGCAGCAAAATGGTGTGAAGCGCGACTTTCTGCTCAAGGGCGACCGCACCTGGCCGACCCATCCCTATCCGCTTGTGTATGAAATGCGCATGCAGCGCGCACTGCATGAAAATGGCATTCCCATTCCCGCCATATTGGGCATGTGCGACCAACCCAACACCATCGTGATGGAGTGGATAGAAGGCGGCCGGGATCCCGGCCTGGTCCAGGAGGCGATCGAAAGCGCGTCGGTGATGACCGAGGATCGGTGGGCCGCATCGCTGCGCTATATGGAGATATTGGCTGACATCCACAGCCTGCCCAGTCAGGCTTTCATCGAAGGCGGAGCCCATTTGCCGCAGGGTGCGCGCGAGATCGCCCTGCATAATTTTGAACGCTTTCATGCCATGACGGTCGAGCAGGGCATCACCGATCCGCTGCTGGAATTTTGCGCGCGATGGCTGCGCCAAAACTATCCCCGACATCGGGAATCCATCTCCTTCGTCACGGGCGATTGCGGCCAGTTCCTTTCGGACGGTGCCCAGGTTACCGGCATATTGGATGTGGAAATCGGTCATCTAGGCGATCCCATGCGCGATCTCGCGTGCTTCCGGGGGCGCCACCCGATTGAGAATATGGGCGACGTCGCCGCTCTGTTTCGTCACTATGAAACGGCGATTGGCGTACCGCTCTATTTTGACGCGATCGCCTATCACACCGTGTCCTTCCTCGCCGAAGCCATTTACGGCCCCCTGTTCGGGATGCACGAAAAGGGGCGCGGCGGCGATTGGGTCGAGGCGGCGGTACAGGTGTCGATGATCGGACGGCGGTGCATGGAGGCGTTGGCCGAGATATTGGGCGTGACGCTCGACGACATTGCGCTTCCGCCGCCCGCCGCCGTCGACCAGAATGATCTGGCACTTGATAAATTGCAGGCGGAGATCGAACGTCTGCCGGAAAGCGGATCGCTACAGGGCTGGCAACGTAATATCCTTGCCTCGATCCCTCACTATCTGCGGAACCAGCTGCGCTATCGCGATTGGCTGCGGGAAGAGGATGGCAAGGACATCGAGGCGCTGCTGGGTACGGGCTATGCGGATGCCGCCGCGGGTGAGGCCGCATTGATGCGCTTCATCGAAAAGAGCACGCCTGCCGACTATGCCGCCCTGACGCGTTTCTTTCATCGGCGGATGCTGCGACAATGCCTAGTGATCGCAGGTCCCGATGCGCCTGCCGATCATCTTGTTCTGGTGCCCATGGAACCCTTGTCCCGGGGGGAAGTGCGTGGGCCTCTGGGTTAGGATACCTATCCGACGGTATGTGTCTTCTGCGTATGAAACGATAAAATTCAGAGGGTGGAATAACCGGTGACGGCCAAACAGGAAGTCACTTAACATACTGCCTGATATCGCACTGATCCTAGTTTTCAAGATCAGCTTTGCGGCCTTGGATCGGTGATGTAATATAATTATATAATATTTCTTTCTTGTTGCCTTAATATAAATGCATAAAAATAATAATAAATACCGTAATTGAATCCCGTTATTTAATAATATTAATAGTGGAGGGGATGAAATGGTTAAAATGTTCCGCGCAATTCTGATGGCCGGCACGGTTATGGGTGTGGGTGGTGCAGGCGTGAGCCACGCGGCAGAAGTGGTCGAGCAAAGTGCGAGCGGTGATGACAATAGCGGTGTGCGCGACATCATCGTGACGGCTCGCCGCACGTCGGAAAATCTTCAGACAGTTCCCGTTGCCGTCACGGCGCTCGATCCGACTGCGCTGCTTGAACGGCAGATTGTTGAAGTGGCGGATGTGGGCCGGGCGGCGCCGGGTTTGTCGGTGCAATCCGGTGGCACCGGCAACGCATCGCTCATATATCTCGCCATCCGTGGCAACGCGCAGAATAGCCCTAACTCATTTTCCGATCCGGCGGTCGGCATCTATGTCGATGGCGTCTATTATGGGCGGCCAATCGCCGGGAATCTCGGGCTTCTTGACCTGGCTTCGGTCGAAGTCTTGCGCGGAACCCAGGGAACCTTGTTCGGACGCAACACGACGGGTGGCGCCCTCAACATGACAACTGTGCAGCCGGACGGAAATTTTGGCGGCTACGTCACCGGACGTATCGGTAACTATGAAAGCTGGTCCATTGAATCCGCGCTGACCTTGCCGATTTCGGGCGATGAATTGTCCTTGCGCCTGGCTGGCCGCTATGGCGAGAGGGGCAAGGGTTTTGGGAACAACCCGATAAGAGGGGTCGATGCGGCCCGTATCGATCACGACATCGCGGGCCGTGCCACGCTGAACTGGGAACCGGCTGCGATCCCGATGACCGTCTCTCTGTCGGCCGACTATGCCAATATCAGGGATACGTACAATAATGTCGCTCTGCGCGGTATCAACCCGACCGGACCGGCGCTGGCGCTATATTCCCGCCAGTTCGACATTGCCAGCTTCCTCCAGACCAAGAGTCAATTCTACAGAACATATAATGATCCAAACACGGGCAACGCCAACATCGATACGCCATATAATTATAACAAGACGTGGGGTGTCCGTGCGACCATCGAATATGATCTGGGCGACGTTAAGATCAAATCGATAACGGCCTATCGCGCGGCCGATACCGGGGATGGTACTGATCTTGACGGTACGCCTGCCAAGATCGCATCTTATGCGAGCGACTATTCGCAAAAGCAGCGTAGCCAGGAACTGCAATTTTCCGGTAACCTGGGGAAACTGGAATTCATTCTCGGCGCTTTCTATTTTAAGGAAACGGGCGATGAGCAGTCCCAGTCGCTCGTGTTCCAGGATACCGACTTCGGTTTCAACCTGGCCCCGGCCAATACCAACCTTGCCACATACAAGTCGGAATCGAAGGCCTTGTTTGCCCAAGTCAACTACAGCCTGACCGAACGGCTGCGCGTGACCGGCGGTTTCCGCTATACCTGGGACAAGCGTTCGATTAATCGCATGGGCTATATTGGAGGGATCCCGGGCTTTTCCGGTTCGTTCGTCTCCAACGGCCGGCTGATCACGCTGCCCCCTACGGGGCTATGCGCCGTGGGTGCCAATGCAAATCTGGTCGCCCCCGGTCCGGATTGCACGGATCCGGTGACGGCCAAATTTGATTATCCCGCCTGGCTCGCCAGCATCGACTACGAGCTGGGAGACGGTAAGCTCATCTATGTAAAGACCGGGGGCGCCGCACTGGCGGGCGGTCTCAATTCGCGTCCGACCCCGCCCGATGCGAGTTCCTTTGCTCCGGAAAAGGTGAAGGATGCCGAGATCGGCTTCAAGGGCGACTTTTTCGATCGGCATCTGCGGACTAATTTCGCTGGATTCTACATTTGGCGCAACGGCGCCCAGAATGTCGTCAATGCCTTGGTCGGCGGTAATCTGACCCAGTTCGTTCAGAACGCAGGCGATGTGAAAGCCTATGGTCTGGAATTTGAAGGCACGCTCATTCCGTGGCAGGGCATGGAATTAAGCGGCGCCCTGTCCTGGCTTAAGGCGAAATATGCTGCGGGATCATTCACTGCGGCGGGCCTGGGCGGTACGGTGGATCGTAGCGGGGAGGTCGTTCCGCGCGCGCCGCGCTGGACCTGGAACATCGGCGCGACGCAGCGCTTCCCGGTCAAAGGGGGCGAAATTGCGCTGCATGCCGACTATGCCTACACTTCCGCCGTTTACCAGGACTATGCCACTGCGGATTTGACGACACCGGCGCTCAATGATGGCGTGAACGATGCGGCGGAGCGTGCGGCGGCTATCAGCTTCATCAATACGCAGAACAGCTTCAGTCGGCTCAAGGCCTATGGGGTGCTGAACGGAAGCCTGAATTTCAAGCTCGACGGCGGAATGGAGTTCACCCTTTGGGGCCGCAACCTGACGCAGGCAAAATATTATAACGCCATATTCAACGGTTATGGCACCTTCGGCACCGCGATCGGCTTTACCGCAGCGCCGCGCACATGGGGCGCAACGGTTTCCTATCGCTTCTGACATAGGGGCATGGGTGATGTGGCGTCGTCCACTTCACCCATGGATCTGATCGGCCTGCGTGGCGCGACTGTGCCAAGCGGCGGCCCGCAGATCGACATGGCGGGCGCGCGGACTGCGATCATCGTAAATCCCCCTTTGCCTGTGTTTCGCGCAATATCCGGGGAACCGACGGGGAGCCATATGGGAAGGAATATGTCTCCGGCGCGACATCTGTCGTCCCGGCGATGGTCGTGGCGCAGGCATAGGGTGCGGTGTTGGCATAACCTTCATTACAGTCGATAAAGATGAAATAGGATGAGTGATGCGCAATCCGTCAATGGTGGATGCAGGTCCGCAACCGATGGCGGAAAACGCATCGCTTTCCGCCGGCAGGCGATCACTGTTATCGTGGACAATTGTGGCGCTGTTTCTGCTCAATTGCCTCAATTATATTGATCGACTGCTCTTCTCGGTCGCCCAGGAAATGATCAAGGTCGACCTCCATCTCAGCGATTTTCAGCTGGGCCTGATTGGCGGACCCGCCTTCGCCATACTCTACACGGTCTTCAGTTTCCCGATCGCGCGCGCGGCTGACCGCGGTCGCCGGGTCGGGATCATCGCCATGTCGCTGACATTCTGGAGTGCAATGACGGCCTTTTGCGGAATTGCGGCCAATTTCGTCCAGATGCTCGTCGGGCGCGCCGCCGTCAGCATTGGCGAAGCGGGATGCACGCCGACCTCGCATTCTCTGATCTCTGACGCATTCCCCGCGCAACGGCGAACGACCGCCATCGCCATCTTCGCGGTCGCTGGCCCCTTCGGCGCCATCGTCGCAGCGGTGGGCGGGGGCGCTCTGATCGCCGCTTATGGGTGGCGCACGGCTTTCCTCATCTGCGGGATGGCAGGCATCGTCATGGCTCTACTGTTCCGCGCCACCGTACCGGAACCGCCGCGGAGCGAGCCCCGACCGCACCATAGCGCGTCATTCATCGACACCGGCCGCCAGCTGCTGGCCCGGCGCAGCTTCGCCCTGGTGGCCGTCGCGGGGGGCGTCGCCGGGATCGGCAGCTATGCCAATCAACAATATATGGTATCCTTTCTGATGCGCGGACATGGTCTGTCCCTGGCCAATGCTTCGGCATTGATGGGGTTGGTGATCGGTGGCGTCGGCATCGTCTTCACGCTGCTGGGCGGTCCGATGATGGACCTGGGCGCGCGTCGCTACCCGCGAATCAAGGCCTGGCTGCCCTCCTTCGGCTTGCTCTGGTGTGGGGCGCTATATGCCTTCGCTTTTCAGATTCCGACAGTCGGCCTTGCGGTGGCGTTGATGGTGCTCGGATCCATGGGGCAGCATTTCTACATGCCTGCCATGTATGCGCACGGGCAGGATGTGGCGCCCCCGCATATGCGCGCCATGGCCTCCGCCGTGATTATCGCCACAAGTTCCCTATTAGGCTATGGATTGGGTCCGCCGCTGATCGGCCTTGCCAGCGACATATTTGGGGAAAGCGCGCGGGTGTCGGCAGGCATCAGCCTTGCCGAGTGCGCCAAGCAGGCAGTCGCGGCCTGCGAGGCGGCAAGCGCGCAGGGGCTGCGCCTGTCGCTCAGCCTGGGATCCTGCTTCTTCATACTGGCCGCCGGTCTGTTTGCATGGGCGAGCCGATGGGTAGTCGCGGACGTGCACGATCATGATCGGCACTGACTTGCCATTCGCGATCGACAGGGAAATAATGGTCCTGCGCTTCAGGATCGAGCCAAGATTTGATCGATGGCGAGGAGGTTGAGGATGCGACATGAAGCCGATCTTGGTCTGCCGCTTTGTGCCCCGCACACTGCGTCGCATTTCCATGTGGAACGGCGGTTCCATGCGAATGGCATTTTCGCCGATATCCGTCACTTCGGATGGACCCAGAGCAGCCGATCGGTTTTTCAACCCGATTCTTACTATCTGGATTTTTCCATCGGGCCGCGCTGCCCCACTGCTCGTTTCTTCAACAGCGAACGCGAACTGGCAGACCCGCCAGGCGATGTAGTCTTCCTGCCCAAGGGTGGCGCATTTGCGACCCTCAGCGAACCGGGCGAACACAGCCTGCTGTGTCTGACATTTGAAAACGACCGGGCGATGCAACTGTTCGAGGATGACAGCGTCGCCGATCTGGCTGCATGTCAGGATGTTAAGATCGGTCGGGTGCGTCAGGGGCTTGCCCGTTTGGTGGAGGAATTGCGCAACCCGGGCTTTGGGCAGGATATATTGCTCGAAAGTATGGCGCTGATGCTCGTCGTCGAACTGTGCCGGCATTTTGGCCAAGCCCCATATGATGATCGTAGCGCACATGGACAGATGCCCGGCTGGCGTTTGCGTCGCATCAAGGATAAGATAGAGGCCGATCTGGCCGAGATGCTTTCGGTAGCCGATCTGGCCGCCGAAATTCGTACCAGCCCGCGCCACTTGATTCGGACTTTCCGGGCCACCACCGGCATAACCCTGACCGATTATATCGCCAGCCGCCGGATCGCGCGTGCGCAAGACCTGCTTGTCCGCGACGAGGCGATGATCAAGGTAATCGCCGGCAAATGCGGCTTCCAGAGCGCCGCCGCTTTCTCGGCAGCCTTCCGCAAGGCGACCGGCATGACGCCACGCGAATATCGCGAAGACCGTGGCGCATCGCGTTGAGCCCGCCTCTCAACTAATACTCCATCCTCAACCCATCTGTTGCATCATGTCCCCTTGGCGATGTTTGGGCGCTCCGGCGGTAGGCATCGGCATTGCGGGGAGCGCCCCGCCGTCGCCACAATCCGTCCCCGACAGAAAGGCGGATTTTCTCCATGACCAGCTATCTCGATCGACTGATCGCCGATCCCACCAGTTTCCATGACGCGCCCTATGCGCAGGCTTTCACGCTCAGCCGCGAGGAGATCGACAGGCTGCATTTGGAAGGCGCGCGCAAGCGCTTTGCCGAATTGCGGCCGGGCCTGTCGGTGCTGGACAAGCTGGCGCGGGAGCAGGGCATCGAGACCATCGAGACGATCGACGATCTGGCGCCGCTTCTGTTTCCGCACACCGTCTACAAATCCTATCCGATCAGCTATCTGGAGCGCAGCCGCTTCGACAAGCTCACCAAATGGCTCGCTGGCCTGACGACCAGCGACATTTCTCATGTCGATGCCAGCGGTATCGAGACGATCGACGACTGGATCGACCTGCTCGACGCGGAAACAGACCTGACCATCCAGCATACGTCGGGCACCACAGGTAAGCTGAGCTTCGTCCCCCGCAGCAAGAAGCAGTGGCGCGAGACGATCGTCCATTCCGGGGTCATCATCCGCGACTGGTGGCCGGACCGGGGTCGGGACATTGTGAAGGACGGGATGCCGATCATCATTCCGGGCTATCGTTATGGCGCGGCCGCGATGCAGCGCGGCAACGGCATCCAGGTCGATCTCTATGCCAAGGGCGAGGAAAACACCTTGTTCCTCTATCCCAATGCCCGGTTCAGCGCCGACATCGCGTCACTGGGCGGCCGTCTTCGCGCGGCAGAGGCGCGGGGTGAGGCGGGCATGATCGACATTCCGCCGGTCCTGCTGGAACGGCGGGAGGCGCTGCTGGAGCTGGAGCGGCGTCGGCCCGACGATCTCAAGCATTTCTTCAGCGAGGCGCAGCGACGCTTCGGTGGGCGCGACGTCTATGTGACGGCGATGTGGGCGATCCTCTACGACTGGGCGGAGGAGGGGCTGAAGCGCGGCCTCAAGAACGTCTTCGGCAAGGGCAGCGTGCTCCTGACCGGCGGTGGCAAGAAGGGCAAGGAACTGCCCGACGACTGGCGCGAGCGCGTGCTCGAGTTTCTGGGTTTCGATACCATCTATGAAATGTACGCCACATCCGAACAGATGGGTCTGTCGATGATGTGCGAGCATGGCCATTATCACATCCCGCCGATCCAGATCCCGTTCCTCCTCGACCCGGCGACGGGCAAGCCCTTGCCCCGCAAGGACGGCCTGACCGGCCGCTTCGCCTCGTTCGACCTGATGCCCAACACCTATTGGGCCGGGCTGGTGACGGGGGATGAGATTACGCTGGCGGGCTGGGAAAAGCCCTGCGCCTGCGGCCGCACCGGGCCGCACGTCATTCCGCCGGTACGCCGCTACAGCGAGAAGGAAGGCGGCGACGACCGCATCGTCTGCGCCGGCGCTCCCGAAGCGCACGACCGCGCTATCGAATTTCTTGCCGAACTGTCGATGTGAGTAGAGCCATGACTGATCCATTCCGCGTGCCCCTGATCATCCGAGGCCAGATTATCGATGATGCCGACATCGATTATGGCGGCCGCCGGGGCGGTGTCAGCTTTTCGGCGCCGGACATCGCCAGGCATGTCGCGCACCTGCCCTTGCGCACGCCTTCGGCCATGGCCGATCTCTATGCACTGAGCTTTGAGGAGATACTCGATTTCCTCGTTGCTTTGGGACAGCGGCTCGATTTCGGTCAGAACCGGCATTTGCAGGAGGCGTTTCGCCTGTCCTGCCTGACCTCCGGTCTGTCGGAGAGCATATTGCGCGTCCATTTCCAACATATCGGCGCGGCTTTCGATCGGACCGAAATGCGGCGGATGATGGAACGCTCCTGCGGCGTCGAATATCTGGAAGGCTGGGTGGATCAGGGGGCTGGCAGATTTTCCGGCCTCACCGCCCGCACGCGCGCCTTCGGTGCGCGGACCGTGCATGTCATCGCCGGCAATGCACCGATCGTGTCGATCCTGACGGTGATCCGCAATGCGCTGACCCGGTCCGATGCGATCATCAAGCTGCCATCCAACGATCCGCTGACGGCCTCTGCGCTCGTGCGCACCATGGTCGAGATGGACCCCGACCATCCGCTGTCGAAACATGTCTCCGTCGCCTATTGGAAAGGCGGCGACGATCAGGTGGAGTCGGCGATCTACGATCCGCGCGGCGTCGAGAAGATCGTTGCCTGGGGCGGGTTCGATTCGGTCAAGCATATCACGCGCTATCTGCAACCAGGCATCGACCTCATCACCCAGGATCCCAAGCTGTCGGGAACGATCATTGGTCGCGAAGCCTTCGCCGATGAGGAGACGCTGGGGCAAGTGGCGCGCCGTCTGGCGCTCGACATCGGCGCGCAAAATCAGGAAGGCTGCGTGTCCGCGCGCGTCATCTATGTCGAATGCGGCACGGACGAGGCCGGGCTGGAGCGTGCCAATCGGCTGGGGCAAATGACCTTCGACGCGCTCCAGCGCCTGCCCGATCATCTGAGCACGCCGCACAAGGCGTTTGACGGTGCGCTCAAGGCCGAGATCGACGGCATCCGCCTCAACGACGAGGATTATCGCATCTTCGGCGGCCGCGCCAACGAAGGCGCGGTGATCGTGAGCCAGGAAGAATATCCGGTCGATTTTTCCCGCACGCTCGCATGCCGGGTGGGCAATATCGTGCCGATCGACAGCCGGGAAACGGCCGTCAGCGCGGTCAACGCCTATACCCAGACGATCGGCATCTTTCCCGAAAGTCTCAAGGACGAGCTGCGCGACCGCCTCGCCTTTCAGGGCGCGCAGCGGATCGTATCGCTGGGCGGGGCTGCGACTATGCAGCATAATATGGAAAGGCAGGACGCGATCGAGCCGGTCCGCCGCATGGTGAAGTGGGTCACGGAAGAGCAGGCATCGGGCGAGATGCTGGCTGCGCTGGCAGGCTGAGAGGAGCGACGGACATGGTGAAAGCTGATCTGGTGATCCGGGGCGGCACGATCGTCGACGGGCAGGGCGGCGATCCGTTCGAGGCGGACATCGCCATCGTTGATGGACGTATCGCGAGGATCGGCGTTGACGTCGGGCGGGGGCGAGAGGAGATCGACGCCCGCGGCCTCCTCGTCACGCCCGGCTTCGTCGATGTTCATACCCATTATGACGGACAGGTCACATGGACGGACAGTCTGGTGCCGTCCACCGACCATGGCGTCACCACCGTCGTTATCGGCAATTGCGGTGTCGGCTTCGCGCCGTGCCGGCCGGAGGACCGCGAGGCGCTGGTCAACGTCATGGAGGGGGTGGAGGACATTCCCGAAGCGGTGATGGCCAAGGGTCTGCCCTGTTGGGGTGGACGGCTCCCAACGGCATCGCAATGTGCCAGAGTGAGTGCGTTGCAAGACTCAATCAAGGGAGCCGCCCGTGGAGCAAATTACCCGCATAGGCATGGATACGTCAAAGAACGTTTTTCAACTGCATGGCGTCGATGCAGCGGAGAAGCCAGTGCTGCGCAAGAAGTTGACGCGCCGAGAGATGATTCGGTTTTTCGAAAAGCTGCCACCCACCCTCGTCGCTATCGAGGCATGCGGCAGTTCACATCATTGGGCTCGTCTTCTCGGATCGCTCGGGCATGATGTAAGGTTGATCGCGCCGCAATTAGCGAAGCCCTACGTCAAGCGCGGCAAGAACGACGCTGCGGATGCCGAAGCTCTCTGCGAAGCGGTGAGCCGCCCAACAATGCGCTTCGTTCCGGTAAAGACTGCAGAACAACAGGCCGCGCTCATGTTGGTCGGGGTGCGCGAAAGGCTTATTCAGAAGCGCACCCAGCTCGTCAACGCTATACGAGGGTATGGCGCGGAGTTCGGCATCACCGCGGCGACGGGTGCATGTCGCGTCGTACCGCTTCTCGAGTGCATCGCGGAAGATGAAACGATACCCGAATTGGCGCGCGAACTTTTTGCGCTGCAGGGAAAGGAATATGCGCAGCTCCAGTGCGAGATCGAACGGATCGACGCGAAGCTGATGGAATGGCATCGCAACGACGAATGTAGTCAGCGACTGGCCAAAATTCCCGGCGTTGGGCCTATCGGCGCGACCTTGCTCATGATGAAAACGCCCGATCCGCATCTATTCAAATCCGGTCGGGATTTTGCGGCATGGATGGGCCTGACCCCCAAAGATCACTCGACCGCCGGCAAGACAAGACACGGCGTTATCACTCGCGCTGGTGATGAGCTTCTCAGAAGCACGCTCGTGGTCGGAGCCACCGCAGTCGTTCAGCACGCCCGCAATGGGCGAGGCAGGAATCTAACACCGTGGCTTATCGGCTTGATTGCACGAAAATCGCCTAAGCTCGTTGCGGTTGCCGTTGCTAACAAAGCCGCACGTGTCGCGTGGAAACTCATGGTGAGCGGCGAGCGATACCAGTGCGTCGCGCCGCCCGCGCTAACTGCGGTAGCAGCATAAGAATTAGCCAGGGACGATGAGCAAAATATCAATGCTATCGTACTGAGCTGATCCGTGATCTTGCATGAAGAGAGCAGATGGTGCGATCGATCGATCCGAGGCGTGTGACACTCCGTCAGTTCCAATGGCCATCACAGGCCGCTGCCTTGTTGGGAACACACACCGCGGAAACCATCTTGGCCAGCGGTCACGTGCGACCGCACCGAAAGGCCGGACATATGGAAGCAAGCGATCCGATCAAATTTTCCGTTCAGCCCTTGCAAGAGGGAGCCGTCCACATATGGAACTGGGAGAGCTTCCCAGACTATCTGAAATCCCTGGAAGCGCGCGCATGGGACGCCGACGTCGGCGCCTATATTCCCCATTCCCCCCTGCGGGTCTATGCGATGGGCCAGCGCGGGCTGGATCGCGAGCCGGCGACGGCGGCGGATGTGGCGCGGATGGCGCAACTGGTGGCGGAGGGGATGGCGGCCGGGGCGCTTGGCTTTGCCACATCCCGTTCGCTGGTGCACCGGCGCGGTGACGGGGCGTTCATCCCGTCCTTTCAAGCGGACAGCGACGAACTGGTGGCGATCGCCCGATCGGTCGGGGATGCGGGGCGCGGCGTGCTGCAGATGATCCCCAATCTCGATACCGCCGACTGGGCCAGCGATCTCGACCTCATGAAGCGCATGACCAGCACGTCGGGGCGTCCGCTGACCTATTCGCTCGCCCAATGGTCGACCGATCCGCAGGGCTGGCGGCGCACCATGGATGCGCTGGCCGAACATAATCGCAGCGGCGCGGCGCCAGTGCTGGCGCAGGTTTTCCCCCGGCCGATGGGCGCGATGTGCGGGTTGTCGACGTCGGCCAACGCGTTCAGCCATTGTGCAAGCTATCGTGCGATCGCCGACCGGCCGCTGGCGGAAAAGGTCGCCATCATGCGCGATCCCGCCTTCCGCGCCCGGCTGATCGCGGAGGAGCCCGACGAGACGCCGACGCCGCTGCATCGCTTGCTGCGGACATGGGACAATATCTATCCGCTGGGAGCCGAGCCCGATTATGAGCCGTCACCCGACCAGAGCATCGCCGCGCTGGCCGGACAGCGCGGCGTCAGCCCGGTCGAACTGGTCTATGATCTGATGCTGGAGCAGGATGGCCATGCGCTGATCCTGATGCCCTTTTCCAACTATGCGGAAAGGTCGCTCAACCCTGCCCTGGCCATGATGCGCGATCCCTACAGCATCGTGGGACTGGGCGACGGCGGCGCGCATTATGGCATCATCTGCGATGCCAGCTATCCGACCACGATGCTGGCCTATTGGACCCGCGATCGGGCTGGCGAGCAACTAACGATCCCGGCGGCGGTCAAGGCGCTGAGCGCGGACAATGCCGACTTCCTGGGATTGCGGGACCGGGGGCGGCTGAAGCCGGGATTGAAGGCCGACATCAACCTGATCGATCATGGCGCGCTGCACTTGCATGCCCCCCATGTCGTGCATGATCTGCCCGGCGGCGGGCGCCGTCTGGCGCAGCAGGCCACCGGTTATCGCGCCACGATGGTCAGCGGGGTCATCACCCGGCGGGACGGCGCCGATACCGGCGCGCGTCCCGGAAGGCTCATCCGCGCCGCCTGATCAAGCGCGCGGCCGGATGTTTGTGCCGCCCGTCAGCCCATGGCGGATGAAGGGTGAGGCGAGGAAATCATGCGGAAAGCCGAGCGGCGTGCGACTTACCGCGTCCAGCCGTTCCAGCTGCGCGGGCTCCAGCCTGACGCCAAGCGCGGCGACATTGTCTTCATATTGCCGCATCGTCCGCGCGCCCAGCAGCGGAGAGACGACTGCCGGATTGGCAAGGGTCCAGGCGATCGCCACTTGCGCCGAGGTGACGCCCATCTCGTCGGCGACGGCCTTCACCGCGTCCGCAATGGCCACCACGCGCGCATCGAGGCGGCCTGCCGCTTCGAGCAGGGAGCCACGGCCGCCAGCCTCGCCGGCATGGGCGCTGCCACCCGTCGCATATTTGCCCGACAACATGCCGCTCGCCAGCGGTGACCAGGGCATGACGCCGATACCCAGCGCCTTGGCGGCGGGGATAAGGTCGCGCTCGGCCGTGCGCTCAACCAGATTATATTCGGACTGCAAGGCCACCAGCTGGCTCCAGCCACGCAATTCCGCCAGGGTCTGCAACCGGGCCATCTGCCAGGCGGGAGTGTCCGACAGGCCAAGATAGAGGATTTTGCCCTGCCGCACCAAGTCGTCGAACGCGCGCAAAATCTCGTCCGCAGGCGTCATATCGTCCCAGACATGCAGGAAGAACAGGTCGATCCGATCCGTCTTCAGCCGCTTGAGGCTCGTTTCCACCGTCTGCACCATGTTTCGGCGGCTGTTGCCAGCGGCATTGGGATCGCCGACTGAGCGGGTCAGCGAATATTTGGTGGAAAGAACCAGCCGTTCGCGCTTCGCCTCCGCGAACTTGCCCGTCAATATCTCCGATGCGCCGTCGGCATAATAGCCAGCCGTGTCGATGAAGTTGCCGCCCTGGTCGACATAGCTGTCGAAGATAAGGCGGGATTCCTGCTCGTCGGCGCCCCATTCTTCGCCAAAGGTCATGGTTCCGAGCGTCAGCGGAGAAACGCGCAGGCCCGAGCGGCCGAGCAGGCGATAGCTGTCGAGCGACAGCGCCTGAAGAGTCGTCTGTGTCATGATCTGGTTCAATCTTTCGCTGCTTCCGTGACGACCCAGTGCATCATCTTGTGCACGGGCCATCCCCCATCGTGCGGCAGGCCGCCGAATTTTCCGGTGTTGATGTTGCCGAGGCCGACGATGCGCTGGGCGCCCGCCGAGGCAAGCCCGTCGCGCACCTCGGCGATGCGGGAGGGGGGATAGACGCCGACCGACTGGGTCGCGACGGTGACATGCTGGATCGCGTCCGCAAGCCGATCGACGGTGACGACATTGACGAGCTTGCCGCCCGGATTGAACGACACCGGTTCGCTGGAGCGGATAACCATGCCCCGGCCGTCGGGCCGCCCGAACAGGCGATAGATGGGCTCCAGATTGCCCAGCATGTTCAGTTCCTCGATCAGCATGGCGGGGGGCAGCGGGCCGTCGGGTCCCGCGCCATAGCGGATGTCCTGGCCCATCGCCTCCACCAGCGCTTCGCAATAGCGGTCGACCTGATCGTCCGATCCCTCGATGAACTGGAAGCGAGCGCAACTGCACGCATCCTGGTTGAAGGCGATGATGTCGGCCGCGCTTCTTTCGGCGACGGTCGCGAGGGGGATGCCGTCAAAGGCTTCGCGACCGATCAGCGAGATGGACACCTTCGGATCGAAGGACATGATCTCGAAGCCCGGCGCGGCATATTGCATGGCATGGCGCACCGCCGCCTCGCCGCCCCAGACGGCGAGCTTGTCGAAATATTGCGAGCGCAGGATGTGATTTTCGATGCTGGCATCCCCGCCGCGCCAGTAAGCGGCGGAAAAGGACCGCGTCACCGGATGGTTGGGGCCGACATCGGCCATAGTCCGCAAAAGGGCGGTCGCGGTGAACATGTCGTTGGACGGCATTTTCAGCAGGTGGACGCCCTTGCTGATCGCCCCTCGGACGATCGTGACCGGCGGCACGATCGGGGCGTTGCCGGCCAGAACATGCACCATGCGCGGCGGGAAGGCGCGGATGTCGAAGGCCGTGCCCTGAATGTCGCGTCGCCCCCATCCATCCAGCAGGTCAAGCGATCCCAGCGACTGTTCAGCCTCCGCCTCGACCGCGTCGCGGGCGAAGAACCAGGCGATGTCGCGGTAGCAATTCTCAAGGATGCGCGCTCCCAGGCTGTTACAGCGCAGATTATAGGCGGCGGCCTCCTGAAGATGGATATTCCGGTCGAAATCGAGCGCCTTGCCGACCTCGACGAGAAAATCCACGATCTCCGCAAGCGGCGTGTCGAAGGCGGGACCGGGCTGACTTCGCGGCCAGATCAGCGAGTCCAGATCGATCGACGGGGTCATGACCGTCGAGCCGCTGGCCCGCGACCGGTGCTCCACGGCGGCGTCGAGTTGAACCGCGCCCTTGATCACATGGGGAACGAGCAGCCGATCATTGTCGGCGATGATTTCATGCAGCATGTCTGCCTCCTGTCGTTCAGGCCGCGACCGGCTGCGGTGCGGTGATCGATCCGCGCACATAGGAATCGATCGATCCAGCGCAGCTGAGCTTGTCCTCCCCCTCTTCCAGATCGGCGTAGCGGGCGATGGCATGGACGACCGGCGTCTTCACGCCTTCCAGGCCGGACCCGAATTCCACCTGCACCTTGTCGCCGGAGATGATGCCGCCCCACCGGCCGTCCGCCAATATGTCGAAGAACGCCATGCGGCCTTCGACCCGGCCCGCATCCTTGGTCGTGCCCAGCAGCGTTTCGCCCGGCTTGTCGAGGATGAGGGGAATGATCCAGGGCGGCACCGCATAGGATTCGGTCGGCTGGATCTTGGCGCAGAAGCCGCTCATTTCGACCATCGCATAGGAACTGGTTATGCGGTCCGGCGTGACGCCGAAAAATCCCATAATCTGTTCCTTATAGTCGGCTGGGACCGCTGCCCCCTTGGTGCCGCCGCCAAAGCTCATCAGCGTGTCGGGGTGGAAATCGCCATCCTTAATCCCGCGCGCGCGCAGGGCGTGCACGATCTGCCAGGCGACGCCATACATGACGCCGATATAGAGCGGGCGATCCCGGCGGCTGACAAGCAGGTCCATCCATGCGTCGAACTCGCCTGCCCGCGCCTGCTGGCGGGCTTCGACCTCCGCCTCGTAGGCGGCGACCTCGCCGGGACCGACCCTGCCGGCCGCGAGCAGGCGGCGCAGCTGCGCGGGACGCATGGCGTCGAAGGCGCGCATCGGATAGTCGCTCAGGCGATGAAATTCGCCCGGCGCCGCCCAGCGCGGGAAATGGACGTTGCAGAAGTCGATCATCTTGTGGGTGCCGCGCGGCGGCATCATGGTGAAGACCGAACGGCTATGATCGGGGACATAGGCCGGCGTCGACAGGTCGGCCGCCGCCAGACAAGCGGCGAGCAACAGGTCGCGGTCCTGCGTCGACTGGTTGAGGAAGGAGGATTTGCCCGACGTCCCACTCGACGCGAAGACATGGTGGCCCGCTGCCCTGGCGCGATCCAGCCATTCGTCGATGTCGCGCACGTCCGCAACGTCGATATTGTCGGTGGCATGGCTGCTCAGCGTACCGAGCCATATGTTCATATGCTTCCACTGGCCGTTGTCGACGAACGCTTCGGGATAGCTCTTATAGTTGGTGTGGGCGAACAGGAGCGGGACGAGGTCGGCCAGGCTGTCGATGCTGTCGACGCCAGCTTCCTTCGCCCGCTTGTCGAGCACCCTGATCTGCTGGCGGCGCTCCGCGAAGCGCTCCCGCGCCGCTTCCAGTTGCAGTTCGGCCAGATTGTCCGGGGCATTCCGGAACGGATCCGGTGATCGGGCAAGGGCTATCAGTTCGTCGACGGCGCTCATCAATGAAAACTCCTCTCAGCTTTGCCGCGAAGTATAGGCGACGCCCGATATTTGGCCGCTCGATTCACTGTTATGGGGAGGACATACTATTCTCAGAATGACCTTTCCGCCCGATGGCGTGCCGATCCCTCCATCAAAATCCAATGGCTATCTTTCGGCAGGGCAGAAGGGGACCGCCCCGCGCCATGATGCCCGCGCAACAGAGAAGCAGGGGGGTGACATGCCCGGTCCACTGGACGAAGCATTGGCGTTTTTTCGGGAAAGCGGCGGCTCGCGCGACGACATGCTGTCCGCCATGGAGCGCCGGTTTACGGCGGATACGCGTTGGGAAAATGTCGGCGTGGCGACGACTGTCGGGTTCGATGAGGCGAAGCAGTTCGTCGAGGGCTTTCTGGGCCGGATTCCTTTCGAACGCTGCGAGGTCGTGATCCATCATGCAGCGGCCGCGGGCCATGTCGTCCTGACCGAGCGCAGCGATATTTTCTACGGGCCGGACGGGCAGGAAATGCTCTCGCTGCGGCTGATGGGCGCGCTGGAAATGGACGGCCCCCATATCGTCGCCTGGCGCGACTATTTCGACACAAGCGGCTTTTGAAGGGGAATGGGGATGACCGATCGCAAGGCTGTCTGGGCGCAGATCGTCCCGATGCCGGGCGCCGATCTGTCGGCGCTGGCGCAGAGCTACGAAGCGGCGGGCGTGGAAGGGGTGTGGGCGCCCCAGATGTTCGGCGCGCCCTTCACGACATTGGCCGCCGTCGCCCCGGCCACGCAGCGCATCAAGCTGGGGACCGGCATCGCGCTGGCGTTCGTGCGCAGCCCGCTGGAAACCGCGTGCAGCGCCATCGACCTGGACCTCATCAGCAACGGCCGGGTGGTGCTGGGGCTGGGATCCAGCGCGCAGAGCCAGATCGAGGGATCGTTCGGCAGCGCCTATGGCAAGCCGCTCGCCCATATGCGCGAGATCGTGGGCATGATCCGCGCCATTGTCGCGCGCGGGCATACGGGGGAGCTCACAGAACTGGCGGGCGACTATCACCGCCTCGACCTCTCGCACTTCCGCCTGCTGCATAAGCCGGTGCGCGGCGACATTCCCATCGTCCTGCCGGCGGTGTTCCAGAAGGCCTGCGCGCAGGCGGCGGAAATTGCCGACGGGCTGCTCGGGCACCCGCTGTGGAACGATGCCTGGATCGAGCGGGAAGTGGCCGCCCAGATCAAGGCCGGGCTGGATCGGGTCGGGCGGGCACGCAAGGACTTCTCGCTCAACATTTCGATATTTACGGCGATTTCCGACGACAAGCGCGAGGCGATTGAGGATTGCCGAGGGACCGTGGCCTATTACAGCCAGTCACCCCAATATCTGCGCTATTTCGAGGAAATCGGTTTCGGCCGCGAGGCATCGGCGATCCAGGCCGCCTTCGCGCAGGGCGACATGGCGGGTATGGCGGCGGCATGCTCCGACGAGATGGTGGAAAGCATCGCCGTGGTTGGAACGGTTGATGAGGTGCGCAGCCGGGTCGCGCGGCGCGCCGCCCTGGCCGACGCGATTACGCCGGTGATCCCCCATTATGGCCTGTCGCCCGAAAAAAGCGCGATCTACACGCAGCGCATCGCGGAGACATTCTATGGCTGATCCCGCTGCTGTCGCGGCCATGGCGGGGGACGGGCTATACAACCGCCATTCGGGCCTGCAACAGGCCAATCTGCAATCCGCGCTTCCACTGCTGGAGGCGGCGGCGCGGGCCATTGGGGTCGGTTCTGTCGGTCCCGTCAGCATTGTCGATTATGGCGCGTCGCAAGGACGCAATTCGATGGCGCCGATGGCGACAGCTATCGATCTGGTTCGCGCGCACGACGCGCAGAGACCGGTGCAGGTCGTGCATACGGATCTGCCCTCGAATGATTTCACCTCGCTGTTCGGCCTGCTGGACCGGGATCCGGCGAGCTATCTGAACGGCCGACAGGGTGTCTTTCCATCCGCGATCGGCCGATCCTATTTCGATGCGATATTGCCGCCCGGCAGCGTCGACCTGGGCTGGTCCTCCAACGCGCTGCACTGGATGAGCTGCAATCCGGTCGATGTCGCGGATCATGGCTGGGCGATTTTCAGTCGGTCCGCACAGGCGCGTGCCGCCGTCGAGGCCGTGCTGGCGAAGGATTGGTTGGCCTTCCTGAAGGCGCGCGCTGTCGAATTGCGGCCGGGAGGACGCCTGATCTGTCAGTTCATGGGCAGGGGGCCCGACAGCCACGGCTTCGAATGGATGGCCGGAAATTTCTGGCAATCGATCGTCGACATGGAGGGCGAAGGACTACTCAGCGCCGATGAGACGCTAAGGATGACTGCGCCGTCGGCGGGGCGTTCACTCGATCAGATACGAGCGCCTTTCGATGCCGGCCTGGTGCCCGAACTGGAACTGGAGCATCTCGCCGCGATCCCGTCCCCTGATCCCTATTGGGATGCTTATCAGCGATCTGGCGATGCGGCCGAACTGGGGCGGCTGTGGGCAGCCATGATGGGCGCGGCCAACGGCCCCAACTTCCTGACGCGGGTCGATGCGTCCCGCGACCGGGACGCGTTGTTGGCCAGTCTGGTGCAGCGGGTCGCGACCCGTGTCGAGGCCGATCCTCAGCGCAGCCGTGCCTTTATCCTGATCCTGTCGATCAGGAAGCGTGATCTGCGCTGATGCCAACGTGCAGCAGCCGATCATGAATTAACAAGCGAGAGGAAGCAGAATGACCCGCCTTGCCAACAAGATTTGCATCATCACCGGCAGCGGGAGCGGCATCGGACGCGCCAGCGCGTTGATGTTCGCGCGGGAAGGCGCGACGGTGATCGTCGCGGACATTCGCGCCGAAGCTGCCGAGGCAACCGCGCAGGCCGTCGTCGACGCCGGCGGATCCGCGCGCGCGATGACCGTCGATGTCGGCGAACAGGGCGATCTGGAAAAGATGGTCAGCCAGACGATCGCGGATTTCGGCCGCATCGACGTGCTCTTCAACAACGCCTTGTACGTCAATCAGGACCACGCCATTCGCGACATGGATTTCCTGGCCTTCGATCCCGACATCTTCCTCGCCAATTTGAGGGTGAATGTATTGGGTGCCGTTCTGGCGAGCAAACTCGCGATTCCGCACATGCTGGAGCGCGGCGCGGGGTCGATCATCTCCACTTCATCGGGCAGTTCCATGGGCGGGGATATCACAGCCTATAGCTATGGATCGTCCAAAGCTGCGCTCAACTGGTTCGTGCAGGCGATCGCCGCCACCTACGGCAAACGGGGCATCCGCAGCAATGCGATACTACCCGGTCCGACGCAGACGCCTGCCAAGCTGCAATGGTCCACGCCCGAGATGGATCGGCTGTTTCTGGAGGTGCTCAACACGCCATTTATTGGGGAGCCGGAAGACATTGCCGCCATGGCGCTGTTCCTCGCGTCCGACGAGTCCCGCTACGTCAACGGCATGCTGTATCCGGTGGATGGCGGTCAGAGCTGCACCGTGCCGTTCATCAGCGTCACGCGGGCCTTGTCCCACGGATGAACGGCAAAATGAGCCAGGATGAAATCAGAAAATGGAGAGGATGATGAGCGCGGAACTGGAACGGAAGGTACGGGAATTTTGCGATGCCTGGGGCGATGGCAGCGATGCCAGCAGGCCCGACGTCGAGAAGATCCTGTCAATGATGGCGGAAGATGCCGATTGGCAGCTCTGGGTTCCCGGCGGTCCCGTGGTGAAGGGCAAGACGGCATTGCGCGCCGAGATCGAGCGGCAAATGGCCTTCGCCACGAACAACAAGTGCAATGAGGTGAACATCCTCTCCAACGACCGGATGGTGATGCAGGAGCGGTCCGATACCGCCATCATCATGGGACGGCCCTGTCCGCACCAAATGGTCGCCATCTATGAGTTTGACGACGCCGGGCTGATTTCGCGTTGGCGCGAATATCTCGATATGGCTGACCTCACGCGCAAGATGGGCATTGACGAGGCCGCGGCAGGCGGGACGGAAGTGCCGGCCTGATCGCGTCAGGTGCGAAACAGGGCGATCAGGACCAGGCAGGTCAGGATCGCCCAGCTCTGGAATCCCCAGAGCAGCCAGCGCGGCGCGTGCCGCAACTCCATAAACTCGCGGCCGACGAGCAGAACTTTCGTGAAGGCGATGACGAGGATGACGGAGCGAAGCAGAAAGGCATTGCCCAACGCCATCGTTTCGAATGACAGAAAGGTTGCGGCGATCAGCATCGCCCAGACCCATGTGATGCGGCTACGCCAGATCATGGCCATGAAACAGCTTTCCTAGAGCAGGTAGAGGAGGGCGAAGAGGATGATCCAGAGCAGGTCCACCAGATGCCAGAAGGCGCCGCTCCCCTCGATCAGGGCGACGCCCCCCTGCATCCGCCCGGCCCGGTCGAAGCGCGCCAAGGTGAAGCACAGCACGCCCAGCCCGATCAGCACATGCACTAGATGGATGCCGGTAAACATATAATAATAGATCGAAAAACTGTTGCTGTTGAGCGTGAAGCCCTGCGCGATCTTGGCCGAATATTCGAAGGCCTTGACGATCACGAAGCCGCTGCCGAGCAGGATCGCGCCCAGCAGCAACCGGCGCGCCCTGCCGTCGCCCCGGCGGACGGCCGCGACGGCCTGTGCTACGAACAGGCTGCTGGTCAACAACAGCAGCGTGTTGAGCAGGCCGAGGCGCCGGTCGAGCAGCGCCTGCGCACTTTCGAATAGCGCCAGTTCCTGCTGCCGGGCGAGCGCATAGGTGACGAAGAAGACGGCAAAGACGATGAGGTCGCCGCCGATGAACACCCATACGCCTTCCTCGCCCGGCACATGGCCGCGCGGAGACGAGGCAACCGCTTGCGATGCCGCCATTATTCGCCACCCAGCGCGTCGCGCTTGATCGCGCCGAGCATGGCGACAATCATCAGGTTGAACCAGATGCCGAACACGACGGCGGGCAACCAGAAGGCCAGGGCGCCATTCCAGGCGAAAGGTCCGGTCTTGAACAGGCCGATCGCCAGTCCGGGCAGCAGCAGCACGCCGGTCCACAGGTTCATATAGCCTAGCCAGCGCGGCAGGATGGGTTGCGCGCGGCGATCCCCCAGAATGACAAAGCCGGTCAGCAGCTTCTGCACGAAGGCAGGTACGGCGGGCATAACGAACAGCAGGAAGGCGATATCGCTCAGCGCGCTGACGACGGCGTCCGGCCGGTCGAGCCGATAGGCGGCCGCCGTGAAGATCAACCCGGCGAAGAACAGGGTAACGAAGCCGAAGGCCACGACCATCACGAAGGCCCAGGTCAAGGGCGCAATCGGCCCTTCGATCTTCTTCATGAAGGTGGCGATCGCGGCGAGGAAGGGGAAAAAGAGCACGGAAGAAGAGGCGATCAGGATGGCCCCCGCCAATATGCCGATCTGGTGGCTGCGATAATAAGCTGCCGCCTCTGCGGCCGGCATGGACGGGTCGAGCGGCGGGAACATGTGCGCGACCGGCCATATGCCAACAAACATCATCGTCCCGGCTATTGCGCCCATATAGGTACATAGCTTCATCGTCATGCTCTTGGTCGTCATGCGCTCTCCCCCTCCACTTTCTTGTACGAGCGGAGAGTGTGGAGCGATCGCGCCAGGGCCACCCGCCCATGGATAGGGTTCCTGACGGCGGTTGCGCCTGCACAAGAGCAATAGTCCGCGACGACCGTCGGCGAATTCGGCGGCATAGAAGCATCGGAGAGGGTGATGAGCGATATCGAAGCGAACAAGGCAGTGGCCCGCAGCTACATGCGGGCAGTGGAGGAGGGCGATGTCGAGACGATCGAGGCCCTTCAGCATCCCGATTGCCAGTGGTGGATATTGGGTCATGGCGACATGAGCCGGGCCGACTTCATCGCCAGCGTGAAGGGCGGACTGCTAAGCGCGCAGAAGCGCACGGCCGAGGTGATCGCGATCACCGCTGAGGGGGATCGGGTGGCTGTGGAAGTGCGGGGCGAAATGGTCTTTCCGGACCGGGTCTATCGCAACGACTATCATAATCTGCTGATCATCCGGAACGGGCAGATCGTATCCGGCAAGGAATATATGGACACCCGGGCCGTGGCCGAGGCCTTTTCCGCCGGGGAGGGTGGGCAGTGACGACGGCCGCGCCGCTCAACAATTATGACGATGCCGCGGTCGGCCGAATCACCGCCTTTGTCGAGCAACTGACCGGCGGCAAGGTCGTCGGGCTTGAACGCCTCGTCCGCTGGCGCCCCTCCTGGTTCGTCGACGTCGAAAGGGAAGGGACGGTCCGCCGCCTGCACCTGCGTGGCGATCGGGGCGGCGACGTATCGATCTTCCCTGACCTCAAGCGCGAGGCGGATGTTATCGCCGTGCTGCACGGCCAGGGGCTGCCGGTGCCGGAGATCTACGGCTATCTCGCCGATCCGCCCTGCATTGTGATGGAGGCGATCGAAGGAACGCGCGATTTTTCGGCGCTTGATGCTGCGACGAAAAGCGTTATCGGCCGCGTTTATATGCAGGCCGTCGCCGCGATGCACCGGTTGCCGGTCGAACCCTTCATGGCCGCGGGCGTGCATCGGCCCGAGGGCGCAGAGGCGATCGCGCTGGTCGGCCTGGATGCCTATATGCCGCATTATCGGCGGACGAAGAGTCGACCCGAGCCGTTGCTGGAATTCGTCATCGGCTGGCTGCGCCGCAATGTACCGCGGCACCGCGATCGCGCCAGCTTCATCCAGTTCGATTCGGGCCAATATCTGGTCGATCAGGGGGCGATGACCAAGCTCTACGATTTCGAATTTTCGATGATCGGCGATCCGCTGGTCGACATCGCCACCATGGGGATGCGCAACAGCTATGAGCCGCTGGGTGCGCCGCTGCCGGAACTGGTCCGCTATTATGAGGAAGCGACGGGCGAGCCGGTCAATCATGACGCGGTGGTTTTCCACGTTCTGCAATTCTCGCTGCTCGGCACGATGCAGTTCACCGGGACGGTCGGCAAGCCATGCCCCGGCGATCCGCATTCGGTCTATCTCATGTTCGATCTCGCGCTGCGCCGCTCCATCTTGCTGGCGCTGTCGCACCTGACCGGCGATGCGCTGCCCGAACTGCGGCCGCTGGAACAGCGCACGGGCGACAATGCGCCGCTTCTGGCCAAACTGGTCGATACGCTCGGGACGTTGCCGGTGACGGGGGAGGCGGCGGAAACGCACAAGGCGCAGGTCGCCGAACTGATCGAATGGGTACAGCGCGCCGACGATCATGGGGCGGACATGGTCGCGCGCAACATCGCCGATGTGTCCGCGCTTCTCGGCCGCGGCTTCGAGCGCTGGATCGACGCCGCCGAGGCGCTGGAAGCATATATCCTCAAAGCCGGGCCGGAGGAGGACGCCGCGCTCATCGCTGTGCTCGCGACCATCGAGGGACGGCGGCTGCAACTGTTCGGACCGACCGCGCTGGGCGAGGCCGCCCGCCATGTCGTCCTGCCGGCGACGCGCTTCGACTGAAGGGCGGTCACCCTCTGCCATGGGACAGGTCAGGCCCTGTCCCTAGTGGCGATGTCAATATTAAGGACAGGAGCAGGATATGAGCGAAAAGATAGTACTGGTGACAGGCGCGACGCGCGGGCTGGGGCGCGGCATGGCGCGGGGCCTGGCTTCGCGCGGTCATGTGGTGGCGATCACCGGACGCGACGAGGCGCAGCTTGACGCGGTCGTGGGAGAAATCGAACAGTCGGGCGGCAAGGGCATCCCGCTGTTATGCGAGCACCGGGATGATGATGCGGTCGAAAGAGCGTTCGCGCAACTGGCCGAGCGGACGGATGGCAGGCTGGACCTGCTCGTCAACAATGCCGCCGCCGTTTACGGCCTCGACCTGGTCGCGCCGGGCGGCTTCTGGGAAAAGCCGCTCAGGTTGGCGGACATGATCACCATCGGCCTGCGTTCCAGCTATGTCGCGGCGTATCATGCGGCGCCGTTGATGGTGGCGGCGGGCAGGGGGCTGATCGCCAGCATTTCCTTCTATGGCGCGGTATCCTATTTTCACGGGCCGGCCTATGGCGCGGCCAAGGCGGGAACGGACAAGATGACCGCCGACATGGCGGTCGATCTCGCGCCGCACGGCGTGTCCGTCGTGTCCTTCTGGCCGGGCTTCATCCTCACCGACGCGGTGAAAGCCATGCCGCCTGAAATGATCCCCGAAGACCTGCGCGCCGCCATGCCCCATTGGGAAACGCCGGAATTTTCGGGCCTGGTCCTGGATCGCCTGGCGCAGGACCCGGACCTTGCCGCCCTTTCGGGCCAGGCGCTGATCGGCGCGGAACTGGCGGAGCGGTACGGCATCAGGGACACGGACGGAAAGCAGCCCCTGTCCTATCGGGCGACGATGGGCGCGCCGACGTCTTTCGTGCCGCCCGTCCGGCAGGGCTGAGAGAACAAAAATCAGGAGAGGAAAGGCAAAAGCGATGATCGATGCCGTGCTGGTCGTGCTGACCAAAGCCGTTCCGGGCCGGGAGGCCGATATGGAGGATCAGTACAGCAACATCCATATTCGCGATGCGCTGCGCTTCCGGGGATCGGTCACGGCACGGCGTTTCCGACTTGCCGGAGAGCAACCCTGTCCGCCCGACGGCTTCGACTGGCAATATCTCGCCCTCTACGACGTATTCGATCCGGTGCGCTTCAGTCGCGAGCATCTGGACAATGCGCTGACGTCGCGGATGCAGGTATCGGGCGCCATTGATGACAGCCTGCTCTATGACTTTCATTATTATCCGCTGCTCTTTCAGGACAATGATCCGGACGTCGGGCATTCCGGCGGCGTCATCCTGGAGGAACTGAACCCGCGGACGACGACGATTTCAGACGATTTTATGCGGAAAACTATTTTCGTGAAGCGGCCGCTCGACCCGGCGTCAAATCGGCTGCTTTCCTGACCTTTCGCACCTTTGGCCAGATGATCCCGATGACGCCCGACCATCGCTATGTCGCGATCTACAGAATCAACGATCCGGCGGCGGCCCTGGAAGCGTGGCGAGGCGCCGACACCCTGCTGGCGACCAGCGGCCTGTCCCAGCCTGATGGGATACGCATCACTCAATGGGATCCTGCGACACCCCGCCTTACCAAGGACGATGTTCAGCATCCGACCGCCGTCGGCCTGGCGGAGGAGGAGCGCGCCCGCGCGCATATGGGAGATCGGGTACGCACGGGCGGCGCGGAAAAGCTGGCGATGCGCTGATCTGTCAGGCGATCGGGGGATGATCGACAATGGCGCGCATCCGGCAATAGGCCGGACGCGCCGTCATCCGCCCGACATAGGCGGCGATGCTCTTATGTCCTTCCACGTCGACGGACATGAACAATCGCGTGGTGGTGAAGGGAAAGGTCATCATGATGTCGGCCGCCGTGAACCGGTCGCCCGCCATATAGGGGGCATGCGTTAGCCGGTCGTCGACAAGTTTCAGAAGGCGCAATGAATGAGCCCGACCTGCGACGCGGGAGGGATGATCCTGCGCGATGCCTGCCCGTTCGGCCATGATCTCCGTCACCAGCGCAGGCATCAGGGAGGATTCGGCGAAATGGAACCAGAAAAGATAGTCAGCATAGTCCGGAGCGCCGGGATTGGCGCGGAGCGCACCGTTCCCCTGTGTCGTGGCGAGATAGTCCATGACCGCCCCGCTTTCGGCGATGCGTTGTCCGTCGGCCTCGATCACTGGCGAAGAACCCAGCGGATGCAAAGCCTTGTAGGCCGGCTCCGCCGCGAGTGTTTCCAGACGCGCATAGAAGTGAATATCATAGGGACACTCTACTTCCTCCATCAGCCAGACCGCACGTTCAGAGCGGGACCGGTCGAGTTGAAAGATGGTGACGCTCATGAAGGGCTCTCCGCTTGAGGAGCGCCATAGATGCGCGGTTTATCAATTCCGCCAAACCTATCTTTGTCTAGGTATCGCCGGGCACCTGCCGTGGCAGCGTCCCGCTGCGGCGGAAGCCCGATGGTGCCGCGCCCATGACAGACAGGAGAGAAGATGCCCATGACGGATTTATCGGGACGGGTCGCTATCGTCACCGGATCGGGGGCCAATATCGGGGAGGCCTGCGCACGGGCCTTGGCAAAGGCTGGCGCGACGGTGATCCTGGCGGATATTGCGGCTGAACGGGCAGAAGCCGTCGCCCGGTCTATTCAAGCGTCGGGCGGGCAGGCGCAGGGGATGGCGCTCGACCTCGCGCAGGAGGACAGCATCACGGCGCTGGTAGCAGATGTGATGCGGCAGCATCAGGGCATCGACATCCTCCACAACAATGCCGCCGACACGCGGCTGGAGCAGATGGCGGCCGATGGTTCGCTTCTCGATCTCGACGCCGCGACCTGGGATCGCGCCTTTCATGTCAATGCGCGGGGCACGATGCTGATGATCAAGGCGGTCGCGCCACACATGATTGCGGGCGGCGGCGGCTCAATCATCAACACCTCGACCGGGGTGGCGCTGACCGGCGACATCAACAATCCGTCCTATTCCGCGTCCAAGGCAGCCGTGAACGCGCTGACCCGCAATGCGGCGGTGCAGTTCGGCCGATTTAACGTCCGGGTCAACGCGGTCGCGCCGGGCCTCGTGCTCTCCCCGCTGGCCCGGGAGATGATGACCCCTGAGCAGATCGCCATGATCCAGCGGCATGTCCTGCTCCCGCGCGAGAGCGTGCCGGAGGATATTGCCGGTGCGGTGCTGTTCCTGGCGTCGGATAGCGCGGCCTTCATCACCGGGCAGGTGATCGGCGTGGATGGCGGGATCGTTCATCATACGCCCTATGTCGCCGATATGCTGGAAGGCATGAGCCGGGCGCACTGAGCAGATAGAGGGCAGGATGGGCATCTTCACGCATGTCTGCCTTGGCAGCAACGATCTGGAGCGGTCCGCCCATTTCTACGATGCGGTGCTTGCGCCGCTGGGGATCGTCAATCTCGGTCCGTTTCTGGATCAGGGCGTCGGCTATGGGCGACGGCTGCCCGAATTGCTGATCCTGCGCCCGCTGCACGGTCGGGCGACATGCAGCAATGGTGCGACCTTGGGATTGAAGGCGCCGGATCGCCGCGCGGTCGATGACTTTCATCGCGCGGGTCTGGCTTCGGGCGGCAAGGATGCCGGGCAGCCGGGGCCCCGCGGCGCCGTGCCCCACGCCTATGGCGCCTATCTGCTGGACCCCGACGGCAACAAGATCTGCGCCTATTGTTTCGATCCGTCCTAGGCGGTTAGGTATCGCTGGTTGGCGCTCAGCGTTTGTCACGTGGATATAAGGAAGCGAAATGGTGGGATCCTTGGTTGGTCGCGTAGCGATCGTGACGGGCGCGGCGCAGGGCATCGGCCTGGAGGTGGCGACCGTGCTGGCCGAGAGGGGGGCGACCGTGATCCTTTCCGACATATTGGCGGATCGGGTGGAAGCGGCGGCGCATTCGTTACGCGGCAAGAATCTCCGTGCCGAAGCGGAGACGTTCGACCTGACCGGCGAGGACAGCATTTCCGCTGCGGTTGCGCGGATCGCCGGCCGGCACGGGCGGATCGACATCCTCCACAATAATGCCGCCTATCAGACGACCGAGCAGCGCGGGCTCGATCGTGATGTTGTCCATCTCGACACCGGCGCCTGGGACAGGGCCTTTGCCGTCAATGCGCGAGGGCCGATGCTGCTGTGCAAACATGCGCTGCCCATTATGATCGCCGGGGGCGGCGGGTCGCTCATCCATTCCGCGTCCGGTTTCGGCCTGTTGGGGGAAATGACGCTGACGGCCTATGGCGCGTCCAAGGCGGCGCTCATCAACCTCAGCCGCTTCCTCGCGACCCAATATGGCAAGCAGGGCATCCGCTCCAATGTCATCGCCATCGGCTTCGTCCTCAGCGAGACGGCAGTCGAAACGACGCCGCAAGCGGTCAAGGATGTGCTGCTCGACCATCATCTCAACCCCGAGTTGGGCAGCCCGCGCGACATCGCCCATGTCGTCGCCTTCCTGGCGTCGGACGAGTCCCGCTTCATCAACGGCGCGCTGATCCCGGTGGACGGCGGCTTTACCGCCCACCAGCCTACGATGGTCGATTTCCAGCGGCTGTTCGCCGCATCGGGGAGCAATCAGTTGTAGTCGGTCAGCGCGCCGTCAAAGCAGCGCGTCGACAAGCTTTGCGGTTTCGAGATCCTCATAGGCGGTGGTCAGCCGCAGATGATTCATGACGTTGATCTCCCAGCCATAGTTGACAACGGGGGTCGTCAGCCAGCCGATATAGACGCCCCATATCAGGGTTCGCCGATATTCGGCCCAGGCATCGTCGAAGGCAGAAGGGCGTGCGACGCCTTCCTGCCCCAAGCGATCCAGATAATAGCCCAGAAGATCGCGCTCATGCGCCCGCCGGTCCGCAATGGAAAGGCCCGTGGTCACGATATAGTTGACGTCGTGCATCGCGTAGCCGCGCACCATGAGCTGCCAGTCGAGCAGGCCTGCCGTTCCGTCGGGCAGGCGGTAGCTGTTGCCGAGATGCGTGTCGCCATGCAGCAGCGTCTGGGGCAGGGTCGATTGATGTCGCTGAACCGCTTGCACACCCGCAAGCAGTTTGTCGGGCGTGGTGCGGAGCCGCTGCACCATTTCCCGTTTGAAATTTTCGGTCTCGACCTCATGCGCGATATAGGCGGGCGCGAGTTCGTTCATCATCGTTGCGACCGCGCCTTGGACATGGGTTTCGACCCAGGCCAGATCCGCGCCGAAGCGGGGTGATTCCCAGAAGCGCGCGTGCAGCCGGGCCAGCTGATCCAGCAAGGCCCGCACATCGTCCGGCCCGGTCCGCATGGTCGTGTTGGGGAAGGTCGCGCCCCGCACGCCCAGATCTTCGAGCAACAGCCCGAAATGCGTGGTGGAGGCACTGAAGTCGCCACCGAAACAGCGCGGCGCCTCGATCGCGAGTTCCGGCCGAATGCCCCGGTAGAAGCCCACTTCATTGGCGTAGAAGGGGGCCATGATCTCATCGACCGCCCGGGTCAGCTTGAGCACCAGGCGGTTGGGCAGGTCAGGGGCCGTGTCATCGCTATAGTCGACCTCAATCGCCACGCGCCCCGCCGTCGACACCATCTGCTCGCCATAGGTTTTGGCGTCGATGATGCGCATGTCGGTGACGGTTGCGCCCGTGCCCGCCGTGGCCAGTAGCTGATTGATATAATCGACGGTGATTCCGTCCGTGGATGTAGGATGTTTCAAGGCCATAAGCATACTCATCGGAACCGAAGGCTATCAGCTTGCCGGGACTATGACAGTGATGACCCTATCCAATTGCAGGTTCCTTGAACTGTGATGTGGCCAGTCTGATTGAAAAGGAGCCTGCGGGCTTTGATTCAGGAGAGAGCTATGCGTGAAGCTGCGTTGGAATTGCTCAACCGGACAATGGACGAGCAGTTGAAGCGATCCGAGCATCCCAGCGATTTTCCGGCCCTTCCTCCGATTCCAGCCGGGCGCTACACCGACCCGCATTTCGAAGCGCTGGAAAAGGACAGGCTTTGGAATCGCACCTGGCTGCTGGCCGGCATTGCATCCGACCTTCCCGCGCCCGGTTCCTACCGCCTGTTCCAGCACCTGGACCGGTCGGTCATTCTCACCCACGGCAAGGACGGTCAAATCCGCGCCTTTCACAATGCCTGCCGGCACCGCGGTTCCCCGCTTCTGCTTGAGTCACAGGGGCGCGCCATGCGCTTCATCTGCCCCTATCACGCCTGGGGCTACGACCTTGAAGGCACCCTCAAATCGGTTCCCAGCCAGCATGATTTCGCTTGTCTCGACAAGGCGGAAAACGGTCTGATCGAAGTGAAGTGCGATACCTATCGCGGCTTCATCTTCATCAATTTCGAGGACGACGCTGAGCCGTTGCAGAATTTCCTAGGGGAATTCGTGGCGCTGACGGAAGGATATCCGCTGGAGCGCATGGTGGTGAAGGATCATTTCTTCGTCGAAATGGCGTGCAACTGGAAAATCGCCTATCATAATTTCCTTGAGATCTATCATGTCAACACGGTCCATCCCACGACGCTGGCGCCGCATCTGGATTCGCGCAGTTTCGTGATCGCGCTTTATGAAGGCGGTCATATGCGGTTCGGAACGCGGAAGAAGGGCGGGGAGTCGCTGTTCAAGACCCCACCGGTCAAACCGGACGACATCGCGCCGGTATTTCTGGAAAATACGGTTGCGCTGCCGACCTTTCCCAACACATTTTTCTCGCTCGATCCGGTGGGGTTCAACCTGCAATGCTTTTGGCCGATGGGATCCGATCGGTCTGTCATGGAAGTGCGCCAGATGGGATGGGCGACAGACAGCGAGGAGGACAAGCTCTACTGGCAGGGGATGCGCACGGCGACCGAGCATATCCTGTCCGAGGATTTGTGCCTGTTCGAAAATATCCAGCAATCGCTGCGCAACGGGACGATCCCTTCGATCTGGGCCGGCTATCAGGAGCGCGCGCTTTACTGGTTTGAGGAGGAAATCGATCGGCGCATTGGGCCGGACCATGTGCCGGCCGACTTGCGCGTTCAGCCGCGCATCGCGTCCTTCATGGCGCCGCGCAGCGCCTGACAGCGCCTAAACGCCGCCGTTAAATCGATGCCCGTGCCGCGGTTCGAGCGCGGCACGGGCATGATCGTCATTCGCCCAACAATTTCCAGCTGCCCAGATCTTCGCCGGCAGCGAAGAACCGCTCGTTCATCGGCAGGCCGTTCTGGCCCCAATAGTCCATGTTCGCCACCCAGGCCTGGATGCCGTACATCACCCAGCGCGGGACCTGTTCCTTCCAGATGGTGTCTAGGTCGATGACATTGGTCGCGCCCTCTTGGATCAGGCAGTCGCGGTAATGGGCGATCAGGTCGCGATGATTTTGGCGACGCTCCTCGATCGTCAGCGATCCGACGGTGAAATAGGTAAGGTCGCGCCATGGCCGCCCGCGCCGGCCCAGTTGCCAGTCAACCCACATGCGCTCGCCATTGGGCAG
Source organism: Sphingobium sp. GW456-12-10-14-TSB1 (assembly GCF_059424385.1). Classification (NCBI taxonomy): domain Bacteria; kingdom Pseudomonadati; phylum Pseudomonadota; class Alphaproteobacteria; order Sphingomonadales; family Sphingobiaceae; genus Sphingobium; species Sphingobium sp. GW456-12-10-14-TSB1. The sequence continues at coordinate 48,146 of NZ_JBWKZI010000002.1, read as the reverse complement.
GATGTAAGTGTTGCCCTGATGGCAGTCGCCCAGGATGATGCAATAGGGCGCGTCGAAGGCGCGCTCGAAGGCGACCAGCCGGTCATAGGCGCGCTCAACCCTGCGCGCGTCGTCCAGATAATGTCGGGGTGCGATGGCGCGGAAATTGGGGTCTTTCAAATTTTCTTCGATCCACTGCCACATGATGCGGACCTGATCATAATCGACCGGCACCGCCATGGATGTCGGCAGCCAGGGCGCCGCTTCGGGCGTGATCAACGGGCTTTCCCACAGGCCCGCATGCAGCTTTGCCAAATCCGCCAGCGCGGTCGCGACCCCGTCGACACCGGCATGCTGGGTCGAGTGGCCGAACGTGCCGCCCCGGTCGATAAGGTCTTCCAGCACGATAACGCCTCGCGCCGAGCCGTCATCGTCCCAGTCGGCATAATAGCATGTGGCCGTATTGGCTGTGAGCTTGTCCGTCAGGAAATGATAGAAGCGCGCTTCGAGCGCATGGATGTCGACATCATCGAACATGCCCGACCAGTTCGATTTGATGCACAGATTGCGCGGCAAGCCGGCGGCCCGCCCGGCATCATTCCAGTCCACCGCGACGCGCAATTTTGTGGTGTGGCTGTCGAACAGCTGCACGACCTCCATCGATTGCGCGACGACGCCCGGATATTTGTTGGCCACCAACGATCCCAGCCATGCGGCGTCGGGCGTGAAGCGACCGTGGGGCAGGGACGCGGTGCGGGCGGGATAGGGGCGGGGGACAAGATGCCGATCGATGACGGCAGGGGGGGCGATGGCAGGCTCGCTCATGCATTATCCTCTCTCTTTTGGACCGCGCCGCCGCTTTGCATCGGTGCAGTCATCCGGCACGATCCCGATGCGGAGGCGATTTTGATCGACGGAGGACGAATCGAGCCTGCCGTGCGGTAGGGGGATTGCGGCAGGCGCTACCCTTGCATCGCGCCGAAGCAGGCCCGCAATTCTGCGACGAACAGCGCCGGCTGCTCGAAGGCCGCGAAATGGCCGCCGGCATCCAGCTCGTTCCAATGCATGAGGCGCGGGTAGCTGCGTTCGGCCCAGCGCCGTGATGGACGGAAAATCTCCTGCGCGAAGATGCTGACGCCGACCGGCAGGTCCAATTGACGCGCCTGAAACGCATTGGCGCTTTCCCAATAGAGCCGCGCGGACGACGCGCCGCTGTTGGTGAGCCAGTAGAGGCTGATCACGTCCAGCATTTCGTCCCGTGTCAGAGCATTCTCCGGCACGCCCCGATTGTCTGTCCATGCCTGGAACTTCTCATAAATCCAGGCGGCTTGCGCCACGGGCGAGTCCGCCAGCCCATAGCCGATCGTCTGCGGTCGGGTGCCCTGCAGCTTGGCGTAGCCGGAATCATGTTCCTGATAATATTGCATCCGCTCGACCGTTTTGGCCTCGGCCGGGGTCAGGTCGGCAAAGTCGCTTTCCTCCGGGAATACCAGCGGCATGTTGAGATGGACACCGATACATTCGGGCGGCGCGGCCATGGCGATGGCGGTTGTGATCGCCGCGCCCCAGTCGCCGCCCTGCGCGGCGAAGCGGTCATAACCGAGGCGGCGCATGAGCTGGATCCAGCTTTGCGCGATCCTCTCGACGCCCCAGCCTGCGGCCGTTGGCTTGTCCGAAAAGCCGTAGCCTGGCAGCGAGGGGATGACGACATGGAAGGCTGGCGCGTCCGGCGCGCCATGGGCGGCGGGATTGGTTAGCGGGCCGAGCACCTTCAGAAACTCCAGCACCAATCCCGGCCAGCCATGGGTCAGGATCAACGGCAGCGCGTCCGGCCGGGGACTGCGTACATGGATGAAATGGATCGAAAGATCATCGATCGCGGTGGTGAACTGGGGCAGGGCATTGAGCGCCCCTTCGCACCGCCGCCAGTCATAGCCGTCCGCCCAATAGGCGCACAGATCGCGCAGCGCCGCCAGCGGGACGCCCTGACCCCAGTCGCTGACCGTCTCCGCCTCGGGCCAGCGCGTACGGCGCAACCTGAGGCGCAGATCGTCCAGTGCCGCCTGCGGAACATCGGCGCGGAAAGCCGTGACGGCGTCGCTCATCCGGTCATCCCTGCGTCAAAATTGCACGCCGAGCGCGGCGACGGTGCCCAGATCCTCGCCCGCCACGAAGATGCGCTCGACGATGTGCATGCCCTTCTGCCCCCATTCGTCCATGTTCGCGATCCACGCCTGCATCGCATAGGGCGGCCAGCGGCGATAATATTCCCAGAGCGTGTCGTCATCCGGCACGCCCAACGCCCCCGTTTCGACCAGGCAGTTCCGGTAGTGGCGCAGCAATTCGCGGTCATGGGCGCGCCGCTCCTCGATCGTGAGCGCTCCCAGAATGAAATAGGTGAAGTCGCGGATCGGCCGTCCCTTGCGGACCAGCTGCCAGTCGAGCCACACGCGCTCGCCATCGGGGCGGACATAGCTGTTGCCCTGATGGCTGTCGCCATGGACCAGGCACCATGGGCCCTGTTCCTTGGTCTGCGCGAAATCGATCAGTGCGTTGTAGACGCCATGCAGGCGCGAGAGATCGCCCTTGATCCAGCCCGGCAGGAAAGCCTGATAGTCCGGCTTGGCATGGTTTTGCTCGGCAAAGCCGTACATCATGGTCAGCTGCTGCGTGTCCACAGGTGTCGCCATGGAGACAGGCAGCCAATCGGCCGCGTGAAGGACCGGACTGTCCCAGAAGGCGCCATGAATGCGCGCTAAGCTGGCGACGCCGCGCGCGGCTTCCTCCACGCCCATATGGTCGGTGCTGATGCCGAAATGACCGCCCTCAATGGACAGATCCTCCATCACGACCAGTCCCTGGCCGCTGTCGGGGCGCGGATCCCATGCCTCGAAGTAGGAGCGCGGGGCGGGGAAGGCGACGTGGCGGCGGAAATCCTCATAGAAACGTGCTTCGAGGCGGCAGATGCCCTGGCTGTCGAACTGCGCCCAATTAGCCTTGAGGCAGACATTTCCGGGGATGCCGGCCGCCTTGCCGACGTCGTTGAGGGTCAGTTTCACCTGATATTTGGTGGTGTGGCTGTTGCGGAGGAATACCTCCTCCATCCCCTCGACCACGATGCCGGGATAGCGCGGTTGCATGATCTGGGTCAGCCATTGCGCCGTCACATCGTCGAGATGGGCGGGGATGCCGACAGGATTAGGTTTGCTCGACATCGCTTATTTGATCTTCTTGAGTTCGCGCAGCGCGCGGTTGGCCGCGATCCGCCCGGCAATGCCGGATACGCCCCCGCCCGGATGCGCGCCGGCGCCGCCGATCAGGAAGCCAGGGAAGGGCGGCTTGGGACCGCCGAAACCAGTGGCCGGGCGATGGACGCCCGAACGCAGCGCGCCGAAATCGATATGGGTCACGCAGCCATTGGTGACGTTGAGCCGCTTCTCCCGCTCCCGCGCGGTCTCGACGAAGCGGCCCACTTCCGTGTCCAGGCCGTCGTAAAATTCACCCAGATGACTGATGACAGATGTCATGGTCCGATCTTTGAGCGCGGGCGACCAGCCCTCCCGCGCGTCCACGGCGACGCCCGGCAGATAGACATAGGCGAGCGACCCGCCGGGAGGCGCCTGCGTCGGATCGGAATTGGACAATGGGCTCAGCGACATGGCGTGCCGGTGAGGGATGTCGCCGCGCCGCGCCGTGGCGAAGGACTCGCGCACTTCTTCCGGCGTGCCGATCAGGCCGACCGCCTTGTTGAGATCGGCGTCGTCATGCCGCAAATCCTGATGCTTCTTCAGGCGGAGCGGCCCGGACATGGCGATATTGGCAAGGAAGGGCGCCGCGTTCGAGCGGTTCGCGGGGGCATGTTCGATCCGCTGGGTCAGCGCCCGCGGAACGCCGCCGGGCGTCGTGAGCCGCATGGCGGTCCGGGGATCGCAGGCGGCGATGACCATCTTCGCGCGGATGACCCGGCCGTCCTCCAGCCGCACACCCTTCGCCGCGCCGTCATCGACGATGATCTCCGCGACGGGCGCATTGAGCTCGATCGTTGCGCCCGACGCCTCGATGCTGCGCGCGAGCGCGTCGGAGAAGGATTGCAGGCTGCCGATCGGCTTGCCGGTGCCATATTTGTGGGTGACGGCGAAGATCATGTAGGCGGCGGCATTGCCGTCGTCATCGACCGGACCCGCCCCCGCCGCGATGCCCAGCAGCAGGGCGATCGTCGCCGGATGCTCGAACCGTTCGCAGGCGATCTGGTCCGCCGTCGCCTTCGACATGGCGACCAGCTCGTCCTTCAGGCGGACATTGCGGACCGCGCTGCCGATCATCTTCGACAGGTTCTTCACGTCCGGCCGCCCCGGCTCCGCCATCATTAGCGGAAAACCGATGTCCATCATGACGTTCAGCGTCTTCATGAACTCCAGATAGGCCTTGCCATCATTGCGGTTGATGCGGGCAATATCCTCCGCCGTGCGGTGATAGTCGTAGAAGAGCGCGATCGAGCTGCCGTCGGGATGAAGATAGGCGTAGGTCGGATCGGGATCGACCGTGCGCAGCCCATATTTGGGCAGGTCGAAATCCTCGATGATGCCCGATTTACGGGCGAACAGCAGCTCGACGGCGCAGGGCGTCACCAGATGGTCGGGGGCTTCGGGGATCATATAGCCCGAACTGGTCATGCCGCCGACCTTGGCCAGACGCTCGACCACGACGACCTTCTTGCCGGCCTTGGCCAGATATCCAGCGGCGGCCATGCCATTATGTCCTGCGCCGATGACGACGACGTCGACCTGATCCGTCATTATCTCTTCCCCTTTTTTTTGCCCGGTCAGCCGTTCGCTGCGGCGGTATAGGCCTTGCCCCATTCGGCCAGCGCGACGAGGCGGGTCTTGCGATCGGCCTGGATCTGTGGGATTTTCTCCTCGTCCGGGCCATCGGGAACGATCACCAACGGTTCCTTGCCCAGGCTGGCTAGGGCGAGCGCGCAGACATCGGCCGGATCATAGGCAATGGAATAATCCATCCCGAGCCCCTCGGTCGCGCGGCGCAGGGTCGGCGTATCCATGATCGGGGCGGCGACGCCGACGATATCGACATTCTGCCCTTCCAGTTCGGCCCAGAGCGATTCGACGAAATTGAGCTCGAACGCCTTGGTCGCGGAATACATGACCAGCCAGGGCTGCCCGCCAAGGCCGGCGCCGGACGACATGACGACGACGCCACCCTTGCCGCGCTTCAGGAAGCGATTGCCAAAGCCATGCACCGCTTCCAGCACATTGGCCGCGTTCATGGTGAGCAGCCGAAGCGAACGATCGACGGGTTCGCCGAAGAAACTGTTGCCTGCGCCGTCCGCGCCGGCATTGGAAATGTAGAGGCCGATGTCCAGATCGGCGGTCGCCTCTACCAGTCGGCTTCCGGCGCCCTGTTCGGTGAGGTTGGCGGTGATGGCACGATATTCGACGCCATGCTCGGTTGCCAGCCGCTGACCCAGCGCATCGAGCGCTTCCTGCCGACGCGAGACCAGCACCAGATGGATGCCCATGGCGGCCAGCTGTTCCGCATAGCAGGCGCCGGTGCCTTCGGACGCGCCCGCGATGATGGCCCAGGGACCATATTTGTCGGCGAAAGCAGCGCGGTCAAAGGGCGGAAGGTCGATTTTGCGCATCGGGTGCAAGTCCTCTCTTGGTGCCGGCCTTACCGGCGCGGTTTGCGATTGCGCAGACCCTAGAAGAGGAGCGTCTGCCAACAGCCTATCGGGAGGCAGGGCGCGTCGAAACGAAAAGGCAACGGTCCGCAGGATGGCGGGACGGCCAAGACCAGTCGGACCGCGCTTGCGGTATAATGACAATAACGTCATTATACAGGGGAACGGGAGAGGAGCGATGATTCTGATGCGATCTGAAACGGTGGAAGAACGTCCGGCGTACGTGCGGCCCGTGGCCTTCGTGGCGGACCCTGTAGTCGTCGCCGCGTCGCTGCGGCCCTTGCTGGAGAACCATGCCGCCGCCTGCGAGCGCGAGCGGCGGATCGTTCCGGCGGTGATGGAGGCGTTGCGCGCATCCGGCCTGTTCCATATCACGGCGCCTGAACGCGCCGGTGGGCCAGGCCACAGGCTGACCACCCATATCGAGACAGTTGCCGAACTGGCCAAAGGCTGCGTCGGCACTGCCTGGTCCTATGGGCTGCTGTCAGGAATTACCGGAACGGCGTTCGCGCTGCCGCCGGCCATGACGGAGCGGCTGTTCCAGACCGGCGAGGAACTGTTTTGCAGTGCCTCCGCGCCTTCGGGCAAAGCGGTTGCGGTGCCGGGTGGCTATCGCGTGTCGGGGCGCTGGGGTTATGGATCGGGGTGCCTGCACGCCGATTGGGCGCTGAACGGCGTCATGATCGAAACGGATGCGGGTGTTGAACCGGCTCTGGCATTTCTGGATCTGCGCGACCCTGCCTGTTCGATCGAGGACAATTGGCATGTCGCGGGCATGGCCGGTTCCGGCAGCAACATGATCGTCGCGCGGGATCTGTTCGTGCCGGACAACCTGATCCTCTGGTCGTCGCGCACGCCGCCGGCCGAGGCGATCCTGGCGATGGAGGGGCTGGAGCCGCGCGACCGATGGCCGATGGAGCCGCTATTCCCGCTGGGCGTGCTCGCGCCGATGCTGGGTGCGGCGACGGCATTGCTCGAAGGCGTAGCCCAGGCGATGCCCAGGCGGCAGATAGCGGGCTGGACCTATGCCGGGCAGAGCGGTTCGGAGGCTCTGGTCGGCATGACCGGCCGCGCGGCGATGGAGATCGATTCGGCCTGGTTGCATGTTCGCCGTGCCGCCGGGATGTTGGACGAAGCGGCGCAATGCCGCGGGCTCACCGGCTTCGACAAGGCGCGGATCCAGGCCGATTGCGGCTATGCGATGGAATTGCTGCGCGCGGCGGGCAACCGGTTGATGGATGTCGCCGGGCCGGGCGCCTTCGCCCTTTCCAACCCCTTGCAGCGGATCTGGCGCGACCTGAGCGTCGGCACCCGTCACAATGCGTTGAACGGACAGCTTTCCATCGAGCTATATGGCCGGGCGATCACCGGTCTGCCATCCAATATCGCCCTGCTGCCCGATATCACGCCGGCCCCGACCTGGGCGAGACCGAAATGACAGGAGAAGCACATATCATGACACAACCGACCGCACAGGAAATCGCGACATTCCTGAAGGCTCAGGCCGAGATGTTCAGCGAGGGCCGTATCGACGATTTCATGGCGGCCTTCCGCGCGATCGCGCCGGGCGGATTCAAGGTGCAGGACCCGGCCACCGGCCCGGTGCAGGAAGGATGGGACAAGCTGGAGGCTCTGTGCGCGCAATATGTCGGATGGAAGCTGTTCGTCGAGGATGTGAAGGTGAGCGGCAACGAGGCGGTCATATATGTCCGCAACGAAGGCGAATATGAGGGGCATCCTGTCTGCGTGCACAGCATCGAACATTATATATTCGGGGAGGATGGCAGCCTGCTTGCGCGCTATTTCCACCCGATGCAATAGGGCGGCGATGTCCGACGCCGCGCCTGCACCCGCTGATGTCGATCCGCGCACGGCGGCGGCTGCGATCAGGCGCGCCCGGATGCGCGAGCGGCTGCTCGACGCCGTGCTCGACCTGTATCAGCCGGGGCAGGGCAGCGGTAGTCTGGTGATCGAAGACGTGATCCGCGCAGCGGACGTATCGCGCGGCAGTTTCTACAAATATTTCGAGTCCCTCGACGCTGCGGTGAATGAACTGGGCGAGCGGATGACCGCGGACCTGATCGCCGATTTCCGCAGGCTGTTCGACGATGTGACGGACCCGCTGGTCCGGGCGGTCGGCGGCGCGGCGATGGCGATGGCGCGGGCCTGGCATGATCCGCGATGGGGCGGCTTTACCTGCCGCGTCGACTATGTCGATTATTTTGCGCGGGCGAGCATGTTCGACCTGCTGGTGCGCGATGCGCTGAAGGCCGCGCGGGATGGCGGGCGGATGCAGTTCCGGTCGATCGACGTGGCAGTGGACCTGATCGTCGGCATGACCATCGAGGCGCGGCGGCGCCTGATGCTCCGGTCGGTCGAGCCCCGCGCCTATATCGACGAGATGGTCGAACGCACCTTCGCCGGTCTGGGAGCGGAACCAGCCGCCATCGCAGCGGCGAGCGTGCTGGCATGGGATATGATGATGCGGGCCGCGCCCGGCCTTGGCTGGTGGCGGAGCGGGGAGGGGCTTGGCTGACCGGCCGACCCGGACTGCAACCAGAGAGCATCGACTCCAGAAAAGGCCGAGGCGCTAGAGCTGGGTCCAGCAGGGCGTGCCGGCCTTGTTCAGCGGACCGCAGCTCGCGATGCGCGTCGCGCCGTTGGACGCGATCAGGACCAGCCAGTCGCCGCTATCTTCGCAGCGCAGCGCCCAGGCCGCGTTGGGGCCGATATCTCCCCTGAACAGGGATTTGGACGTGCGCGAACATGTCTGCCCTGCATCATGCATGAGCTTGGCAAAGGCAGCGCTGCGGCCGCTCGCATTCTGGGTTTCGATGGCGTTACTGTAGCTGTTGCGGCTGCTGCCCTGCCGCGTGATTTCGGCATAGCCGATCCGCGCGAGCAATAGGGCCGCGATCATCGATGTGGGTATCAAAGTCCACAGCATCGCCCGGCGAACATTGCCGCCAGCATGGCCGCAAGCGCGGCACCACCCGCCATAACCGTTCTGCGGCGTTTTGCATTTCGGGCATTTCATGCAGTGGCCCTATAGCGGTTCGCTGTCCCGACACCCTATCCTTGGAGAGGAACGGACCGTGTCCCCGTGCTGCATTCTATAGAATATGGAATCGCAGGATACAGCCTCCATGGACTATTGGGCATCGGCCCTTGACCGGCTTGCGTCGCCCGAGATTTTGCAATCCCCGGCGACGCGGCGCCAGGCCGTAGCGGCGGTGTTGCGATCAAGGATCGTGGCGGGTGTCATTCCGCCCGGCGCGCTGCTGCGGGAAACGGCGCTGGCGCAGGATTTGAATGTCAGCGCGACGCCGGTCAGGGAAGCGCTGGGCACATTGGCGTCCGAAGGGCTGGTGGAAGTCGAAACCCACCGGTTGAAGCGGGCGACGCCGATCGACCCTGACGTGACCCGCGACCTGATCCGTGTGCAGGCCGAACTGTGGCGGCTGGGTTATGGCTGGGGCATGCCCCGCATCGGCGCAGCGGAGATCAAGGCGCTGAAAAGGGCGATCGCGCGCTATAGCGCGGCATTGGCGAGCGGCGAATATATGGCCGCGATCATGGCCGGGCTCGATTTCCACACGATCTTCATCAAGGCCTCGGAAAGCCGCGAACTGTTACGGTCGACGCTGGACCGGCGCGGGCTGATCGCTCGCTTCATTTTTCTGCATGGCATCACGACCCTACGCGAAAGCGGCCTTCGCGAGCATGAGGCGATACTACAGGCGTTTCTAGCGGGCGATCGGGATGCCGTGCTGGCCTGCCTCGACCGGATGGCGGCGCGCCTGATCGCCCTGTGCGATGCCGAGGCCATGGCGGGCGCCGATCTGGACCGACTCCAAAAGGATTGACAATGGATTTCGAACTGCCCGAAGAATATCGCTCTTTCCGCGACATGGTGCGCCGATGGGTGAACAGTGAAGTGCCCAAGGACTGGGCGCGCGCGCTAGAAAAGGACGAGCATCATTATCCCTTCGCGCTGTGGGACAAGTTCACCGAAGCGGGTTTCCACGGCATCGGCATAGCGGAGGATTATGACGGGCAGGGCGGCGATGTCGTCATGCAGATGCTGCTGGCGCGGGAACTGGCCCGGTCGCTCGGCGGGCTGGCGTGGATATGGGGCATCACCAGCTTTGCGGGGTCCAAATCCATCGGGCTTTACGGATCGGCCGAACAGAAAGCGAAATATCTCCCGCTGATTGCGACGGGCCAGCTGAAGGCCGCGATCGCCTTTACCGAGCCGGGCGGTGGCACGGACCTGCTCGGCGCGATGGCCACCACGGCGGACCGGGTCGATGGCGGGTGGAAACTCAATGGCGAGAAGATCTGGTCCTCCTCCGCGCACGTCGCCGATTATCTACTGGTGATCGCGCGCAGCAGCAGGAGCGTCGAGAAGAAGCATCAGGGGTTGACCCTCTTCTGGGTGCCGACGAAGACGCCGGGCGTGACGATCACGCCGCTGGCCAAGCTGGGTATGCGATCGATGGGCAGCTGCTCCGTTCACTTCGAGGACGCGTTTGTCGCGGAAGAGCATGTTCTGGGTGAACCCGACAAGGCCTGGTACATGCTGCTGCCCACGCTCAACAACGAGCGCATCATGGTCGGCGCCTTCTGCCTGGGCGTCATCGATGGCGTGCTGGAAGACGCGCTCGACTATATGAAACAGCGCAAGGCCTTTGGCGGGATCATCGGCCGGTTCCAGAGCTTGCAACATTATGTCGCCGACATCGCGACCATGCAGAAGACGACCGAACTGATGCTGCATTATTGCGCCGACAAGCAGAGCCGGGGCGAGAATGTCGGCGTCGAGGCCAATATGCTGAAGCTCATGGCGTCCGAAAACGCCAATGCCGCAGCGGACATGGGCATCCAGATATTGGGCGGCATGGGCTATTCGGCGGAGACCGACATGCAGCGTTACTGGCGAGACAGCCGCCTGTGGCGCATCGGTCCCATCACCAACGAAATGGTGCGCAACGGCATCGCGGAAAGCCTGGGGCTGCCGCGATCCTTCTGAAGGACAGGTGCCTTGCGGGTGGCGGGCGGCCCAATGTCCGCCCGAAATTTCCGGCAAAGACGACAAGGAGAGCAAGTGCGATGATGTTTCCCGAGCAACCGATCCCCGATCATGTTCCGCCCGAACTGGTGAGCCGGGATTTCCCCTTCATCTTCGGCATGACGACGACAGAGGATCCGTTCGACGATCTGGCGATGCAGGTGCATGAGGGGCCCGACATCATCTATGCCGCCCACGCCTATCCGGGGGGCACGCCCGCCTGGGTGCCGCGGCGCATGGCGCATTTGCGCGAGATATATCTCGACACCGATCATTTCTCCTCGACCGACTTTTCGCCTTACTCGAAGCTGGTGGGGGGGAACTGGATCAACTCGCCAGCGGAACTTGATCCGCCTGCCCACGGGCCTTTTCGCCAGATGGTCAACCCGGCCTTCACGCCCAAGGCGATGGCGGCGCTGGAAGACAAGATCCGGCACTATGCGGTGGAATATATCGACGCCTTCGCCCCGCGCGGCCAGTGCGAGTTCATGGGCGATTTTGCCTTTGAATTCCCCATCAAGGTGTTCATGGAACTGATGGGCCTGCCGCACGATCGGATGAGCGAGTTCATGGAGTGGGAAATGAACCTGCTCCACAATCACGACCTGTCCAAGATCGCGGAGGCGACGCGTAGCGTGCTTGCCTATCTGGGCGGAGAGATTGAGGACAGGCGGGCCAATCCGCGCAATGATCTCATCAGCTTCGGCGTGCAGGGGCGGATCGATGGTCGGGCGCTGACCGACGACGAACTGCTGGGCTTCATGTTCAATCTGTTCATTGGCGGGCTGGACACGGTTTCGACCAATATGGGCCTACACTTCCGGCATCTGGGCAGCCATCCGGAGGATCAGGCCCATCTGCGGGCCAATCCGTCGGAAATCCCGCACGCCATAGATGAGCTGATGCGGGCTTATGGCGCGGTGACCACCTTCAGAACCTGCAAGAAGGAAACCGAAGTGGCCGGCATCCGCTTCATGCCCGGCGACAAGGTGGCGATGTCAACCACGCTCGCCGGCCGCGATCCGGCCGAGTTCGACGCGCCTGCCGAGGTTCGGCTCGACCGGCGGCCACGGCATGTCGGTTTCGGCTTCGGCATCCATACCTGCGTTGGCATGCATCTGGCGCGGCGCGAGCTGCGGATCGCGATGGAGGAGTTTCTCGCCCGCATTCCCGACTTCCGCATCGCCCCCGGCCATCAGGTGGAATGCCATCTGGGGATGATCCAGCCGGTCGCGCTGCCGCTGGTGTGGACGCCAGCAAGCTGAACGGGGAGGAGGCGTTCGCCTTGCGGCGGACGCCTCGCCCGGCATCAGAGGTCCAGGCAGGCCTCTTCGAAATCCAGCCGGGGGTTGCGGGGAAAGAGCCCGTCCGGGTTGCCATAGCCGATATTGCACAGGAAATTGCTCTTCCACCGGCCGTCCGGGAAAAATTCCGCGTCGGTGCCGACCTGATCGAAGCCGGACATCGGGCCGCAATCCAGGCCTAACGCCCGCGCCGCCATGATCAGATAGGCGCCCTGGAGCGTCGAGGAGCGCGCCACCGTATCCGCAATCAGCGCTGCCTTGCCCTCGAACGTGCTGCGCATGTCGCGGGAGGGGAAAAGTTTGTCATAAAATTCGTAGAACCGGGTGTCGCCCGCGACGATCACGGTGCAGGGCGCCTGCATCACCTTGTCCACATTGCCCGCGCTTAGATGGGGTTTGAGGCGTTCTTTGGCGGCGGCGGAACGGACGAACACGAAACGGCCCGGATTGCTGTTTGCCGTCGTCGGCCCCCATTTGGCGAGATTGTACAGGCGCCGGACGGTCTCGTCCGTAACCGGCCGGGCGGTCCATTGATTATGGGTGCGAGCATCGCGGAACAGCAGGTCCAGCATGGCGTCTCTGGCAATATCGGTCGTGTCCGGCATGATCGCTCTCTTATCCTGTGGTGGCTTCGCCGATGCCCCGGTTATCCCAGCCTGCAGCTTCGCGTGCAAGAATGGCATCGGCTTCGCCACCCAGCTTCGCCATGTCGGCATGCTCCCAGATGCGATGGGCGCCTGTGGCATAAGCGCGCCCATTGTCCCGATAGAGCAAGGCATCGACGACGTTCGCGCGCAGCTTGTCGATGCGGCGGACAACACGGCCGGGCGTGCCCATGACAAGCGAATGGGGTGGGATCACGCTGTCGGGCGGCAGGAAACTGTGTCCGGCGACGATCGAGCCGTGCCCAACGACGCAGCGCTCCATGATGGTCGCGCCGATACCGATCAGGCAGGCAGGCTCTATGGTGCAGCCATGGACCACCGCGCGATGGCCGATGGTGCAATAATCGCCGATGATCGTGGGATCGTCCCAGCCGATATGGATCATCGCATGATCCTGTACGCTGGCGCAGCGCCCGATCGAGACATGCGCCCGTTCGGACCTGAGGACGGCATAGGGCCAGAGGCTGCAATCGTCGCCCAGCCGCACATCGCCGAAAATGCGGACGGTAGGGTCGATAAAGGCAGGCGCGTCCATGGGATCAGCGGGTGATGACGATCTTGCCATGGGGACTGCCGGCCTGCGCCGCCCAGGCCTCGGCGGCATCGGCAAAGGCGTAGCGGGTTGTGTCGACGGTCAGGCTCCGCGTCATCGCCATGGCGATCAGCCGGTCATAGGCGGCGCGGCGCTCGCTGGCGGGGCGTTGCCCGGTGCCGACGCCGATATGGCTGCGGAAGACGAGATCGCGTAGGGACAGCGTGACCGTCGGTCCGGCCTGCACGCCAATGCTCATCATGCGCGCGCCGGGCCGCGTGGCGCGCATCGCCGCTTCAGCCGGCGGACCATAGATGATGTCGAGCACGACGTCATAGCCACCTTCCGAGACCGCTTTCAGCGCCGCCTCGTCATCGCCCTCGCCCAACAGGGCGATCGCATCGGCATGACCGGCGGCCTGCATGGCCTCCAGCCGTTCGCGGCCGCGCGCCGCCGCCACGACGCGGCCCGCGCCCAGCAGCCGGGCGACCTGCGCGCCGATCTGCCCGACAGGGCCGGTCGCGCCGAGAATGAGGACGGACTCGCCCTTCGCGATCCGCGCCTCTTCCAGAGGGATCAGCGCGCCGGTGCCGGAGATGGCGAGGGCGATCAGCTGGTCGTCGGAAAGGCCGTCTGGAGCAGGCCAGATTTCCTCCTCGGCCACAAGCGTGCGTTCCGCGATCGCGCCGAAGGGCGGCCTGCTATGGCCGAAGTAGACGCGGCTTCCATCATCCAGATGCCCGACACCCTCGCCGCCGGGCACATAGGGCGCATCGACGGGACCGAAAAAGCCCTTCGCGCGCATGAGGTCCGTGGGCCCGATTCCGGCGGCCGCAACGTCGATGACGCGATGGCCGGGCTGCGCGGTCGGTTCGAGATGATCGGCCAGCGCGAAGCCGCCATCGCTGTCGATCAGGGCGGCCCGCATGGCATTCCCCTATGGTAGTGATGGATGCGGCCTGGCCGCGGAGAAGAGAAGGTCGCCCGTTGGGAAAGGGGCGACCCTTCTTTCGACCTCAATAGGCGCCCGGGGGAGAGATCGGATCGGCGCCGGTCAGGTTCCGGCCATAGATTTCATAGCCGATGGTCGGGATATTCTGGATGTGCCGCAGCGCCATCGAAATGTCCCGCCAGTAGCGGTTGATCGGCTTGTCCAGCGCAAAGCCGGAGGAGCCGGCCTGGAACATCAGCGACTCGCTGGCGCCATGAACCAGTTCGATCATCTGCGCGCCGCCTGCGCGCTGTTTCGCCTTTTCCGCCAGGGTGAATTCTTCGCCCAGACCGACGCGATCCAGCTTGGCAGTCAGGTCGAACAGGATCAGCTTTGCGGTGTCGATCATCGCCGCCGCTTCGCCCAGATCGCGCATATAGGCGCCTGACTTGGTGCGCGGGCCGATAATCGTCGTCAGCACCGGCTTTTTGGGAGCCTCGGCGGTGACGATCTCCAACATGGCCTCGACCGCGCCGATCAACTGAGCGATGCCCGTGGTGCGGACGACCGGGACGGCGGGCAGCAGATCGGAGGGCGCGCCGAAATGGCGCTTGGTCCGGTCGATCTGGCCGGCGCGTTCATCCATCAGCACCATCTGGGCTTCGGGAATGAATACATCCTTGGCGACCGCCGTGTCGGAGCCGGTCCCCTGCATGCCCGAAACGAACCATGTGTCCTGGATGGTCATGCTGTCCATCGGCAGATAGCACATGCTGATGCCCGGAACGACCGGGCCGTCATACCCCTCCAGCACGACGCCCTGCTGCGCCCATTTCGACTGCCGCGACCCGGACATATAGGGCCATGAGCCGTTGATGATCCAGCCGCCGTCAACCTTGCGGGCCTTGCCCGGCGGGTTGTAGGCGCCACAGACCGGCTGGGGACCGTCGCCGAACACAGCGTCCTGCACGCCGTCGGGCGCAAGGCTGGTGATCCAGCTTGTGCCGTTGATGATCTGGATCACCCAGCTGATCGCCGGATCGCCCTTGGCGATTTCCATCTGCACCCGGCAGAAATCTGTCGGGGAAAGGCCCATGCCGCCCAGCCGTTGCGGCAGCAGCATGCGCAGGAATCCCTCTTCCTTGAGCATCTTGTCGACGGCGGGCGTGGGGCTGCGCCGCTTTTCGCCCTCGGGCGCTTCGCCCTGCAGGAAAGCGCGCAAGCTGCGCGCCTTTTCCACCATCGCGTCAGCGACAGCCTTTTCGGCAAAACCGCACTGGATCTCATTATCCACCTTGGGGGCAGTAGCCATCAGTTCATCCTTTCTCATGTTCGCTATGGTGTCCGGCGATCTGCAATGCCCAGTCGCACAATCGATCGGGGGCGCTGTTCCAGATGGCCAGCCAATCCGGGGTGGCGGGAATGATGAGCGTGCTCAGTTGCAGGCGGACCATGGTGTCGCAGAAGGCGTCCCGGTTGACCCGCTGGCCGATCAGGCTGTCGAAATGGTCGAAGACGGGCGCTAGCGCACGCTGGACGGCGGCCTTGTGGCGGCCGAAATGACTGCGCAGGAAATTGAGATGGAAGGCAGGTTCGACCTCGAAAATGCCTTCGGGCGAACGCTCGATCGTAAAGCGGCCGTAAAAGCGCATCACCGCGCGAAAGCGCTCGATCGGTTCGGCGATGCCTTCCCCCGATTCCACAATGCCTTTTTCAAAGCTGCTGCAAACATATTCGCTAAAGGCCGCCAGCACTTCTTCCTTGGATGCGAAATAACGGTAGAGCGTGCCGCGCGAAACGCCGCTGCTTTCGCTGATGTCGCTCATCGACAGGCGCCGCGCGCCGATGGAGTTGATCGCGCGCAACGTGCCGTCCATGATCTTCTGGATGCTGCCGGACTGATCCGTCGCGACGATTTCACTCCAGTCGTTGTGCGGCATCAATTTCATGTTTGTGCTTCCATCTCGGCGAGGTTGTGCGGAACGCTGACATAGCCCGGCAGATGCTGGCCGCCATCCACATTGATCAGCTCGCCATTGACGAAGCGCGACATCTCGGACGCCAGGAACAGGACGACGGGGCCGATGTCCTTTTCGGGATCGCCCGCGCGTTTGAGCGGGTTGCTGGCGGTCGCCATCTCAAGGAAGCCGGGGACGTTTTGCGCCAGGTCTGCGAACACCTGCCCCATGCCGGTCGGCGCGATGGCGTTGGTGCGGATGTTGAAGCGGCCCCATTCGACCGCGGCGGTCCGGGTAAGCCCCAGGATCGCACCCTTGTTCATATTATAGTCGGCGTGGAGCCAGGCGCCGGTCTGGGCGTCGATCGAATAGAAGTTGATGATTGAACCGCCGCCGCGCGCTTTCATATGCGGGAAGGCGGCGCGCATGGCCCACCAACTGCCCCAGGTGCCGATCTCCAGCGTCCGCTGGAGCATCTCGTCCGTCTTCTGTTCGAGGAGGACGTTCGGCGAAAGCTGCGACGCATTGTTGACCAATATGTCCAGCCCGCCAAATTCGCCGACGGCGCGCTCGATCATCGCTTCTACTTCGGTCTTGACGCCCATGTCGGCGGACATGCCGACGGCGCGGACGCCGAAGCTTTGCGTGATGTCCGCGGCGACCGTTTCAGCGGCGGCGCCATCCCGGCCGGTGATCAGGAGATGCGCGCCCGCCTGTGCAAGGCAGCGGGAAATCCCGTAGCCCAGCCCCTTCGCGCCGCCCGTGACGATTGCGACCTTGTCCTTCACCAATCCCGTCACGCTGCCGCTCCTGTCATCTGCTCGCTCAGGGCACGGTCCATGTCCATGCGGTCCTGGCAATAATCTTTCGTGAAAACATAGCCGCGGATCGCTCCCTCCGCGTCGATATAATGATATTTCAGCCCGCGCTCGTCATTGGCGACTTCCTGCCATTGCCCGTCCACGCCGACAGGCGCGGGCAGCAGGACGACAGGATAGGCGGTGGTCTTGACCTGGACCGACAGCGGCGGAAAGCGGATCTCCGTCGGCGTGCCCAACGCACTGGGTGCGATGGCGCGGGCCGCCGCCATGATCGGGGTGACATAGGCCACCAGTCCCTGCGGATATTCGGCGCAATCGCCGATGGCATAGATGGCAGGATCGCTGGTGCGGCCGGTCTGATCGACCTTGATGCCGCGCGCGACCTCCAGCCCGGCCTCCTGCGCAAGCGCGATATGTGGGCGCAACCCGACGGCGGACAGGACCGCCGCCGCCTCGATCACCAGGCCGTCGTCCAGTTCAGCCCTGATCCCCTTTTCGCCCTTGTGGATGGCCAGAACCTTGCGGCCCAGATGCCATTCCACGCCCTTTTCGGACAGGGCGTCGCGGATCATCTGACCAACCCCCGGCGGCACGAGTTGGGCGAGAGGATGGCCGAGCATGTCGACGACCACCGGCTGATAGCCGCTCGCGGAAAGGTCGTTGGCAAATTCGGTGCCGACGAGGCCACCGCCCATCACCAGCACGCGCGCGCCGTCCGGCAATCTTTCGCGAAATTCGCGATAATTGTCGAGATTGTTGACCGCAAGCGCGCGGTGCGCGGCGTCCCCGTCGATCGGCGGGCGAACCGGATCGGCGCCCAGCGCCAGCACCAGCCGATCGTAGAAGATCGGCCCGCCGGTCGTCAGGACGGCCTTGTCCTGCCGGTCGATCGCTTCAACGATACGGCCGGCCCGAAGGTCGAGCTTCAACTGCGCGACCATCTTTTCCGCCGGCGTGGTGATCAGCGTATCGGCGACCTTGCCCTTGGCGAATGCGGTCGACAAAGCGGGCTTGGAGTAGAAATGCCCGTCATCCTGCGTGACCAGCGTCAGCCGGGCGTCCGGCGCGAGCTTACGAAGCTCACGCAGAACGCCATAACCGGCAAGGCCGCTGCCGACGACCACGATATGCGGGGTTCCCGTCACCTAAGCCGCTCCGGTCAAAGGAAGATGGCGAAGTTGGACATGCCCAGCGTCGACTGGTCGACGATGATTTCACGGCTGGCCAGCTTGTAAGCACCGTCGACCAGCCGCCAGATGTCGCGGCGTTCGGCGCTGATCGTCTCGTTATCCGGATTGTCCAGGCGGCTGCGCTCGACATAGAGGTAGCTCACCACCTCGTACTCGCCAGCCGTTTCGCTCTCGGCGACGCGGACATTGGTGACGAAGCGGCGCGTGCGCGATGGTGGATCTTCGGCCCAGGCGCTCTTCGCCAGGCGACCGGTCCGCATCAGGATGGAGCCGTAATTCTCGTCGAAATGCTTCATCGTGCGCACCACGTCGCGGTCCTTGTTCGGGCCGTTGCGGGTGAGGCGAAGGGGCGCGGTATAGCTCAGATCCTGCTCGAGATACGCCACCCAGTCGTCGAACCGGCGTTCGTCGAGCGCGGCGGCTTCGTCATAGAGGGTTTCGAGCAGGCGGTTATAGACTTCCGACCCGAGCGGCACCCGCTTGGTGGAGACAAGACCGCGCAGCACGCTGGTCTTGTCGATGGCGGCGGTCGCGTAGTTCACCATGATATCTGTCCTCTCTCGTCGCGACGGCTCACGCTTCGGCCATCAGATTATAATAGGCCATCCACCAGGCCCACTGCGTGTCGTCCTTGGTGAAGCCGGGATAGAGATCGCCGCCGCCGACCCAGCCTTCGGGACGCTCATGGCCGTGCAACGCCTGATATTTGAGCGTGACGGTCTTGCTCATATGACCACGCGAGTTGCGCATGATCTGCGGCCAGGTGTCGGCATCGTCCTGCTCGATCGTGCCCGATGTGCCGGTCGACCAGATGGCGTTCTGGAGCATGTCGCGCTTCACGTCTTCCGGTGCGTCCTTTTCCGCGAAGATGAAATTCACGAACTCCACCTTGTCCGGCCCCTTGGGCACATAGGTGTGCAGCGACAGGGCGCCCGACGCGCCGCCATCCGTGCGGGGGGCGAAGATGAAGGCGATCAGAATGTTCGGGAACATGCCGCCCACCTGGGGTGGGATGTTGGCCAACTGCTTGACCTGATCCTCCGACAGATTCTTGAACAGCTGCGGGATCAATTCCTTGGTGATGCCCGGCGGCGGCAGCAGGTGGAGCCGCTCCTCGGTCGACTTGCCTTCGAAGCTGACGTCGGCGAACATCTTGAAGGTCTGGGCCGCCTCCAGGCAACGCAGCGTATGGCCCTGCGGCACCGAAAGGTCGACGCCATACATGCCCGGCGCGGTGTCATAGATCGACTCGGCCGTGCCGCCCATGATGCCGCCTTCCATCAGCGAACGATGCAGGGTCAGGGTATGGAAGCCGTCCGATCCGGACTGTTCGCCGGGAATCTTCCAGTTGCACGGCAGCACGAAACGCTGCGGCGGGCCAAGCATCTCAAGGCCGTTGTCCGTACGGCAGAAAAGCTGATCAAGGTAGAATTTGGCGTCGCCCAGATAATCCTCGAACGACAGATCCTTGTTCCAGGTGGCGAAGATCAGGCCGCCATAGAGATGGACGCGGGCCTTCTTCAGTCCCAGTTCGTCCTTGGACCGCTTGTTGCCGTGCATCTGCTCCTTTTCGATCGGCGCGCCGATGAAGCTGCCGTCCGCGCGGAAGGCCCAGCCATGGTAAATGCAGCGATGGGCGTGGGCATTGCCCGCTTCGGCCGTGCAGACCTTCATGCCGCGATGGGGGCAGACGTTCAGCATGACGTGGATTTCGCCACTGCGGTCGCGCGAGACGATCACATTGTCTTCGGCCATGTCGCGCATGACATAGTCGCCGGCCTTGGGAATTTCCGACTCATGGCCAAGGAGCAGCCAGGTGCGGGCGAAAACCCGCTCCATCTCCAGCTCGTACAGCTCCTTGTCATTCATCACCCTTAGCGACACCTCGTTCATGTCGCGGTTGATGAGATCGTCAAGCGTTGTTCCGTCGCTCAGCGTCAGCCCGGCATTGTGCAGCATGTTGCTCTCCTGGAGGATTTCCTTGATTGAGTCGTGTTATACATATTGAACTAAATCTGTTCAAGGTGTAATGTTCGGCCAAGAAGGAGAGGCAGGATGAGCCAGAAACTGAAAGTGGCAATCGATAAGGCGGCATGCTGCGGTTATGGCGTGTGCGCCGAAATTTGCCCCCAAGTGTACAAGCTTGACGCCAATGGCATCGTGTATGTCGACGACGAAATCGTTCCTGAAGGACTAGAGGAGCAGGCCCGGGAAGGCGCGGAGGCCTGTCCGCAGTCCGCCCTTGCCGTCAAAGCCGCCTGAGTCGACCCGAGCATGCTCGGGTATTGGGCGCGGATGTCCTGTCAGAGGATAGGTTTTCGGGGCCCATCCGCGGATGCACGGTCTTTTGACAGGCAGAGGAGAGGATCGCTTTGATGGGGCAGGCCGAGATTTTATACACACCGTTCACGATGGGCTCGCTGCACCTGCGCAACCGGTTCGTGATGGCGCCGATGACGCGCAATTTCTCGCCGGGCGGCATCCCCTCGGACGGCGTGGCGGGCTATTATCGACGACGGGCCGAAGCCGATGTAGGCCTGATCATTACCGAAGGGGTGGGCGTGGATCATCCCGCCGCCGTGGGACGTGAAACCATGGGGGGTGGCGCTTCGCCCGTCCTGCATGGCGACGAAGCGCTCGCGCGCTGGCGCACCATCGTGGACGGCGTGCATGCGGCGGGCGGCCTCATCATCCCTCAGTTGTGGCATCAGGGCGTCATACGCGTGCCGGGCACAGGCTATCATCCCGACGCGCCCTCGGCGCGCCCCTCGGGTATTTGGGGGCCGACCGACAAGGCGATGGTCTCTCCCGACTATCTGGAACAGGTGCGCGTGCCCACCGCCCCGCTGACCGACAGCGAGATCGGCGACCTGATCGCCGCCTTCGCCCGCAGTGCGGCCAACGCGAAGGCGGTGGGTTTCGACGGCGCGGCCCTGCATGGCGCGCATGGCTATCTGATCGACAGTTTCCTGTGGCGCCATACCAATGTGCGGGAAGACCGCTGGGGCGGCGGGATCGCTGAGCGCGCGCGCTTTGCGGTCGAACTGGTGCGGGCGATCCGGGCCGTGACCGCCCCGGACTTTCCGGTCATCTTCCGCTTTTCCCAGTGGAAGCTCCAGGATTATGACGCCCGAAATGCTGAGACGCCTGCGGAACTGGAAGCGATGCTCGCCCCGCTCGTCGAGGCGGGGGTGGATATATTCGACGCCAGCACCCGCATTTTCACGGCGCCGGCCTTCGAGGGTTCCGACATGGGGCTGGCGGGTTGGATCAGGAAGCTGACTGGCAAGCCGACCATCGCGGTCGGCGGCGTGGGCCTCAGCAAGGATCTGCAATCCTCCTTCGCGCAGCCGACCGTCATGACCGACAATCTGGCGCTGGTGGCCGACAGGATGGCGCGCGGCGAATTCGACCTGATTGCGGTCGGCCGCGCCCTCCTGATGGACGCGCAATGGGTGGCGAAAATGCGCGATGGCGGCGCGGTCAATCCGTTCCGGCTGGACGCCTACGCCACGCTTGACTGATGGCAGGACGCTCCGGCACGGGCCGGGGCGTCAATGGCTGTCCGCTGCGGCATAGACCTGAATGCGCGCGATGTTGGTGCGTTCGGACTGTTGCGCAATGACGGCGACGGCTTCGGCAATGTCGCGGGGTTGCATCGGCGGGATGAAGCTGTCCCAGGACGGCTGCCCCCTGGCCTTCATATCCTCGAAAATCTCGGTGCTGGTCGTGCCCGGCGCGACGATCCCTACCTTGACGCCCGATCCGGCAAGCTCGACGCGAAGACAGTCGGTAAAGGCCTCCAGCGCGCGCTTGAGGCCGCCATAGACGCCCACGCCGGGTGCGGTGATGTTCGCCCCGATGCTGGATATGTTGATGATCTGGCCTTTGCCGGCCGCCTTCATTGTCCGCGCGAAAAGGGTGCTGGCGCGCACCACTGCCTCATAGTTGATCGCGATCATGGGGCGGAGCTGGTCGAGGTCGAATGCGTCGATCGGCGCGGCATGCAGCATACCGGCATTGTTGACCAATATGTCGGCCCGGCTGAATCGACCCAAGACGAAATCGTGCAGCCTTTGCGGCGCGTCCGGATCCGCCATATCGGCTGCGTACGCCGTGCTGCCACGGCCCAGTTCATCGGCCAGTGCGGTGAGGCGATCGGCGCGGCGTGCGACCAGCACCAGGGTTGCGCCCGCTTCAGCAAGCGCACGGGCGCTGGCCGCGCCGATGCCCGACGATGCGCCGGTGACGATGGCGATTTGCCCTTCCAGATTCTCCATGACGTGGTGTCCTCTTCCCAGATCAGACGAGACGGACGAGCCGCTTGCCGTCGTTTTCGCCGCGATAAAGACCGGCCAGCGCGGCCGGGCAGGCCTCGATCCCCTCCAATATGTCCTCGCGCCATGTGAGGCGGCCCTGCGAGATCCATGTCCGCAATTGGGCCGTCGCTTCGGCATAACGATCGAGATGGTCGAAGATGACGAAGCCCTCCATGCGGGCGCGCTTGACCAGCAGATGCCGTTCGACGCGCGGCCCCATCGGCCATGGATCCCAGCGGTCGATCGATGCCGTTCCGCACACTATGACGCGCGCGCGTTGGGCCAGATGCGGCAGAACCGAATCGCTGATCGCCCCTGCGACATTGTCGAAATAGATGTCGATGCCCTCCGGCGCGTGCTCGGCGATCGCTGCCTCCACATTCCCGGCATGATAATCGACGGCGTGGTCATAGCCATATTCCTCCACGCAGCGCCGCACCTTGGTCGGCCCGCCCGCGATTCCGATCGTGCGGCAACCCAGGATGCGGGCGATCTGGCCGACGGCCGAACCGACGGCGCCGGCCGCCGTCGATACCGCGATGGTCTCGCCCGCGCGGGGCTGGCCGACGAGTGTGAGCGCGAGATAGGCCGTCATGCCGTTGATGCCCAGAATGCCGAGCGATGCCCGCATCTCGGCCGCGGTGGTGCGCTGCACGACCTGATCGGCTGCGACGCAGGCATAGTCCTGCCAGCCGAACCAGCCGGATACATGCTCACCGACAGTATAGTCGGGATGTGCGGAGGCCACGACCTCGCCCGAGGCGAGGCTGCGCATGACCGACCCGATGGCGACGGGCGCGGCGTAATTGCCTGCATCGGCGATCCAGCCGCGCATGGCGGGTTCGATCGAGAGATAATGATTGCGCACCAGGATCTGGCCCGGCGCGGGCTGTTGGATCGGCGCATGCCCGATCGCGAAATTTTCGGCCTGCGCGATTCCCGCCGGACGCGACGTCAGCAGAACCTGACGGTTGAGTTCAGTCATCCAGCCCTGCCTTGACCATGGTGAATTTCCGACGGGAAATCTTCCAGCCGTCCGATGTGCGGACCAGGCAATCGTCATAATAGCCGGCCGCGCGATGGGTGACGCCGCCTTGGGCCGCCTCCGGCAGGATTGCGTCGACATAGCTGCGCGCGTGCACCTGGTCGTCGCGCTTCTCTATCACGATATTGGTGATGCGGTGCAGCGTCGGCCCCATGTGGCGGTGCGCTTCGGCCATATATTCGGCGATTTCGCGCGGCCCGCGCCAATGTCCGAAGCTGCCGTAATCGGTCTCGCAATCCTGGGCGAAGCAGGTCCGGAAAAGCGGCCAGTCCCGCGTGTCGATGCCGGTGGCGTAACGCAGCAGCACATGTTTGATCGCGCGTTCATCGTCGGCGCCGACGGGCAAGCGTCTCACCAGACTGCCATGTGCAGACATGTTTTTCTCCCCTTGTTTCTCGAAGAAACATAAATCCCCCTTGGCCAATCTTGCCCGCCAAAGGATAGGATTGGGCGGCATCTACCCGCGACTCGTCGCGTTTGCTTGGCTGGTGCCGGGGCGCCCGTTTCTCGCTCCCCGCTATGGCTTAGGCAGGGCATAGGCGATCAACGCGTCGCTCGCACCTGACAGCATGGCGCCGTGTCCGCCCGCTGCGATGACCACGAACTGTCGCCCGCTGGCATTTGACCAGTAGGTGGTGGGGGAGGCGTTGCCACCCGCCGGCAAGCGCGCCTTCCACAGCAGCCGCCCGGTGGTGGTTTCATAGGCGCGGAACATATGCTCCTGGGTCGCGCCGATGAAGGTGAGGCCGCTCGCGGTCGCGACCGATCCGCCGATATTGGGCACGCCCATGGGGATGGGCACGAAGGTCGGCAGGGCCAGCGGGCCACTGTCGCGCGAGGTGCCGAACAGTCGGCTCCACACCAGCTTCCCTGTTTTCAGGTCGACCGCGTTGATGCGGCCATAGGGGGGCTGCTGGCACGGAATGGCGAGCGGCGAGAGGAACGGCGCGATATGGGCGGCATAGGCGACGCCCATCTGGGCGACGGGGCCGCCGACATCGCTCATATGGGCGGCGGTCATCGGCCTGATGCCCTGCCGGTCCGCAACGGCGCGAGGGATCAGGCGGTTATAATTGCCGACCTGATTGTTGTTGACGATCATCAGGCCGCGCCCGGGATCGACCGATACGCCTCCCCAGTCGATGCCGCCCAGATAGCCGGGCCAGGTGAGGGTTGGATGTTCGGTCGACAGCGGGGTCATGTCCCCGTCGAAACGGGCCTGGCGGAAGCGGATGCGGCACATCGCCTGGTCGATCGGCGTCAGGCCCCACATTCCCTTTTCCGTAGGGCGCGGACCGCCGAAACTGGGCATGCCAACCGAATAGGGCTGGGTTTTGGAAAGGCGTTCGCCCGGAACGGCGCCCTGCGGGACGGGGCGTTCCTCCACCGGCAGAATGGGCTTGCCAGTCGCCCGGTCGAGGAAGAAAATTTCTCCACGCTTGGTCGGCTGGAGCAGGCCGCGCACGCCGCCGGGCAGGTCGACCAGCGTGGGCTGGGCGGGCACGTCATAGTCCCACAGGTCATGATGGGTCGTCTGGAAGGACCAGCGCACCGACCCGTTCTCCGCATCGAGCGCCAGCACGGCGCTGGAATAGCGATCGTCGTTCGCGGTCCGATGTCCGCCGAAATAATCCGGCGTAGCGTTTCCTGTCGGCACATAGACGAGGCCCAGCCTGTCGTCCGAACTCATCGGCGCCCAGCTATTGGGGGTGCCCGGCGTAAAGACGCCGCCGGGCGGCGGCAGGCCGTGATCGTCGGGCCGACCGATGTCGAAGGCCCAGGAAAATTTACCCGTGACGGCATCGAACGCCCGGATCACGCCGGAAGGCTCCCTGATTTTCTGACCGTCCATCACCCAGCCGCCCAGAACCAGGCGGCCGCGAACGAGGGTGGGGGGCGAGGTCACGAAATAATAGCCCTTGTCGACCGTGCCCAGTCCCGCTTTCAGATCGACCTGGCCGCTCTTACCGAAGCTGGGGCATAGCCCGCCGGAGGCGGCGTCGAGCGCGATCAGCCGCGCGTCGAGCGTCGCGGTGTAGATGCGTTCAGCGCAATAGCCATGGGCTTGCGGGACGCGGTAATAGGTGACGCCGCGGCAGACGAGACCATAGACGCCGGCGAGATCGGTCTTGGGTTGGTGCCGCCATAATTGCCGGCCCGTTTCGGGATCGAGCGCGATCACATCATTATTGCCCGCGCACAGGAAAAGGCGGTTGCCCACCTTCAGGGGGTTGACCTGAAAGGCAGTGCCCTGCTTGCCGTCTGTCAGCTTGCCGGTGTGGTAGGTCCATGCCCTTTCGAGATTGCCGACATTCGCGGGCGTGATCTGGGCCAATGGCGAGTAGCGCGACCCGCCCCGGTCGTTGCCATAGGCGACCCAGTCGCCGTCGGCCGGGCTTGCCGGTCCCGCTCCCCAGCGCGCGCTGGCAGCTGGGGACGAACGATCCGCCCAGAAAGCGCTGCCGATCCCACCCATGAAGAGCAGGAGAAGAGCCGGCCACAGGACGCGGCCGCCGGGCAGGGGGCGGCCAAGACCGACATGCTGCCGATAAAAGGGCGTGAGCATGTACAGGCCCATGGCGACGGGCATGGCCAAGCGAGGCGCCAGCGCCCAGCCGTCCAGTCCGACTTCCCAGAGCGACCAACCCAGATTGGCGACGAGAAAGGCCCAATAGAGGGTGATCGAGAGCGGCGAACGGCGCCAGCCGAGAAACGCGGTGACCGTCATGACGAGGCCGGACACGCAATACCAGATCGACCCGCCGAGCAGCGCGAGCTGGCCGCCCAGCCAGAGCAGCGACAGACCTGCGAGTAGCAGAAGCAGAACGAACAGCATGTTCAGAAAGCGGCGCATCGAGCTCCCCCTCGAAATCCGGAAAGGCGTGGCAGGAATTCAGGCGGGCAATTGGGCCGCCAGCCAGTCCGGCACATTCATCCGATAGCATTTCTGTTCGTAGAGGCGGCTGATCTTCCAGCCCTGCGCGGTGCGGACGAAGTCGTGATGATACCAAAGGCCGAAGACTAAAGTATCGGTCGTTTCGCCATTGCTGACCGTCATCGGATTGTAGCAGGCGGTTTTGGTCTGCGCCCGGTCGCCCGCGATTTGATATTGGGTGGTTGACACAGCATGTTGAAAGGCGAGAATTGGCGTCAGACTTGCCGAGAGAAATGCCTTGATGTCCGCAAGGCTTCCGACGACGCCCACCATTTCGGAATAGTCGATCACCGCGTCATCGGTAAAATAGCGGTCCAGCGTGTCCCAGTCGCGCGTATCCACCGCATAGCAATAGCCTACGATCAGGTCCTGAATTTCGAACCGGTCCGACATCTCCTGCAGGGTCAGTGTCATGGCCTCTCCTCCGTCTCACGTCATTCTATAGAATCGCTGCTTGCACAGGGGAGGAGGTTCGCCGCCTTCCATTAGGTAGGTGCCGAGTGCGGTGGCTAAGGGGAAGAAACCACAGCCCTCGGGATCGATCCCGCGGACCGTTTTTTGATCAAGGAGACTATTATGGGCCTCGCCCCCTTCACGGAAGCCGATTTCGTCCTGTCCAAGGAGAAGCGGGCAGACATCACAGCCGGGCTGACCGAGCGGCAGGCGTTCATGGTCAATCACTGGATGGACCTGCATGAGGTCATCAATCGCGGCGATTGGGATGGAATGGACGCATTTTTCAATACCGACACGATGACCTACGACAACCCGAACCGACCCGACCTTGGCACCTATCATGTGTGGAAGACCTCGCCGCAGGGTCTCTACAAGACCTTCCCGCCCAGCATCTATCGCACGCTGAAGGCGTGGGGACGCGGCGAGGACGAGATCTGCGTGCTGTGCCATCATCATGGCAAGCATACCGGCGGCCCCTATATGGGCGTCCAGCCCACCGGGAACGACCTCAACGTCCTGTGGTTCTCGTGGCTGCGTTTCCGGGGCGACAAGATCGATCACATCTATTCGATCTCCGACGTGCTGACGATGCTGAAGGATCTGGAAGTCATCGACGTTCCCCAGCCCGTCGACCCCTATAAGTGATCGACAGGCCGAACCGGCGCGGCGAGGGCGCGCCGGTTCGGCAAAGGAGGACGTCGGTGTTTGGCATGCAAGGATGAGCAAGGGCATGAAGCGCTCGGTCGAACTGAAGATCGATGTCAGCGAGGCGGCAGCCCTGGGCATGACCGCCCATGTGGCGATCACGGTTCATCTTCCGGATATGACGGCACTGGCCAATCCCACGACCGTCTGCTTCGCTTTCCCCGGCGGTGGCTATTGCCGGCGCTATTACAGCTTCGACATGCCGGATGGATCGGGCGGCGGGGAGGCGGGTTTCCATTGCGATCGCGGGTGGATTTTCATCGCCTGCGATCATCTGGGATTTGGCGAGTCCACTATCCCGGAAGGCAATGCCCTCAATCTCGATAATGTGGCGGCGGCCAATGACGCGATGGTGCGCCAGGTCATGGCCCGGCTGGAAGCGGGCACGCTCGTCGATGGACTGGACCCGATCGTCGACGCCACATGCCTTGGCATCGGCCAGTCGATGGGCGGATGCTTCACGGTTGTCGCGCAGGGCAATCACCAGACATTCCACGGCATCGGCGTGCTGGGCTATAGCGGCGTCCATACTGTCGTGCCGACCCGGCCGGGCCAGCCGCCGGCCTCGTGGCCGTGGATTTCGCGCCGTTCATCGCTCGATGCGCCGCATGTCCTGAACGCGGCCGCGCTGGCGCAAGCGCCGGGCGTGAAGCTGGGCGACGCCGAAGCGCTCCAGGCGGCGGCAAGGGCAGGCGAGCATCCCTTCCAATGGTCCTTCCATCATAATGATGAGCCTGCGGACATCGTCACGCTCGACATGATGGCGTCCGCCGGGCTGGTCGATCCGTTGCCCGAATGGCGTTCGGCGACCACGCCGCCTTGTGGCGTCTACATGGTCGCGCCGGGCGCGGTGGCGCTCGAAGCAGCGGTCGTACGCGTCCCCGTGCTGATCGCGATGGGCGAGCGCGACGTTGTCCCCGATCCCTTGGGCGAACCCCGGGCCTATAAGAGCGCGGAAGACATCCAGCTCTTCATATGCCCCCAAATGGCGCACATGCATAATTTCGCACCGACCCGCGTCCGCTTCTGGGAGCGCATTCACAATTGGGGCGATGGCGTCGCGGCGCAGCGGCGGCTGGGTTGAGCGCGGCCGCCGATATCAGAGGCTGAAGCCGCCATCGACGATCAGGGTCTGGCCAGTGATATATTGCGCCTTGGCCGAAGCCAGGAAGGCTACGGCCTCGGCAATATCCTCGCCGCTGCCGAAGCGTTGCAGGGCAATGCGTTTGCGCTGCGTTTCCCAGATTTCCGGCGAATAGAGCGACGTGAGGAACTCTGCGCCAAGCCCGGCGTCGATGATTCCCGGAGCGACCATGTTCGCCCTGATGCCGTAGCGGCCTTCCTCCTTGGCGATGGCGCGGCCCAGCGCTTCCATTCCGGCCTTGGGCACGGAGGACAGGGCGTCGCCGGGGGGGAAGCAGTAGTTTGCGACCGACACGACGGTGACGAAATTGCCAAAGCCCTGGGCGCGGAAATAGGGCAGGGTGGCGGACACGATACGGGTGAAGCCGACCAGTTCGATCTCGATGACTTCACGCCATTGCTCCTCGCTGATCTGGCTGACGAAGGGCTGGGCTATGTCGACCCCGCTGGCGAAGACCATCGTGCCGATGGCGCCGAATTGCTCGACCGTTTCGCGGATGCCGGTCTCTATCGAGGCGCGATCGGAAAGATCGCAGGCGACGGACAGCGTCTCGCAAGAACCGTTTGGCAGGGACGCTGCGACCGCCGACGCCTTTTCACGGCTGGACCGATAGCCGATGGCGAGTTGATCCCATTCGGTCGACAGGCGTCGGCAGATCGCGCTGCCAAGGCCGCCGGTTCCGCCGACGACGAAGGCCGCGCCTTTCGTCATAGCGGCAGATGAAGTGCGAGGTGGTGGAGCAGGCGATCGGCAAAGGCGTCGTTGCGGTCGCCGGTGAACATATGGCCGACGCCGTGGGCGATCTCGACCTCCAGTTGCGGGGCGAGCGAACGAAATTGCCGGACGCTTTCATCCGACACGATCTCGCTCAGCTCTGCTTTCACAAGCACGAGAGGCGATTGCGCGCGGCGCGCTGCGGCGATGAGCGCTTCCCCTTCCGACGGGGGATGCAGAAATTCCGGCGCTGTCGTGCGGGGATCCCAGTGCCAGAACAGCCGCCCATCCGTTTTGCGCATCGATTTGGCCAGGCCCGACACGTCAGGCAGGCGTGGCTGGCCCAAGTGGGCTTGGAGCGCGTCGGCCGCTTCCTCCAGCGACGCGAAACCGCTGTCGCTGGCGCGGAAAAAGTCGCGGATGTCATCAACGCCGTCATCGACCATATAGGGCGCGACGTCGGCGAGCATGATGAGGCGCACCAGATCGGCATGGCGAGACCCACCGACCAGCGCGGATTGGCCACCGCGCGAGGCCCCCACCAGCGCGATCGGCCTGTCGAAGGCCTGGATGATGGACTCGACATCGCGGCCATAGGCTTCCAGCAGATAGTCGCCGTCGGCGGCCCATCCGCTTTCGCCATGGCCGCGCAGATCGAAGGTCAGGCCGTAATAGCCGGCCCGCGCCACCCGCTTGGCAGACCCGGCCCAGGAACGGCGGCTCTGGCCGCCGCCATGGAAGAAGCATACGGGTGGCGCGGCAGGGTCGCCATAGGCGTCCGCAACCATCTCCAGCCCGTCACCTGGCACGCCTATCCGCGTGGGAACAATCATACCGGGCTCCTGTATTACTCAGCGGCGACCGGCGGAACGATTTCCGCGAATGACGGATGCTCACCGGGGCCCTTATAGGCGAATTTGCCGGGTGCATGGTGCCACTTGCCGTCGTTGCGGCTCTCATAGGGCGAAGCGACCTCGATCAGCGCGCCGTGTGTACTCTTGTGGCCGACCCAGCTCCATTTCTGCCATGTCATGTCCGGATCGTTGAAGGTCTGACCGCCGCCGGGTAGGTGCAGCCCTTCGGCCCGCAACTTTTCCATTGCGCCCGGCACATCGTCGGTCGCATAGCAGAGGTGATGGACATGCTCGCCGACCTTTTCGAGGCGATCGCCCATGGGGGTGCCAGGGGCTGGTTGAATGAACTGGATTTCCGTGCCGCCATTGTTGACGAACGTCGCCCACCTCATGCCGGCGTCGTCGCCGCTGGAAAATTCGTCATATTTGACTAGGCGCTCTTCCAGCGACGCAGGATCGAGCACGCGCAGGATCTTGGTCCAATCCTCAATCGCCTTGTCCAGATCGCGCACAACCATGCACACATGAGCAAAAGGTCCGCTAGGCATTGATATTCTCCTCTGATCTATTTAAATTTCCACCAATGCAGTGCCGGAATTGACCGTGCCGCGGCCATCGACATCCAGCGAGAATTCGCAGGTCACGATATTGCCTTCGATCATGGTGATCCTGCCCGTCACCACCGCACGGTCCCCGCCATAGACATTGTCCAGAAAGCGCGAATCCATCGATTTGATCCGTCCGCCGGGAAAGGCGCGCATGAGCATGTTCATCATATATGCAACGTTGACTGGGCCCTGGTTGATGACCCGGTCGCCCAGCCCTTTCGCCTTCACCACCTCGACATCGAGATGGATGGGATTGGGGTCAGCCAGGAAAACCGCCCACTGCTTCATAGCTTCCGGGCTGACGCTCTCGATCGTGAAAGGCGGCAGCGCGTCTCCGACGGCATGGCTCATGCGGCGAACTCCTTGCGGGGCAATACCCACACATTGTCTGTTTCCAGCACCTGCATTCCGTCGAGCAGGTGCAGGCGCAGACGGTAGGTCAGCACGTCCATGACGCCCAGCTTACGACTGCGTTTGCGGACCAGGCTGAGTATCTCGCCCGTTACCTTGTAGCTTTCGCCGACTCTCAGCGGTGCGTCCAACCGTACGCCGCTGCTGCCCATCATCGGGCCATCCTCGACATCGAATTCACATGCTTCGCAGACGCCCGCCACCGTCTTGCCCATCGCGACCTGGGTGGCGATATAATAGTAGATGGGATGAGCGCTGCCGTCGGCGGCTGGTTCGACGCCGGTCGACCGGCACAGCGCGGCATTCTCTTCCGTCGTGATGGTAAAGACCTTGTCGCCGTCCAGCGAGGTGCCGGCGGCTGCGGGGGCAGGGGGAAGATCGTCAAGATCGCTCATGGTCGGTCCTTAGAAAGAACGCGGTAGGCCGAGGCTCTCGGCAATCGTGTTGCGCACCATTTCATTGCTGATCGGCGTCATCCGCAGGATGCGATGGTCGCGCCAGTAACGCTGCATGTCGGTTTCCGCCGAATAGCCCATGCCGCCCAATATCTGGATGCCAAGGTCTGCGGCTTTCACGGCATTTTCCGTGGCGACCATCTTGAGCATGTTGGCCTCGGTTCCGCACTTCATGCCGTTGCTCTGCATCCAGGCGACATTGTAAAGCAATAGCTCGGTCAGCTTCTGCCACGTCGCGATATCTGCGACATAATGCTGCAAAATCTGGAAGCGGCCGATAATGCCGCCGAACGCCTTGCGCTGCTGCATATATTCCAGCGCATCTTCCAGCACACCGTCGATCGCGCCCAGACATTGCGCGCCGACCATGATCCGCTCATTATTGAGTGTGGGCAACATCGCATACCAGGCCTGTCCAGGCTCACCCAGCACGTCTTCGTCGGGAACGAAGACATCCTCATAGTGAACCTCGCACGATCCCATGGCGCGCATGCCCAGCTTGGGCAGGAGCGAGGCGGTGATGCCGGGCGATTTGGCGTCGACGAAGAACATGGTGAGGCCATGATGCTTCTTTTCGGCATTTTTATCGGTGCGGGCAAGGACGAGCAGCCTGTCGGCGGCTTTGGCCC
This sequence comes from Sphingobium sp. GW456-12-10-14-TSB1, assembly GCF_059424385.1. Lineage (NCBI taxonomy): Bacteria > Pseudomonadati > Pseudomonadota > Alphaproteobacteria > Sphingomonadales > Sphingobiaceae > Sphingobium > Sphingobium sp. GW456-12-10-14-TSB1. Next base: position 15,722 of record NZ_JBWKZI010000002.1, on the reverse strand, counting down.
CCGTGGTCCACATCTTGGCGCCGTTCAGCTTCCAGCCGCCGTCGACCTTTTCGGCATGGGTCTTCATCGCGCCCAGAACGTCGGTGCCGCCGTCGGGTTCGGTCATCGACAGCGAGACGCGCAGCTTGCCCTGCGCCATGGGGCGCAGCCAGCGATTCTTCTGCTCCTCCGTGCCGACCGCGCCGATCGTCTTCGCCCCGCCGAAGGAGGTGAGGCCCCAAACCCACAGCAGGCCGCCGGCCGTCCGCGCGAATTCGCGGGCGAAGATCATTTGCATCATGACGTCGCCGCCCAGGCCGTCATATTCCTCGGGAATCCCGATGCCGAAAAATCCCTGCTCGGCGATCTTGTCCCACAGCGCATAGGGATAATTTTCTTCGTCGGCTTCCAGCGCGCGCATCCAGTCCTTGGGCGCTTCCGCATCGACCCAGCGGCGGACAATGTCCCTGAACGCCTGCTGTTCCTCGGTGAGTGAAAAATCCATCGTCGTTCCCGTTAGTGGTACTGCGATTAAGCGCCGGGCAGACGCATTGCGAACCTATCCAACTATAGGGCAGGCCGTCGGCAGAAGCTGAACAATTGGTCCACCATCATCCTCAACTGGTCGGGGATAGGCGCGTTTTCGATTGGATCACCTTCGCCGCCGATGGTGTTGATGGCGATGCCCAGTGGCGTCGGCCAGCCTCGCAGCGCATGGGTAATGACCCGCAGTTGCTGGAGCGTGGCGACCGCGGCCTGCCAGCCGGCCGCTGTTGCCACGCAGCCCACGGGAAGACCATCGAAATAGCAACGCTCGTCCCGGCTCATATCCTCGACATAATCGAGCGCATTCTTCACAAAGCCGGAGATCGCACCATGATAGCCTGGTGAGCCGATGATCACGGCATCCGCCGACCGCAGGATGTCGACATAGTGTCGTGCCGCATCCGGACGATCCGGATTTTCGGGCGCATAAGACGGGAAGTCGATGTCCGCTCCTGCAAGCAGCGTCGTGCGTGCGCCGCGTTCCTCCGCGATGGCGAGCGCCTTGCGAAGCGCCCGCTCGGTGGAGGAATAGGCGCGCATTGTGCCGCCAACGGCGACGAAATGAAGTTGGGTCATATCAGATCGACAATCCTCCCTCGACAGGGATGACCGATCCGGTGACATAGGCGCCCGCCCGCGAGGCGAGATAGATGGCTGCGCCCGCCAGATCCTCTGGCGTACCGACGCGGCCGCGGGGCACCATCGATTCCACCATCGTGCGCATCTCGCTGGAGGTAATGACGGTCATCTCCGATTCGAAGAATCCGGGTGCGATGACGTTGACGGTGATGTTGTCGCGGCCCAGCCGCTTGGCGAGGCCTTTCGCCATCCAGTGGATGGCGCTCTTCGAAGCCTGATAGGCGTAATTTTCCTTGGGGCCGACCTTGAGCGCGCCGACCGACCCGATGTTGATGATCGATGCAGGGCGCTCCGCCGTGCCGCCTGCGCGAAGCAGGGGCAGGAATTTTCGAAGCGTGAAGAAAGGAGCCTTCAGGTTCAGGTCGATCACCGGATCCCATTCATCCTCGCCATAATCGTCGATGGGCGCGTCGGCCATGGTCCCGGCGTTGTTCACCAGGACATGCACGGCCTGTTCTTGGGTGGACACCGCCGCGACCAGAGCCTCGATCCCAGCAAGTGTCGAAAGATCTGCGACCAGGCCGGTACAGCGGCCGCCAGTCGTAGCAGAAATTTCCGCCGCGGCCGCCGTCACCTTGGCCTGCGTCCGGGCACAGATATAGACTGTGGCGCCCGCCGCAGCCAGGCCGGTCGCGATATGGCGGCCGATGCCGGTCGACCCGCCGGTAACGACGGCGACGCGGTCCTGTACCGAGAACAGCTCGGCGGCATTCATGCCGGAGCTCCCGCGCCGGAAATCTTCAGAATGAGGTCGGTCGTTCCCTCCGGATCGCCCACCAGCAGGGCGTGATCGCCCGGATGGTCATGGATGGTCCAGCCCAGTTCGCGCGCCCGGTCGTGCATCGCCGTCATCACCGTGACGGCCGCCGCGATATAGTCGACGGGCCGGTCGATCGCCTCGGCGCCAACGGGAATGACGCAGGCGGTCGCCTTCATCGGCTGGTCCGACAAATTGTCGAGCAGCCATTTCTCCCGCGCCGGGTCCATGAGATGGGGATGCTCCTTGGCCGCCGCCCGCTGCATTTCATGCACGCCCGATCCTACCGGGCCTTCGCCTGCTTCGAGCATCGCATCCAGCGCGGCGAGCTGGTCTTCCGGGACATAGCCCATGAGGGATCCGATCCGTTCCCCCGACCGGGGCACGATGGCGTCAAGATAGATTATGGATGCGATGCGGTCGCCCACCTCCGCGATCACGCCGGGCGCGACCGTGCCCGCATAGCTGTGCGCGACCAGCACGACGTCGCGCAGATCCTCATATTTGAAGACATTCACGATATCGCGCACATGAGTCGCATTGCCCACATCGCGGCCGATCAGATGCTCGCGCTCGCCAAAGCCGGTGAAGGTCGGCGTGTAGACCTTGTGGCCCCCGGCCTCCAGAATTTCACGGACATATTTCCATGTCCAGCCGCCCATGCCGCCGCCGTGAAGAAGTACGAATGTGGTCATGACGATCAGGCCTCCGCCGGTTCAGTGTTCTGGATGAATTCGGGGAATGGATCGGGTCCCCACAGGAACATGCTGTCCTCTGGCGCATGGTTGGCGGCCGGCCAGTCGACGTCATGCGGGATGAAGTCAATATCGGCCGAATATTCGCTGAAACTGCCCCAAGGATCGCGCACATAATAGAAATAATTGGCGCCCAATACATGCTGGCCCACGCCCCAGTTGGGGCCATAGCCGGCCCGGGCCATGGTCGCGCCGCCCAGGCCCACTTCCATCACCGACCCGACGTCCCAGCTATTGTGATGCATGCCCCGCCGATCGGACAGGACGAGGGCCAGCAGGTGATGATCGCTGCCATGGGGGCCGTGCAGGAAGGCGACGGCCGGCTCGCTCTTGTCGGACAGGCGCAGGCCGAGCGTCTTCTCATAGAAGTCGATCGCGGCATTCACGTCGGTCGCGAAGATGGCGAAATGCGAAAGGCGGCGGGGGTGAACCTTGGGCGCTTTGCTGTTAGGGATCGCGCCGGATTGGCCCGGCGCCGCGCTGACGAAAGTGAAATGGCTCTTTTCCGATGGCGTCGCCTTGTCTGCGACGCGGACGTTGATCGGCAGGCCATCGAAGCCTGCGAACCAGATGCCGTCGGCTTCCGCGCCTTCGGGCGGATCGATCCGTGTGACGCCGCAGCCGTCGAGATGAGCGGCAAAGGCGTCCGCTTCGTCCGGATAGATGCCGAAGCTCAGATAGCGCAGCCGCTTGGCGTCGCCGCCCTGGCTCAGCACGGCCCAGCGATGCGGATTGCCGAACGCATATAATTCCAGCGTGTCATCCCGCTCGCGGACGTCAAGTCCGAAGAGCGTGTAGAATGTCCGCGCGGCTTCCAGATCGGGCACTTCGACCGCGAAATGATCGATGGAATGGACGCCCAAACTATTGGCGCGGCGTCCCGACGGGCTGTTCTGGTTCATCCTTCGCTCCTTGGCTGGCCGGGCGCCGACAGGACGGCGCCGGCCTTTCGATCATGCTGCCTTGATGGGGTTCACCAACAGGCCGATCTTTTCGATTTCCACTTCGCACACATCGCCATCCTTCATGAACAGCGGAGGCTTGCGGGCAAGGCCGATGCCCGACGGGGTTCCCATGACCAGAACGTCGCCCGCTTCCAGCGTGAAGCAGGTGGACAGGAGGGCGACCGTGTCGACGACATCGAACACCATGTCGGATGTGTTCGCGCTCTGCACCACCTGGCCGTTGAGGCGGGTTTCGATCTTGAGCCCGGCGCCGCCCGCAGGCAGCTCGTCGGCCGTTACCAGCCAGGGACCGAAGGCGCCGGTATCGTCGAAATTCTTGCCGACCGTCCACTGCGGCGTCTTGAGCTGATAGTCGCGGATCGAACCGTCGTTGAACACCGAATAGGCGACGATATGCGACAGCGCGTCGTCCTTGCTGATATCCTTGCCGCCCTTGCCGACGACCGCGACCATTTCCGCCTCATAATCGAGTTGATCGGAACAGGGCGGTTTGATGATCGGTGCGCCATGGCCGATCAGGCTCGAATTGAAACGGCCGAATACCGTCGGGAATTCGGGCACGGTGAATCCGCCTTCGGCCGCGTGATCCTTGTAGTTGAGACCCAGGCAAAGGATCTTGGGCGCCTTGACGAGGGGCGGCAGGAAAGTGAGGTCTTCAACCTGAACTTCCTCGCCCTCTGCGCTGACTTTCGCGCCGGCATCCGTCAGGGCGCTGCCGCCGCTGGCGATCAGCGCATCCAGATCATAGAGTGCAGCGTCGCCGAACAGCGCCTTGACGCCCGCGCCCGTGTCCACTGCCAGACCGACCGCGCCGTTCTGTGTCACCTTGGCCAACCGCATATGCAAACCTCCTGAGAATCTGTCCAACCCACCGAACCGCAGGCATGGAATTGAATGAAATATATTTCAAGATATAAAATACATCCTGTCGAATTGCCATGGGTGACGAAGCTGATATAGCTCTTGCGATGACCAAAAAGCTGAGCCTGACCGAACGCGCCTACCGGCAATTGCGCGACGATCTCCTGACCTGTCGGCTGGTGCCCGGCGCCAAAATCAACATCAAGGATATCACCGAAACGCAGGGCTTCAGTCTCGGGGCGGTGCGCGAAGCCCTGTCGCGGCTCACGTCCGAGGGCTTTGTGACGCAGGACGATGCGCGGGGATTTCGGGTGACGCCGATATCGATCGGCGATCTGACGGATCTGGTCAGGGTCCGCAGCGATATTGAGGGGCAATGCCTCCGGCGCGCCATCGAGAAGGGAAGCCTGGACTGGGAAGCCTCGATCGTCAGCGCAGCCCATAGGTTGAGCAAGACCCCGACCCGCGACCCGCGAGAGGCGGCCCGTCTGAACGAGGATTATGCCGACGCCCATGCGGCCTTCCACCACGCCCTGGTCGCCGCGTGCGACAGTCCATGGTTGCTCAAGATGCGCGACTGGCTCTATGCCCAGTCGGAACGCTATCGCTATCTCACCGTGCCTTTGGCCCATGGCGACCGGGATTTGGTTCATGAACATGCGCAGATCGTCGACGCGGCGCTCGCGCGGGACGCCGACCGCGCCGAGGCGCTGCTGACGGACCATTTGATGGCGACGGCGCGGCTGCTGATCGACCCGCAGAATGCGCGGGGCGGGACCGATATCGAATGGGCGGCTGGCGCGGATCGGGCCCTCTGATCCCATATCAGCTCTGCCGGCTCTGACCGGTGCCACCGCCGCTGGCGGGCATCAGCATGTTGCTCATACCGCCATCAACCAGCAGGTCGACACCGCTGATGTGGCTTGCATGAGGGCCGATCAGAAACAGGATCGCCTGCGCGACATCCTCGGCCACGCCGAGTTTGCGCAGGGGAATATTGGCTTCCCGCTGGTCGCGCCGCGACGGATCTTCATATCCCGCAGCGGTCATCGGCGTGTAGGTGGGGCCGGGCGACACCGTATTGCATCGGATACCGTCCGGACCCCATTCGATGCTGAGCTGGCGTATCATCATCAGCAAGGCGGCCTTGCTGGAGGAATAAAAGCCAAGCGCGGGCGTAGGCTGGGTGGCCGACATGGACGCGGTCGCGACGAAGGCGCCCTTGCTCTCTTTCAGGTGAGGATGGGCCGCCTTGCCCAACAGCCAGGACGAGCGGGTGTTGATGGCGAAGATGCGATCGAAATCGCTGATCGGCAGTTCAACCAGCGCGCCGCCCATGATGATGCCGGCATTGCTGATGACGGCGTCGATCCCATCCATATGCGCGAGCGCCGCCGCGACAATCCGGTCGCCGCAATCCGGTTCGGCCAGATCAACCACGCAGGTCGCGGCGGCGGGGCCGACCGCATCGGCCACCACCTGCAGATTGGCGGCATCGCGATCCGCGAGCAGCATCCGGTGTTCACCCGGAATCATCGACCCGGCCGCCAGCAGTTCGGCGCATGCTCTGCCGATGCCGCTTGCAGCACCCGTGATGATCACCCGCATGTCACTCTCCCTACACTTTCATGGCGTCGATGCGCCGTGTTTCAGTCCTTCAGGCCCAGTTCGTCCATCAACGCGCCGCGCAGCTTGAACTTCTGGATTTTCGATGCCGACATCGGCCATTCGTCGATGAATCGGATATGCCGCGGAACCTTGAAGGAAGCGAGGCGCTGCCGGGTATAGGCGATGAGTTCCTCCGCCTCGACCTCCACATCGCCTTCGCGTTCGATGTAGGCCGCGGGGATTTCCGCCAGCCGCTCGTCAGGCAGCCCGACGACCTGCGCGAGACGAACCGCCGGATGGGTGGCCAGCACCGCTTCGACCTCGGCCGCCGCGACATTTTCCCCGCCCACTTTCAGCATATCCTTGAACCGGCCGTGGAACATGACGTGGCCATGTTCGTCGATCGAGCCGATATCGGCGCTATGATACCAGCCATCGGCATCGAGCGCCTCTGCGGTCTTCTGCGGGTCCTTGTAATAGCCGTCGAACAGATTGTAGCCGCGAATGAGGATTTCGCCGCGTTCGTCCACGCCCTTTTCCTCGCCGGTTTCGGGATCGACGATCTTCATCTCTATGCCCGCAAGGGGGAAACCGAGTTTCTTGAAGCCCATTTCCGGGTCCATCGCATAGCCGCCCGTGGTGACGATGCCGGTTGCCTCGGTCATGCCCATGGTGCCCACTTGGAGCATGTTTGGGGCTTTCTCCCGATAGGCCTGGCCTACGCGATCAGGCATGAAGGCGAAGCAGCTATTTTGCAGGCGCACCGACGACATGTCGGTCTTGGCCCAGTCGGGATGGGTGATCATGGCCTGATGGAAAGTGACGAAGGGCAGGAACATCATCGTCACCCGTTCATCCTCGATCTGCCGCAGACTCTCCCCGGCATCGAAATGCGGCTGGCCGATGAAGGTGCCGCCCACGTCGATCGCGCCCAGCATGCAGAGCATCGCAGCGATATGGAATAAAGGCAGCGGCGACCAGGCGCGCTCGTCGGGCTGGAAGGACCAGCGATAGCGAGCGAGATTCGATGCCTCCCGAGTGACGGCCTCATGGCTGAGCAGGCACCCCTTCGGGTTGGCCGACGTCCCTGACGTATACAGGATCATCGCGGTGTCGCGGACTCTGACGGTCAGACGGGATGCATGTACCTCTGCTTCCTCCACTTCCTGCACCGCCGCATCGAAGGTTGCCTGATCGACGAAACCGGGGACCGAACGGCCACCCAGCATCACGATCCGCTTGAGCAGCGGCGCGCCCGCAAGCGTGAGTGAGGAGGAGTCGGCGGCATCGGGCAGGTCGGGGAAAGCCTCAACCAGCCGCCGACCGAAATCGATATGCTCGCTGATCATATCATTGGTGATGATCGCCGCCAGATCGGCATTGTGCGCGACATAGGCCATCTCGGGCGCCTTGTACCGTGCGTTCATCAGCACTGACACGGCGCCGCACATCGCGTTGGCGAACAGGGTTTCGACAAATTCGATGCTGGACGGCAACAGGATGCCGACATGGTCGCCGCGCCGGATGCCCAGCGCCTTCAGGCCGCGTGCGCGCTTCAGGACGCTCTGCACGACATCACCATATGTCTTGCGTTCTCCCGGAAATACCAATGCTTCCTTGTCGGATGCCTTGTCCCACCCTTTGAGAAGCAGATCGCCCAGAGTGGTTGCAGAAATACGGAATGGGGCGCAATCTTCGCCTTGTGTGACCACGGATGTCCGCTCCTAAAATGCCGGTCAGCTATCGATGATGATCAGATTGCAGCCATCGCCTCTGCCTGCGCCTTTCGTTGGATAGGTGCAGCTTTGCCTTCCGGGTCCAAGAGCAAGGGCAGAGATTTTGTATCACTGTGCGGGAATTCACGATGGAAGCCTATGTCTACGATCATGTCCGGACGCCGCGCGGGAAGGGCCGCCCCGATGGCGCGCTGCACGAGATCACCTCTGTCGAAATGGCGACGCAGCTGTTGAAGGCGCTCCAGAGCCGCAATGATCTCGACACTGGACTGCTCGACGATGTGATCATCGGCATGGCCCAGCCCGTCGGTGAACAGGGCGGCGTGCTGGCGCGCGCGGCGGTGTTGCAGGCCGGCTATGCCCAGACGGTCGCGGGCCAGCAAATCCATCGCTTCTGCGCCACCGGCCTGGACGCCGTCAGCCTGATCGCGGCGCAGGTTCATTCGGGCATGATCCAGGCCGGCATCGGCGGTGGCGTCGAGTCGATGAGCCGCACGGTCATGGGGTATGACTCGGGCGCGTGGACGTCGGATCCGTCGGTCGCCTTCAGCAATTATTACGCCCCGCAGGGCATCGGCGCCGACCTGATCGCTACCCTGGACGGCTACACGCGCGAGGATGTCGACAATTTCGCCGTCGAGAGCCAGCGCAAGGCTGCCCATGCCTGGGAAAACGGCTATTTCAAAAACTCGATCGTGCCGATCAAGGATGTCCTGGGCGACGTGGTGCTCGATCATGATGAGCATATGCGGCCCGGCACCACGCTGGAAAGCCTCGCCAAGCTCAAGCCCGCTTTCGAAGGGTTCGGCAAGGCCGGGTTCGAGGCAGTGGTGAAGGCTAAATATCCCGAAATTGAAGAGCTGAACTATGTCCATCATGGCGGCAACAGCTCCGGTATCGTCGACGGCGCCGGACTGGTTCTTGTCGGGTCGAAGGAATTTGGGGAAAAGGCAGGCCTCAAGCCGCGCGGTCGCATCCGGTCCTACGCCAATATCGGGTCTGAGCCGACGATCATGTTGACGGCGCCGGCGGCGGTCTCTCGCAAGGCGCTCAAGGCGGCCGGCATGACCGAGAAGGATATTGATCTCTGGGAACTGAACGAAGCCTTCGCCAGCGTGGTGATGCGCTTCCAGCGGGAGCTGAATGTCCCCGACGACAAGATCAACGTCAATGGCGGGGCGATCGCGATGGGTCATCCGCTGGGCGCGACCGGCGCGATGATCCTGGGCACCGTGCTGGACGAGCTGGAGCGGCGCGACGCGGAGACCGGCCTTATCACCCTGTGCGCGGCCAACGGCCTGGGCACGGCTGCCATCATCGAGCGCGTTTGAGCGCGAACAGAACTTTAGAGCGGGACATCCCATGAAGACTATGCGACTGGAAAAGGCCGAGGACGGCTTTGCGATCCTGACCCTCGACGCCGAAGGCTCGATGAACGTCGTCAACGACGCTTTCATCGCCGACATGGAAGCGGCGACGAAGCAGATTGTCGTGGACGAAAGCATCAAGGGCGTCATCCTGACGTCGGCCAAGAAGACGTTCATGGCCGGTGCGGACCTCAAGCAGCTGGTGAACGGGTTCGGCACGCTGACGCCGCAGGAAGCCTATGCCTTTTCGAAGCGCGCCACCGACATGCATCGTGCCATCGAACAATCGGGCAAGCCCTGGGTGGCGGCGATCAACGGCCTGGCGCTGGGCGGGGGTTTCGAGCTGGCGCTGGCGTGCCACCGGCGCATCCTGGCGGATGATGCCAAGGCGCAGGTCGGTTTGCCCGAAGTCAATGTCGGTCTGCTGCCCGGATCGGGCGGCACCGTGCGGTTGGGCATTATCGCAGGCATGAAGATCGCGCTGGACCTGCTGCTGTCGGGCCGCTCGGTGGGGCCGCAGGAAGCGCTCAAGCTCAAGATCGTGGACGAGGTCGTCCCGGCGGACAAGCTGATCGACGCGGCCAAGGCGTGGCTTGCGACCGGGCCGGATCCGGTCAAGCCCTGGGATGTCAAGGGTTGGACGCCGCCGCAGAAGAAGGGCATGACCGTCCCTGAGGATTCGGCCGCCTACATGATGTATACAGGTGGCCTGGCCAAGGGGGGTTACAATCAACCTGCGCCCGCCGCGATCCTGAACTCGGTGTTCCACGGCTTGCAGTTGCCCTTTGACAAGGCGCTGGCGGTGGAGGGGAAATATTTCGCCAAGCTGCTGACCGATCCGGTCGCGCGCAACATCATCCGCACCACCTTCATTTCGAAGCAGGCGGCCGAAAAGGGCGCGCGTCGTCCCGAAGGCTTCCCGAAGTTTGAAGCGAAGAAAGTGGGCGTGCTGGGCGCGGGCATGATGGGCGCGGGCATTGCGTTCGTGTCCGCCAATGCGGGTATCGACGTCGTTCTGATCGACCGCGACACCGCGACCGCGCAGAAGGGCAAGGACTATTCGGCCAAGGTGCTGGGCAAGCTGGTCGAAAAGGGCAAGCTGACGCAGGACAAGGCGGACGCCGTGCTCGCCCGCATCACCCCGACCGACGACTTCGCGCTGCTCGATGGCTGCGACATGGTGGTCGAAGCGGTGTTCGAGGATACGGCGATCAAGGCCGAAACCACGAAGAAGGCCGAAGCGGTGCTGCCGGCACAGGCCATTTTCGCGTCCAACACCTCGACCCTGCCGATCTCGCAGCTCGCCCAGGCGTCGCGGAGCCCGGACCAGTTCATCGGCCTGCACTTCTTTTCGCCGGTCGACCGCATGGGGCTGGTCGAGGTCATCATGGGCAAGCAGACCAGCAAGGAGACGCTGGCCAAGGGCCTCGACTTCATCGCGCAGTTGCGCAAGACGCCGATCGTCGTCAACGACAGCCGTGGCTTCTACACCAGCCGCGTGTTCCAGATGCTGATCCACGAAGGCGCGGCGATGCTGGCGGAGGGCGTTCCCCCCGCGGTGATCGAAAACGCGGCCAAGGCTGTCGGCATGCCGGTCGGGCCGCTGGCGCTGCTGGACGAACTGACGCTCGACCTGCCGCTCAAGATCGTCGACCAGGCGATCGCCGAGGAAGGCGATAAATATACGCCACCCGCAGGCACTGCCGTCATGCGGCGGATGAAGGACGAGATCGGCCGGTCCGGCCGGAAGACCGGCGGGGCGTTCTATGATTATCCCGAAGGCGGCAAGAAGCATCTGTGGAAGGGCCTGGCCGATCATTTCCCGGTCAAGCAGGACTGGGATGTCGAGGAACTGAAGAAGCGCTATCTCTATGCGCAGGCGATGGAAACCGCCCGCTGCCTGGAGGAAAATGTGCTGGAAACTCCGCAGGACGCCGATCTGGGTGCGATCTACGGCTGGGGTTTCCCGGCCTGGACCGGCGGGACGATCAGCTACATTGACACGATCGGCATTAAGAAGTTCGTTGAGGAATCCGATAGGCTCGCCCAGCTTTATGGCCCGCGCTTCCTGCCGTCCGCATGGCTGCGCGACAAGGCGGCAAAGGGTGAGGATTTCTACACGCCCGCGAGCGAAACCAGGGTCAAGGAGCCAATGCCGGCATGAAGCGCCTGATTTTCGAGCAGGAGCATGAGCAGTTCCGCGACTCCGTCGTCAAGTTCATGACGACGGAGGTGGGCGCTCACGCCGAACGTTTTCGCGAGCAGGGCATGGTCGACCGTGAGCTGTTCCTGAAGGCGGGCGAGCAGGGCTTGCTGTGCACCTGGGCGGACGAGAAATATGGCGGGGCGGGGATCGACGATTTCCGCTTCGAGCAGATCATCATCGAGGAGAATATGCGCCACGGCGACATAGGCTTCTACATCAACCTGCATAATGATCTGGTCGCGCCCTATATCGCCAAGCTCGGCACCGACGAACAGAAGGACCGCTGGATGCCAGGCATCGTCAGCGGCGAGAAGATTCTGGCCGTCGCGATGACGGAACCGTCCACCGGCAGCGACCTGGCGGGTATGCGCACCAGCGCGGTGGACAAGGGCGACCATTGGCTGTTGAACGGCGCCAAGACCTATATTTCCAATGGCATTTTGGCCGATCTGGTCGTCGTGGCCGCGCGGACCGACCCCAATAGCCGCCACGGTCTGGGCCTTATGGTCGTCGAACGCGGCATGGAAGGGTTTGAACGCGGGCGCAAGCTGGCGAAGATGGGGCTCAAGGCGCAGGACACGGCCGAGCTCTTCTTCAACGATGTCAGGGTGCCGAAGGGGAATGTGCTGGGCGATCCGGCCCAAGGCTTCAAATATCTCGCCCGCTTCCTGGCGCAGGAGCGGCTGGTCGCGGCCATCGGCTTCATGGCGACGGCGCAGACCGCATTCGACATCACGCTCGACTATGTGAAGGAACGCCGGGCCTTCGGAAAGCCGATTGGCGCGTTCCAGAATACGCGGTTCAAGATGGCTTCGATGCGGGCCGAACTGGACGCGCTTCAGACCTATGTCGACCAGTGCGTGATGCTGCTCAACGCGGGCGAGTTGACCGCAGAAGACGCGTCGGCGGCCAAACTGCTGACCAGCGAACTGGAAGGCCGGGTGATGGACGAATGCGTCCAGCTTCATGGCGGGGCGGGCTATATGGAAGAATATCGCATCAGCCGCATGTATACTGACGCCCGCATCAGCCGCATCTTCGCCGGAACCTCGGAAATCATGCGCGAAATCATCGGTCGCGGACTGGGCCTGGACGAGCGTAAGCTGTCCTGACCGCAAAACCGGGGGTGGGTCGAATGCTTGATGTCGAACGATTGCGCGGCTTCCGGGTGCCGGAAGCACAGGATGTTTGCGATCCGCGATCCGCTATTCTCTACGCGCTGGGTGTCGGCGCTGGGCTGGGCGCGATCGATGAACGGCATCTGGTCTTCGAACGCGATCAGGCCGTGTTGCCGACCATGGCGCTGGTTCTGGGAACACCTGGCTTCTGGCCGATGGCGCCGGAACTGGGCTGGGACTGGCCGCGCATCCTGCATGGCGAACAGACGCTGAAACTGTTCCGGCCGCTCGAACTGGGTCAACTGGTGAACGGCCGGATCGAGATTGTCGGTCTCGCCGATAAGGGGGTAGGCAAGCCCGCCCTTGTGCGGGCAAAACGCGTGATCACCACGCCGACGGACCGGCTGATCGCCGAGATGGAGGAAGTGTGGGTCTTGCGAGGAGCGGGTGGTTTTGGCGGGCCGCGTGATCTGGACGGACCGGCGCCGGTCGTCATGCCGGATGCGCCCGCGGACGCCTGTCTTGACCTTCCGACGGCTTCCAATCAGGCGATGCTCTATCGCCTGACCGGCGACCGCAACCCCCTGCATATCGATCAAGGCACGGCGCAGGCGGCGGGTTTCGATCGGCCGATACTGCATGGCCTTGCCACCATGGGTCTGGTTGGGCGCGCGTTGATCCATCTGTGCTGCGGCGGCGATCCGGGTTTGTTGACCGACATGCGGGTGCGTTTCACCGCGCCGGTCTGGCCGGGTGAAACGGTTCGGACGGAAATCTGGCGCCGGGGCGACGCCGTATCGTTTCGGGCTAGCGTGCCTGACAGGAATAGCATCGTCATCGATGGCGGCGAGGCCCGCATCGGTGGTTTCAAGGAAGAACGGGACGTATTGAAGTGAATATATTGGATGGCAAGGTCGCACTGGTGTCCGGCTCAGGACGGGGCATTGGGAAGGCTATCGCGCTGAAACTGGCAAGCGCCGGCGCCCATGTCGTGGTGAACGACCTGGACGAGGATGTGGCAAAGGCGACGGCGAGTGAAATCGAAAGCCTTGGCGTCCGCGCCGTGGTGTGCGTGGGCGACGTGACGGATGCCGATTTCGGCGACAAATTTGTAGGAGCGGCGGTCGCGCATTTCGGCACGATCGACATCATCGTGAACAATGCGGGCTATGCCTGGGACTCGGTTCTTCAAAAGACGAGCGACGAGCAGTGGATGGCCATGCTCGACGTTCATCTCAATGCCCCTTTCCGTATATTGCGCGCCGCGCAACCGGTAATCGCCGCCACGGCGAAGAAGGAGGCTGCCGAACATGGTCGTCCCACACGCCGCACGGTCATCAATATATCGTCCGTGGCGGGTCTTGGCGGCAATGCCGGTCAGTCGGGCTATGCGGCGGGCAAGGCGGGGATCGTCGGTCTCACCAAGACGGTGATGAAGGAATGGGGGCGACATAATGTCACCGTCAACGCGGTGGCTTTCGGCGCCATCATGACGCGCATGACCGCGGGCGAGGCGGGCAGCACGACCATCAGCGTCAAGGGTCGGGACATCAAGGCCGGCGTCAGCGACGAAATATTGGAAGCCATGGAAAAGGGCATTCCGCTGGGCCGTGCCGGCACGCCGGAAGAAGCCGCCGGCGCCGTCTACCTGCTCTGCCTGCCCGAAGCCGATTATATCACCGGCGAGGTGATCGTCGCGGGCGGGGGCTGGAAACTCTGACGATATGATGGGCGGGCCTTGGCGCCCGCCCTCGGTCAGGCGGGCCAGCCAGGCGTGCGGCCCTGCATCGCCTGAAAGATGGCACGCATGGGATCGGGTACGGATCCGGCGCCGATGCCAGTGCCGAAATTGATCCCCCGCCGCTCATATATCCGCCATCCCTGGGCCGTGCGCCGCAGCCTGTCCTCATAGCCGCCCACGGCCAGAAGGTCCGTCGGGCGCAGCGGATCGGCACCGGGGATATCGAACCACTGCCAGGCCATGACTCGGCTGGCTGCGCGCGCTTCGTCGCCATTCACCTCTATCACCACATTGGTGATGTTGTGCGAACAGCCCATTAGAGCGCCCTGATAACCCATGCACTGGGCATGGATGGCTTCCCGTCCCACGGAACGCGCGCTGCCAAAGTCGATCGATCCATCCTCCGTGAATACTTCCTCAGCAATACGGTGAAACTGCATCGAATCTACCAGATGGGCGTAAAGATAGAGGCATTCCTCGATCGCGAGGCGGTCCGCCAGCATGGCGAGGTCGATCATCATGGCGAATAGCTTTCTTTACCTGACGTGAGCGTGGGGGGCTTATTTCAGCCGCAGCCAACGACCCCGCCGTCGACCGGAATCTGGGCGCCGGTGACATATGCGCCCGCGCGCGAGCACAGGAAAATGACGATGCCGGCGATATCGTCCGGTGAACCCAGGCGTTGGAGCGGAATATGCGCCAGCAGGGCAGGATCGACCTGATCCTCATCCCGCATATGCGCCGTCATTTTGGTTGGGAAGAAGCCGGGAATGACCGCATTGACGGTGATGTTGCGCGCCGCCAAATCGCCGGCCAGATCGCGCGTCATCATATGGACCGCAGCCTTGCTCGCAGCATAGCTGTACGCGCTGAGCCGCTCTGTCTTCATCCCCGCGACCGAACCGATGTTGATCACCCGCGCCGGATCGCCAGCCTTTCCGGACGCGCCGAGTTCGGGCAGGAGTTCCCGGACCATGGTGAACGGCGTCTGGACGTTGACGGCCATCACGCCCGGCCAAGCCTTGTCGGGGAAGCTGTCGATCGGCCCGCCCCAGGTCTTGCCCGCATTGTTGACCAATATATGGCATTCGCCGACCGCTTCGCGATAACGGGCGACGAGGTCGACCGCCGCCTCGGGCGTTGACAGGTCGGCGGGGAGGGGGATGCACGATCCCAGCGCCGCCATTTCCCGTGCCGCCTCTTGGCAGATGTCGACCTTGCGGGATGTGATCGCCACTGTCGCGCCAGCCCGCAGCAGACCTTCGGCGATCATGCGGCCCAGACCTTGCGCGCCGCCGGTAACCAGCGCCTTTTTGCCAGTCAGGCTGAACAGATCGCTCACATCGTCACCACGACTTTGCCGAACTTGTGCTGGTCGCGCAGATGCAGAAGCGCCTCTTTGGCCTGGGCAAGCGGATAGGTCGCCTCGATCACCGGCTTGATG
>NZ_JBWKZI010000001.1:2485000-3480055 GCF_059424385.1 Sphingobium sp. GW456-12-10-14-TSB1 | reverse complement strand
TAACGCATGATCCTTCATAGACTTCGCCGACCCTACCCGCTGCCCCCCGGTTATGGGCAGGAAAAAACACGCACGACACCCGATCGGAAAAGCCCCCGCTTTGCCGAGTATGATGCGTCAACCAGTCACAAGACGACCGCCAAAAGGTGATTCGATGGCGGCCGGATTTCAAAAATAGACAGGGGTGCAGGGTGGGATCAAGGGCGCGGCCATTCAAAAAAATGAAATAAAGCCGTTGACTCAGCAAACCCGCGGAAAATGAAGGACAATGAAATTATTGTTCTTTTTCAATAATTTATATCGCTACCACTATGCTGCAATGCGTCGAATCGCCGGAAATGCGCGTGTCTGCATTATGACTGGTCCGTGACGGACGTGGCGAAACGACAAAAAGCCCGCCCCAATGATGGGGGCGGGCCTTTTTTGTACCGTTACTGACCCGGACGGGTTCAGCCGAGCGCGCTGACAGCCTTGGTCAGGCGGCCAAACTTGCGCGCGGCGGTGTTCTTGTGCAGCACGCCACGGGCAACACCACGCGCCAGTTCAGGCTGCACGGTCTGAAGCGCGGTCGCGGCCGCTTCCTTGTCACCGGTGGCAAGCGCGGCTTCCACCTTCTTCACCAGGGTGCGGATCCGGCTGATGCGGGCGCCGTTGATGGCAGCGCGACGTTCGTTGCGGCGGATGCGCTTCTTGGCTTGCGGCGTATTGGCCATTTAGAGTCCTCGGTTCTCGTCAATATATGAAAAGAGACCAGTCGGACTCGCCAACCCGCCTCATGAAGGTGCGCGCCTTACAGCGGTTCATTCCAGCCGTCAACCAGTGGGCGGCATCCTACTTCTGGCATTTCGGGCAGAAAAAGGTCGATCGCCCGCCATCCACCCGGCGCTGCACCGTGCCGCCACATGGGCATGCCTCCCCTTCGCGGCCATAGACGCGCCATTGCTTGGAAAAATAGCCCAATTCCCCGTCGGGCCGGGCATAATCGCGCAGCGTCGATCCGCCAGCGACGATGGCGGCCCCAAGCACCGCCCGAATCGCATCGACCAGCAGCGCCAGGCGCGCCCGACTGATCCTGCCCGCCGCGCGGGTCGGCGCGATGCCCGCCATGTTGAGCGCTTCGCACACATAGATATTGCCAAGCCCCGCCACGATTCGCTGGTCGAGCAGCGCGGCCTTGATCGACGTCGCCTTGCCATCGAGCGCGCGCGCCAGCGCCGCTGCGTCGAAATCCGGCCCCAGCGGCTCCGGTCCCATCCGGGTGAAGGGGCGATAGGTTTCCCAAGCATCGCTGCGCACCAGATCGACCGAACCGAAGCGGCGCGGATCGTTGAGCGCCAGCAGCCGCCCCGCCCCGGTTTCCAGAATCAGATGGTCATGGGTGCCGATTTCGCTGGGGTCCACCCGCCAGCGCCCGGACATGCCAAGGTGAAATATCATCATGTCGCCCCGGTCGGTGGCGATCAGCCCATATTTGGCGCGGCGGGTGAGCGCCGTCACCGTCGCGCCGGTCAGCCGCTGGCGCAGGTCGACGGGAATGGGAAAGCGCAGGTCCGCCCGGCGCGGCTCGACACGGGCAAGAACCGCGCCCTCCAGCACGGATCGCAGGCCTGCTAAGGTGGTTTCGACTTCGGGAAGCTCTGGCATGAAGGACATCTAGGCAAAGCCGTTGCCAATTCCCAGCTTCTTGGCTGGAACGACGCGCAATCTCTGTCTAGAGGATCATCCCATGAGCGAAACAGCATCCTTTGGCTATCGGGACGTCGATGCCGCCGAAAAACAGGGCATGGTCCGTGCGGTCTTTTCCAATGTCGCGGGCAAATATGACCTGATGAACGACGCCATGTCGATGGGCGCGCACCGGCTGTGGAAGGACCAGTTCGTCAGCCGGGTGAAGCCCCGGCCGCATGAGGCGATACTGGACATGGCCGGCGGCACTGGCGACATCGCCTTTCGCATGCATAAACATGGCGCCAACGTCACCGTGTCGGACATCAACCCCGAAATGCTGGGCGTGGGCATGGAGCGCGCGCAGAAAAAGGGGCTGGATGGCCTGATCTGGTCGGAACAGAATGCGGAGGAACTGACCTTCGCCGACCGCAGTTTCGACGCCTATACGATCGCCTTTGGCATCCGCAACGTCACCCATATCGACAAGGCGCTGGCCGAAGCCCATCGGGTACTCAAATTCGGCGGGCGGTTTTTCTGCCTGGAATTTTCCACGACGACCTGGCCGGGCTTTTCGGACGTCTATGACGTCTATTCGCACAAGCTGGTTCCGCAACTGGGCAAGCTGTTCGCCAATGACGCCGACAGCTATCGCTATCTGATCGAATCGATCCGCCGCTTCCCCCCCATGCCCAAGTTCGAGGGCATGATTCGCGATGCCGGGTTCGTGAACACGAAGGTCGAGCCGATCCTGGGCGGGCTGGTGGCGATCCATTCGGGCTGGAAGATTTGATCCCGGCATGACCGCCCACATCACCCATATCTGGCGGCTCCTGAAATGGGGCCGCACTTTGGCGCGTCATGGCGCGTTGCGCGGGATCGAGCACGATCCACTGACGCCCGCGCCCGTGAGGCGGCTGGTGCGGCTGGCGCGTTTCGGCGCGCGCGTGCCCAAACAGCCGCGCTATGCCGATGCGTTCCAGTCGATCGGCCCGGCTGCGATCAAGCTGGGCCAGACGCTGGCGACCCGCCCCGATCTGGTGGGGGAAGCCGCCGCGCTGGATCTGCTGCGCCTGCAGGACGCGCTGCCGCCGGTTCCCTTCGCCACGATCCGGGCCGAGATAGAGGCGAGTTTCGGCAAGCCGCTGGAGCAGATCTACGCTCGCTTCGATGAAGAGCCGGTCGGCGCGGCCTCCATCGCGCAGGTCCATCGCGCGCTGACCACCGACGGGCGCGACGTCGCGGTCAAGGTGATCCGGCCCGGCGTCATCGACCAGTTCAACCGCGACATACAGACCTATGAATGGGCGGCGGCTCATGTCGAACAACTGGGCGGCGAGATCGCCCGGCTGCGCCCGCGCCTGGTCATCGCCAATATGAAGCGCTGGACCGCGCGCGAACTGGACTTGCGGCGGGAAGCGGCCTCCGCCTCCGAACTGGCCGAAGCGATGGTTGCCGAACCGGGCTATCGCGTGCCCGCGATCGATTGGGACCGCACCACCGGCAAGGTCATGACGATGGCCTGGATCGACGGCATCAAGATTGCCGATCGCGAAGCGCTGATTGCGGCGGGGCATGACCTGCCCGCGCTGGCCGCGCGGCTGGTCAACGCCTTCCTGCGGCAGGCGATCGCGGAAGGATTCTTCCACGCCGACATGCATCAGGGCAATTTGTTCGTCTGTCCCGATGGCGACATCGTCGCGATCGATTTCGGCATCATGGGGCGGATCGACCGGCGCGCGCGCATGTGGCTGGCGGAGATTCTCTACGGGCTGATCACCGGCAATTACAAGCGCGTCGCGGAAATCCATTTCGAGGCGCAATATGTGCCCGCCCATCATAATATCGCCGAGTTCGCAACCGCCCTGCGCGCGGTGGGCGAACCGATGCGCGGCAAGCCGGTACGCGAATTGTCGGTCGGCGGGATGCTGGACGGCCTGTTCGCCATCACCCGCGATTTCGACATGCAGACCCAGCCGCACCTGCTGCTGCTGCAAAAGACGATGGTGATGGTCGAAGGCGTGGCAACCTCGCTCGATCCCGACATCAATCTGTGGGAAACCAGCGGCCCCTATGTGAAGAACTGGCTGCGCGACGAACTGGGGCCGGAGGCGAAGGTCGCCGACACGCTGATCGAAAATTGGCGCACGCTGCAACGCCTGCCCGGCCTCATCCGCAGGATCGAGGATGCTTTCCCGGAAAAAGGCGGCGCCCCACCCCCGCCGCCACTGACCGAAGTGAAGCTGATCCGCGTGGGCGGCGGCTGGCGCTACGCCCTGGTGGCGGTGCTGGCTGCGGCGGCTGGCGTCGGCGCGACATTGCTATTATCTTCATCGCTATGACCCGCGAGGAAGCCATTGCCCGGATCAAGCCGCATGAGGCCGAACTGCGCGCTGCGGGGATTACTTCGCTCGCCTTGTTCGGCTCCGTGGCGCGGGGCGATGCGCGCGCGGATTCAGACATTGATCTGATGTGCGAGATCGACAAGACGCGCGTTCATGACCTCCTTGATTTTATCGGCATACAGTTGCGGCTGAAAGATATTGTCGGTCAGCGGGTGGATCTGGTCCAGCAAGCGTTCATGCGCCCCCGGATAGCGCAAGATGCCGCCAAAGATCAAATTCGCGTGTTCTGATGCGGATAGCTGATCGTGATGCCAACCGGCTGGAACTCATCCTGCAATTGATCGCCGATATTGAGCGGCGGCTGGCGACGATGACGATCGAAATGTTCCTGGCCGATCGTGATGAACGCGATCTGACAGCTTATCGCCTCGCGACAATCGGTGAGGAAACAAGACAACTCTCTGACGCACTGAAGAATCGTCACGATCTGCCTTGGATTCAAATCTATGGAATGCGTAACGTCGTTTTCCATGATTATGTGAGCGTTGACCCTGATCTCATTTGGGGTGTTGCTAAAAGCCGCCTTGCAGCTCTTGAAGCCATGTGCCGCGCTGAACTGGATCAACACCCCTCATGACCCCTCGCATCCTCCTCATCATCTCCGGCGGCATCGCGGCCTATAAGTCGCTCGAACTCGTCCGCCTGCTGCGCAAGCGCGGGGTGAGCGTGCGGGCGGTGCTGACGGAGTCGGCGCAGCAATTCGTGACGCCCCTGTCGCTGGGGGTGCTGACCGAAAATCCGGTCTTTACCGACCTGTTCAACCTGAAGGACGAACAGGAAATCGGCCATATTCAATTGAGCCGACAGGCCGATCTGGTCGTGGTCGCGCCAGCAACCGCCAATATATTGGCCAAGATGGCGAACGGCATTGCCGATGACCTCGCCACCACCCTGTTGCTGGCGACTGACAAGCCGGTCCTGGCGGTGCCTGCCATGAATGTGCGGATGTGGCACCACCGCGCGACCCAGCGCAATCTGGAGCGGCTCCGGGCCGATGGCGTCCATATCATGACGCCAGACGATGGCGAGATGGCGTGCGGCGAATATGGCACCGGGCGACTGCCCGACCCTGAGCGGATCGTCGCGGAGATGGAGCGGCTGCTGGCCTTGCCCAAGCGGGACGATCCCCTGGCGGGGCAGCCGGATTTTGCGGCGGGCGCGCAGCGTGTCTCGACTGCGCTCGAAACGAATGGCGTTCATTTGGCCGGTCGCCATATCCTGATCACAGCCGGTCCCACGCACGAACCGATCGACCCGGTGCGCTACATCGCCAATCGATCGTCGGGAAAGCAGGGCTTTGCCATCGCCACAGCCGCCGCGCGGGCCGGTGCGCGCGTGACGCTGATCGCTGGCCCGGTCCATCTGCCCACGCCCGAAGGCGTCACCCGCATCGACGTGCAGACCGCGCGCGAGATGCTGAGCGCCGTCGAACAGGCGCTGCCCGCTGACGCCGCGATCATGGTCGCCGCCGTCGCCGACTGGCGCACTGCGGACGCCGCCGACCAGAAGCTGAAAAAGGATGGCTCCGGCCAGCCCACCCCGCTGGCGCTGGTCGAAAACCCGGACATTCTTGCGACGCTTGGCCGTCACGCACAGCGCCCCGTGCTGCTCATCGGCTTTGCCGCCGAAACCCAGAATATCGCGGGCCATGCGCAGGCCAAGCTGGCACGCAAGGGCGCGGACTGGATCGTCGCCAACGACGTGTCGGGCGATGTGATGGGCGGTGACGCCAACACGGTGCAGATCGTCACCACGTCCGGCATCGAAACCTGGCCTGCCCTGCCCAAGGGCGAGGTCGCAGGCAAATTAATCGCAAAGGTCGCCGATGTCCTCTCCCTTCGCTCCGATTGATATTCAGCTCAAGCGCCTGCCTCATGGCGCGGGCCTGCCGGTTCCTGCCTATGCCACCGCGCATGCGGCGGGCATGGACGTGGTGTCGGCGGAGGAACTGCTGCTGCCGCCGGGTGGGCGCCATGCCGTGGCCACGGGCTTTGCGATGGCAATTCCCGAAGGCTATGAGGTGCAGGTCCGCCCCCGCTCCGGCCTGGCGCTCAAGCATGGCATCAGCCTGCCCAACACGCCCGGCACCATCGACGCCGACTATCGCGGCGAATTGAAGATCATCCTCATCAATCTGGGCGATACCCCCTTCCCCATCCAGCGCGGCGACCGCATTGCCCAATTAGTCGTCGCCCCGGTCCAGCTTGCCAGCTTCACCGAGGTCGATATGCTGGATGACACCGCGCGGGGACAGGGCGGCTTTGGTTCGACAGGAGTGTGATACGCGATGACGATGCTGCTTTCGCTGATGCTGGCGACCACCCCGGTGGCCGATGCCCTGCCGCCAATGCCGCAGGATTTGACGAGCGTGCCCGTTATCGAGGGCTGGCTGGGGCGCAAGATTTCGCCGCGCTGGTCGGAAGATGTCGCCAAATTGTATCGGCGCGGCAAATGTCGTGGCGCGGTGCCCTATGAAGGGTCGAACCTGCTGGAGATCGACGTCCTGTTCCTGCTGTCGGAAGAGGGGAAGCCGCTGAAGATCGCGCCGGTCAACGCCAATTGCCCGGACGTCGAGAATTTCGTGAGCCGCCGCATCCTCAACACTTTGGGCAATTCCTTCCGCACAAAGGGGCAGGTCGTGACAAAGCCTGTGACGGTGGACGGTCGCACCATCGGCACGGCCCGCGAAACCGCCGATGACAATCGCCCGGCAGGCCCGGTCTGGATGCGGTCGCAGGTGCGCTTCCTCTGGTCCGACGCGCCATGACGCTCAGCGACGACCAGCTCGACCGCTATGCCCGCCATATCGTGCTTAAGGAGATTGGCGGCGCGGGACAGGCTCGGCTGCTGTCGGCGGACGTCGCGGTGATCGGCGCGGGCGGCATTGGCAGCCCGGCGATCCTCTATCTCGCCGCCGCCGGTGTCGGCACCATCCGCGTGATCGACGATGACATGGTGGCGCTGTCCAACCTGCAACGGCAGGTGATGTTCGGTACACAGGATGTCGGCGCGCCCAAGGCGGAAGTCGCGATGGCGGCGGTTGCGCGACTGAACCCGGACGTCAAGCTGATCCCGATCAACGGGCGGATCGATGCGGACAATGCGGCGCTGATGCTGCGCGATGCGGACGTTGTGCTGGATGGCAGCGACAGTTTCACGACCCGACTGGCGGTCGCCGACGCCGCGCAACGGTTGCGCATACCGCTCGTCTCCGCCGCGGTCGGCCCGTTCGAGGGGCAGATCGCCACCTATCGCGGCTGGGAAGCGGACAAACCCTGCTATCGCTGCCTGGTCGGCGAAGCGCAGGATGTGCCGGAGCGCAATTGCGCCGAAACCGGCGTCATCGGCGCGCTGACCGGGGCGATGGGCAGCCTTGCCGCGCTGGAGGTGATCCGCGCCCTCGTGCCGTTCGGCGCCGACATGGCCGGGCGGCTGCTGATCGCTGACCTGCTTTCCATGCGTTTCCGCACGCTGGACGTTCCCAAAGATCCCGCCTGCCCGGCCTGCGCCGTGCAACTATGCGTCCCTTAAGGATTATCGTCACCACCGCTGACGCTGAACGGCTGCGCGGCGCGCTGATGCTGGCCAGTGCGCAGGCGGCGCTGGGCGGAGCGGCGGCGCTGTTCCTGCAACTCGACGCCGTCGCCCTGCTCCGCACCCCGATCATCGCGCCACAGGATGCCGCGCATCTGGCGGCGGGCCTGCCCGACCTCGCCACCGTCCTGACCGAGGCGCAGGCGCTGGGCGTCACGATCAGCGCCTGCCAGAGCGGACTGGCGCTGTGCGGCATAGCGGCGGACGCGCTGCCGCCCGGCGTCGATGTCGGCGGGCCTGTCGGCTTCATGCAGGCGACGGGTGATGAGGCACGGCTGCTTATCGCCTGACGCCTCCCCTTCCCTTGACAGGCCGGACCGCCCATTTATGGGGAAGTCGCGGCATTTGTGGCCGCGCCATGCTTTGCCTTTCAAGGAAATCCTGTGTCCGCCATGCTCAAAATCACTCTGCCCGACGGTAACGTGCGCGAAGTAGCGCCCGGTACTACCCCGGCGGATATTGCAGCGGCGATCGGACCGGGGCTGGCCAAGGCGGCGATTGCGGCGCGGGTGGATGGCGAATTGCGCGACATCAACCGCCCGCTGGAGCAGGACGCGACGCTGGCGCTGGTGACGGCCAAGGATGAGGCCGACGCGCTGGAACTGGCGCGGCATGATTTTGCCCATGTCCTGGCCGAAGCGGTGCAGGCGCTGTTCCCCGGCACGCAGATCACCTTTGGCCCGTCGACCGACGATGGCTTTTATTATGATTTCGCGCCCAACCCCGACCGTGGCCCTTTCACGGACGAGGATCTGCCCGCGATCGAGGCGAAAATGCGCGAGATTATCGCCGCCAACAAGCCGTTGCGCCGCGAAGTCATCGCCCGCGACACGCTGATCGCGCAATGGCAGGCGGCGGGCGAGACGTTCAAGGCGCAATGGGCCGCCGAACTGCCGCAGGGCGAGGAACTGACCGTCTATCATAGCGGCGACTCCTGGTATGACATGTGCCGTGGCCCGCATCTTGCCTCGACCGGACGGCTCGATCCGTCCGCCTTCAAGCTGACGCGCGTGTCGGGCGCTTATTGGCGCGGCGACCAGAACAATGCGATGCTCAGCCGCATCTACGGCACTGGCTGGCTCAACAAGAAGCAGCTGGCCGAACATCTGACGCGCCTCGAAGAAGCAGCCAAGCGCGACCATCGCAAGCTTGGCGCGGAGATGGACCTGTTCCACCTGCAACAGGAAGCGCATGGCAGCGTGTTCTGGCACCCCAAGGGCTATCTGATCTGGCGTCAGCTGGAAGCCTATATGCGCCGCGCGATCGACGATGCGGGCTATCGCGAGGTCAAGACGCCGCAGGTGATGGACGCGCGCCAGTGGGAAACGTCGGGCCATTGGGGCAAATATCGCGAAAATATGTTCGTCATCCCCGACGAAGTGCCCAACGTCGACGATGAAGGCCCGCTGGTGTCGGACGATGCCGACTGGATGGCGCTCAAACCCATGAACTGCCCGGCGCATGTGCTGATCTTCCGCCAGGGGATCAAAAGCTATCGCGACCTGCCGATGCGCCTGTACGAAAATGGCTGCTGCCACCGCAACGAGCCGCATGGCGCGCTGCACGGGCTGATGCGGGTGCGGCAATTCACCCAGGATGACGCGCATATCTTCTGCCGCGAGGACCAGATTGTCGAGGAAGTCCGCGCCTTCTGCGCGCTGGCCGACCGCATCTACAAGGATTTCGGCTTCACCTACTCGATCAAGCTGGCGCTGCGCCCCGAAAAGCGGTTCGGCAGCGAAGAGATGTGGGACAAGGCGGAGAATGAACTGCGCGCAGCCGTCGCCGCCGCGGGCCTCAACACGCCGGAGTTCGGCTGGGAGGAATTGCCGGGCGAAGGCGCTTTCTATGCGCCAAAGCTGGAATGGCACCTCACTGATGCGATCGGCCGGACCTGGCAGGTCGGCACGATCCAGTCGGACCGGGTGCTGCCCGAACGGCTCGACGCCTCTTATGTCGGCGAAGATGGCGAGCGCCATCGCCCCGTCATGCTCCACCGCGCCATTTTCGGCAGCTATGAACGCTTCATCGGCATTCTGATCGAACATTATGCCGGGCGCTTCCCGGCTTGGCTCGCGCCGGTGCAGGCCGTCGTCGCGACCATCGTGTCGGACGCGGACGATTATGCGGGCGAGGTGCTGGCGAAGCTGCGCGCGGCGGGCATCAGGGCCGAAGCGGACCTGCGCAACGAGAAGATCAATTACAAGGTGCGCGAACATAGCCTGGCCAAGGTGCCCAACCTGCTGGTCGTTGGCCGGCGCGAAGCGGAGGAAGGCAAGGTCGCGCTGCGCGTGCTGGGCAGCGAGGGGCAGAGCTTCCTTTCGCTCGATGAGGCGATTTCGCGCCTTGCAAATGAGGCCCGCGCACCCGATATGCTATAGAGGCTGCAAGGCCACAGGGTTCGTGATTCCTTGATTGAGGGTCGCGGACCCCTTTGCGCTTTGCCAAAAAGCCGCTAAGAGCCACTCGTTTTTGCAACGACCATAGGAGATACTGCTATACGTCCCCCGATGATGCGCCGCCCGCTGGCGCCGCCGCCGAAGTCCGGCCCTCGCTATAATGAATTCATCACCGTGCCCAAGGTGCGCGTGATCGATGATGAAGGCGAAAATCTGGGTGTGATGTTTACGCAGGAAGCGATCGAACAGGCGGCCGATGTTGGGCTGGACCTGGTCGAAGTATCGCCCAATGCCGACCCGCCGGTCTGCAAGTTTCTGGACATCGGCAAGTTCAAATACGAAGCCCAGAAAAAGGCGAATATCGCCCGCAAGACGCAAAAGACGCAGGAACTCAAAGAGATCAAGATGCGTCCGAACATCGACGATCATGATTATGATACGAAGATGAAGAAGGTGCATGACTTCATCGGCGACGGCGACAAGGTGAAGATCACCCTGCGCTTCCGTGGCCGCGAACTCAGCCACCAGCAACTCGGCATGGCCCTGCTCCAGCGCGTCGCGGAAAATGTCGCCGAAGTCGCCAAGGTCGAAGCCTATCCCCGCATGGAAGGCCGCCAGATGCTGATGGTGCTGGCCCCGAAATAAACGCGGGCTTCCGGGTTAAGAGATAGAGGGCGGTGCCGCGAGGCGCCGCCCTTTTTCGTTGCGGCTGGCGCTGATCCGGGTGGCCGGAAATAGGAAATGCAGGGCTTAACTTCGCATATTTCCCGGTAAATCGGACATAGGATTTCCTACATTTGTAATTTTATTATGGGCAAGGTTGACGTGTGGGCTGGCGGTGGAAAGAGCCGGGGTGACTTTATCAGAGGGGTGGGTTGTAGGACAGGCGTTGGGTGGAGGGTGGTTCGATGGGAGGGGCATTACCGCCTTGCGCCAATCTCAGCCGTTCAACTGCGATTTTGCCGTGCCTAGAAGCGGACATTCAAATGTTAAGCGGTTCTGGGACGAAACTGCCGACGGTCACCGCAATTGGCAGCGACCGGTTAGCTGGGAGCCGGCCATTTCTAGATCGGCGTGCGCGGTGAAATGGAGGGTCAAATTCGAGATTCTCATCATCGATATCGACTGATTTCGACAGGCTTGATAACTCGGCTTCCATGGGGAGTTTCAAGCATTGCTGACCATTTATCTTGACGATAGCGACGCCGACACTGGCGCTGTCATGACCATCGCAGGCTATCTTGCAGAGCAGGACGATTGGGCCAGATTCGAGGCCCACGCTGAAAAAGTGTGCCACGATTTTGATGTGGACGTGATCCATTGTCGCGAATTTGAAAAGAACAAGGGCTGCTTCAAGGGATGGTCCATTCCTCGGAAGACTGCCTTCATGCTGGCGATCCGCGATGCCATGTTGGGCACCGTACTTTGCGGCATCAGCCGCTCGATGCCCAAGGACGGGACTGTCAGGAATTTCGTGTGCGGCGAGGCATAATGGGCAACAAGGAGACCCAATATGTCACGACGGAAAGAACCCTCAATACCGAACGCCATTCTCGATCAGTTGCTGGCCGGCACTGACGCGGCAGCGGCACTCAGCCAAGGCGGCCTGCTCGATTCTTTGAAGAAGGCCTTTGCCGAACGCGCCCTCAACGCGGAGATGGATCACCATCTTGGCCAGGAGGAGCAAGGGAACAACAGCCGGAACGGCTATGGCCGCAAGACGGTGACGACCGACGGTGGACGGATCGAGATCGAGGTTCCGCGTGATCGAGCGGGCAGCTTCGATCCTCAACTGATCGCCAAGTATCAGCGTCGCTTTCCCGGCTTCGATGACAAGATCATCTCGATGTATGCGCGCGGCATGAGCACCCGTGAGATCACCGGGCATCTGCGCGAACTATACGGCATAGAGGCCTCGCCCGACCTGATCAGCACGATCACCGACGCTGTGCTGGAGGAGGTTGCGGCCTGGCAGCAGCGGCCTCTGGACCCAGCCTATCCGTTGGTTTTCTTCGATGCGATCCGGGTCAAGATCCGCGACGAGGGGATGGTCCGCAATAAGGCGATCCATATTGCCCTGGGCGTCATGGCCGACGGCACCAAGGTGGTCCTTGGGCTATGGCTGGAGCAGAATGAAGGCGCCAAATTCTGGCTGCGCGTCATGAACGAACTGCGCAATCGCGGCGTCGAGGATATCATGCTGGCCGTCGTCGATGGCCTCAAGGGCTTTCCCGATGCCATCACCGCCGTCTTCCCCGAAGCGATGGTCCAGACCTGCATCGTCCATCTCCTGAGGAACTCGATGGATTTCGTGGCATGGAAGGATCGCAAGGCGCTCGGAACAGCCCTGAAGGCCATCTATCGTGCCGTCGATGCCGCAGCCGCCGAGGAGGCGCTGACCGCCTTCGAAGCCAGCTTCTGGGGCCAGCGCTATCCCGCTATCGGCCAGAGCTGGCGCCGGGCATGGCCTGAGGTCATCCCATTTTTCGCCTTCCCCGACGAGGTCAGGCGGATCGTCTATACGACCAATTCAATCGAGGCCCTCAATTCCAAGCTCCGCCGCGCTGTCCGGGCGCGGGGCCATTTCCCCAACGATGAGGCGGCGACAAAGCTGCTCTATCTGATCTTGAACCGATCGGAGAAAGAGTGGAAAATGCCACCGCGTGAGTGGAACATGGCGAAGGCGCAATTTGCCGTGCTCTTCGGCGAACGTTGTCAAACGGCGTTCAAAAGGGACCCCCGATCGGCGTCGAAGAGGGACCCCCTTTTCAGATAATATGATGCTGGTTTGTTGAAGATGGCCTTGCGCTGCGTGCGGCGGAGGGCGGGCGTAGCCCGACCGGAGGCGCGCGCAGCGCAAGATAGATTTTTGAAGGCGCCGAAGGTGGCTGTCAGCTGCGGTTTTTGAAGCGCCAGCTGTCGTTGCCCGTCTCGACGATATCGCAGTGGTGGGTGACGCGGTCGAGCAGCGCCGTGGTCATCTTGGGATCGCCGAACACGGTCGGCCATTCGCCGAAGGCGAGGTTCGTGGTGATGATGACGCTGGTCCGCTCATAAAGCTTGCTGATGAGGTGGAACAGCAACTGCCCTCCCGAGCGGGCGAACGGCAGATAACCGAGCTCGTCGAGAACGATCAGGTCGAGCCGCGACAGCTGCGCCGCCAGGGTCCCGCCTTTGCCGATCCGGGTCTCCTCTTCGAGGCGTGTCACCAGATCGACGGTGTTGAAGTAGCGGGCGCGAGCGCCCCTTCGCACGACATTGGCGGTGATCGCGATGGCGAGGTGGGTCTTGCCTGTCCCCGTGCCGCCGACCAGCACGATATTGCGGCGAGGCGGGAGGAAGGAGCCATCGTGAAGGGAGCGGATCATCTCCTCATTGATCGGTGTGCCCTCGAAGCTGAACCGCTCCAGGTCCTTCACCACGGGCAGCCTCGCAGCCGTCATCCGATAGCGGATGGAGGCTGCATCCCGGTGGGTCGCCTCAGCACGGAGCAGGTCGGTCAGTATCTCCATGGTGGTGCGCTTGCGCTGGAGGCCGGTGGTGACCGCCTCGTCGAACGCCGCCGCCATGCCCTTGAGTCCGAGGCCGCGCATCGTGTCGATCATATCATGCCGCTGCATCATAGCCTCGCAGCAGATCATAGCGGGCACAGTCGGCGAGCGGAGGATGCTGCAGCATCCGGTCTTCCGAAGTGACGATGCTGTGGGGTGTCGCCGGCTCGCGGCGCCGGGAGAGGATGTTGAGGATCAGCTCGTCGCTGGCCGTTCCGTTCGCCAACGCTTCGCGCACGGCAGCCTCTACCGGCTCCAGGCCATCGGTGAGCACCGCCGAGAGGACCCGCACGAACCTGCGATCGGCCTCGTCCCCGGTGCCGAGCCTTCGCCGTAATCGGTGCAGGGCGGGCGGCAGATCCCAGTCCTGGAACGGTGCGCCGTTACGCAGCGCGCCGGGCTTGTGCGCGAGGACCGGCAGATAATGCCAGGGATCGTATATCGTGCGGTTCCGACCGAAGTGGCGCTCATGCTCCCCGACGATCGCATCGCCGCAGCGTATGACGATGCGATCGGCATAGGAGCGCACCTGAACGGTCCGGCGTGCGGCCGTCGACATGACCGAGTAGCGGTTGCGATCGAAGCTGATGAGGCAGGTGCCGGTGACGGCATGCTCGCTCTCATGGAAGCCGTCGAACGGTGCCAGGATCGGCTGCAGGGCCGGTCGCTCCATATCCAGCGCCTCGGCGACGGTAATATCCCCGCGTTCGGGATGGGCATGATGCTCGGCCCAGCGCCGGCACTCGGCCTCCAGCCACCCGTTGAGCTCGGCCAGGCTGGCGAACCGGAGCCGCGGCTGGAAGAAGCGGCCTCGGATTGTCTGGACCTGCTGCTCGACCTGGCCCTTCTCCCATCCCGCCGCCGGCGAGCAGGCGGTCGGCTCGACCATGTAATGATCGGTCATGATCAGGAAGCGGCGGTTGAACACACGCTCCTTGCCGGTGAACACGGCCGTCACCGCCGTCTTCATATTATCGTAGATACCGCGTCGCGGCACACCGCCGAAGAACGCGAACGCCCGGGCATGGGCATCGAACAGCATCTCCTGGCCCTCGCGCGGATAGGCCCGGACATAGGGTGCGCGCGAGTCGCAGAGACGCATATGCGCCACCTTCACCCGCATCGGCTTGCCGGCGATCTCCACATCCTCGTGGCTCCAGTCGAACTGGTAGGCCTCACCCGGCTGGAAGGTCATCGGGATGAACGCCGGTGCGCCTTCGCCAGCATCCTTCCGCCGCGCAGCACGCCAGCGCGCCGCATAGCGGCGCACCGCATCATAGGATCCATCGAACCCCTCGCGCACCAGCAGGTCATGGATACGCGTCATCCGTAGCCGATCGCGGCGGCCGCGACCTTCGTTCTCCTCAAGCAGCGCATCGAGACGATCCTGATAAGGACCGATCCGCGGCAGCGGCTGGACTTTGCGCTGATAGTTGAACGCCGCCTCCGGCGACCGGATCGCTTTGCGGACGACCTTCCGCGACAAACGAAGGTCACGAGCGATCGCCTTGATCGCCTTACCCGCTGCATGCTCACGCCGAATCCGAACCACTGTCTCCACGATCAACATCCCGTTCTCGCCAACTGATCAAAACCAGTCGGCCGACTAAATCCCCGGGATGAAGGGGTCCTTTTTGCACGCCGATCACCCCACGAAGGGGGTGCCTATTGCACGCTGATCCTCAGGCGAACGTTTCATCAGGGCCATGACGGCCTGATGGTCAACCGCCTCGCCGCACACGAAATTCCTGACAGTCCCCCCAAGGACTACTACAAGGCGCGCAAAGCCCAACTGCGCCTCAACCCCCAGATCGGCGCATATGGCTTCTGCTTCGGCACCATCGTGCATACGCTCTGCCACGGTAATGAGGTTGGGCTGATGGATCAGGTTAAAGCTGAAGGCGTGGCTTACAAGGTCGAGACGGGCCACAAAAATAACCCTGAGCTAGAAGCCTATATCCAAAGCGAGGTTGAGCACGGCAATTTAAC
This sequence comes from Sphingobium sp. GW456-12-10-14-TSB1, assembly GCF_059424385.1. NCBI lineage: Bacteria > Pseudomonadati > Pseudomonadota > Alphaproteobacteria > Sphingomonadales > Sphingobiaceae > Sphingobium > Sphingobium sp. GW456-12-10-14-TSB1. Next base: position 3,464,452 of record NZ_JBWKZI010000001.1, on the reverse strand, counting down.
CGCCGCGACGAGCATCGAATTTGTAGAAAAGACCAGTTGCCGCGCGATCCAAATTGCTGACCTTTACGCATTTTTCTCTCGTAAGAAGGCGAACAGATGGTTCAAATCCAAGGGCAAGCTCGCCTATTTCCCAGACGTGATTGACCTGCACATCCAACCGCTCATCCCGCACTTCAACGGACTGGTGGAAGAACCATACACTAGCGCAACGAACCTCCGAACCGGTGCTGAATTTCAGATCAAAGGCTTGGTGACAAATCTTTAGGCAGGACGCGTCCGTGTCGAACCCGACCGTCAAATCAGCATCACGTCTGACAATATCATCTTAAGGCACGCGAATGTCAGCCATCCCGTTTGCCTCGCTCCAAACCGGACATTCGCCTGCCGGCCACACCGAGCCATCGCTCAAGCCGACGGCTTGTCCCGATACAGCGCCGGGAACATCGCCTTGAACGCCGCCAGCTTGGGGGCGTCCCAGCGCAATATGTAGGGATGGCGCGGGTTTTTGCGCATGAAGTCCTGATGATAGGCGTCGGCGTCCTGAAAGCCGGTGAAGCGCTCCACCTTGGTCACTACCGGGTCGCGCCACAGGCCGGCCTTGTCCAGTTGCGCCAGATAGGCGGTCGCGGCCTTGGCCTGTTCGGCGTTCAGCGGAAAGAGCGCGCTGCGATATTGGGTGCCATGGTCCGGCCCCTGATAGTTGAGCGTCGTGGGATCGGCGATGACCGAGAAGAAGATGCGCAGCAGCGTGGCGTAGCTGACCTGCTTGGGGTCGTAGGTGACGCGGACGGCTTCGGCAAAGCCGGTGTCGCCGCCGCTGACCATGGCATAATCGACGCGGCGGTTGCGCGGGCCTCCGGCAAAGCCCGACTTGACGAGCTGGACGCCCTTCACATGGGAAAAGACGCCTTCGACGCCCCAATAGCAGCCGCCTGCGAATATCGCGGTTTCCAGGCTGCGGGTGGGCGCGGCGTCGATGGTGGCGACAGGGGCAAGGACCGGGCGCTCGGCGCGCACCGGGGACGCGACGGCGATCGCCGCGAAAATGGCAAGGGCGATGCCGTCAGCGCGCCGCATGATGGGCGCTGGTCGCGGCGATCGCCGGGGAACTGAGGATCGGTTGTTCATCGGGCTGGAGCATGACCATGCCGACCGCACCGATCGCAAACCCGCCCAGAAAGCGCAGGAATAAATCGGATTTCAAAAACGTCATCATGGCCTGTGCCTTTCTTATTCTTTGGTTTCGGCTGATCAGGCCGATCGGTTACATCCCCGTGCCTTGCCCCTTGCTGAATATCGCGCCGCGCGGGTGCGGCTTTCGACAGAGGCAAGAAACAGAACGACGAACGGAGAGTCGCCTTAAATCAGTTTCGTTATGCAACGCGGATATAGAGCGTTCCGCGCTGCCTGCAAGACGGCGCGGGTGGAAAAGGACCGTTTCCCTTTTCGTCACCCTGAACTTGTTTCAGGGTCCATCGCGCCAGATCAAGCGGCGGCTGGTGGGCACAATGGATGCTGAAACACGTTCAGCATGACGGTAGAAAGAAAGCGGAAAGTCCCGTGCCGGGGAGGTTTATTTCAGCGCGGCGCAGGCTTCCTGGATGCGGGTGCAGGCCTTTTTCAGCACCTCTTCCGACGTCGCATAGCTGATGCGGAAGGCGGGCGAGAGGCCGAAGGCCGCGCCATGGACGGCGGCGACCTTGGCCTCGTCCAGGAAATAGCCGATCAGCGTTTCGTCGCTGTCGATCGTCACCCCCTTGGGCGTCACCTTGCCGATCACGCCGCTGGCGTCGGGATAGACATAGAAAGCGCCTTCGGGCGTCGGGCAATCGAGGCCCGGCGCGTCATTGAGCATCGCGACGACCATGTCGCGGCGCTTCTTGAACGCGGCGTTGCGCTCTTCCAGAAAATCCTGCGGCCCGGTGAGCGCGGCGACGGCGGCGGCCTGGCTGATCGAGCAGGGATTGCTGGTCGACTGCGATTGCAGCTTGCCCATCGCCTTGATGATCCATTCGGGGCCACCGGCAAAACCGATGCGCCAGCCGGTCATCGAGAAAGCCTTGGAACAGCCATTGACCGTCAGCGTGCGGTCATACAGTTCCGGGCAGACCTGCGCGATGGTGGCGAAGGGGGTCGTCGCGTACCAGACATGCTCATACATATCGTCGGTCATGATGAGGACATGGGGATGGCGCAGCAGCACGTCCGCCAGTTCCTTCAGCTCCGCCGCCGAATAGGCCGCGCCGGAGGGGTTGGACGGCGAATTGAGCATCACCCATTTGGTGCGCGGGGTGATCGCCGCTTCCAGCTGGGCGGCGGTGATCTTGTAGCCCTGGCTCGCCGGCCCCTCGATGAATACCGGCGTGCCGCCAGCGAAATTGACGATGTCGGGATAGCTCACCCAATAAGGCGCCGGGATGATGACTTCATCGCCCGCGTCCACGGTGGCGACCAGCGCGTTGAACAAGGTGTGCTTGCCGCCGGAATTGACCGTGATCTGGCTGCGCTTGTAGGTCAGGCCATTGTCGCGCTGAAACTTGAACATCACCGCTTCCTTGACGTCGGCGGTGCCGTCCACGTCGGTATAGCGGGTCAGGTTGTTGCGAATGGCGGCAATGCCCGCTTCCTTGACGAAATCGGGCGTGTCGAAATCCGGCTCCCCGGCCGACAGGCCAATCACGTCCACGCCCTGCGCCTTGAGCGCATTCACACGCGCGCTCATGGCGAGCGTGGCGGACGGCTGGATACGACCAAGGGCGGCGGAAGTCTGGCTCATGACAACAATCTTTCGAAAGAATCCCCAACGCCCGCAACATTAGCGGACGCGGCGGTCCTTAGTGCGCAACGGACGCAGGGGCAACCGGCCAGTTACCGCTTCCTGGCTTTACGGCAGAATGATGTGGCTAATGCGCCAGTGTCGCGGCGACCATGCCGCGCGCGGCATTGCCGATGAAGAAGCCATCGTCGAGATCTTGCGGGCGAAGATCGGCCTCCACCGCCTCGCCCATGTCGATCAGGCTCTGGCGCAGGATGCCGGGCAGCAACCCGCGCGATCGCGGCGGGGTGAGCAATTTGTCGCCCCGCTCGACAAAGATCGAGGAGAAGCAGCATTCGGTGAGATAGCCCTGCGCATCGATCAGCGCGACTTCATAGGTGCCGCCGCGTTGCAGCGCATCGCGGTAGAGCGAACGGTCGGTGGTCTTGTGCAGCAGGCGCAGGTCGTCGGCGGGCGCATGGCGCGGTACGACCTTGACCGGCACGATCGCGCCCGGCCAGGCGATCCGGTCGCGCACCTCGATCGCCACTGCCCCGCCGCGCGACACCATCAGCCGCACCCGGCTATGGTCGCGCAGGCGGAAGGTCGCGGCCTGCAATTCGTTGCGCACGCCATGGCGATCGAAGGCGAAGCCAAGCGCATCGGCGCTCGCCTTCAACCGGGCAAGGTGCAGCTCCAGCAACCTGATGCCTTCGAGCGGGTCGAAGGCCATGGTTTCGAGCAGATCATAGCGTCCATCAGCCAGTGACATTCGAGCTATTCCAAACCTTTGGCGGCCAATATGTCAAGCGCCCGCAAGAAACCGCCCCTTGGCCAGACATTCCGCCCACTCAGAGCCAGCCTCTGAATCGACCACCAGACCGGAGCCAAGCCCCAGCCGCCCGACGCCCGCGCCCTCATCGATCGTCAGCGTGCGGATCGCGACGTTGAAGGCGGCGTCGCCATCCGGGTCGATCCAGCCCATCGATCCGGTATAGACGCCGCGTGCATGGGGTTCGAGCGCGTCGAGTATCTCCATCGCCCGCACCTTGGGCGCGCCGGTGATCGATCCGCAGGGGAACAGCACCCGCAGCACATCGACCGGCGACAGGCCGGGCAGGATGCGCGCACGCACGGTCGACACGAGCTGATGGACGGTCGGATAGCTTTCCACCTTGAACAGGTCCGGCACGGTCACGCTGCCCGCGCGCGACACCCGCGACAGATCGTTGCGCAGCAGGTCGACGATCATCAGATTTTCCGCGCGCTGCTTGGCGTCGCTTTGCAGCCATTGTGCCAGCGCCGTATCCTGTTGCGGATCGGCATGGCGCGTGGCGGTGCCCTTCATTGGGCGCGCGGTCAGTTGGCCGCGCACCAGCGTGAAAAAGAGTTCGGGCGAGAAGGACAGCAACGCCTGCCCCCCGGTGCGGATCACCCCGCCATAGCCCGCCGCCGCGCGGGGCCGGACCGCGGCATAGAGCGCCATCGGATCGCCGCTCACCCTGGTTTCGCAGGGGAAGGTCAGGTTCGCCTGATAAATGTCGCCCGCGCGAATATAGTCCTGCACCGCGTCGAACGCCGCACGATATTCGGCTTCGTCGATCAGCGGGCGGGGCGGCGTCACGCTGGCCCCGGCGGGATCGGGCAGCAGGTCGGGCAGCGTTCCCGGCGCGATCAGCCGGACGCCTTCGAACAGGCCGAACCACAGCAACGGCGCGGCACCGCCCTTCACCTCTGCGCGAGCGGCGACCGGCGCGAGCCTGTCTTCCAGCGCCAGCCCCGCTTCATAGGTCATATAGCCCGCGACATGCAGGCCATTTTCCCGCGCGTCGGCCAGCCGGTCGAGCGCGGGCTGGACCTCCTCCATGCGATGGGCTGCAATGATGCCGACCGGATCGCGATAGAGCCGCGCCGGGGCTGCGCCGCGCACGCGCGCATCGTCGAACAGGGCAAAGATTTCGGACGGACCGGGGAGACGCATGGCGGCTTATTAACAGGCTTTTGCGCAGGCGAAAGGGTCAGTAAGGGAATATGCCATGTTGCGCAGCATCGCCGCAGCTACTACCTCAGCGCCCATGCCCGACCAGACACCCGAAGCCGCACCCGATCGCCCGCTCGCCGCCGCCATCGGCCTGGCGCTGCGCGGGCGCTGCCCGGCCTGTGGCGAGGGACGGATGTTTGCCCGCTTCCTCAAGCCCACATCCGCCTGCGCCCATTGCGGCCAGCGCTGGGACAGGCATCAGGCCGACGATTTCCCATCCTATATCGTCATCCTGCTGCTGGGCCATATATTGGTCCCGCTGATGATAGAGGTAAACCGCGCGCTCGACATTCCGCTGGGATGGCAGGCCGCGATCTGGCCTGGCCTGGCGCTGCTGCTGGCCGTGGCGATGATCCAGCCGGTCAAGGGCGCGGTGATCGCCTTTCAATGGTCCCGGCGGATGCACGGATTTGGGTGAATAAACCCCGCGTCACGCCGGTCGGCGGATGAAATTCAGTTCCATCGCTTCGCGCAGCGTCTCGTCAATCTCGCGTCGTCCTTCGGCCCCATGGGTGACGACGGTGGTGTCGCAGGTGGCGACGCACACGCCCTTCTGAAACCCGGCCGAACTGATCGTCCAGCTGGTGCGGCCGATATGGCCGATCGCGCAATGGACGTCGAACGGATAGGGGAAATGCGATTCCTCGATGAAATTGAGATTCACGTTCGCCACCATCCAGCGCACGCCCTGTTCCTGCGGATGGCGACCCATATGATGGTGGAAACGGATACGCGCGGTCTCGAATATGCCGGAGATCGCCACATTGTTGATGTGGCCCATCGTATCGAGATCCTGAAAGCGGGAATCGATGCTGGTCACGAAGCGATAGGCTTCGGGACTGAAACGCCAGGATTCGGGTTTGGCCATGTCCTGCTTTCCAATAAAATAGGGATGGTCATGCCATAGCCGTCATGGCCAGTGATGCAATCACGCCAGCGAAAATGGCGCGACTGCGACCTTTATGACACAATCCATATCAAGATACGCATCACAGGAATGTCATGCAGGCGACGCCAATTCGTCAAGCTCCTCTCATTGCAGTGCAACATCACGCGCCTACGGCCCCGAACCAAGCCGATTACGGTTCTTGAAGGGGAAAATTCATGCGTCCTGCCACTGCCCTGCTGCTCGCCTCCACCATGCTGGCGGCTACGCCCGCCTTTGCCCAGACGGCTGCGCCCGCCGCCGATGCTGCACCCGACGAAGCGACGATCGTCGTCTTTGGTCGCGGCGAAACCCGTCAGGTGCAGGAAATCAAGGCGCAGGAGATTGTCGTGCTGACGCCGGGCACCAATCCGCTCAAGGCGATTGAAAAGCTGCCCAGCGTCAATTTCCAGTCCGCCGACCCGTTCGGCAATTATGAATGGTCGCAGCGCGTCACCATCCGCAGCTTCAACCAGAACCAGCTTGGCTTTACCTTCGACGGCATTCCGCTGGGCGACATGAGCTATGGCAATCATAACGGCCTGCACATCACCCGCGCGATCAGCAGCGAAAATATCGGCAGCGTCCGCGTGTCGCAGGGTGCCGGTTCGCTCGGCACGCAGGCGACCGGCAATCTGGGCGGCACGGTCGAGACATTCTCGGCCGATCCGACCGGCGAGATGGGCGCACAGGGCAATCTGACCTATGGCAGCAACGACACGGTCCGCGCTTTTGCCCGCCTCAATCTGGGGACCAGGGACGGCGTACGCGGCTATGTGTCCTACGGCTATGGATCGACCGACAAATATAAGGGCCAGGGCAAGCAGGACCAGCATATGGGCAATGCCAAGGTGATCGTGCCCATAGGCGAGGCCAAGATTGACGGCTGGCTGAGCTATTCCGACCGGCGCGAGCAGGATTATCAGGACATGTCGATGGGCATGATCAATCGGCTGGGCTGGGACTGGGACAACACCTTTCCCGACTATGCCCGCGCGATCGACTATGCCAGCCGCCTGAACGACGTGGATCTGGTCAGCAACAGCGGCGGATCGCCCTTCCCCGATGGCCGTTTCGACTATAGCGGCGCGTCCGTCGCCACTGGCCAGACCTATCCGGGCAATGTGACCAGCGCCGACGACGCCTATTATGACGCGGCGGGCCTGCGCAAGGACTGGCTGGGCGCGATCGGCCTCAACACGCCGCTGGGCGAGAAGGCGACGCTGAACCTCAAGGGCTATTATCACAATAATAGCGGCATGGGCCTGTGGGCGACCCCCTATGTGCCCAGCCCCAACGGCGTCCCCATGTCGGTGCGGACCACCGAATATAAGATGGACCGCATCGGCGCGTTCGGCAGCGTCGATTTCACCATCGGCAGCCAGAATCTGAACGTCGGCGCATGGTATGAAAATAACAAGTTCAACCAGGCCCGCCGCTTCTACGCCTTCTCCAGCCGCACCGAACCGGGCCTGTCCTTCCGCGACTATCCGAAGAATCCCTTCTTCACCCAGTGGGAGTTCGATTTCACCACCGATACGTTCCAATATCATGTGCAGGACAAGATCGACCTTGGCATGGTGACGATCAATCTGGGGTGGAAGGGCTTTTCGGTCACCAACAAGGCGGAGGCGGTCGTTCAGGCCAGCTTCCCGCAGGGCAAGATCAAGGCGCAGGACTGGTTCCAGCCCACCGCCGGTTTCGTCGTGAAGGTCAGCCCCGACGCGGAAGTCTTTGGCGGCTTCAGCCAGTCGACCCGCGCCTTTGCCAGCGCCACGACCACCGGCCCCTTTTCGACCAATCAGGCCGGGTTCGACGCGATCAGGAATAATCTGAAACCCGAAGAGTCGGACACCTACGAACTCGGCCTGCGCTACAACACGCCGGTCTTCAACGGCACGCTGGGTGCCTATCTGGTCAACTTCCGCAACCGCCTGCTGGCAGTGCAGGTCGGATCGGCGATCCAGGGCAACCCCTCGGCGCTCCAGAATGTCGGCGGCGTCCGCGCCGTCGGCGTCGAAGCGGCGGGCAATCTGACGCTGGGCAGCGGCTTCAGCCTCTACGCCAGCTACAGCTACACCGACGCGACCTATCGCGACGATGTCGTGAACGGCAATGGCGATCTTGTCGCGGCGATCAAGGACAAGACCGTGGTGGACAGCCCCAAGCATATGGCGCGCGGCGAATTCAACTTCGACGATGGCCAGCGCTTCTTCCGTGTCGGCCTCAACTATATGTCGCGCCGCTACTATAGCTACACCAATGACGCTTCGGTCCCCGGCCGCCTGATCGTCGACGCCTCGCTTGGCTATCGCTTCACCGACAAGGTGGAAGTGCAGCTGAACGCCACCAATCTGTTCGACAAGCGCTATGTCGGCACGATCGGATCGGGCGGCTTTGGCAATAGCGGCGATGCCCAGACCCTGCTGGTCGGTGCGCCCCAGCAATTCTTCGCCACGCTGAAGGCCGACTTCTGATCTGAAAAAGGCCGCGCCTATCCGCGGTCATGGGCAACGCAGCGTTTCCCGGCAGGGCAATGGACTTCATGACGCGCGGGGCATAGCTTCGCCGTCAGGTCCATCCTGCCGGGGGTTTCATGCCACGCTACAGCCTTGTCGCCATCATCCTGCACTGGGCGATCGCGGCCCTGCTCGCTTTCCAGATCAGCGTCGGCTGGGCGCTGGAGGATCTGGGCGCGCGGGGCTTTGCCCTGTACCAATGGCACAAGTCGGTCGGCATCACGATATTGGGGCTGACCCTGCTGCGGATCGTGGTGCGCTACTGGAAGCCGCGCCCGGCAAAGCTGGAGGGCGGCTGGCAGGGCGCGCTGGCGTCGGGCGTGCATTTTGGTCTCTACGCCTTCATGCTGGGGGCGCCGCTGAGCGGCTGGGCGCTGGTATCGACCGCCAAGGTGAAGGTGCCGACCCTGCTGTTCGGCGTCCTGCCCCTGCCCCATCTGCCATTGCCCGCAAGCGCGCATGAACTGGCGGAGGGCGGCCATGGCCTGATCGCCTGGCTGGGCATCGCGCTGTTCCTGCTCCATGTCGCGGGGGCGCTGCGCCATCATTTCCTGATCCGCGACGGGCTGATCTGGCGGATGATACCGGGCCGGTCGACCGCGCTGCTGATCATCCTGCCCGCGCTGATGCTGCTGGGTCTGGTCGTCGGCAAGGCGATCCTGCCCGCGCCAGCGGCCAAGGTCGCCGCCCCGGTCGCAGCATCCGAGGCGTCGCAAGCCCCCGCCGCATCGGAAAACATCGCCGAACCAGCCAACATCGCCGCGCCCGCACCCGACATCGCCGCCGCCAACGTCACCGAGGCCGCCCCGGAAGCGCCCCCCGCCCCGCCGCCTGCCTGGACCGTGCAGCCGGGCGGCACGATCGGCTTTTCCGTCGGCAATGATGGCCAGACGATCAGCGGCAGCTTTGCCAAATGGACCGCCGCGATCGTCATGGACCCGGACCATCCCGAAACCGCCGACATCAAGGTGACGATCGACATGGCCAGCGCCAGCGTGGGCGATGCCTATCAGGACGGGATGCTGCCGGGGGACGAATTTTTCGCGGTGGCCGCCCACCCCATCGCAACCTTCACCGCGAAGGGCGCGGAGAAGAGCGGCGCGAACGCCTATCGCGCCACCGGCACGCTCAGCCTCAAAGGCGTCGCCAAGCCCCAGACCATCCGCTTCACCCTGTCGGGCGACGGCGCGACCCGCAAGGTCAGCGGCACCGCGACCATCGCCCGCGCCGCCTTTGGCGTGGGCAATGGCGAGAGCAGCGGCGGACTGGCCCCCCAGGTGGCGCTGACCTTCGCCTTCACGGCGAAGCGAAAGGATTGAGGCACAAATAAGCGTGCTCCCGCGCAGGCGGGAGCCCAGTCGAGGCGCTGGAACTGGGCTCCCGCCTGCGCGGGAGCACTATTATACTATTCACGACCTGTTGTTTGGAAACCCTATGCGCGCACTCCCCATCCTCATCGCGACCGCCTCGCTGGCCGCCACCTCCCCCACACCCGCCTCGGCCCAAGCCTTCATGTTCGAAAGCGGCACGTCGCTGCTCGCCAAATGCCGCAACAAGGCGCCCGAATATGCGCTGGCCTGCACCGCCTATATCGTCGGCGTGGTCGATGGCATCCGCAAGGACAGCTTCATCGGCCGTGGTCGCCCGATCTGCTGGCCTGACAAGATGAGCGCGGACGATGCCCGCCGCACCGTCGTCGCCTATCTCGAACGCTGGCCAGACCAGCGGCGCGGCCCCGCTTCCGTGCTGGTCAGCGTGGCGCTCAACGAACGCCATCCATGCCAGAAATAGCGAATCGATCAGTCTGATCGAAAGGATCATTGCGCCCGCGCGCCGGAATACTGCTATAAACTTGCCTTGGACGGCGCGGCGGCGTAGGTGCGGCCCCTGTTTTTTTTGGTTCATTTAGGAGACTCGTCGTGGCGGCGAAATGGACGCCGGATAGCTGGCGCGCGCATAAGGGCATTCAGATGCCCGCTTACCGGGACACACAGGCGCTCGCCGCCGTGGAGGCCCAGCTTGGCCAGTTTCCGCCGCTCGTCTTTGCAGGCGAGGCCCGCAACCTGAAAACGGACCTGGCCAAGGTTGCGGCCGGTGACGCCTTCCTGTTGCAGGGCGGCGATTGCGCCGAAAGCTTTGCCGAGTTCCACCCGAACAATATCCGCGACACGTTCCGCGTGCTGCTCCAGATGGCGGTCGTGCTGACCTTCGCCTCGAAGCTGCCGGTGGTGAAGGTCGGCCGCATGGCGGGCCAGTTCGCCAAGCCGCGCTCGGCCGATACCGAAGTGGTCGGCGGGGTCGAGCTGCCCAGCTATCGCGGCGACAATGTCAATGACATCGCCTTCACCGCACAGGGCCGCGAGCCGGACCCGCAGCGCATGGTGCAGGCCTATAACCAGTCGGCGGCGACGCTCAACCTGCTGCGCGCCTTCTCGACCGGCGGCTATGCCAGCCTGGATCGCGTCCATGGCTGGATGCTCGATTTCATGGGTCGCAGCCCCTGGGCCGCGAAGTTCGAGGCGATGGCCGACCAGATCGGCCAGGCGCTCGATTTCATGCGCGCCTGTGGCCTGGACGCCGAAACCGTGCCGCAGCTTGGCGGGACCAGCTTCTACACCAGCCATGAAGCGCTGCTGCTGCCGTTCGAACAGGCGCTGACCCGGCAGGACAGCCTGACCGGCGACTGGTATGACACGTCCGCCCACATGCTGTGGATCGGCGACCGCACCCGTTTCGAAGGGTCGGCCCATGTCGAATATCTGCGCGGCATCGGCAATCCGATCGGCATGAAGTGCGGTCCCAGCCTGGAGCCGGACGCGCTCATCCGCCTGCTCGACCTGCTCAACCCGTCGCGCGAAGCCGGGCGCATCACGCTCATCACCCGCTATGGCCATGACAAGATCGAGGCGGGCCTGCCCAAGCTGGTCCGCGCCGTCCTGCGCGAAGGCCATCCGGTGGTCTGGTCCTGCGACCCGATGCACGGCAATGTCATCAAGGCCGCCAATGGCTACAAGACGCGACCGTTCGAGCGCATCCTGGCCGAAGTGCGCGGCTTCTTCGCCGTCCACCGCGCCGAAGGCAGCTTTGGCGGCGGCATCCACGCGGAAATGACCGGCCAGAACGTCACCGAATGCACCGGCGGCGCCATCGCCATCACCGACGAAGGGCTGGCGGATCGCTACCACACCCATTGCGACCCGCGTTTGAACGCGGCGCAGAGCCTGGAACTGGCCTTCCTGCTGGCCGAAATGCTGAACGAAGAACTGAAAGAACGCCGCGCCGCGGCTTGAGGATTGCTTGATGCTCCCTCCCGTCCACGGGAGGGCAGCGAGACTTGGGCGCGCAGCGCCTTAGTCGCAGCGGGGTGGGCCAACCCAACCTCGCGCAAGCCCACCCCCTAACCCCCTCCCGCCTGCGGGAGGGGGGAACACGCGCTACAGAAATCCCCTATTTTTCACGGACGATCGTTTCTGGCTAAGTTGGGTGGATTTCAATCAGTCGGATTATGAAGAGATGGCCGACGATAGCTGACTTTCTGCCGTAAAAAATGAACCGGCACCAAACGCCCAAATGGCGACATTCGCCACGAAGTTGCCCGCACTCGTGGGCTGCCGTAGAGGGTTCGTTCGGGGGTAGACAACTCCTTCGCAAGAGGCATCAAAGGGGGCGGATGCCGACCGCACCCGATGCCTCGTTTGCGCTCGCTAACGTCTACATAACAGGAGCTTCGGCAATGGAAGAACCAGAATATCGAAGCGATACGAAGGAGCTTTGGAAGCGTGCCATTCCTTTAATCACCGGAGTGGTGGCGCTTCTTGCCATACCACAAGCCACCATGACGGCGCTCATGACCCCGATGTTGTTCAACGCATCTGGGTCAACCTCGAAGATCAGCCTCTATATTATGCTTGCAGTGCTACTGGCGAAGCCCGTGATGCTGTTTAGCACCGTGGTGTTATCCTTCCTCGTCTTCAAAGATTTTTCTCACCGTCGCTTTGTGGGGGTGCTCGTCGTGCCAGCACTTTGGTGGGCAATTTACTGGGTGTCTCTCGTCGCGACGGCGTAACGCAAGTTCCATGTTTACGGCGGTGCCCCCCCGGGGAACGTCTGCTCCCCATCAGGTTAGGTCTTTCAGTCTTCCACCGGACGCTGGAAGGTGTGCGTCCGGTTTCAGGAATGTGGATGATCTCGCGGAGTAACCGTGAATGGTCATTTACCGCCCCCTCACCCAACCTCGCACCATTCCCCCGGCTGCACACCTTCCAGCGTCCATTCGCCAATCGCCCAGCGCACCAACCTGAGCGTCGGATGCCCGACCGCCGCCGTCATGCGCCGCACCTGCCGGTTCTTGCCCTCCCTTATCGTCAGGCTGATCCAGCAATCGGCCACGGTCTTGCGAAAGCGCACCGGGGGGTCGCGGGGCCATAGCGCCGGGTCGTCGATCCGTTCGGCCTCGGCGGGCAAGGTCCGCCCGTCCTTCAGCGTCACCCCGCGCCGCAGCGCGTCGAGCGCCGCCTCGTCCGGCTCGCCCTCCACCTGCGCCAGATAGGTTTTGGGCATTTTGAAGCGGGGGTCGGCGATCCGCGCCTGCAGGCGGCCATCGTCGGTCAGCAGCAACAGCCCTTCGCTGTCCGTGTCCAGCCGCCCGGCGGGATAGACGCCCGGCACATCGATATAATCCTTGAGCGTCTGCCGCTCCGGCCCATTGGGTTCGGGGGTGAACTGGCACAGGACATTGAACGGTTTATTGAATAATATCAGCGCCATGGCCTAAACCTCTTCCTCAAATGCCAGGCTGCCCTGATTGACCAGCATGGTCAGCAACGCCAGCCCGGCATCGGACGGATCGACGCTCACATGATCCTGCGCGCAGAGCGTTTCGGCCAGCGCCGCCACGTCGCCGGCACAATCGAAACATTCGCCATCGACGAACAGCAGCAGCCCGTCGCCCTGCCGCACAAAGGAAAAGCGGCTGGCGGGATTGCGGCACAGCGCCGCCCCTTCCGCCAGCATCGCGGCGACATCGCCCGCTTCCATCGGCTCTTCAGGGCGCCAGTCGGTGTCGGGATATTTGGGGCTGCTGCTATATTGGCCGAACCAGCGGGCAAAGGCGGTGCGGTCGGCCAGCGCCTCCGTCACCAGCGCGTGCAGCCGGTCGATCGCGGCGGGCGCGATCTCGCCCGGATTGGCCTGCCGCGCCAGATCGGGATCGGCATAGCGATCCTCGTCCGGCATCGCGTCCACCAGCGTTTCGGACCAATGTTCGACCAGTTCGGCGCGCGAGGGCGCGCGAAAGCCGATCGAATAGGTCATGCAGTCATCCCCCACAGCGACGCCATGATGGGCGATGCGCGGCGGCACATAGAGAATGTCGCCCGGTTCCAATATCCATTCCTGTTCCGGAACGAAATCGGTCAGCAGGCGCAGATCGTCATGCGGCAACAGCGGCGTGGTGGAATCGCACAAGGCCCCCACCTGCCAGCGGCGACGCCCCAGCCCCTGCACCAGGAACACGTCATATTGGTCGAAATGCGCGCCCACCCCGCCGCCATCGGTCGCGTAGCTGACCATGACATCGTCGATCCGCCAGTTGGGGACGAAGCGGAACGGATCGATCAGCGCCGCGACCTGCGGGACATGATGGTCCACCGCCTGCACCAGCAATGTCCAGGGGAGCGCGCCCAGTTGGCCAAAGCGGGTTTCGGGCAGCGGCCCGCTCTCCATCGCCAGCCGATCATCGCCCAGCGTGATCAGCCGCGATTCCACGCCCTCCTCGCACGCCAGCCCCGCCAGCTCGTCCGGCTCCAGCGGATTGCGCCACTCCCCCCACGGGTTGCGGATGAGCAGCGGCTTTTTCTGCCAATAGTCGCGCAGGAACAGGGCGGGATCGAAATGGGAAAGCTGCATGACAATGCCCTGCCCGCTGGGCACCCGACTGTCAAAGCGCGTTTGGTTTATCCTGTTCCTCCCCTGCGAGGGGAGGATCTCCGCCCCGCTACATTTCCAGCCCGATCAGCGTGCCGCTGCCGATGCGGTCGACATGGCGCTTGCCGTCGATTTCCAGCCAGTCTGGCGTCACTTCCAGCCGCCGTCCCCGGATGGTGGTGCGCAGATGTTCCACTGCGATCCGGTTGCGCGACACGATGCGCAGCACCGCAAGGCCGTCGCCGCGCGACGCCATCATCGAATAGCGGTCGCCGCGCAGCAGGAAGTGCCAGCTGCCATCGGTCGGTAACCATTCATTGCCGTCGATCACCTGCACCGGCTCGCCATCGGGCGCGCCCAGCCGTACGCTGATCCGCGTCGCGCCATTGGTGCGGCGGGGCGGGGCAAAGATCAGGATCGGCTCGCCATCCAGCGTGATGGGGATCGGCGTGTCGCGCAACAGGCGCGATCCGCCGACGATCAGTTGCGGCAATTCGGCGGAAAAGGGCAGCCGGTCCCGCGCGAAATGGCGCTGGCGCACGACCGGATTGGCGTGAAAGCTATGCACCTGCGTCGCGGTCAGCCGCCCTTCCTCCACCAGTCCGTGGCATGTCGGGCACAGCAACGTCGCGCCATTGCTGTCGGGCAAGCTCAGATAGCGATAGATGGTCACCCCGCACCGCACACAGGCAAAGCCGCAGGCCTGCCTTATGTCCGCGCGCTGCTCGGCCGTCAGTTCCGTCAGTGACGGCATCACTCGCAAGCCCATGCAGACGACCCCTTGTCCGCGCCGCGCCACATCATGCGGCCCGGCGTTGCTCCTTCTGGCGTCCTCTGCGGCTGGGAACTCTTCCGGTCCCTCTATCTGCTATCGTTGAAATATATGCGTCAAAGTCAAGGGGTAGCGTATAAATCCCCTATCGCTGTGGCAACAGGTCCAGATTGCGCGCGGCGGCGATGGCGCGGATTCGGCCGGGCCGGGGCATATTCTTGATCGCGATTTCGGCCATATCGCCCGCGCTGAACAGCTCGACATGGCCGACGTCGAAGATGCGCTGGCCCAGCGATTGCGTGATCCGCACGCTGCGAATGCTCGACAGGGCGATCTCGGTGCGCTGCTTGGCCAGCAGCCCCCGCTCCATCAGCACCTCCCGCTCGCTCAGCGCCAGCCGCTCGCCCTTGTGCATCACCCACCACACCGCGATGGCCAGGATGCCGACGACCGACACCAGCAACAGCATGAACAGCACGGGATGCGCCCGGAACATCGCGGGATGCTCATCATATAACCAGCTCTCGCTCATGCCGCCTCCTGCGCCTGGAACGCGCCGTTTTGATCATGCCCCCGCGCCATCGTCAAGCGGCCGATCCGCTGATCCGCGCGGCGGGTTGGTTAACGAAATCTTCGGGAAAATCGGCTATCCTTATATAGGAGAGTGGAAACCGATCATGGCACATAATCTCTACGAACCGGGCGATCGCACCTTCGACCCATCGGGCGCCTGGCTGCATGACAGGCAGGACGGCCCGGCCACCATCGTCGCAGGCGGGATCATCCTCGTCGCGCTGGTGATCGCGGCGGCCGCCATCCTGCTGTTCAAGGATCTGATGCCCGCTGCCGATCATGGCGCGGTCGCTGCCCGGCCGACCATTTCCGAACAGTTCGCGCTGTGCGACGATCTGACCGGCGACGCCTGCGTCCTGTCGGCGGACAGCTATGCCTATAAGGGCCATTATTATCGCCTGGCCGACATCAGCGTCCCCAGCCAGATCGGCGCCAAATGCCCGGACGAAGCCGAACGGGCGCAGCAGGGGCGTATCGCGCTGGCAGCGATGATGAACGGCGGCGCGTTCGAGGCCCGGCGCGATCCCATAGACCCGGACCCGGCGGCCAGGGTGCTGGTGCGCGACGGCGTGTCGATCGGCCAGTTGATGATCCTCAAGGGCCATGCCCGGCCCTGGTCGCCAAAGCCGATCCACTGGTGCGCAGGCCATGCGCGCTGAGCCTCTGTCCCGACAGGCGCGCAAGAGCGCATGCCGGTTGCCGCACCGGCCCTCACCCCCACCCGACCGCCCACAGAGTGTATCCTGAATGGGAGGTCGGGTGGGGTTCAAACGAGGCACGTGACTCGTTTGAAGGCCGGTGCGGATACGCCAAATAATACTGTCCTACATGTAACCATATAGGTTATATGGCCCGCCATGACCAGCCAGTCCCTTCCGCGCGCGACGGTGCAGCCCGTCCATCTGGATTTCACCCCCATCCCCCGCCGCTATCGCCATGATGGCTGGACGCCGGAGCGTCAGCGCGCCTTCATCGCCGCGCTGGCGGAAACCGGATCGGTCAAGCACGCAGCCCAGCGCGTCGGCATGTCGACCGATGGCGCCTATCAGTTGCGACGGCAAAAGGGCGCCGACAGCTTCGCCGCCGCCTGGCTCGCCGCGCTGGATCAGGGGGTGCAGCGACTGGAGGACATCGCGCTGGAACGCGCCATCAACAGCATCGAAGTCCCGGTGTACAGCTATGGCAAGCTGGTCGGCACCCGCCGCGTCTTTAACGACCGGCTGCTCATGTTCCTGCTGCGCAACCGCGCGCATGATCGCTATCCCGAAGGCGCGATCCGCGGCGCATCCCGCCCCGTCGATATCGAAGCGCTCAAGCTGGAATGGAAGCGCGAGGAAATGCGCCCCGGCGGCGAGGCCGATCTGGCCGTCAAGGCGGTGATCAAAGAGGTCGAACAGTTGCGCGCCGAAGAGGAAGCCAACCGCCGCAACCCGCGCGGCCGCATCACCATAGAGGGCGACGAACGCGAAGCCTTCGACCGCTGGCGCGCCGCAACCCAAGGCCTCGCCCTGCCAGCCCCGGACACGGACGCGCACGCCCGACGCGACGGGCCGCAGGCGCGGACGTTTTGAGGGTGGGCGCTGGGCTGGAATTGGCCGATTTCGGAATGTCGCCTTACCGGCGGGTAAGAAGGGATAGCCGCCGGTCCTCCTTAGGGCAGGCGACACGATCATGGGCGGAAATGGCTGCCTGTCGCCCATCGGCCAAGGTGCGACTTCTGTCCCTATCGATTCGAGTATGCCAACGTCAGCCCAACGATCCAAGCGTGACCGCGCGTTCGATCCTGCTATGGCCGAGCGCGGGCAGTGTTCAATCATGGCGTGGCCCAAGTAGGAGAAGATGCATGCTTTTTCACACGATGGTGGGGTCGAACGACATCGACCGGGCGAAGCGCTTTTACGACACGGTGCTTGGCACCCTCGGAGTTGGGGAGGCGACGATCAACGTGGCCGACAGTGGCCACACACGCCTGATCTACAACAGTGGGAATGGGGCCAATTTCATTGTCACCCAGCCGATCAATGACGAACCGGCAACTGTGGCGAACGGCAGCACCATTGCTTTTTCATGCAATTCGCCAGAGCAGGTGAAGCAGTTTCATGATGTTGCAGTTGTCAATGGTGGCATGTCGATCGAGGTAGCGCCCGGTCCTCGCGAAACAGCGTCTATGGGTACGATCGTACTCGCGTACTTCCGCGATCCAGATGGAAACAAGCTATGCGGCATCCACTTCCCCAAATGACGCTGCTTGGCATCGTTTAGCCTGATTCAGCTGCCCGCCAATGATTTGGTGGGGCAGCTGGTCGCTCTCTTCCCGTTCCATTTTGGCCGGTAGCGGAATGGCCGCTTCTGCGGTGGGCATCCAAAAAACACGTCTTTCGAGACTGACCAGCGCAACACTAGTCAAGGTGAAAATTGGACACCTCGAAGAACCGCTGGATTTGCGTGTAGGGTCGACGGTGCGGATTGAGGCGGCGTGGAAGGAGTGATGTTGCAGCGTATTTGTCGGTGATTTCGATATTGCCGGTGCCGCAGTGGCCGGATTTACCGTCGGTGGCGCTTGGTTCATATCAAGCAGGCGCAGTTCGCCCTTCGAGCCAGGCCAAGCGCTGGAAGTTATAGGCCAAGTTGGCCATGCCGATCTTGATGGTAGCGCGGGCGATGCCGATGGTGCGCACGACCAGCCCCATGCGGTTCTTTTGCCCGGCGAACACATGCTCGACCTGGGCGCGGATCTTGGAACGCCGGGTATTGGCCTTGGCGATCCGCTCAGGCAACGCTCGCCGCGGTTTACGCCGCTGGTGAATGTGGCTGGTGAACATGCCACTGGCCAGGAACGCCTCGTTCTTCTTGGATCGATAGGCGGTATCAGCCCAGACGCCGGAGGCAGTGTTGTCCTTACTGATCAGAACCGGCAGCCGTGCGCCGTCATGGGCATTGGCGGCGCTGGCATCCCAGGTGCGGATCAGCCCATGGGTTTTGTCGATGCCGATATGATTCTTGTACCCGAACATCGGGATGGCCAGATCGACCGGCCTAGCCGCCTTGGGATCGGCGCCCTCTTTGATCTTGGCCTTGCTGTACTTGATCGACCAGCGCGCATCACGGTCCTTTTGCCGGGTCTTGGCCGGCTTCCAGCCCTCGGGCACGCCGCCTTCCTTGATCGCTGCTTTCTCCGCTTCGGTATTGCGCTGTTTGGGTGCCTGCACGACCGTAGCGTCGATGATTTGCCCGCCCATGGCGAGATAGCCCCGATCCTTGAGGGCAGCGTCGAAGCGAGCGAAAAGTTTGTCTATGGCCTTGGCATTTACCAGGCGTTCCCGAAACAGCCACACCGTGGTCGCATCCGGCACGGTGCCATCGAGCCCAAGGCCCAGGAACCGTTGGAATGACAACCGGTCTTTGATCTGAAACTCGGCGGCCTCGTCCGACAGCGAATAGAGCGCCTGTAGAACCAGAATCTTGAACATCAGCACCGGATCAAAGGGCGGTCGCCCACCCTTGCCGCGAACGCAGCGACGAAGCGCTGCCACCAGCGGACCACGGAAAACCTCGAAATCCACAACTGCCGCTAATCGCTCCAGCGGATCGCCCGCTGCGCTCAGCGCATCGTACCGGTCCGAAAGATCGAAGAAACCAGGCTGACTTGCCATCATCGCCTCCTACGCATCGCCGACGAAGTGAATCAAATCCGCCGATCAAACGCCAGAGTTTTTCGAGGTGTCCAATTACCAGTTCGCACTTTCGATAAGTAGGGATCGTGCTTCAGTGACTTTGCTGTATAAATGGTCTATAGCTGATACCAGCCCGATGTGATTATCGTCTTCTTTTTCATAGCAGAGCGTCTTTAGATTTCTATTTTTGCGCAAAGACCTTTTCATATCTTCTGATATTTCATCAGAAGTCAGAAAGTAATGTGGATTTATCGATCCAGGTTGTGCGCTAAAAGATTGATTTTCAAGAAGCAAATTAACGTCGGGATCTCCATAGCCGCAGCCAATGAAAAGAAACGTATGTGTCATTAGGGCGGCATCAAAAGCTGTGTAGAATAAGCTATGCTTTATACGTGCGCGTGCGTAATCTTCCTGTGTAAAAATCAGTGTGGCAGGTGATGCTAAATTGCCATGTACCTTAACGACATATCTAGCATCGTTTCGCAGGAACTCACAGACGTCGGCGTCGCTATAATTTTTGGTGAATTGCGACGCCTCATTGATCTCACGACTTTTATTTTCGTATATATCATCAAAATTTAGGGAGAAGACAACGCGTGTATCTAGAAGGGCTATCAACTCGTGTAATCGGCCCGGTGTGTATCTAGGGTCTGTGAATCGCGACCGAAGATATGCTGTCCAATCTTCGTCATAGCGGTTCTTAAGCCACTCACAGGCATGTAAGAGGTCACCATCATCGATCGCTTTATAGATATGCTCGGTCTCCGCCGCTCTAGGGAAACGCTGAACCGCATCACTGAGAAAACCTCTCCACACTGGCGGGCGCGTAACTTTGTCGGCGCCGATAGCGTGACGCGATACGCCTGATCCAATAACAAAAATTGCTCGCCGCCGAGCAATGTCTCGGACCAGTGGTTCTGGCCATTCCTCTTTAAGCATCCGTTATATCAGCCGCTTGCGAATTTCGTCTGAAACTTCGCCGAATATTTCTTTTGCCTCTTTAACTTTCGCGAAGTGAGCACCGACAATTCCATCAGCAGCTAGCAAAGAAAAAATCGGCTTCCGTCGAGATTGCGACATAGGAGCGAGGCTATGCAAGTTTGGAATTTTTCCGATTTCATAAGGCTTCGGCGGCAATAAATTACCACTAAAATGCTCGTCAATTTGACCATCGATCTGCTTTATGATTTCATCATATGATTTAACGGGCCTTCTTTCCCCGCTAGAATCGCGCTTTGCGATGTATTGCTGTGATACATAGCCTATGAAGCTTGCTCCATTTATCAATTTTGCATCAACTACTGATTGATTATGAGCATCCAACTGTGGGCTATTTACGGAGTATGTCCAATGAGCTTGCCATTTTGACATCCAGCGACTTATATTTTCGAAGGCCTTTAATGAAAATATATCTATTGACATCGGACTAATAAAATAATCCGAAGATAATAAAACAGTTCTGTTTATAGCTCCGAGTGATGGGCTCACGTCAAAGAAAACGAAATCATAATCAGTCAACGACTTCAGCATTCGGTGGAATACCATCGTGCTGGATAATCCGCGCTGCGTATTGAGGCTTGCCCATTCTTCGGCCAAGAAATCCTCCGCCATTGATAAGCCGGGACTCCCGCACACCACATCTACCCCAAAAGCTGCCGAGCGCTTCATAGGCACTCGCAAGGCGTGCCCCTCACCGGCCATAAGCCCTGTGAACAAACTTTCGATATTTTGTAGCGGGTCTTCAAATGTGCTTTCTAGAAAGTCATCGTGAAAAAGGTACTGGGAAGCGTTGCACTGCGGATCGCAGTCAACCACACAAACTCGAAAACCCGCCTGCGCGAAGTAGGCTGCCACGTTGCAAAGAAGGGTCGTTTTCCCAACACCGCCTTTGTTATTGAAAAAGGCTATAGCCTTCATTGTATTCTCCGCACTTCTTCACGCAGCGAGGGATCTCCTCGATGACTGAGACAGTCTATGAATGCCTCGTTGTCGCTTAGCAAGGTCGCCATGACGGCCCAGAGGAACCCCAAATTGAATGTCCGCTTCGTGCATACCGGCCAAGCCATCTTAATGGCAAGAAGTGGCGCATCCTCTCCCCTACCCCATCCTCCCCCGCACCGCCGCCAGCACATCCCGCGCCAGTCGCGCATAGTCGGCGCAGGCGGCCTGCATCGCCGTGCCGCTATCTCCGTCGCGCCAGCCGCCATAGCAGTGCCGGTTCTGCGCCGCGCGCATCGTGCGCAGCCGCCCGCGTTCGGCGCCTGCCAGCCCCAATTGGCCGCCAGCCCGCCGCCAGGCTTCCGCCGCGCTGAAAATGCGCCGCCCCGGATGGATGCCGGGGTCGCGCCCTGCCGCCTTGCCCAGCCGGTCGATCCGCTGCGCCTCGACAATCATGTCGGTCAGGAACAGGTCCAGTTCGCGCAGGCCATTGCCGATCAGCCGGGCGGGCATCGCGCCGCGCCGCCGTGTCGCCGCGTCGGGGCACAGGCCGCGCGACATGCCATTGGCCAGAAACGCCGCCGCCCGCTCGATCCGGTCCAGTTGGCCGGTCAGGGCGGCGTGCGCGTCGGTCAGTTCTCGTCGCCCATCCGCAGCGCGGCGATGAAGGCTTCCTGCGGAATCTGGACCGATCCATATTCGCGCATCCGCTTCTTGCCTTCCTTCTGCTTGTCGAGCAGCTTCTTCTTGCGGCTGATGTCGCCGCCATAGCATTTGGCGGTCACGTCCTTGCGCATCGCGGCGATGGTTTCGCGCGCGATCACCTTGCCACCGATCGCGGCCTGGATCGGGATTTTGAACAAATGGCGGGGGATCAGGTCTTTCAGGCGCTCGCACATGCCGCGCCCGCGCGATTCCGCCGATCCGCGATGGACGATCATGCTGAGCGCGTCGACCGGCTCTGAATTGACCATGATGCTCATCTTGACCAGATCACCCTCGCGATAGCCGATCTGGTGATAGTCGAAGCTCGCATAGCCGCGGCTGATGCTCTTCAGCCGATCGTAAAAGTCGAACACCACTTCGTTGAGCGGCAATTCATAGGTCACCTGCGCGCGGCCGCCGACATAGGTGAGGTTCTTCTGGATGCCGCGCCGGTCCTGGCACAGTTTCAGGATGGACCCCAGATATTCGTCGGGGCAATAGATGATCGCCTCGATCCACGGCTCCTCAATCTCGTCGATCTTGGTCGGGTCGGGCATGTCGGCGGGATTGTGCAACTCGATCTCGCCCGCGCCATAGGTCAGCTTGATCTTGTACACCACCGACGGCGCCGTGGTGATCAGGTCCAGATCATATTCGCGGGTCAGCCGTTCCTGGATGATTTCCAGATGGAGGAGGCCGAGGAAGCCGCAGCGGAAGCCGAAGCCCAGCGCCGCGCTGCTTTCCATTTCGAAGCTGAAGCTGGCATCGTTCAGGCGCAGCTTGCTGATGCTGTCGCGCAATTTGTCGAAATCATTGGCGTCGACCGGGAACAGGCCGCAAAACACCACCGGCTGCACTTCCTTGAAGCCCGGCAGCGGCGCGGTTGCGCCATTTTTGACCGTGGTGATGGTGTCGCCCACGCGGGTCTGGGCAATTTCCTTGATCTGCGCGGTGATGAAGCCGATTTCGCCTGCCGCCAGTTCGGGCAGCTGTTCGATCTTGGGCCGCATGCAACCGACGCGGTCAATCAGATGTTCGGTGCCGCCGATCATGAACTTGATCGCCTGCCCCTTCCTGATCACGCCATTGACGACGCGGACCAGGATGACGACGCCCAGATAGGGGTCGTACCAGCTGTCGACCAGCATCGCCTCCAGCGGCGCGTTGCGGTCGCCCTTTGGCGGCGGGATTTTCTGGACGATGGCTTCCAGAATTTCGTCGATGCCGATGCCCGATTTGGCGCTGGCCAGCACCGCTTCGGACGCATCCAGGCCGATGACATCCTCGATTTCCTTGCGCACCTTTTCCGGTTCCGCGGCGGGCAGGTCGATCTTGTTGAGCACCGGCACGATCTCATGATCATGCTCGATCGACTGGTAAACATTGGCCAAAGTCTGCGCTTCCACGCCCTGCGCCGCGTCCACGACCAGCAGCGCGCCCTCGCACGCGGCAAGGGAACGGCTGACCTCATAGGCGAAGTCGACATGGCCCGGCGTGTCCATCAGGTTCAGCTCATAGGTCTGGCCGTCTTTCGCGACATAGTCCAGGCGCACCGTCTGCGCCTTGATCGTGATCCCGCGCTCCTTCTCAATGTCCATGTTATCAAGGACTTGGGCGCTCATCTCGCGGTCAGACAGGCCGCCGGTCCGCTGGATCAGCCGGTCCGCCAGCGTGGACTTGCCATGGTCGATATGGGCGATGATCGAAAAGTTACGGATGTGGCTAAGCTCAGTCATTGCGCGCCGATAGCAGGTGTCATCGGCCCTGTCAGCAGGATCGCGAAAGCCCCGTCCGATAAGATGACAATGGCCGTCACCCCCACCCCGCTCCGCTTGGAAGCATGACGGCGCTATGATATGATGCGCGAAAATATCGGGGCGCGCACAAATTCAGATCAAGCAACAAACGGGGTTCTTGAAAATGCGTGTATTAAAGACGTTGACAGCCGCTACGGTCTGTCTGGCACTGGTCGCGCCGCAAGCCATTGCCGCTGACAAGGGGTCGTCGGGTCGTCAGGCCCAGACGAAAAAACAGATGGAAATCCCCCGCTGCACCAAGCGCCTTGGCACCGTCGCAATCGTCGAGCCGGACAATCAGTGGTGGCGCGAACTGAGCCTGGGCAGCCCGGAAGCGATCATCAAACTGTTCGTCCAGCAGTCCGGCTGCTTTGGCCTGGTCAATCGCGGCCGGTCGATGGCCAGCCGCAATCTGGAACGCGCCATGGCGGATTCGGGCGAATTGCAGGCGGGCAGCAATCTGGGCAAGGGTCAGGTCAAGGCGGCCGACTATTTCATCCAGCCCGACATCGTGACCACCAACAAGAATAGCGGCGGCAATGCCTTTGGCGGGATGCTCGGCGGGATGCTGGGCGGCCGGGTCGGCGGCGCGCTGCTGGGCGGCATATCGATCAAGAAGAGCGAAGCCAACGTCATGCTGTCGGTCGTCAATGCACGCACGACCGAAGAGGAAGTGATGGCGGAAGGCTATTTCCGCAAATCGGACCTCAGCTTTGGCGGCGGTGGCGGACTTGGCTGGATGGGCGGCCTGGCTGCGGTCGGCGGCGGCGGCTACCAGAATACCGATATCGGTCAGGTCATCGTGCTCGCCTATCTGGACGCCTATACCAAGATGGTGACGCAGATGGGCGGACTGCCCGAAAATGCGGCCGCGGCAGCACCTGTCGCACGATAGGATCAGAAAGGGCGCGGCCGGTCTGTCCGGCTGCGCCCCTTATCAGGCCGGAACGATCGCGACAGCCGGCCCCGCGCGCCGACGCTTCCACCAGCGCAATATCGTCTCCCCCGCTGGCCGTTCGACCGCGCGATTGATCGCCGTTCCCAGCAGCAGCGCTACGGCGAAGGCGGCGAAGAAGCCGACCCACGGGCTATAGCCGGCCTTGGCAACCTCCAGCATGACGATGAAGCCAACATGCTGGTGGATGAGGTAAAAGGAATAGCTGATCCCGCCCAGCCAGACGAGCGGGCGCAGGCTGAGGAAATGCAACCGTCCCGCGATCAACGCTGCGAAGGTTAGGATCAGGACACAGGCAACGATAGTCACGTCCCAGGTCTCGATCGTCGCCACGGAGGCCAGCGACAGAAGCATATAAGGCGTCTGCTGCCGCCAACTGCGCTGCCCGGACCAAACACGATAGGACAACATGCCGATGACGAAGAAAGGCAGATAGCGCAGCACCAGCAACATGATGATGCGTTCGGGCATGTCGGGCCAGGCGAAATAGAGCCAGCGTATGGCCAGCCAAGCCGCCAGCATGGGTTCAAGCCGCTTGAGGCCCGCAAAGCGCCACAGCGCGATCATGCAGACATAGAAGCCGATCTCCACGGTCAGCGTCCAATAGGCCCCGTCGACTTCGGGCATGAACGCAAAGCCCTGCAACATGGTAAAGTTGGCAAGGATCGCCACTGGACCGACCAGCAACTGGGTCGCATGCGCCAGATATTCGATGCCCAGCGTCAGCAGCATGGCGACGATATAGGCAGGGTAAAGGCGCGCAAAGCGGTTGACGACAAAATCGGCGACCGACCCGATCCGGTCGAGCGTGAAGAAGATCGCGAAGCCCGAAATGGTGAAGAACAGCAACACCCGGTAATTGCCGCCGGGGAAGCTGAAAGGGACATGGCTGGCCTGCGGAAACAGCTCGTGGAAGCGAGTGGAATAATGGAAAATCAGCACGCACAACGCCCCGATGCCGCGCAAAGCGTCCAACTCGGTCAGGCGAGTACGGGAGGAAGGCGATCCGGCCATGCCGCGCTATAGCAACATGACAGCAATAAATCCGTTAACATCGTGGTTAACTAGAGCGTCTTAACCCTCTTTTGTTGCTGATTTTTTGCCAGATCGCACCAGTCGATCGGTCAATGTGCCTCCGCCGCACGTTTCAGGCCCTGTAATTGCTCGTTCAGGACCTGATCAACCAATGGAGCAAGCGTGGCTGCACCGGCGCGCAGATAGCCGCCGACGACATAGGTGATCGTGACGCGAACACCCTTGCCCGACGGCTTGATCGTGACATCGAGCGTGCCAGCGACGCCTTCGCTCTGAAGCGGTCCCAGCGCGGCGGACAGGCGCAACTGCTTGTCGGGCACGGCATAGATGACCCGTCCATGTTCGACGCTGCCGGGCTTGCCGGACGGATTGGGCAGAGCTTCGCAAAAACAGCCACCCGCGTGCGGGTCCAGCACCATATTGGCCGAATCGCCGCTATAGGTGTGACTGTCACTCCACCAGCGACCGGGCATTGCCAGCAACGCATAGACAGCGCCCGGTTCCGCCGCGATCTCCACGCTGCTTTGCGTTGCAAAGCCTATGTCGCTGGTCGCTGTAACAGCGCTATGGGCCGGCGCGGCCATCGCCGCACCAGCCCATAGCAAAAGTCCGATGATGCGCATGATGCCCTCCCCCCGTCGCGTGCGGAGGGCAATCTAGCTCAGGCTGCGCCGCCGTCCAAGATGGCAGCGATCGCAACGCTCACATCGTTCATATCCGCCATGCCATCGACACGCGACACGATGCCGCGCGCTTCATAGATTGGCAGGATCGGCGCCGTCTTGGCACGATATTCGGCCATGCGGGTGCGGACGGTTTCTTCATTGTCGTCGGGACGACGCTTGAATTCCGTGCCGCCGCATTTGTCGCAGACGCCTTCGACCTTGGGCTTCTTGAATGTGTCGTGATAGCCTTCCCCGCAGCTGGCGCAGGTGAAGCGCCCGGTAATGCGTTCGACCAGCGCGTCTTCGTCGACTTCCAGTTCGACAACATGATCGAGCGAACGGCCG
The DNA here is from genome assembly GCF_059424385.1 of Sphingobium sp. GW456-12-10-14-TSB1. Lineage (NCBI taxonomy): Bacteria > Pseudomonadati > Pseudomonadota > Alphaproteobacteria > Sphingomonadales > Sphingobiaceae > Sphingobium > Sphingobium sp. GW456-12-10-14-TSB1. The sequence goes on along the minus strand of NZ_JBWKZI010000001.1, from coordinate 3,437,829 downwards.
CGCTGTTCCAGGATGGTATCGAGCGAATGCGCCTGCGCCTCTGTCCGCGGATAGCCATCGAAGATGACGCCGGTGTCGGAGGAAAGCGCGTCCAGCGCCTCGCCGATAATACCTGACACGACTTCGTCAGGCACGAGTGCGCCCGATTCCATCAGCGCCTTGGCCTGCAGGCCTACGGGCGTTCCCGCCTTGACCGCAGCGCGCAGCATGTCGCCGGTCGACAGCTGGACCATACCACGGCTATCGACCAGACGGCTGGCCTGCGTCCCCTTGCCAGCACCCGGAGGGCCAAGCAGAATGATATTCATTGCGCGCATTCTCCCCTGTTGTGCGCCCTGAGCCGGTCTGCGCCAATTAGCGCATACGGCCTTTCAGCTTCGCCTTCTTGATCAGATCCCCATATTGATGGGCGAGCAGATGGCTTTGAATCTGGGTCACCGTATCGACCGTAACATTGACAACGATCAACAGGCTAGTCCCACCAAGGTAGAATGGAATTCCCGCCCGGGCGATGGCGAATTCAGGCACGAGGCAGATGAACGCCAGATAGGCCGCGCCGATCACCGTGATGCGCGTCAGCACATAGTCGAGATAGTTTTCGGTATTCTTGCCCGGACGGATGCCGGGAATGAAGCCGCCATTGCGCTTGAGATTGTCCGCCGTCTCTTCCGGATTGAACACCACGGCGGTGTAGAAGAAGCAGAAGAACACGATGCCAAGCCCGTACAGCGCCATGTAGACCGGGCTGCCATGCGACAGATACTGGTTCAGCGTTAGCACGAAGTCGCCCAGCCTGCTCTCACCCGCGACGGTTTGACCCGCAAACTGCGAGATGGTCAGCGGCATCAGCAGCAGCGAGCTGGCGAAGATCGGCGGGATCACACCGGCGGTGTTGACCTTCAAGGGCAGATGGCTGCGATCCGCCTGCATCAGCCCCTGGCGGGTCTGGCGCTTGGGATACTGGATCAGCACGCGGCGCTGGGCCCGCTCCATGAAGCAGATCAAAAGGACAAGGCCGACGGCCATCACCATGATCAGGAAGATCAGCAGGCCGGAAATCGTGCCTTCGCTGCCCGATTTGAACAGGTTGCTCAACGTCACCGGCAACTGGGCGACGATGCCCGCCATGATGATGAGCGACACGCCATTGCCGATGCCGCGCGAGGTGATCTGTTCACCCAGCCACATCAGGAACATGGTGCCGCCGATCAGCGAAACAACGGCGGTCAGGCGGAACAGCATGCCCGGTTCGATCACCGCGGCGACGCCCGATTGCGCACCGAAGCCTTCAAGCCCGACCGCAATGAAATAGCCCTGGACCGCGGTCAGGCCGACCGTGCCATAGCGGGTATATTGGTTGAGCTTCTTGCGCCCGCTCTCACCTTCCTTCTTGATCGCCGCCAGCTTGGGCGAGAGCGACGCGCCCAGCTGCACCACGATCGATGCGGTGATGTAGGGCATGACGCCGAGCGCGATCAGGCTCATGCGCGACAGGCTGCCACCGGAGAAAGTGTTGAAAATGTCGAGGATGCCGCCCTGCGTCTGGCTGTAGAGCTGCGACAAGGCGGTCGGATCGACGCCGGGCAGCGGCACGAAGCTGAGAAAACGGAACACGATCAGCGCGCCAAGCGTAAACCACAGGCGCTTCTTGAGGTCGGTCGCCTGGCTGAATTTCGCGAGGCTGAGATTGGATGCGAGCTGGTCGGCTCTCGATGCCATGGTGGCTGCCCTTCAAATCATGCGTGCCGGAGCATCAAGGCCCCGGAGCGGAATCGCTCATCCCTTAGCGGGACGGGTTAGCCGTGTCGAACAGGGAGTTGCCGCGCAAGCGACAAAATACCCCCCCAGATACGCACAGCCCCGCCAACCCATATCGGGCAGCGGGGCCATACATGCAAGTCTGGGACGGCGAATTACGCCTTCCGCGCAGCCTTGGCAGCGGCGAGCGCAGTGCCCTTCTTGGCCTTCGCCTTGTCGGCTGCGGCGACCACTTCGATCACCTCGACCTTGCCACCGGCCTTTTCGACGGCTTCCACCGCGCCCTTGGACGCGCCGGCGACCAGGAAGCTGACCTTGGCGGTCAATTCACCCTTGGCGAGCAGGCGGACGCCATCCTTGCCACCACGGGCAAGCGCGGCGCCCTTAAGCGCGGCATGGTCGATGGTTGCGTTGGCGTCCAGCTTGCCGGCATCGATCGCCTTCTGCACGGCACCCAGGTTCACGATCGCATAATCGTTCGCGAAGATGTTGTTGAAGCCGCGCTTCGGGATGCGCATGTGGAGCGGCATCTGGCCGCCTTCGAAACCGTTGATGGCAACGCCCGAACGCGCCTTGGCGCCCTTCTGGCCGCGACCGGCGGTCTTGCCCTTGCCCGAACCGATGCCGCGTCCGACGCGCATACGGCCCTTGCGGGCGCCATCATTGTCTCGGATGTCATTGAGTTTCATATCGTGCACTCGCTTTCGCTATGTTCGCGCTGTCCCCCGGTGGGGAACCAAAGAGGCCGGGCCGATAGCCGAGCCTTGGAAAAAACGAAAGAGGGGTTTCCCCCTCTTCCGCATCATATCGTCGGATCGAAGGGCTGTTAGCCCTCGACCACCTGCACCATGTGAGGCAGCTTGCGGATGGCACCGCGGACTTCCGCTGTGTCTTCCAGTTCCACCACGCGGTGCATCTTGCCCAGGCCCAGGCCGATCAGAATCTTCTTCTGGTCGGCGGGACGGCGGATCGGCGAGCCGATCTGCTTGATCTTGATCTTGGCCATATCGCTTACTCCGCAATCGCTTCGGCGTCGGCGGCAGCCAACTCGACCGAGGCGCCACCACGACGAAGCAGGTCGGCGACCTTCTTGCCGCGACGCTGCGCCACCGACTTGGGGCTGGTCTGTTCGCCCAGCGCCGCAAAGGTCGCCCGGATCATGTTATAGGGGTTCGACGTGCCGTTGGACTTGGTCACGACGTCCGCAACGCCCAGGCTTTCGAACACGGCGCGCATCGGACCACCGGCGATGATACCCGTACCGGCCGGAGCCGAACGGACGGTCACCTTGCCCGCACCGAAATGGCCAAGGCCATCATGATGCAGCGTGCGGCCTTCCTTGAGCGGAACGCGAACCATTGCCTTCTTGGCAGCGGCGGTCGCCTTGCTGATCGCTTCAGGCACTTCGCGCGCCTTGCCATGGCCGAAGCCCGCACGACCCTTGCCATCGCCAACGACGACCAGAGCCGCGAAACCGAAGCGCTTGCCGCCCTTGACGGTCTTGCTGACGCGGTTGATGTGAACCAGCTTCTCGATCAGTTCTTCGCCCTGATCTTCGTCGCGGTTGCCGCCACGACGATCGTCACGACGGCCACGGCCGCCGCGATCGCCACGGTTGCGATCACCGCCACCGCCACGGTTGCCACGACCGCCACGGCCGGGGCCGCGACCTTCGGTCGGTGCAGCGTCCGCGCCGTCGACGGGCGCAGCGACTTTAATGGTGTTTTCGTCTGCCATGCTCAGAACTCCAGCCCGGCTTCACGGGCCGCATCGGCCAGCGCCTTGACGCGGCCATGGAAAAGGAAACCGCCGCGATCGAACACGACGCGGGTGACGCCAGCCTTGGTCGCGGCTTCCGCCACGCGCTTGCCGACATCGGCAGCCGCATCAGCGGTTGCGCCGGTCTTGCCGCGCACGTCCTTGTCCAGGGTCGAAGCGGCGGCGACGGTGGTACCGGCGGCGTCGTCAATGACCTGGGCGTAGATGTGACGGCCCGAACGATGGACGCTCAGACGCGGGCGATTGCCCGACACGGCCTTAAGGGCGGTGCGAACGCGGCGACGACGCCGCGCGAAGAGGGAAAGCTTTGCCATCTTACTTCTTCTTCCCTTCCTTGCGGAAGATGAATTCGCCGTCGTACTTGATACCCTTGCCCTTATAAGGCTCAGGCTTACGCCAGCGACGGATTTCGGCCGCAACCTGTCCGACCTTCTGCTTGTCGATACCGATGATCTCGACCGTGGTGTTATCCGGGGTCTTGATCTCGATCCCTTCGGGGATCGCGTAATCGACGTCGTGGCTGTAGCCCAGCTGCAACTTCAGGTTCTTGCCCTGCGAGTTGGCGCGGTAGCCAACGCCGGTGATCAGCAGCTTCTTGGAGAAGCCTTCGGTCACACCGGTAACCAGGTTCTGGACCAGCGTACGCTGCATACCCCAGAAGGCGCGCGCCGCTTTGGTCTTGTTGGCAGGCTGCACCGAAATGCCGTCATTTTCCAACGTATAGCTGATCTCGTCGCGCAGCGGCATGGCGAGGGTGCCCTTGGGGCCCTTCACCGAGAGCTGCCCGCCCTCGATCGTCGCGGTGACCCCTGCGGGGATCGCGACCGGTTTTTTACCGATGCGGCTCATTAGAACACCTCCGCCAGCACTTCGCCGCCGACATTCTGCTCGCGCGCTTCCGCGTCGGACAGAACGCCGCGGGGCGTCGAGACAATGGTGATGCCCAGGCCGTTGCGCACTACCGGCAGTTCCTTGGAACCCGAATAGACGCGGCGGCCAGGCTTGGACACGCGAGCGACATGCTTGATGGCCGGCTGGCCTTCAAAATATTTCAGCTCGATGCGCAGGCCGGGATGGGCGCCAAGCGCTTCCTCGGAATAACCGCGGATATAGCCTTCGCGCTGAAGCACGTCGAGAACGCGGGCGCGCAGCTTGGAGGCGGGGGACATAACGCTGTCCTTCTTCGCCTGCTGCCCGTTGCGGATGCGGGTGAGCATATCACCCAGGGGATCGGTCAATGCCATGAGATGATATCCTTACCAGCTCGACTTGGTGACGCCGGGGATCAGGCCCTTATTGGCCAGATCGCGCAGCTGAATACGGCAGAGCCGGAATTTGCGGTAATAGGCGCGCGGGCGACCCGTCAGTTCGCAGCGGTTACGCACGCGAGTGGGGTTACCGTTGCGGGGAATTTCCGCCATCTTCAGACGCGCGATCAAACGATCACCGTCGTCAGCATTGGTATCATTTGCGATCGCCTTGAGCTTTGCATAACGGCCGGCATATTTCTTCACCAGCTTCTTGCGACGCTCATTCTTGTTGATCGAACTCAGTTTCGCCATGACTTAAGTTCTCTTCCTTAGCTAATGCGTTGGGAGAGAAGCCGGGCCAAAATCCCTAAGGACTTTAAGCCGCCTGCTTCTCTTCTTCCTGCGGGAAGGGGAAACCGAACAGGCGCAGCAGCTCGCGCGCCTCGTCGTCCGTCTTCGCGGTGGTGGTCACGATGATGTCCATGCCGCGCACCTTGTCGACGCGGTCATAGCTGATCTCCGGGAAAATGATCTGTTCCTTGATGCCGAAGGCATAGTTGCCACGGCCGTCAAAGCTCTTGGGGTTCAGACCACGGAAGTCGCGCACGCGGGGGAGCGCGATGTTGATCAGGCGATCCAGGAATTCATACATGCGCTCGCGGCGCAGCGTGACCTTGGCACCGATCGGCATGCCTTCACGCAGCTTGAACTGCGCGATCGACTTCCTCGCCTTGGTGATGACCGGCTTCTGGCCGGCGATCAGTTCCATTTCCTCGGCGGCCTGGGTGACCTTCTTCTTGTCCTGGGTCGCTTCGCCCACGCCCATGTTGAGCGTGATCTTTTCGATCCTGGGGACTTCCATGACGTTCTTGTAACCGAACTTGGCGGTCATCGCCTTGGCGATTTCAGCGTCATAGAGCGCCTTGGAGCGCGGAATATATTTGTCGGCCATTACAGCACCTCACCGGACTTGACGGCGACGCGAACCTTCTTGCCGTCGCGCTCCTCGAAACGAACGCGGGTCGGCTTGCCGTCCTTGTCGGCGACCGCCACGTTCGAGATGTGGAGCGGCGCAGGCTTGCGCTCGATGCCGCCCTGCGGGTTCGACTGGTCGGGCTTGCGATGCTTCGCATGCACATTGATGCCTTCGACCAGGACCTTGTCGTCCTTAGGCATCACCTGAAGGACAGCGCCAGTACGGCCCTTGTCCTTGCCAGCCAGGACGACGATCTTGTCGCCCTTCTTGATCTTAGCAGCGCTCATTACAGCACCTCAGGGGCTAGGCTGATGATCTTCATGTGCTTCTTGGCACGCAGTTCACGAACCACGGGGCCAAAGATACGGGTGCCGATCGGCTCCTCGTTCTTGTTGATCAGCACAGCGGCGTTACCGTCGAAACGGATGACCGAACCATCGGCGCGCCGAATGTCCTTGGCCGTACGCACGATGACGGCGCGATGAACGTCGCCCTTCTTGACCTTGCCGCGCGGAGCCGCTTCCTTGACGGAGACGACGATGATGTCGCCAACGCCGGCGAAGCGCCGCTTCGACCCGCCCAGCACCTTGATGCACTGGACGCGCTTGGCGCCGCTATTGTCCGCGACGTCAAGATTGGATTGCATCTGGATCATGGATCCGGTTCCTTCTTATTTGGCCTACCGGAAAAATTCCGGCGGTTCCGAATTTCGTGCCTGGACCCTGTGAGTCATACGCGAAGCGCGGGCCTGTAACCTCTTCTGAACGAAAAGGCCAGCCCCGCGTCGCAATTAGACTCAAAGAGTCGGTGACCTATCCCTCAGGCCGCCGTTTCCGGCGACTTGTGGGTGTCCACGCGCTCGATGACCTTCCAGGTCTTGAGCTTGGAAATCGGGGCGGTTTCCTCGATGCGGACCGTCTCGCCTTCCTTGTAGACATTGCCCTCGTCATGGGCATGATATTTTTTCGAACGGCGGATGATCTTGCCGTAGAGCGCATGCTTAACCTTGCGCTCCACGCGAACGACCACCGTCTTGTCGGTCTTGTCGGAAACCACAGTTCCCGTCAGCACGCGCTTGGGCATCGTGTGGTTCCTTTACTTGGCAGCGGAGCTGTTACGCTCCGTCTGTAGGGTCTTGATCTGCGCGATCGACCGGCGGACTTCCTTGACCCGGCTGGGCTTTTCCAGCTGGTTGGTGGCCGCCTGGAAACGCAGGTTGAACTGCTCGCGCTTCAGGTTGTTCAGCTCGGTCGACAGCTCGTCGTCCGTCTTGGTCTTGAGATCAGCAACTTTCGCCATGACCTTAGCCCTCCAGATGCGAGGTGTCGCCGAGGCGGGCAACAACCTTCGTCTTGATCGGCAGCTTCATCGCGGCACGCGAGAAAGCCTCAGCTGCGAGCGGACCGGGCACGCCGTCCAGTTCGAACAGGATGCGGCCGGGGGCGACGCGAGCCGCCCAATATTCGACCGAACCCTTGCCCTTGCCCTGACGGACTTCAGCCGGCTTCTTCGTCACCGGAACGTCGGGGAACACGCGGATCCACAGACGGCCCTGGCGGCGGATGTGACGGGTGATCGCACGGCGAGCCGCTTCGATCTGGCGCGCGGTGATCCGTTCCGGCTCCATGGCCTTCAGGCCGTAGGCGCCGAAGTTCAGCGCAGTGCCGCCCTTCGCATCGCCCTTGATCCGGCCCTTGAAGGTCTTGCGGAACTTCATTTTCTTCGGTTGCAGCATGACGCTATACCCTATTCAAAATCAGCGCGCCGGGCGCACGCCGGAGGTCTGAGCCTCCAGCATGAGCCGGTCGGTCGCGAACGGATCATGGCCGAGAATTTCGCCCTTGAAGATCCACACCTTGATCCCGCACACGCCATAGGCGGTGTGCGCGGTGGCTTCGGCATAGTCGACGTTCGCGCGCAGCGTGTGCAGCGGAACGCGGCCTTCGCGATACCATTCGACGCGCGCGATTTCCGCGCCGCCCAAACGGCCGCCACAGGTGATCTTGATGCCTTCAGCGCCCAGACGCAGCGCCGACTGCACCGCGCGCTTCATCGCGCGACGGAATGCAACGCGGCGTTCCAGCTGGTCGGCAATGCCCTGCGCGACGAGACGGCTGTCGACTTCCGGCTTGCGGATTTCGACGATGTTCAGCGACACGTCGGACGAGGTCAGCGCGCCCAGCTTCTTGCGAAGCTTCTCGATGTCCGCACCCTTCTTGCCGATGATGACACCCGGACGGGCGGCATAGATCGACACGCGGCACAGCTTGGCGGGACGCTCGATCACGACCTTGGAGATCGCGGCCTGCGGCAACGTCTTGAAGATGAACTGGCGGATCTTGAGATCTTCCAGCAGGAGACGACCATAGTCGGCACCTTCGGCGAACCAGCGGCTGTCCCAGGTACGGTTGATCTGGAGACGCAGACCGATCGGATTGCTCTTGTGACCCATGTGCTTAGGCCTCCGCTTCTTCGCCAGCTTCACGCACGACGATGCGCACGCGGCTGTAAGGCTTGAGGATCCGGGTCGACTTGCCGCGGCCACGGGCATGGAAGCGCTTGAGCGTGAACGCCTTGCCTACCGATGCTTCCGCGACGACCAGCGCGTCGACGTCCAGATTGTGGTTGTTTTCTGCGTTGGCGATGGCCGAAGCCAGCACCTTGCGCACGTCGACCGCCATCGCCTTCTTGGAGAAGGCGAGGATGTTCAGCGCATCTTCGACCTTGCGGCCGCGGATGAGCGTGGCGACCAGGTTCAGCTTCTGGGCCGAACCACGGATCTGCGTGCCAACGGCCAGCGCTTCATTGTCGGCGACGCGACGCGGAGCTTTTTCCTTGCTCATTAGCGCTTGCCCTTCTTGTCGGCGGCGTGGCCGGGGAAGAAGCGGGTCGGAGCGAATTCGCCCAGCTTGTGACCCACCATTTCCTCGTTCACGGAGACCGGAACATGCTTGCGGCCGTTATAGACGTTGAACGTCAGACCAACGAACTGCGGCAGGATGGTGGAACGACGCGACCAGGTCTTGATCGGCGCACGGCCACCCGCGTCCTGCGCGGCTTCCGCCTTCTTCAGAAGGCTGAGGTCCACGAACGGACCTTTCCAGACGGAACGAGCCATCTCGCTTACCTCTTCTTCTTCGCGTGGCGGCTACGGATGATCATCTTATCCGTCGCCTTGTTGTGGCGGGTGCGAGCACCCTTGGTCGGCTTGCCCCAGGGCGTGACCGGATGACGGCCGCCAGAGGTCCGGCCTTCACCACCACCATGCGGGTGATCGACCGGGTTCTTGGCAACACCGCGGGTCAGAGGACGAATGCCCTTCCAACGGTTGCGGCCTGCCTTGGCGAGGTTGGTGTTGCCATTGTCCGGGTTGCTGACGGCGCCAATGGTGCCCATGCAATCGGAACGAATGTAGCGCTGTTCACCCGACGACAGGCGAACCATGACCATGCCGCGATCGCGACCGACCAGCTGGGCGTAGGTGCCCGCCGAACGGCAGAGCTGACCGCCCTTGCCCGGCTTCATTTCGATGTTGTGGATGATCGTGCCGACCGGCATCTGACCCAGTTCCATCGCGTTGCCCGGCTTCACGTCGGTCTTTTTGCCCGCGATGACCTTGTCACCGGGCGCAAGACGCTGCGGCGCCAGGATATAGGCCTGGGTGCCATCGGGATAGTTGACCAGCGCGATGAAAGCGGTGCGGTTCGGGTCATATTCCAGACGCTCGACCGTACCTTCGACATCCCACAAGCGACGCTTGAAATCGATGATACGATAGCGCTGCTTGTGACCGCCGCCGATACCGCGCGAGGTCACATGACCCTTGTTGTTGCGGCCACCGGTCTTGCGCTTGCCTTCGGTCAGCGCCTTGACGGGCTTTCCTTTGTGCAGGCTCGACTTGTCGACCAGGATCAGGCCGCGCTGGGCGGGGCTGGTCGGGTTATAGTGCTTGAGTGCCATGGTCCGCGCCTCAGATACCGGTGGTGACGTCGATGGACTGGCCTTCGGCCAGCGTCACGATCGCCTTCTTGACGTCCGAACGCGTGTAGGGCTTGCCCTTCCAGCGCTTGGTCTTGCCCTTCTGCACCAGCGTATTGACCGCCTTGACGGTCACGCCGAACAGCGCTTCGACAGCCGCCTTGATTTCCGGCTTGGTCGCGTTGTTGGCGACCTTGAAAACCACGGCGTTGTTTTCGCTCAGGAGCGTCGACTTTTCGGTGATGTGCGGCGCGACGACGACGTCATAATGACGGTTGTCGACGGTTCCGGCTTGCTTTTTAGCCATTGAAACGGGCCTCCAGCTTTTCGACCGCAGCGCGCGTGAGCACCAGCGAGTCGGCTTTCAAAATGTCGTAGACATTGGCGCCGACGGCCGGCAGCAGGTCCACGCCGACAATGTTGGCCGATGCCTTGGCAAAGCTGATGTTCACAGCGTCGCCGTCGATGAACAGCACCTTGTTGAGGTTCAGCTTGGCGAGGCTGGCGACCAGCGCTTTGGTCTTGCCTTCGGCAACATCTAGGCTGTCGATGATCGTGAGCGTACCAGCCTTGACCTTCGACGACAGCGCCATCTTCAGACCCAGCGCGCGAACCTTCTTGTTCAGCGAGGGATTGAAGTCACGGACGCGGGCACCGTGGGCCTTACCACCGCCGATGAACACCGGCGCACGGCGATCGCCGTGACGAGCGGTGCCGCCGCCCTTCTGGCGACCGAACTTCTTGCCGGTGCGGGCGACATCGCTGCGCTCGCGCGTGGCACGGGCGGTGCCGCGGCGCTTTTCAAGCTGCCAGGTGACGACGCGATGCAGAATGTCGGCGCGGGGCTCGAGGCCGAAAACGGCATCGTTCAGCTCCAGATCGCCAGCTTCTGCTGCGTCGAGGGTCTGTACCTTGACCTTCATGGTTTAGCCCTCCTGGCCTTCGGTGACGTCGGTCGCCACGGCGTCTTCGGCCGGGGTGTTCGCAGCGTCGTTGCTATTGTCAGCCTTTTTCAGGCTGGCGGGATAGGGTGCGTCCGCCGGACGAGCGACCTTGACCGCGTCCTTGACGGTGAGCCAGGTGCCCTTGGCGCCCGGAACGCTGCCCTTGACGAACAGCAGGCCGCGCTCGACATCGGTCCGCACGATTTCCAGATTCTGCTGGGTGCGTTCACGATCGCCCATATGACCGGCCATCTTCTTGTTCTTGAAGACGCGACCCGGATCCTGGCGGTTACCCGTCGAACCATGGGCACGATGGCTGATCGACACACCGTGGGTGGCGCGCATACCGCCGAAGCCCCAACGCTTCATGGCGCCGGCAAAGCCCTTACCCTGGGTGTGACCGGCCACGTCGACCAGCTGGCCGGCGATGAAATGGTCAGCGGCGATTTCTGCGCCGACATCGAGGAGCGCGTCCTCGGCGACACGGAATTCGACCAGACGAGCCTTGGGCTCCACTTCCGCCTTCGCGAAGTGACCGCGCTGCGGCTTGGCGACATTCTTAACTTTCGCGGTGCCGGCACCCAGCTGCACGGCCACATAGCCGTCGCTGTCCACGTCCTTCCGAGCTACGACCTGGTTGCCTTCAAGGGCCAGAACCGTAACCGGAACGTGACGCCCGTCCTCCTGGAACAGGCGGGTCATCCCGACTTTCTTCGCGATCACGCCAGTGCGCATGATCCATACTCCCAATAGAGGCCCGCCTTATCAGCGGGCGTATCCAACGAAAAAACCGCTCAGGATCTCTCCTTCGCGGCCAACCCTTAGCTTTCAGATCACCCCGTCTGGGTTGGATGCCACCCCCTATTCGGGAACAGCGACGGGGGACCAGGGCCACGGCCGAAGCCGCGCGGTATCCCTTGTGTCGTTTGAGCTTCCACCCTTCCTTGCAGAAGGCGGGGTGGAATACCCGATACCCTGGCGACTTTTCCGTCAGCAGGAACTTGCTGGCTTGCCTGCCCGGCCATCGCCGGGGCTAAGGCAAACCCGCTTAAGCGAGCTTGATCTCGACATTTACGCCGGCAGCCAGGTCCAGCTTCATCAGCGCGTCGACCGTCTGCGGCGTCGGCTGCACAATGTCAAGCATACGCTTGTAGGTGCGGACCTCGAACTGTTCGCGCGACTTCTTGTCGACGTGCGGGCCACGGTTGACCGTGAACTTTTCAATGCGCGTCGGCAGAGGAATGGGGCCGCGAATGAGGGCGCCGGTGCGGCGGGCGGTGTCGGCGATGTCGCCGGTCGCCTGATCGAGCACGCGATGATCGAACGCCTTAAGGCGAATGCGGATGTTGCTGTCCATGTCCTACTACCGATGCGAAAGAGCCAAAAAACAAACCGCCCCGTTTAATCCTCTAGCGCGAAGCCGGCGAGGATCGGTCCGAGGCGGTTAAAATCCGAGCCGCGCGAATCAGATGACCCGCGCGGCTCGCTGCCTATATTACTTGGTGACTGCCGAAACAACCCCCGAACCGACGGTCCGGCCGCCTTCGCGGATCGAGAAGCGCAGACCCTGCTCCATCGCGATCGGGGCGATGAGCTTGACGCCGAGCTTCACGTTGTCGCCGGGCATGACCATTTCGGTGCCTTCCGGCAGAACGACTTCGCCGGTCACGTCGGTGGTGCGGAAGTAGAACTGCGGACGATAGTTGGCGAAGAACGGCGTGTGACGGCCACCCTCTTCCTTCGACAGCACATAGACTTCCGATTCAAACTCGGTGTGCGGCTTGATCGAGCCGGGCTTGCAGAGAACCTGACCACGCTCAACGTCTTCACGGCCAACGCCACGAACCAGCGCACCGATATTGTCGCCAGCTTCACCCTGGTCGAGCAGCTTGCGGAACATTTCGACGCCAGTGACGACGGTCTTGCGGGTGTCCTTGAGGCCGACGATCTCGACTTCTTCACCAACCTTGACGATGCCGGTTTCAACGCGGCCGGTCACAACCGTACCACGACCCGAGATCGAGAACACGTCTTCGATCGGCATCAGGAAGGGCTTGTCGACCGGACGGTCGGGCTGCGGGATCCAGCTGTCAACCGACTGCATCAGCTTCAGCACGGCGTCGTGACCGATTTCAGGGTTCGTGCCGTTCAGCGCGCAAACAGCCGAGCCAGGGATGATGGGGATGTTGTCGCCATCAAAGTCGTAGGACGACAGCAGCTCGCGGATTTCCAGTTCGACCAGTTCCAGAATTTCCGGATCGTCGACCAGGTCAACCTTGTTCATGAACACGACCATCTGCGGCACGCCGACCTGACGAGCCAGCAGGATGTGCTCGCGAGTCTGGGGCATCGGGCCGTCGGTGGCGGACACGACCAGGATCGCGCCGTCCATCTGGGCAGCACCGGTGATCATGTTCTTCACATAGTCAGCGTGACCGGGGCAGTCGACGTGCGCATAGTGGCGCAGCTCGGTTTCATATTCGACGTGGGCGGTCGAAATGGTGATGCCGCGCTCGCGCTCTTCGGGCGCCTTGTCGATGTTGTCATACGAGGTGAAGGTCGCACCGCCGGTTTCGGCCAGCACCTTCGTGATCGCTGCGGTCAGCGAGGTCTTGCCATGGTCGACGTGACCGATGGTGCCGATGTTGCAATGCGGCTTCGTCCGCTCAAACTTAGCTTTCGCCATTTTATCCTACCTTCTAATCAAATCCGATGGGTTTGACCGCTCGGCCGCGCCTTGCGAAGGCGCGTCCATAGCAGCAAATTTGCATAATGAAAGCCCTAACCGCCCCGTTCGCACAGGGCGGATCAGGATTTTCAGGCCATCTTGGCCTTCACCTCGTCAGCGACATTCTGCGGCACTTCGTCATAGTGCGAGAACGACATGGAATAGCTGGCCCGACCCTGGGTGAAAGAGCGCAGCGTATTCACATAACCGAACATGTTGGCCAGCGGGACCATGGCATCGACGGTCTGTGCGTTGCCACGGCTGTCGGTGCCCTGAATCTGGCCACGACGGCTGTTCATGTCGCCGATGACGTCGCCCAGATAATCTTCCGGGGTGACGACTTCGACCTTCATGATCGGTTCCAGCAGCTTGATGCCCGCCTTCTGAGCCGCTTCGCGCATGGCGCCGCGGGCGCAGATTTCGAACGCCAGAGCCGACGAGTCGACGTCGTGATAGGCGCCGTCATAGAGATGGACTTCAAAGTCGATGATCGGGAAGCCAATCAGCTGACCGGTCAGCGCGGTTTCACGGAAGCCCTTTTCGACCGAGGGGATATATTCCTTGGGAATATTGCCGCCCTTGATCTCGTCGAAGAACTGGTAGCCCGAACCACGCTCGCCAGGAATGACGGTCGCCTTGATGCGGCCGAACTGACCCGAACCACCCGACTGCTTCTTGTGGGTATAGTCGATGTCGACCTTCTTCGCGAGATATTCGCGATAGGCCACCTGCGGCGCGCCGACATTGGCTTCGACCTTGAACTCGCGACGCATGCGGTCGACGAGGATTTCCAGGTGAAGTTCGCCCATGCCCTTGATGATGGTCTGGCCCGATTCATGATCGGTCGACACGCGGAAGCTGGGATCTTCGGCCGACAGGCGATTGAGCGCGATGCCCATCTTTTCCTGGTCCGCCTTGGTCTTGGGCTCCACCGACAGTTCGATAACCGGTTCAGGGAATTCCATCCGCTCCAGCACGATCGGCTGACGCTCGGCGCACAGCGTGTCGCCAGTGGTGGTTTCCTTCATGCCGGCCAGCGCGATGATGTCGCCTGCAAATGCCTCTTCAACGTCCTTACGTTCGTTGGCGTGCATTTCGAGCATGCGCCCGACCTTTTCCTTCTTGTCCTTCACCGAGTTCAGGTAAGTGCCCTTGACGAGCGTACCCGAATAGATGCGGATGAAGGTGAGCGAACCCACGAACGGGTCGTTCATCACCTTGAACGCCAGCGCGCTGAAGGGCGCATCGTCGGTCGCGGGACGGCTGTCCGGCTCGTTGCTGTCCATCTTGACGCCCTGCACGTCTTCAATGTCGAGCGGGCTCGGCATATAGTCGACGACTGCGTCGAGCAGGGGCTGAACGCCCTTGTTCTTGAACGCCGAACCGCAAACGACGGGCACGAACGACTGGTTGAGCGCGCCCTTGCGGATCAGCGACTTCAGCGTCGCCGTGTCGGGCTCGGTGCCTTCGAGATAGGCTTCCATCGCCGCATCGTCCTGCTCGACGGCCAGCTCGATCAGGTCGCTGCGATATTTCGCCGCCTTGTCGGCCATGTCGGCGGGGATTTCTTCAAAGAAGAATTCGGCACCCAGCGACTCATCCTTCCAGATGATCGCGCGGTTCTCGACCAGGTCGACCAGACCCTTGAAATCGCTTTCCGAGCCGATCGGCAGATACAGAACGGCGGGACGCGCACCCAGACGATCAATGATCGACTGCACGCAATAATAGAAGTCGGCCCCGGTGCGGTCGAGCTTGTTGATGAAGCACATGCGCGGAACTTTATACTTGTCCGCCTGGCGCCACACGGTTTCAGACTGCGGCTCAACGCCGGCAACGCCGTCGAAGCAGGCAACCGCGCCGTCGAGCACGCGCAGCGAACGTTCAACTTCGATCGTGAAGTCGACGTGGCCGGGGGTATCGATGATGTTGATGCGGTGGCCGTTCCAGAAACAGGTCGTCGCAGCCGAGGTGATCGTGATCCCGCGCTCCTGCTCCTGCTCCATCCAGTCCATCGTCGCGGCGCCGTCATGGACTTCGCCGATCTTGTAGGACTTGCCGGTATAATAAAGAATACGCTCGGTCGTAGTCGTCTTGCCGGCGTCGATATGGGCCATAATGCCGATATTGCGATACAGTTTGAGCGGATGGCTGCGGGCCATGATGCTTCTCCGTTGCCGGCGCACCGGCGGTTGGGGATTCGTGTTCTTGCGTGGCCCCTAAACCAATCCGTCCGCCATGGGTAGGCCCACGACGAACGGATGGATTTTTAAGAGCGATAGGCGGGGCAGCGGCCGATTGAACGCC
This sequence comes from Sphingobium sp. GW456-12-10-14-TSB1, assembly GCF_059424385.1. Classification (NCBI taxonomy): domain Bacteria; kingdom Pseudomonadati; phylum Pseudomonadota; class Alphaproteobacteria; order Sphingomonadales; family Sphingobiaceae; genus Sphingobium; species Sphingobium sp. GW456-12-10-14-TSB1. The sequence goes on along the minus strand of NZ_JBWKZI010000001.1, from coordinate 3,422,109 downwards.
GCCCCGCCAATCTTTTTACCAGCGATAGTGCGAGAAGGCGCGGTTCGCTTCCGCCATGCGGTGCGTGTCTTCGCGCTTCTTGACCGCGTTGCCGCGGTTGTTGGCTGCATCCATCAGTTCACCCGACAGGCGGGCGGCCATGGTGGTTTCGCTGCGGTTACGCGCTGCGGCGATCAGCCAGCGAATGGCCAGGGCCTGCGAACGCTCAGGACGCACTTCGACGGGAACCTGATAGGTCGCACCGCCAACGCGGCGGCTGCGAACTTCGATGCCCGGCTTGATGTTGTTCAGCGCGTCATGGAACATGCCGATCGGATCCTTCTTGGCGCGGGCCTCGACGGTTTCCAGGGCGCCATAAACGATCGATTCAGCAACAGCCTTCTTGCCGTCCTGCATGATGGAGTTCATGAATTTCGACAGAACCTGATCGCCATATTTGGGATCGGGCAGGATGATGCGCTTTTCGGGGCGACGACGACGTGACATAGGTTGTTCTCCCCTTACTTAGGACGCTTGGCGCCGTACTTGGAACGGCTCTGCTTGCGATCCTTGACGCCCTGGGTATCCAGAACGCCGCGAAGAACGTGGTAACGCACGCCCGGAAGATCTCGCACACGACCGCCACGGATCAGCACGACGCTATGTTCCTGAAGGTTGTGACCTTCACCCGGAATATAGGTGATGACTTCGCGCTGGTTGACCAGGCGAACCTTGGCAACCTTGCGGAGCGCCGAGTTCGGCTTTTTCGGGGTCGTGGTATAGACGCGGGTGCAAACGCCACGCTTTTGCGGGTTCGCATCCATGGCAGGGACCTTCGATTTGGCCTTCTGCGGTTCGCGGCCCTTGCGGACCAGCTGGTTGATTGTTGGCATGAAGCCCTTCACCTTTTTCAGTTACTTTACCGCAACATCCCTGCGTTTCAGTGCGGCCGGGAAACATGTCGCTTCCAAACAGCAAAGGCCCCGGCGGGTGCAATACCCCCCTGGAGCCGCAAGAGCATCCGGTAATGTTCAGCTCTGTATTGCCCGCGTGGGATGATGCGAGGAGACGAGTCTCGACGCGGCAGACCGCTGGGCAGGCGGGCCTATAGCGATGCCGGGGCAAAGGGTCAAGCCGATCGCCGACCGCCTGGCCATCCCGTTGATCTGGCAGGGTCAAAGGACGCTGGTTAGGGAATTGCTAACCGTGCCTGCCCTATTTTAGCCCCCGGCACCAACGGGGCGCCTTAACTGGACTGGACGTGAACGGGCTTTCGACAATCAGCGGCGAATTTCGCCTGGCCGAGCGGGAGTCGGCGTTCCAGTCCGAGCGCCTGCCCGAATCGCGGCGTCATGCCCGCAATCTTTTCATTCTTTCCACGATTCTCAACACGCTGTTCCTGTTGAGCGACTGGCGCTTTGCCGGGACCGCGCATTTCTGGGTCGCCGTGCCGGCGCGATTGGCCGTGATTATCTGGTCGATCGTCAGCCTGTGGCTAACCCGTCGGATGACAAGCTTTCGGGCGGTTGAACGCATCTGCTTCGCCTGGCAGGTCGTAACCGCCATCGGCGTCGCCTTTCTGGTGAGTTCGCGCAGCGACATCGCCATCTTCGTCCTCGTCATGCTGCCGCTGGTTTTCTATCTGGTCGTCCCAACCAGTTATCGCGGCAATGTCGGCGGCGGGCTGGCCTGTGGCATCGTGCTGCTGATCGGCTATCTCGCCCCTGCCCCGCTGTCCTCCACCATGCCGGGCATGGTTCTGGCCATGCTGATACTCCATTGCGGCATGTGCATCGCGATCGCGCGCAACAACCGGCTTCAGCGGCAGGAATGGACCGCCGGGCAGGTCGCGCAGGCCGTACAGCTGGAACTGGCCAACAGCCGCGATACGTTGCAGCGCATGTTCATGGCTGTGCCGTTACCCTTGCTGGTCACACGCTATGACGGTCAAATCCTGCATCTAAACCGCGCGGCCATCGATGCCTATGGAGCGGGACATGACGTCCGGCTCGATAATGCCGAGCAAACCTATGTGGATTTGCCGGTGCGCGACGAGCTGTTCGCTACGCTACAGCGCGGCGGAGCGGTGGACAATTTCGAGTGTCGGCTGCGCCGCGCCGACGGGGCCATCCGCCATGCAATGCTGTCCGCCCGCCCGATCGTGATCGACGGCGAACCCTGCTTCATGACCAGCGTGGTCGACATTACCGAACGCAAGCAGGCCGAACGGCATCTCGAACGCCTCGCCATGACGGACGCGCTGACCGGCCTTGCCAACCGCGCGCATTTCATGGCCGCCGTGACGCAGGCGACCGCGGCATCGAACGACCGGACGCAACTCGCGGTCCTGCTGATCGATCTGGATGAATTCAAGCGTGTCAATGACACGGCGGGACATGATGCGGGCGACGCGCTGCTATGCGCCGTGGCCGGACGGTTGCGCCAAGCGCTGCGGCCGGGTGATCTGGTCGCGCGGATGGGCGGCGACGAATTTGCCGTGCTGCTGACCCGCCTGCCCGATGCCGACGCGCTTCAGTCGATCCTGACGCGCATCGCCGATCATCTGCACGCGCCGCTCGACTATCGCGGCCGACCGATCGAATCTCGCGTCAGCATCGGCGTGGCGCTGTTCCCCGACCATGGCGAGGATGTGACCGCGCTGGTCAAACATGCCGACATCGCCCTTTATCATGCCAAAAATAACGGCCGGGGCCGCGCAACCATATTCGGGCCGGACCTGCTGGAAAGCTGGGACCGGGAAACGGCGATGCTCGACCGTGCCCGGCATGTTCTGGCGCAGGAACACCCCTGCCCCTGGTATCAGCCCAAGATCGCGCTCGACACCGGCGCGATCATCGGGTTCGAAGCGCTGTTCCGCTGCCCGACCGGCAATGGAACGGTCATCATGCCGGCCGACATCGCTGCGGCGTTCGAGCATCCCGAACTGGGACCGGCGATCACCAATCAGATGATCGCCGGCATCATTGCCGACTGCGCCCGCTGGCGCGATGCCGGGCTGGACGTTGGTCATGTCGCCCTCAATGTGTCGGGCGCGGACCTTAACGATGACAATTTCACGGGTCATTTGCTGGAGCGGCTGGCGCAGGCGGGCCTGTCGCCGACGATGATCGAACTGGAGGTCACCGAGTCGGTCTTTCTGGGTCGCAATGCCGACCGTGTCGGTCAGGTGCTGCACCGCCTGAGCAAAGCGGGCGTGTCCATTGCCCTTGATGACTTCGGGACGGGCTACGCATCCCTCTCCCACCTCAAGCAATTTCCGATCGACATCATCAAGATCGACCAGCGCTTCGTCCGCGATCTGGAGACGGACCCGGACGACGCCGCCATCGTCCGCACGGTGCTGAACCTGGCCTATAGCCTGGGTATCCGTACCGTGGCCGAAGGGGTGGAGAATAGCAGTCAGGTCGATTATCTGCGCGCGGGCGGATGCCATTATGGCCAAGGTTATCATTTTGGCGCAGCCATGCCTGCGGCGACCATAACAGAGCTGCTGGCAAAACAGAAACTCGCCAGCCCAGCCCTCAAATAGATTGAAACAGCGCTGAAAATTGTTTTCGACGGCAAGGAACAAATAAAGGCCCCAATCATTTCGCCGCGCTGAGGCTTCGACTCGTCACGACTCCGCAACGACGGATTCGCCTAGTTCGCAATGCTTTGCTATCGGCCCGACTCGAATAAGAGTGCGGGGTCGCAATTGTCGCAGAACAGCAAAACGGGAGCCGCCGCTCTCCGCGCGCGGTTGAACGCGCTTTGCCCTGAGCGGGAGATTTTTCTCCGCTCCGGGGGGCAGGTGAAGTTCCTGCGAATCTCGCGCCGGGCGCAGCTTGCCGCTATTGCCATCGCCTCCACCGCGTTGATCGGCTGGGGCGGCGCAACCATCTCTATGCTCGCTGGCAAAGCCGCTGTGGCGCAGGAGCGCGCACGGCTCGCCGAACAGGGCAAGGCCGTCGCCAGCACAGCGGACAAGGTCGCGGACTATCGCAAATCGGTCGAGGATCTGGCGCAGGACTTGGAAGCGCGCCAGGATTTCATGGATGAACTCTACAAGACGCATTTCGGTGCGGAGGACGGCAATGCCGCGGGCGCCGATCTGGTCGGCCCGGCCAAGAGCGGCGAGAAGGGCAAGCTGACGGCCAAGATCAGCATGGCCCCCGAAGCCGCGCCTCTCGTCCGACTGGCCCAGCGGCAGCGTCAGTTCGCGATGATGCTGACCAGCGCGGTCGAGCGGCGCGCAGACAAGGCCGCCGCCGCGATCCGCAGCTTTGGCCTGAACCCCGACAGCCTGACCCGCAACGCCGCCCGCGCGCAGGGCGGCCCCTTCGTCCCGTGGAAGGGCGACAAGGGTGCGATGACCGGCGAGCTGGAAGAGCTGGCCAGCGCGCTCAACCGCATGGAATTGCTGGAGCGCAGCCTGCTCACCATCCCGTCGGGCAAGCCCACCACGGCACCGATGCAGACCAGTTCCTATGGCTATCGCCGCGATCCGTTTAACGGCCATGCCGCTTTCCATGCCGGAATCGACTTTCCCGGCCGCTATGGTCAACCCATTCACGCGGCCGCTGGTGGCAAGGTCAGCTTCGTGGGCCAGCGTCAGGGCTATGGCAATGTCGTCGAGGTCGAACATGGCAATGGCCTGATGACCCGTTATGCCCATCTTTCCGGCTTTGTGGGTCGCGTGGGCGAGTCGGTTTCACGCGGCGACACGATCGGCCGCATGGGATCGACTGGCCGTTCGACCGGCACCCACCTGCATTTCGAGGTCCGGCTGAATGGCCAGGCCATCAACCCGCGTCGTTTTCTGGAGGCCCGCCAAGATGTTCTCCAAGTCCAGCAAATCGCAAAAGCGCGTTTCGCCGATGTCGGCAACCGGGGCTAAAAACACCCCCTTTTCGCTGATCGGCAGTGATGTGACCATCAGCGGCAATCTGACTGCATCGGTCGACCTGCATGTCGACGGCACGGTTGAAGGCGACATCAGCTGTGCCGCGCTGGTGCAGGGTCCAGACAGCCGCATCGTCGGCCATGTCACCGCGCAGAGCGCGCGCCTGGCGGGCCTTGTCGACGGATCGATTGCCGCGCAGGAACTGGTGGTCGAGAGCACGGCCCGGATTACAGGCGACGTGCGCTATGAACGGATAACGATCGAACCGGGCAGCCGGATCGAAGGACATTTCGCGCATGAGGACCATAGCCCGGTCACGGAACTCAAACTGATCGCTGGCGACGGCGCGGCCTGATCATCCCCTCCCCCTAACCATATTTGTCACTGGTAGCAGCCGCATCGCAGCGATACCCCTCCCCCGTCATCGACATGGGGAGACGACACCATGGACACGCCCGATTATTGGCCGGATATTCGCCGCTTTCTGATCGGCTTTGCGATTGGCGGCGTCGCCATCGGCCTTTTCACGCTGATGAGCGTCCAGCCAATCCCCTGATCCGTCAGCCGGCCAGCCAAAGCACACAGGCGCCCAGCCCCACGCCCCACAGAAACAGCACAATGAACATGCCCGTGCGGCTCGATGGCCGGTCGGCACGCGCCGCCGCCTCGATCCGATAGCGCGCCATCAGCGCGGCCGGGATGCAACGGACCGCCAGCGCAATACCGAGCGGCACGATCAGCAGATCGTCCAGCAACCCCAGTACTGGAATGAAGTCCGGGATCAGGTCGATCGGGCTGAGCGCATAGGCGGCGACCAGCAGGGCGATCAGCCGTGCGGGCAATGGCGTATCGGGGCTGCGCGCGGCAATCCACAATGCCAAGACTTCCCGCTTCAGCCGCCCGGCCCAGGCTTTGAGCGCGGCGAGCATCGCTGTGTCAGTTCACCGGCGCGCGCCGGCGATAGCTGAGCGCTTCGGCGATATGCACGCGCCCGACCTTTTCCGCCCCGGCCAGATCGGCAATCGTCCGCGCGACCCGCAATACGCGGGTATAGCCGCGGGCCGACAACTTCATCGCGGCGGCGGCCTGCGCCAGCAACTGCCGGCCTGCCTCGTCCGGCCCCGCGACCTGTTCCAGCGCCTCGCCATCGACTTCGGCGTTGGTACGCACCTTGCCGTCGCCATAGCGCGCGGTCTGGACCGCGCGGGCAGCGGCGACGCGCGCGGCGACCTCAACGGAACCTTCCGCCGGCGGCGGTAGCACCAGATCGGCAGCGGTCACCGCCTGCACCTCGACATGCAGGTCGATCCGGTCGAGCAGCGGCCCGGAAACCTTGGCTTGATAATCCGCCGCACAACGCGGCGCGCGCGAACAGGCGAGCGCCGGATCGCCCAGATGCCCGCAGCGGCAGGGATTCATGGCGGCAATCAATTGCACTCTTGCCGGGAAGGTCACATGAGCATTGGCGCGTGCCACCGTCACCTCGCCCGTCTCCAGCGGCTGGCGCAGCGAATCCAGCACAGCGCGCTGAAACTCTGGCAGTTCGTCCAGAAACAACACACCCAGATGCGCCATGCTGACCTCCCCCGGTCGCACGCGCAGCCCGCCGCCGACCAATGCCGCCATCGACGCGCTGTGATGGGGGGTACGAAACGGCCTGGCGCGGCTGATCCGCCCGCCCTCCAGCGTCCCCGCGACGCTCGCCACCATCGACGTTTCGAGCGCTTCGCCCGGTGTCAGTTCGGGCAATATGCCCGGCAGGCAGCTTGCCATCAGCGATTTGCCCGCGCCCGGCGGCCCGACCATCAACAGATTATGACCGCCTGCCGCAGCAATCTCTATGGCACGCTTGGCCGTTTCCTGCCCCTTGACCTGTTTCAGGTCAGCGGTGCGAACCGGCGCTTCGACAGCGCCCGGTTGCGGCGGCGACAATGCCGAAGTGCCCTTGAAATGATTGAGCAGGCTCAGCAGATCGGGGGCAGCGACTACCTCTATCTGCCCTGCCCAGGCGGCTTCGGCCCCCTGCGCTACCGGGCAGACCAGCCCCATATCCTGTTCGCCCGCATGCAGCGCGGCCAGCAACACGCCAGGCGATGGCGCGGTGCGGCCGTCCAGACCCAGTTCGCCGACGACAACATAGCCCGACAGCGTTTCGGCATCGATCACCCCCATCGCCCCCAGCAGCGCCAGTGCGATCGGCAGGTCATAGTGCGACCCTTCCTTGGGCAGGTCGGCGGGGGAAAGGTTGACCGTGATCCGCTTGGGCGGCAGCGACAGGCCGATGGCGGCGATGGCATTGCGCACTCGCTCGCGGCTTTCGGCCACCGCCTTGTCCGGCAGGCCGACGACGATGTAATTGGGCAGGCCGGGAACCAACTGGCACTGTACCTCGACGCCCCGCGCCTCCAGACCCAGATAAGCGACCGTCGATACCGTTGCGACCAAGTGACCCCCGCTTCCTTCCGCTATGCGTCAGCCATCCGGCCCTATTCGGCGATCGGCGCGCCTGTCCGGTCCCGCGCCGGTTCATCGGGTCGCCCCTTGAACCCTTGCGCCACGACATACCATTCCACGCTGCCCTTGCGGCTGGCGGGGGGCTTGGCATGTTTGATCGTCGTGAAATTCTTCTTGAGCAGCACCAGCAGTTCGCCGTCGGTCCCGCCCGCAAAGACCTTGGCTACGAACGTGCCACCCTTGCGCAGATTTTCAACCGCGAACCAGGCCGCCGCCTCGACCAGCGCCATGGTGCGCAGATGGTCGGTCTGGGGATGGCCCACGGTGTTGGCCGCCATGTCGGAAATCACCAGATCCGGCGCGTCCCCCAGCGCATCGCGCAGAAGCTGCGGCGCCTTGTCATCCATGAAGTCCATCTCGAACAGGGTGACACCCCCGATCGGATCGACCGGCAGCAGGTCGATACCCACGACAGCCGCCTTGGGCACCAGCTTGCGCACCACCTGCGACCAGCCGCCCGGCGCGACACCAAGATCGACAACCGCGCGCGACCCTTTCAGGAAATGGAATTTCTCGTCCAGTTCGATCAGCTTGAACGCGGCGCGGCTGCGCCAGCCTTCCGCCTTGGCCTTATGGACATAGGGGTCGTTCAGATGGCGTTCCAGCCAGCGCACCGACTGCGCGGTGCGGCCCTTCGCGCTCTTGACCCGCACCTTGCCTGCGCCAGATCCTCTCATATGGCGCCCTTCACATCATTCTCCCGTCGCGGTCCATCAGCCCGCGCAAAATGCCTTCCCTGATACCCCGGTCGGCAACGCCCAGCCGCTGCGCAGGCCAGATGTCGAGGATCGATTCCAGTATCGCGCAACCCGCCACCACCAGATCGGCCCGTTCGGTGCCGATGCAGGGCAGCTTCTGCCGTTCGCCCAGCGTCATGGTCGACAGCCGCTCCGAAATGGACCGCATGGAGGTGCAGGGCACGATCAGCCCGTCAATCGCCTGCCGATCGTAGCGCGGCAGGTTGAGATGCAGGCTTGCCAGCGTCGTCACCGTGCCGGACGTGCCGAGCAGGCGGATGTCCTCCGCCGCCTGCGGCAGGCGGCGCGCGAGCGGCGCGAATGCATCGCTGACCCGCGCGCGCATCCTACCATAAGCGGCCAGCCGCGCATCGGCATCGTCATGCTCGAACGCCTCGCTCTCGGTCAACGATACGACGCCCCATGGCGCGCTTACCCAATCGACAATGCGCGGCGCGCCCGACGAGCCCTGAGCATCGACCAGCACCAATTCGGTCGATCCACCGCCAATGTCGAAGATCAGGGCCGGGCCGTTGCCCGGTTCCAGCAAGGCATGGCACCCCAGCACAGCAAGCCGCGCCTCTTCCTCCGCGCTGATGATGTCGAGCGCTATGCCGGTTTCGCGATAGACGCGCTGGATGAATTCAGCGCCGTTGCTGGCACGGCGACAGGCTTCGGTCGCTACCGATCGCGCCAGCGTGACATGGCGGCGGCGCAGCTTGTCCGCGCAGACAGACAGGGCAGCGATCGCCCGGTCTATCGCCGCGTCGCTGATCCGGCCAGTGGACGCCAGCCCCTCGCCCAGACGCACGATCCGCGAAAAAGCATCGACGACGATGAAACCGTCAGCCGACGGCTTGGCGATCAAAAGGCGGCAATTGTTGGTGCCAAGGTCGATCGCGGCATAGGATCGCCGTTCGCGCGCGCCATAAGGCGCAAAGCCCCGCTGCGTTGACGGGGGAGGAATGGCCGCAGCCCTGCTCCCATCGCCCGGACCGGAAGCGGCGCGCTTGCCCGCATAACGGCCGGTCGGGCCGGAACTCTGCGGCGATGGGCGGCTTTGCTGCACCATGCCGTAACTCGCTTCACATATCGCCAGCCCCAATGCGGAGCCAGAACTTGGGAACCATGCTTAAGCAGATACGCGACAATGCGCAAGGCGCGCGCCCTGCCCTCCATGAAATGCGGAACGGATCAAGGATGAGGCCCGCCTATCTGGCGAAAAGAGCAACGCCCCCCATACTGTCCGGCCTGTCGGGGATTTTTGGATTTCCGTGATTTGAGTGCCATCAGATGATTCCATCTGACTGAAAATCCTTCTATGGCCACAATCCTATTGCCAAGAGGAAGCCGAATTGATCCTGGACATTGCCGCTGCCGCTTCGGGCGCGATCCGCTTTGACGATCTGGGCGTCGGCCCGGTTGCGCTCGACCTCGGCTTCTTCACGCTCAAATGGTACAGTCTCGCCTATCTGGCGGGGATCTTGATCGGCTACTGGTATTTGCTCAAGCTGATCGCCCAGCCCGGATCGCCCATGGGTCGCCGCCATGCCGACGACATGATCTTCTATGCAACATTGGGGATCATCATCGGCGGACGACTAGCCTATGTGATCTTCTACCAGCCGGAAATCCTTGCGCATCCGCTCGACATCTTCAAGCTGTGGAATGGCGGCATGTCCTTCCATGGCGGCGCGGCGGGCGTGTCGCTCGGTATTCTCTACATGGCGCGCAAGGAGAAGCTCAGCTGGCTGCGCATCCATGATTATGTCGCCTGCTGCGTCCCCTTCGGCCTGTTCTTCGGGCGCCTCGCCAATTTCGTGAATGGTGAATTGTGGGGCAAGGAAACCGATGTTCCCTGGGGCATCATCTTCCCGACCGGCGGCCCCTATCCCCGCCATCCCAGCCAGTTGTACGAAGCCGCGCTGGAAGGGCTTGTCCTGTTCGCCATCCTGGCCTTCGCCTTCTGGCGCACGCGCGCGCGCTATCAGCCGGGGAAACTGGTGGGCATTTTCCTGCTGGGCTATGGCATTTTCCGGTTCGGCGTCGAATATGTGCGGGAAGCGGACGCGCAGTTGATGGAATTTGCCGCGCGTACCGGCCTGCATATGGGTCAGTGGCTCTGCCTGCCCATGATCTTGGGCGGGCTCTACCTGATCGTCACGTCGAAGGGGCGTCGCGCGCGGGTGGAGCCCATCGCCGGAAACGCGAGTGTCAGCTGAGCCGCTGACCCTGGCTGAACGGCTTTCACGCCAGATTGCCGCGGGCGGGCCGATCTCCGTCGCGCATTTCATGGCGGAGGCGAACCAGCATTATTACGCCACCCGCGACCCGTTGGGCGCGGATGGCGACTTCACCACCGCGCCGGAAATCAGCCAGATGTTCGGCGAACTGGTGGGGCTGTGCCTGGCGGACGTGTGGATGCGGTCGGGGCGCAAGCCTGGGCCGCTTTATGCCGAGCTGGGGCCGGGACGCGGCACATTGGCCGCCGACGCACTGCGCGCGATGGAGAGCGCCGCCCTCGCGCCGCGCGTTCATTTCGTCGAGACCAGCCCCACCTTGCGCGAACGGCAGCGCGCACTGCTGCCCCATGTCACCCATCATGACAGTATCGAAAGCCTGCCTGACGACGGGCCACTGCTGGTCATCGCCAACGAATTTTTCGATGCGCTGCCGGTGCGCCAGTGCATTCGCGTGGGCGAGGAATGGCGCGAGCGGGTCGTCATCCGGCGCGAAGAAGAAGGGCGCTTTGTCGCCGTTCCTGGCTATCGCCGCATCGAATCCGGCCTGCCACCAATCGCGGCGCAGGCGCAGGACGGGGCGATCATCGAAACGCCGATCGTGGGCGCGGGGATCGCCTATGCACTGGCGCAGCGGATCGCCAAGCAGGGCGGTGCGGCGATCATCATCGACTATGGCTATGCCGGGCCGTTGCTGGGCGATACGCTGCAAGCGGTGAAGGCGCATGAATTTGCCGATCCCTTCGCCGATCCTGGCGAGGTCGACCTGACCACCCATGTCGACTTCACCATCATCGGCAATATGGCGCGGCAGGCGGGATTGCGGGTGTCAGGCCCGGTCGATCAGGGGCCGTATCTGCGCGATCTAGGGATTGACGCCCGCGCCGAGCAACTGGCCCGCACACATCCTGCGCGCGCCGCTGAAATAGAGGTCGCGCGCGCCCGGCTGACCAGTGCCGATGCGATGGGCAGCCTGTTCAAGGCGATGGCCTGGGTCCATCCCGACTGGGCCGACCCGGCAGGCTTTTGACGGCGGATCGTCCTCAATCGTCCTGGTGATAGCGGCCCAGCTTGCGGATAAAGCCAATCAGGCCGGTCTGGCGGCTGCGCTTCATCCGTTCGGCATGGAGGATGGTCTGCACGCGGCTGAAGCAATCATCTGCATCGACATTGCACAGCACATAATCATAGCCGTCCCAATGCGCGATTTCGCCCGCCGCGCGGGCCATGCGACCGTCAATGACTTCGTTGCTATCCGTCGCGCGGCCGCGCAGGCGACGCTCCAGTTCCTCCATCGAGGGTGGCAGGATGAATACCCGCACCACGTCGCCCCCGGCGATCTGATGCAATTGCTGCGCGCCCTGCCAGTCAATGTCGAACAGCACGTCCTGCCCGCTTTTGAGCATGGCCTCCACCGGCGCGCGGGGGGTGCCGTAACGCTGGCCAAATACATGGGCCCATTCCAGAAATTCCTGATCCGCGGTCATCCGGCGGAATTCCGGCAGGTCGACGAAATGATAATCCTTGCCGTCGACTTCGCCCGGCCGCATCGGTCGAGTGGTTGCCGACACCGACATGGACATATCCGGTTCGGCGGCGAGCAGCTTGCGCGCAATGGTGGACTTTCCCGCGCCAGAAGGCGAGGAGAGGACAAAGAGGACGCCGCGCCGCTTGAAGTCGGGCGTTTCGATCAGGATGCTGTCGGCCATGGCCGCTAGTGCCGCTTGATGCGGGCTTTTGCAAGAGGGGGAAATGGCAGGATGCGCAACAGGCGGATGGTCCATCGCAGGGGGTTGATCGCAGCGGGGTTGATCGCCCTGCTAAGCTGCGCCCTGCTGCTGATGATGGACAGGCCGCCGATCTGCACCTGTGGCCGGATCGAATTGTGGCACGGGGCGCTGGATAGTGGCAACAGCCAGCATATCGCCGACTGGTATAGCCTGAGCCATGTCATTCACGGTCTGCTATTCTATCCCGCCACCCTCTGGCTGTTGCGCAAGCGCCCGATGGGGGTGCGGTTGGCGCTGGCCGTGGCGGTGGAGTCGGCCTGGGAGATATTGGAGAATTCGCCGGTCATCATCGACCGCTACCGCACGGCGACCATTGCGCTTGGCTATAGTGGCGATTCGGTCCTCAATTCGATGAGCGACATTGGCATGATGACGCTGGGCTTCCTGTTCGCTTCGCGCGCGCCGGTCTGGCTGTCGGTCGCGGTGGCGGTCGGGTTCGAATTGCTGGCGCTCGCGGTGATCCGCGACAATCTGACGCTCAACATATTGATGCTGACCTTTCCGCTGGACGCCGTCCGGACGTGGCAGGCCGCGCTTTAGGGCTTGGCCACCTTGCGCGCGGCATTGATCGGCACCGGTTCCTTGCTGAGGTCCGGCAGGGCCTTGATCGCGCGCTTGCGATCAACCTCTCGCTTGGCCTCATAAAGCTTGCCCGCCATATAAGCGCCGGTGACGACCAGCGCGCCGACCGGATAGCGCGTGATGATCCGCTTGGCCCCCATCCCGGCGAGCAGGCCGAACACGCCCTTCTTGCCGGTATCGGCCGCGACGCGCGTGGCCACGACGGTCGCGCCGACGCGCGCTGCCTTGCGCAGCAGGCCGGTCTTTTTGGGAGCGGTGACGGAGACGCGCGGGGCTTTGGGGGCGAGAGGCTTTTTCATACTGGGTCAATGTATCGGACGGCGCGCGGTTCCGCCATGCCGATGTCGATCATGTCATATTTTCCGGCCGCACCAGCGCGTCGAAGGTCGCCGCGTCCACCAGCCCCAGTTCAAGCCCCGCGGCTTTGAGCGTCTGGCCGGTCCTGTGCGCGTGCTTGGCGATGGCGGCGGCATTGTCATAGCCGATCGCGGGGGCGAGCGCGGTGACCAGCATCAGCGAGCGATCGACCAGTTCGGCGATGCGCGTCTCGTTCGCCTCCAGCCCCTCGACACAGCGTTCCGCAAAACTTTCCATCCCGACGGCCAGCAAATGGATCGAGCGCAGCACTGCCGCGCCGATCATCGGTTTGAACACGTTGAGTTCCAGATGGCCCTGCATCCCGCCCACGGTCACGGCCTGATGATTGCCGATGACCTGCGCCGCCACCATGGTCAGCATCTCGGACTGGGTCGGATTGACCTTGCCCGGCATGATCGAACTGCCCGGTTCGTTGGCGGGCAGATCCAGTTCGCCCAGGCCAGAGCGCGGACCGGAGCCGAGCAGGCGGATGTCGTTGGCGATCTTGGTCAGCGCGACGGCCAGCGTGGCGAGTGTCGAGGACAGGTGAACCAGCGGATCGTTGGACGCCAGCGCCTCGAACTTGTTGTCGGCGGTGCGGAACGGCAGGCCGGTGATGGTGGCGATTTCCGCCGCGACCGCGACATCGAACCCTTCGGGCGCATTGAGGCCGGTGCCGACCGCCGTGCCGCCCTGCGCCAGCGCCATCATGCCGTGCATGGCGGCGGGTTCGATCCGCTTGCGACTGCGATAGACCTGATGCGCGTAACCGGAAAATTCCTGCCCCAGCGTCAGCGGGGTCGCGTCCTGCAAATGGGTGCGACCGATCTTGACGATATGATCCCATGCCTTCGCTTTCGCGTCGAGCGCGGCATGGAGCCGGTCTAGCGCGGGAAACAAGGCTTTGGTGACGGCCAGAGCCGCCGCGATATGAAGCGCTGTAGGGAAGCTGTCGTTGGAGGATTGGCCGAGATTGACATGGTCATTCGGGTGGACCGGATGCTTGCCGCCGCGCGTGCCGGTGAGCGCTTCATTGGCGATGCCGGCAATCACTTCATTGACGTTCATGTTGGACTGGGTGCCGCTGCCGGTCTGCCAGATGACGAGGGGGAACTGATCGTCATGCTGGCCAGCCGCCACGGCGGCGGCGGCGGCTTCGATGGCGTCTGCCTGGGTGGCGACCAGCCCATGATGGCGGTTCACCCGCGCCGCAGCCTGCTTCACGATGGCCAGCGCATGGACGATGCCAATCGGCATCTGCTCCATCGAGCCGAACGGGAAATTTTCGATGCTCCGCTGCGTCTGCGCACCCCAATAGGCGTCCGCTGGCACCTCTATGGCGCCGATACTATCACTTTCGGTGCGGGTCGCGGGCATTTGGGGGCGCCTTTCAGTTAAGAGTCATTCGCAAATCTGATGCTGATTTAAGGTGAGGGGAAGGAAATCCAAGGGGTTGTCAGTAGAGCGGTGACCGGGGCGGGTTGGTTGGAGGGGATGGCGTGTGAAACTTCGCTAAGTTCGCCCATGTCGCATATGGAGAGTTAGCGCCGGGGGGCGATGTAGGACAGCGGGAATTGCACAGTGGCGACGGGGGGTGCGCCTGTGTTCATACGTCGCGTGACTAGCGGGATGATGGTTGGCTGAGTTGGGTGGTCGGCGGACTATTTGCTCTTGTCGATAGAAGCCCGATATCTTGCCATGTCGTTCGCTGCTTCAATCGCGAGCCTATTCGGCGTTTTGTTCACGAAAAGCCAACCAATCGGCACAAGCTCATTGTTCTCCTCACGCAAGTAAATCATCAATCGTGAACTGCTTTTCGGGGGCTGTTCAGGTGGACACATCATCGGCGCCGTGGGCCACGAGAGCCTAACTGATTTAAGCTGTGTGCTCCCCAGCCAAACCTTATCGACCCTGATCGTGGTGGCGTTGAAAGACCTGTTGCCTTCGCTTTCGATCCGCCCCGCTCTTCCTTCGATTATCAGATCGGAAGGCGTCTTGCTGGGGTCATGTGGAGGGCGACGGACGGCACAGGCAAATGCAGATACCGGAGCCATCAGGCTGAGCATGATTGGTAGCACGATAATGCGCATCTTTGTCATTGCGTGAAGCTACATCGTAGGTGGTAACGTCTGCAATGGTCGTTCGGCGACAGTCCGCCTTGCAAAGTCGTTAACCATTCTCATCAACCACTTTCTCACAAGTGGTTCCGGTTGTAACACTGAAAATACTCGCAAATCTGCGATTCTAGGGAGGGCCGTCATGGGTGGATTTACGACGGTCAGCTTCTGGGTAGATGACCACCGATAGCCAACATTGCCCGGATAAAAATTATTCGGCAGCAATCGCTCCAGTAGCGGACATTCCTCCTCATCCATATACTCGGGGCAGTGCCATTGATCGCGGTTGTTCGGGGGGGCGGAATGAGTGATGAGTGCAGCGCGGTTCCGAGGCGATTTCGCATCGCGCGACGTTGGCAATGGGCCGCAGCAGCCGCCTTTGTCCTCTTCGTTCTCGCCTCCTTTGTCGGTTGGCCCCTAGGTTATCTGTGGCCGTCCGCAATCGGATTTGTCGCGTTTCTTCCGAGCGTTTGGTTGTTCAGCATCAAATGCTACACCTGCCGCTGGCCAGCGTTCACGAACTATGAAGCGGAAGAGGCGCTCAGGCAGGACCAGCGGTTTTGGACGCGTTTTTGGGGCAAGGAACATGGCGGCGTGAGACTGCCGCTTCCGAACAAATGCACTAAGTGCGGTGCCTCCTTCGTTTGATGCGCGACCCGCTACAGATCGACCGCTTTCCACCATTTATTTTGCCGTTCCGGTGCTGATGGCGGCTCACGCCCCACTTGTTGCCGTGCCCGCAACTAGAGAAGCAGCCACTTAACTACGCCTGCGCCAGCAAGAAGGACCAGAGCGCACCCCCACCACGGAACGGGGATGCCGTCGTCGTATTCTCCAAGATCAACATATCGACGCACTTCGCGTCGCTGCCTCGCTCCGTAGGCGTCGTCGCGGAAGCGAATGTCGGCATCATCAAGGTAGCGATGCACCGCCTCTGGCGTGGCGTCGATTGGCAGTTCCCGTTGTAGCTGGCTCGCTAGCCGTTCCACTTCGAGCCAATCGGTAGGCTGTCGTTCCTCAACGGCCAAGATCGCCGCTAAGCGGCCGCGTAGTTCGTCGAATTCCACGGCCACAAACTACTACAGAGGGCTGTCGGTGCAATGACCGCTTTCCACTAGATTTGGTTATTCAGCGTTCGACTTGCCATCTCAATGAGCGGCGGGTTTCGGTGATACGAATGGCAATGATCGAGTGACCATTTTTGGTCGAAAGCATCACATCACTTATCGGCGTGATATCTTTGTCGGAAGCTCTCAAGCCAGTGTATGCGGCTTTCAAATTGTTTTTTCTGCTGAGTGCTGGGGGCAATGCCCAAGCGCGTTTTGCACCTTGCGATTTCGTTGTCGAGTTCGACCAAACTCAATTTGGCCAACCCCTCTTCATGATCGATGACACCGCTGCGCTTGCCCATATCGGCAGGATAACCGACCCGTTGAATGTCAGCAACCGGGCCAGCGCCATTGTGATCTCAATGGCAATAAGTGGTCGATGGGCGACAGGCAGCTATTCCCGCCCACGATCGTGTCGCGTGCCCTAAAGATGACCGGCGGCTATCCCCTCCTGCTCGTCGGTAAGGCGACATTCCGAAATCGGCCAATATCAGCCAAACCACTCAAAAAGCGGGACCCCGGATCAAGTCCGGGGTGACGAGGTTGGGAGTGCGACTTGGTCGCGCACGATCGCTCGGTCAGGCGCGGTCTAGCCGCCGCTTGCGCCTATTTCTTCTTGCCGAAGTCCACGGTCACGACGTTGGAGCCATCTTCCGCCACGACCTGCGGGCCGTCATTTTCGGCTTCGTCATGGGGTTCGGGCAGGGCGTCGCCTGCGACCTGGAACTGAAGGGCGAAGTTGACGGCGGGGTCGACGAACGCCGTGATTGCCGCGAAGGGGATGACGAGGTGGGCGGCGACCTGGTTGAAGGTCAGGCTGACTTCGAAATGATGGTCGCTGACCTTCAGGTCCCAATATTTATTCTGGAGAACGATGGTCATTTCGTCCGGGAAGCGCTCGATCAGTCGCTTGGGGATGTCGACGCCGGGGGCCTGGGTCTTGAAGGTGATGTAGAAATGGTGGCTGCCGGGCAGGCCGCCGCTGGCCTGCACCTCTCCCAGCACGCGGCCGACGACGGCGCGCAGGGCTTCCTGCACGATTTCGTCATAGGGAATCAGGCTATCGGGCAGGTCATCGCTCATGGGCCAATGTCCTAACGACGCGAAACAGGGGGTCAACCCCCCTGCCGGTTTGGATGGCCCGCATCGCACGACCAGATTGCAAGATGGGCGGCACGCGCTATAGGGCCAGCATGCGCACGGCCGAGATTCACCGCAACACGGCGGAAACCCAGATCGACGTAACCGTCAACCTCGACGGCACGGGTCTTTATACGGTGTCCACGGGCATCGGCTTTCTCGACCATATGATCGAGCAATTGTCGCGCCATTCGCTGATCGACATGAGCGTCAAGACCGTGGGCGACCTGCATGTCGACCAGCATCACACGACCGAGGACAGCGCAATCGCCATTGGCGAGGCGGTGGCCAAGGCGCTGGGCGACAAGCGCGGGATTTCGCGCTATGGCTCCGTCTATTCGCCGATGGACGAGACGCTGACGCGGGTGGCGCTCGACATTTCGGGGCGGCCATGGCTGGTGTGCAAGCTGCCCTTCACCGTGCAGAAGATCGGCGAGTGGGACGCGGAGATGGTGGAGCATTTCTTCCACAGCTTCGCGCAGGCCGCCGGCATCACGCTGCACATCGAATGTCTGTATGGCAGCAACAATCACCATATCGTCGAGAGCGCCTTCAAGGGGCTGGCCCGCGCGCTGCGGCAGGCGGTGGAGATCGACCCGCGCAAGGCGGACGCGATCCCGTCGACCAAGGGGATGTTGTGAGCGGGGTCGCCCTGATCGACTATGGCGCGGGCAATCTGCATTCGGTCTATAATGCCCTGCGCAAGGCGGGGGCGGGCGATGTCGTCATTACCGCCGATGCCGATGTGGTGGCGCGGGCCGACCGGATCGTGTTGCCGGGCGTAGGCGCGTTCCGGGCGTGCCGCGATGCGCTGGTGGCGATCCCCGGCATGGTCGAGGCGATGGGCGAGGCCGTGCATCGGCGCGGCGTGCCGTTTCTGGGCGTGTGCGTGGGCATGCAGTTGCTGGCCGACGCGGGCGAGGAATTCGGGCGGCATGAGGGGCTGGGCTGGATCGGCGGCACGGTGCGGCTGATGCAGCCGGGCGATGCCAGCATCAAGGTGCCGCATATGGGGTGGAACGATGTCGTGCTGAACGGCGCGCCGCCCCTGATCGAAGCGGGCGAGGCCTATTTCCTGCACAGCTATCATTTCGAGGCGACCGATCCGGCGCATGTCGCGGCCGTGACCGACCATGGCGGCCCGCTGGTCGCGGCGGTCGCGCGCGACACGATTATCGGTTGCCAGTTTCACCCGGAAAAGAGCCAGACCTATGGCCTTTCCTTCCTGTCGCGCTTTCTGGAGTGGAAGCCGTGATGATGCCGATCCGTGTTCCCGCGAAGGCGGGAACCCAGTTGAAACGTCGGAGCTGGGTTCCCGCCTTCGCGGGAACACGCTGCCCCAATATTGTCTGGTGAGCCCATGTCTCTGATCGTCTTTCCCGCCATTGATCTGAAAAACGGGCAGGTCGTGCGCCTGGCCGAGGGCGATATGGATCGTGCGACCGTTTATGGCGACGATCCGGCGGCGCAGGCGGCGCTGTTTGCGCAGGCGGGGGCGCAGCATCTGCATGTTGTCGATCTGGACGGGAGCTTTGCGGGCCATGCGGTGAACGCCGCGGCGGTCGAGCGGATTGTCGAGACCTTTCCGGGGCATGTCCAGCTGGGCGGCGGCATCCGCAACCGGGAGGCGGTGGAGCGCTGGTTCGACCTTGGCGTATCGCGCATCGTCATCGGCACGGCGGCGCTGAAAGATCCGGCTTTCGTCAAGCTGGCGGCGCGCGATTTTCCCGGCGGGATCGTCGTGGCGGTCGATGCGCGCGACGGGTTCGTCGCGACCGATGGCTGGGCGGAAAAATCGGACATGCCGGTGATCGACCTGGCCCGGCGGTTCGAGGATGCGGGCGTTGCCAGCCTGCTCTTTACCGATGTGGGCCGCGACGGGATGCTGAAAGGCTGCAATGTCGAGGCGACGGTCGATCTGGCGCGGGCGACCGACATTCCGGTGATCGCGAGCGGCGGCGTGGCGGGGATCGCCGACATCAGGATATTGAGCCTGCACGCCGACGACGGCATCGAGGGCGTGATTACCGGGCGGGCGCTGTATGACGGGCGGCTGGACCTGAAAACGGCGCTGGCCGTGGCGCAGGCGGCAGCGTGATCCGATGACCGTCCGCACCCGCGTCATCCCCTGCCTGGACGTCGCCAACGGGCGCGTGGTCAAGGGCGTGAACTTCGTCGATCTGCGCGACGCGGGCGATCCGGTGGAGCAGGCGAAGCTGTATGATGCGGCGGGCGCGGACGAACTGTGCTTTCTGGACATTACCGCCACGCATGAGGCGCGCGGCACTATCCTCGACGTGGTGCGGCGCACGGCCGAAGTCTGTTTCATGCCCGTCACCGTGGGCGGCGGGGTACGCACGCCCGACGATGCGCGTGCGCTGCTGCTGGCAGGCGCGGACAAGGTGGCGGTGAACAGCGCGGCGGTGGCGCGGCCCGAACTGGTGGCGGATATTGCCGATCGCTTCGGCAGCCAGTGTATCGTGGGATCTGTGGACGCGCGCAAAGTCGGTGAAGGGCGTTGGGAAATCTTCACCCATGGCGGGCGCAAGCCGACCGGGATCGACGCGCTGGAGCATGCGCTGCGACTGGCGCAGCTGGGCGCTGGCGAATTGCTGGTGACGTCGATGGACGGCGACGGGACGAAGGCGGGCTATGACCTGGCGCTGACGCGGACCATTGCCGACGCGGTATCGATCCCCGTCATCGCCAGCGGCGGCGTGGGGACGCTGGAGCATCTGGTCGAGGGCGTGACCATGGGTCATGCCAGCGCGGTGCTGGCAGCATCGATATTCCATTTCGGGCAGCACAGCATCGCCGAAGCCCATCGCGCGCTGGCGGCGGCGGGCGTGCCGGTGCGGGCGGCCTGACCCCGCAAAAGCGTCGATTTACTTTACAGTAACCATATTTCCGGAAGCGTCGTTAACCCTGAAAAATGGCGGAAATCTGCCAGATGGCACCATCCGGCATGAAGGCTGCATTAACCCTGACGGGTCGCGTTCGACCATATCGGTTCAACGGAAACAGGGTGACATTCATGAAACTCAACAAGATGCTTTTGGCGGCCGGGGCCGCTGGCCTGATCGGTGCGGCGACGCCGGCGCAGGCGACATGGTGCTGGTTCGGCAAGTGCGGCGGCGGCACCAGCAGCGGTGGCACGACCAGCAGCGGCGGCACGACGTCCAGCTCAGGCGGCAGCACCCCGACTCCGGTGCCTGAACCGGAACAGATGGGCCTGTTTGCGATGGGTGTGGCCATTGTCGGCTTCCGCCTGCTGCGCAGCGGCCGCAAGCGGAAATAATTTTCCCATTGACGGGTGGCGCGCGCGGCGCTTGATGCGCAGCCATGCGCGCCACCCTCTTTACGCTTGAACAGACGATCCGCCAGCGGCGGTCGGCTGACCCGTCCACATCCTATGTCGCCAAGCTGACGGCGCGGGGACGCGGCAAGATTGCGCAGAAGGTCGGCGAGGAAGCGGTCGAGGCGGTGATCGCCGCGATGGCGGGAAACCGTGACGAACTGGTCGGCGAAAGCGCGGACCTGTTGTTCCACCTGCTGCTGCTGCTGGCCGATTGCGACATTTCGCTGGATGCCGTGTGCGACGAGCTGGAGCGGCGCGAGGGCGTGTCGGGCATCGCCGAAAAGGCATCGCGCCCTACCGATTGACAATTACCGGATAGATTTTGCCTCCGCTGCGTTCTGGCCTAGCCTTATGGGCGGGACAGGGAGTGGAGAGCATGATGATACGGACGGTAATCGGCGGCCTGCTGGGCGGCTTTGCAATGTTTATCACAGGCTTCCTGTTCTGGGGCACGCCATTGAGCGCGCTGGCGATGAGCCGCGCGGAGGGACAGGCGAGCGCCAATTTGCAGGCGGCGCTGGCGCAGGCGCTCAACACGACTGGCACCGGCGTCTATACGGTCCCCGATCCGGCGACGGCGGAGGGCACGATCCTGTACGGCAAGGGGCCGATAGCGCAGATTTTCTACAACAGCAGCGGCTTTCCGGTGACGGACAGCGCCAGCCTGATCGGCGGGTTGATCCTGTCGCTGGTGGTGGGCGTGCTGATTGCGCTGGCGCTGCGGTTCGTGACGACCGGCTTTGCCGAGCGGGTCCGGGTAGCCCTGATCTTCGCGCTGGCCGGGGTCTTGTGGATGCATGTCGGGCAATCCGTGTTCAACCATGCGCCCTGGGGCTATATTCTCTATCTGGCGTTCAGTGACTTTGTGGCGCTGGCCGTGGCCGGGCTGATCGCAGCGAAGATCATGGACCGGGCGCAACCCACGGTCGGGACGGTGCATTAAGCCGCGATGCCGTCACTCTGACCCGTTGGAGCTTCAAACCATAGCTTCCTGCGCCATGCGGATCATGCAGGCGGCGTGGCGATGGGCGACGGCCATGCGGTCCTCTCCATAGCCGCCGCCCATGGTGCTGGCGACCGGGATGGCGCGGGCGCGGGCCTGGCGCATGACATAGCGGTCGCGCGCATCCAGCCCCGCGTCGGTCAGGGCCAGCCGCCCCAGCCGGTCGTCGCCATGGGGATCAACCCCGGCCTGATAGAGAATGAGGTCGGGCGCGAAATCATCCAGCACGCGCGGCAGCGTGTCATGGAGGATGGCAAGATAGGCGGCATCCTCCACCCCGTCGGGCAGGCCGATGTCCAGCGTAGAGCGCGCCTTGCGCACCGGGAAATTTTTTTCAGCATGGATCGACAGGGTGAAAATATCCGCCCGCCCCGCCAGCAGCGAAGCCGTGCCGTCGCCCTGATGCACGTCGAGGTCGAGGATGAGGATACGATCCGCCTCCCCTTCCGCGATCAGGCGGTTGGCGGCGATGGCAAGATCATTGAACACGCAATAACCCGCCCCGCTATCGGCCAGCGCGTGGTGGCTGCCCCCTGCGGCATTAGCGGCAAAGCCGTGGATGCGCGCCAGCCGCGCCGCCGCCCAGGTGCCGCCGGGCGACAGGGTGGAGCGGAGCATGACCCGCTGGGTCACAGGAAAGCCGATCCGCCGTTCCTTGGCCTGCGGGACGGTGAGGGTCAGCACTTCTTCCACATAGGCGGGATCATGCACCGCCTCTATCCAGGCGCGCGGCATCGCATCGGGCGTGTGGAGCGTCATGGCGGGCGCAACTTCGCGCAACGCCTCCATCACCAGCCCATATTTGTCGAAACGAAAGCGGCTGCCGGGTGTTGCGGGAGAGACATAGGCAGGATGGTGAACGACGTGCAGCATGATCTTTTCCGCTATCGTGATTTGAACGGTGGCCGCTTTGCG
Source organism: Sphingobium sp. GW456-12-10-14-TSB1 (assembly GCF_059424385.1). NCBI lineage: Bacteria > Pseudomonadati > Pseudomonadota > Alphaproteobacteria > Sphingomonadales > Sphingobiaceae > Sphingobium > Sphingobium sp. GW456-12-10-14-TSB1. Next base: position 3,399,365 of record NZ_JBWKZI010000001.1, on the reverse strand, counting down.
CTATCTGGTCCAGCATGAACCGTCCCGATATGATCCGTTTTTCGACGCTGGCCCTGCTTGGTGCCAGTGTCCTTAGTGCCAGCACCCTGCCCGCTTACGCCCAGACGCCGGTAACACAACCCCCGGCCATGGCGCCGACACTGCCCCCCGCGATGGTGCAGCCATTGCCGCCCGCGCCATTGCCTGCCCCCATTCCCCCTCTTTCGGCCACGCAGGAAGCATGGGCGAATGACTGGTTGCGCAGCGGAGCCGAACAAGGGCTGACCGCGCGGCGCAAGGCGACCGCCACGCTGACCGGCGACGCGCTGGTCAGCGCGCTGCTGGACCGGGCGAAGGCGCTGTCCACCGGACGGGTCGATGCCGCCGATTTTCTGGAGATTTGGGCGCTGCGCCCAGAACCCTATGACCCGCGCCCCGGATTGGCGAAGGCCGTGGCCGAGGACCGGCTGGCACAATGGGCGAATGCGCTGACGCCGCCCTATGCGGGCTATGAAGGGTTGCGCAAGGGGCTGGCGACCTATGAGGCGATCCGCGACAAGGGCGGCTGGCCGGTGCTGACCGCGACATCCGCGCCCATGGTGGTGCGCGCGCGCATCGCGCTGGAGGACAGGAGCGTCACGCCGACCGAAAATCTGACCGACGTGCTGCAACGCGCGCAGCGGCGCTATGGCCTCAACCCCACAGGGTTGCTCGACACGCGGACGCTGGCGGCGCTCAATGTCAGCGTGGACGACCGGATCGCCGCGATCATGGCCAATATGGAGCGGTGGCGCTGGATGCCGCGCCGCCTGCCGGTCAACCGGGTGCAGGTGAACATCGCCGCCGCCGTGCTGACCGTGTTCGAGGGCGACCAGCCGGTCACGTCGATGCGCGCCGTCACCGGCAGCCCGCAAAATGCAACGCCGATGCTGTCGTCGAACATCCATTCGATCGTGGTCAATCCGCCCTGGAACGTGCCGATGTCGATCGCCAGGCGGGAATTGTTCCCCAAGGGACGCGCGACGCTGGCCAAGCAGGGCTACAAGATCGTCAAGACACCCGAAGGCGGCGAACGGATCGTCCAGCCCGCAGGCCCGAACAGCGCGCTGGGGCGGTTGAAGTTCGATTTCGCCAACCCGTTTGCCGTCTATCTGCACGACACGCCGGCGCGCGGGAAATTTTCAAGCTATGACCGGCTGGCCAGCCATGGCTGCGTCCGGCTGGAAAAGCCGGTGTCGCTGGCCGAACTGATGGTGGCGAGCGACCCGGACCTGAACGGCCAGATCCAGACGCTGATCGATAGCGGCAAGACGCAGCGCGTATCCCTGCCGCAGGAGGTGGCGGTCTATCTGCTCTACTGGACCGCCTTTGCCAGCAGCAACGGCACGATGAGCTTCCGCGCCGACCCCTATGGCTGGGACAAGTTGCTGGCCGAAAAGATCGAGGCGTCGAGCAGCCGGGCCGACCCGACCGCCGCGCCCGCACCCACCCCAACCATCGCATCGAAGGACTGATCACCCATGCGCAAAATTGCCCTGTTCGCCCTTGCCGGTGCCCTGGCCCTGTCCGCCTGCGGCAAGAAAGAAGAAGAACCGGCAGCGACCAATAATCTAGTCGAGCCGCCGGTCGAAAATGTCATCATCGAGGAACCCGATGCGGTTCTGCCGCCGCCGTCGAACAATGCGGTCGCGACTCCCGCGCCGCCGCCGTCGGTTTCCGAACAGCAGCAGATTCAGGATGATGCCGACGCCAGCGGCATGACCGCGCGCCTGCCACAGGAAGGCGAAGAGAGCCAGCCTGCGGACGAAGCGAGCCATTCCGCGCCATAAGGCGCATCGCCCCGCTCTTGGAGCGGGGCGGCGACTTTGCTATATTCGCGCCATGGATCGCCGCAATTTCACGAAGTTCGCCATGAGCGGACTCGCTTTTTCGTTTCTATCCGACAGCATCGGCCGGGCCGCCGTGCCGGTAACAGCGCCCCTGCCCGCCGCCGCGCCATCGCCTGCCAAGCCCATCGTGCAGCCGATCGCCCCCAAACCCTATGCGTCGCTGCTGGAAAAGGCCAAGGCCGCGCTAGACCGGCATGGCGACGCCTTCACCCTGCGCGACCGCGTGGCGATCGCCGATTTTGCGGCCCCGTCGAAGGAATTGCGCTTCCATGTCGTCGACCTGATCGGCGGGCAGAGCAGCAGCTATCTGGTAGCGCATGGCCGCGGATCGGACCCGGCGCATAGCGGCTGGCTGCACAGTTTTTCCAACGAACCCAATTCGCTGGCCAGCAGTTCGGGCGCTTATGTGACCGGCGAGCAATATGTCGGCCAGCATGGCCGGGCGATGCGGCTGATCGGGCTGGACCCGCAGAACAACAATGCCGAACCGCGCGCCATCGTCGTCCATGGCGCGGATTATGTGGGCGAGGATCATATCGCCGCCTGGGGCAAATGCGGGCGGAGCGAAGGCTGTTTCGCGGTCGCGCCGCATATGCTGCCGCAACTGCTGGGGCTGCTGGGCAGCGGGCGGCTGCTCTACGCGGACAAGATCGGGGTCGAGGCGTAAGGGCACGCCCGTTCCCGCTCCGCATGCCTGCGGATCAACTTGTAAGGGTCGTGCGCCCTGAGCCTTCCCAAGGGCAGGCTCAGGGCAAACGTTGTGGCTTGTCAGCCCGCCTTGGCAGCGCCGGTCAGCGCTTCGGCCGCAGGCTTGTTGGTCGCATCAACCGTGCCATTGGCCAGCATCGTCTTGCTGAGCGTCACCGCTTCGGTCTTGAGCGCGGGGTCGCTGCTGGTCTGGCTGGAGCCGATAAGGGCCGAAAGAAGAATATTCTTTGTCACCTTGTCGTTCGCATTTTCGGACGCGGACTTGCGGGCGAGGGTCAGTGCTTCGGCGTAGAGCGGCGCGGACCCGACCTTGTCCTGGGCAGCGAGCTTCTGGTTGCCCATCTGGATCAAGATGCCCGCCAGGATATTGCGGCTGGCCGCGTCAGCAGGCTTGGCCTCCACGACCTTGCGCCAATAGGGCAATGATTCGCCGTAAAGGGCGATCACCTTGTCCATCTGGCCCAGCGCGCCATAGGCAGCGGCATCAGCATAGAGGGCGTTGGCGAGGAAATTGACATTCTCGATCTTGGACGGGTCAACCTCTACCGCGGTCCGGATGGCGGGCAGCGCCGCATCATATTTTGCAACGGCTCCGGCATTGTCGCCAGCCTGCTGGGCGGCCTGCCCGGCCGTGAAGGCCGTAACCGCGCTGTTGAAGGCGGTGATCTGTTCCGGCGTCATTTCCGCAGCAGCCGGGGTCGCGGATTGCGTGGCAGCTTCCGTGTCAGGGGTAGCAGCGGCGGGGGCGGCGGGGGCGTCCTGCGCCATTGCGGGGGTAGCCAGCGCCAGCGGCGCGGACAGGCTCATCAAAGCGATCAGGGCGGACTTTGCCAATGTTAGGGTCTCCTTGGTCGTTATTCCATAATGTCGAACGGGCGATTGCTACGCCTTTCAACATGAATAATGAACGAAGGAGCAGGCTGGTTCCCAGCCTTTCAGGGACGGCTCATCCCGCAAAAGGCTCCGGCCACGGCAAAATCGGCCGCGCGCCGTGCATTACGCGCGGCGGCCTGCGCATCTTCGCCCCATTGTTCGACCTGCCAGGCTTCGTCGATTTCCGCCGCCTGCCAGATGGCGTCAAGATCATGGCCGCCATCGACAATGGCGAGGCCGCAGATCAGCGAGCCGCTGAGATTGACGAGCGTGGACAGGCCCGCGAGCAGGAATGGATCGAAGGCTTCGACCACTGCGCCAAGACGGGTGAGGGTCAGTGCCGGCTGCGCGACTGGCAAGACACCCTGCGTGACGACGAAGGCCACGTCATAGCGGGCGCGCGCCCAGTCGAGCAGCGGATCCCACGCCGCCGCCTGCCGCTGCACCAGCGTTTGCGGCGCTTCGGCACGATAGCAAAGCAGGTCGCTTTCGCCATAGCGGGCGATCCCGGCGGCAAAGCTCTTATGGTTGGCGACGACATGGTCGATCGCAGCATTGGCGAGGCCGGTAAAGGGCATCGTCGCGGGATCGACACTCTCCCCCTGCGCGCGCCATTCGGCAGCCACCGCCTCAGCCAGGGCAGGCGTAGGCAGCGCCAGCAGCGCACGGGCGGGGGTGCGGACCGGGCGGGCGTCGAGCTGGACGGCAAAACCCTGATCGGACGCGATCACGGCGACGTCCTTGTAAAAGCGCTTCATGGCTTTGTACGCTTGAACAGGGCCAGCATCAGGCGGGGCACGATGACGAACTGGAACAGGCCGACGATGACCATGATCGCGCCGAACGCCTTGGCCTTGTCCCCCTGCACCCAGGTGAAGCGCTGCATGATGGCGAGGAAGCCGAACATGACGATCAACGCACCCGACAGGCGGAACAGGCCGATGGCGAAATGCCGCTGGCGGGCGATCTTTTCGGGATCAACGGGGGGTGGAGGCGGAAAGTCGGTCATGGCGCGCCGATATGGCGGCGCAATTCGCCGCTGTCCATGGCCACTGCCTGCGCGCCTGCCGCGATCAGTTCGTCAGGGGCATGATAGCCCCAGGCGACGCCGATGCTGCGCACGCCTGCCGCCAGCCCCATGTCGATGTCGAAACTGGTGTCGCCGATCATGACGGTCGTGTCCGGGGACGCGCCGGCTTCGGCCATGGCGGTCAGCAGCATGGAGGGGTGCGGCTTGGACGGGTGGCGATCGGCGGTCTGGAGCGTCACGAAGCGGTCGATCAGGCCATGATGGGTCAGGCAGAGCGCCAGGCCCCGATCCGACTTGCCCGTGGCGACGCCCAGCAGCCAGCCTGCGCGATCCAGATCATGCACCAGATCGGCCATGCCGGGATAGAGCGGTTCGGACACCGCATTTTCGCGCCGCAGCGCCTGAAAGGCCAGTTTGTAGCGTTCCGCGAGATGAGCGTGAAAATCCGCCTCCGCATCCGGCAGCAGCCGGGCCATGGCATGGGGCAGCGAAAGGCCGACCGCGGAGAGGATGGCCAGCCGGTCGGGCGCGACCAGACCGGCTTCCTCGAACGCGCGGGCCATGGCGGCGCAGATGCTGTGCTGGCCATCGACCAGCGTGCCGTCGCAATCGAACACGACTAACGGGTTGGCCATAGACGCTGCCCCTATCCGCCCCCGCCCCGCGAGCGCCGTTCGCCCTTGCGATCCTTGCGTATCTGCTTGGCATGCTGGCGCGCGAATTTCTTTTCATCCTCGCGCGTGGGGCTGCGGTCGATCTCGTCATCCAGCGGCATGTCGCCCAGGCTGATGTCGAAGCCGAGATCGGCAAGGCTGGAGGCGAAATGGGCAGGCAGGTCCGCCATCACGTCGACGCGGCCACCATCGGGATGATCGACACGGATGCGGCGGGCATGAAGGTGCATCTTGCGGCTGATCGTGCCGGTCAGGAAACTGTCCTTGCCGCCATATTTGCCGTCGCCGACGATGGGATGGCCGATCGCGGCGAGATGGACGCGCAACTGGTGGGTGCGGCCGGTATAGGGTTGCAGTTCGACCCAGGCGGCGCGATTGCCCGCGCGTTCGATGACGCGATAGCGGGTGCGGGCGGGCAAGCCTTCCGCTTCGTCGACATGCATTTTTTCGCCGCCGGTGCCCGGTTGCTTGGCCAGCGGCAGTTCGATCATGCCGTCCGCGATGGACGGCACGCCGATGACCAGCGCCCAATAGACCTTGCGCGCGGTGCGGCTGGAAAACGCCTTGGCGAAATGGGCGGCGGCGCGGCTGGAGCGGGCGAGCAGCAGCGCGCCCGACGTGTCCTTGTCCAGCCGGTGGACCAGCTTTGGCCGCGATTCGGCGTTGAAGATCAGGCCGTCGAGCAAGCGGTCGACATGCTCGTCCGTCTTGGTCCCGCCCTGCGTGGCGAGTCCGGGCGGCTTGTTGATGACGATAGCCTGCGCATCGCGATGGATGACCATTTCCTGCGCATAGGCGATTTCGTCAGGGGTCAGGTCTATGACCGGGACACGCCGGGCGGGGCGTTCGGACGGGGCGGCCTTCGCTTCGGCGGGCGGGACGCGGATCATCTGCCCTTCGGCGATGCGATCCCCCGGTGCGGCGCGCGCGCCGTCGACCCGCAACTGGCCGGTGCGCGACCAGCGCGACACGATGTTGAAGCCGACATCGGGCAAGTGGCGCTGGAACCAGCGGTCGAGGCGGATGCCGTCATCGTCCGCATGAACCCGATATTGGCGCACGTCGAGCGAGACGCCCTTCGCGGCCGAAGGCTTGGGCGCAGCGGCCTGAACCACTGGCGCAGCCTTGGCAGCGGCGGGTTTGGCGGCGGGCTTTTTCGGGCCGGACTTGAAGGGTGGTTTCGACGCGGGCTTGCCACCCTCCCCCTTGCGCGCGGTGGCCGCCTTTGCGCCGCCACGGGCGCGACCGGGTGCGCCGGACGGCTTGCCGAAGGATTTGCCGGGGGTTGCGGGTTTGCGACCGCGCGGCGCGTCGCCCTTGCCGGGAGGACGGCCCTTCATGCGACGATGCTCCGCATCAGCGACAGGCCCAGCGCCAGCGCGACGATCGCCCCGATCACCGATGCCAACGCATAGGTCAGCGCGACAAGAAGCTGGCCACGCTCGATCATCAACAAGGTTTCCAGGCTGAAGGCGGAGAAGGTAGTAAAACCGCCCAGCAGGCCGACGCCCAGCAACAGCCGGATCGGTTCACCCGGCATCGTGCTGCCACGCGCCAGCCAGCCTGCAAGCAGGCCCATGGCGAAACCGCCGAGCAGATTGGCGGCGAACGTGCCCCATGGCCAGGCGGCGCCGGGCACCATGGCGCCCAGGACGCGGCCCAGCTGGTAGCGCAGCGCAGCGCCCACCGCGCCCCCGCCCATAACAAGGAAAATATTGGTCATGCCGCTGCCCCTACAGGCAAATGGCGATCAGGGGAATGGGGCGGCCCGATTCGCCGCCTTTGCCCTTATTTTCCGTTGTCGGCGATGATGTCGATGTTGGTCTTGCCGCCCGGCGCATCGGTGAAGAGAATGAAATAGGCGCTGCCATCCGCCTTGCGCGTGCCGCCCAGCACATGATCGCCGCCCAATATCTTATGTTCGCCATCATAGCCCGCGCGGCGGGCGAGCGTATAATAATAGTCCATCACCCCCTGACGCGGGACAGGCGTGACGAAGCTGACGGCGCGCAGGGTGCAGCCATCACGTTCCGCGCCGGCCGCTTCGACCAGTTGCGCACCGGGATACACAGTGAAGGGATCGGGCAGGCGTTGCGCCCATTCCATCCCATAGACGAGCTGCTTGCTGCAATTGGCGTTGCCGCCGTTGCGGGACGCCTGTTCGCGCGCGACCGCGCCCAGGGTGACGGTCGATGGCATAGCATCACCCGCGCTGGGTGCTGGCGCGCTGAGCAGCTTGCCGCCCGCCTGTTGCAGCGCGGCCGCCTGCGCCTTGCCCGCATCGCCGCCAAGCAGCGGCACCGCGCCATTGGCCGGACGATCGGCCGTGCGCACGGCATTGCGGTTGGACTGGCCGACCAGTTGGGGATCAACCACGATCGGGTCGGCAAGCGCGCCTTTCAGCGCGGGGTCGACCGCATTGTTGGTGAGTTGCGCATCGAGCGCCGCGAGGCTGGCATCCTTGTCCCCCTTGCCACAGGCGGCGAGCGCCAATGTCAGCGCGATAATGGAAACGGGCCGGAAAAACGCCATGCTGCACTCCTTCGTAAACAAGGCATGAAGAGTGCGGGTTAATTTTTCGTTAGGACATTTGGTGAATCGCGCGAAATTTCCGCATCATCGGGCCAGTTTCTGGCCACTGGCCTGCACGCCCGTCTTGTGGCCATGCGGCGAAACCGCCATCTAGGCTGAATGCTGAACATATTATCCGGCTTTATCGGCCTGGTCACCCTGGTCCTGATGATTCCCGCCTTCATGCCGCTGTTGGGGGCGCTGAACTGGTTGCTGGTGCCCATGGCGCTGTTCGGCGCGGTGATCGGCGCCATTTCTTCGCGCAATGGCGGGCGCAATTTCTGCCTGATCGTCGCGGCCTTTGGCGCGCTGCGGCTGTTTCTGGGCGGGGGGATATTCTGAGCCCGGCGCAAAATTATACGCGCAATGGGCTGATCGCCGCGATCTTCGCCTATGGCTTTTGGGGGCTGCTGCCGATCTTCTTTCGGCTGCTCCATCATGTCGATCCGATCGAGATCGTCACCCAGCAGATATTATGGTCGCTATTGCTGATCGTCACACTGCTGGCGGCGCGCCGGACTTTGGGGCCATTATTGGCGACGTTGCGCGACCGTCGGCTGGTCCTGCCGCTGGCGGGGTCTGCGCTGATGATCGCGATCAACTGGCTGACCTATGTATGGGCGGTCAATGATGGCCATGTCGTCGCGGCAAGCCTTGGCTATTTCCTGAACCCGCTGGTCAATGTCGCGCTGGGCGTGATGGTTTTGAAGGAAAAGTTGCGACGACCGCAATTGATGGCGATCGGCGTGGCGGCGGTGGGCGTGGCCATATTGGCGGCGGCGGCGCTGACGACATTGTGGATCAGCCTGACGCTGGCGTTCAGCTTCGCCTTTTACGGCCTGCTGCGCAAAGTGACGCCGGTGGCGCCGATGACCGGCCTTGGCGTCGAGACGCTGCTGCTGACGCCGCCTGCAATTGCCTATCTGATCTGGGAAGCGAGCCATGGCGGGGTGAGTTTCGGACAGGACGCCGCGACCACCGCTCTGCTGGTGACATCAGGCGCGGTGACGACAGTGCCGTTGGTGCTGTTCGCCATGGCGGCGCAACGGCTGCCGATGGCGACACTGGGCATATTGCAATATCTGGCCCCGATGCTGCAATTTTTCTGTGGCATCATGCTGTTCGGCGAAAAGCTGAGCCATGGCCAGATGCTCAGCTTTGGCCTGATCTGGATCGCGCTGATCCTGTTCGCGACCGACGGGGTGCGGATGGCCCGGCGGAACCGGGCGGCGACGGTCTAGTGGATTGATTTTGACATTTGCATCCCCTGGCGGCTGGGATGGATCTGCAAATGTCAGAATCGGACCACTAGTATCAGCGTTGCGTCGTAACTGATCCTCCCCTTGCAGGGGAGGTGTCGGGCCGAAGGCCAGACGGAGGGGTGTCGCGCTATCGAGAGGGTGACACCCCTCCGTCAACGCTTTGCGTTGCCACCTCCCCTTGCAGGGGAGGATGCATGGTGGCGTGCAGCCTTGATCGAATGTGAATCAGGAAAATTCGGTCGCCTCGAAACGCACCGGCTCTCCAATCGCTTCATTGGCCAGCGCATCTTCCCACATCACGCGGTGGCCGCGGATGATGGTGCCGACCGCCTTGCCGGTCAGGTCCATCCCCTCGAACGGCGACCAGTTGCAGCGGGATGCAAGCCAGTCGCTGCCGACGGTCCAGCGCTTTTTCAGGTCTACCACGGTGAAGTCGGCGTCATAGCCGAGCGCGATCCGCCCCTTGCCGACCAGCCCGAACACGCGCTGAGGACCGGAGGAGGTCAGTTCGATGAAGCGGCGCAGCGTCAGCCGCCCTTCCGCGACATGATTGAGCAGCAGCGGCACGAGCGTCTGAACGCCGGGCATACCGCTGGGGCTGGTCGGATAGGGCTTGGCCTTTTCCTCGATCGTGTGGGGGGCGTGATCGCTACCCAGAACGTCGGGCACGCCCTGGTTGAGCCAATGCCACAGCCCGTCGCGGTGCGCGCCCGACCGGATCGGCGGGTTCATCTGGGCATAGGTGCCAAGGCGCGGATAGGCATCCTCCCCTGCCAGCGTCAGATGCTGGGGCGTCACCTCGCAGGTCGCGATATCCTTGTTCTGGCCGATATAGGCGAGTTCGGCGGGGGTCGTGATGTGCAATATATGGATGCGGCGGCGCGCGGCGCGGGCCAGGCCGATGATGCGTTTGGTGGCGATCATCGCGCTTTCATCGTCGCGCCATACCGGATGGGTGGACGGGTCACCCGCCAGCGCCAGGCTCTTGCGCGCATTCATCCGCGTTTCATCCTCGGCATGGATGGCGACGCGGCGCGTGCCGCTGGCCAGCACGCGGGCCAGCGCATTGTCATCGTCCACCAGCAGGCTGCCGGTCGACGCGCCCATGAATATCTTGACCCCGGCCGTGCCGGGGATGCGTTCAAGCTCTTTGAGCTGTTCGGCATTGTCGGCAGTCGCGCCGACATAGAAGGCATGGTCGCACCACATGCGGTGATGGGCGCGGGCAAGCTTGTCCTGGACGCGATCGGCCGTGTCGGTGTTGGGATTGGTGTTGGGCATTTCGAACACGGCGGTGACGCCGCCCAGCACCGCCGCCCGGCTGCCCGATTCGAGATCTTCCTTATGCTCCAGCCCCGGCTCACGGAAATGGACCTGGCTGTCGATGCAGCCGGGCAGCACGTCCAGCCCGGTACAGTCGATCACTTCCCCCGCGTCACCAAGCCCCGTGCCGATCGCGACGATCCTGCCGCCGCGCACGCCGATGTCGGCCCGCTCCGCGCCGCCCGGCGTATGAATGGTGCCGTTCGTAAGGATCAGGTCGAAAGTTTCGGACATGGTGGCTCACCGCTTGGATATGGAAGTCGCCTGTCCTACCTAAAGCCGATGACCGGCACCACCCTCACCGACCGCGCTATCCTCAGAATTTCAGGCGAGGAGGCGCGGCCCTTCCTGCAAGGCCTGCTGACACGCGATGTCTTGACGCTGGCACAGGGCGTGCCGCGCTGGACCGCGTTGCTGAGCGCGCAGGGCAAAGCGCTGTTCGACATGATGCTGTGGGCAGATGGCGACGATGTGCTGATCGATTGCGAGGCGGCGCAGGCCGATGCGCTGGCCAGGCGGCTGACGCTGTACCGGCTGCGGCGCAAGGTCGTGATCGCGCGGGACGAGTCGCTGGCGGTGCATTGGGCGCCGGATGCAGCGGACAGACCGCTTGATCCGCGCTTGCCTGCCCTTGGGCATCGCTGGATCGCCGCGCCAGGGGATGGCGACGCTGCGGCGGCGTTCCGCGCGCACCGGCTAAGCCAGGGCGTGTTCGAGGGCGCAGGTGAACTGGGGCAGGACCAGACGCTGTGGCTGGAAACCAATGCCGGGGAGCTGAACGGCGTCGATTATGACAAGGGCTGCTATGTGGGGCAGGAGAATACCGCCCGGATGCATTATCGCGCCAAGGTGAACCGGCGGCTGGTCGCGGTGCCGCTGGCCCAGGCGGAGGAGAAGCGCCAGCGCGCGGCGCTGCCGGACATGGACCTGTCGATCGAGTTGCGGCGGGTCGAGGATCTGGACCCGGCGCTGCTGCCCGACTGGCTGGCGGCGGCGGTTGCGGCGCAGGCAGCGGCGGAATGAAGCGGCTTCTGTTCGCGCTATTGGGCGCGCTGGCGTTCGCGACCCCCGCCCTGGCCGACACGCCCTGGACGCTGGTCAAATCCTATCCGCACGATTCCGCTGCCTTTACCGAGGGGCTCTTTTTTCATGACGGTGCGCTTTATGAAAGCACCGGGCTGGAGGGGCGGTCGGACATTCGCAAGGTGCGGCTGAAGGACGGCAAGGTCATCCAGCGGCGCGTGCTGGAGCCGCGCTATTTTGGCGAGGGGATCGTCAATTGGAACGACCGGCTGATCAGCCTGACCTGGCGCCATGGCCAGGGATTTGTCTGGAAGCTGGACGATTTCGCGCCGGTCGGCGATTTTCGCTATGTTGGCGAAGGCTGGGGCCTGACGCAGGACGGGCGGCATATCATCCAGAGCGACGGCAGCGCCCAATTGCGCTTCCTTGATCCCGACACGCTGGCCGAGCAGCGCCGCATCACCGTGACGTGGAACGGGCGCGCGGTCCAGCGGCTGAACGAGCTGGAATATGTGCGCGGCGAGATTTGGGCGAATATCTGGTATGAGACGAAGATCGCCCGGATCGATCCCGCGACCGGCGCAGTGATCGACTGGATCGACGTTACGCCGCTGGTCAAGGCAGCTGGCGTGCGGGACAGCGAAGCGGTGGCCAATGGCATCGCCTATGATGCCGCACGGGACCGGGTGTTCATCACCGGCAAATATTGGCCAAAGCTGTTCGAGATTCGGGTGGGGAAGTAAACGGGGTTGAGCGCTTACCCCCTTTCCGTTCGCCCTGAGCCTGTCGAAGGGTCGTCCTTTCTTTCAAGAAGGACAAGGCTTCGACAAGCTCAGCCCGAACGGATGTTGGGGTTCGGCGCTATCGCTTCCAGCGCGCCCAGATGGCGGTGGGGAGCAGCAGCCCGCGCGATTCTTCGCGGACGGCGAGTTCGCCCGCTTCCACCTCGCCGGGAAGGTCGGCAAAGGCCTGACGCAACAACTCACCGATCGCCAGCGCCGACATGCGAACGGCATAGACGGTCAGGAACAGGAAGCGACTGTCGGCATCGAGCAACTGGCGGCAATTGGCGATGAGCGCCGGGAGGTCTTCCTCCAGACGCCAGACTTCGCCGTCGGGGCCACGGCCATATTTGGGCGGATCGAGCAATATGCCGTCATAGCGGCGGTTGCGCCGGACTTCGCGGGCGACGAATTTGGCGGCATCCTCCACGATCCAGCGGACGGGCCTGTCCGCCATGCCCGACAGATCGGCATTGGCGCGGGCCTGGGTGACGGATTTTTTCGAGGCGTCGACATGGACCATGCGCGCGCCGCTGGCCGACATGGCCAGCGTTCCGACGCCAGTATAGCCAAACAGGTTCATCACCTCCGCGTCGGCTTTGTCGGCGGTCCGTTCGCGCATCCAGTCCCATACCGGCGCCATGTCCGGAAAGAAGCCCAGATGGCGGAAGGGAGTGCAACTGGACTGGAAGGTGACTTCCTTCCAGCCAAGCGGCCAGCCTTCGGCAGGGACGGGCTTGTCATAGAACCAGCGGCCCCCGCCCTCCTCGTCCGAACCGGGCACGAATTCGCCATCCGCCGTCCAGTTTTCGGTCGCGGGCGCCCACATCGCCTGCGGTTCGGGGCGAATGAAGCGGAAGCGGCCATAGCGCTCCAGCTTGCGGCCATGGCCCGAATCGATCAGGCCATAATCGGCCCAGGGTTCGCCGATGAGGGTTTGAAGGATCATAGCAACTCTCCGTTCGGGCTGAGCGAAGTCGAAGCCCCCGCCTGAGCGACAGCGAAGGCCTCACTATGTTCGGCCGAGCCCTTCGACAGGCTCAGGGCGAACGGACAATATCTAGGCGCGCGGCGTCGCGCGTTCGGCGACATAGGCCGTCACCGCTTCGTACGTGCCGGGCAGCTTCACATAATGTTCCTCACGCGCGAACAGATCGCCGACGCGCGCAGGGAGCGGTGGGCGGGTGCCGGTGGCGCGCTCTACCGCGTCGCGGAACTTGGCGGCGTGGGCGGTGGCCAGCGTGACGACGGGGATCGACGGGTCGAGATCGGTTGCCTGCGCTGCGGCCAGCCCGATGGCGCTGTGCGGGTCGATGATCTGGGCCGCCGCATCATAGGCCCAGCGCATCGCCATGGTCATGCCGTCGGCGTCGATCCGGGCCGAGGTGAACAGGCCTGCCGCCCCTTCCCGCTGCGCATTGGTGAGGCGCATCGCGCGGGTCGCTTCAAAGCCGCCCATCTGGGCGGCGAGCGCCAGCCCGTCCCGTCCGCCCGCGTCGAACAGCAGCCGCTCGAAATTGGAGCTGACCTGAATGTCCATGCTGGGCGTCGCGGTCGATACGACCTGACCCTGGCTGTAATCGCCCTGCGACAGCGCGCGGTGCAGAATGTCGTTGACGTTGGTGGCGACGATTAGCTTGGCGACCGGCAGGCCCATTTTCGCCGCGACATAGCCAGCGAACACATCGCCGAAATTGCCGGTGGGGACGGAAAAAGCGACCGGACGTTCGGGCGCGCCCAGGCGCACGGCGGCGTAGAAATAATAGACGACCTGCGCCATCAGCCGCGCCCAGTTGATCGAGTTGACGGCGGACAGGTTGAAGCGACGCTTGAAATCCGCGTCGTTGAACATCCGCTTCACCATCGCCTGCGCGTCGTCGAAACTGCCGTCGATCGCGATATTATGGACGTTGGGCGCGCGCACCGTGGTCATCTGACGCCGCTGAACGTCGGACACGCGGCCTTCCGGGTGGAGCATGAAGATGTCGACCTTCTCGCGCCCCGCCACCGCGTCGATCGCGGCGGACCCGGTATCGCCCGACGTCGCGCCGACAATGGTCAGATGATCGTCGCGGCGCGACAGGAAGCGTTCGAACAACTGGCCGAGCAATTGGAGCGCGACATCCTTGAACGCCAGCGTCGGGCCGTGGAAGAGTTCGAGCAGCCAGTTGCGATGGTCCAGCTGAACCAGCGGCACCACCGCCTGATGGCTGAAGCGGCCATAGGCGGCCTGGCACAATTCGCGCAGCTCAGCCTCGTCGAGCGATCCGGCGACGAAGGGCGTCATCACCCGGACGGCGGTTTCGACATAGGAGAGGCCCGACAAAGCGCGAATATCATCGGGCGAAAAGGACGGCCAGCTTTCCGGCACGTACAGCCCGCCATCGGACGCGAGGCCCGCCAGCGTGACATCCTCAAAACCGAGCGCCGGTGCGCTACCCCTGGTGCTGACATATTGCATGATGGGGAAGCGCGGTAGCGATGCGCGCGCCCATGGGCAAGCGTTTAGGGCGATTTGGGCGCGCCGCGACGGCGCAGGGCGAGAATATAGATGATCGTCGCTATGCCAGCGAAGAAGAACCACTGCACCGCATAGGCGAGATGATTGTTGGGGACATCGGCGGCGCTGGGCGGCGCGGAGGGTTTGAGGCCATCCGGCGCAGCGCGGGCGATCAGCATCGGGCGCAGCGGCATCGCCTTGCCCCCGATGCGGGTCAGCAGGGCGCGATGGTCCGGCTCCTCGCTGATCCAGCCCGCCACCTGCCCGCCGGTCCAGGCCGGTTTCGCGTCGGGCCGCTCCGTCACGCCCAGCGCGACGAGGGCGCCCGGCCCCTCCGCGCCGGTCGCGCATTGCGCGATATGGCGATAGCCGGTGGACCCATCGGCCGCGCGCCCCGCCTCCACCTGCCAGCCGATGACGCGCAGGCAGTGGACCGACGAGGGGCGGAACAGCTGTTCGGGCGACACGGGGGGTAGCTGCGGAAAGGCGACCGGGGGGCGGGTCGGATTGCTGGCGGCGAGTTGCAGCGCCTGTGCCTTTTCCCCGCGACGCTGCAATTGCCAGATGCCAAGGCCGATCATCACCAGCACCGCCACAGCGACGAGGATGGTCGGGATGAGCGGAATGCGCGCCTTGTTCATGCGTCCGGGCCTTTGTTCGCGATACGGCCTTCGCGCGCGCGGTTGCGATATTCCAGCGTCAACAACGCGCCCTTGGCAACGCGCAGGCTGGCGACCACGGCGATCGTCGTCAGCGGCGTCCAGAGCAGGATATGGACCCAGAGCGGCGGGTGGAGGTTGAGTTCCAGCACGAGCGCCAGCACGACCATCACCGTGCCGACAATGAGCGTCAGGAAGGCCGCAGGGCCATCGCCGACATTGAACTGGACATAGTCGAGCCCGCAGGCGCGGCAATGAGAGGCGAATCGGACCGGGCCGTCGAACAGGGTCGCCGCGCCGCATCGGGGGCAGGCACCCCGCGCCGCATCGACCAGAAGTGGCGCGGCGGGACGGGCGGGTTCGGTGGGCGGGTTCATGGCCATGGCATAGCGGGCGGCGGCCCAAAAGAAAACGGCCGGGGACAAGCCCGGCCGTTATTCATGATGTCAGGGGTCGACCGTCGATCAGCCGCCGTGGACCGGCGCGCCCCATCCGCCCCATACATAGATGGCGACGAAGAGGAACAGCCACACCACGTCGACGAAATGCCAGTACCAGGCAGCAGCTTCAAAGCCGAAATGCTGGCGCGGGGTGAAGTCGCCCTTATAGGCGCGGATCAGATTGACGGCCAGGAAGATCGTGCCGACCAGAACGTGGAAACCGTGGAAGCCGGTCGCCATGTAGAAAGACGAGCTGTAGGGGTTGCCGCCGAAATCGAACGGGGCATGGGCATATTCATAAGCCTGCACGCAGGAGAAGATCGCGCCCAGGATGATGGTGCACCACAGACCCTTGATCAGGCCGTCGCGGTCGCCATGGATCAGGGCATGATGCGCCCAGGTCACGGTGGTGCCGGAGCAGAGCAGGATCAGCGTGTTGAGCAGGGGCAGCTCAAAGGCGTTCATGACTTCCACGCCCTTGGACGGGAACAGGCCGTCGATCGGCGGCAGCGCGCTGGGGAACAGCGAGAAGTCGAAAAAGGCCCAGAACCAGCCGACGAAGAACATCACTTCCGACGCGATGAACAGGATCATGCCGTAGCGCAGGTGCAGCTGAACCACCGGGGTATGATCGCCCGCATGGGCTTCCGCGATGACATTGGCCCACCAGCTGTAGAAGGTGAACAGCACGCCGCCCAGACCGAGCAGGAACACCCAGCCGCCGCCGGCCGGCAGCGCATCGGGATGCATCCACATGACCCCGCCAAAGGCCATGACCAGCGCCGACATGGCGCCAAACAAGGGCCAGATGCTGGGCGGGAGAATATGATAATCGTGATTCTTGGCGCCTGCCATGACTGCTCTTCCCTGTTCGCTTGTCCGTGTTTTCAACTCGTGCCTTAGCTTGGCTTCGTTTCCTGCTCAACAGGGTAGAAGGTGTAGCTGAGGGTAATTTGCTGCGTATCCTTGTTATCCGGGTCATCGAGGATCTTGGGATCGACGAAATAGAGGACGGGCATCCGCACCTCCTGCCCCGGTTGCAAGGTCTGCTGCGTGAAGCAGAAACATTGGATCTTGGTGAAATAGGCACCCGCCTGGCTGGGGGTGACATTGAAACTGGCCGTGCCGGTGACCGGCCTGTCCGACATGTTCTTTGCGATGAAGATCGCCATGTCCTTGCGCCCCACAGTCACCGTGTCGGTGCGATGTTCGGGGTAGAATTGCCAGGGCATGCCCGGCTGGACGTTGGAATCGAAGCGGATCGACATGGTGTGGCCCACCGCTTCGCGCACCTGGACATCGGCCGATGCGCGCTTCGTCGTGCCGCCAAAGCCGGTCTGTTCGCAAAAGATGCGGTAGAGCGGCACCGATGCGAAGCCGAGCGCCAGCATCGACAGGCCCACGCCCGCCATGGCCATCATCGTCCGGCGGTTGCGCCGGTCGCGGTCGAACGGAGAAGGCGGGAGCGTCGCCATCAAATCGCGCTGCTCGCGCCGATCTTGGCCATGGTGATGGCGTAGAACAGGATCACCAGCGCCGCGAGGATCAGGCCGGTGACAAGAGCGCGCGACTTTTGCCGGGCGCGGATCAGCTTTTCTTCATCCGGGGTCATGCAAGCAACCAGCGGTCGACGACCACTGCTCCAAAGAGAAGGAAAAGATAGAGGATCGAATATTTGAACAGGCGCCGCTCCGGGCCCATCTTCGACGGATCATTTTCGCGGCGGCGATAGACCTGGAAGGCGAAGACGGCGAACAGCAATGTGCCAAGCAGCGCGACGGTACCGTAGAGCAGGCCGGTAAGGTGCAGCAGCACCGGGGCCATCGCCGCGACCGCCATGATCGCGGTGTAGAACCAGATCTGGCGACGGGTTGCGACCTCGCCCGACACGACCGGCAGCATCGGGATGCCAGCAGCGGCGTAATCGGTTTTGACGAACAGGGCGAGCGCCCAGAAATGGGGCGGCGTCCAGAAGAAGATCAGCATGAACAGCGCGATCGGCAATGCCGTGACATCGCCTGTCACCGCCGCCCAGCCGATGACCGGAGGGAAGGCCCCCGCCGCACCGCCGATAACGATATTCTGCGCCGTCCGGGGCTTGAGCCAGATGGTATAGACGAACACGTAGAAGAGGATGGAGACCGCCAGCACGGCCGCCGCCAGCCAGTTGGTCGCCATGCCCATCAGAATGACCGAGAAGAAGGACAGGCCGACACCGAAATGCAGCGCCGCTTCGCGGTCCATCCGCCCGGCGGGCAAGGGGCGGTTCGCGGTGCGCTTCATCTTCGCATCGACGTCCACCTCATACCATTGGTTGAGCGTGGCGGCTGCGCCTGCGCCCAGCGCAATGCAGAGGATGGCGGTGAAAGCGAGGACGGGATGGATATGGCCGGGTGCCGCAAGCAGGCCGCAAAGGCCGGTGAACACCACCAGCGTCATGACGCGCGGCTTGGTCAGCGCCAGAAAGTCGCGCCAGTCGGCCGTGATCGGTGCGGTGGTCAGCATAGCGGTCGTCATATCGGTTCCAGCCCCGTCAGGTCGAGGCATATAGCATAAGGGGGCGGGCTTTATCACCCGCCCCCTCGATCATGTCACTGTGTCTGGCGATCAATGATGCGCGGCATCGTCGATCACAGGCAGGGTTTCGAACTGGTGGAAGGGCGGCGGGCTGGACAGGGTCCATTCCAGCGTGGTGGCGCCTTCGCCCCAGGGATTGCCGACCGCCTTCTTGCCAGCAGCCAGCGACCAGAACACGTTGATGAAGAAGATCACCATGCCGACGGCCATGATTTCATAACCATGGGTCGCGACCGAGTTCCACTTTTCAAAGGCGGCAGGATAGTCGGGGTAACGACGCGGCATGCCCGACAGGCCCAGGAAGTGCATCGGGAAGAACAGCATGTTCACGCCGACGAAGAACACCCAGAAGTGCAGCTGGCCGAGGAATTCATTATACATGCGCCCCGACATTTTCGGGAACCAGTAATAGAAGCCCGCGAACAGCGAGAACACCGCGCCCAGCGAGAGCACATAGTGGAAGTGCGCGACGACATAGTAGGTGTCGTGCAGCACATCGTCGACGCCGCCATTGGCCAGCACGACGCCGGTGACGCCACCCACGGTGAACAGGAAGATGAAGCCCAGCGCCCAGACCATCGGCGTCTTGTAGCTGATCGAGCCACCCCAGATGGTCGCGATCCACGAGAAGATCTTGATGCCGGTCGGCACCGCGATGACCATGGTGGCGGCAGTGAAATACATCTTCACATTCACCGACATGCCGGTGGTGAACATGTGGTGCGCCCACACGACGAAGCCGACGACGCCGATCGCGACCATGGCATAGGCCATGCCGAGATAGCCGAACACGGGCTTTTTCGAGAAGGTCGAGATGATCTGGCTGACGATGCCGAAGCCGGGCAGGATCATGATGTACACTTCGGGGTGACCGAAGAACCAGAAAAGGTGCTGGTACAGTTCAGGATCGCCGCCACCCGATGCGTCATAGAAGGTGGTGCCGAAATTGCGGTCGGTCAGCAGCATGGTGATGGCAGCGGCCAGGACCGGGAGGGCCAGCAGCAGCAGGAAGGCAGTGACCAGCACCGACCAGACGAACAGCGGCATTTTGTGCAGGGTCATGCCCGGCGCACGCATGTTGAGGATGGTGGTGATGAAGTTGACCGCGCCCAGAATCGAGCCTGCGCCGGCAATGTGCAGCGACAGGATCGCCATGTCGACCGCCGGGCCAGCCGAGCCGCTGGTCGACAGCGGGGCATAGACCGTCCAGCCGGTGCCTGCACCATAGCCGGTGCCGCCGGGAACGAAGGCCGAGCCGAGCAGCAGCGCGAAGGCGGGGATGAGCAGCCAGAAGCTGATATTGTTCATGCGCGGAAAGGCCATGTCCGGCGCGCCGATCATGATCGGCACGAACCAGTTGCCAAAGCCGCCGATGATGGCGGGCATGACCATGAAGAACACCATGATCAGGCCGTGCGCGGTGATCAGCGCATTCCACAGATGATAGGCCTGATCCAGCGAGGCCGGTTCAGCGCCCAGCATCGCATGCTGGATATTGGCCCAGCCCTGAAGATACTGGATGCCCGGCTGCGCCAGTTCAGCACGCATCAGGCCGGAAATCGCCCCGCCTACGACGCCCGCGAAAATCGCGAAGATGAGGTAGAGGGTGCCGATGTCCTTATGGTTGGTGGACATGAACCAGCGCTGGAAGAAGGCTGGCTTGTGATCGGCGTCATGATGATCATGCGTATGATCGCTATGATGATCGGCGGTAATGGTGGTCATGGCGGTTCTGCCCTTACATCAAAGCTTGGCGTCAGCGACGGGCGCGGCGGCAGGCGCAGCGGCCTGGGCCGTTTCGGCGGCGGCTGGCGCTGCACCGGGCAGCTTGCCACCCTGCGAAAGCACCCACTGGTCGAATTGCGCAGGCGGCAGCGCTTCGATCGCGATCGGCATGAAGCCGTGGCGCGCGCCGCACAGTTCCGAACACTGGCCGTAATAGACGCCCGGCTTTTCGATGGTGAAGCTCTTTTCGTTCAGGCGGCCGGGAACGGCATCCATCTTCACCCAGAGCGACGGCACGGCAAAGCTGTGAATCACGTCCGCGCCGGTGATGATCAGCTTGATCGGGCGGCCCACGGGCAGGACCAGCCGGTTGTCGGCGGCCAGCTGATGCGGTTCGCCGCTGGCCTTGGCCTGTTCTTCGGTCAGCATGTTCGACACGAATTCGGGGATGCCCGCATCGGGATATTCATAGCCCCAATACCATTGATAGCCGGTGACCTTGACGGTCAGCGCATCCTTGGGCGCGGGCTTGTACTGGTCGGCCAGCAGGCCGATGGAGGGCACGGCGACGACCAGCAGGATCAGCACCGGTAGCACCGTCCACACGACTTCGATCAGCGTGTTGTGCGACGTCTTGGACGGGATCGGGTTTGCGCTCGCCCGGAACTTCCACATGGCGTAGAGCATCAGGGCAAGGACGAGGATGGAGATCGCGAAGATCAGCGGCAGCAGCATCTTGTCATGCAGCCAGCGCGCGGTGTGCCCCGTCGAGGTGAACTGTTCCTGCAACGTGACTTCGCCAGGCTTGGGCATGCCAATGCCTTCGGTCGGCTTCATGCGCGGCGGCGCGGCGACCTTGGCCACAGGCGCAGCCTCGGTGGCGTTGGCAGCCGAATCAGCCGGAGCGGCTGCATTGTCGGCAGCCGGCGCAGCAGCGGCGGCGACATTGTCCTGCGCCAGCGCCTGACCGTTCATCGCGATTGATGGCGCGAAGGCCAGCAATCCGGCGAGAACGAGCGATTTCACCTTGTTCATAGCGTGTTCTTACCCCGTAACCCCTTGGCGCCGCTGCAACGAAGACGCGCGTCTGCGCATCGCCCCCGCCCGGTCGGTTCTGCCGCGGCTTATAGGCATGGTTTTTTCATGCCTCAAGCTTCCATGACCAGATTTTCTTCGCTGTTGCAACGCCCCCTTTGGCCGCCTATTTCGCAGCAGCGCGCACAGGGGCGCGATCATGGCGCGTCTTGTGCGTCATGTTGACAGGGATTTGATGGGGGTCAGAGCGCCCGGATGGCCCGCGACAGGATTGATGAACGGCATGAACGACGAAGAGGTATTGGCGGAATTCCGGGCAGCAGGGGCATTGCTGGAAGGACATTTCATTTTGTCGTCGGGCCGCCGCAGCGCCAATTATCTGCAATGCGCCCGCGTGCTGATGAATGCAGAGCGCGCCGGCAAGCTGGCCCGCGCCATGGTGCAGAAGCTGCCGCGCGAATTGCGGCAGGAAATCGACCTGGTGGTTTCGCCAGCCATGGGCGGGCTGATCGTGGGCCATGAAGTCGGCCGTGCGCTGGGCAAGGATGCGGTCTTTCTGGAACGGCCCGAAGGGACATTCGAACTGCGCCGCGGCTTTGCCATAGCGCCGGGCCAGAAAGTGCTGATGGTCGAGGATGTCGTGACCACCGGCCTGTCGTCGCGCCAGGCGATCGAGGCGGTCGAAAAGGAAGGCGGCGTGGTCATCGCCGAAGCCGCGCTGGTCGACCGGTCGGCGGGCGAGGTGGAACTGGGCGTCCCCTTCTATCCGCTCGTGTCGATCAATTTCCCGGTCTATGAAGCCGATGCAGTGCCGCCCGAACTGGCGGCGATCCCGGCGATCAAGCCCGGCAGCCGGAAGATATAGGATATGCCGCACTCCCCCGCCCCACTGCGACTGGGCGTCAATATCGACCATGTCGCCACCATCCGCAACGCGCGCGGCGGGGATCATCCCGATCCGGTCAAGGCGGCTTTGCTGGCGGTGAAGGCGGGGGCGGACGGCATCACCGCGCATCTGCGCGAGGACCGGCGGCATATTCGCGACGAAGATGTCGCGACGCTGATGGCTGCGCTCAGCGTGCCGCTCAACCTGGAGATGGCGGCGACGGCGGAGATGCTGGACATCGCGCTGCGCTACAAGCCCCACGCCGCCTGCATCGTGCCGGAGAAGCGCGAGGAGCGCACGACCGAGGGCGGGCTGGACGCGGCGGGCCAGTTCGAGGCTCTCAAGCCGATCGTGGAGGCGCTGGGGAACGCAGGTATCCGGGTGAGCCTGTTCATCGAGGCGGACACGGCCCAGATTGACGCGGCGATCCGGCTGGGCGCGCCGGTGGTGGAATTTCATACCGGCGCCTATGCCCATCTGGGCGGCGAGGCGCGGGCGGCGGAATTGCGCAAGATTGCCGATGCGGCTGCGCTGGCGGCCAGGAACGGGATAGAGCCCCATGCCGGGCATGGCCTGACCTTCGACAATGTCGCCCCCATCGCCGCCATCCCGCAGGTCGCCGAACTCAATATCGGCCATTTCCTGATCGGCGAGGCGATCTTTGGCGGGCTGGAAGGCAGTATCAGAGAGATGCGGCGGCAGATGGATCTGGCGCGGTGATCATCGGCCTCGGCTCTGACCTCTGTAACATCGAGCGTATCCAGAATTCTCTCGACCGCTTCGGGGTGCGATTCGAACAGCGCGTATTTACAGATGTCGAGCAGGCCAAGGCCAATCGCCGCCCCTTCACCAAGGCAGGGACGCTGGCCAAGCGGTTCGCCGCCAAGGAAGCCTTTTCCAAGGCGGTCGGGACCGGGTTCAAACGCGGCGTGTTCATGAAGGACATCGGCGTCGTCAACGCGCCATCGGGCGCGCCGACGCTGGCGCTGACCGGCGGGGCGCTGGCGCGGCTGGAGAGCATGGTGCCAGCAGGTCACAAGCCGGTCATTCATCTGACGCTAACCGACGATCATCCATGGGCACAGGCCTTCGTCATCATAGAGGCGGTGCCGCTGTGAGCGCCCTGCCCCCCGATCCCAGCGAGCAGACCCCCATGACGGCAACCGACCTGCACGACGACATGCCTGCACCGGAAGCAAAAGCGCCCGCGCCCTGGGTCAATTGGTGGCAGGAGGTCAAAAGCCTGTCGCTGCTGATTCTGGCGGTGCTGGCCTTTCACAGCTTCGTCGCCAAGCCATTCTATATCCCGTCCGAATCGATGATGCCGGTGCTGCTGACCGGCGACCGGCTGGTGGTGAGCAAATTCCCCTATGGCTGGTCCTATGTCTCGCCCAGCTTCCACCCCCTCCCCTTTCTGAAAGGGCGTTTGTTCGGGCGCATGCCCCAACGCGGCGACATCGTCATCGTGTCGCCGCAGAACCGGCGGGAAGATTATATCAAGCGGGTGATCGGCCTGCCCGGCGACATTGTCGAGGTGCGCGGCGGACAGGTGGTGCTGAACGGCGTGCCGGTGAAGCAGAAGGCGCTGAAAACGCTGCGCCTGCCCGTCGATGCCAACGCGCCCTGTTCGCCGATGCAATTCCCCGGCGCGCGGGTCAGCGGCGCGGACGGCAAGGACTATTGCGAATTGCCGGTACGGCAGGAAATCCTGCCCAATGGCAAGACCTACCTCACCATCGACATGGGGCCGAGCGCGCTCGACTGGTATGGGCCGGTCAGGGTGCCCGCCAACCATGTGTTCCTGATGGGCGACAATCGCGACAATAGCGCCGACAGCCGCGCGCCGCTGGAAGAAAATGGGTTGGGTGGACCTGTGCCATGGGAAGCGATTGGCGGGCGGGCGGAATTCATCACCTTCAGCCTGGACGGCGACACGACATGGAACCCGCTGAGCTGGGTCCGGTCACTGCGTAGCGGCCGGGCCGGGAACAGCCTGCGACCAGTGAGCGTTACCGACCCGAAATAGTCAAAGACCAAAGGGGTATCGGGTTTGAGCGACACGCAACATCATGTCGAGGCGCCCGGTCCCAGCGAAGTGCGTAGCCCGCTGGTCGCGCATGAATTGCAGCGTGCGGGCGTATGGTTTGCCTTCGCCATCGTCATAGGGCTGATCGCCCTGCTGGCCCAGCCGATCCTGCTGGTGCTGGGCGCGCTGGTGCTGGCGACGATGATGGATGGCGGGGCGCGGCTGTTGAACCGCATATTGCCGATCGCGCGCGGCTGGCGCTTGACGATCGTGCTGCTGGGTGCCGTCGCCTTCATGGTCTGGACCTTCTACCTTACCGGATCGAGCCTGATGAATCAGGCGCAGGCGATGCGGACCATTGTCGAAGCGCAGGTCGCGCGCGTGGGCGGCTGGATGCAGCAGATGGGCGTGTCGACGACGCCGGAGGATCTGAAGAGCCTGGCCAGCCAGGCGATGAGTTCCATGGGCCGGGTGACGGCAGCGGTCGGCACCGCGGTCGGCGCGATCACCAGCGGGGTGATGATGCTGGTGCTGGCGATTTTCATCGCGGTCGATCCCAAACTGTACGAACGCGGGGTCGCCTGGATGCTGCCGATGGACAAGCGCAGCCATTTCTACGCCATCGCCGACAAGATGGGCTGGACGTTGCGACGGCTGATGGCCGGGCGGCTGATCGGCATGACGGTGGAAGGGGTCGGCACCTGGCTGCTGCTATGGGCAGGCGGCGTGCCGATGGCGGGGCTGCTGGGCATATTGACCGGCCTCTTCGCCTTTTTGCCCAATATCGGATCGATCATATCCGGCGTGCTGATCATCCTGGTCGGCTTTTCGGGCGGGACCAATACGGGCCTTTATGCCTTTGGCGTCTATCTGGCGGTGCAACTGGTCGATGGCTATCTGATCGTGCCGATGGTGGCGAAGAAGGCCACCGATCTGGCCCCGGCGCTGGTGCTGGCGGCGCAGATTTTGTTTGGCGCGCTGTTCGGGATCATGGGGCTGTTTCTGGCCGATCCGATCGTGGCGATGATCAAGGTCTATCTGGAGGAACGATCCAAAAGACTAGAAGAGGTGCGGGCCAGGCAGGTGAAGGACAGGCTGGCGGTTTGATGGACAGCCCGCCCTATCGAGCCTCAACCCGGCAATAGGAGACTGGCTTCCAGTCCGCCGCCCGGTCGGTTCGCCAGCCGCAATTGGCCCTGATGCTCCGCCATGATCGCGCGCACCAGCGCCAGCCCCAGCCCGGCCCCGCCGGTTTCCCGGTTGCGTGACCCTTCCAGCCGGGTGAAGGGTTCGAGCATTTCGTCCATGCGGTCCGCGGCAATGCCCGGCCCTTCGTCGGCCACGGCGATGCGGATCATCGCCCCTTCGCGGCTGACCGACACATGCGCGCGATCGCCATAGACGATGGCGTTTTCGATGAGGTTGCGGAGCGCGCGGCGAATCTGCTGCGGGCGGACGAAGGCGACGGCGCGATCGCTGTCGGTCATGGCGACCGGCGACCCCAGTTCGATGAAATCCTCCACCACCGCGTCGGCGAGGCTGGCGAGATCGACCTTCTGCGCGGCTTCGGTACTGCGCCCGGCGCGGGCGAGCGAGAGGATGTCCTCCAGCATCCGGTTCATTTCCTCGATGGTTTCGGACATGCGCGCCCGTTCGCCATCATCCTCGACCGATTCGGCGCGGACCCGCAGCGAAGCGAGCGGCGTGCGCAGGTCATGGCCGATCGCGCCCAGCATCCGGTCCTTTTCGTCCAGCATGGCGATGATGCGCGATCGCATGGCGTTGAACGCCATGGTGAGGTCGCGCACGTCACCGGGGCCGCGTTCATCGACCGGATCGGCCGCGCCGGTGCGGGCAAATTGCAGGGCGGAGCCGGTAAGTTGCTTCAACGGACGCGCCAGCCGGCTGCCAACCCACAGCAGGGGCAGCAGGACGATGACGTAGAGGATGAGCGTCTGACCGACCAGCCAGCCGCCAAAGCGTTGCGGCCGGTCACCGGTGCGCGCCTGCGTCACCACCCATTTGCCCGCTTCATATTCCGCCGCCAGCGTCAGCCGCGCGACGCGATGGTCGTGCGGACGATCGCCATTGGCGCGAATGCGGATGCGTTCCCAGCGGCGCAGGGGCATGATGGCGTCATCCTGCACCACGCGAACATTCAGGATATTGAGGCCAATATCATCGAACATCGCCATTGCGCGCCGTTCGATGTCCGGGCGCGGCTGTCCTTCGAGTGTCGGCGTGCCTTGGACGAAGCGCGCGCGCATGCGCGGCGGGGCGGGACGGTCGGGCCGGTTGTCGAGCGCATCGACGACGCGATAGACGGCAGGGGCCGTCTGGCCGGTCAGTTCCAGCCGGGTCCGTTCACGAAACAGCAGCGTGAAATTGATCGCCTGCGCGACAAACAGCGCCAGCGCGACGATCAGGATGATCTGGCCCACCAGACTTTGCGACCATAGGCGCAGCCGCCGCCACCCCTGCGCCATCACAATTTGCGGACTTCCGCCGACAGGGTGTAGCCGCCGCCCCACACGGTCTTGATCAGCGTGGGGTTTTTGGGGTCCGGCTCGATCTTCTTGCGCAGGCGGCTGATCTGATTGTCGATCGCCCGGTCGAAGGCATTGGCCTCACGCCCCTGGGTGATGTCGAGCAACTGGTCGCGGCTGAGCACGCTGTTGGGGCGCGTGGCAAAGGCCAGCATCAGATTATATTCGGCGGTCGAAAGCGGCAGCGACACGCCCTCGCTATCCACCAGCGTGCGTTCCTGCGTCTTGAGCAGCCATCCGGCGAAACTGTAATTGGCGCCATCGGGCGCGGTGACGCGCTGGCCGCCGGTGGCGACGCGGCGAAAGATCACCTTGATCCGCGCGACCAGTTCACGCGGCGAAAAGGGTTTGAGCACATAATCGTCCGCGCCCATTTCCAGCCCGACGATGCGGTCGGTCTCCTCTGCGCGGGCGGTCAGCAGGATCACCGGGATCTCGCTGGTTTCGCGGATATGGCGGCACAGCGACAGGCCATCCTCGCCTGGCATCATGATGTCGAGGATCACCAGGTCGATCGCGTTCGCATTCAGCCGGATGCGCGCTTCGGCCGCGCTGTCGACGGCGGTGACGCGGAAGCCGTTGCGCGAGAGATATTGCGCCAGCGGTTCGCGGATCGAACGCTCGTCATCGACGAGGAGGAGATGGGGTTTTTCGCTCATGCTGCCTGTCTGTCACGGCTGAACAAAGGTTGGAAGGGCGAAGGCGCAAGGGGGGACGCCTTCGCCCTTCCAGGTGTCGCGACCGGGTTCAGGGACATCAGGGGAAATGCCGGGCCGGACGCGAATGGGGAGAGGTCAGCCTGCGGGTGGCGGCGGAGCCTTGCGGTCCTTCCACGCGCCACGCATCGCCTGACGGGCTGCCTTCATTTCATCGGCGGTCACCTTGCCATCCTTGTTGGCGTCCGCCTTGTCGAACATCGCGGTCGGCGCGGCCATGAATTCCGCCTTGGTGATTGTGCCGTCCTTGTTCGCGTCGGCGCGCATGCCCATCATGCCGTGACCGCGATGATGGCCGCGACCCTGCCATTTGCGGCCTTCGCCACGCTCGGCGCGCTTGTCGGCGCGGGCTTCGTGGGCGGCGGCAAATTCCGCCTTGCTGACCTGGCCGTTCTTGTCGGCGTCCAGCATGGCAAAGCGCTTGTCGAGTCGCTGGGCGCGCATGGCGTCGCGATCGGCCTGGGTCAGCTTGCCGTCCTTGTCGACGTCCATCTTCACAAAGCGTCCTTCGAGCGCGGCGGTCATTTCCGCCTTGCTGATCGCGCCATCCTTGTTGGTGTCGGCCATTGCCATCATGCCGCCGCGACCGCCCCGATGGCCGGGGCCATCAGCGCCCGGCTGGGCAAAAGCGAGATGCGAGGCGGCGAGACCGCCGACGAAGAGCGAACCCAGCGCGACGGTGCCAAAAAATTTGCGGATCATATCCTGTTACCTTCCCAATGATTGTCATGAACGACAAGTCGCCGTCCTTGAAATCCGTTATGGGCAGGATTTGTCCCGCAACTATGTCAGTGCAACCGGCAAACTGTCGCAATTTGTAACCGCGTATTTGCGTGGCCGCGCCGAAAATCAGCCGGAAATGAAGGCGCGGGCGTCGCGCGTGGCGGCCTGCGTATCGAGCGCTAGCTTCTTAACCTCCGCCGCGACGACGGAAAAGCCGCGCCCCGCCTCCCCCGCGCGCGCCGCTTCGATCGATGCGTTGAGCGCCAGCAAATTGGTCTGGCGGGCAATGCCGTCAATCGTATCGACAATGCCGCCGACTTCGCAGAGCACCTGCTCTATGCTGGCGCGGCGGTCGCGTTCCTGGCGATTGAGGCGCCTCTCGGCGTCCTCGCGCGCGGCGATCGCTTCCTGTTCGGCGCTGATGTCGGTAGCGAATTTGATGATGCCGATCTGCACGCCCTGATCGTCGAAGATCGGGTTATAGCTGCCCCTGATCCAGATCAGCCGACCGTGCCGATCCTGCCGCCGATAGACGCCAGTGTCGAACTGTCCCGCGCGCAACCTGTCCCAGAACGCCGCATAACCGGGCGTATCGGCAAAGCCCGGTTCGCAGAACAGGCTGTGCGGGCGCAATTCTATGTCCGCGAAAGCATAGCCGAACAGGGTCAGGAAATTGTCGTTGGCGCCAATGACGCGACAATGCATGTCGAAGCTGACGATCGCCGTCGAGCGTTCGATTGCCCGACAGATTGACGATGTCTCCAACTCTATACCGTACATGCCCATGCCTCCGAAATGGAGGCATGGGCCACAATCGGTTAACGCTTGCCTAACCATGCGGCAGGCCGCGCGTGATAGCTGTCAGCGGTCCCGCCGACCCAGCAAGCGCAGCCGCAGCGCGTTCAGCTTGATGAAGCCCGCCGCGTCGCGCTGGTCGTAGGCGCCCGCATCATCCTCAAACGTCACGACCTTTTCGCTGTAGAGCGAATTAGGCGACTTGCGGCCAACGACATAGACGCCGCCCTTGTACAGCTTGAGCCGCACCGTGCCGGTGACCTTTTCCTGGCTATGGTCGATCGCTGCCTGCAACATCTCACGCTCCGGGCTGAACCAGAAGCCGTTATAGATGAGTTCGGCGTAGCGCGGGGCCAGTTCGTCCTTCAGATGCGCCGCGCCGCGATCCAGCGTCACCTGCTCGATACCGCGATGGGCGAGGTGATAGATGGTGCCGCCCGGCGTTTCATACATGCCGCGCGACTTCATGCCCACGAAGCGGTTTTCGACCAGGTCGAGACGGCCAATGCCATGTTTGCGGCCATAATCGTTGAGCGTTTCCAGCAGCGTTGCCGGGGACATGGCGACGCCGTTGATGGCCACGCCATCGCCGCGCTCAAAATCGATGGTGATATATTCGGGCGCGTCGGGCGCGTCCTCCGGGTTGACCGTCCGTGAATAGACATAGTCGGGGACTTCATCCCACGGATCTTCCAGCACCTTGCCCTCGGACGAGGTATGCAACATGTTTGCGTCGGTCGAAAAGGGGCTTTCGCCGCGCTTGTCCTTGGCGATTGGAATCTGGTTCTTTTCGGCAAATTCGATCAGGCGGGTGCGGCTGGTCAGATCCCATTCGCGCCACGGCGCGATCACCTTGATGTCCGGCGACAGGGCATAATAGCCCAGTTCGAAACGGACCTGGTCATTGCCCTTGCCCGTCGCGCCATGCGACACGGCGTCCGCGCCCACCATCTTGGCGATTTCGATCTGGCGCTTGGCGATCAGCGGCCGGGCGATCGAGGTGCCGAGCAGATAGAGACCTTCATAAAGCGCATTGCTGCGCATCATCGGGAACACATAGTCGCGCACAAATTCTTCGCGCAGATCGTCGATGAAGATATGCTCTTCCTTGACGCCCATCAGCCGGGCCTTGGCGCGCGCGGGCTCCAGTTCCTCGCCCTGCCCCAGATCGGCGGTAAAGGTCACCACCTCGCACTGGTAGGTCTGTTGTAGCCATTTCAGGATCACGCTGGTGTCGAGGCCACCGGAAAAGGCAAGGACGATGCGGTTGATCTTGTCTGACATGGCTAGCGACTCTTCTGTGCAAGGGTGGCGCGGATGATGCGCGCGGCGCGTATCAGCCAGTGTGCAAAAGTGCAACCGGACAGGCAAAAAGGGACCGAAAGCGTAGCGCCTTCGGTCCCTTTCACTCTGTCTTCAGTCCAATCAGGACGTGCGCGGCTTCAGAAGGCCCGTACGCACACCATCATTGCCGAAGCGATAGACGGTCTGGCTGCGATCGACCGCCGGAGCAGGGGCTGCAACCGGGTCAGCCGCGCGGGGCGCTGGCGGGGTTTCGATCGCCTGGCGCTCGGCCAGCAGGAACCTTGCCCGACGCAGCCGCTTGGCATGGGTGAGGAAGGGGTTTTCCGCGCTGGGCGGCGCGGCCACCATCGCCGCGATCGTGCGCTCCTCGTCCGTTGCCGAGGCAGCGGGCGTGTAAGCCGTACGCGGCGCGACAGGCGCTGGCCTGACGGGTTCCGGCGCGGCCTCAACCGGCATCGTCGCGGCAACCGGCATCGGCTGGGCCATCGGCGCAGGCGCCACCGCCTGATCGTCCACAACCGCGTCAGCGGGACGACGACGGCGCATCATTGCAGCGCCACCCAGTCCGGCAAGCAGCAGGGCGACGCCGCCCATGGCGAACAGAAGCGCATTATCGGTCCGGGCTGGCTGCTCGGCCACGACGGGCTCGGCGGGAGCCTGAGCCATCGGCTCAGGCGCAACGATTGGTGCAGCGGGGGCTGGCGTCACGGTCGGCGACGCAACAGCCGGGGTCGACTGGGCAGCAGATTGGGCCATGGCGGCAGGTGCTACCGGCGCAGCGGCCCGTTCCACACTGCGCGGCGCGGCGCGGCGCGGGGCAGGCGTGGCGGCGGCTTCCGCTTCAGCAGCGGCAATGGCTGCGGCGCGACGCTCCTCGACCGACGGGGTTGCCTGCACGACCGGCGCGCTCGGCGCGAATGTCGGCGTGGCTGGCGCAGCGGCAACGGGCGCGACCGCAGGTGCCGAAGGCGTGGCGGGAACCGTCACGGTGGGAGCAACCGGCGGCGGGGCGATTTCCTGCGCCAGCAAAGGGGTTGCACTGAGAGCCAAAACAGCGGCGATCGCGGCCCTGGCGGGGCGAATGGGGCTTGTGTGTTCAGTCATAGCGAGAGAAGAACCCGCGACATCTTCAATCGACTGCAAGGTGACTCTCGATTCCGGGACGGAAGGAGGCGGATAAGCGGCAGATTGATTGAGATGAACAATGGTTCATCTTCAAATGAACCGCAGATTTACAGAACTATACTATGTTTCGTCTGAACGGCGACTTTCCCTATATGCGCCATCCAGCAAAGCGTCCTGCCGCGCCTGATCCCTGCCCTGCGCGATCCGCTCCGCCTTCGTCCGGCCGAATTTGGCGCGATTGCTGTCTGCCACGCGCGCCTTGTCGGCCCGCGCCTTCACCTTGCGCGCCTGACGCAGATTGACGACATTGCTCATGTGCCGATGACCCTTCATGTGCGGCTCGTTCAGCATCTATCATAGGAGTCGCGATCATGACTTGCCAAGCGTGGCGTCTCCCTTCCATGACAGGCTTATGACCAGCATCCACGACGTCGCCGCTTTGGCCAAGGCATCCATCAAGACTGTGTCGCGTGTCGTGAACAACGCCCCCAATGTCAGCCCGGACCTGCGCAGGCGGGTGCAGGCGGCCATCGATCAGCTCGGCTATCGCCCCAACCAGTCGGCGCGGCGGCTCGCGGGCGGGCGCTCCTTCATGATCGCCTATCTCTACAGCAACCCCGCCCCCGGTTATATCAGCGGCATCCAGTCCGGCGCGGCGGCGCGCTGCCGCGAACTGGGCTATCATCTGGTGGTGGAGCCGATTTCGGCAGCGGGCGAGGAATGGTTCGACGTGCTGGACCGGCTGGTCGCGGCGTTGCGGCCCGACGGCGTGCTGCTGGTGCCGCCCTTGTCAGACAATGAAGCGCTGCTCGCGCGCCTGGCGGAATTGCGCCTGCCCTGCGCGCGGATCGCGGGATCGGTTGTCGCGGCCAGCTTCAACATCCACACGCCCGAACGTGCCGCCGGGCGGATGGTCGCCGACCATCTGATCGGGCATGGGCACCGGCGAATCGGCATCATCACCCCCCCGCCCTCGCACCGCGCGGCGCTGCGCCGGGTCGAGGGGTTTCGCGACGGGTTGAGCGCGGCGAGCCTGCCTGTCGACGACGCGCTGTTCGTGCAGGGCGGTTTCGATTTCACGTCGGGCATAGCGGCAGGCGAAGCGCTGCTGGCCCTGCCGCAGCCGCCCACGGCAATCTTTGCGACCAATGACGACATGGCGCTGGGCGTACTGACCCTGGCCCACCGCATGGGCCTGAACGTGGCGGACGATCTGTCGGTGGTCGGTTTCGACGATACCCCCGCGAGTCTCACAAGCTGGCCGCCGCTGACCACGGTGCGTCAGCCGCTGGAGGAAATGGGCCGATCGGTCATCGACGCGCTCGCCAACGGGCCGCTCGACGAACCGGAATTTCTGTTCACGCTGGTGGAGCGGGGCAGTTGCGGGCCAAGGCCGGGCTGATCTGCTGAGGAAGGGCTGGAGCGGGTAGCGGGGATCGAACCCGCATCACAAGCTTGGAAGGCTAGTGCTCTACCATTGAGCTATACCCGCCCGGCCGGGAAGCGCCCTGCCATCATCCTGGGGGCTTCGTCAATATCGCAATGTATGATTGCGCCAAGATCGCCCTTAACCCGGCCCGGCATTTCCTCTATCAGACGGGGATGCAAAGCCCTTCCCTGCGCCAGCTGGATATTTTCGCGCAGATGGTCGCGGCGGGCAGCGTCGCGCGCTGCGCCGATATGCTGGGCGTCACCGCCGACGAAATCGCCCGTGACATCGCGTCGCTGGAAATGCGGCTGGGCTATCGCCTGTTCGAGGATATGAGCGGCAGCGGCCGCCTGACGCCGGCCGGACGCAAGACGGCGCAGGCCATGACATTATTGTCGCAGGATGCGCCGGAGGATTGGGACGATACGGCTGCGCCCGCCGAAGCGCCGGCCCCGCCGCTCCAACCGCCCCCGCCGCAGTGCCAGACGATCATGCTGGCGGCCCCTGCCCCGATCTTCGGTCATTTTCAGGACGCGCTATCGGCGTTCGAGGCGGCGAACGAGGATATTGCCATCACGCTGGACTTGCATGTCCAGTCGGTGACGGACGCAGCGGCAGCGTTGCGGGAGGGGCGCGCGGACATCGCCTATTTCTATGCGCTGGAGGAACCGGCCGGTTTCGCGTCCCGCTATGGCTGGTCGGAACCGCTCAGCCTCTATGCCGGCGCGGCCCATCCGCTGGCGCAGGCGGACAGCGTGTCGCGCGAAGATCTGGCGGTCACGCCGATGCTGGCGCTGGAGCGGCGCAACCCCATGCGCCACATTATCGAGGATGCGCTGGCGCGCGGGCGGGTGCAGCTTGGCGCACCAGCGCTCGAATCCGATGATATGTTCGCGGTGATGACGGCGTTGCGCGCGGGCAAAGGCATTTTCGCCGCCTTCGGCGCGCTGGCGCGCGATCTGGGGCGGATGGACGGGATCGAGCGGCTTCGGCTCGACAGCCAATTGCCCGCGATCGAGGTGCGACAGGCGCTTGGAGCCCGCGCGGCTGAGACACCGGCGGTCGAGGCGCTGGCGGAATTTCTGTTTCTTTAAGGGCCGATGCCGTCGGCGCGGAAAGCCCGGCATGATGAGGTCCGATTGCGCATTGTGACAATTTCGTTACAAGGCGCACTCCATGCGCCAGATCGCCGCCCTTCCCTATACGACCCATGCCGACGGATCGATGCAGATCCTGCTGATCACGTCGCGCGACACGCGGCGGTGGGTCATTCCCAAAGGCAACCGAATCAAGGGGCTGGCCGGCCATCGCGCCGCCGAACTGGAAGCGTTCGAGGAAGCGGGCATTCACGGCATCGCCTGCCCCGCCTCGCTTGGCCGCTACAGCTATGACAAGCGCAAACGCAGCGGCGCGGCGCGCGAAGCGACCGTCGAGGTGTTTCCGCTTGCCGTGACGGGCCAGTTGTCGCAATGGCCCGAACAGGGGCAACGCGAACTGCGCTGGTTCCCTGTGGCGGAGGCCGCCTGCGCCGTCGACGAACCCGATCTTCAGGCAATCATCGCCGCCTTTCGCAAGCCGCCCCGCGATCCGGGCCGGTTCGTGCGGATGCTGCTGTGGTTCAAGGACAAGCAAAGCGAAAGGACTGGAATGCTCGCCTGGTTTCATGCGTTGATGCCAAAGCAGGGCCGCTTTTTCGAGCAATTCGAAAATCATGCGGCAACCCTGGTCGCCGGCGCGGACGCGCTGGCCCGGCTGCTCAAGGGCGGACCGGACATGGACGTCCATATCAAGGAGATTTCCGATCGCGAACATGAAGCGGACGACATCATCCGCGACGTGTTGCTGGACGTGCGGCGCATCTTCGTAACCCCGTTCGACCGCAGCGCCATCACCGGCCTGATCGGCGTGATGGACGACGCGATCGACCAGATGAACCAGACCGCCAAGGCCATCGCCCTCTACGAGGTCAAGGCATTCCCGTCCCAGATGCAGGATATGAGCGCGCTGATCGTCGAATGCGCGCGACTGGCGGCCGAAGCGATGCCGCTGCTGCGTTCGCTCAACCTCAACGCCACGCGCCTGCACGACCTGACCGAACGGCTGGTCAAGCTGGAGGGCCATGCCGACATATTGCATGAAGCGGGCCTCAAGACTCTCTATGCCGCCGCGCGCGAGGGCAATCCCATGGATTTCGTCGTCGGGCGGGAAATCTATTCCCACCTGGAAAAGGTCACCGACCGGTTCGAGGATGTCGCCAACCAGATTTCCGGCCTGGTCATCGACCACGCCTGACGATCCCGCCGGATACGCTTCATGGACCCCATTGCCCTCCCGCTGCTGATCGCGCTGATCGGCGTCGCGCTTGCCTTTGACTTTCTCAACGGCCTGCACGACGCCGCCAACTCGATCGCGACCATCGTGTCGACCCGCGTGCTAAAGCCCCAATATGCGGTCGTTTGGGCAGCCTTCTTCAACTTCATCGCCTTCCTCTTCTTTGGCCTGCATGTCGCGACCACAGTGGGCAAGGGGATCGTCGACGCCGCGATCATCGATCCGCAGGTGATTTTCGGCGCGCTGATGGGGGCGATTTCGTGGAACCTCATCACCTGGGCGCTGGGCATCCCCTCTTCCTCCAGCCATGCGCTGATCGGCGGGTTGCTGGGCGCGGGGACGGCCAAGGCCGGGCTGGGCGCGGTGATATGGTCGGGCGTGTTCAAGACGAGCGCAGCGATCGTCATGTCGCCCGCGATTGGCCTGCTGCTGGCGTTGCTGCTGGTGCTGATCATCAGCTGGATCTTCCGCCGCTTCACGCCCCATGGCGCAGACGGCGTGTTCCGCAAGCTGCAACTCGTTTCCGCATCCCTCTACTCGCTGGGGCATGGCGGCAACGACGCGCAAAAGACGATGGGGATCATCGCCGTGCTGCTCTATTCGCAGGGCATGTTGCAGGGCGAATTCCACGTACCCTTCTGGGTCGTGATCAGCTGTCAGGCGGCGATGGGGTTCGGCACGCTGTTTGGTGGGTGGAAGATCGTCCACACCATGGGGTCGAAGATCACGCGGCTTAGCCCGGCGCAGGGTTTCTGTGCGGAAACCGGCGGAGCGATCACCCTGTTCATGGCGACGCATCTGGGCATTCCGGTGTCGACGACCCATACCATCACTGGTGCGATCGTGGGTGTCGGCGCATCGCGGCGGCTGTCGGCGGTACGATGGAACATCGCATCGCGCATCATCGTCGCGTGGGTCGTGACCCTGCCCGCCGCCGCCCTGATCGGCGCGGGCTTCTACTGGATCACGCGCTTCTTTTGATAGCCATACGGCACCGGCCATGGCTGGCCGGTGCCGTGCTGCTTCAGTCAGGCTGGACGCCGATCAGGCGACGCGGCCAAGCCGGTGATAGAGATTGGCATATTTGACCGATTCCGGCTGGTCCTGAATCTCGCGCAGATAATGGACGATGGCAGTGCGGATCAGGCCGAAGTCCTCCTGCGAGAAAACCGCGCGCGACCGGGCGGGCTGGGGGTGGCCGCTGGTGTCCGTCATATCTTGCGTCATCGTGCCCGTCGTCATGATCCTGTCCTTGTCTCAGCGAGCCGTCTTGCGGCGATGAACAATGAGTTAGACATATTGACGCGCAGCGGAAGGGCGATGAGTGGCCGCGTGTCACAATAGGATTTGGTCAATCTGTCAATCTATGACATTATGACTTTATGGCAGATGCGACAGACCGCAAACTCTATCTCGGCCCCAAGCTGCGCGTCCTGCGCCGCGAACTGGGCCTCAACCAGACCCGGATGGCCGAGGAACTGGGGGTTTCTCCCAGCTATCTCAACC
Organism: Sphingobium sp. GW456-12-10-14-TSB1; assembly: GCF_059424385.1. Lineage (NCBI taxonomy): Bacteria > Pseudomonadati > Pseudomonadota > Alphaproteobacteria > Sphingomonadales > Sphingobiaceae > Sphingobium > Sphingobium sp. GW456-12-10-14-TSB1. The sequence continues at coordinate 3,362,927 of NZ_JBWKZI010000001.1, read as the reverse complement.
ATCTGGAGCGCAACCAGCGACCGTTGAGCGCGCAGATGCTGCTGCGGCTGGCCAATGTCTATGACATCGACATTCGCGATTTCACCGCGCGCGCCAATGATGGCGGATCGGGCGAACTGAGCGAGATATTGTCCGACGCGCTGGTGCGCGACATCGGCATTGCGCGCGACGAAGTGCTGGAAGTGTCGGAAAATTATCCCGGCGTCAGCGAAGCCATCGCCCGATTCTATCGTGCGCTAAGCGATCTGCGCCGCCTGCCGGGCGAAGCAGCGGCGGGGGAGCGCGGCCCCGCGCCACTGGTCGCGCCGATCGACTGGCTGCGCGAGACGATCGCGCGGGCGGGCAATCATTTTGCCGAGATCGATGCGGGCGCCGAAGCCATCGCCGCGCAGCTGAGCCAGGACCCCGCGCTGTTGCAGGCCGAGTTGCGCGCGCGCCTGAAAGACCGGCACGGCATGGCCGTCCAGGTGCTGCGCGCCGATGTGCTGGCGGGGACGCTGCGCCATTATGACATGCACCGGCGGCGGTTGATGCTGAGCGAGCGGCTGGCCGCGTCCGGGCGGCTGTTCGCCATCGCCTATCATCTGTGCGCGCAGGAACTGGCCGACGCGATTGCCGCGCAGGTCGCCCGCACGGCCCCGCCGGACGAGGATAGCCGCCGCCTCGCCACCATCGCGCTCACCAACTATGCCGCGGCCGCGCTGATCATGCCCTATGACCGCATCCGCCAGGCGGCGGAGCAATGCCGCCATGACCTGCCCATGCTGCGCGACAGGTTCGGCGTGTCGAGCGAACAGCTTGCCCACCGTCTGACCAGCCTCAATCGCACCGGCGCGCGCGGCATCCCCTTCTTCATGGTCAGGATGGACCGGGCGGGCATCATATCCAAGCGCTTCGACGGCGAAGCCTGGCCCTTTGCCCGCTATGGCAGCACTTGCCCCCGCTGGGACGCGCATGGCGCTGGCGCAGTCGATCAGGTGAGCGTGCAACTGATCGAGACGCTGGACGAGCGCCGCTTCGTCACGCTCGCCATGGCGCTGCCCCTTCCGCCGGGCGCGCGTGGCCGCGCGGTCATCGCGCTGGGGTGCGAGGCGAAACATGCGTCGCGGATCGTCCACGCCGACGGGATCGACGCGGACAAGGACGATGCGGTCGAGGTCGGCCCGACCTGCCACCTGTGCGAACGCCGCGCCTGCCCCGACAGGGCGCTGCCCCCGGTAACACGGGCGCTCGATTTGCATGGCTATGAACGGACAAGCGCGCCGTTTCCGTTCAGGCGTGTGTGATCGGGAGTTGTGGCTGGCAGGCAAATGGCCGCGCTGCATTTGGGACGGGGTGTCAACGGCCATCGTCGATCATCCTCGATCGCCCAATTTGCCTGAAGCCGCGAAATCGGGTGGCCCCATCAAAAAGAGGCGACGGAGGAAAAAGCATCAGTTTTCAATGTCATTCGTCGCATAGTCCAGGAAGGTTGACGTCTTTTTAACCAGCGTGCGGGCAAGACAGGGCGTGATGCACAGCCGCCGCCCTTTCAACGGAATATTGCTGAGAAAGCCGATCGCCTTCGCGCTGGTGGGGGCGTTAGGGTATCTGATGCTTGCCAGTGGCACTATCGCGCTGACAAGCGACGGCCGTGATCACGCAACGGTGTGGCCCGCAGATGCCATCATCCTGGCGCTGCTCCTCAATTCGGGCAGACGGCATTGGCCATTGCTTCTGACGGCAGGGTGGCTGGGCAACCTTGCCGCCAACGGGCTCACCCGTGAATGGACCATCGGGATCATTCTCTATGGTGCGATCAACATGGGCCAGGTGCTGCTGGCGGCATGGTCGCTCAGACGGTCCGGCGACACCAGGAATCTGCTCTCCGATGTAAGGGCGGTCGGGCGCTTCGTCATCTGGGCAGGTCTTTTCGCCCCCTTGATGGGAGCCGCTGTCGGATCTCTGGTCGCTTCGGTGAATTACAATGTGCCGATCGGCCCGTCATTCATCCGCTGGTTTGCCAGCAATTCGCTTGGATTGCTCGTTTGTACGCCGTTCCTGAACGCCGTTTTCGATGGAAGCTACCGTCGTTGCTTTGCGGCCAAAAGTCTGTGGGAAAGAGGCGAAACATTCGCCCTGATGGCGATCCACGCCGCCGTGACAATTTTTGTGTTCGGGCAGAATCACCTGCCGATACTGTTCCTTTCCTTCACTTCGCTTCTTCTACTCTCATTCCGCATCGGGCGGCTCGGCACCTATGCTGGAGTCATGCTCGTTGCCATTATCGGCGCGGTGTCAGCCCTTCAGCATTTTGGCCCCATGGCCTTGATCAATGAGGGCGCTACTTTTCAGGCCATCTTCTTTCAGGCCTATCTGGCGACGCTATTGGTGACGACACTGCCTGTCGCAGCGATCGTTGCATCGCGCGCCGAAGCGTTGGGCAATCTGGCCGCCCGCGAGGAGACGCTGCGCCTCATCATGGCGCATTCACCCGACGTCATCCTGAGCTTCGACAATGATGGCGTGTGCCGATGGGCGGACGGTCCTGTGCGCGAATATCTGGGGCTTGGGCCGGAGGAGCTTTTTGGCAATCCCGCCGCTGCAATCGCCCTTCGCACAGGCGAAGAGCTGCTGGTGGCGTCTGGCCGCCCCACCGATGAACGGCGCACGGAGAAGGCCATCGAGTTTTCGCCGATTTTGCAACCGTCCCTCACACTGGAAGCATCGTTCCGGGATCTTACCCGTGATGGCATGATTGTTGGGCGCGTCGTGACCTTGCGCGACGCGACAGCGCGAAAGGCCCGCGAGCAGGCGATAACCATTCAGGTCGAAACCGATGATCTGACCGGGGTCAAGAACCGGGCTGGCTTTCGGCGACATGTGCGCGCCGCGCTGGCCGACACCAGCCGTCCCTGTTCGGTAGCGATTGTCGATGTCGATCATTTCAAGGTCATCAACGACCGCTACGGTCATCAGGTCGGGGATGCGGTTCTCATGGAGATCGCGCAGCGATTGACCGCCGGCATAAGACAAAGCGACATCGTAGGCCGTATCGGCGGCGACGAGTTCGCGATCCTCTTTCAATGCGACCTGGAAACAGCGAAACTGGCCTGCGAGCGTATCGCCTATTCCATTTCCCAACGCCCCATATTTTCCGATGATACCCTGTTAGTCCTCACCTCGATCAGTTGCGGAGTCGCAGGCTACATGCCGGGCATGTCGCGCGATCAACTGTTCGAGGCCGCCGACACTGCCCTGTATCAGGTCAAGCGGGATGGACGAAACGGCGTCCGTGCAGCCGGGTGACGCGGACAATATCGCGTTCACGCGCTTGCCTGCGCGAATAAGCCTTCGCGCCTGATTGCGGCAATGCCATCGTCACGCGGCATAGCCGCCCCACACCCCAACACCAAAAAAGGGGCCGCCGGGCAGGCGACCCCTTCTTTATCCTCTCCCGCGAAAGCGGAAGTGTGGCCGCTTAGTCGGCCTTGGGCTGGAGGTTGACGGCGGCATATTTGCCGCGACGGTCGACTTCCAGTTCAAAGTCCAGACGATCGCCTTCATTCAGGGCGGCCATGCCAGCGCGTTCGACGGCGCTGATGTGGACGAAGGCGTCGGGCTGGCCATCATCGCGCTGAATGAAGCCAAAGCCCTTCATCGCGTTGAAGAATTTGACCGTGCCGCTGGCGCGTTCGCCGGTCAGCTGGCGCTGCGGGCCGCCACGATCACCACCGGGGGCGCCGAAACCACCGGCGCGCGGTTCGCGCGGCGGGCCACGGTCCGTCACGGGGAGCGGTTCGCCTTCGATCTTGAGATCGGTTGCCGAAACCTTGCCGCCACGATCCACCAGGGTGAAGCCAAGCTGCTGACCTTCGGCCAGGCCAGTCAGGCCGGCCTGTTCGACAGCACTGATATGCACGAACACGTCCTCGCCGCCGTCATCGCGAACGACGAAGCCGAAGCCCTTTTGCCCATTGAAGAATTTAACGACGCCAGTGCCTTCGCCAACGACCTGCGCAGGCATGCCGCGACCACCGCCGCCGCCGCCGCCACCGAAGCCGCCGCGGTTGCCACCGCCAAAGCCGCCGCCGCCGGCGCGATCACCGCCGAAACCACCGCCGCCGCCGCCGAAGCGGTCACCGCCGAAACCACCGCCGCCGCCGCCGAAGCGGTCACCGCCACCGAAGCCGCCACCAAAACCACCGCGACCACCGCCGCCGCCAGCGCCCTGATCGTAGAAATTGTCGTCGCCGAAACCGTCGCGCTTGTCCTTGCCGCGCCCGCCGCGGCGACCTCTGTCAAAACTCATGCCCTGTTAGTCACTTTCGCTTCGCCCCAAGACCAATCGGACAAACATGTCGGGCGAATGACATGCACAATCCACCGCAAAGGCGCGGTTTGGGAATCACTATATCAACTTTTCAGGGGAGCGCGAATGTTTTTACAGGCAAGGCTTCAGGTAGGACTTCGGTTGATCCTATGGCCATGTCGCACCATCGGCAAAGCCTTTGATTGCGATATCCCCGCTTTGCCCATAGAGGGGAAGCCATGACCGTCCATTTTCATGAAGAAGACCTGCCCGCAGGCGTGCTCGCCCCCGGCCCGGTTGCCGTCGACACCGAAACCATGGGGCTGATCACCCCGCGCGACCGCCTGTGCGTGGTGCAGATCAGCGATGGCAAGGGCGATGAACATCTGGTCCGCTTTGCCGCCGGATCGGACTATGCTGCGCCCAACCTGCGCGCCGTGCTGGCGGACCCGGAACGGCTGAAACTCTACCATTTCGGGCGTTTCGACATTGCCGCGATCAAATATTATCTGGGCGTCGTGGCAGCCCCTGTCTATTGCACCAAGATCGCTTCGCGTCTGATCCGCACCTATACCGATCGCCATGGCCTGAAGGAACTGGTCCGCGAACTGCTGGGCCAGGACATCAGCAAGCAGCAGCAGTCGAGCGACTGGGGCAACCCCGTCCTGTCCGACGCACAGAAGGATTATGCCGCGTCCGACGTGCGCTTCCTCCACGCGCTGCGCACCGAATTGAACAAGCGGCTGGAGCGCGAAGGGCGGATGGAACTGGCGCAGGCCTGTTTCGATTTCCTGCCGCACCGTGCCGAACTCGACCTGGCGGGATGGCCGGAGATCGACATATTTTCCCACATGTAAGCGAATCGGATCGTCGTCACCATGTCCGTCCAGGCCGATCAGCAACGCGATGTGCGCCGCCACTGGGCGCGACCGGGGGGCAGCCATGACCGGCTGGTCGGCCTGCTCAAAAACTGGCTGCCGGTCGCGGTCGGGGTGCTGAGCGCGCTTTTGGCGACCGCGCCCTTTACCAGCGGCGACAAGGTCAGCTTCGTTCTGGACAAGAACAAGGTCGAAGTCGCCAAGGAACGCATGCGCGTGACCGAGGCGCTGTATCGCGGGCAGGACAGCAAGGGGCAGCCCTTTTCCCTGCGCGCGGGATCAGCGGTGCAGAAAAGCTCGCGCGAGCCGATCGTGGACCTGAACAGCATGTCCGCGCGCATCCTGCTGTCGGACGGCCCCGCCGTGCTGAGCGCACAAAAGGGTCGTTACGACATGGAGACCGAGCGGGTCGGGATCGAAGGACCAGTGCAGTTCGAGGCGGCGGGCGGCTATCGCCTGACCACGCGCGACGTCGGCATCGACCTAAAGACCCGGCGGATGCGCAGCGCGGGTCGGGTCGACGGACGCATCCCGATCGGCACATTCAGCGCGGACCATCTGGAAGCCGACATGAGCGCGCGCACGGTGACATTGAATGGCCGGGCCAGCTTGCGCATCGAACAAAATGGCCTCAAAGGGCGAAACTGATGAAAGCCTCTTATCTTCTGCTGTCGGTCGGCTGCGCGGGCGCCGCGGGCCTGATGTTCGTCGGCGCCATGCCATCGCTCGCGCAAGTCGTCAGCAAGCATGACAGCAACGCCCCGGTCAACTTCACCGCAGACCGGATCGAGGTGCAGGACCGCGCCGACCGCGTCGTCGTGTCCGGCAATGTCGAAGTGACGCAGGCGGGCATGACGCTCAACGCCGCGCGCATGACGGTGGCCTATCGCAACGAGCCAGGCGGCGGCGCGAGCGGGGTGGAGATCGACCGGATCGACGCATCGGGCAATGTCGTGGTGACCAAGGCGGATCAGACCGCGCGTGGCAATGTCGCCATTTACGACCTCAACAGCAAGCTCATCACCATGTTGGGCAATGTCGCGCTGACGCAGGGGTCCAACCGGCTGACCGGCGGGCGGCTGGTGATGGACCTGAACACCGGGCGATCGACCGTCGATGGTCGCGCATCGGGCGGCGGCGCTGGCGTGACAGGCAGCGCCGGGGGCCGGGTGACGGGGACATTCTCGGTCCCGCAGCGAAAAAATTAAGCGCGGACGTTGTGGAGTTTTCCTGACGCGACGAACCGTTTGAAAGCGGGTTGATCCGGGGCGTCAACCCTGTAGCAATCATGGATTGCACATTTTCATTTGTGCTGCGATAAGCTGCCTCATGACATTGGCGGCAATCGTTTTGGTGGTATTCGCCCTCGCGCTTGGTGGCGCTATTCTCAGTGCGCGCCGCTGGAACATGACCATCGGCGTCATCAGTGGCCTGGCGGTCGGGCTGGCCGGCTGGGCGATAGCCTCGATGGGCATCATGATCTGGTTTTCCAAAAGCTACTAGCAGCCTCGATCGGCGGTCCGCCACACCCCGGCAGGCAAGAGGAAGCGAGCGCGTCGCTATCGCTTCAAGGCCGCACGTCCCATCGCACCAGCGTCACCCCGCCATCCGCATCCAGCGCCAGCTCCCCGAACGCCCCCGTCCGCAATTTGAGCGATCCTAGCGGCAAACCGGCAGCCAGCAGCGCGAAGCGGGCCGCGCCATTGCTGGTGACGAACAGGTCCACCCCCTCCCCGCCCTCGGCAAAGCAGGCGCGCCATGCCGCGATCCGCGCTTCGGCGTCGACGATCCAGTCGGCCGGGGCGATGCCGCGCTCATCCCAGTCGGCGATCGCCTGCGCGCCGATGCGCGCCAGAACCTGCGCCTCGGGCCGGCCTTCGTCGGGACCATGATCGATTTCGCCCAGCCAGTCGCCCGTACCGTCTGGCATATGGCCGGTGGCTTCAGCGATCGCCTGCGCGGTTTGTCGGGCGCGCAGGAGCGGGCTGGTCAGCAGGCGGGTGATGGCGAAGTCCTGCGCGGCGAACCACGCGCCCAGCCGTTGCGCCTGGGCATGGCCACTCTCGACCAGCGGCAGGTCCGTGCGTGATCCGATGCGACAGGCCTGCGCGCTGCTGGCGAACGTGTTGCCATGACGGATGATGAAAAGACGGCGCATGGCGTCAGGGCGGCGTCGGATCGCCATGCCGGGCGATCAGCGCCTCGACGCGGCTGATGTCCGCTTCGGTATCAATGCCGCTACTGTCGAACAGCGGCGGATTGACCGGCACGGTCATGACCGGGATGCCCAGTTCCAGCAAACGCAGCTGCTCCAGCCCTTCCAGATTTTCGAGCGCCGTGGGGGGGCTGGCTTCAAAGGCGCGCAGGGCGTCCAGTGCATAGCCATAAAGGCCGACATGCCGCCAGACCGGCGAGACGGGCTGGCTGGCGCGCAGGGCATCCTCCCCCCTGATGGCGGGAATGATATTTTTGGAGAACCACAAGGCCCGGCCATCTGGCGCGCGAGCGCAGGTCGTGCCGCTGAAAGGAGAGCGGGTCTTGTGATCACGCAGGGCATCGAGCGCAGCCCAATCGAGCGCGATCACCGGAGTGGCGACCTGCGCGCCCGCCTCCAGCGCGGCTATGACCGCGCCCAGCGCACCCTGCGGCTGAAAAGGGGAATCGCCCTGGAGGTTGACGACGAAGCGCGGCGGCATGGGCTCCGCCAGCGCGGCGGCCAGCGCGCGCCCCGATCCGGTGGCAATGGCGCTGTCGGTCATCACCGCATCACACCCGACCGCGCGGGCATGATCGGCGATTTCGTCATCATCGGTAGCGACCGTCAGCGCAACGCCCGCGCGCGCGCCGATCGCGGCGCGGGCCATGGCGATGGTGCGATGGAGCAAGGTGCGCCCGGCGATCAGACGCAGCGGCTTGCGCGGCAGGCGGGATGACCCCGCCCGCGCGGGAATGACGACAAGCTGGTTCAGGCGACGCCCGCGTTCAGCAGATCGTGCATATGGACGGCGCCGATCAAACGACCATTGTCGCAAACGAACAGCAGCATGACGTTGCGTTCATGCATCAGGTGCAGTGCTTCCTGCGCCAGTTCGTCCGGCCCCACGGCCAGCGGCGTGTGCGTCATGAAGCGGCCGACCGCCTCGGTCAGATTCTGCTTGCCGGTCACGGTGCGGCGCAGGTCGCCGTCAGTGAAGGCACCGATCAGCCGCCCTTCGCGATCGACAACCGCTGTGCCGCCAAGGCGCGCGCGCGTCATTTCGATGGTCGCATCGAGCAGCGAGGCGCCTTCCCGCACGGAGGGGATGTCCGCTCCCTTGGCCATCAGTTCGCGCACCTTGATCAGTTGCGCGCCAAGACGGCCATTGGGATGGAATTTGTGGAAATCATCCGCCGAAAATCCGCGCATTTCCATCAGCGCAATCGCCATGGCGTCACCAAAGGCCATCTGCACCGTGGTCGACGTGGTGGGAGCGAGCGAATTGGGGCAGGCTTCCGGCACATCGGGCATCAGCATGCAAATGTCTGCGGCGGTGGCGACCGTGCTGTGGGCCCGCGCGGTCATGCCCAGCAAGGGAATGGCGAAGCGCTTGCAATATTGGATGATCGGGCCAAGCTCGGTCGACTCGCCCGAATGGGACAGCATCAGCACGACATCATCCGGCGTCACCATGCCCAGATCGCCATGGCCAGCATCGGCTGGATGCAGGAAGATGGCCGGCGTGCCCGTGGAGGTCAAAGTCGCCGTCATCTTGCGGGCGACAATGCCGCTCTTGCCAATGCCGGTCACGATCACGCGACCCCGGACATTCATGATGACGCCGATCAGCCGCACGAATGTAGCGGCAAAGTCACGTTCAGAAAATTGCGCTTCCAGCGCGTTGAGGCCCAATGCAGCGACCGACAGGCTGTGGCAGGCCGCCTTCACTATTCGTCCGCCCGAACCGAACGGCACAATTTTCGAAGCAAGTGTCGACACGCGTTTGCCCTTTTTCCCGCATGTCACCGCCGGATATCCGGCTGGCACACGCGGCGACGAACCACCTTATTTGGTGCGCCGTCTATCCCTCGTTCCGCGACCCCTGGCCGGTTTGACCCCCGGCACAGGGCGACTGTCTACGCCGTTTCAGGGACTTATGGCAAATCATTTTGCAACTGCGAAAAGGGATTTCGGCGTGGTTTTGCTTCACACCGTCGCGACGCCGCGCGACAGGCGGAGTTAAGTTAGCGACGAGCCGCGGAACTTTTCTCGCCTCAGTGGGTGCGTTGCAACAGGATTGTCATTTTGGCTGATGATAGTCCCGATACCATGCCACGAATCGCGGCACGCCCGATTCAATTTGCGTGGTCGGGGCAAAGCCGATGTCATGGGCGATGGCGCTGATGTCGGCAAATGTGGCGTGAACATCGCCCGGTTGCATCGGCTGGAAATCGATCTGCGCCTTCTGGCCCAGCGCATCCTCCAGCACCGCGATCAGATGCATCAGTTCTTCCGGCTTGTTATTGCCGATATTGTAGAGCCGGTGCGGCGACCGGCTGCCACCAGGCTTGGGCGCGCCGTCATCGGCGGGCGGATGGTCGAGGCAGCCGATGACCCCGGTGACGATGTCATCGATATAGGTGAAATCACGCTGCATCCGGCCATGGTTGAATACCGGAATGGGATCCCCGGCGAGAATCTTCTTGGTGAAGATCCACATCGCCATGTCTGGCCGCCCCCAAGGCCCGTAAACGGTGAAGAAGCGCAGCCCCGTCATCGGTATGCGGAACAGATGGGCGTAGGTCTCGCTCATCAGTTCGTCAGCACGCTTGGTCGCGGCATAGAGGGAAACGGGATGGTCGGCCCGGTCCTCTACGCGGAACGGCAGGCTGTCATTGCCGCCATAGACGGAGGAGGAAGAGGCATAGACAAAATGCCGCACCCGCCGCTCACGCGCGAGTTCCAGCATGTTGACATGCCCCGCCAAGTTGGAGCGCACATAGGCGTGCGGATTGATCAGCGAATAGCGCACGCCGGCCTGCGCGCCGAGATGGACGATCGATTCGATCACCTGATCGGCAAGCGCTGCTTGCAACGCATCATTGTCGGCGAAATCCAGCTCGTGAAAGGTGAACAGCTTGCCATGCGCCTGTTCCAGCGCGGCAATCCTGTCCCGCTTCAGCGACACGGGATAATAATCGTTCATATTATCGATGCCGACCACGGCATGGCCCTGCGCCATGAGCCGATCGGCGACGGTCATGCCGATAAAGCCGGCCGCGCCGGTGACCAATATCGTCATGCTCTTCATTCTCCCACGCGAAGTCGCGCCAGCGGGCGGCGCACCCTGTCAGTCACACCAAAGTGGCGGGCAAAGTAAAGGCCTTTTCGCGCCCCATTTGCCCGATAAACCATCCTGTGGCTTCGCGCCTAGCGGGCAAAGTTTAGGCTTTCCCTAATCTTTGCCATTTAAGGCGAAACCGATGGACATGGCATTGCACCCATCGCGCCCCGTCCCCCTGCCAACGGGGGCGAAGCCGCGTGCGCGCTGGGCGGCGCTAGCGAAGGAGGCGGCGGAAGCCAATGCCTTTTATGCGCCCGACATGCTGGGCGCGGCGATCGACCATCTCGCCACCGACGCGCATGTCCGGTTGATCGAAGCGCGGGTGGGCGACCATCTGATCGGGCTGTTGCCGGTCGTGGTGCAGCCGCGCCATGGCCGCATGCCGATCGGCTGCGTGTCCAACTGGATGCACGATCATTGCTTCTTTGGCGCGCCGATGATTCGCGAAGGGCAGGAAGTCGCGGCGTGGCGCAGTTTCCTGGCGCAGCTGGATGACGCCCCCTGGGCGCGTGGCTTTTTGCATATGGAGGGGCTGGACGCGGCCGGGGCGAATGCCGCCGCGCTGGAAGCGCTGTGCGTCGAACAGCGGCGCGGACGGCGCGAGATTCACCGCTACGATCGGGCGATGCTGCGGTCGGACCTGTCGGCCGACGCCTATTGGGACACCAATGTTCGCGCCAAAAAGCGCAAGGAAATCCGACGCCTGCAAAAGCGGCTTGCCGAACTTGGCACGGTCGAGACCCGGCTGCTCACCGAACGCGCCGACCTGCCGCACTGGTGCGCCGATTTTCTGGCGCTCGAAGCGTCGGGCTGGAAGGGGCAGGAGGGTACGGCGCTCGCCTGCAAGCCCGCCGACGCCACCTTTTTCCGTGCGGCCTGCGCGGCGGCATTCGAGGCCGGGCGGCTGCATATGCTGCGCATCGACCTGGATGGCCGGGCGATCGCCATGCTGGCCAATTTCCGCCATGGTGCAGGCGCCTTTTCATTCAAGATCGCCTTTGACGAAGCGCTGGGCCGCTTTTCGCCGGGCGTGCTGATCGAGATCGCCAATCTGCACGCGGTGCAGGATGATCCCGCTATCGGCTGGATGGACAGTTGCGCCGCGCCTGACCATCCGATGATCGACAGCCTGTGGGCGGAACGGCGGACGATCGTGCAATATCGCATCGCGCTGCGCGGCACCGGCCTGGCGCGGGTCCAGCGCGCCGCCGCCTTCGCCCTTGTCAACGGCCTTGAAACCCTGGCCAGCCTATTGAAAGGACAGCGATGACCGCCCATCGCCCGATCGCCGCGACTCACGAAGCGACCTTCCCCGACAGCGCGCGCACGACCTTTGCCGCCGCCTATCCCGACCAGCCGGTCGCGCTAAGCCATAATCTGGTCGGCCACTCGCTGCTCAGCCTTGATGCGCTCGCCACGCTGGCAGAGCGGATGCCTGCGTCCAGCGTCGAATATAATCTGGGCAAGCTGCCCCTGGGCGTGCGACCGGAGGATACGCCGTCGAACGGCCTGACACTGGGCGAAACGATCCGCACCATCGAAACCAACGGCAGCTGGGCCGTGCTCAAAAATGTCGAGCGCGACCCGGCCTATGCCGCCCTGCTCGATGCGGCGCTGGCCGATCTGGAGCCGATCGTGGCGGCCAGGACCGGGCCGATGCTCCACCGCGAAGCCTTCATCTTCCTGACATCGCCGGGCAGCGTCACCCCGTTTCACATGGACCCGGAACATAATATCCTGCTCCAGATCATGGGGTCCAAGGTGATGACCATCTTCCCCGCGCGCGACGAGGCGCTGGTTCCGGCGCAGAAGAGCGAGGAATTTCATGGCGGTGGCCATCGCAATCTGGTCTGGCAGGACGGGTTCAAGGCGCTGGGCGCGCCCTACCCGCTCCACCCCGGCGACGCGGTGCATGTGCCGGTCAAGGCCCCGCATTTCGTCGAAAATGGCCCTGCCGTATCGGTCAGCCTGTCGGTGACATGGCGGTCCGAACGCAGTGTGGCGGAAGGGGAGTTGCACAGTTTCAACGCGCTGCTGCGACGGCGCAAACTGCCGGTGGGCACCGTCAGTGACCGGCCTGAAAAGCAGAGCGTCCGACGGCTGGTCTATCGGGTCATGCGGAAGCTGGGCGCTTGAGGATATAGCGCAGCGCCGCTTCCGCCGCCAGCCGCGGCGAAAAACGTTCGATCACCCACCAGTCCAGACTCTCCTGACAGGTCGAGAGGCTCTGCTTGTAGCGATCCTTGCCCGCGAGCAGGGAATAAAGCGCCAGGCCGCGCGCGGCATAATGGTCGACAGCGGCGGCGTGGCAGAGCAGGCCCGGCTTGTCCTTGCCCGTGCGCGGATCGGCAAAGGCGGACTGATAGTTGAGCGCCTGCCCCCGATGGACGAAATTGACGAGCAGGCCGACGACCCCGCCCGCGTCGGTAAAGCGCAGCAGATCGACCGCGCCGCTGGCCCGTCCCTGTTCGACGATGGTGGTAACAAAGCCGCGAAAGGCGGGATCGTCCCAGGCATTGTCGGCATGACGCCCGCTGTTAAGCGCGGCCATTTCCGCCAGCCAGGGCGCAACTTCGTTAGCGCCTGCCCGCGCGACATGGGGCAGGCCGCCGCCATGATCCTTGATCGCGCGGCGGATCTGGCCGCGCGTATTGGCGCTGAGCAGCGAGAGATAGTCGCCCGCCACGCCGCGCACCCCGTCCAGATCGACCTGATAGACCGGCGAGGCGTCGACCCGGCGCTTCGTCCAGCAGGGCATGTCCAGCAGCGGCGAATCCGGCGCGATCCCGCTCAGCCGCAGCGCGCGCCAGTCACGACGGCGGCCCAGCGCGGCGATGGCGGCGGTCGCGGCCTCCGCCTCCCGCCCGCGCGCGGCAAGCAAGCCATTATATTCGACATAGGGCCGGTCGGCCTGCCCATCGCCCGACTGGTTGAGGCTCAGCGTCGCCGTGCGTCCCAGCAGGCGCGGCATCATTGCGTGACCGACCAGCGCCAGCGCGACATCTGCGCCTGACTCGTCCGTCACCGCCAGCAGTTCGGGGCGCACGTCATAGCTGGCCAGCCACGCGCCCACCCAGGTCCAGCTAAGGAAAAACGCCGCGTCCGCCTGCGCTTCGAGCGCCTTCCAGCGCGCGCCAAGCGCCGTCCGGTTCGGCAGGGGAAGAAATTGCGCGACAAGAGCCATTGCGCCCTCTTGTGGCAGAGCGCCGGGTGCGGTCAAGCAGTGGTGCTAGGCTGACACGCGCCGGTCGGGGTCCACCGTGCCATCGGGCCGCACCCCGGCACGCGCCAGATCGCGGCGGATATGCCCGGTCAAATAACGGTACCACATCACGAAATCGGCACGCAGCGACCAGAATGGATAGCGGAAGGTGGCAGGCCGGTTGCGTTCGATCAGGCCATGGCCGATCCATGCAAAACCATAGCCGACGACCGGCAGGGCCAGCGCCATCCACCAGCGCCCGGCAACGGGCGCCGCCGTCAGCAGCGCCACGACCATGCTGGTCCCGGTATAATGCAGGGCGCACGTGCCAGGACGCGCATGTTCTTGCAGATAATAGGGCCAGAAGTCGCGAAATCGGGTGATGGCGGGCACGGCAATCCTCTCTACCGCCACCCTATCCGCAGAGTTGATCGATGTTAAGGGCTGTGCGTCAGACCGTGCCTCTATCAGGCGCGAACAGAAAATAGTCATAACTTGCCCGCGCGGCTTCCGCCATGATGCGGTCGCGCGTCGCATGCCCCTTATGATCCTGCATCACGAATACGGTGATCGCGAACAGCCGTCCATCGGGCAGGCTGATGACGCCGGTATCATTGCCGGTGCCGTTGAGCGACCCGGTCTTGTGCGCGACCAGCGTACCGGGCGGCAACATGCCGGGCAGCCGCGCCTTGCCGGTGCGGCACCGTTCCATGATCGACAGCAAAGCCACCGTGCTGCGCCCCGACAGGGCTTTGCCGGTGCGAATCGCGGCGACCAGATCGGTCATCGCGGTCGGCGTGGCGGTATCGCGCGGGTCGCGGGCGAAGGCGATGTTGGGAATGTCATGTGCATCGCGTTCGCGCAACGCCGGGTCGGCCGCCATCGCAGCGGCGACATTGCGGTGGAAATTGCCCGGCTGGGGGGCAAGGCCCATGGCGCGATACAGAAGGTCGGCGGTGTTGCTGTCCACCCGCAGACCCCGGATGCCCAGCCCCGCGACCCATTGATGCACCGCCGTCGGGCCGCCTGCCCGCGCGACGAGCAGGTCGGTCGCGTCATTGTCGCTGCGGGTCAGCATCAGGTCCAGCAGCGTGGCAACCGAAACCGGACCCGCCGGGCTGGCCAGTTGCTCTTCCAGCGTCAGCGCGCCCGCGTCGATCATCGCAAAGATCCGCCCCGCCACCGCGACCTTGTAGGCGCTGGCCATCGGGAAGAGCGTATCGCCATTGAGCGAGAGCGTTTCCCCGGTGCCAAGGTCGCGCACGACGATGCCGACCGTGCCGTCGGTCAGGCTGGCAAAGCGCTGGAACTGGGCGATCAGGCGCGTTTCGGCGGTTTGCTGCACCGCTGTCTTGGTAGGGCCAAAGGCGTCGGCGTCGGGCAGTGGCGCGAGGAACAGGCCAAGGGCGGCGAGCATGGCGATGGGACGAAACGGAACCATGCGTCCCATGTCGCCAAAGCGCAGGCCAAGCGCAAGAGAGTTTGCCGCGATTCGCGCGTTGACAGGCCTTTGCCGGGCGGGCCATCACCCGCGCCATGAGTAGCGCGATCAAGTTGCACGAAAGCTGGCTGACCCCGCTGGCCGACCAGTTCACCACCCCGCATATGCAGGGACTGAAAGCCTTTCTGGCGGCGGAAAAGGCGGCGGGCAAACGCATCTTCCCCAAGGGGCGCGACTATTTCCGCGCGCTCGACCTCACCCCGCTGGACCAGGTCAAGGTCGTGATATTGGGGCAAGATCCCTATCATGGCGAAGGGCAGGCGCATGGCCTGTGCTTTTCGGTCCAGCCGGGCGTGCGCACCCCGCCATCCCTGGTCAACATCTACAAGGAGATGGAGGCGGACCTGGGCATCCCGCGTGTATCCCATGGATTTCTGGAACATTGGGCCAGGCAGGGCGTGCTGCTGCTCAACAGCGTGCTGACCGTCGAAATGGCGCGCGCCGCATCGCATCAGGGCAAGGGGTGGGAATTGTTCACCGATGCCGTCGTGCGACTGGTGGCGGAGCAGGAAAAGCCCACCGTATTCCTGTTGTGGGGCGCTTATGCCCAGCGCAAGGCGGCGTTTGTCGATCAAAGCCGGCATCTGGTGCTGAAGTCCGCCCACCCTTCCCCGCTATCTGCCCATAACGGCTTTCACGGATCGCGACCCTTTTCGCAGGCCAACGCCTTTCTGGAAGCGCATGGGCGCGGGCCGATCGACTGGGCCTTGCCGCCGCTGTGACTGATCTGTGAAAAGCACCCGCCTGCGCATCTGTGCCGCCAAGCGCCGCTATCCGACGCAGGAGCAGGCGCAGGCAGCGGTTGAGCAGGCGACCATCATCCTCCGCCCCTATCGCTGCGACCGCTGCGGGCAATTTCACCTCACCAGCCGGACCAAAGGCAAGCGCATCGCGCGGCCTGCGGGGTGAGCGCGCGCTTCTCCCTGAAGGGAGAGGGAATAGCCGCCGCCAATAAGTGAGGCCCGGTCCTGCTTGCGCAGGCCGGGCCTCTTCCCTCTCCAAACTCAATCCCGTGGATCAGCCGTCGTAATCGCCGCCGATATTCTGGTTGCGCGGCGGCGCAGCGGCGGTCAGGCGCAGGGCTTCGGCCGACTGCGCGATCGAGCCGATTTCGTCCGGCGTATCGTCATCGTCAATCTGCACCTTCTGAAGCGAGGCGACAACCGAATCATGCAGTTCGGCGGGCAGCACCGTTTCTTCAGCGATTTCGCGCAGGGCGACGACGGGATTCTTGTCCCGGTCGCGGTCCACGGTCAGCTCTGCGCCGCCCGAAATTTCCCGCGCGCGCTGGGCGGCGAGCAGAACGAGGTCAAAACGGTTGGTAACCTTGTCGACGCAATCTTCGACGGTAACGCGGGCCAAACGGGCCTCCTGCAACAAATGGAATAATCAGTTGGCCGGTTAGCAGCGCCCCTGTTACAAGTCAATGAAAAGGCCATAAAGCCATGGCGCGCGCTGCCAAAAGGCGGCATGAGGGCGCGATGGCGACCCACAGGCCAGCAGGCGCGCAAGCCGACGTGCCCGACATCGCCGTCACGCTGGACGGCAATCACCTGCGCCTGATCGTCGACGGCGCAGCCCTGCTGGATGCGCTGATCGCACTGATTGCAGGGGCGCGGACGTCGCTCAAACTCTATTATTATATCTTTTCCGGTGATGACTGCGGTATGGCGGTGCGTGATGCCCTGGTCGCGGCGCGGGCGCGCGGCGTGGTGGTGACGCTGATGGTCGACGGCTTTGGATCGGCGCGCACGCCCGACAGCTTCTTTGCCCCTCTGGTGGAGGCAGGCGCCCATTTCGGCCGTTTCGGCACGCGCCGGTCCACCCGCTACCTGATCCGCAACCATCAGAAGATGGCGATTGCCGATGACACGCAGGTGCTGATCGGCGGCTTCAATGTCGAAAACGGCTATTTCGGCATCCCGCCGCGCGATAGCTGGGCGGACATGGGCCTATGGATAGAGGGTCCGCAGGTCGAGGCGATGACCCGCTGGTATGGGCAGCTATGGCGCTGGGTCTCGACCAAAAAGCAGCGGTTCCGCACGCTGCGGCGCATGGTGCGCCACTGGCACCCTTCGCTCCATCATGACCCGGCCGATCCGTTCCGCTGGCTGATCGGCGGGCCGACCCGGCGGCTCAGCCCCTGGGCGCAGGTGGTCAAGCATGATCTGGAGCATGCGCAGCGCGTCGACATGGTCGCGGCCTATTTTTCGCCGGGACGCGGGATGCTCAAGCGAATCGCCCGCGCCGCAGGTCGCAAGGGCGCGCGGATCATCCTGCCCGCCAAATCGGACAATCGCACGACGATAGAGGCGGCGCGGCTGCTCTATGGCCCACTGCTCAAGCGTGGCGTAAAGATCGCCGAATATAGCCCGCGCAAATTGCATATGAAGCTGATCGTCATCGACGATGCCGTGTTTATCGGATCGGCCAATTTCGACATGCGCAGCCTGTTCATCAATCTGGAGGTCATGCTGCGGATCGACGATGCCGGGTTCGCGACGTCGGTGCGCGGGCTGATCGATCGGTTGGCGCGGGACAGCCAGTTGGTAACGATGGAAAGCCACCGCGCCACCCGCACGATGGTGACGCTGGTCAAGCAATGGATCAGCTATCTGCTGGTCGGCGTGCTCGACTATACCGTCACGCGGCGGCTGAATTTCCGCGATCCCGACGCCGACTGAGGGACGGGGAAAGGGCAGTCCCCTCCCCCGTCGCCTCTTCACCGGCCATTATCGCTCAACACGCGCACCTGCCCGACCGGATAGCCTTTTTCGGCCATTTCCTTGGCATAGTCGCCGCGGGCGTCGGCCAGTTCGGCGCGATATTCTTCCCAGGCGTCCCGATTATCCTCCGCATCGGACGAGCGGCGCAGATCCTTGGTCAATTCCTTGCGCGCTTCGGCCAGGTCGGTCTGATAATTGAACCAATAATCATTCTCGACCCCGGCGATCGGCGACTGATAGGTCAACTGGTTTTCCACCTGCGCCAATTGCTCTTCATAGCTGATCGGGCCTTCACCCTGCGCGAAAGCCGTGGTGGAGGTCAGGGTGAACAGGGCAGCAGCGGCCAGAAAGGACGAACGCTTCATCGGGTTTCTCCTCATTCCTCATGAAACATGGAGGACACAACGCCCCGACCCCGGCCTTTTTCGCCTGAATGAACTGACAGAATGGATGAAGCGCGCCCGCGCAGCGACGAACCGAGCGGCGGTCAGCGCATGATCAGATAGAATCCCGCAGGCGTCGATCCGCCATTTTCTATCACAATATCATAGCGTTCGGTAAAGACCGGCAGCCAGGCGCAGTCCGCCTGCGGCCCGCCGACCGCTTTCGCGCACAGGGTCGCGCCGTCGCTCCCCTGTACCCGGATCGACAGGCCAGCGCCGCCAGCCCCACTCGCCGGGGCAATGGAAATCTGCGCGCGCTGCCCGGCCAGGAATAATTGCCGCATGGTGAAGCTGCCGCCCGCCTCCAGCAAGCCGCGCCGGTAGGCCGGACCCAGAGCCCGCCCGCGAAAGGCCAGGGTGGATCGGGTCACGCCGCGCGTCTGCGCCTCCTGCGTCCAGAGCGCGGCGAGGTCATCCTGTCCCTCGGCGGGCGTCGCGCCCAAGGCCTTGAGAATCTGCGCCACGTCCATAAGCTGCGCCGCATTGCCGCCAGCCAGTGCGGCGTCCCCCTCCATCAACGTGCGCAGCACCGGGTCGGCGGGCAGCATGTCCGCGGCGGGCGCAGCGGGCGGCGCGACAAGCAGCAATGCGGGCAGCAACAGCCTAATCATCCCGACCCTCCAGCCGCCAGATCCTCCAACTGGACGACGAACCGCGCACCGGGCGCGGCATCCTCCACATGCAGCGACAGTTCATGCCGCTGCGCAATCGCTCTGGCAAGCGCCAGTCCCAGCCCATGCCCGCCGCCTGACCCGACATCAAGCCGAACATAGCGTTCGAAAATGCGCGTGCGGTCGGCGGCGGGGATGCCGGGGCCGTCATCCTGCACGATGATGCGCGGGCCGGGCGACAGGATCAGCGCCACCGACCCGCCGCTCGGCACATATTTGAACGCATTGTCGAGCAGGTTGGACATCAGCCGCATCATCTGCATCGGGTCCGCGCGCAGCATGACGCCGGGCGTGATCCGGGCATGAAAGCCGATGCCCAATTCTTCGGCGCTTGCGCCATAAAGGTCCGCCAGCGTCTCGGCTATGTCGCTCAAATCGACTTCCGCCAGCCCGCGCAGGTCACCGCGCAGCGCCTGCGTGCCCGCTATGTCGAGCAGCGAATCGAGCAATCGCACGACCCCGCGAATCTCGCCGCGCGACTGGTCGAGCGTGCGCAGCAGCGTGCTGTCCTGCGTCCCTTCCATCGCCTTCAATATGCGGGTGTCGAGGTGCATCAGCGGCGTGCGGATCTCATGCGCGGTCTGGTCCGACACGGCGCGCTGCGCCTCTATCAGCCGTTCGACCTGATCCAGCATCGCATTGGTGTTGGCGGCCAGTTCGGCCAGTTCGTCACTGGTCCCGGCGCCCGGCGCCCGTGCCGCAATCCGCCCGGCCCGAACCGCCGCGAAGGTGGCGTTGACCGCCTCCACCCGAACGCGCAGGCGGCGCGCGGCAAAATGACCCGCCAGCAGGCTGAACAACGCGATCAGCGCGCCCGCGACGGCAAAGGCCATCGCCAGCCGGGCAAGCAGCGCCTGCCCGCGCACATCGCTGCGCCCGACCAGCAATTGCGCCGACGGGCCAAGCCGGGTCGCCCGCGCGAACATGCGCTGCCCATCGGGCAGGGTGACGAATCGCGCTTCGGAAACATGGGCGGACAATTTGGGCCAGCGGTCGAGATTGCCTGCGATGCGCCGTCCCTGCGCGTCGGCCAGCAGATACCAGCCCTGTTCGCCATCCTGCTGTTCGACCGACAGCCGGTCGGCGATGCGCGCGCGCAATTCCGCGTCGCCGCCGCTGACATAAATATCCGCCAGCCCGGCCAGATCGGTATCGACCTCCCGCGCCAGCCTCGCCCGGCCATCATCGACGACAATCTTTTCCACCACCAGGAACAGCGCCAGCGTCGACAACAGGCTGACCAGCAGCGCCGACAGGGTGACCCGGCCAAAGACCGAGTGGAACAGATTGATCCTAGCCACCGGCCGGTCCGCTGGTCGATCCGCCGGCAGGCCCGGCCCCGACCGCGATCAGCCGGTACCCGGTGCCCCACACCGTTTCCAGCACGGGGCTGTCAAACCCCTCCTCCAGCTTGCGGCGCAGGCGGCCGACATTGACGTCGACGACATTGGTCTGCGGATCGAAATTCAGCTTCCACACATGGCGAAGCAGCATTTCGCGCGTCACCACCTCACCCGCATGGTCCATCAGGTAGCGGAACAGTTCAAATTCCTTGGGCGACAGCGCCAGATGCCGACCCTGTCGATAGGCGGTGCGCGCCTTGGCATGACATTCCAGATCGCCAAACAGCAAAACCGGATCATGGCTGCGGCGACTGGCGCGCCGCCACAAGGCCCGGACGCGGGCGACCAGTTCGTCCGGCTCGAACGGCTTGGCGAGATAGTCGTCGACCCCGCTTTCCAGTCCTTCGACCCGATGTTCGCTGCGCCCCAGCGCGGACAGCATCAGGACCGGCGCCCCTACCCCTGCGCCGCGCAGCCGGGTGACGATGTCGATGCCCGAATAGCCAGGCAGCATCCGGTCCAGGATCAGCACGTCATGGCTGCCGCTGCCCGCGCGCGTCAGGCCGGTCGCGCCATCTTCGGCCTGTTCCACGCTGATGCCCGCGCTGCTGAGGATCGCGGCGATATTGGCGCGCGCTGCCGCGTCATCCTCCACCAACAGCACGGAAATCTGGTCACTATGCCCCATAACGCCCCCCGCTACACGAATGAAGGGAAAGGCCGCCAGTGACAATGGCTGTTAGTGACGCCCCACGCCGTCAGATTTTCAGGGCGTTGCGGAACATGACGAAGGCGATGACGACCAGATAGACGCCAAAAATCTTCTTGAGCGGCTTGGCGGGCAGCGCATGGGCGACTGCGACGCCGAGCGGCGCGGTCAGCACCGACATGGAGGCAATCGCCAGCGTCGCGGGCACATTGACATAGCCCAGCGACCCCCAGGGCAGGCCGGTTTCCTTAAGGCCGATCAGCGCAAAGCCGATCGCGCTGGGAATGGCGATCAGCGTGCCGACGCCGGACGCAGTGGCAATCGCGCGGTGGATCGAGCGACCGCACAAGGTCATCACCATGATCGCGATCGTCCCGCCGCCGATCCCCAGCAGCGCGGAAAATGTGCCCAGCCCCCCGGCAATGCCGACCCGCGCGATCCCCGACGGCATGTCCTGGCTGATCACCTTGTCGCCGACCTTGGGCAGCAGGAAGTTGAGCGACATCAGGAATACGCCCCCGGCGAAGATCATGGTCAGGATGCGCCCGTCGACATGGCCTGCCAACAACACGCCCATGCCATCGCCCAGGATGATCCACGGCGCCCAGGTCTTGAGTATCTCAAACTCCACCGCCCCGCGCTTGGCATGGGACAGGAGCGAGCGAATGGAGGTGACGATGATCGTCGCCGCCGACGTGCCGATCGCGACATGGGCGATGGCATCGTGCGTGCCGCCCAGCAGGGGCAGCACGACGAACAAGGCAGGCACGACGACGAAGCCGCCGCCAATACCGAAAATGCCCGCGGCAAAGCCGGCGAACAGCCCCGCCGCCAGCATGGAAACCAGCGGCACCAGCCAGGTCATGACATCACCGTGCATCACCGCGCCCCCTGTTCCCGTGCCTGACCCTTGATCAAGCTGTTGCTAACGCCCTTGCAGGTCAAGGGGGCGAATGTCGGGGAATCGATCATCACGGGAAACCATGCCTCTCTTCGGCGAAACCGGATAAGGGACACGGAACAGCGCCCCTTGTCTGGCTAGACGAACAGGCGAGGCTAACCCGCAACAGGAACAGGCAAAAGTTGGACGGTGGCTTATCTAGGCGACCGCCTGTGCCGCCGAAACATGATCCAGACCCAGCGCGTCCGCGACCGCGCCATAGGTGATCTTGCCGTCCCACACATTGAGGCCCGCCAGCAAATGCGGGTCGCTGCGCAACGCATCCTTCCATCCCAGATCGGCGATCCGCAACGCATGGGGCAGCGTCACATTGTTGAGCGCATAGGTGCTGGTGCGGGCCACAGCGCCCGGCATGTTGGCGACGCAATAATGGACGATGCCATCGACGATATAGGTCGGGTCGGCATGGGTGGTGGCATGGCTGGTTTCGAAACAGCCGCCCTGGTCGATCGCGACATCGACCAGCACCGCGCCCTTCTTCATGCTTTTGAGCATGTCCGCGCTGACCAGCTTGGGCGCGGCCGCGCCGGGGATCAGCACCGCGCCGATCACCAGATCAGCGTCCGCCACGCAATCGGCCAGATTGGCGCGGTTGGAAAAGCGCGTCTTGGCCCGCGCTTCGAAATACATGCCCAGCCGCTCCAGCACTTGCGGGCTGCGGTCCAGAATCGTCACGTCCGCGCCCAGCCCCGCCGCCATCTGCGCCGCGTTGAAGCCGACCACGCCGCCGCCGATCACCGCCACCTTGGCAGGCAGCACGCCCGGCACCCCGCCCAGCAGCACGCCACGCCCGCCATGCGCCTTTTCCAGCGCCGTCGCGCCCGCCTGGATCGACATGCGACCAGCCACCTGGCTCATGGGTTTGAGCAGCGGCAGGCCACCCTGATCGTCCGTCACCGTTTCATAGGCGATGCAGACGGCCCCGCTGGCGATCAGATCGCGGGTCTGGTCGGGATCGGGGGCCAGATGCAGATAGGTGTAGAGGATCTGCCCGGCGCGCAGCATGGCGCGTTCGCCCGGTTGCGGCTCCTTGACCTTCACGATCATTTCGGCGCTGGCGAATATCTCCGCAGCGGTGGCTACGATCCTGGCGCTCGCCTTCTCATACAGCGCATCATGCGCGCCGATCCCGTCGCCCGCGCCCGTTTCCACCAGCACCTCATGACCATGCGCGGTCAGTTCATGGACGCTTTCGGGAGTCAGCCCGACGCGATATTCGTGATTCTTGATTTCCTTGACGGTGCCTACGATCATCCGCTCTCTCCCGCTATCATGCTGCGGCTATAGCGCGAATGGGGCGGCGAATGTTCCTTTATGGCGCGGCGCGCACCGGCACCGGCGCATTGCACAGATCGACGCCGCCAGCAGGGCGATCGTAAAAATCATCCTTCCGGTTGGCGCGCAGCCGCAAATAGGCGGCAAAGCTGGGCGAAGCGACGTCCATCACCTGAAAATGCGGCCGTTCGGCTTCAGGCAATTCGCTCGCCAGTCGCACCGACAGGATCGGCACTGTCTTTTCGTCGGCCGTGTAGAAACCCAGTTCGCCCGATCCGCGCGGCAGACTGGACAGATGCGCCATGCCCTCGACCACCCGGCCGACCACGGCGATATTGCGATCAAGCTGGCGCGGGGCCTGCCCGTTCACGGCGTAAAGCTCCGCCCCCGTTCCCGCATCGGGCGAGACATTGCGGCCGACGCCGATAAAGCCATAGCAATGCGGCAGCCACGCGCTATCGCCGTCCATCGCCATCGGCCAGCCATCGACATAGCCCGTCTTGGGCGCATAGGCGTCCGCCGAGGGCGAGGGGGTGATCGCCAGCCGCACATTGGCGATCGATCGGACATAATCGGCCGGACTGGTGGGCGACAGGCCAGGCGGCAACGGCTTCTTCTCGGTCGCATCGCCCCATTGCACGACATAATTGTCCTGCACCCGGTTGATGCTGGTCCCGTCCCACCAGTGCGCCTTTGCCAGCGCGCGGATATTGGCGACATGGCGCGGCGCAAAGGCCGGCGCGACCTCTATCACCACGCGCTTGCCCCCCTCGATCGTCATCACCAGCAGATTTTCCGCCGCAATCGCGCGCCAGGCGCTGGCCGGGGCGGCGGCCACCACGGCAGCGGGCGTTGCGGGCGGATCAGCGGCGATGGCGGCAGAAGCGGGTATAAAAGCGAGCAGCGCGGGCGCGAAAAATCGGATCATGTCCCGATCAGAGCGTCACCGCGCAGGAAAGTAAAGCATCCCCTTGCCTAGCCGCCTTCGCCGCGATAGGGAGCGCCACTTCCAGAGCAATGCGGAGCGGTGGCCGAGTGGTCGAAGGCGCTCGCCTGGAAAGTGAGTATACGCCAAAAGCGTATCCAGGGTTCGAATCCCTGCCGCTCCGCCACCACATCTCTGCTTTCAAATAATTCTCTAAAATCCGGCTGGTGCGGATCTATGGTTGCCGCCCTGTTGTGATCGCGGTTTGGCATGCCGCCTGCTCGCCTCTGTGCCGCAACTACGCGCCGCAACAAGGCATGCTGAGGGCCGCTGTCACGATCATGGCGACAGGTCCAGACGGGCCGTTTCGGCGCCATTAGGAACCGGTATTGTATGACAATATAATATCGTAACTTTCACGACATTGTCATGTCCCGGCAGTCGACGAGTCACATCCTTCCGGCAACGGCGTCCTCATCCATAAAGGGGGTTCGCACCATGACACGCCGTATGAAAATTTTTGCCGTCCTGCTCGCCAGCAGCACAGCCTTCCCCGCCATCGCCCAGACCGCTGCGCCTGACGCGGAAGTGGCCGGTGGCGAACAGATCATCGTTACCGCCCAGAAGATCGAACAGCGCGCGATGGATGTGCCAATCACCATCTCGGCCGTCAGCGGCAAGCGGATGGAGCAAATCGGCGTTTCGGACCTCGACGAACTGTCCAACTATATCCCCGGCCTCAACATCCAGGAACAGAGCGCCAATAATCCCGGCATCGTCATTCGCGGCATCACGTCCGACAGCGGGTCGGCGCAACAGGCGCCGCGCGTCACCCTCTATTATAATGGCATCGATATTTCGCGCTCGCGCGGCTCCTATCAGGATATTTACGATATGGAGCGGATCGAGGTCATCAAGGGACCGCAGGCGACATTGTTCGGCACAGCGTCGGCGGTGGGCGCGATCAGCATGATCTCCGCCCGGCCCAAGCCCGGCTTTTCCGCCGAACTGACTGCGGGCTACGGCAATTATGATTCCAAGCTGCTGAGCGGCTTCGTCAATGGCGGGTCGGACAAGGTCGCCGGACGCATCGCCTTTGCCTGGAAAAAGCGCGACGGCTATGTGAAGAATCTGTCCGCGACGCAGGATGATCTCTATGCCCGCGACCAGCTGGGCGTGCGCGGCTCGCTGCGCCTCAAGCCAACCGACAGCTTCACCGCCGACCTTATCCTGACCTATGACCGCCAGCGCAATTCCGGCACGCCCTTCATATCCCGCGCGCTGCCGACATCGGAAGGGCCGGGCAACCCGTTCGGCGCGGCCAATCTGAGCGGTTCGCCGCTGTCGTCGACCGTGCTGGGCGGCGACAAGCTTGGCCTGCACCGCGACGTCTATGACGCGAACCTGACCTTCAGCTGGGATTTCGCCGACGACTGGACGCTGACGATGGTCAATGGCTATCGCAAGTTCGACAGCAACGAAGTCTTTGACGCCGACGGGTCGGCCGCCTGGTATCTGGAATTTGCCGAGGAGGCGAAGGGCTGGCAAGCCAGCCACGAAACCCGCTTCGCCTATGCCGGCGATCATTTCCGCGGCGCGTTCGGCTGGAACCTGTTTCGCGAGGATAACCACCAGCGCGTGCCCTTTTCGACCGAAGAAGGCACCTATCTCCAGTGCGCCGCGCGCCTGATCCCCGGCCTCCCCTGCGTCGCGGCCAACGGCACCGTCGCCGCGTCGCAGGCGACCGCGATCCTCACCAACGGCGCGGCCACCGTCATTCCCTACAGCTCGGTCTTTGAAAATCAGGGCAAGAATGACAGCTATTCGATGTTCGCCGACGGCACCTGGCTCGCCAGCCCGTCGCTGGAACTGACGGCTGGCATCCGCGCGCTGATCGAAGAACGCCGGTCGGGCTATGTGACCAATGTGCCCAATTCCGTGCTGACCCACGCGCCCCTCATTCCGGGTCAGGTCAACACCAATGGTCGCGTCCTGCGGACCCAGAGCAGCTTCGCGGCCTTCCTGCCGCGTTTCAACATCCTCTATCGCTTCTCGCCCGCCCTGAACGGTTTTGCCACCGTGTCGAAGGGCCGCCGCTCGCCGACCGTCAATCTGGACGCTGCCGCCGGGGGCGTCGCCCGCATCAACCGGATCGCGGAAGAAAATGTCTGGAACTATGAAGTCGGGCTGAAGGGCAATAGCGGCATCTTCTCCGGCTCGCTGGGCGTCTACTATCAGACCTATGATAATTTCCAGGTGAGCGTGACCGGCAGCGACGGCGTGACCCGCACGGTCAGCGCTGGCACGGCCAGCAACCTTGGCGTTGAAGCGGAAGTCGCGATCCAGCCTACCAGCTGGCTCAACATATTCGCCAATGGCGGCTATATCGATGGCGGCATCGACGACAAGCCGGCCAATGGTCGCTTCGCCGGGGACCAGTTCCGCCTCCAGCCCAGATTTCAGGCGGCGGCTGGCTTCACGATCGATGCGCCGATGGGCAACGGCATGCGCGTCTTTGCGACGCCCAGCCTTACCTATCGCAGCAAAATCTATTTCGAAGTGCCCAACAGCGAAGCAATCAGCCAGAAGGGCGTGATGCTGGTCAACCTGCGCGCAGGCGTCAGCTTTGCCGAGGATCGCTACGAAATTTCCGCTTTCGTGCGCAACGCGACAGACAGGAATTACCTGCTCGACGCAGGCAATACCGGGGGCGCCTTTGGCATCCCGACCTTCATCCCCGCCGAACCGCGCTTCTACGGCGCGCAGCTGACCGGCCGTTTCTGAACGGCAGCAGGAAAGGAACCGCCATGAGCTTCACCATCGACCGCCGCCTGCTTATCAAAGCCAGCATCGTCGGGCTGGCCGCCCTGCCCGTCCCCGGCGTTGCGCAGATATTGAGCCTGCGCGGCTTCACCCATGGCGTCGCCAGTGGCGAGCCGGGCGCGAATAGCGTGCTGCTGTGGACCCGTTATGTCGGGTCAGGCGACAGCAAGCTGCGCGTCGAGGTCGCGACCGACCCGGCCTTTGCGAAGGTCATGTCGGGCGGCGAAGTCACGGCCCGCGCCGATGCCGATCACACCGCGAAAATAACCGTTACCGGCCTTCAGCCGGGCCAATGGTATTTCTACCGCTTCATCGCCCCCGATGGCCGGATCAGCCGGATCGGCCGCACCCGCACCCTGCCGCAGGGGGACGTATCCCGCTTCGGCATCGGTCTCTTTTCCTGCTCCAACCTGCCCTTTGGCTATTTCAACGCCTATGGCCATGCCGCCGCGCGGGACGATATCGACCTGGTCATCCATTGCGGCGACTATCTCTACGAATATGATCGCGGCCATTATCCCAGCCTGGAGGAGGCGGTGCCCGGCCGCATCATCGAACCGGCGAACGAGATGGTGACGCTGGCCGATTATCGCCTGCGCTACGCCTCTTACCGGCTCGATCCCGATCTTCAGGCGCTGCACGCCGCCTTCCCGATGATTGCCCAGTGGGACGATCATGAACTGGCGAACGACGCCTATAGGGACGGCGCGGAAAATCATCAGCCCGACAAGGAAGGCGAATGGGCCGTGCGCAAGGCGGCGGCGGAGAAGGTCTATCGCGAATGGATGCCCGTTTCCGACGCGATGTATGACAGTTTCCAGATCGGTACGCTGGCCACCATCTTCCGTCCCGAAACCCGGATCACCGGGCGCGACAAGCAGCTGGACGTGCGCGAAGCGATCGCCGGGCGCGGGGACGTCGCCAAGGCGCTCGCCGACTTCCGCGATGGCGCCTGGAGCGCGCAGGACCGTACGCTGATGGGCACGGCGCAGGAAAAATGGCTCTATGACGGGTTCGGCAAATCCAAAAAGGCAGGCACCGCCTGGCAGATCCTGGCCCAGCAAGTGATCATGGGCTATGGCCGTTTTCCGACCAACGCGGCCGATTGGGTGCCCGCCAACGCGCCGGAGATCGTGCGCAAGTCGCTGGCCGGCGCGGTCGCTGCCTCGCAGGCGGGCCTGCCCTATAATATGGACAGCTGGGACGGCTATCCGGCGGCGCGCAACCGCCTGTACGACGCGGCGCTTGGGGCCGACGCCGACCTTGTCGTCCTGTCGGGCGACAGCCACAATGCCTGGGGCTATAATCTGGGCGATCGCGGCCCCGGTCAGGGCGGCGGCAAGGACCGGGTCGGCGTGGAATTTGCCGGTCATAGCGTCACGTCGCCGGGCTTTGAAGCCTATGCCAAGGGCGTGCCGCCAGCCGACATTGCCCGCGCCCTGCGCGCGGTCAATCCGGGCATGGCCTTCTGCGACACCAGCCAGCGCGGCTATGTCTCGCTGGAGGTGACGCCGCAACAGGTCGCAGGTTCATGGCACTTCATGAAGGACATCCGCACCCGCACGACCGAACTGGCCGGTACGCACCGCATGACGGTGCAGCGCGGCGCGAAACAACTGGTGGACGCCTGATCGGAAAGACTCCCGCCTCCACGGGCTATGTCCCATGGAGGCGGGGCCGTATCGGACGGCTCATATTGTGAAAGCCTGCCCCATTCGCGCAGGATTATAGCGCGCCGACTTCAATCCTTGTCCCATCGGACCATCGCGACAGCCGATAGGGGTGGGGATCGACGCTGGGCTTGTCATTGGCGATCAGTTCCGCCGCCAGAAATCCAATGCCCGGCCCGACGCCAAAGCCATGTCCCGAACAGCCAGCGGCCAGATAATAGCCGCCAATCCCTTCGATCGGCGAAATGACCGGCACCGCGTCGGGGGTCGAATCGACATAGGCGCCCCACGCCTCATCGACTTCGATGTCCGCAAGCGCCGGGAAGCTCGCGCGGACATTGGCCAGGATCGCAGCGATGAATTTCGGATCGGGATCGGGGTCCAGCACCCGGATGTCGGAAAAGCGGTGCTCCTTGGCAGACCACCAGCTCGAAACGGATTCCGGCCCGACGAAAAAGGATTTGCCGACACCCACCTGTACGGCCCGCAGACGCTTGAGAAACATGGGCATGAACGGCTTGGCGTAACGCAGGCTCTGGGGCGTCACTTCCAACGTGGCCTTGCCGCTGATCGTCATCGTATAGCTGCCGTCCAGCCTGCGGGTGAGCGCGCAGTCGGGGGTATAGAGCACTTCGCCGACATTGGGCGCGGGGCGGGAACGAAGCGCGGTCTGGCGCACGCTGGCCTGGGGAAACCGCACGCCCAGTGTATGGCAAAATGCTGATGCCCAGGCACCGGCAGCGCACAGGACGGCATCGGCCGCGATAAACCCCTTCTCCGTGTGGACGCCGCTCACGGCCCCATTGGTTATATCGAGCGCATAGGCGGCGCATTGTTGATGGATCGTCGCGCCGTGCGCGCGCGCACCTTCGGCAAGGACAGGCGCGGCCAGCGCGGGTTCCGCCTTGCCATCGCGGGCAGCGTGGATGCCACCGCGCCATTTGCGTTTGGTTTCGGGGAAGGTTTCCGCCGCTTCGCGCGCCGACAACATGCGCGTTTCGACATCAAACAGCCGCGCGACCTCCTGCCACTTTTCCCATTCGGCCAACTGCTTGTCATCATCGCTGGCATAGAGAAGGCCGGTTCGGCGAAAGCCCAGATCCTGACCGATTTCATCGGCCAACCCGTCCCAGAGCCGCATCGACAGGACCGACAGCGGCATTTCGCGCATGTCCCGATTCTGTTGCCTGCACCATCCCCAGTTCCGGCTGGATTGTTCACAGCCGATATAGCCCTTTTCCAGCAGGGCCACCGACAGGCCGCGCCTGGCGAGATAATAAGCGGTCGCCGCGCCGACGATACCGCCCCCGATGATGACGACGTCGGCGGACCGGGGCAGACTTTCGTCGCTGGCGATCTTTTTGGTTCTGGGGGACATGATGAAGTTCCAGCCTGCGTTCAGTCAATAAGGTGGGAAAGGTTCTGGCGACAGCCCCTTCAAACGTTGGTCATGACGGGCCGTATCCCAATATCGCCTTGGTTTCGAGGCATTCTTCCAGACCGAAAACGCCATATTCGCGGCCATTGCCCGACTGTTTGTAACCGCCAAAGGCGGCATGGGCGTCCCAGGCGGGGTGATTGATATGCACCTGGCCGGATCGGATGCGGCGCGCGACCCGGCGCGCGCTTTCCAGGTCCGCCGACTGGACATGCCCGCCAAGGCCGTAGACGGTGTCGTTGGCGATGGCGATCGCGTCATCTTCCGTCGCATAGGGGATGATGCACAGTACCGGCCCGAAAATCTCCTCCTGCGCGATGCGCATGTCGGTCGTGACGTCGGAAAATATGGTGGGCCGCGTGAAATAGCCCTCGCTCAATCCTTCGGGACGACCGGGACCGCCGCAGATCAGCTTCGCCCCTTCGTCGATGCCGACGCGGATCATATGCTGAACGCGGTCGAACTGCGCCTTGTTGGCAACCGGGCCCAGAACGCTGTCCTGCGCCATCGGATCGCCAACGATCATGGTTTCCGCATGACGGCGGGCCAGTCTCTCCACCTCTTCCAGCCGGTCGACGGGGACGATCATCCGCGTCGGCGCGCTGCACGACTGGCCGACATTGCGCAGGGCTGACGCGACGCCCAACGGCACCACGCGCGCGAAATCGGCGTCGGGCAACAGGATGTTGGGCGACTTGCCGCCCAGTTCCTGCACCACGCGCTTGACCGTTACCGCCGCCGCCTGCGCCACCAATATGCCCGCACGCACCGGTCCGGTAATGGATATCATGTCGATGTCGGGATGCGACGCCATCGCAGCCCCAACCTCTTCCCCGGTGCCGTTGACCAGATTGAAGACGCCGGGGGGCGTGCCCGCATCATGCATGATCTGCGCGAACAGCAGCGCGCTCAGCGGCGACAATTCGCTGGGTTTCAGGACGGTCGTGCAGCCCGCCGCGATCGCCGGCGCAACTTTGGCGGTGATCTGGTAGAGCGGCCAGTTCCAGGGCGTAATCAGGCCGCATACGCCAATCGGCTCCCGCACGATCGCGGTCGATCCCTGATGGGTGATGAACGCATAGTCGCTCAACGCCTCCATCGCCGCCCGCACATGGGCGATGCCGAAGGGCACCTGCGCGCTGCGCGCAAAACTGATCGCCGTGCCCATTTCCGTGGTCATCGCGATCGCCAACGCTTCGGCCCGCTCCTCCATCAGCGCCAATATCCGCCCCAGCAGCGCGCGCCGTTCCTCGACCGGCGTGACGGAAAAAGTCGCGAACGCACTTCTGGCGGCGGCAACGGCATCATCGACATCGGCGTGGGTGCCCATGGCCAGCGAGCCGATGACCTTTTCGGTCACCGGACATACGAGGGCGCTCATCTTGTCGGACGATGATGTACGCCACGCGCCATCAATATAGAATTGGCGATATTCTGGGACGCTCACGCTGATCTGTCCTTATGAAGCTGTTGCCGACAGGCCCGGTATTCGGGACCGTTTCAGTGCAATATGTCCTGCAATTTATAATAGGCGCCGACGAACGGCAGGAACCATGTCGGTCCGAAATGCCCCGGAATGGCCGGCCAGGCGAAATCGCCCCACGGATTGGCAGCGGGGTTGCCGTCCATCACCTCGGCCATGATCTGGCCCATATGGGTCGACATCTGCGTGCCGTGCCCACTATAGCCCATGGAATAGAACAGACCGTCATGCTCGCCCGCGCGCGGCAGGCGATCAGCCGTCATATCGACCATGCCACCCCAGCAATAATCGATCCGGGCGTCGGACAGGCCGGGAAAAATATCGACCATCGATTTCTGGAGGATGGTCCCGCTCTTCACGTCCGACCGGGGATTGGATCTGGCAAAGCGCGCCCGCCCGCCAAAGAGCAGGCGATTGTCCGGCGTCACGCGGAAATAGCTGACGAAATTGCGCGTGTCGGTCGCGTTGCGACGATGCGGCAACAGGCTGTCCAGCCGCGCCTGCGACAGGGGTTCGGTCACGATCAGAAACGCACCGACCGGAACGATGCGGCGGCGAAAATAGGATAATGGCCCGACAGCGGAGGTGCCCGTCGCCAGCAGCACCTGCCGGGCCGTGACATCACCCGATGGCGTGGACAGGCGATGGGCGTGGCCGTTCAGCCGCTTCATGCCCGTGACCGGGCTGTCCTCATGCAGCCGAACGCCATGGCGCGCCGCTGCGCTTGCCAGACCATGAACGAATTTGCCCATATGCATCGCCGCGCTTCTGGGAAAGATCAGCCCGCCGAAATAGCGGTCGGTGCCGACTTCCGAGGGCATATCCTGACGCGACACCATATAGGCGTCCGGGTCCGCGCCCTGCGCCATCAGTTCCTGCGACCGCGCCAGCTTGTCATAATGTGCGGGCTTCGCCGCCATCTTGAGCTTGCCGACGCGCTTGAAATCGCAGTCGATCGCTTCGTCCCGGACGATCTGCTCGACCGTGTCGACCGCGCTGTTGAAGCTTTGGTAGAGGCGTTTGGCGACATCCGGGCCAAGGCGGCCGACCATGCCGGCATAATCCTGCGCAAAGCCGTTGTTGCACATCCCGCCATTGCGCCCGGATGCACATCCGCCCAGCCGCCCGGCTTCCAGCAGGATGACGCGCGCGCCCTTCTTCGCCAGCGCCAATGATGCGGAAAGGCCGGTAAAGCCACCGCCCACCACTGCCACGTCATAGTCGCCTTCGACCGGCCCTTTTTCGGTGCCAGAAAAGACGGGGGCCGTGTCGTGCCAATAGGGGATAAGTTTCATGAACTGCGCCTTCAACCGAAAGACTGGCTTGCAAGACTATAGGTCCGGCCTTCTCCCGCGACGGCAGGACGCTGTCCCCGGATCATGGTCGTGACGTGGCCGACTTCGGGCAGGCCATTTGTCGTCAGCCAGTCGCCCAGACCGCTATCGCCGCTAATGTCGATCCGCAGAAATGTGCCCGCATGTTCCGCCATGAAATGGTGGATCAGTTGCCGCGCATCGCCTGCCGTTGCCGCGACGACCGGCCCGACCGCCTGACCAAAGCCAAAGCGCCGGCACATGGCAAAGCCCGTGATCACCCCGTCCCGTTCGATGACTGCGGCGGTGCCGATGCGGCTGAACGCCTCGATCAATCGGGTCCGCGCCGCGCCGAAGGCCTGTTCGTCCAGCCTGACGATGGCGGGCAGGTCGCTTGCCTGCGCCGTTCGCACCGCGCTGTCCGGCAAGGGAGGGATGCTATCCGGCAGTCGGGCCTGATGCTGGTGAACCGTGCCGACATCGTGGAACCCGAAGCTTTCATACAGACGATGGCCCTCCACCGTCGAATTGAGCAGAAGCGCCCGGTCGCCGGTCGCGTCGAGCATCTGTTCCATCAACGTCCGGCCCAGTCCGCGTCCCTGCATGGCGGGCGACACGATGATGATGCCGCAGGTGGCAAAGGCGTCGCCATAGGGCCACCAGAGGATGGAGGCGACGATGGCGCCATCGGCTTCCGCCAGCAGGCCGTGGCCCAGTTCCAGCGCGATGCGCCAGTCATCCTTGCGATATGGCCAGCTGACCGCCTGCGATAGCGCCAGCGCACCATCGAGATCCCGGTCCGCGCCGGTCATGGGCCGCACGATGATGGAAGGATGGGTGGAAATCGCTCTATCCTCTTTCATGTCACATATCAGTTCAGCGCCATCAGTCCGCGCAGGCGGCGATGGCGTCAATTTCGACAAGATAGCCATAGTGGAGATGCGGGACGGGAACGACCGACCGGGCCGGGCGAACGTCGCCCAGCAGATCGGCGTAGATAGCATTGAAACGGGGCCAGTTTTCGATGCCGACGATATAGACCGTCACTTTCAGGAGACTTTCGGCCGAACTGCCGGCTGCCTGCGCCACCGCCAGCAGGTTGCGGATGGCCAGCCGCGCCTGATCGTCAAAATCCGCTTCGGGACGGTGCGTGCCATCAGGGTCGATCGGCAACTGGCCGGAAATATAGGCAAGACCGCCATGCTTGATGGCCTGCGCATAATGACCGCCTGCCGCGGGCGCATTGGCCGTCGTCACGGGAAGCGGGCCGTCGCCCGTCGCGTCGATGCGCGTCATCACCATCCTCCGAACCGGGGCCACACGGCCTCGATCCTGTCGCCCTGCCCGCTGACGACATGATAGCTGTCATGCTGCGCGCCCGTCGCGCAGGCATGGTTGGGCAGGATGCGCAGCCGCGTGCCGATCGGCAAGTCGGGGAGCGACGCCGTCGAACCGGGCCGAAGCGTGATGATGCCATGCTCCTGATTCGCTTCGGACAGGATCAGATCGTCCATAGGCTGGCCGTGCACATCGCAGACCAGGCCATATCCCTGATCGACCGCCTGCTTGGCGGTACCGCGATCGCGCGACATCGCCATCCATCCGGCATCGACCAATATCCAGCCCTTTTCAGGCTGGTGCCCGATCACCGTCGCCAGCACCGACACCGCAATATCGTCGATCGCGCAGACGCCGATCCCGGCCATGACCAGATCGAAAAAGACGAACACGCCCGCGCGCATTTCCGTCACGCCGTCCAGCGTTTCGGCGAAATGCGCGGTCGGCGTGGACCCAGCGCTTACGACCGGGCAATCGAAACCCGCTTCGCGCAGCAGCGTGGCGGCCTGAACCACCGCCGCGCGCTCGCCTTCGGCCGCTGCGCGGATCGCATCGTCGCCGATCGCGCCATAGCTTGCCCCGGCATGGGTGAGCACCCCGCGCAAGCTGCCGCCATCTTCCAGCGCCTGGGCGATGTCGATCAGCAGCGCGCGATCGCCGGGCAGGACGCCCGACCGATGACCGTCGCAATCAATCTCGATCAGGGCGGGTATCCTGTCGCCCGCCCGGCGCGATGCTTCCGCCACCGCGCGCGCCTGCTCGACCGTGTCCAGCGTGACCGACACGTCGACCCCCGATGCACGCAGGGCCAGCACCCGGTCGATCTTGTCGGGGGAAATGCCCACGGCATAGGTCAGGTCGGTCACGCCAGCGCGTGCGAACTGCTCCGCCTCCTTCAGTGTCGAAACCGTCGCCGGACCCGCTGGCGCGGTCATGACCCGCCGCGCGGCATCGACCGACTTCGCCGTTTTCAGATGGGGCCGCAATTGCACGCCCAGCCGCTCCATTCGCCCGCGCAGCCGCGCGACGTTGCGGTCCATCCGATCCTGATCGAGGATCAGGCAGGGGGTGCCAACGGTCCTGAGCGTTTGAACGCCCGCATCGGCGGCATATCGTGTCTTTTCATCCAACAAGGCTGGTTCCGCTTCACTCTTTAGGGGGCGTGACAGGACAACCAGTCTATGGAATTTCCCCTCGTCTTCAATTAATAGATTCGTCATTTCCAATTAAGGTCAGACTTAATGCTATCGAGTGAGGATTTCCTGTTCTTCGGGGTCATTGCCGGGTCAGCCTCGCTGGCGGACGCATCGCGTCGGCTCAACGTGTCGGCGCCAGCGGTGACCCAGCGGCTCAAGGCGCTTGAACAGCGCGTGGGCGTACGGCTGATCGACCGTTCGTCGCGCGGGCTCATGCTGACCGATGAAGGTGAGCTTCTGGCCGCCCAGGGCTCGGCGATCGTCGATGCGATCGAGCAACTGGACGAACGGCTGGGCCAACGATCGACGAGCGTCAGGGGAAAATTGAGGATCGCCGCGCCCTATGGCTTTGGCCGGGAATTCGTCGCCCCGGCGGTCAGCGAGTTCGTCCGGTTGCATCCGGAAGCCACGGTCGCGCTGGAACTGTCCGATCATCCCGCGTCGCTGTCATCGGACAGTTGGGATGTCGTCATTCATATCGGGGCGCTGCACGGGACGACCCGGCTGGTCACCACGCTCGCCCCCAATCGCCGCATCGTCTGCGCGTCGCCGGCCTATCTTCGGGATCATCCCGTCATCAAGGCACCCGTCGATCTGCAACAGTGCCGATGCCTGGCGTTGCGGGAAAATGACGAGGACGTCACGCTGTGGCGATTTTCCCGGCCCGACAGCAGCCCCGAAACGATCCGGATCAAACCTTTCATGTCGACGAATGACGGCGCGATCATGCGCGGCTGGGCGCTTGCGGGACTGGGCGTGATCATGCGGTCGGAATGGGATCTTGCCGACGACCTTGCGACCGGCAACCTGGTGCAGATCCTGCCCGACTGGCGCGCGCCCGACGTGGACGTGGTGGCCCTGCTGGGCGCGCGCCATGGCCGCAGCCGCCGCATCACGGCCTTCCTCGACATCATGCGCAGGCATCTGCATCCCGTGCCGTGGCGGGTCAGGCCATCAGGCGGCTATTCAGCCCCGCCAATGCCGTAACGCGGCCCCGGAGAGGCTTCGGGCAACATCGCCTTCAACCGCTGGACGATGTGGGCATAGCGTGGATCAGCCGCCAGATTGCGCGTCTCGCCCGGATCGCGATCCTCATCATAGAGTTCCGCGCCCAGCTTGCCCTTCTCCCACTCCGTGTAGCGCCAGCGGGCGACGCGAACGCTGCGACCGCCCTGCACCTGGCTATAGGCGGGCTGCGTCCACGCCTTCGACGCCGGATTGTCCAGCAGCGGCTTCAAACTGTCGCCTTCAAGGCCATCGGGCTTGGGCAGTCCGGCGATCTCCGCGATGGTCGGATAGAGATCGACCAGTTCGACCATCTTCCTCGACACGCGCCGATTGCCTTTCGCGCCGGGCATGTTGATGATCAGCGGCACCTTCACAGACCCTTCGAACAGCATCTGCTTTTCCCACTGGCCATGTTCGCCCAGCAGGAAGCCGTGGTCGCTGGTGAATATGATGATCGTGTTGCGATCAAGCCCCAGCGGCTTGAGCGCATCCAGCACGCGGCCGACCTGCGCGTCCATGAAAGATGTGGCGGCGTAATAGGCGCGCACGAAGCTGCGCTGCTGATCGACGGTCAGGTCCAGATTCTGGAAGCCGACCAGTCCGTAGGATGCGGGCAGCACCTTGGCCAGCGCCGCCGGGTCCTCCGGCTCGAACTTGACCTTGTCCAGCGGATACATGTCGAAATATTTTTTGGGCGCAACTTCTGGGACGTGCGGGCGATAGAAACCGGCGGCAATGAAGAAAGGGCCGTCCCGATGCTCTTTCAACATGGCGATGGTTTCGGACGCGACCTTGCCGTCGGTCTGCTCCTCATCCGTCCCTTCATCCGCCAGGAAAGCGAGCGCGCTGCCCAGCCGCCCGGACGGATGCGGGTTGAGGATGGTCATCCGGCCATCCCGCTCATTGATCTTGTCCCGCCCGGCAGGATTGACGACACGGTCCCATGATGGCGTGTCGTCAGGCCCGCTGGTCCCGATGTCGCCGGGCACGCCCTGATGATAGATTTTGCCCACGCGCCCGGTGAAATAGCCATTCTGACGGAAATATTGCGGCAGGGTCACGACGCCGGGCAAATTGTCCCGAAACTTGGTTTTCAAATCCCAGACGCCGGTGGTGTCGGGCCGTCGCCCGGTCAGGAAGGAGGCGCGGCTCGGCCCGCACCAGGGATATTGCGAATAGGCGTTGGCAAAGTTCACGGATCGTTTCGCCAGCCTGTCCAGATTGGGGGTCTGGACCGGCTTGAAGCCGGTCGCGCTGGTCCGGGTGTTCAGATCGTCGGCGATCAGGAAAAGGACGTTCATGCGCTGCTGCTGCGGGGCGGCCTGTTCCGGCGCGCTGGTCCTGGCAACAACGGGCTGCGACATGGCGCAGGGGGCCAGCGCCAGCATTGCCGCCTGCACCCACAAACTCGCCCTCTGCCTGCGCTGCCTGCTCATCATGCTTCCCTGATCCCTTCTGCCGCAGGACGAACGCACGCCCTGCAATAAAACTACAAACGAATGTCGGCGGAGAACGCCCATGTGAAACTCTGTCCCGGCGGCAGCAGCACGACGCCGCCATCGGACAGCGCATTCTGCCGCCCATACCATGGCTCTGGACTGAAAAAGCCCTTGTCGACATTGCCCCAGAGATTGAAGGCGACGACATCGCGCTCCGCCGGACGCCGCGACTGTTGCATGATCATGATCGATCCCACGCCAGGCTGCGTCAGCGTGACGGCGGGGCGACGCCGAAAACCCGACCAGAGCAGAGGAACCGCAGTTTCAGTGCCAAGCGAGGAGAGCGGCGCGACTTTAAGGGGGCCGACCGCGCCTGTGCCTGCGGGCCGTCCATAGGCGTCCAGCAAAAGCCGCGCTCGCCCGTCGGTACTGATCCTTGCGTCGGCAGCGTCGCCCTGCCCGCCAAGCGGCAAGGCGAAGGTGATGTGATTGCCGATCGAAAAGGGCATCGCCACGTCGCCCAGGTTCGTGACCTGATGGGTGACGCTGATCCGCTCGCCACGCAGCGCGTAGGTGATCGACAGGCGAAACGGGAATGGGAACAG
Organism: Sphingobium sp. GW456-12-10-14-TSB1; assembly: GCF_059424385.1. NCBI lineage: Bacteria > Pseudomonadati > Pseudomonadota > Alphaproteobacteria > Sphingomonadales > Sphingobiaceae > Sphingobium > Sphingobium sp. GW456-12-10-14-TSB1. Next base: position 3,324,368 of record NZ_JBWKZI010000001.1, on the reverse strand, counting down.
CGCGCGGCTTTCGGGCGTGTCGCGCAACGCGATCGTGACGCTCTCTCCGCTCGCCCCCTTTGGCGGGGTAACGACCGACCATGCGCCATTTTTGGCAAAGCCATGGATCGGCATCGGCCACAGCTTCCCCTGCCATTGCCAGCCGGCGGCCTTGTCAGCCTTGCCCTGCGAAGGATCGGCAGCGAAGGTGCGTCCCGTTGCAGGCCACATCACCATCGCCTTGCCCGCAAAGCCGGGCTGCGGGCAGAAATCCATGCCGCGATAGAGAAGCTCATGGCTCTTGCCCGCCCGGCGCAGCTGCAACCCGACCAGCTGTCCACCCAGCGTCGGGGCGATCACGGCCGTCAGGCGCGACCTTTTGGGCTGGAGGCGGATCAGCGTCGCCGACAGGCGCTGGTCCAGGCATCCCGGTCCGTCCTGGGCCGCCATGGCAGGCGCGGCTGCAAGCAGCGCCGCCGCCGCCATGGCCAGCCCCGCCCGGCGCGGCGGGCACGTCACCGGCGGCACATCAGGCGTCCGTGCCGTCAATCCTTGATTCCCGCATTTGCATTCGCTTCCGGCGAACCAAGCACCGGGAAGCGCACGAACGCCTTGCCTTCATCATTCGCGCGCTGCTTGGCGACGCTGTCGGGCAGGACATTGTCCTTCCTGTCCACGCGATTGGGTTCCACCAGCCAGCTGTCCGGGAAAGGCGCAGCGCCGGTTCCCGCGCGGTTGCGCCGTACGCTGCCGATGGCGTTGCGTTCGCCATAGGGAATGGCGTGGCGACCGTCGCGATTGGCCAGTTGCTGGTACAACGCCTTGCGCAGATCGACCTTGGCCTGAAGATAGGCCGGATCGTCGATCAGATTGTGCATTTCGTCAGGATCGCGCGCCAGATCATAGAGTTCGTCGGTGTCGTAGACGCCGTAATATTGGATATATTTCAGGTTATCGCGCTGAATGGCGAATGTACCCGGCGTCATGGGATAGGCCCATTCCCAATAATATTCATAGGTGAAGTCGGGCGCCTTCCAGTCCTTGTCCGCGACCTTGCCGGTAATGAGCGGCCATGCGCTGACCCCTTCGAACTGCGCTGGCTTCTCCACCCCGGCCAGGTCCAGGAAGGTCGGCGCATAGTCGAGATTGCGTATCCGCCCAGTGTTGACCACACCGGCCGGCACCGTCCCCGGCTCATACATGACCATCGGCACGCGCACCGACGCCTGATAGGCGGTCCGCTTGTCGATCAGGCCATGATCACCGATCTGAAACCCGTTGTCGGCGGTAAAGACGACCAGCGTATCCTTTTCCAGCCCGTTCGCCTTCAGATAGTCGGCAATACGGCCAACACTGTCATCGACCGCGGCAAGCGCGCCATAATAATAGCGCAGATATTCGGTCATCTTCATATCGGTGTTGAAGAAGAAATCGATGCCGTGCCATGTGTTTCGCTGGTTATAGACCCACATCGGCTTGCCCTTGTAATTTTCGGGCGTGTTGGCGGCGCTGGCCGGAATCTTGAAATCGGTCCGATCGTACAGATGGCGGTAGCGCGGCGGCGGCAGAGGGTCCGAATGGACTGCCTTGTGGCTCAGATACAGGAAGAACGGCTTGCTCTTGTCGCGTTCCTTTTCCAGCCAGTTCATGGCGTAGTCGGTCAGTTCATCGGTAATATAGCCTTGCTGCGCGACCTTCTTGCCATCGACGTTCCACATCGTCGTTTCGCCGCCCTGCACGGCTGCATCGGGATCGCCGCTCGCAGGATAATAGCTCCCCTGCCCCCGGAAACTGACCCATTTGTTAAAGCCCGGACGCGGCGTGTCGACATCATTGCCCATATGCCATTTGCCGATGAAGGCGGTCTGGTAACCGGCCTTCTGCAGATAGGACGGGAAGAAGGTCAGCCCGGCTTCCGACGAATTCGCATTGTCGACAATGCCATGGTTGCGCGCGGTTTCGCCCGTCAAGATGGTGGCGCGGCTGGGGCTGCACAGCGACGACGTGACCACCGTATTGGGGAAATAGGTGCCGCCCCGCGCCAGCCGGTCGATATTGGGGGTTCTGAGTTCCGGCTGCAAAAAGCCCATGCCGTCATAGCGCAGGTCATCCAGCAGGATGAAGACGACGTTCCGCGGCTTGCGCGCCGGTTCGGCCTTGGCGGGACTGGCCGCCTTTTGCGCGGGGCGCGCGGACAGCAGGGTCGCGGGGCATGTCGCCAACACCATACCCGCCGCCAGCAACCCGTATAGACGCAGCCTCTTCATGACCCCTCCAATCTGTTTAGAGCGGTAATATCGCAATTGGCAGCGCTGTCAATGTCGCGCCTTACATGTCCTCGCCATGCACCTCGGCAGCCGCTCCCGGTTGCGTGGACCCACGGATGACGAGTTCGGGCACCAGTTCCTCCAGCGCGTCGGCATGGCCCAGAAGGACGGAAATGGCATTGCGCGCCATGCCCGGAATCGGCTGCCTCACTGTCGTGAGCGGCGGGTACATGGTGCGACTGCCCGGCGAATCGTCGAAGCCCGCAATCGCTATGTCGCGGGGTATGTCCAGGCCGATCTGCCGCGCCGCCGCCATCGCGCCCAGCGCCATCGCGTCGTTGGTGGCGAAAATGGCGTCGGGGGGTTCGGGCAAGGCCAAAAGCTGCTCGGCGGCGGCCTTGCCGGACGCGAAAGTGAAATCCCCCTTCACGACATAGTCGGCACGATAGGGCAGGCGCGCATCGGCAAGGGCGGACCGATAGCCCGTTACCCGTTCGCTGGCGGCGGCCTTGTCGAACGGCGGCGCGATGAGGGCGATGCGCGACTTTCCCGTCGCAGCGATATGCGCCACCATTTTGTGGCTGACGTCCGTGTCCCTGACAGGAACGATGTCGCCATAGCCCGACAGGGTGGACGCGACCCTGACCAGCCGGGTTCCCTTGCTCTCGATCGCCCTGACAATCGCGGCGTCGTTGCTGAGCGGCGGGACCAGCATGATGCCGTCCGGGCGCAGATTGGCCGTCACCCGCTCGACCAGCCTCTCCGCAGTCTCGTCCTGATCCCTCACCTCGACCACGAGATGATAATTGCGCAGACGACATTCGGTCGATGCGGCCACCAGCATGCTCGTCTGATAGCTGCTGAAAACGTCGCTCAATATGAAGGTGATCAGGAAGGATCGGCTGGCCGCCAATTGCCGCGCCGCCAGATTGGGGCGATAGCCAAGTTCATCGATAGCCTTCATGACCCGGTCCTTCATGGCCGGGCGGACATGGGCTTCGTTGTTGAGAACTCTGGAGACGGTTTTCATGCCGACGCCGGCCTTGGCCGCCACATCATAGATCGTGACCAAAAATCTCACCTCATTACGGACTGTCGCTGGGCGAACGGCCTATGGCAGCAGTTGGGCAGATGCAAATGTCATGATGTAGCGCAACCACGCAGTGCGACTCCATCAAGGCGGCACGGGTTTCATGGCCGCTATAGTTAGCGTTAAAGCGGGGCAGGCACGCCACGCTTGCGCATCGGGATGACGATTACCCCGTACCCGCCATCCGGGGCCATGCCCGGCAGGCTCAAAAGAAAAGGCCGCCCCGATCGAAATCGCGGCGGCCCATTATCCGGCACTGGTCCGATCAGTAGGCCATCCGCACGCCGACGCGGAAGGTGCGACCCAGCACGTCGTAAAGATTGGCGTTGGTGCCGATATTGTTGGCCGGCGCCACCGGCGGGTTGGTGTTGAACGCATTCTTGATCGCGCCAAACACTTCCACCATGCGCGGGCCATTGTCGATGATGCGATAGCTCGCATTCACGTCGACATAGGTGACCGCCTTGACGCGATTGTCGTTGATGCTGTTCGGCAGGGTCGGGCTATAGCCGTCATCCTGCGGCCCGACATAGGTGGTGCCGAACTTGCCCTTGGGAATATAGCGCGACTGCATGCCCAAAGTCAGCGGCCCGCTGGTGAAGGTGGCCCGCGTGTTGATCTGATAGCAGGACATGCTGGGATAGGCCTGCTGCGTGACGGTGCCGTTCTGGCATTTGCCGTCCAGTGGCGATCCCGCGTTGACATAGGTCAGCTTCGTATAGGCCGTGCCCAGGATGCGCAGGTCCAGCGTACCGATATTCTCGATCTGCTTGCGATAGCCCAGTTCGACGTCGAAGCCCTTGACCTGCAACTCGTTCGCGTTGGCGGAGATGTTGCGGATGAAGGTCAGAACGCCATTGGCGTCGCGGGTGACGAAGGCGCATGCATCCTGCGCGCCCTGGAAGCACTGGGTGACCAGGGTGGGGCCGCCCACGGCCGCGATATAGCCGGTGACCTTGATGTCATAATAGTCAACCGACAGCTGGAGATTGGGTATCGCCGCAGGCTGGATCGTGACGCCGAAAGTCTTGGTATGCGAAATTTCCGGGCGCAGATTCGGGTTGCCGCCGGACTGGGTGGCGACCTGCGTGCTGGTATTGGTCGCCGGGTCCAGGATCGCGCTGTTCTGGACGTTGGGCAGGATATATTGCTCGTTCATGTTCGGCGCACGGAAGTCGCGCGAAATGGTGCCGCGCATCCGCAGCCAGTCTACCGGCTTGTAGACCAGGCCGAGCTTCCAGGTGACCGCGTTGAAGCTGGAATCCGCAGGGCCAACGGCGCCGCCCGCCAGGGGCGCTTCGGGGCTGGAGAATTTATAATGGGCGTGCCGCACCGCGCCATTGACTTCCAGCGTCTCGGCAAGGGGAACGTTGGACAGCAGCGGCACATTGGCCTCGGCATAGACTTCGAACACCTTGCTGCGTCCGTGCAGGGCGCTGTAATTCTGAACGAAGCCACCAGCGGCCGATACCGGGTCGACGTCCGCCGCGATGCTTTCGGTGCGATATTCCGCGCCCGCCGCGACTGAAACCGGCCCGCCCCAGGCGTCGAAAGGCTGCCCCTGGACGTTCGCGCTGACATCGTCCAGCGTGATCCTGGACCGCTGAACGGCCGTGCCCAAGGCATATTGCAGCGCGGCGTCGCTGGCTGTGCCGACGCCGAACAGGTTGAGCGGCTGGCAAGCGGCGTCCGTCGTCACCGACTGGTTGACCGCGCAGACGATCCTGCCGGCATTGGCGCCCGTGCCGCTGACGGCCTGAACCGCGCGCGAGAAATTATTCTGATTGATGATGTTGCGCGCGACATTGTCCAGCTTGCTGACGCCCCGGACATAGCTGGCGTCCCAGGTCCAGCCGCCCAGATCGCCCTTCAGGCCGGTGGCGACCCGATAGCTTTCGACATGATAGTCGACGATCGGAACCAGCAGACCATCGCCCGCCTTGCCGATGTTGACGTTCGCCAGGCCGATCTGCTGCATCTGGCTGCGCAGCTGGGCGGGAAGGAAGGGATTGTTGACCGACAGCGTGATCGCGCCGGTGTTGAGCGGCCCCGCCCGCAATGTGCCTGCGGCGTTCTGGTTACCCGAACGCAGCTGCGCGAACGTGCCCTGATTGTCCGTCTGACCGTAGGAGCTGTCCACCCACGCCTTCAGATTGTCGCTCAGTTCCGCTTCCGCCCGGAAGAGGGCGGCCAAGCGCTTTTGCGGCCCCTGAAGATCGAAGGCGCTGCTGGCAGGATTGATGCCGCGGCGCGACCCGCCGATCATCTGGTTGTTATTGGGCGCGTAGAGCTGGCCGAAGGTGAAGGGCAGCAGCGTCGTGCCATCGTCCGACACCTGTTGCCCGCCAAATGCATTGGTCAGCCTGGAACTGACGATCAGACCAGCGGGCGTATTCTGGGACCAACGCACGTCGGGCGAGATGATCAGGGCCGGCAGGCCGTTCTGCGCGGAATTGGCGTTCGACATGACGCCATATTCCTGGGCGCACCAGCTGCGCGAATAGCAGTTGCCCGTCCTTTTCCGGTCCTGATAATCAAGCCCGGCGATGATGTGCAGACGGCCATCCAGGAATTTCTGGCCCACGCCGAACGAGTATTTCTGCTCATCCCCATCGCCAGCGTCCGTCACGCCATATTGCGCCGAAGCGCGAACGCCCTCCAGCTTGTTGTTGAGGATGATGTTGACGACACCGGCCACAGCGTCCGAACCATAGGCCGCCGACGCGCCGCCGGTGACGATGTCCAGCCGCGACACCAGCGAGCTTGGAATGAGATCGGTGTTGAACAGGCCCGTGAAGGTCGTCGCGGGAAAGCGCAGCCCGTCCACCAGCACGAGGGTGCGAACCGCGCCCAGACCGCGCAGGTTGATCAGGTTGTTGCCGGGGCCGTTGCCGCCACCGCCGACGAACGCCGTCGTCGAACTGGTATCGGTGCGCACGACGGGCAGGTCGTTGATGACCTGCGACAGCTGCGTCGCGCCGGTCTGCGCAATCAGGTCCGCGCCTACCACCGTGACAGGCGTGGGCATGTCCGCGCCGTTACGAACCACGCGCGAACCGGTAACGATGATGGCTTCGCTTGCGCCATCCGCTTCCCCCGCCTGCTCCTGCGCCATTGCAGCGCCGCAGCATGCCATCGCGGCCCCCGCGAGCAAGAATCCCAGATAATGACGATGACGCTGTGAAGCCACGATACCCTCCCCTGTTGCGGCGGCCTGTCAGAATTGGCCTGCCTGATTATGTGCCCCGACATCGATTCAGACGTTTGAGGGCTCACCCGTTGATGTAGCGGTAATTTTATATGGCAGCGCTGTCAATCGCATCGTTGCACGCTTGCCCACGATTGCCTGGCGAGCGATACAGTTTTGCAACAGTGCCTTGCGCGCCAGACACTGGCCTATACCGACCCGGATACTGCCAAATCATTTCAGACACAGGCCCGCACCCCTGGGGAACAGCGCCTCCTCGTCGTCCGACAGGTCCGCGCGCTGGCGTTCGACCGCGGCCATGGATGCCGGAAGCGCGAAAGGCAGGTGACCGCAGGCCGGACTGCGCCCCGACACTATGTCGAACAGGGCCACGTCGCTGGTGCCGAAATTGACGAGCACGGCCTTGGCATGCGGCATGAGGGCGGTAAGCACCGCGGGGCGATCCATTTCCACCGCGGCAATGACGGGCACATGTGCCGCCGCCCGCTTGAGCGCCACCAGCGCCGGATCATCGGCCCTGAAGTCGAGCCGCCCTTCATGCTGCCGCGACCCGAAAAAATGAAAAGGGTGCAGCTTTTCGAACGGCGTGGCGGCGCGCACCAGCGCTATGTCGGCCTCGGACGGGTCTTTGACGACGACATAGCCCGCCGAAGCCGCAACAGCCTCATCCACGCCATAAAGCCAGATTTTCTTGCGCCCCTTCAGCGGCAATAATCCGCCCTCGTTGCGCAGCAGGATCTGGCTTTGCCGCTGCGCCTTGTCCGCCTCGCTCTGCCAGGCGGCATTGCCGACCAGCCTGGCAGCGGCCTGTTCGTCGACATAGGGATTGTCGAACAGACCCTGCCGGAACTTGAGCGCCAATATGCGCCGCGCCGAATCGTCGATTCGCTCGACCGAAATTGCGCCGCTGCGCACGCCTTCCAATATCGGGGCGGCATCATCCACGCCGCCGAACTGGTCGATGCCTGCGTCCACGCCCTTGGCGAATCGATCGGCGACGCTCAGCGATTCCACGCCCCATGGCATGCCGATCGCCTGCGGCGCCTGGGGATGATTCGCATCCGGCGATACGCAGGTCTCCGGGCAGTCGCGCGTGATCGACCAGTCCGAAATGATCAGGCCCCGATATGCCTTTTCGCCACGCAGCAGGTCGGTCAGCACCTGTTTGCTGAACCCTGCGCCGACCGGCTCGACCGGCTTGCCGCCAATCGAGGGGCCATGCAGCGCGACATAGGTGGGCATCACGCCCTCGCTCGCTGCCGCCAACGGGCCATCGAACGCACGGACATGATCGGCAAATGACGCATCGGTCAGATGGACGTTGCGGCCATAATGATTGTGCCCGTCAAACCCTTCCGGCTCTGCGCCATAGCCGACCCAATGCTTGACCACGGTCGCGACGCCCATTGGCGTCACGCCGGTCGCGCCGCCCTGGAACCCTTCCACATAGGCGCCCGCCAGGCGGGAGATGGTTGCGGGATCGGAACCGAATGTCGCGGAAAAGCGGGACCAGCGCGGCTCGCTGCCCACATCGGCCTGGGGCGACAACGCCATATGGATGCCGACGGCGCGATATTCCTGCGGCGCAATATCCCCAAACCGGCGGACGAGATCGGCGTCGTCCAGCGCCGCAAATCCCAGCGTATCGGGCCACAGGGTAAAGCCACCGCCCGTCGTGCTCGCGCCGATCGTGGCCTGAAAATGGTGGCGCGGATCAGTGCTGATCGTTGCCGGAATGCCCAGCCTTGTGCCTTCCGCGATTTTCTGCACCATATTGTTCTGGCGCGCGAATTCCGCCGGCTTCACCACGATCCGGGTGATGAAGCTGTTGATCTTCCCGTCCTCGATCATGGCGCGCACCCGCGCCATGTCATAGCCGGTCGATGACACGCCGATCGCCGATCCATGCCCCGGCAGACTCGCATGCACCATCAGGCCGACTTTTTCCTCGATGGTCATGCGCGCCATCAGGTCATCGACCCGCTCCTGCACCGACAGGTGCGAATCCTCGTAGCGGTCTAGCTGGTTGTTGCGGTTCAGATCCCGCCACTGCGGCACATCAGGCGCGGCGGCGACCAGCGGCGTGGCCAGGGCAAAAAGCCCGGCGACGCAGGCCGGAGCCAGCAATACGCCCCGATACCGCTCTTTCAAGGCCATGCCCCCTCCTGTCCCGCAATGTCAGTTTAATTTAGCGCTATATTGATTATATCGCAGAAGTGGGCAAGACTGCATTTGCACAAGGCAGCATATCAAGTGACGGACCGGCCGGCCCCGCAGGGTGACGCGACGGTGGCCGCAAGGGAGGATGGGATGATCAACCAACGCAAGCGCAGGTTTTTGCAGGCCAGCGCAGCCGCCGCCATCATGGCCGCGTTTCCCCGCTATGCCCAGGCGGTCGACTATGTGAAGCGTGATCCGCGCAAGCGCCACAATCTGCTGCTCATCACATCGGATGATGTGGACTGGTCGGCGCTCGGCTTCATGAACGGACGGCGCGGCCTCACCCCCAATCTCGACAGCCTCGCCGCGCAAAGCCATGTCTTTGAGCAAGTGCGTACCGTAGCGCCGATCTGCATGCCCTCGCGCCAGGCGTTCATGAGCGGCCTGTTGCCGCACAAAAATGGCGGCAACGGCTTCTTCCCGATGCGGGAGGGTACGCCGACGCTATGCACCACCCTGGCTGCCGAAGGCTATTATTGCGCCGCCAGCCACAAGATCGGCCATATGCAGCCCGCCTCCTCCTTCCCCTGGGACTTAAAGCAGGAAGGCAAGGACCGTCATCCCATGGTGCATGCCGACATGCTCCGCCTCGCCGTCACGGAAGCGCAGGCCCAGTACAAACCCTTCTTCATCAACTGCAACATCAACGATCCGCACCGGCCATTTTATGGCGCGGAGGATGCGCAGGAAATCGATCACGAGCAGACCGGCCCCTACCGCATCCCCCGGCCGCTCAAGGCGGGCCAGGTTCCGATCCCCGCCAATCTCGAAGACTTGCCCGATATTCGGGAGGAGATGGCGCAATATTGGAATTCGGTGCAACGCCTCGACATCGCCGTGGGCAATATTCTGAAGGCTCTCAAGGATAGCGGCACTTGGGACGACACGATTGTCCTGTTCGTGGCGGATCATGGCATGCCGATGCCCTTTGCCAAGGCCAGCGTCTATGACCATGGCATCCGCACGCCCGTGCTGCTGCGCTACCCCGGCATGGGAAAGCCGCGCCGCTTCGATACGCTCACGACCAACCTCGACATATTGCCGACGCTGATCGAGCTGTTGCAGGCCAAGCCGATCGCGGAGCTGGACGGGCAATCCTGGGTTCCGATGCTGAAGGGCGGCGCGGCGCAGGACAAGCCGTTCGTCATGTCCTATGTCGACTATGTGTCGAGCGGGATGCTCTACCCTTCCCGCACCTTGCAGGACAAACGCCACGCCTTCCATTACACCGCCTGGGCGAACGGCAAGACCGAACTCAAGATCGAAAGCATGTGGGGCCTCACCTTCCCCGCCATGGCGAAGGCTGCGGAAACCGATGCGCGCATCGCCGCGCGCGTGAAGCAATATGTGATGGGCTATCCCATGGCGCTCTATGATCTGGAGGCTGATCCGGGCCAGCGGAACAATCTGATCGCCGATCCCGCCTACAAGGCCAAGGTCGATGAGATGAAGCGGCTGATGCTGGCCGAGATGGAGCGGACGGGCGATCCCCAGCTGGAAAATTTCCGCGTCTCGCTGGCCGGTGGCACCCCGGTCCTGAAGCAGGAGCCGGCCAAGTTCCGCATCCGTGGCGGTGACTGATTGGCCGAACCAGCCCGGCCAATGGGCCTGGTCGTCAGAGTGTGGATTGTTTGCCAATCCCCGCTTATGACGATGTCCTTCGCCAACCGACCAGGGATGACATGACGAGCCCGGACACTACCCGTAAACGCCGGAGAGGCGCGAAAGGCCCCACGATCACGGCAGTCGCGCGGGAGGCTGGCGTATCGGCCATGACGGTCTCCAACGTCATCAACAACAAGAGCTTCGTCAACCCGGTCGCGCGCGAAGCCGTTTTGAAGGCGGTGAAGGCGCTCAACTACACGCCCAATTCCGCCGCCCGCAGCCTGGCGGCGGCCAAGACGCTGCGGATCGGCCTGCTCCACCGCGACATTGACAGCGCGCTGTTGAGCGCCATGCTGGTCGGCAGCCTGCGCGCCACGTCCCGCCTTGGCGTGCAGCTGGTGCTGGAAATATACGACTTCTCCGATCCTGTCGGCAGCATCGAAAGGATGATCCGAAGCGGCATTGACGGCCTGTTGCTGCCGCCGCCGATCTGCGAGATCGCCAGCGCTGCTGGTCTGCCCGAAAGGCATGACGTGCCGATGATCGGCCTGGCGCCCGGCGGCGACCTGCGCAACATGGATTGCGTGCGCATCGACGATGAACAGGCGTCCTATGAAATGACGCGCATGCTGCTTGGCAAGGGGCACCGCCGGATCGCCATCGTCACGCTGCCGACCTCGCTGGTGGCGGCCTCCCGTCTGAAGGGCTACCTGCGCGCGCTGGGCGACGAAGGGGTCGTCGCCGATATGAAGCTGGTCTGGGAAGCGCCCCCGACGTTCGAGGCGGGCCTGGCGCTGGCGGAGCGCGTACTGACCACGCAGCGGGATTTCACCGCCGTCATCGCGGGCAATGACGACATGGCGGCGGCGTTCGTGAATGTGGCGCTGCGCAACAAGATTTCGGTGCCGGACGACCTGTCGATCACGGGTTTCGACGATACGCCGATCGCCGTCAAAATCTGGCCGGAACTGACCACCATCCGGCAGCCGCTGGCCCTGATCGCCGAACGGGCGGCGGAACGGCTCGTCGCAACGCTGCGCGGCGAGCCGCCGGAAACCCAGCCGCTGGCGATCTACGTCGATTACAAGATGATCGAACGGCAATCGACCGGACCGGCACGGGCCTGATCGTCTCCCGCTAACGACATTGCTACTCGGCGTCTGGCTGGCGATCGGGCCGCGCGGCGGCAAAGGCGGGCAAGGCGTTGCAGGCCGCTTCCACAGCCTCGATCCGGGGAAAATCCGTGCGCGCGCCAAAGCGACGGGCATTGCCCAGTTGCGGGATCAGGACGATGTCGGCCAGCGTCACCTGATCGCCGAAACAATATGGCCCTTCCCGATCGGCAATCAGCCGCGAACAGGCTTCAAGCCCGGTCTCGATCACCTCGCGCGCCCAGCCCTGCACGGCGTCCTCATCCAGTCCGCGCGCTGCCAGCATGCGCAGAATCTTGAGGTTCTGGACCGGGTGAATATCGCATGCAACGGCCTGTGCGAACCCCCGCACGGTCGCCCGCATCAGCGGGTCGGCGGGCAATAGCGGCGGATCGGGATAGCATTCGTCCAGATATTCGCAGATGGCCATGCTTTGCGTCAGCACCGTGCCGTCCACTTCCAGCGCTGGCACCAGCCCCTGCGGGTTGATCGCCATATAGGCGTCGGACCGCTGCTCGCCCGCACGCAAGCGATAGGTGCGATCCGACCATGTCAGGCCCTTCAGTCCCATGGCGATCCGCACGCGCCAGGACGCGGAGGATCGCCAGAAGCCGTGCAGGATCATGTCAGTCATGGGCGACCGGCGTGATCATGACCCTGGTATCGGTAAGGCCGTCGATCGACACGATGATTTCATCGCCCGGCACGACCGCGCCGACGCCAGCGGGCGTCCCTGTGTAGATGAGGTCGCCCGGCTCCAGCCGATAGGCGCGCGAGAGGAAGGCGATGAGTTCGGACACCGGATGGATCAGGTCGGCAAGGTCGGCCTGCTGCTTCACCTCGCCATTGACGGTCAGGCGAATGGCGCCGGTTGACAATTCCCCGGTCTCGCTGATCGGGTGGAGCGTGCCGAGCGGGGAGGATTGCTCGACATTCTTGCCCGCGTCCCACGGACGCCCCTTGGCGCGCGCGTCGAGCTGAAGGTCGCGGCGGGTCATGTCGAGGCCGGTGGCATAGCCGTAGATATGGTCGACCGCCTTGTCGGCGGGAATGTCGCGACCGCCCTTGCCGATGGCGACGACCAGTTCGGCTTCATAATGATAGTTGCCGGTCATCGTCGGGTAGGCGATCGGCCCGCTGGGCACGACCGTTTCGGCCCATTTGGTGAAGTAGAAGGGCGCTTCGCGATCCACCTCGACGCCCATTTCCTTGGCATGATCGGCATAGTTGCGGCCGATGCAGAAAATGCGGCGGACGGGGAAATCATGGCCGTCGCTCGTCGGGGCCAGAACGGGCGACTGAGGGTCGAACAAGAGGGTCAATGGTTGCACTCCCGGTAGAGGTCGAGCTTCATCTGTGAAGCCTTGTCGGAATAGCCGAACAATATCGTCTGCGAATGCGCCTGGAAGCGGTAGGGAATCCAGGACGGTATGACAACCATGTCGCGCGCGCCCAGCCGGATTTCCTGATCGCCCAGTTCCAGCGTCGCTTCGCCTTCGACCAGCACGAACACCGTGCCGTCGGTCGCCTGCCGCGTCCTGGTTTCAAACCCTGCGGGCAACAGGCGGACATGCGCGGAAATGGTCGAAAGGATGGGGCCGCCATCGGCGGGGTTCAGAAATTCCAGCGCATGGCCGAAATGCGGATCGATCTCGGCGCTCGACGCCATCGCGTCCAGCGCGGGCCGCCAGTCGGCATAGCGATAATGGAACAACGGGCGCGCGCTGGGCCTACGGTCCGCCAGGCTCCCGCGCAACGGACGCATATTGTGGCCATATCGGGTCAGCGTGTCGCCGGCGGGCACCGTTTCGGGATGGGCAGCGACATCCAGCCGCTCGGCGAAGCTGGCGTCGAACAGGCGGACGGTGGGAATGTCCAGCCCGTCGAGCCAGATCATCGGCTGGTCGGTCTGGTTACCATGGTCGTGCCACTGGCCCGCAGGCGTCAGCACCAGGTCGAAAGGCTGCATGACCGCCTTTTCCCCGTCCAGCGCGGTGAAGGCCCCGCTGCCTTCCATGACGAAGCGCAGCGCATTCTGGGAATGCCGGTGGCACGGTGCGACCTCGCCCGGCAGGATCAGCTGCAATCCGGCGTACAGGCTGGGGGTTATGGCGGACAGGCCGCCAAGCCCCGGATTTTCCAGAATGAGTACGCGGCGCTCCGCCTGTTCGGCGCTGATGATGTCGCCTGCGCGCATCAGATGGTCGCGCACCTCGTCATAGCTCCACCGCCAGGGCTTGGCCGGGGACTGCGGCTCGGCCAGGACCAGCGCATGCAGGCTTTCCCACAGCGGCAGCAGCCCTTTGGGGGCCATGGCGGCATATAGCGCCTCCAACTGGGCGCGCTGATCGTTGGCGCCGTGACCCTGGGACATGACCGTCATATCGCTCTCCTTACCAACGCAACTGTTCCTGCCCGCAAAATGGATCAACGGGACTGACGCCGGTGAAGGGCGCTTCGCCGGTCAGCCGACGCACTGTTTCGCGCAGCACCGGCTCGATCGCGCTGTAGGCGTTGACGCATGTTTTCATATGCGGGGCATCATATAGATAATAGGGCTGCCCGAACGACAGCAGTGCGGTCGGGATTTCCTGCGCGAACTGGCTCATCGCCTTGCGATTGGACCCGTGCAGCTTCACCAGATCCAGAAAGATGTGCGCCGCGCTGGGCGTTGCTTCCTGCCCGACCAGATAGAGGACAAGGTCGGTGTCCTCGCGCGTCGGCCACTGGTCCACGTCCAGCATCCGCGGCTCGAAGCCGCGGGCGCGCAATTCGTCGAGAACCGGGCCATAGCCGCGCGACAAGGCGCCGTCCCAGAAGCTGAACCCTTCTTCCGCGACGATGACGACGCGGCGGTGGGTCGCGGGCGCCAGCGGCAACAGCGATTGCGTATCCTTGACCAGCGTGATGCTCTGCCCGGCGGCCTGCAACGCGGCGACACGATGGTCGGGCGTCTGCAAGGCGTCCCGCATCGCCTCGATCGGCATCATCCGCTCGGCCGGATCGATCCGGTGCAGCCCCAGCCGCGCCTTCAGCGTCAGAATGCGGGTCACCGCCTCATACAGGCGGCCTTCGGACAACCGGCCATTGCGCAGGCCATCGAGCATGAAGCCATAATCTCTCTGCGGCGCGCGGCTGAACAGGAACATGTCGCAGCCATTCTCGATCACCGCCGGCACCGTTTCGGATCGCTCCATCCAGCCGGTCAGCCCGCCCATGCCGGTCGCGTCCGACACGATCAGGCCTTTAAAGCCCAGTTCCTCGCGCAGCAGGCGCTGGTTCAGCAGGTGCGACACGGTCGCGGGCTGGAACGCCTCGCGCCCCGCGTCCGGCAAATGCGCGCGGATATAGGCGGGAAAGGCGATATGGGCGGACATGACCGTCATCACCCCTTGCCCGATCAGCTGGCCGTAGATGCGGCCGAACAAGCCGTGCCATTCCTCAACCGACAGCGGATTGACGCTGGTGACCAGATGCTGGTCCCGGTCGTCGAAACCATCGCCCGGCCAGTGTTTGAGGCAGGCGGCAACGCCTTCTTCCTGCAAGGCGCGGATATAGACGCTGGCCTGCGCCAGCACATTTTCCGGGCGCGAGCCGAACGATCGCGTGCCCACGATCGCGCTGCGGAACGCATGGTTGATGTCGACCACCGGGCCAAAGGACCAGTCATAGCCCAGCACCCGGCTTTCCCGCGCGACCAGCCGGGCGATGGCTTCTGTCGTCGCCAGATCGTCGCACGCCGCAATGCCCATGATGTTGGGAACGGTCGTGGCGAAGGGATAGCTGATCGTGCCCCCTTCTATATCGCCGGTAAAGACCGGCGGCACCACCGCCTGCTCGATCGCGTGGACGGACGCGGAGCGGAACGCGGAGAGGTCGTTCCGGGGAAAACGGTTGATGCCGCCGGGCTTGAGCGCCAGGAGCGGGCCTAGCTCCTCGGCGCTGTCTTGTGACGTTGAAAAGATGAAGAGTTGCCCGATCATCTCCTCGATGCTCATGGCGTCACGCGTGCGCTCCACCCATGCGCGTGCTTCCTCGTCGATGGAGAGCGGTTCTGTCGGGGGCGGCGTGAGACTGTCCAGGAGCATGCTGTACCCTAACAAAGGAGTGGAGGAGCCGGACGCGCATCGCCCGGCTCCCGGCCCGATCAGAAGCGCGCGCTAAAGGTTGCCCCGAAGTAGCGGCTGCTGTCCTTGTTATAGGTGCCCACCAGATCCAGCGGATTTGCCACGGTCGACATGATGGAGTTGTGACCGATGTTCGTCAGGTAATTTTCGTCGAACAGGTTTTTCACGAACAGCGTCACGCCATAGCGGTGGTCGGACGTGGTGACGCCCACCGTCGCGTCGACCAGCGTGTAGGCCGGCTGGATCGTGAGCGGATCGAGTTCCGACGAGAAGAACTGCGCGCTGGTGAAGTTGGCGCTGACCTGCGCGAAGGCGTTGAAATTGTCGCCTTCATAGTCATAGCGCGGCGTCACGCCGATGCGCCAGTCGGGGCTTGCCTGCAACGGACGGTTGCGCAGATTCTGCTGCGGCGTGGCGCCGGGCGCGGTGCGATAGCAGATGTTGGTCGGCGTGCCGCTCAGCACCGGCGCTGCCGCCTGAAGCTGCAATGCGCAGTTGAGGCCGTCAATGTTGATGCGCGACTGCGCGTAGGTCACGGCGGCATTGACCGAGAAGGAGTCGGACGGACGCAGCGTGGCTTCGACTTCGAAACCGCGGCTGCGCGACGAACCGGCGTTGGTGGTCACGAACTGGATGATACCGGTGGTCGGATCGGACCGGTTGGCCTGCACCTGAAGGTTGGAATAGTCGGCCTGGAACAGGGCGGCCGAGATGCTCAGCGTACGGTCGGCCGTGCTGCCCTTGAAGCCGATTTCATAGGCGTTCACATGCTCAGGCTGAATGGCCTTCTGGTTGGCCAGATCGCCGCCAATCTCCATTTCATAGCCCAGCCCCTTATAGCCGCGCGTGTAGCTGGCATAGACCTGTGCATTGCGGTTGAATTCATATTGCAGGCCCGCCTTGCCGGTGACGGCGGTGTCGTTGGCGGAGAAGGTGCCGCTGCGGGGCGGATTGCCGGGGAAGATCGCGTCACCCGCGACGATCGGCGCAATGCGATAGCCGCTGTTGGTGCCCTTTTCATACTGCACGCGGATGCCGCCGATGGCGCGCAGCCCGCCGACGATGCGATAGTCCGCCTGGCCGAACGCGGCGATGCTGTCCTGCTTCAGCCGGATGCGGCTGGCCGACGACTGCCAGACGATGTTGGCGGGCGCGCAGGGCTGGCCCACGACACCGGCGGTGCAACGCGCGCGGCGACGGTCGAAGGGACGCAGGATGTCGCTGTGCATGTAGAAGATGCCCGCGACATAGTTAAGGTCGGAATTGCCGTTGTTGGCGATGCGCAGTTCCTGCGACCAGCCCTTCAGGTCGACCGTGCCGTGGTTCTGGTTCCAGAAGGTGTAGGGCGCGAAGGCAGCCGTCCCCAGAAAGATGGGCGAGGTCGCGGGAATGCGGTCGATCGGCTGGTTCACATCCAGATCATATTTCTGGAACGCGCTGATCGACGTGATCGTGGCGCTGCCAAGATCCCAGTCAGCCTGCAACGAATAGGTCTGCGCCTTGCTGTTCGCATAGGTTTCGGCGTCGTCGTTGATCTCGCGATTCTCGCGCGATGCGTTGATCGGCCCGACGATCGACTGGAGCACAGGGTTGCGGATCTGGATCAGCGTGGAGGCGCAGCAATCGGCGTCCGTCTTGCGATATTCGCCGGCCAGCAGCAGGGTCAGGCTGTCGGTTGCGTCCCATTCCAGCTTGCCGCGCACGCCCCAGCTCTTCGACCCGTTCGTCCACTTGTTGGTGGCCAGGTTGCGGGTGATGCCCTGGACGTCGCTGTAGAAGCCGGAAACGCGGGCGCGCAGCGTGTCGGTGATCGGACCCGAAACGGTGCCGCGGGCGCGATATTCATTATGCTCGGCAATGGTGATGTCGCCCTTGCCCTCAAAGTCGCGCGACGGGCGCGCCGTCGTCACGCTGATGACGCCGGCCGACGCATTCTTGCCGAACAAGGTGCCCTGCGGGCCGCGCAGCACTTCGACCCGCTCCACATCGGCGAGTTCGGAAAAGCCCTGCGCCGAACGCACGGCGACCACGCCATCGACGACGACCGAAACCGAAGGCTCAACGCCCTGGCCAAACAGCGCGGTGCCAACGCCGCGAATACGGAAGCTGGTGTTGGTGGGGTTGGCGCCCTGCTGGAACGAGAGCGAAGGCACGGCCTGGACCAGCGAGTTGGTGTCGTTGATCTGACGCGATGCCAGCGTGTCCGCGCCCACGGCGGTGACGGCCAACGGCACGTCCTGCAGACGCTCGGCGCGCTTTTGCGCAGTGACCACGATTTCGCCCGGCTCATTCTCAGGCATTGCCTGGTCCTGCGCCACGGCAGGCATGGCCAGCATCGCCATGCCCATGGCCAGGGCGGAGGCCGCCGGAATTAACGTGCACTTATAGGTGGCCACTTCAGATCCCCTCATGTCGAGATTTTTGACGTCAACGGTTTGGCGACTTGGGAACCAGATCCGTGAGTCGCTTCGATGTACCGCTAAATGACTTTTTGAGCGGATTGTCAATCGGCTTTCGCATGTCCATCCATAGGTATGTGCCGCCTACCTAGCTTCTATATGCCCGATAACAGGGGTTAGAATGTCCGTCCGGTCACGCCGATATTGACAGCAGGGCCGATACAAGCTTTGTAGCGTTACATATTCGTGGAGAGGTTGAAATGGCGGAGTCGACGACAACAGACACGTGGCCACCAGCGCGTCAGGCGTGGTTCGCGGCGTTCATGCTTGCCGCTGCCAATACATTCGCCTTTGTCGACCGGCAGGCTCTGGCGCTTCTGGTGCAGCCCATAAAGGAAGATTTGCAGGTCAGCGACACCGCGATGAGCCTGCTTTACGGCCTCAGCTTCACCATGTTCTACGTGCTGGTCGGCATTCCGGTCGCGCGGCTGGCGGATCGGGCCAACCGCCGCAATATTGTTGCCGCCGCCATCTTCATCTGGAGCCTCGCGACCGCCCTGTGCGGCCTCGCCCGCAGCTTCGGCATGCTGTTCGTCGCCCGTATCGGCGTGGGCGCGGGCGAAGGCGGGCTCAGCCCCGCCGCCTACTCCATCCTGTCCGATTATTTCCCCAAACACCGGCTGCCCGCGGCCATGGGCGTCTATCAGATGGGCATCTATGTCGGCGGGGCGGCGGCGTTGCTGCTTGGGGGGCTGCTCGCAACGGTCGTGCCGCCATCCAGCATCGTGAACGTGCCGCTGATCGGCGAGACCAAGGGCTGGCATATCGCGTTTCTGGTGCTCGGCCTGCCAGGCCTGCTGCTCTCCGCGCTCATGCTGCTTGTCCCTGAACCCCCGCGCCGGGGCGAAGGCGTCCATGCGCCCAGCCCGCCCTTTCCGGTGCTGTTCGCGCACATCGCCCGGCACTGGCAGGCCTATGTCGGCATCAGCCTGGGCTTTGCGCTGATGATCCTGGTCGGCAATGCGACGGGCGCGTGGATTCCCGCTTTCCTTGAGCGCAAATTCGGGCTGACGACCGCGCAGATTGGCGGCCTCTATGGCACTATCACGGCGGTCTGCGGCGTGAGCGGCACGCTGATCGGCGGCTTTGCGGCCTCGGCATTGCGGCGTCGCGGGATCGCGCGCGGCAATCTCTATGCCGCCCTGTTCGGCTTCATCAGCCTGATCCCGGTGACCATATTGTTCCCCCAGATGCCGACCGCGGCCCTGTCGCTCGCGCTGATCGGCGCGATGAACTTCCTTGCAGGGTTCAATTTCGGCGGTGGTCTTGCCGCCTTGCAGGAAATCACCCCCAACCGGATGCGGGCGTCGGTATCGGCGGGCTATATGCTGATCGTCAATCTGATCGGCGCGGCTGGCGGGCCGTTCGCCATCGCACTCGTGACCGATTATTGGTACGGCGATCCGCAGGCTTTGCCCGCCGCCATCACGCTGGTCTGCGCCATCGCCTCGCCGCTGTCGGTCGCCGCCCTGCTGCTGGGCATGCGGGGCTATGGCCGCGCCATCGCCGCATCCGCCGACGCCGTCCTGCCCGCCTGACATCGCTTCGCAAGAAAGGGTCCACCCGATGGTCCAGCGCCCCCGCCGCCCTCTCGCCTCGTTGCTGCTGGCCGCCAGCGCCCTGACCTTCGGGCTGGGCGCGCCGACGACGACCGGGATCACCGCGACGCCCCAGCCGACACCTGCCACGCCGACGCCTGCCAAGGACGTGGCGGCGGCGGCACCCCCCAATGTCGTGATCATCCTGGTGGACGATCTCGACTGGGCGGACGTGTCGACCTATGGCCGTCGCGATGCGCCGACCCCCAACATAGACCGGATCGCGCAATCGGGCGTCGCCTTTTCGGACGCCTATGTCGCGGCGTCGGTATGCGCGGTCAGCCGGGCGGCCCTGTTGACCGGCCGCATGCCCCAGCGTTTTGGTTTCACCTATAATATCAATGATGAAGGCGATAAGGGCGCTGGCCTGCCTGTCGACCAGAAGACGCTGGCCGACCGCCTGCGCCCGCTTGGCTATCGCGCCGCTGCCTTTGGCAAATGGCATCTGGGATCGGACCCGCAATTCTATCCCACGCGGCGCGGCTTCGACGAATTTTTCGGTTTCCTGGCCGGGGAAACCAATTATGTCGATCCGGCCACGCCCGGCATCGTCACCACCCCGACCAAAGAGGATAAATATGAAATCGGCCCCCGCACCGGCAATCATGCCATGGTGGAAGGCCCGGACGCGCGCCCGGCGGACGATTTCTCGCGCTATCTGACCAACCAGATCACCGATCGCGCGGTCGATTTCATCACCCGCGCCACGGCGGACAAGAACAGCCCGTTTTTCGCCTATGTCGCCTACAACGCCCCGCATTGGCCGTTGCAGGTGCCGCAAAGCTATTATGACCGGTTCGCGCATATCAAGGATCCGGTACGCCGCACCTATGTCGCGATGATCGCGGCGATGGACGATGGCGTGGGCCAGATACTCGATACGCTGGAAAAACGCGGCGTGCGGGACAATACGATGGTCCTGTTCCTGTCCGATAATGGCTGCCCGCATCGCTTCGGCTTTTGCAATCCCGACCATCCCTTCGGCGCTGGCAAGTTCACCTATCTGGAAGGCGGGGTGCGGGTGCCCTTCGTATTTTCGTGGCCCGCAGGCCTCAGGACGCGCGGCATCAGCGCCAGCCCGGTGTCCTCACTCGACATTGCGGCAACGGTGCTGCGCGCCGCGGACCCGGCCCATGCCCTGCCCAGGGAACTGGAAGGGCATGATCTGGTGACGACCGCGCGCAAGCCACAGCCCGACCGCCTGCTGGTCTGGGGGCAGGAGCCGGTCTATGCCGCGCGGCAGGGCGACAAGAAAGTCTGGCTCTCGCGCGACTGGAACCAGTCGCATCTTTACGATCTGAAGGCCGATCCCGCCGAAGAGCAGGATCTGTCGGCCAGGGATCCAAAGAATGACAAGCGACTGAAAAGCGCGATCGAGCGTTACCGCACATCGCTCCCCGCCCCGTTGTGGAAGCTCCATTCCACCCGCAAAGTGACGGTGAACGGGCGGGAGACGGAGATGGTCTATTGATGGACGGGCCGTTTCAGGGCCATTCCCGGCGTCATCGGAACGCCAGCCTATTATATCCAGTTAAAGCAGATTGAGAGGACCGCGCTGTGTCGAACAACAAGAAATGGGCACCCACGCTGCGCCGCGCGCTGACAGGCGCGGCCTGCATCATCGCCTGCTCCTTCACGGCGCCCGCCTCGATCGCTGCCGCGCCCAAAAAGGCCGCGACCGCCCCTGCCCAGCAGCAGCAGCGCCCCCGCAACATCATTTTCGTGCTCGTGGATGACCTGCGCTATGACGGCATGGGCTTCCTTCAGCCGGGCCTCCTCAAGACGCCGAACATCGACCGCATGGCAAAGGAAGGCAGCTATTTTCCCAACGCCGTCGTCACCTCCTCGCTATGCAGCCCCAGCCGCGCGACCATCCTGACCGGGCAAACCGCGCGCAACCACGGCATCGTCGACAATAATGACAGTAGCGAAGCGGGCCTCACTTACTTCCCCAGCTATTTGCAGCAGACCGGCTACAACACCGCCTTCTTCGGCAAATGGCATATGGGCAGCGAAACCGACGGCCCGCGCCCCGGCTTCGACAAATGGGTCAGCTTCAAGGGGCAGGGCAATTACTGGCCCGCAAAGGCGGAAAGCGCCCATAGCTCCCCCAACCTCAATGTCGATGGCAAGGCGGTGCCGCAGCAGGGCTATATCACCGACGAACTGACCGACTATGCGATGAACTGGCTGCAGAAGGAGCGCGATCCCAAAAAGCCTTTCTTCCTCTATCTCAGCCACAAGGGCGTCCATTCCGACCCCCTGCCCCCGCCGCGTTACGCGCATCAATATGACAAGGCGCGCTTCACCCTGCCCGCCAGCGCGGCGAACACGCCCCAGAATAATGAAGGCAAGCCGGTATGGGTGCGCAACCAGCGCAACAGCTGGCACGGCATCGACTTTTTCTACAATGCCGACGTGCCGATGACCGAATATCTCAAATATTATTACGGCACGCTGTCGGCGATCGACGACAGCCTTGGCCGGATCATGGACTATCTGCGCAAGAATGGACTGGACAAGGATACGCTGGTCGTTTTCACGTCCGACAATGGCTATATGGTCGGCGAACATGGGCTGATCGACAAGCGCAACGCCTATCAGGCGTCGGTGCGCGTGCCGCTGCTGGTGTGGGAACCGGGCACGATCCCGGCGGCCACGGTCAATGAAGGCCGCATCCGCAATCTCGATTTCGCCCCGACCTTCCTCGACGTCGCGGGCGCTGCCCGCCCCGAACAGTTTGAAGGCAAGAGCGCATGGGCGCTGTGGGAAGGCAAGCAGGCCGCCAAGGACTGGAAGCCGGGCGACTTCGTCTATGAATATTATTGGGAATATAATTTCCCGATGACGCCGGGCACCTTCGCCATCGAACGCGACAATGTGAAATATATCCAATATTACGGCGTCTGGGACACGGACGAACTGTATGATCTCAACACGGACCCGGACGAGATGCACAATCTCGTCAACGATCCGGCCTGGGCCGCGAAGAAACAGGAATTGCGCGTCGCGCTCTACCAGCAGCTTGCCGACCGCAATGGCCGCCACAACATTCCCTACAGCGCGCGCCTGTCGATCGGCGCGGTGCGACGCGATATTGACGGCCCGCGCGCGGCCGATTTCCCCGCTGACTGGTATGTGAAGCCCAACCCCGTCGACCGGCTCGATCCGATCCTGCCCGACAGCCCCGCCAAGCTCAAGGCGCAGGCCGCTGGCAAGCCGCTCATCTACACCCCGCCGCTCAGCGAAGAATTGACGCGCCAGGTCCAGGGAACCGCCAAGCCATGACCCATGACATCTCCCGTCGCGCCATATTGGGGTCAGCCGCTGGCCTCGCCGCCGCTGCAGGATCGGGCGCGCTGGCAAAGCCCGCCAGGGGTGAGCGCCCCAATATCCTGTGGATCGTGAGCGAGGATAATAATCCCTATATCGGCGCCTATGGCGACCGGCTGGCCCATACGCCCACGATCGACGGGCTGGCGAAAAAGGGTCTGTTGTACCGCAACGTCTATTCCAACGCACCGGTCTGCGCGCCCTCACGCTTTGGCATCCTGACCGGCGTCTATCCCGAAAGCTGCGCGCCTGCGAACCAGATGCGCGCCGTGGCAAAGCTTCCCAAGGACTTCCGCACCTATCCCGAACTGATGCGCGCGGCTGGCTATTTCTGCACCAACAACGCCAAGACCGACTATAATTGCGATGTCGATCCCAAGGCGATCTGGGACGGAGAAGGCAATGCGGCGCACTGGCGCTCGCGCACAGACAGGACGCAGCCCTTCATGGCCGTGTTCAACTATGAAACCACCCATGAATCCCGCCTGTTCAGTCCCACCCCTGGGCGGGTGACGCCGGACATGGTGACGCTGCCGCCCTTCCTGCCCGATACGCCGGGCATCAGGCAGGATTTCGCCAGCTATTATAACCTCATCGAAAAAATGGACGGCCAGCTGGCCGAACGGCTCGCCGAACTGGCGGCCGACGGGCTGGCCGACGATACGATCGTCTTTCATTATTCCGACAATGGCGGCGTCCTCGGCCGGTCCAAACGCTATTGCTATGATGAAGGTCTGCGGTGCGAAATGGTCGTCTATGTGCCGCCCAAATGGCGGCACCTGATGCCCGCCAAGCCGGGTAGCGAAGTCGCCACCCCGGTCAGCTTCATCGACCTTGCCCCCACCGTCCTGTCGCTCGCCGGCGTGGCCCAGCCCAAGCAGATGCGCGGCAAACCGTTCCTTGGCCCCAAGGCGCGGCCACAGGCCGTCGCGTTCGGCATGCGCAACCGCATGGACGAGCGGATCGATTTCCAGCGCACCGTCACCGATGGCCGCTGGCGCTATATCCGCAACTATATGCCGCATCGTCCCTGGGGCCAGCATCAGGCGTTTGAATGGCTCGCCAAGGGCTATCAGGACTGGGAACAGGCGCATATCGAAGGCACGCTGAACGCGGTGCAGGACCGCTTCTTCCAGACCAAGCCGTTCGAGGAACTGTACGACCTGTCGTCCGACCCGCACGAGATCAAGGATCTGGCGCGTGAACCGGCGCATGCCGCCACGCTCGCCAAATTCTCGCGGCTGCTCGACGATCATATGATTGCCATCAACGACAACGGCTTCCTGCCGGAAGATATGAAGGGCGAAGGCTGGGAAGACTCGCGCAATCCCGCGCTCTACCCGCTCAAGGACGTCATGGCGCTGGCCCATTCCGCCGCTGCCGCCCGGCCCGACAATCTGCCGCAACTGCGCGCGGCGCTCGCCAGCCCGGTAGAGGTCATTCGCTATTGGGGCGCCATGGGCCTGCTGATCCATGGCGATGCGGCGCGCCCGGCCCAGGCCGACATGCTGGCCCGGCTGAAGGCCGAATCATCCCCCCATGTCCGCATCCAGCTGGCCGAAGCCTTGGCCCGGCTGGGCGAAACGGCGGACTCGGTCCCGGCGCTCATCGCCTTGTGCGCGCCCTCGCAATCCTGGCAGGTCCGGCTCCATGCGATCAACGCGCTCACATTCATCGGCGAAGCGGCCCGCCCTGCCCTCCCCATCGCAAAGGTGGCGGAAAGCGATCCCAAGCTCTATCTTGCCAATGCGGCCCGCTATTTGCGGCTGACGATGAACGGCGAATATACGCCATCGACGATCATTTTCGACCGGGAGGCGATGCGGGCGGCGGGTGGCCCTGGCTAGCCGACCATGGCCAGGCCGAACTGAGTGCAAGGACGATCGGATTGACTGACAAGAACGGAATGCGGTGGATCGAAGGCGGTGCCTTCCAGATGGGATCGGTCAATTTCTATCCAGAAGAAGCGCCGGTACGCACCGTGCGGGTGGACGGCTTCTGGATCGACGAAACCCCCGTCACCAACCGGGAATTTGCCGCTTTCGTCGATGCGACCGGCTATCGCAGCTTTGCCGAAATTCCGCCCGACCCCCGCGACTATCCGGGCATGGACCCGGCGCTGGCGGTGGCCGGATCGCTGCTGTTCCAGCGGACGGCCGGGCCAGTCGATCTGGGCGATTACAGCCAGTGGTGGACATTCAGCACCGGAACGGACTGGCGGCACCCGCATGGGCCCGACAGCAGCATCGCGGGGCTGGAGGATCATCCCGTGGTCCATGTCGCCTATCAGGATGTCGAAGCCTATGCCAAATGGGCGGGCAAGACCCTGCCCACGGAGGCGGAATGGGAATTTGCCGCGCGCGGCGGCATGGACGGGGCGGACTATGCCTGGGGCGACGAACTCGCGCCGGGCGGCGCCATGCTCGCCAATTACTGGCAGGGCGCCTTTCCCTACGGCAACACGCTGGAGGATGGCTATGAACGCACCTCGCCCGTGGGCAGCTATCCCGCCAATGGCTATGGCCTGTTCGACATGATCGGCAATGTCTGGGAATGGACGTCCGACTGGTACGGCCAGCCCAGGCTCGAACGCAAAAGCCGGGGCAGTTGCTGCGTTCCGGCCAATCCGCGCGGCGCGACGAAGCGCGAAAGCCTTGATCCCGCCGCGCCCGACATCGCGATCCCGCGCAAGGTGCTCAAGGGCGGATCGCATCTGTGCGCCGCCAATTACTGCCAGCGCTACCGCCCGGCCGCCCGCCACGCACAGGCGATCGACAGTTCGACGAGCCATATCGGCTTCCGCTGCATTTCCCGTTCGCGCTGAACGGGGCGTCCGTCGCGGTGTCAGAATCGCCAAGCAGATGACGGCCATCCCGTCGCGTCTGTCCGAAAGTTCATCTTCCGGTCACGCTCGCGACGGGACGCTGCTGCCATAAGGATCAGGCAGTCCAGAATGGACCGCTTGATAGGAGTTGAACCCATGAACACTCGCCTGATCCTGACCAGCCTGGCTTCCCTCGCCGTGGTCGCGACCCCGCTCGCCGCATCGGCTGCCACTGCCTCGGCCAAGCCTGCCCATCATGCCATGAAGCACAAGGCCGCCAAGAAGGTCTCGACGACGACCACCACCACCACGACCGCGACGAAGCCCGCCTCCAAATAAGCCGGTAACAGCCAGCCCTGCGACGGGAAGTCGGCATCGGGTGTCCCCCCTGTCGACCCGACCCGGCTCCCGTCGCCTGAACAGTGCCGTCGCGCCACCGCGCCCCTAAGCGGGGCGCCTGAGCAGCATTTCCACGGCAAATTGTTCGTCGCGACGGTCGAATCGCACGTCTCCTCCGTGCATCCTCGCAACCGCCGCGATGAGAGAGAGACCGAGGCCGGCCCCTGCTATCCCCCTGGCAGGGTCCAGACGCCCGAAGCGGCGCAACGCCTCGGCCTCTCGTTCGGGCGCAATGCCCGCCCCCTGGTCCGCCAGCCCGACGATGACATCGTCCCCCTCGACCGCCAGGTACAGCGTCATCCGTCCCGCCCCATATTTCAGCGCATTGTCGATCAGGTTGGCGATCGCCTGACCCAGCAGTTCGCGATGGACCGGCAATGTGACGGGATGCTCGATCGATATGGCCAGCGTCCGCCCCTGATCCTCGCTGACCGGCTCGTACAATTCGCCCATGTCGATCAGCATGGCCGCCAGGTCGGTCGCGACGAAACGGTCGCGCCCGATGCCCGCCTCCATCCGGCTGACCTCCAGCGCGGTCGCCAGCATCGCCAGCAACTGGTCGGCCTCCCGGCTGATCCCGTCGATCGCCTCGCGCAGGTCTGCCGGATTGTCCGACAGCATCGCCCGGTCGATCCGCGTCCGCAACCGGGTCAATGGCGATCGCAGGTCATGGGCGATGCTGTCCGTAACCGTCCGCAATTCCGCCAGCAGCGCGCCGATCTGGTCCAGCATATTGTTGATCGTGCGGCCCAGCGTGTCGAAACTGTCGCCCGATCCGTCCAGCGGCACCCGCCGGTCGATCTCGCCCGCGCCGACCCGCGCGGCGGTCGCTGCGATATGCCCGATCCGCCGGTCGATGATATGGACCACCAGCCATGCCGCGACGATGGCGAGCGGCAAAGCCATCAGCAGGGCGGTCAGCAACGTGCGTTCCACCGTCTCGCGGATCTGGTCGCTGTCGTCGGTGCTTTCGCCCACCATCAGGCGGCGGCCATCCCGCAATCGGGTGGCGACGATCGTGTAGGACAGGGCATCGGTGTCGCCGATGCGATACAGCTTCGCCTTGACCCCTTTGGTATCGGCGGGAATGACCGGCGGCCAGCCTGACAGATTGCCCGCGATCCTGCCGCCATCGGCTCGCGCGAGCAGCAGGACGGCGTCGCTTTCCTCCTGCGCCCGCGCGGTGACGGCGCTGGCCAGCGCGCGGTCCCCGTCCTGCCGCCCGATTTCCAGCAACGTGTCGCGCGTGTCGCGCGCAATGGCATTGTCCGCCGCGTCCAGGCTGGCATGGACCAGTTGCGTCACCGACAGCAGCAGCGCGCCGCCAAAGACCAGCTCCAGCAGCAGGATCAGCCCGATGAAGCGCGCATGGGACGATCGCAGCCAGCGCAGGGCGCGGGTGGCGGTCATTGGTCCAGCCTCATGCACCCGGCCTCATTCGCCCAGCCGATAGCCCGCGCCGCGCACGGTATGGATCAGGGGCTGGTCGCCATCCCCGTCGACCTTGCGGCGCAGGCGGCTGATATGCACGTCGATGACGTTGGTGCCGGGGTCGAAATGATAATCCCACACCCCTTCCAGCAACATCGTCCGGGTGACGACCTGCCCGGCATGACGCATCAGATATTCCAGCAGGCGAAACTCGCGCGGTTGCAGGTCGATGACGCGCGCATCGCGCCTGACCTCGCGCTTCAGCAGGTCCATGCGCAACGTGGCGCACATCAGGACGGTCTCGACATGCGTACCGCTCCCGCGCCGCCGCATCAGCAGTTCCAGCCGTGCCAGCAACTCGGCAAAGGCGAAGGGCTTGACCAGATAATCGTCCGATCCCGCGGTCAGCCCCGTCACCCGGTCATCGACCGATCCCAGCGCGGACAGCAGGATGACCGGCGTTTCGATTCCGGCAGCCCGCAGCGCGCCCAGCACCGCCAGCCCGTCCATGCCCGGCAGCATCCGGTCCAGAATGATCGCGTCATAGCCGCCGTCGGTCGCCATGAACAGGCCGTCGCGGCCATTGGCGGCATGGTCGCCGACATGGCCATGTTCGGCCAGCCCCTTCATAATGAAGTCGGCGGTCGTCCGGTCATCCTCTACCAGCAAAATCTTGCGACCCATGGGATTGATCCTTCTAACCGATGCTGGCTTTGCCGCACTGCCAGATTATCGCCCGATAGGGAATGCCATGCCGCGCCAGCATCAGCGGCATGGCGCAATGCCCCGGCGCGCGCACCAGTCTGCGCACCGCCTCCAGCGTCGTTGCCGGTCGCCCCGCCATGCCGGTCAGCTGGTCGCCTACCGCGATGCCATCGCGATCGGCGACGCCGCCGCTGCGCAGGCTGGTCACGACGATATGATGGCGCTCGTCCTCGCCCAGCGTCAGCCCCATGCGATCACTCACCGCCGTGGGTGCCGATGGCGCGCGCTCTAACCGGGTCGCCAGCAGCGGCGCGAAGGACGCCAGCAATATCGCGACGGCATAGAAAGGGCGGGCGGACCAGATCATGATCGTCCTTCTAGCCCATGGCTCTTGTCCCCGCGCTGTCCGGTACATGACATAGAGTTCATGCAAAGGTCACCGATGCGATGGATAAGCGGGCGCAAAAGGGCGACGATAACAGACCAGAGGCCCGACAGATGATGCGCAAGTCTAAAAAGCGATGGATAGTAGGGATCGGCGCGCTGCTGGTGGTGATCGCGCTCAAACTCGCCTGGCTCGGCTATCTGGGCGGCGACCTTTTCACGCCGATGCGCCCGGCCCATTATCAGCCGCAACCCTTAGCCCCGGTCGCGATCCTGTGGTCGGGCGACATGGGATTTCGCGTCGGCATGGGGCCAAAGGTCGCGGCCCGGCTGGTCGCGGATGGCGTGCCGGTCGTCGGCGTCAATTCGCTCAGCTATTTCAGGACGACCCGCACCGCCGCCGATGCCTACGCGCTGCTGGAATCGGCCATCGCCCAGGCCCGCAAGATCAACCCGAAGGGACGGCTGTTGCTCGTTGGCCAATCCTATGGCGCGGACATGCTGCATGTCGCGCTCAGCAAATTGCCGCGCGCCGACCGGTCGTCGATCGGACTGGTCGCGCTGGTGGTGCCGGGGGCGACGGTCCAATACAGGGCGTCCCCATCGGAAATCTTCACCTTCGCCATGGCGGAATCGGACGCATGGCCGACCGCGCGTCAAATCACCTGGACGCCGCTGCTGTGCATTCAGGGGCGCGAGGAAGCGTCCAGCCTGTGCCCGCTGCTGCATCAGCCCAACGCCCGGTCCGTCGCCTTGCCCGGCGGCCATCGGCTGAACGGCGATGTCGACGCCGTCTATGGCACGTTGCGCGCGGCGATGGTCCGCGCCCATCTTGTGGGACGGTCCTAAACCATGCCGCGCCTTGGCCATTGGCTGATCGTCGCCAGTCCCCTGATCCTGAGTGCCCTGTTCCTGCCGCGGCCCGGCCTTGCGGCGGAACCGATCGAGGGCAACTGGGTCAACCCCCATGGCAGCGTGGTCGTGACGACGGGCGCCTGCCGCGACGCGCTGTGCGGCTGGGTGCGCTGGGCCGACGGCCACGCGACCGCCGATGCGGCCGATGCCGGGGTCGCGCATCTGGTCGGCACCGCCTTGCTGCAGGATTATCATTATCGCGGGCCGGGGCGCTGGTCCGGCTATGTATTCGTGCCTGACAAGGGCCGCAGCTTTTCCTCCACGATCGAGCAACTCGATGCCGATCGATTGAAGATATCGGGTTGCCTGTTTCGCGGCTGGCTGTGCAAAAGCCAGATATGGACGCGGCAACGGGGGTGAAGAACAGCATGACCGATCGCACGATGGCGGGCCACCCGTTCCAACGGTATCGCATGGCCCTGTCGGTGGGCATCGTCATATTGCTGGCGGCGCTGGGCTTCGTGGCGCTCGACCATCTGTTGCAGGAGGTCCATCTGCATCAGGTCAGGGCGGCCTGGCACGCGCTGCCGACCACCGGCCTGCTGGCGGCGGCGGCGCTGACGGCGATCAGCTATCTGACGCTGACCCTCTATGACGTATCGGCGCTGCGGGCCATCGGCCGCCCCCTGCCCTATCGCACCGCGGCGCTGGCATCCTTCACCAGCTATACGCTCAGCCATAATCTTGGCCTGTCGCTGCTGACGGGCGGATCGGCCCGCTACCGCATCTATACCGCGGCGGGCCTGTCGCTCAGCGACATTGCGCGCGTGGTGACGATCGCCAGCGCGACTTTCTGGAGCGGGGTGTTCGTGCTGGCAGGCGCGATGCTGGTCTGGCGTCCGCAAATGATGGCGATCGGCGCGCTGGCCGGGTCGACGGACCTGCTGCGGGGGCTGGGCATCGCGCTGCTGCTCGCGATCGCCGGCCTTGCCGTCTGGGCGGGACGGCGCGGACGCACGATCCGGCTGCGCGGCTGGAGCGTTCCGGTCCCGCCAGCCACCGGCATATTGGCGCAGATCGGCATCGGCACGATGGATATTGCCGCGGCCAGCGCCGCGCTGTTCGTCCTGGTCCCCGGCATCGGCCTTGACCAATGGCCCGCCTTCTTCATCGGCTATACGCTGGCGATCATCGCCGTCCTCATCACCCATGTCCCGGGCGGCATCGGCGTGTTCGAAGCCGTGATGCTGGCCGCGCTGCCCGGCACGGGGCGGCCGGAACTGGTCGCCGCGCTGCTCGCCTATCGCCTGATCTATTATATCGCGCCCCTGCTGCTGGCCGTTGCGATCGTCCTGTTTCAGGCAGGCAGTCGCTGGCACCGGCCGATCGCGCGCACGCTGGGCGGCATGCGGGTCGTCGCCTCCGGCCTTGCGCCCATGATGATGGCCGCGCTCGTCTTTTTGGGCGGCGCAGTGCTGCTGGTGTCGGGATCGCTGCCGACCGTACCGGGCCGGGCCGCAACGCTCTCCACCCTGCTGCCCCTGCCCTTTACCGAAATATCGCATCTCGCGGGCAGCCTCGTGGGCGCGGCGCTGCTGATCCTGTCCTCTGGCCTTTATCGGCGGCTGGACGGGGCCTTCTGGCTGACGCGCCTGCTGTTGATCGCAGGCGCAGCCTTTTCGCTGCTCAAGGGGCTGGATTATGAGGAAGCGGTCGTCATGCTCCTCATCGCGGGCGCACTGCAATGGACCCGCCCGGCCTTCTATCGCCAGACGCACCTGCTGGCCGAAGCCTTTTCGCCGGGCTGGCTGGCGACCGTCGCGGTGATGGTCGGCCTGTCGATATGGATCGGCTTCTTCGCCTACAAGCATGTGGATTATCAGAACGACCTGTGGTGGCAATTTGCCCGGCGCGGGGATGCGTCGCGCTTCCTGCGGGCCAGCTTTGCCGTGGCCATCCTGCTGGCAGGCGTTGCCTTCCTGCGCCTTTTCCGCCCGGCCGCGCCTGTCCGGCAGGACATCAATGCCGCCATCGGCCCAAGCGAAGCGGCAATGGCGCTGGCCCAGCGGACCGACGCCAATCTCGCGCTGACCGGCGACAAGCGCTTCCTGCTGTCCGCCACGGGTCAGTCCTTCCTGATGTACCAGATACGCGGCCATAGCTGGATCGTGATGGGCGATCCCGTCGGCGCCGAATCGGAATGGAGCGACCTGCTCTGGACCTTTCGCGAACAGGTCGATGCCGCGCAGGGTCGCCTGCTGCTGTACCAGATCAGCGCCGCCGCCCTGCCGCTGGCGATCGAACTGGGGTTGCAGATCACCAAATATGGCGAAGAGGCGCATGTCCCGCTCGACCGTTTCACGCTGGACGGGCCTGATGCCAAGCCGCTGCGCTATGCCGAACGGCGCGCCACGCGGGAAGGCGCGACCTTCGACATCGTCCCGGCCGAAAAGCTGGCTGGCGTCATGGACGAACTGGCGGACATTTCGGCGCATTGGCTGGCGGCCAAGCGGCACCGGGAAAAGGGGTTCAGCGTTGGCCGCTTCGATCCCGCCTATATGGCCCATTTCGATTGCGCGGTCGTGCGCGTGCAGGGCAGGATCGTCGCCTTCGCCAACATCTGGAAAACGCAGGACCGATCGGAACTGTCGGTCGACCTGATGCGCCATCGCGACGACATGCCCTATGGCACGATGGATTTTCTGTTCGTCCATCTGATGCAATGGGGACAGGCGCAGGGCTATGGCTGGTTCAACCTCGGCATGGCACCCCTTTCGGGGCTGGAGGCGCGGCGGCTGGCGCCCTTATGGTCGCGGCTGGGGGCGATGCTCTACCAGCATGGCAACGCCCTGTACGGCTTTGAAGGGCTGCGCGCCTATAAGGAGAAATTCTCGCCCGAATGGGATGCGCGCTTCGTCGCCGGGCCGCAGGGGCTGACCTTCGCCCGTACCCTGATCGATCTTCAGGCGCTGGTCGGCAGCGGCGGCGGATAGGGCCATCCCCTCTATATGACGAACTTGTCATCCGCCCGTAAATGGCGGGACAGTTGCGTTGGCGCATGGTGCATCCTGGTCATTAGGGGTTACCGCTCATGCGCAAGATCATTCGCACCATGTCCAGCCTCGTCGCCGGATGCCTGCTGGTCGTCACCGGGGTCGGCGCGCCGGTCCGCGCTTCGGCCGACAGGGGCGTCAGGGAAACAGCCTACAGCCTGGCGCCCTTTGGCGGAATCCGCCTCTACCGCCCCGACGGCCAACCCCGCGCGACCGCGCTGTTCCTGTCGGGCGACGGCGGATGGAATGCGGGCACCGCCGCCATGGCGCGCGATCTGGCGAACCGCGGCTTGCTGGTGGCGGGCGTATCCACCCCCACATTGATGCGTACGCTGGAGCGGCAGCGGGATCGCTGCATCGACCCCAACTATGCCCTTGTCGCCCTGTCGCGCGATGTCCAGCATCGCGCGGGCGTCCATGCCTATATGAAGCCCATCATCATCGGCTATTCCGCTGGCGCGACGGTCGCCTATGCCAGTCTGGCGCAATGGCCCAACGGGGCGTATCGCGCTGTCCTGTCGCTGGGGTTCAGCGCCGACATCCCCGGCAAAAAGCCCTGGTGTTCAGCGCCCGGCTTTCGCGCCCATGCCATCGCAAAGCCAGCGCGCGGGTGGCTGTTTGCGCCCAACCGCCAGATCAATCTGCCCTGGATCGTGGTGCAGGGGCAGCGCGACACGGTGGTCGATTTCGCCGCCGCCCGGCGCTTCGTCGCCCAAGTCCCCCATGCCCGCCTGATCGACCTGCCCCAAGGCGACCATGATTTTGCCGATCGCGCCCGCTGGATGCCGCGCGTGATGGCGGCGCTGGCGCCGATGCTCAATCGCGTCGACGCGGCCAATGTCGACGACCTGCCGCTCAACATCGTGACGCCCGCCCCGCGCGCGACCCATGACGACAGGATGGCGGTCATCTATTCGGGCGATGGCGGCTGGGTCGGGCTGGACCGCGACATTGCCGGCCAGCTGGCGGCGAAGGGTATTCCGGTCGTCGGCATCGACAGCCTGTCCTATTTCTGGAGCCAGCGGACGCCGGCGGGCGCGGGGCAGGATCTGCGCCGAATCATCGCCGCCTACAGCGCACGCTGGGACCGGCCGCGCGTCATGCTGATTGGCTATAGTTTCGGCGCGGACGCGCTGCCCGCGATCATGGGCACGCTCGATCCGCAGACGCGCGACCAGATCGCCAGCTTGTCGCTGCTGGGGCTTGGACCAACCGCCGATTTTCAGTTCCATCTCGCCTCATGGCTGAACCTTGATTCAGCGCAGGCCCAGCCGACCGTGCCCGCGATCATACGCCTGCGCGACGTGCCCATTCGCTGCATCCGCGGCACGCTGGAGCAGGACAGCGCCTGTCCCGCCATTCCGCGCGGCCTGGCGACGCAGATCGTCGTGCCGGGCGGCCACCATTTCGACCGCAACGCCGCGCTGCTGGCCAACATCGTCCTCAACCCGGCATCACGGCAGAGGGTGTGACGCGAAAGCCTTAAGCCCCCACCGCATCCCCCCGCGCCACAAGAGCGCGCGCTTCCTCGACATGCATCGTTTCGATCATCCGCCCCTCGAACCGCTCCGCCCCGCCGGTCGCCGCCTCGATCAGCCGCCTTGCGTCGGCCAGCGCCTGCGCGTCCGGCCCGAACACTTCGTTCGCCACCGCCACCTGTGCGGGATGGATCAGCGTCTTGCCGTCAAAGCCCAGATGGTGACCGGCGATGCATTCCGCCGCCAGCCCGTCCAGATCGTCCAGCCGGTTATAGACCCCGTCGAACACCGCGATGCCCGCCGCCCGCGCCGCCAGCACCACCGTCTGCATCGCCAGGGTCAGCCCTTCGCGCCCCGCACCGGCGGGTATGCCAAGGTCGCGGCGCAAATCATTGACGCCGATGAACAGCGCCGCGCACCCTTCGCCCGCCGCGATGGACGGCGCGGCCAGCACGCCCTTTGCGCTTTCGATCATCGCGATCACCGGCTTTTGCGCCACGCTGAACACGTCGCGCACCTGCTTGGCATTCTCGACCTTGGGCAGCACCACATAGTCGGCGCTCGCCCCCTTCATCGCGACCATCTCCATGCCGTGCCAGGGCGTCCCTTCCACATTGATCCGCACGCCGGTGATGCGCCCGCCAAAGCCTTCGGCCAGCGCGGCCACCGCCCCGGCGCGCGCATCCGCCTTCGCCTCGTCCGGCACGGCATCCTCCAGGTCCAGTATCACCATGTCGCACGGCAGGCTGCGCGCCTTGGTGATGGCGCGCGCATTGGATGCGGGCAGGAACAGCAGCGAACGGGCATGACGCAGCAACATCGAAACTCTCCTTGGTTTGACTTTCCCCGTTAACGAATAAAGCGCATAGTCCAAGCCTGTTTCGGGGAGACCATGATGCTGACGACCTTCGCCCTCACACTTACAGCACTCGTGCTCTTCTACCTCGCCGTCAGCGTAAAGGTGGTGCGGCAGGGCTATCAATATACGATCGAACGCTTCGGCCGTTTCACCGAAGTCGCCAGGCCCGGCCTCAATTTCTACCCCGCCTTCTTCTACGCGGTCGGTCGCAAGATCAACATGATGGAACAGGTGGTCGACATTCCGGGCCAGGAAATCATCACCAAGGATAACGCCATGGTGTCGGTCGATGGCGTCGTGTTCTTTCAGGTGCTGGACGCGGCGAAGGCGGCCTATGAAGTGTCCGAACTCTATGTCGCGATCATGCAGCTCGCCACCACCAACCTGCGCACTGTCATGGGCTCCATGGACCTCGACGAAACCCTGTCGAAACGCGACGAGATCAACGCCCGGCTGCTGTCGGTGGTCGATCATGCGACCAACGCCTGGGGCATCAAGATCACCCGCGTGGAGCTCAAGGACATCCGCCCGCCCGCCGACATCGTCAACGCCATGGGCCGCCAGATGAAGGCCGAACGCGAAAAGCGCGCCCTGATCTTGGAATCAGAAGGGCTACGCGCATCGGAAATCCTGAAAGCCGAAGGCGCCAAACAATCGCAGATATTGGAAGCCGAAGGTCGCCGCGAAGCCGCCTTCCGCGACGCCGAAGCCCGCGAGCGCGAGGCGGAGGCCGAAGCCAAGGCGACGCAGATGGTGTCCGACGCCATTTCGGCGGGCAACCCGCAGGCGCTCAATTACTTCATCGCGCAAAAATATACCGAAGCCGTCAGCCAGTTCGCCACCAGCCCCAATGCAAAGACCATCCTCTTCCCCGTGGAGGCGACCCAGCTGATCGGCACGCTGGGCGGCATCGGCGCGCTGGCGAAGGAAGCGCTGGGCAGCGACGGCACCCCCACGCCAACCCCGCCCGCCCCCCGGCGCGGCCCCTTCGGCCAGAGCCAGGGGTAAGCGCGATGGGTGCGGCCCGACACCATCTCCGGTTCGCGACCAGTTCCCCACCTCCGTTCGTTTCGAGCGTAGTCGAGAAACGTCGCACACCGGTTTCTCGACTACGCTCGAAACGAACGGACCTTATGTCCAGCCACCAACCACCCCGTCATCCCCGCGAAGGCGGGGACCCATCTCCCAACCTCTCCACCCAACGCCACGCTTGCGAGACGGATTGGCTGACGCCGAACATCGTTCACCGCCCGCATGGGCGTGACGGAAGCAAAGAGACCCCCGCCCCATGACCATCGCTACCCTGCTCGAAGATCATTGGGCCTGGCTGGTATTCGCCGCCCTGCTGGGCATCGCCGAAGTGATGATCCCCGGCGTGTTCCTGATCTGGATCGCCATCGCCGCCGCCATCACCGGCCTGGCCGCGCTCGCCCTGCCCATCGGCCTGCCGCTGCAACTGCTGATCTTCGCGGCCCTCAGCATCGCCGCCGTCTGGGCCGGTCGCCGCTGGTACGCCGACCACCCCGTCGCCTCCACCGACCCCCTCCTCAACGACCGCACCGCCCGCCTGATCGGCCAGACTGTCACCGTCGTCGAAGCCATCGCCGGCGGCGAAGGCCGCGTCAAAGTCGGCGACAGCGTCTGGACCGCGCTAGGCCCGGACGCCGATGTCGGCGCACGAGTGCGCGTGATCGCAGCGGAGGGGACGGCGTTGCGGGTGGAGGGGGGTTAGGGGCGGACGCACCACGTCCCGCAGTGCCAGGGCGACATCGCCACAATTGCGGCTTCGGCTTTAAGCGGCGCGCAATTCGGACAGGAGTTGCTGCGTAGTATGCCCCAATGCGGTCACGCGCGTGACGATCAGGTTGGTGGCATCGGCAACTTCGGCGGTCAGTAAGCGCGTCCGCTCCGCCCGCCGCGCGGTATCGGCCACATCGTTATACAGGCTCTCGGTTCCATCGGCGGTTTCGTCGGCCGACAGCCCGATCAAGGCGGCGACGCGCTGTTGTTCGATCACCGCGGCGGTCACTGTATCGGCTATGCCCGCGACCTCATCGACATGGCCGATCACCGCAGACACGCTATCGACCGCGCTGGCGACGCGCTCCTGAATGGCTGCCACTCGTCGTGCAATATCGCCCGTTGCGCGCTGGGTTTGCCCGGCCAGGGACTTTACCTCCGACGCAACGACCGCAAATCCGCTTCCGGTCGCGCCGGCACGCGCAGCCTCGATCGCGGCATTCAGCGCCAGCAAATTGGTTTGCCGTGCAATCTCCTCGATCAACGCGACGATGTCGCCGATCCCCTGCGCATCTGCGACAAGCGCACGGAATGCCGCCTGGGTGCCCGTTGATCGGTCTGCAGCGGCCATGGCCAGCGCGACCTGCGCTTCGACCTGCGTTCCGACCTTGCCGACAGAATCGCCAAGCTGTGCTGCGGTCTCGCGCATCATCTGTCCCGCCTGTTCGATCCGGTGGGCGACCTCGGCCGTGCGACCCGCCGCATCGGCATCCGCGACGCTGATCGACGCGAGCGACATCGTTGAATGCTGCGCCGTTTCAGCGGCTGCCCCCAGCGCCGTGACCGCGTCCGCCACTGTCCGTTCAAATTGGGTGGCCAGGGCCGTCATCTCCTGCCGACGATGCTCGACGGCAAGGCTGGTCGCGCGCGCCTGAGCATCACTTTCGCTGACCATCAGCTGCAACCGCGCTGTCTCCGCCTGCAATGCCAGGCGCTCATGCTCGCGGGTCACCGCGACAAGATCGTCATGCGACCGGATTGCGTCGGACGATGCGCGCGACATCGCCAGGATGCTCCGCGCAAACAGCGCAATGAAAACCGTCAGCGCCAGCAGCACTTCTAATGGTGCTTCCGCGATCAGGAACATGTCGACCACGGACATCACCAACCATCCGGCCATAAAGCCCAGGCTCGCCTTGGGCACGGTCGCCACATTAAGGGGGCCGATACATCCAACGCCGACCAGCGTGCAGGATATCAGCAATTCCCAATCGGTTGGCGCCTCGTAGATCGCCGCACCCAGCAATATTCCCCACAGCACCCCAGTAACGAAACTGACCCAAGTCAGCCGTTTCACGCTCTGCGTGGGGTTGGGATAGTGCCAGCCTGCGCGTCGCTCACGACGCCACGCCAGAAAATTGCAGATAGAAAATGCAATCAACAATGTGGCCGCAACCACCACCTGCCATCGATGCCCGGTGTCGGGGACCGCAATGGCCAGCAGGAGCGCAACGGTGATGGTTCCGACAAATGTCGCGGCATACCCCTCACGCGCGGCCCGCAATTGCCCCTCGATCACATGATCAGGCATGGGCGCCGCCTTACGAACCCGTGAAAGGAATCGTGGCGTCCCAATAGCAAATAAGCGAAAGTTAGTTGCTGCCATGCGATATAATACTACAAATAGGCTCAAAATCTGGTTAATTTTGTAGCGGGGGCCGGAAATGGCTCATCTCTACTTATAGGAATTTTTTGCGGCGCTTCTGCGCCGAACCAGACATTTCCATTCTCGACCGCCCACGGTCTGACAATCACGCGCCCGGCATTCTGGCGTCGGGCAATGGCCAGTCCGCGACCAGCCAGTCGTGCCCCCTGTCCTACACCCCGCCTCCCATGCCATGCTCCCCGTCATGGCTGACGCTCCCAATCTTCTCCGCTTCACCCCGGTCCCGCTTCAGCGCCGTGCGCGCGGATGGACGCCTGATGCGCAGGCGGCGTTTATCGCCGCGCTGGCCCAGTGCGGCATCGTCGCGCATGCGGCGCGCAGCGTGGGCTGTTCGCCGCGCTCGGCCTATCATCTGCGTGCGCGGCCCGGCGCGGACAGTTTCGCCGCGGCGTGGGACTGGGCGATCGAAATGGGGCTGGATGCCGCGCGGGATCGCGCGATGGCGCTGATCCATGACGATGCGCCGCGACCGCTTTTCCGGGGCAGGCGGGAGGTCGGCTATCGCACCGGGCCGGACCATCGCATCATGTTCGCGGCGCTGCGGTCGCTGGCGGGCGACGTCGAAGGGCTGCGCGCGCATATGCCCCATCGTGTGCGGATCGACCAGCGCGAGCAGACGGAACAGGCACGCAGCGATTTGTTATGATCTGTCGCCAGTAGGAAATATCATGTCGCATTTGCCGGGAAATATGCGAAGTTAAGCGGCAACTATCCTATCCCGGAGCGCTTGCATGACTGCCACTCGCCGCGATTTCCTTGTCGCTGGTTCCTCCGCCTTCGCCCTGACTGCGCTGCCCGCCTGCGCTGCCGACGCCCTAGCATCCGGCCCGGACGCCCGCGCCGAAGCGACCCTTTCCGCCATGGCCGAAGCGATGCTGGTCGATGCGCCCGAAAGCGCCAGCGGCCTTGGCATCGACACTGGCCCGCGCGCCGCGCTCAAGCATCGGCTCGGCAATAAAAGCCCGGCGGGCCAGGCGCAGATCGCCGCCCATGTGACCGACCGCCTGAGCAAGCTCCGCGCCATCGACCTTGCCCCGCTCTCCCCCATCACCCGCACCAATGTGGAGGTCGCCCGCGCCGCGCACGAACTGGCGGCGGAAGGGTTCGCTTTCCCCTTTGGCGACATGGCGATCATGAACAGCAACTGGTCCTACCGCAACGCGCCCTATGCCGTTGCGCAGAATACCGGCAGCTTTGTCGAGACCCCCGATTTCCTCGACAGCAACCACGCCATCGCCAACCCCGCCGACGCCGACGCCTATCTCGACCGACTCACCGCCTATGCCGCCAATCTGGCCGGCGAAACGGAGCGTCTGCGCCATGACGCGGGCATCGGCGTCAGCGCCCCCGCCTTCCTGCTCGACAAGAGCATTGCCCAGATGGAGGCGGTGCGCGCCCTGCCGCTCGACCAGTGGGTGCCGGTCGCCTCCATCGCCCGCCGCACCGCGTCGATGCCCCGCGACTATGGGGCAAGAGCGCTTCAGATCGTGCGGGACAAGGTCGCCCCGGCGCTCGCCGCCCAGGTCGCGGAACTCAAGCGCCAGCGCGCCACCGCGACCATGGACGCGGGCGTGTGGAAGCTGCCCGAAGGGGAGGCCTATTATGCCTGGGCGCTCAAAGCCGGAACCACGACCACCATGTCGCCCGAAGAGGTGCACCAACTGGGGCTGGAACAACTGGCCACGCTGCAATCCGAAATGGACGGGCTGCTGAAAGGGCTGGGCATGACCCAAGGGACCGTCGGCGAACGCATGACCGCGATGGGCAAGGACCCGCGCTACCTCTTCCCCAATGACGATACGGGACGCGCGCAGATATTGGCCTATATCGACGGTCGCCTGACCGACATCCGCACCCGCCTGCCCCGCGCCTTCGCCACGCTGGTCCCCGCCAAACTGGTCGTCAAGCGCGTGCCGGTGGAGATCGAAGCGGGCGCGCCCGGCGCCTATGCCGGGGCCGGGTCCATCGACGGGACGACGCCGGGCAATTATTATATCAACCTGCGCGACACCAGCATCTGGCCGCGTTACGGCCTGCCGACGCTCACCTATCATGAAGGCATACCGGGCCATATCTGGCAGGGCGAATATACCTACAAACTGCCGCTGATCCGGTCGCTGCTGGCCTTTAACGCCTATAGCGAAGGCTGGGCGCTC
The DNA here is from genome assembly GCF_059424385.1 of Sphingobium sp. GW456-12-10-14-TSB1. Taxonomy (NCBI): domain Bacteria; kingdom Pseudomonadati; phylum Pseudomonadota; class Alphaproteobacteria; order Sphingomonadales; family Sphingobiaceae; genus Sphingobium; species Sphingobium sp. GW456-12-10-14-TSB1. Next base: position 3,283,721 of record NZ_JBWKZI010000001.1, on the reverse strand, counting down.
TACGCCGAGCAACTGGGCGACGAACTGGGCGCCTATGACGGCGATGTCGCCGGGCGGCTGGGCTATCTCCAGTCGATCGCCTATCGCTGCTGCCGTCTGGTGGTGGACACTGGCCTCCACGCCAAACGCTGGACCCGCGACAGGGCGATCCACTGGTTCGCCACCACCAACGGATCGACGGTCGAGGATGTCCAGGCCGAAGTCGACCGCTACTGCGCCTGGCCGGGGCAGGCCTGCGGCTACAAGGTCGGCCATGGCGAAATCAACCGCCTGCGCAGCATGGCCAAGGCCGCGCTGGGCGACCGCTTCGACTTCCGCCTGTTCAACGACGCCGTGGTCAAGGGCGGCGGCGTGCCCATGACCGTGCTGGCCGGCCATGTCGACGCATGGGTGGCGGAGCGGAAGCGCGGTTAGGTTCAAAAAGCAACGTGCTCCCGCGCAGGCGGGAGCCCAGTCCCGCCCTTTCTACTGGGCTCCCGCCTGCGCGGGAGCACGCTGCTTCAACCCCTGACGAAAAAAAGGCCGGAGGATCGCTCCCCCGGCCCCGTGCTGTTCCGCTGCGCTCAGGCGTTACCCCACAAACGCCCGCTCGATGACGAACTGCCCCGGCGCGGCGTTGGAGCCTTCGGTAAAGCCATTCGCCTCGAACCAGGCGGCGAACTGCTTGATCATCTCCATGCTGCCGCACATCATGATCCGGTCGGTTTCGGGATCGAACGTCCCTGCGCCCGGAATCCCCTCGAACAGCGCGCCACTCTCGACCAGCTTGTCGATCCGCGCGCTGTGGCCGTCAAACGGTTCGCGGGTCACGGTCGGCACATAATGGAACTGCGCCGGCGCCTGTTCGGACACCAGCGGATCTTCCGCCCATTTGGATTCCAGCTCCTCGCGGAACGCCAGATCGCTGACCCGGCGTACCGAATGGATCACAACGACCTGCTCGTAAAATTCATACACGTCCGGGTCGCGCGACAGGCTCAGGAACGGGGCCAGGCCCGTGCCGGTCGACAGCATGAACAGCCGCTTGCCCGGCAGCAGCGCATCGGTCACCAGCGTGCCGGTCGGCTTGCGGCCCAGATAGATCTGGTCGCCCGGCTCGATCAACTGGAGCTTGCTGGTCAGCGGGCCATCCTCGACCTTGATCGACAGGAATTCCAGTTCCTCGTCCCATGACGGGCTGGCGACCGAATAGGCGCGCAGCAGCGGCTTGCCATTTTCGCCCTTCAGACCGATCATCACAAACTCGCCGGAACGGAAGCGGAAGCTTGCCGGGCGGGTGATGCGGAAGCTGAACAGATGCTCGTTCCAATGCCGCACCGACAGCACCGTTTCCACGCTCAGCGCGCCGGTGGGTTCCAATTGCGGCTTTTCGATCGTCACGTCGGTCAAGACCTTCTTCCTTGCCATCTATGCGCGCGGGCCGGGCGGGCCGCGCCAGTTGCGTATCGTTCGCAACAACTGATATCTGACGCGAATGGAGCCATCGCCCCATGAAGGCAAGGCGAAAAAAACTTGGGGGGCCGATAGCTGCCCCCCGCAGCGGTCGGGCTATTCAGCCAAACAGACCCTTGGCCAGGCCACCCAGTTCATTGAGCGGATTGCCGTCGCCATCGCGATCGAACATCCCGCCCAGCTTGCCCAATATCGCTTCGGGGCCGCCGAACTGGGCGAGCAATTCCTGCAACTTGTCCGCCGACACGCCATGTTCCGCCGCGGTTTCGGCGAGCGCCGCCACGCTGGTTTCACCGGACCCGATCTTGCCGCTGATCTCGCTCATCAGCCCCTGCATCTGTTCGGGCGTCAGGCCGATCTGCGCCGCGATCGCTTCCAGACCGCCCACCTTGCCGATTAGATCGTCGAACATGCCCATCATCGTCACTCCTGCTTCGCACCGGCAGCTACCATAGCATCGTTACGCAGGTGCAAAAAGAAAAAGGGCCGGAAGGATCGCTCCCCCGGCCCCGATTTGCGCGATTGCGTCCGATCAGGCGGCAGCGACCAGCGCCGCGCTGCGTACGCCCTCGTCCACATGATCCTCGAACTGCGCGAAATTGTCGACGAACTGCTTGACCAGCACGGCGGCGGTTTCGTCATAGGCGTTGGCGTCCGCCCACATCGCGCGCGGGTCCAGGATGGTCGAATCGACACCAGCGACCGCCACCGGCACGTCGAAGCCGAAATTGGGATCGGTGCGGAACTCGGCCTGGTTCAGGCTGCCGTCGAGCGCGGCGTTGAGCAGCGCGCGGGTCACCTTGATCGGCATCCGCTTGATACCCGGCATCGTCGCCTTGCCACCGGCCCAGCCGGTATTGACCAGCCAGCAGGTGACCCCGCCCTTGTTGATCCGTTCCTTCAGCAGATTGCCATAGACGCTGGGATGACGCGGCATGAACGGCGCGCCAAAGCAGGTGGAGAAGGTCGCGGTCGGCTCGGTCACGCCGATCTCGGTCCCCGCAACGCGCGCGGTATAGCCCGACAGGAAATGATACATCGCCTGTTCCGGGGTCAGCCGCGCGATCGGCGGCAACACGCCATAGGCGTCGGCGGTCAGGAAGATGATATTCTTGGGCACCGGACCCAGATTCTTTTCCGACGTGTTGGGGATGAAGTCGATCGGGTAGGAACCGCGGCTGTTTTCCGCCAGGCTATTGTCGTCCAGGTCGATTTCGCGAGTCTCCTCGTCAATCACGACATTTTCCAGCACCGTGCCGAAACGCTTGGTGGTGGCGAAAATCTCCGGCTCGGCCTCGGCCGACAGGTTGATCATCTTGGCATAGCAGCCGCCTTCGAAATTGAACACGGCAGTGTCCGACCAGCCATGCTCGTCATCGCCGATCAGCGTGCGGCTGGCGTCCGCCGACAGGGTGGTCTTGCCCGTGCCGGACAGGCCGAAGAACACAGCCGTGTCGCCGTTCGGGCCGATATTGGCCGAACAGTGCATCGGCATCACGCCCTTGACCGGCAGCAGATAGTTGAGGATGCCGAACACCGACTTCTTCATTTCACCGGCATAGGCGGTGCCGCCGATCAGGATCAGCTTTTCGGTGAAGTTGACGGCGACGACGGTTTCGCTGCGGCAGCCATGACGCGCCGGATCGGCCTTGAACGTGGGCAGGTCGATGATCGTATATTCGGGCGCAAAGCCCGCCAGTTCATCGGCCGTGGGACGCACCAGCAGGGTGCGGATGAACAGGTTGTGCCAGGCGCGCTCGTTGATGACGCGCACATTGACGCGATGTTCGGGCTGCGAACCGCCGAACAGGTCGGCGACATAGAGCGTGTCCTTTTCGCCCAGCGCCTTGAAGAAATCCGCCTTGAGCGCGGCGAAATGTTCCGGAGTCATGCCGCGATTGGTCTCGCCCCACCACACCGTCGATTCGGTTTCGGCATCGCGGACGATGAACTTGTCCTTGGCGCTGCGGCCGGTATGCTTGCCGGTCTTGACGACCAGCGGGCCGTCCTTCGACAATATGCCTTCGCCGTTGCGGATCGCCGCCTCGACCAGAGGCGCGGTGCCGAGATTCCAGAACTGGACGGCATTGGTCGTAATGCCCTGGTTGGCCAGGGTGATTGAGGATTTGGCCTGCACGCCTTTGCTCCTGATGTAATAATTCCGTGTCACAAACATTCTGTATATTCGCGACCGGTCCGCCCCTCAGCGCCGCTATCTTGCGGGCGGCGTCATTCCTGCAGACATTGGCGGCATACGGCTTTGCGTAGGGTGCGTCAAATCCCTGTGTTCAGGCGTTTGTCCCGAATAGCGACTGTCCTGCCGCATGATCGGCCGACCCCGCCTTCCTTGCAGCGCGCGCTGGCATCGTCTAACGCTCGTTCCGCCCCCGCCACGCATGTTTCTGACCACACATATTTCTGGGATGCCGCATGACAGCAACCATCGCCCTGGTGGATGACGACAAGAATATCCTGACGTCCGTGTCGATCGCGCTCCAGACCGAAGGCTTCATGACGCGGGTCTATTCCGACCCGGAAGGCGCGCTGAAGGCGTTGCTCGAAAATCCTGCCGATCTGGCGGTGTTCGACATCAAGATGCCGCGCATGGATGGCCTTGAACTGCTGCGCCGCCTGCGCGAAAAAAGCCCGATGCCGGTCATTTTCCTGACGTCCAAGGCGGATGAGCTGGATGAGGCGCTGGGGCTGGCGATGGGGGCGGACGACTATATCTCCAAACCCTTTTCCCAACGGCTGCTGATCGCGCGCATCCGCGCGATCCTGCGCCGCGCCGAAGTCAGCCGGACGCCCGAAACCCCCGACCAGCCGGTCGCCGACCCGATCATTCGCGGGCGGCTGGAAATGGACCCCGCCCGCCACCGGGTGAAATGGAACGGTCAGGACGTGACGCTGACCGTCACCGAATTCCTCATCCTCGAAACGCTGGCCACCCGCCCCGGCGTGGTCAAGAACCGCAACCAGTTGATGGACGCCGCCTATCAGGACGACGTCTATGTCGACGATCGCACCATCGACAGCCATATCAAGCGGCTGCGGCGCAAATTCCGCGAGGTAGATTCCGATTTCAACGCAATCGACACACTCTATGGCGCCGGATATCGCTTCTCCGAAGAGTGACGGCCTGGGTGCTGATGGCTTGCGCTGGTCCGGGCGGATCAGCCTCACGCCGCGCATCCTGGCCGTCAACGTCTTTGCGCTGGCACTGCTGGCGGGGGGATTTTTCTATCTCGACAGCTATCGCACGCGCATCGTCGACGCGCGGCTGGAACAGTCGGCGCGGGAACTGCAATTGCTGGCGATCGGGCTGGAAAGCGTGCCGCCCGAACGCCAGCGTCAGCTGATCGCCGCCTATGCCCGCCAGACCGGCGATCGGGTGCGCCGCTACGCGCCCGACGGCCATCGCCTGTCCGACAGTTTCGCCATGGACGCGCCGCGCTATCGCCTGCGCCAGCCGTCGGAAGAGGACTGGCAGCGCCATGTCGCCCGCTTCCTTGACAAGGCGATGGACCGGGTCGTGTCGGCGGACCGGCCGCCCGACTTCATCGAACCCGCCGTCGATCGCGCGGACGCCTGGCCCGAAGTGCAGATGGCGCGCAAGACGGGGCGGCCGCAGGCGGTCAACCGCTATGCCCCCGACCGGACCTTCGTGATCTCCGCCGCCGTGGCGATGCGCGATGGCACCAGCCTGTTCGCGACCGAAAATGCCCGCGACATCACCCGCACCGTCCGCGCGGAGCGGCTGCGCCTCGGCATGGTGCTGGCGGTCGCGGTGCTGGCGTCGGTCCTGCTCTCGCTGTTCCTGGCGCGCACCATCGTGCTCCCGCTCCAGCGCCTTGCCCGCGCCGCCGTGCGCGTGCGGCTGGGCCGCGCGCGGCAGGTGACCGTGCCGCGCCTGCCCGAACGGCGCGACGAAATCGGCATGCTCGCCCGCGCCCTGTCGGACATGAGCCAGGCGCTGCGCCAGCGGATCGACGCGACCGACGCCTTTGCCGCCGATGTCAGCCATGAACTGAAAAACCCCATCGCCTCGCTGCGCTCCGCCCTCGACGCGCTGGAACGGGTCGACCGGCCGGACCTGCGCGCGCAGTTGATGGCGATCGCGCAGGACGATGTCCGCCGTCTCGACCGGCTGGTCACCGACATTGCCGAAGCCTCCCGCGTCGATGCCGAACTGTCCCGCACCCGGTTCGAGCCGGTGGACCTTGGCCAGCTCATCGAAAGGATCGTCGGCGCGCATGAGGCGCGCGGCGTACCCCGCGGCGTGCGGCTTGCCTTCGCCCGCCCGCGCAAGAATGTCGCGGTGGTGCTGGGCGAGGAACAGCGGCTGGTGCGCGTGCTGGAAAATCTGATCGACAACGCCATTTCCTTCTCGCCGGACGGCGGACTGGTTCAGGTGGTCGCGACCGTCGCCGACGATCAGGTGCTGGTCAGCGTCGAGGATGAAGGACCGGGCGTCCCCGAATCGGAGCGCGAGCATGTCTTCCGCCGCTTCCACAGCGTCCGCCCCGAAGGCGAAAGTTTCGGCAAGCATTCCGGCCTCGGCCTCGCCATCGCCCGCTCGATCATCGACGGTCATCAGGGCCGCATCAGCATCGCCGACCGTCAGGACGCCCAGAGCGGCGCCTGCTTCATCCTGCACCTGCCGATGGCGGTGGCGCGCGATCCGGGGATGGTATCGGAATGATCGCGATCGCCCCGCCATGGCGGTTGGCGACAGGCCGTTAGCGGGCTAGGGTGGCGGCCCATCATGTCGACCGTCCCCATCCCCCGTCGGCGCGTCCACCGCCTCGCCCTTGCTGCGCTGCCCGGCCTGCTTGCGATGATGGGCGGCTGTTCGGCCGACAGCAACGATCCCGTCGTCGTCAGCGTCGTGGGCGATCGCGAAGATTTCGCCAAACCCTTGCAGCGTCTGCCCGATCCGGGCGCCAAGCTGTTTCTGGAAGCGACCGCGCAGGGGCTGGTCGCTTTCGACGCCAGCGGCGACATATTGCCCGCACTCGCCCAGCGCTGGATCGTGGAGGATGACGGGCGCAGCTATATTTTCCGCCTGCGCCGCGCCTTCTGGGCCAATGGCGCGCGGGTCGCCGCACCCGACGTGGCGCGGATGCTGATGGCCCGGATCGAATCGCTGCGCCGGCTCGACCCGGACGGCCCGCTCGACGCGGTGCAGGCCGTGATCCCGATGACCGGCGAAGTGATTGAAATCCGCCTTGCGACGGCCCGCCCCTATATCCTCCAGATGCTGGCCCAGCCGCAAATGGCCATCGTCTCGCGCGACGGGGGCACTGGCCCCTATCGCCGCAAGACATGGGGCAAGGCGATAATCCTGACCCCGATCGACCGGCTGAGCGACGATGACGATGCCGAAGACACGCCGGTCCCCGCCTGGCAGACGCGCGTGCTGCGCGCCGAACGCGCTGCCCTTGCCATCGTGCGCTTCCGCGAAGGGCAGGCCGCGCTGGTGCTGGGGGGGCGACTGGCCGATTTGCCGCTGCTCGTCCCCGCCGGGGTCGATCGCGATGCCGTGCGGGCCGATCCGGTGCAGGGGCTGCTGGGGCTGGCCGTGACGGGCCGGGGCAGCCTGCTCGACGATGACGGCATACGCGCGGCGATCAACATGGCGATCGACCGCAGCCAGATCCCTGCCCTGCTGCCGATCGGCGGCTGGGCCACCAGCAACCGCATCGTCCCCGACCAGCTCGATCTTGGCCGCGCGCCGACCGATCCGGACTGGGCCGCCCTGTCGCTGGAGGACCGGCGCGGCCGGGCGAGCGCTGCCGTTGCCGTCTGGCGCGACGATCATGGCGACCCGCCGCCGTTGCGCATCGCCCTGCCGCAGGGGCCGGGCGCGACTTTGCTGTTCGGGCTGCTGCGACGCGATCTGGACGCCATCGGCCTGCCGCTGCGGCGCGTCTCCATGACCAGCGACGCGGACCTGCGGCTGATCGACGAAGTCGCCGCCTATGACAGCGCGCTCTGGTATCTGGGCCGGGTTGGCTGCGCCCGCAAAATCCATTGCAGCGACGCCGCCGATGCCCAGCTTCAGGCCGCCAGCCTTGCCAGCACGCCGGAGGACCGCGCCGCCCGCATCGCGGAGGCCGAAGCGCTGATGGTCGCGCATAATGGCTATATCCCGCTTGGCACGCCGATCCGCTGGTCGCTCGTGTCCAGGCGGCTCAACGGTTTCCAGCCATCGCCCCGCGCACGCCACCCATTGAACCATCTGTTCCGACGCACCAACTAGGGCAGGCAACAGGAGACGCCTTGCCCATGCCGATTTCGCCCGACTCCGCAAATGGCGCCGCCAGCGCCATTCCGGGCCTTGGCCGCGACCCCGCCTCGGTGCGCCGCCGTATCGAAGCGATGGAGGCGGTGCTGGAGCGCCTGTTCGTCGTCCCCGGCATCAATCGCCCCGTCGGTATCGACAGCATCGTCGGGCTGGTGCCGGTCATCGGCGACCTGGCGACCGCTTCCATGGGCATGTGGATGGTCTGGGAAGCGCGCAATCTGGGCATGTCGAAATGGCAGATCACCCGCATGTCGGCCAATGTCGGGGTCGATACGCTGCTGGGCGCCATTCCCTTGGTCGGCGATCTGTTCGACTTCGCGTTCCGCTCAAACACCCGCAACCTGCGCATCATCCGCAAGCATCTGGACAAGCACCACCCCTCGACCGCGACGATCGAGGGCTAGGGACTGACGATCGAGGGCTAGCGACTATAGCGGCGCGATCCGCAGCCGGCTTGCCACCGGCGCGCCGCCCTGATGCGCCGGGCAGCGGGTAAACGCCATCGCCCGGTCCATGCACAGCCACACCTCGCTCAGCCAGTTGCCCCGCGTCGTCGTGACCCGCAGCATATCGGGCTTCAGCCCCCGGTTGGCGCGGGCAAAGGCCTGCGCAAACTGGCCGACGGTCAGGGACTTGGTCCGCGCCAGCGCCCCCATGTCGGGGTAGCGGATCGACTGGTACAACGCCCGCGACCTGTTGAAATAGCGCTCCGGCCTTGTCGTCATGCAGGTGCCATGCTTGGCCCATTCATGCTGGATCAGCTGGACCGACGGCGTCGCGCACAGATTCTGCCGGATCACTTGCCGGGGCACCAGATTGGCGGCGCGACAATATTGCGGCCATTCCTTGCCAAAGCCGTCCGGCCACAACCCATGCAGGGTGAAGCCAAAACGGCCATTCCGCCCCCCGCACTGAATCGCACTGCGCCCGCCCTTTGCGGTCGAACAATATTGCGGCGACCAGCTGAGCGCGAGCGTATAGCTGCCGATCGGCAGGATGCGCCTGGGCTCTTTGGCGGTCGGCCCCTCCAGGTCGGGCCGGGCGATCTGCGCGGGCGGGCTGCACTGGGCCGATTGCGCCAGCGCCGTCCCCGGCATCGCGATCAGCGCCACCAGGGCCAGCCCTTTAAGCATAAGCGAAATCCAGCCCGATGTCCGCCGCCGGGGCCGACTGGGTCAGCCGCCCGACGCTGATATAGGTGACGCCCGTGTCCGCCCTTGCCCGGATCGTCTCCAGCGTCACCCCGCCCGACGCCTCGGTCGGCACGCGCCTGCCGACCAGTGCCGTCGCCTGCCGCAGCGTCGCCGCATCCATATTGTCGAGCAGCAAATGCGTGGCCCCGGCGGCCAGCGCCGGTTCGATCTGGTCGATCCGGTCGACCTCGACGATGATGCTGGCGACCCCGGCATCGACCGCGCGGCGCACCGCTTCCTCGACCGATCCGGCGACCGCGACATGATTATCCTTGATCATCGCCGCGTCCCACAATCCCATGCGGTGATTGGTCGCCCCGCCCATCCGCGTCGCATATTTCTCAAGGACACGCAGCCCCGGAATGGTCTTGCGCGTATCCAGCAGCGTCGCGCCGGTTCCATCGATCGCATCGACATAGGCGCGCGTCATCGTCGCGATACCGCTCAGATGCTGGACCGTATTGAGCGCCGATCGCTCCGCCGTCAGCATCGCCCGCGCCTTCCCGCGAATCCGCATGATGTCGGTCCCCGCCGCAACCCGGTCACCATCCTGATGCAGCAGTTCTATCACCACATCAGGATCGAGCGCCCGGAAGAAAGCGGCTGCGACCGGCAGGCCCGCCAGCGTCACCGCGTCCCGCGTGTCCATCACCCCGTCGAACATCGCATCGGCGGGGATCACAGCCTCGCTGGTGACGTCCCGGCCATCCGGCCCCAGATCCTCGGCCAGCGTGGAAGCGACGAAAGCGTCAAGGTCGAAACGGGGGAGGGAGAAGGTCATGGCTTATCGCGCCCCCAAATCCCCCTGCCCCACCGTGCCGCTGGCCATTTCCAGCATCCGATCGAGGCTCTTCTTCGCGCCCAGCCGCAGCGTTTCGTCCATCTCGATGCGCGGCTGGAGGTCGCGCAGCGCGAGGTACAGCTTCTCCATCGTGTTGAGCGCCATATAGGGGCAGATATTGCAGTTGCAGTTGCCGTCCGCGCCCGGTGCGCCGATGAATGTCTTTTCCGGCACCGCCTTTTCCATCTGGTGGATGATGTGCGGTTCGGTCGCAACGATCAGCGTGTCGCCCGGCATCGTCTTGGCAAAGTCCAATATGCCGCTGGTCGACCCGACATAATCGGCATGATCGACGATATAGGGCGGACATTCGGGGTGCGCGGCGATCGGCGCGTCGGGGTGCTGGGCTTTGAGCTTCAGCAATTCGGTCTCGCTGAATGCCTCATGCACGATGCACACGCCCGGCCACAGCAGCATGTCGCGGCCCAGCTTGCGCTTCAGATAACCGCCCAGATGCTTGTCGGGGCCGAAGATGATCTTCTGATCCTTGGGGATCTGCGCCAGTATCTTTTCGGCGGACGAAGATGTCACGATGATGTCGGACAGCGCCTTCACCTCGGTCGAACAGTTGATATAGCTCAGCGCAATATGGTCGGGATGCGCTTCGCGGAACGCCTTGAACTGGGCGGGCGGGCAGCTGTCCTCCAGGCTGCAACCGGCATCCATGTCGGGCAGCACGACGATCTTGTCGGGCGACAGGATCTTGGCCGTCTCCGCCATGAAGCGCACGCCGCAGAAGGCGATGACGTCCGCGTCCGTCTCCGCCGCCTTGCGCGACAGTTCCAGCGAGTCGCCGACAAAGTCCGACAGGTCCTGAATTTCCGGGCTTTGATAATAGTGACCCAGGATCACCGCGTTGCGCTCCTTGCGCAGCCGCTCAATCTCTGCGCGCAGGTCGGTACCCTGCGGAATGCCGGTAAAAGCGTTCATGTCCCTAAAACTCCTCGGTCCTTGACGAGCGCCCTAGCGCTGCTGGCGACCATTCGCCAGTGCTTCGTTGATCGAAGCAGTCCGATCCCATTGCTCACTGTTGCGAAGCGTCCGCTCTGGGGGGAATGTCACAATGACCGTGACGTCATCATATCCAGCCGCAGCCAAGGGGAGCGAAAAGAGTTTACTCAACGCAAGAACACCCCTTTCGCGCGCGCCATCCATATTTTTTTGCGTTCTCGCACCATTTGCTGCCTGACTGGTAGCATCTACCGACACTCTCTTCACCAGTTCCTCTGCTGCTTCGCGAGAAACGAAAATTCCCGTTGTCTCAACGGCAAAGCGCCGACTCTCATCAATGTTTGGCGCTGCTGGTACAACATCTGGGGCGTCGATATATAATCTGCGCTTTTCCGGGTCCCAATACAGGTCGCTTTTACGCATCGACTTAAAGTTTACGAAATAATCTACACTGAAAGGAAATCTGGCTTTTTGCCGAGTTGTAAAGACTGTTCCTTCATACTCAGCTGTTCCCTGAACGTCGCCGGACAAATCAGCAACTTTAATGCTGGTCGTTGATTGCATCTTCGACCAAATTATTTTCGATATCGCTTCGCCATTTGGTTCACGTTCTATTTGCCGATTATCGGGCAACGCCTGATAGCCGAACCATGCAAGCGCGGCGGCGATCGCCAAAAAAGCTGCGATACGAATCGATCTCAAAGTGCCCCCCAACGATTGTCTTGTCTGTTCGCGACCAGCCCCCGCTGATGCAGGTCGATCAGATGCGCCAGCACCGATCGCCCGGCGGCCGGGTGCAGGCGCGGATCGACGCCCTTGTACATTTCGGCCACCATGTCGGGGATCAAGCTGTCGCCATTGCGCTCCAGAAAGCGCAAAATCTGGCCCTCGCGCTGCTTGCGATGGCCAATCATGCCGCGCACCAGACGCTGCGGATTGTCGATCGGTTCGCCATGGGCGGGATAATAGATAGTGTCCTGACGCTCCAGCAACCGCTGCATCGACCGCATATAATCGGCCATGTCGCCATCAGGCGGCGAAATGACGCTGGTGGACCAGCCCATCACATGATCGCCGGTAAACAGCGCCTGTTCCTCGACCAGGGCGAAACACAGATGGTTGGACGTATGCCCCGGCGTTGCCACCGCCTCCAATGTCCACCCCTCGCCGGCCAGCCGTTCGCCGTCCGCCAGTATCCGGTCGGGGCGATAGGCCGCGTCGAACGCCGCATCGGCGCGCGGCCCGTCATCGTCCAGCGTCAGCGGCGCGCAGCCGATCACCGGCGCGCCGGTCATGGCGCGCAGCGGCTGGGCAGCCGGGCTATGGTCGCGATGGGTATGGGTGCAGACGATCGCCACCAACGGCCGCCCGGCAATGGCAGCGGTGAGCGCCGTCAGATGATCCGCCTCGTCCGGGCCGGGATCGATCACCGCCACGTCGCTCGATCCGACCACATAGGTCTGGGTGCCGGTGAAGGTGAAGGGCGACGGATTGGGCGCCAGCACGCGGGCCACCATCGGCGACAGGGGCATCGCCACGCCCGTCGGCAGGTCGGCCAGATCAAAAGGGGGTGCCATGCTTCCCATGTGCCCATTTCCCGCCGGATTTCAAGGCCACGCCTGTCCTATCGCCCCGCTTGGCCCTATGCTGCCGCCACTACTCTCCCATTTCATCGAACCCGGCCCATGCCGGACCGGGCAATCCCAACCCTTCTTCCTTGCTCAAAAATTAGGCGAACATGCGCTGTACAAAGCCGACACCAGCAAATCCTCCCCTGCAAGGGGAGGGGGACCGCCGCGAAGCGATGGTGGAGAGGCGTCGCCCTATCGGAAGCGCGATCCCCCTTCCTCTGGCCTCCGGTCAACCACCACACCACTATCGGATTTGCAGCCCGCTCAGCCGTCACAAAATGTCCCAGTCTTGTTCTTTTATGTCGCATTTGCCGGGAAATATGCGAAGTTAAGCCCGCCATTTCCTATTTCCCACGCCTGCCCTAGACTGCCCTCATGCCCTCCCCCGACCTTATCGAACGCTGGCGTCATCATCTCAGCCTCGACCGGCGGCGATCAACCCATACGGTGCGCGCCTATGTCGCGACCGCCGAGCGGCTGGTCGCCTTTCTGGAGGCGCATCATGGCGAGCAAGTCACCGCTGCGCTGCTGGCGCAGATCAGCCAGGCGGACCTGCGCGCCTTCCTCACCGCGCGGCGGATGGAGGGTATCGGCAATCTGTCAGCGGCGCGGGAACTGTCCGCCGTGCGTGGTTTCCTGCGCTTCATCGGGGGTGAGGACGCCCGCGTGCCCCTATTGAAAGGCCCCCGCACCAAGCGCGGCCTGCCCCGCCCCGTCTCCCCCGATGAAGCCGTCGCGCTCGCGCAGGACATTGCCGAAGGGGCGCGTGAAGCCTGGATCGGCGCGCGTGACTGGGCAGTGCTGATGCTGCTCTATGGCGCGGGACTGCGGATCGGAGAGGCCATGGGCCTGACCGGCGCGGCGCTGCCGCTCGGCGAAACCCTGCGCGTCACGGGCAAGCGCAACAAGATGCGCGTCGTCCCGCTGCTGCCACAGGTCCGCGCGGCGATCGACGCCTATGTGGCGCTCTGCCCCTATCCCATGACCCGCGACGAGATGCTGTTTCGCGGCGCTCGTGGCGGCCCGCTCTCCCCCGCGCTCATCCGCCGCGCGGTACAGGGCGCGCGCGGACGGCTCGGCCTCTCGGACCGCACCACCCCCCATGCGCTGCGCCACAGCTTCGCCACCCATCTGCTGGGGCGCGGCGCGGACCTGCGCAGTTTGCAGGAACTGCTCGGCCATGCCAGCCTGTCCTCCACCCAGGTCTATACCCAGGTCGATGCCGCGCACCTGATGGACGTCTACCGCAACGCCCACCCGCGCGCCTAACCCTTTGGCCGCCAGGTCGCCAGCCGCCACAGATAGAGGATCACCGCGCCCACCACGCACAGGGTAGCGGCGGGGCCGATATATTTGTCGATCTGGCTGAAATTCCTGCCCAGCACGAATCCGGCATAGGCCAGGATGATGTTCCAGATCAGCGCCCCGCCCGCTGTCCACGCCAGGAATTTCACATGCCCCATGCGGAACAGTCCGGCGGGCAGCGATATCATCGTCCGCAGCGCTGGCATGAAGCGGAACACGAAGACGACGATCTGGCCATATTTGCCGAACAGTCGGTCCAGCGCCTCGACATCGCGCCATTCCAGCGTCGCCCAGCGGCCATAACGATCGACCAGCGGCTTCAACCGGCCAAAGCCCAGCACATGGCCGACCAGATACCAGAAATAATTGCCGACCGTGGTGCCGATGGTGCCGGCCAGCAGCAGCCATTCCATCGCCATCCGCCCCTGACCCACGCGAATGCCGCCAATGCCCATGATCAGTTCCGACGGGATCGGCGGAAAGACATTTTCCAGCACCATCAGGACGAAAATGCCCCAATAGCCGCCCGCGTCGATCAGGCGGAGCACCCAGTCGGTCATCGCCTCACTCTGGGTTCCCCGTGCTCCCGCGCAGGCGGGAGCCCAGTTGAAACGGCGGGACTGGACTCCCGCCTACGCGGGAGCACGGCGGGCAAAGACATCAACTACGCCGCCGCTCGTGCCGCCAGCCGCGCGTCGATCGCGTCCCAGATCATCCCGCCCGTATCGGTGCCGTCAAAGGCATCGATCGACACGATCCCGGTGGGCGATGTCACGTTGATTTCGGTCAGCCACTCGCCGCCAATCACGTCGATGCCCACGAACAGCAGGCCGCGCGCCTTGAGTTCCGGTCCCATCGCGTCGCAGATTTCCCGCTCCCTGTCGGTCAGCACGGTCTTGGCCGCCGATCCGCCAACCGCCAGGTTGGAACGGATTTCGCCCGCACCCGGAATCCGGTTGACCGCGCCAGCGACCTCGCCGTCGATCAGGACGATACGCTTGTCGCCTTGCGCGACGCCGGGGATGAAGGCCTGAACCATGAACGGCTCAACCCATGACGCCTTGAATATTTCCACCAGCGAAGACAGGTTCGCGCCATTCTTGCCGACATGGAAAACGGCGACGCCGCCATTGCCATAGAGCGGCTTGACGACGATCTCGCCATGCTGGGCCAGGAAGCTGCGCACTTCGGCCAGGTCACGGGTGATCATGGTCGGCGGCATGAAGCGGGCATAGTCCAGCACGAACAGCTTTTCGGGCGCATTGCGGACACTGGCCGGATCGTTGACCACCAATGTTTCTTCCTGCACCCGCTCCAGCAAATGGGTGGCGGTGATGTAGCTCAGGTCAAAGGGCGGGTCCTGCCGCATCAGCACGACATCGACATCGCGCCCCAGGTCCAGCATTTCCGGCTCGCCAAAAGCGAAATGGTCGCCTTCCACCTTCTGCACATTCACCGGCCGCGCCTTCGCCAGCACCCGGCCATCGCGATAGGTCAGGTCGGTCGCCAGATAATGGTAGAGCCTGTGTCCCCGCGCCTGCCCGGCCAGCATGATGTGAAAGGTCGAATCGCCCGCGATCTTGATGCCCTCCATCGGGTCCATCTGGACGGCGACGGTCAGGGGGTTCAGTTGCGTCATTCGATCATTCCTTTTCCGTTCGCCCTGAGCGAAGTCGAAGGGCTCCGCCGAGCGTTAGCGAGGTGCTTTGCCTTCGCTGGCGCTCAGGCGAGGGCTTCGACTTCGCTCAGCCCGAACGGTTTTGGGGGGAGAGGCACATCACCCCCCATGCCAGACATTGGCCAGATGGCGTGGCGCACGGCCCGGCGCAAGGAGGATGACGTCGATTCGCATGTCGTCGCCCGCTTTGGCCAGATCATGCCACAGAATTTCCGCCGCCGCCGCGACCCGGCGCAACCGCCGCTCGTCGATCGCCAGGTCCAGTTCCGCCGCCGTAGCGCGGGCCTTGACCTCCACAAAGGCGAGCATCGCGCCCTTGCGCGCGACCAGATCGACCTCCCCCGCTGGCGTCCGCATCCGCCGTCCGACAATCTGCCAGCCCTTCAGCCGCAGCCACCAGGCCGCGATCCGCTCTGCCTGACGTCCGCGTCGCTCGGCCGCTTCCCGCTTCACCCCTTTAATTCCGTCGCCCGGTCATACAAGGTGCGCCGGTCCAGCCCCAGTTTCTTCGCGACCTCGCCCGCCGCCTTCGACACCGACAGCCGGGTCAGCGCCTCCAGCAGGGCCGCGTCGGCATCCTCGGCGCTGGCCGGCGCAGCTTCGCCGGGCGGGCCGACCGTCACCACAATCTCGCCCCTGGGCGGCGCGTCGGCGTAGCGGGCGGACAGTTCGCTCAACGTGCCGCAGGCCGTTTCCTCGAAGGCCTTGCTGATTTCCCGGCTGACCGCCGCGTCCCGGTCGCCCAGATGCGCGGCCATGGCGGACAGGCTTTCCGACAGGCGCGGGCCGCTTTCATAGAATACCAGGGTCGCCCGCAGCCCCGCCACCTCGTCCAGCGCATCGCCGCGCGCCTTGGCCTTGCTGGGTAGGAAGCCCATGAACAGGAAACGGTCGGTCGGCAGGCCCGACAGCGTCAGCGCCGCGATCGCCGCGCTGGGACCGGGCAGGGTGGTGATCCGCCGTCCCGCCGCCCGCGCATCGCGCACCAGCTTGTAACCCGGATCGGAAATGAGCGGCGTTCCCGCGTCCGACAGCAGGGCGACCGATTCGCCCGCCATCCGGTCAACCAGCCTTTGCCGCACATTTTCGCCGCTATGGTCATGATAGGGGATCATCGGTCGGTCCGAACCGGCATGGCGCAACAGCCGCGCGCTCACTCGCGTATCCTCCACGGCGACGACATCGGCCAACCGCAGCACCTCCGCCGCGCGCGGGGTAAGGTCACCAAGGTTGCCGATCGGCCCAGCAACGATATAAAGCCCAGGTTCAAGACCCGATGATTGTGTTTCCATAAGGACGCCAGATGACAGAGACGGATGCCTCCCGGCAAGCGGACTTGTTCGCTTCTTTGAAACGCGGCACGCGCATTGTGCTTGCCGCGGGCACGCTGCTGCTCGCCGCCTGTCAGTCGATCGTGCCCAAGGGACCGGCCCCCGTCACCCCGACCGGCCCGACAGGACCGACCGGCCCTGATGTGACCCAGGGGCTGCCGACCGATACGCTGCGCCACCGCGTCGCGCTGCTGGTGCCGATGAGCGGCCCCAATGCCGCCGTGGGCCAGTCGATCGCCAACGCGACCACATTGGCGCTGATGGACACCCGGACCGACAAGATCCGCATCACCACCTATGACACCGCGCCCGGCGCCGCAGCCGCGGCGAACCGCGCCCTGGCCGAGGGCAACCGCCTGATCCTTGGCCCCCTGCTGGCGGAGGACGCCCGCATCGTGGGGCCGATCGCCGCGCGCACCAATGTGCCGGTGATCAGCTTTTCCAACGACGCCAGCGTCGCGGGCAATGGCGTCTACATCATGGGTTACAACCCCAACCAGTCGATCGAGCGGGTCGTGGGTTTCGCCCATGACAAGGGGCTGTCGCAGTTCGCCGCGCTCATTCCGCGCGGTACCTATGGCGAACGCGCCGGCAATGCACTGCTGCGCGCCGTCGAACAGGCGGGCGGCACCGTCGTGTCGATGCAGACGTTCGATCGTAGCCCCGGCTCGATCACCGCAGCGGTGAAGAAATTGCAGGCCTCGTCCAGCTATGACGCCTTGCTGATCGCCGACAGTGGCAAGGTCGCGATCCAGATCGCCCCGATCGTGCGCAAGAATGGCGGCGCGACCGCTCGCCTGCTCGGCACGGAATTGTGGAATACGGACGGCACGCTGGCGGCAAGCCCGGTGCTGCGCGGCGCGTGGTTCGCCAGCGTGTCGGACACGCTCTATCGCCAGCTCGCGGGCAAATATCGCGCCCGCTACGGCACGGCGCCCTTCCGCCTGTCCTCGCTCGGCTATGATTCGGTCCTGCTGACGGTGCGGATCGCGCAGGACTGGAAGCCCGGCAGCCCCTTCCCCACCACGCGCCTGCGCGATTCCGGCGGCTTTTCGGGCATTGACGGCGCATTCCGCTTTGGCCGCAACGGCGTCGCCGAACGTGCGCTGGAAGTGTCCGAAGTAGGGGCTGGGGCAGTCACGGTCATCGCGCCTGCTCCCCGCAGCTTCGCGGAATAATCAGTCCGCCGCCGGCCGGGGCACCCGCCCGGTCGGCAGGATCAAGGGCCAGCCATTGCCCGGATCGATGCAGGCGGTGATGCCATAGACATCGGCCAGCGCCTGCGTCGTCAGCACCTCCATCGGCGCGCCGTCGGCGACCAGCGCGCCGCCATCCATCAGCAGCAGCCGGTCACACCAGCGCGCGGCCATGCTCAGGTCATGCAGCACCGTCACCACCAGCGCGCCGCTGCGCGCCTCGTCGCGCAGCAGGTTCATGACGTCGATCTGATGTCCAGGGTCCAGCGCCGCCAGCGGTTCGTCGGCGATCAGCCCGCGCGCCCCGACCGCCAGCGCCCGCGCCAGCAGCACCCGCGCCCGCTCCCCACCGGACAATTCGGTCGCGATCCGTCCTTTCAGGTGCAGCACATCGGCCCGCGCCATCGCTGCCTCGACCGCTGCCTCATCTGCGTCGGACAGGCGTGACAGCGGCCCCAGATGCGGTAGCCGCCCCAGCGCCACCAGCCGATCGACGCTGAGCGGCCAGTGCAATGTCTGACCCTGCGGCAGATAGGCGATGGCGCGCGCTATCGCCCCCCGGTCGATCCGCGCCACATCCTGCCCGTCAATCAGCACCCGGCCCGCCCGCGGCTTCGCAAGGCCCAGCATCGCCCGGATCAGCGTGGACTTGCCCGCGCCATTGGGACCGATGATGCCGACCAGCTGGCCCGGCTCCAGCGTCACCGCGACATCGCGCACCGCCACATGACGGCCAAGCCGGACGGACAGCCCTTCTACCGCCAGGCTCACCATAGCCGTCGCTCCCGCATCAGGTGGATCAGGAACACCGGCACGCCCAGCATCGCGGTGACGACCCCCAGCTTCAGTTCATTGACCGACGGGATCAGCCGCACGCCAATATCCGCCAGCGTCAGCAGCACCGCGCCGCCCAGCAGCGAGGGCCATAGCACCGCCGATGGCGACCGATCGGTCAGCGGGCGGACGATATGCGGGACGATCAGGCCGACAAAGCCGATCGCGCCGGACACCGCCACCGCGCCGCCCACGCCGATCGCGACGCCCAGCATCATGCGCAACCGCGCGGCATTAAGGTTCACGCCCAGCGCCTGCGCGCCTTCCTCCCCCAATGTCAGCGCGTCCAGCGTCCGCCCGTCCGCCATCAGCAGCGCCGCGCCGATCGCGATGCAGGGCAAGGCGACCAGGACATGCACATAGCTGCGGTTTTCCAGACTGCCCATCAGCCAGGTCATGATCTCCATCGCGGCAAAGGGATTGGGCGACAGGTTAAGCGACAGGCTGATGCCCGCCCCCGCCAGCGTCGCGACCGCGATCCCCGCCAGGATCAGGGTCAGCGGGCTTTCCGATGGACCGGCCAGCAAGAACAGCCCGGCAATGGCGACAAGCGCGGTGGTGATGGCGAGCAGCGGCAGGACCAGCGGATGCAGCGCACTGAGGCCGAAATAGAGCGCGCAGACCGCGCCCAGCGCCGCTGAATTGGACGCGCCCAGCACGGACGGTTCGGCCAGCGGGTTGCGCAGATAGCCCTGCAACGCCGCGCCCGACAGGCCCAGCATCGCGCCCACCAGCAGGCCCAGCAACATGCGCGGCAGGCGCAGGTCGATGATGATCGCACGGGCGACCGCATCGCCGCCGCCGGTCAGCACCGCCCATATCCGCGCCGGGCTGATCGCGACGGCCCCCAGCATCACCGATCCCATCGCCGCGCCGACCAGCAGGATCAGCAGCGCGGGGACGAGCAAGGGGTGGCGGCGGGCCGTCATGGACGCTCCCCTTGGCGGTTGGCAAAGCGCCATGTTCCTGCGAAGGCAGGAACAGGTCCTACTACAAGACAGGCTCCATGATCCGTCCGTTGATCCTCGCCCTTGCCGCCCTGACACTCACCGGCACGGCACACGCTGCGCCGCGGCGGATCGTGTCGCTCAACGTGTGCGCCGATCAATATCTGATCGCGCTGGCCGACAAGGGCCAGATCGCGGCGCTCAGCAGCAATGCGCTCGATCCCGAATTGTCGGCGGCGGCGGACAAGGCGCGCGGCTATCGTACGCTGCGCCGCGCTTCGGAAGAGGTGCTGGCGATCCGGCCCGATTTGATCCTGGGCTATCCGATCGGGCCGAACATGGTCGCCGGAGCGCCGCCGGGCCAATGGACCACATTGGGCCTGGCCAGTGCGGACAATTATGACGCGATCGAGGATCAGATACGGCAGGTCGCGCGCGCGGTCGGCCATGTCGACCGGGGCGAAAAGCTGATTGCGCAGATGAACCGCGATCTGGCGGCACTGCCGAAAGCGAAGCGCGGCGGCGTTGCCGCCTATTATCAGCGGCGCGGCTATATGACCGGCACAGGCACGCTGGTTGATGACCTGATGCATCGGGTCGGGCTGACCAATCTGGCCGCAAAACTCGGCAAGCCCGCGCTGGCGCAAGTGCCGCTGGAGGCGATGGTCGCGGCGCGGCCCGATTGGCTGATCGTGGAAAGCGGCAGCGAAGCGGTGGTCGATCAGGGGACCGAAATGCTCCAGCACCCTGCGATCAAATCCATCCCGCGCATCAGCCTGCCGCAAAGCTGGACCGTGTGCGGCGGCCCGGCCTATGTGCAGGCGGCGCGGGCCATCGTGGCGCAACTTGGGGCGCCACGCAGCAAAAGCACGGCGCAACTTGGGGCGCCACGCAGCAAAGGCACGGCGCGTCAGAACGCGCCAAGGTGAAGGGACGAGCAGCGCGCCCGTCCCCCCTTGTGCCATATCAGAAACGGACACGCACGCCGCCAAAGGCGGAGCGGCCATAGACGCCATAGCCATAGGCCGTGGCGTAGGCTTCATCGAACAGATTGTCGATCCGGCCATAGACTTCCAGATGCTCGCCCAGCGGCAGCGAAGCCCGCAGGCCGACAAGCGCATAGCCGTCCAGACGGCGGGTGTTGGCGGCATTGTCGAAACTGTCGCCCACCATCGTCACGGTCGCCCCGGTCGACAGGCCGAACGACCAGACATAGTCGCTCGAAACGCTGATCGCGTTGGCCGCGCGGCGCGGCAGACGGTTGCCGTCCGTGATCCCGCCCGACCGGTCGCGCGCATCGACATAGCTGTAGCTGCCCGTCACGGTCAGTGCGTCCACCGGCTTCAAGGCAATGCTCGCCTCCACGCCCTTGGCGCGGGTGCGGTCCAGATTGCTGTAGCTGAAGGTCGCATTGTCATAATTGATCTGGTCGGTCGTGTCGCGACGAAACGCCGTTACCGACAGGATCGCCCGGCCACCATCCAGGCTCTGGTCAAAGCCGACATCATAGCTTTTCGACCGTTCGGGGCGCAGCGCGCTATTGCCGCTGAACATGTCGTACAGCTGATAGAGCGAGGGCGCCTTGAACCCTTCGCCATAGCTCAGGCGAAAATTGGTCGCGCCTGCATTGGGCGAATAGTTGGCATTCGCGCCGAACGTGGTCGCGCCGCCAAACTGGCTATGATCGTCATGCCGCACACCGCCCGTGACCGACAGGCCCGTAAAGGGCTTGACGATCGCCAGCGCATAGACGCTGTCGATATTGATCCTTGCCGACGACGTGCTGCCGAACCCGAAGAATTCATAGTCGGGCCGTTCATGCTCGTAGCCGAATACCAGCTTGGCCTGATCGACCGGGGCATAGACGCCTTCATATTCAAAGCGCAGGTTAGTGCCGGAATAGCCATAATCCGGGTCGGTGCCGCGCACGAAATAATAGTCGCGGTCGTTGCGCAGATAGGTGACGGCTGCGCGGTTCGTCAGCTTGCCATCCAGCAAAGCCAGGTTGAGGCCCGCATAGCCCACATATTGGTCCAGCTTGCTCACATCGCTGCTGTCGGCCGGTGCGCCAAAGAAGCTGTCATAGTCGAGATCCGCATGGATATAATAGCCACGCAGGTCGAGGCTCAACGCATCGCTGAACGCCAGTTTGAGCCGCGCGTTGGTGGCGATATTTTCATAGCCGTCCTTTTCCGTGCCGCCCGCGGCAGAGGAAATGCCATCCGTGCGGAAATAGGCCGCGCCCACGCCGCCCGACGCGATGCCGCTGGTGCCGGACACGTCCGCCTTGGCATTGACCGTATCGCTATAACCATAATCGACCGAGGCGTTCGCGCCGAAGCCGTCCACCGGCACGCCGGTCATGATGTTCACCACGCCGCCGATCGCCTGACTGCCATAGACGACCGAGTTGGAGCCGCGTAGCACTTCGATCCGCTTGATATTGCCGGTCAGCAAATGGCCGAAGTCATAACCGTCACCAATGCCGCTGGGGTCATTGACCTTCACCCCGTCGATCAGCACCAGAGTCTGCGTCGTTTCCGCGCCGCGCAGCGATACGCCGGTCACGCCGCCGGTGGACCCGTTACGGTTGAAACGAACGCCCGGCGTCGTCGCCAGCAGATCGACCACATCGATAACCTGCCGCGTCTGGATGGTCTGCGCGTCGATGACGGTGATCGCCTGCCCCACTTCGTCGCGCGACTGTTCGATGCCCGATGCGGTGACGATGATGTCATCGTCCTGCGCCAGAGCGGGCGTTGCCGCCAGCAGCGCAATGAGAGAAATCCCTGTTCTTACCATGATATATGCCCTGAGCGTCCCATGCGACTTCAAGGCCAGGGCGTCCGCGCACGCGGTCGCGCCATGATGCGGGATGACGCCAGCCCCCGCCGCACGGCACGATGCGGCCCCGGCCGCACAGCGTCGCTCGACGGAAAACCACCGTGCCATGACCAATCCCCTGGATCAGGGCAAGAGCGACCAGACGCCGGCAGGTCTCCTGGCTCACGGGTCAGGGCAATGATGCACGAACCTTCCCAGACATTGGCGTCCAGTGGCCGGGTCTTGCGACCCTTATGCATCATGCTCACCGCTTACAGTTGCAGGGACAGCTGCGGAATAGGGCGCTTTCACGCCCGCACCGCATTCCCATTTTCAGCCCCTTGCGGGACACCGGCGCGATCTAGCTGTAAGGAAAGCGAGCCCCCCTCACGCGACGCGCTCTAGGGCAAAGGCGCGGCATTGCCAAGCGGCTGTTTCGCTACGTCAGCGGTGCGTTGCCCCGGTGCAACATCGCATCGCGTCGCGCCAGCACGACCAGCGGCAGTCCCGCCGCCGCCGCGCGCTCGGCCGCCAGCCTTGTGGGGGCGGAAATCGTCACCAAAAGCGGGCATTGGCTCAGCACCGCTTTCTCCACCAGTTCATAGGAACAGCGTGACGACAGCAGCGCAAAGCCGTCGTCCCAGCCCGCGCCCGCGCGCTTCATCGCGCCGATCAGCTTGTCGAACGCATTGTGCCGCCCGACATCCTCCCGCGCCAGACGGATCGCCCCGTCCGCGTCGGCACAGGCGGCGGCATGGGCCGCGCCGGTCGCGGCATTGAGCGGTTGATGCGCCGCCAGCCCATCAAGCGCGCGAAAGATCGCGGCGCGGTCGGCGCGCGATCGCGCCGTCACTGGCGGCAGGGGCCGAATCGCCTGTTCCAGATTTTCGATCCCGCACAGGCCGCACGATGAATCGGACGCGCGGTGCCGTACCCGGTCCAGCAGCAAATCGGTCCGCGATGGCGGCAGAGTCGCGCGCGCCACGATGCCCTGATCGGTATCATGGGTATCGACGTCGAAGGGCGCATCGTCCGGCCCGATCAGCCGTTCCGCCAGCGCAAAACCCAGCACCAGATCGGTCAGATCAGTGGGCGTCGCCATCAGCACCGCATAGCCGATGCCGTTGAATTCGATCGCGACCGGCACTTCATCGGCCAGCACCCGTTCGACCGCTTCGCCCTGCCCATCGCGGGCCAGGCGGGTGAAGGTCAGCGCGTCGCCGCCCTGCTTCAAGCGCTGATCCGGCGCACGGCCTGCGCCGCGATCGGCGACAGGGCGTCGGGCTGCTCCGCCGCCAGCGCCACGATCCGCGCGCGCATAAGCGGGTCCCAGAAGCTGGCGATATGGCTGGCGGTGGACGCAACCGCCTCCGCATCGCCCTGCGCCGCCAGATTGCGCGCGATCTGGTTGGCCATGTAGATCAGCCGGTCGGCGGTGGACATGACGTCATTTTCGTCGCTCATCGGGCCGATCCTATTCCGCCGCTTCCAGTGGCGCAATGCGGCGGCTCATCCTGGCCTGATCGGCATAGTCGAGTTGCCAGTCGCTGGGGCCGTTGGATGGCATCACCTGCACCGCCGTCACCTTATATTCCGGGCAGTTGGTCGCCCAGTCGCTATAGTCGGTGGTGATGACATTGGCCTGGGTTTCGGGGTGGTGGAAGGTCGTATAGACCACGCCCGGCGCTACCCGCTCGGTCACTTGCGCACGCAGCGTGGTTTCCCCCGCCCGGCTTTTCAGGGCAACCCAGTCGCCTTCCTTGATCCCGCGATTTTCCGCATCGGACGGATGGATTTCCAGCCGGTCCTCCGGGTGCCAGGCGGTGTTCGCCGTCCGTCGCGTCTGCGCGCCGACATTATAGTGGGACAGGATGCGCCCCGTCGTCAGCAGCAGCGGGAAGCGCGGGCCGGTCTTTTCGTCCGTCGGCACATAGTCGGTGACGACGAACTTGCCCTTCCCCCGCACGAAACCGTCGATATGCATGGTCGGCGTACCGTCGGGCGCAGCGTCATTGGCGGGCCATTGCAGCGATCCTTCCGCCTCCAGCCGGTCATAATGGACGCCCGCAAAGGTCGGGGTGAGCGCGGCGATCTCATCCATGATCTGCGCGGGGTGATCATAGGTCCACTGCAGGCCCATGGCGTTGGCCACCAGTTGCACGATTTCCCAGTCGGCATAGCCATTGAGCGGGGCCATCACCTTGCGCACCCGCTGGATGCGCCGTTCGGCGTTGGTGAAGGTGCCGTCCTTTTCCAGGAAGGTCGATCCCGGCAGAAAGACATGGGCGTAATTGGCGGTTTCGTTGAGGAACAGGTCCTGCACCACGACGCACTCCATCGCTGCAAGCCCCGCCGCGACATGATGGGTGTTGGGATCGGACTGAAGAATATCCTCGCCCTGCACGAACAGCCCCTTGAACGTCCCGTCGGTCGCGGCGTCCAGCATGTTGGGGATGCGCAGCCCCGGCTCGGCGTCCAGGCTGACGCCCCATGTGCGTTCGAACAATTGCCGCGTCGCCGTGTCGGACACATGGCGATAGCCGGAAAATTCATGCGGGAAGCTGCCCATGTCGCAGGCGCCCTGCACATTATTCTGCCCCCGCAGCGGGTTCACGCCCACGCCTTCGCGCCCGACATTGCCGGTCGCCATAGCCAGGTTGGCGATGGCCATCACGGTCGATGACCCCTGGCTATGTTCGGTAACGCCCAGGCCATAATAGATCGCGCCATTGCCGCCTGTGGCATAGAGCCGGGCGGCGGCCCGCACCTCGTCCGCCTTCACGCCGGTCAGCGGTTCGATCGCTTCGGGCGAACGGGCGGGTTGGGAGACGAAATCGGCCCAGTCGGCAAACTCATCCCAGTCGCACCGTTCGCGGATGAAGGCTTCGTCATAGAGCTTCTCCGTGACGATGACATGCGCCATCGCGGTCAGCATCGCGACATTGGTGCCGGGGCGCAGGGGCAGATGATGGTCCGCCTCGATATGGGGGGATTTGACCAGATCGGTGCGGCGCGGGTCCATGACGATCAGCTTGGCCCCCTGCCGCAAGCGGCGTTTCATCCGGCTGGCGAATACGGGATGGCCGTCGGTCGGGTTCGCGCCGATGACCAGGATGACGTCCGACTGCATCACGCTGTCGAAATCCTGCGTACCCGCCGACGTCCCGAAGGTCTGGCTCAGCCCATAGCCGGTCGGCGAGTGGCAGACGCGGGCGCAGGTATCGACATTATTATTGCCAAAACCCTGGCGGATCAGCTTCTGGACAAGGAAGGTTTCCTCATTGGTGCAGCGGCTCGACGTGATGCCGCCGATGGAGCGGGTGCCATATTTCGCCTGGATGCGACGGAATTCACTGGCCGTATGGGCGATCGCCTCGTCCCACGACACTTCGCGCCATGGCTCGTCGATGCTGGCGCGGATCATCGGGTTCAGGATGCGATCCTGATGCTGGGCATAGCCCCAGGCGAAGCGACCCTTGACGCAGCTATGGCCGCGATTGGCCTTGCCGTCCTTCCACGGCACCATGCGCACCAGTTCCTCGCCCCGCATTTCCGCACGGAAGGTGCAGCCCACACCGCAATAGGCGCAGGTGGTGACGACGGCGCGGTCGGGGGTGCCGACTTCGACGACCTTCTTTTCGATCAGCGATGCGGTGGGACAGGCCTGCACGCAGGCGCCACAGGACACGCATTCGGACCCCAGAAATCCCTCGCCCTGCGACGCGGAAACCTTGGAATCGAACCCCATCCCCTCGATCGTCAACGCGAACGTCCCCTGCACTTCGTCACAGGCGCGCACGCAGCGCGAACAGACGATGCACTTGCTGGGATCGAAATCGAAATAGGGGTTAGACTGGTCCTTCGCCTGCCCCATATTGGTCGCGCCATCATAGCCATAGCGCACGTCGCGCAGGCCAACCGCGCCAGCCTGATCCTGCAATTCGCAGTCCCCGTTCGCGCCGCAGGTCAGGCAATCGAGCGGATGGTCGGAGATATACAGTTCCATCACCCCGCGCCGCAACTGCTTGAGGCGGTCGGTCTGGGTGCGCACCACCATGCCTTCGGCCACTGGCGTCGTGCAGGACGCGGGATAGCCGTTGCGGCCCTCCACCTCCACCAGGCACAGGCGGCACGAACCGAAGCTTTCGACGCTGTCAGTGGCGCAGAGTTTGGGAATGGAGCCACCCAGCAGCGACGCCGCGCGCATGATGCTGGTGCCTTCGGGCAGGGTTATCGCCTGCCCGTCGATGGTCAGCGTGACGGACTTGCCGGTCGCAATCGCAGCGGGCGTGCCATGGTCGGTTTCGCGGGTAAAGGTCATTCCGCAGCCTCCTTCAACGGCGCAGGCGCGCCGAAATCTTCTGGGAAGTAATCGAGCGCGCTCAGCACCGGATAGGGGGTGAAGCCCCCCAACGCGCAGAGCGAGCCATATTTCATCGTATCGCACAGATCGCGCAGCAGCGTGGTTTGCGCGTCGAGCGACGTATCGATACGGCTGGGGGAACGGGAGTAGAGGGCTTTGCCAAGATAGCCCCCCTTCCCGTCATGCTGACGAAAGTCATCATCCAGGGCGGCATCATCCAACCTTGCATTGCGGGACTCTGGATCCTGACTTTCGTCAGGATGACGACTGGAAATAGGCGGTCTCGCCGCCATGATCCGGTCGACAATCTCCACCCCGCGCGTCGATCCGATCCGGCAGGGCGTGCATTTGCCGCAGCTTTCCGCCGCGCAGAATTCCATCGCGAAACGGGCCATATGCGCCATGTCCACGCTGTCGTCGAACACCGTGATCCCGGCATGGCCGATCAGGCCGCCAGCCGCGGCAAAGGCTTCATAATCGAAGGGCAGATGGAACATGGATGGCGGGAAATAGGCGCCCAGCGGCCCGCCCACCTGCACCGCGCGTACGGGCCGCCCGCTGGCCGTGCCGCCGCCGACATCGTTCACCAGTTCGCCCAGCGTGATGCCAAAGCCGATCTCATACAGGCCACCATGGCGCACATTGCCCGCCAGTTGCACCGGCATCGTGCCACGCGACCTGCCAAAGCCGACGGCGGCATAGGCCTCCGCCCCTTCCGCCAGAATGAACGGCACGGCCGCCAGGCTCAGCACATTGTTGATGACCGTCGGCTGGCCGAACAGACCTTTGAGCGCAGGCAGAGGCGGCTTGGCCCGCACCTGTCCGCGCTTGCCCTCGATGCTGTCGAGCAGCGCGGTTTCCTCGCCGCAGACATAGGCGCCCGCCCCTTCGCGCACTTCCAGCGTGAAAGGCGCGATCAGATGGGCGGCATGCTCGATCGCCAGTCGCATCGTGGCAATGGCGAAGGGATATTCGGAACGGATATAGATATAGCCATGGCGCGCGCCCACGGCATGGGCCGCAATCGCCATGCCCTCGATCAGGCAATAGGGGTCGCCCTCCATCAGCATACGATCGGCAAAGGTGCCACTGTCGCCTTCGTCGGCGTTGCAGACGATATATTTGTCGCCCGCAGGCGCATCCAGCACCGTCTGCCACTTGATGCCGGTCGGGAACCCCGCCCCGCCGCGCCCGCGCAGGCCCGACGCCTTGACCGCATCGACCACGGCCTGGGGCGTCATTGCGCGCGCTGCCTCCAGCCCCTTCCATCCGTCCTGCGCCGCATATTCGGTCAGGCTGACCGGATCGATCACGCCACACCGGGCGAAGGTGAAGCGCTGCTGTCCCGCAAAGAATGGATGCTGGTCGACCGGCCCCAGCCGGTTGGCGTGGCTGCCATCCAGCACCGCCGCGACATCCCCCGGCCCGACCGGACCATAGCCGATCCGGCCTTGCGCCGTTTCCACCTCGACCAGCGGTTCGATGCTGAACAGCCCGCGCGATCCGGTGCGGATCACCTCGCACCCCGCATCGGCAAAGGCCTGCGCGACAGCGTCCGCGCCCAGCGCCACCGACGCCATGTCGCGGCTCACATAGATTTTCATGCCGCCACCTCCGCCGCGATCCGGTCCAGCGCCGCACCGTCGATCCGCGCGACCGGGCGACCATCGACCAGCGCGTTCGGCCCGACCGCGCACAGCCCCAGGCAATAAACCGGCTCCAGACTGATCGCGCCATCGCCGCGCGTCTCCCCCATCGCCACGCCCAGCCGCTGCGCCGCCGCCGCCTCGATCGCCGCGCCGCCCCGCGCCTGGCAGCTTTCGGCCCGGCACAGTTTCACGACATGGCGGCCCGCAGGCGTCCGGCGGAAATCATGGTAGAAGGTGACGACGCCATGCACGTCAGCGCGCGACAGGTTCAGCGCGCGGGCGATGACCGGCACGACAGTGTCCGCGACATAGCCAGCCTCTTCCTGCACCGCATGCAGCAGCGGCAGCAACTGGTCGCGGGTTGCGCCATGACGCGCAGTCCAGCCTTCGATAAACTCTTCCATCCCGATACCCTGACTTATGGCCCAGCCTTTGCCGCGATTGTGCGGCGGGAAGGTGCGCCGGTCAAATCGAAGGCAGCGATGCTTGATAGAGTTTATCTATCAAATGGAGCCAAAGCCGGGCGGCAGGCGCAACCCGCGCGCCACCGCCAGCACCGCCTGCGCCAATGGCCCCATCGGCGCGCTGTCCGACACGATCACGCCCACCCGGCTGCCCTCCCCCATGTCCGGCAGCGGCGCGGTGCGCGCCCAGCGCAGCCCGTCCAGCAAGGCGGCATGGCTGTCGGGGATGATCGAACAGAGCCGTCCCTGCTGCACCAGCCCCAGCAGCGCGACATAGGAATCGGCCGTGACCAGGGGCCGCAGCGCCAGCCCGCGCTCGGCCAGCCGCGCGTCCAGTATCCGCCGGTTCTGCATCCCCTGATGCAACAGGCAGAGCGGCAGGCTTGCCAGGTCCGCCCAGTCGAGGACTGCCGGGATCGGCACGCCATGCGCCGCGCTCACCAGCATAGCCCGTTCGGCATACAGCGGCACCGACAGGGCATGGGCGGGCGGCTCGAAATCCAGATAGGTGATGCCCGCATCCAGCTCGAACGCGGCCAGTTCGCGCTCGATCTGGCGCGACGTCAGCGCGCGGACGGAAATGTTCAGCCCCGGATGCCGGTCCAGCATCGCGGTTGCCAGACAACCGATCGCCGGCATGGCGGCGGGAATCGCGCCCAGCCGCAGCTCGCCCTTCAACGGCCCACGCGCAGTTTCCGCCGCCTGCCCCAGCGCTTCGGCGGCCGCCACCAACTGCCGCGCCCATGGCAATATCGCCTCGCCCTCCGGCGTCAGCCCGGCATATTTGCGGTCGCGCCGGATCAGCCGCTTGCCCAATTGCGTCTCCAGCGTGGCGATCCCCGCGGACAGCGTGGGTTGCGACACATGGCATAGCACCGCCGCCCGCCCGAAATGGCCTTCGCGCTCCAGCGCCAGGAAATATTCGACAAGGCGGGTCTGCATCTCTTTGCTATAGGGCTGATAGAGCGGCGCTATCAAGGAAGCATCATGGCGGAACGGCGGATATTGGGGGCGGTGCTGGCAGGGGGGCGCTCCAGCCGCTTTGGCAGCGACAAGGCGCTGGCGATACTGCCGGATGGGCGAACCTTGCTGGACCATGCTATCGCGGGGCTGGCCCCCCATGTCGAACAAGTGGTGATTTGCGGTCGCGCAGCCGGTCTGGCGGATCGGCCCGCGCCCGGCATGGGACCGCTCGGCGGCCTCAACGCAGCGCTGCATCACGCGCAGGCCCATGGGTTTGCCGGAATATTGACGACAGGGTGCGACATGCCGGTCTATCCTGCGGACCTGCCCGCCCTGCTGATCGGTGAACAGGCCGCGATATTGGAGGGTCAGCAACTGCTTGGCTGGTGGCCGGCATCGCTCGCCAACGCATTGGACGCGCATCTGGCGGAGGCGAATAATCGCTCCATCTACGGTTGGCTCGACCGCATCGGCGCCCGTGTGGTGACGGTGCCGGGGCTGGCACTACCCAATATCAACCGGCCGGAGGATCTGGCGGCGCTGTAAACGGGGTCAGTGCGCGGCGGACGTGTCCACATTGGGGCGGGGACGGGGCGCCAGCCAGACCATCGCCGACGCGAAGAACAGGATCAGGGCCGATATGAAGAATATATGATCCACCGAAATGGCCGTCGCTTCCTGATCGACGATGTTCGAAATCACCTGCCGCGCCTGGTCGGTCGACATGCCGATATTCGCCAGGGCCGCCTGCGTATCGGCGGGCTGGAGGGTGCCCGCCAGTTCACTGCGCGACACGCGCTGACCATTGCCCCAGCCTGTCAGCACCAGCGACGTCGCGATCGCCAGCGCCATGGTGCGCAGGAAATTCTGAAGCCCGGCAGCGGACGCCGTCTCTTCGGGCCGCACCGACCCCAATGTCAGCGTGGTCAGCGGAATCATGAAGAAGGGCATGGCAAACCCCTGAATGAACTGCGGCGCAGCCATCATCCAGAAATCGACGCTGCTGGTCCAGTGCGCGCGCCACAGCGTCATCAGGCCCAGCCACAACACGGCCCCCGAAATCATGAAGCGCGGATCGACCCCCCGGCCCATGATCCTGGCGGCGACCGGCGCACTCATCAATGCGGCCATGGCCGTGAAGGCGGTGACGATGCCCGCCCATGTCGCGGTATAGCCCCTGGCGGACTGAAGCCATTGCGGGATGATGACGATGCCGGAAAAATAGGCACCATAACACAGCGCCAGCGACAATACCCCGGTGGTGAAGCCGACATGGCGGAACACGCGCAGATCGACGATCGGATGCTCTTCCGTCAATTCCCAGATGATAAAGACCAGAAAGCCGATCAGCGAGAGAATCGCCAGGCTCAAGATCAGCGGATCAGCAAACCAGTCATGGTCCCGGCCAAGGTCCAGCATGACCTGAAGGCAGCCGATCCAGAAAACCAGCAACGCCAGCCCGATCTTGTCGATCGGCACGCGCGCCGTTTCCGTTTCGACCGGACGCAGCAGCGCCATCGCCGCAAATACGCACAGGATGGCGATCGGCAGGTTGATGAAGAAGATCCAGTGCCAGCTCCAATTATCGCTGATATAGCCGCCGATAATCGGCCCCATCGCCGGACCCAGCAGCGTCGTCATCGCCCATAGCCCCATCGCCCGCGCACGCCGTTCGGGCGGAAAGACGCGCAGCATCAGCGTTTGCGACATGGGCATGATCGGGCCACCGCACAGCCCCTGGCCAATGCGGCAGACCACGATCATGCTGAGCGACATCGACAGGCCGCACAGCACCGAAAACAGGCCAAAGCCGACCATCGCGCTGATGAACATCTTGACGACGCCAAAGCGCTGCGCCAGCCAGCCTGTCAGCGGTACGCAAATCGCTTCGGCGACCGCGTAGGATGTGATGATCCACGTCCCCTGATCGGGCGTGATGCCCAGATTGCCCGAAATATGCGGCACGGAAACATTAGCGATGGTCAGGTCCAGCACGACCATAAAATTGCTGAGCGCCAGCACCATCCCCGCCAATGTGCGCTGTCGCGCCGTCAGCCGGGAAAAAATATTTGCCTCGCCGCTCACGACCCGGCCTTTCAGTGACCGGAAAGGTCGATATCGACCTCCGTGGAAAGGCCGACACGCAACGGGTGGGCCGCCAGCTCCTTGGGGTCGAGCGAAATACGGACCGGCAGGCGCTGGACCACCTTGATCCAGTTGCCGGTCGCATTTTGCGCCGGGATCAGCGACAGCGACGATCCGGTGCCACCGGAAAAGCCCACAACCTTGCCATGATAGACGACGTCGCCGCCGTAAATGTCGGCAACGACCGTGGCGGGCATGCCGACCTTCACCTGGCGCAACTGCCGTTCCTTGAAGTTCGCGTCGACATAGACCTGCGCCAGCGGCACGATCGTCATGATCGGGCTGCCCTGCGCGACGCGCTGTCCTACCTGCACCTGCCGCTTGGTGATGACGCCGTCGATCGGCGCGCGAATGACCGTGCGGTCCAGGTCCAGCTTCGCCGCATCCAGCTTGGCCTGCGCGACCATGACGCCCGGATCGGTATCGACGCTCGACCCGCTGACCAGCGCGTCATTGGCGGCCAGCTGCCCGCTAGCCGCGCTGCGCGTCGCCTGCGCGGTGTTGACGCCGGCCTGCGCCAGTTCCAGCGCAGCGCGCGCGGCGGCATAGGCGGTGCGCGCGCTGGTCACTTCGTCGCCCGACACCGC
The DNA here is from genome assembly GCF_059424385.1 of Sphingobium sp. GW456-12-10-14-TSB1. NCBI lineage: Bacteria > Pseudomonadati > Pseudomonadota > Alphaproteobacteria > Sphingomonadales > Sphingobiaceae > Sphingobium > Sphingobium sp. GW456-12-10-14-TSB1. The sequence continues at coordinate 3,251,061 of NZ_JBWKZI010000001.1, read as the reverse complement.
ACCGTCGCCCACCAGCGCCTCGCGCCGCTGCAGGTCGATCCGCGCCTTTTCGACATTGGCCTGCGCTGTCGCCAGCTGCGCGCGCGCCTGCACGATGTCCGCGACGCGCGCGTCGACCTGCGCCGCCAGCGCGCTGCTGGTCGCGCTGCTCTGGCGGAAGCGGCGCCGCGCTTCGGCCAGATCGGCCTGCGCCTGCGCAAGGGCGATGCGCGCATTGGTCGGGTCCAGCCGCACCAGCACGTCGCCGCGCTTCACCGCCTGGGTGTCGCTGACCAGCACCTGCGTCACCTGCGCGGAAATCAACGGCGTCACCTGCGCCATTTCGGCATTCACATAGGCATTGTCGGTGCTGACATGATTACGCCCGATCAGCAGATACCAGGCCGCCCACAACAGGCCCAGCACCACGACTGCCAGCGCAAGACGGGTCAGCCACAGCTTGCGCACAGCGGCACGATCCGCCTTTTTCGTGTCATCCGGCGCAGTGGCATCCGAAGCCTCTGAGGCAGAAAATTCAGGGGTGGCATCAGCCATGCGCAGCATCCTTGGGCAGTGTAGCGCTGTCGGCGAAACCGCCGCCCAGCGCACGGATCAGGGCAATATCGAGCGAAAAGGCGCTGGCTTCCAACGCAGAAACGGACCGGCGCGCGGCGATCAGCTGATCCTCGACATTCAGCACGTCGAGATAGGTGGACAGGCCACCATCATAGCGTTTGCGCGCCACGCCATAGGCGTCCTGCAACGCCGCCAGCGCCGCGCGCGCATCCACCAGCCGATCGTCGAGCGTGCGGCGGCTGGTCAGCGCATCGGCAACGTCGCGATAGGCGGCCAGCACCGTCTTGTCATAATTGGCCACCGCTTCATCATAACCGGCGCGCGCGCCGCGATACTGGCCCTGCAACGCGCCGCCGTGGAAAATCGGCAGGCTGATCGCCGGACCGGCATTGCCGAACAGCGAATCCTTCTCGAACAGCCTGTTGTAGAAGGGCTTGGCCGATCCATTGACGCCGGTGCCGGTAAACATCGTGTCATAGCCCAGCGCCTGAACCCCGATCAGCGCGCTCAGGCGCACCGCCGGGTAGAAATCGGCGCGTGCGACCTTGACCTGCTTGGCTGCCGCTTCCGTGCGGGCGAGCGCGGCTGCGATGTCCGGGCGACGGGCGACCAGATTGGTGGTGACGTCCGCGGGTAGCCCGACCGGCATCAACCGGCCCTTGGGCGGACGGGTGATCGCCAGCCCGCGATCCGGCCCCGCCCCGACCAGCGCCGCAATCTGATGCTGGCGCAGCGCGATCGCCACGCGCGCCCCAGCCAGTTGCGCGCGCGCCGTCGCAACCGTCGCGTCCGACTGGCGCACATTGCCGCGCGTTTCCAGCCCGTTCTGGCGGCGATCGGCAACCAGCTTCTGGCTGGCGGTCCGGATGTCCAGCGTGCGCTGTTGCAGTTCGGCTTCGTCATACAGCCGCGCCAGATCGGCATAGGCGTCGGCGATGCCCGTCGTCAGAGCCAGCCGCGCCTGTTGCGCGTCCAGTTGCGCCGCGCGGGCCTGTGACGTCGCCGCTGCCAGCGCGGCCTTGTTCCGACCCCAAAGGTCCAGGTCAAAGCCCAGATTGAGCGCCACCTGACCCGTACCGAGCCAGCCCTGCGGAATGAACTCCTTGGGTTGTCCCATATTATAGCTTTGCTTGGTCGTCCCGGCCCTGGCGTCCAGATCCGCCGACGGCAGCAATGTGGCGCCTGCCTGTTGCGCCATGCCCTGCGCCTGTGCGAATCGGGCGGCGGCGATCGCCATGTCGGGCGCGTTGGCCAGCCCTTCCTCGATCAGCGCGGTCAGTTGCGGGTCGCCATAGGCGGTCCACCAGCCTTCGCCCGGCCAGGCGGCGTCAGGCGCGTGCAGGCTGTCCTGCGCCGCCACGCTCTGCGCCGTGCGAATCGCGGGGGCGGGGCCAAGATCGGGCACGGCCGCACATGCTGACAGCAGCGACAGGGCCGCCGTCGAAATCATGATGCGTTCGGGGGAAAACAGGCGACTCACCGACATGACAAACCGTACCATCCAGTATGAAAACCGCCATTGCCGCTGTTGCCAGGCCTTGTCAACAAAATTGCCATACTCTATGGTACGGTTTAATGACAGCTGTGGTCAAATCTCCTCCTCCCACGCGAAGGGAAGCGCGCAGGCTGGACCGGCGGGACTGTATCCTGACGGTTGCGGAGCGCTATTTCCTGGAACATGGCTATGCCGGAACGACCATGTCGGGCATCGCGGCGGATTTGGGCGGGTCGAAGGGGACGCTCTGGAATCATTTTCCGTCGAAGGAAGAGTTATTTTCCGCCGTCGTCGATCGGGTCGTGACGGCCTATCGGATGCAACTCTCGCAAATCCTTGATCCCTGCGGCCTGCTGGAACCGACGCTGCTGCGCGCCTGCCGCAGTCTGCTCGACAAGGTCTGCTCCCCCCAAGCCATCGCCCTGCACCGCCTCATTTATTCCGAAGGTGGGCGATTTCCCGAACTCAGCCGGATTTTCTTCGAGCTTGCCCCCCGCCATACCCGCGCGCTCCTCGCCGACTTTCTGGAAGGCGCCATGAATCGCGGCCAGATAAGACGGGCCGATCCAACCGACGCCGCACGCATGCTGATGGCCATGACCATGGGGGGCAGTCATCAGCAATTGCTGATGGGGCAGATGCGCGAGCCACGACCGGAAGCCTTGCAGGCGGATGTCGCCCTGGCGGTCAACCTGTTCATGCGCGCCTATGCCCCTGAAAGCACGGTCGCCACCACCGGGCAGAGCGCATAGCCTTTCCCCTTGATCGTCCGCAGCAACGGCCAGTCAAAGTCCCGGTCGATCTTGGCGCGCAGACGCGACATATGCACTTCCACGCTGTTGGTGCCGGGGTCGAACTCCAGCCCCCATATCGCCCGCAACAGCGCCTCCCGACTGATCGCCTCCCCCGGCCGTCGTGCCAGGTGGAGCAGCAGCGCATATTCGCGGGCCAGCAACGGGATGGCCCGGCCCGCCCGCTCCACCTGCCGGTCGACCAGATGGATCAGCAGGTCGCCCACGCGCAGCCGGGGCTGCTCATCACGGGCAAGCCGGATGATCCGCGCCACCGCTTCGTCTTCATGCATCCAGGGGCCAACCACATCCTGTACGCCGCTCTCCAGCGCACGGGCGCGCGCGGCGGGATCGTCCACGCCCTGCCACAATATCGTCGTGTCGCTGATGCTGACGCGCGGCGGCTCACTGCCCGAACCCAACATCGCCAGGTCGAAGCCGCGCGCGCTCAGCGCCCGTGCCAGCGGGGCGAAATCACTGCCCAATCCGTGACAATCGACCCGCCTGCCCACCTGTCATCCACCCATTGCTGACCAGCCGCATCCGACCGCCGACGCAGTCCGAAAACAAGCCAATCCCTATCCATTTTGGACCATTCGGAGCGCAGCCTCGCTCGCATGCCGGATCAGCGGGCTGCTCCCCCGCGCGCCCGATTCCCAATGGTCGATCCGGGCCGCGCCGTTCATCCCGGCGCCGATCGCGTCCCAGGCGGTCCGCCGCATCGCGTCGACCGGGTGGCGGGCCGCAAAATCCCGCGCCAGGTCGATCGCATTGTCCGTGCCGCATCCGACCGCCAGTTCCAGCAGCAATTGCGCGCTGGCCACGGTCATGCATTCGGCGATCGTGCTGCGGGCGGTATCGAACCGATATTGCCGTCGCCAGCCCTGGTCGGGCGCGCTCGCCAATATATTGAGCGAGACAGAGAGGGAGTCCGGCGGCAATTGCGCATGAATGTCGCGATTGGCGCGATAGAGCAGCATCCGCCCCTGCGACAAATGGCTGCGCTCGACAAAGCGCAGCGCCACAGCCTCCCCTGCCGCGCCCGCGACATCGCCGTCATAGACATAATAGTCCGATCCATAGCCCGGCCCCAGATAGCCGATGGTCAGGAAATCAAAGCCATGATCGTGCGGCACATGGTACAGGAAGGGGGCCGGGCCACTCATCCGCATCACATGGTCGCGCTGGGCGGGCCAGAAGGCGGCGCGCAGTACATATTTGCCCCTGGGCGGGCGCAGCAGCATGACCTGCGCCGAATAGGGATTGGCCTGCCGCTGCCCCGCGCAGCGCGTCTTGAGTTCGGCGATCGCAAAATCGGCCAGGAAATGCCGGTTCCGCCCCAGCGCCCGCAGCATGGGCGCGGCAGCCGCCAGCCCGTCCTCGTCGGCGGGATCGAAGGCCGGACTTTCGCACCAGTCGATCAGGGCATCCAGGTCGATCATCCGCTCGTCTGGCGCTGGATCGATCAGGCGGGGCACGCCATGTCCCCGATCTGCGTCAGCGTCCGCGCGGCCAGCGCCCGCACTGCAACGTCGCTTTCCCGCTGCGCCATGGCGCGCAAGGCAGGCAGGGCGCTTGCCGTATCCAGCGCCAGATATTCGCGCATCACCGCCCAGCGTTGCGCGGCAAGCGGCGTATCCAGCGCCTCGCCAAATTGCGCCGCCGCGTCGGCCCGCCCCTGCGCCCGCAACAGCGACAGCAGCATCAGCGCGCGGGCATGGCCCTCATCCGCCTCCGCCCGCGCCACCAGCACCCCGGTCGCAAAATCGCATATGCGCGAACGGACCGGCCCTTGCGGCGCGACCTGTGCCCGCAACAGCATCAGCGGCGCTCCGTCCGGCAGAATGCGCAGCGTTTCGCGCCGCTCGTCCACTTCCAATATCTCGCCCATGGCGCAATGCCGCTGCCCGGTCGGCACGGCCCGGTCCGCCTCCAGCCGAAACCCCTCGGCCCGCAGCGCGCGGTTGAGCGGGCGGCACAGCATGTGACGACCGGAAAAATGCACCCGCGATCCTGTTTGCGGCACCGGGTCGATCACCGTCGCCGACAGCCATATCCGCTCCGTCCGCGCCAGCACCATATGCCGGGCCGCACCGTTGCGGCTCGCGCGAAAGCCGGGCAAATGCAGCGGATCGTCGGCCAACGCCGCGCAGCCCTGCGCCAACAGGTCGGTGAACCAGCCTATGTCATGCAGGAACGGCCGGATCAGCGCCAGCGCACGGCCAGGCGGCGCATCCTGCGCCTCGGCCACTGCCCGCCCCAGCGCCGCCCCCAACGCTGCTGGCGTCACGGCTGGTCGATGATCGCAATCACAATATCCATCAGGCTGATGTCCAGCACATCGCCATCCTGCAATCCGAACAGGCTGACCTCGCCAGGCAGGTCGGCAATATCGTCAATCGCCAGTTGAGGCACGGTCTGTGGCATCGGCATCCTCCTTCTGCGGGTCGCAGGGGCGACGCTATGGCGCGCGGGAAGGGGGGACCAATTAAATGTAATTAATCGTGGCTACCGCTCATTAACCAATTCTTTGCGCGGCCATCCTATCATGGGGATTGTAGCAAAAGGGTGGAGCCATGCCGATCTTCAAACGCGTTCGCAGCCGTCGGCCCGACGATCAGGACATGAGCGAGACTGCCCGACCGCAACGCCGCCTTCGCATATTGCTGATCGACGAAAATCCTACCGCGCGCGCCGTCGTCGCCCGCCGTCTGTCGCACCTGAACTATGACGTGGCGCTGGCGGAAAATGGCTTTGTCGCGGTCAACCTGCTCGTCACACGCCCGGCCGACATCATCCTGATAGACATGGGGCTGACCATGTTGCCCGCCATCGCGACGATGAAGAAAATCCGCGCGGCGAACCTTTCCGCCTCCGCTTGCTTCGTCATGCTGACCGGGCGGCTCGACAGCCAGTCGACGGTGGAGGCGCTGGAGGCCGGGGCCGACGATCATGTCGTCAAACCCTTTGATTTCGACGTGCTCGATGCGCGGCTGCGTCATCTGTGCCTGCGCGCCGAAACGCTCGGCACGCTCACCCGTCACAATGCCGAACTGGACGCCCGCATCGCGCGGCGCGCCGTCGAACTGGGCGAAACGCGCGAAACCTTGCGCGAACTTCAGGCCGACCGCGCCCGCCTCGTATCATCCATCCAGGCGCTGCATGACGAAGTCGAACGGTTGAGCGCGCAACAGGGCTGAGCCACGCATCGCGGTTCGTTTCGAGCGGACGAGATTTAGGCTATCCCCTCGCCCAACGTCACCCACAGCGACAAGCCTTCACCCGGATGATCAGGCGGCCCGTCCGCCACGATCCGCGCCGCATCCGCCCGCGCCCGGTCGAGGATCAAGGCAGGCACTGACGGGGGATGGTAGATCCTGTCCGCTTCCCCCAGCAACCGCGCGGCGCGCAGCGTCAGTTCATCCGGATCGTCCGACGATAGACGGATGGATACCAGCCGCGCTGCTACCGCCTGCCCCTCCGCCGCCAGCCACGCGCCAAGTGCATCCGCCGCGTCGGCCCGTAGCGGGTCGATCATCCCACCCGGCGCAAGGCCCGCGTCTATGGCCCGCCGCCGCGCGCCGGCATCTGCCCAGCGCGCCTTGATCGCCCCGCGCGCGGCCAGCAAGCCATCCGCCAATTTGCCCAACCGCGCGGGCAGCATCGCCTCCAGCCTCTGCCGCAGCGCCTTGGCCAGCCCCGCCGACGCCCCGCCCGTGCCGATCGCGATCAGCACCGGATCGCGGTCGACGATCGCGGGCAGGGTGAAATCGCACAGGTCTGGATTGTCGGTCGCATTGACCAGCACGCCGCGCGCCCGCAGCCGCTCCGCCGTCGCCGCGTCGCCATCCGACACGATGGCGATCCGCGCAGCGCTGTCCTCCTCACCCACGATTTGCGCGCCCGCCCGCTCCAGCAGGCGGCGCTTGGCGTCGGCCGCCTCGCCCGCTCCGGTCAGGATCACCGGCCTGCCCGTCAGGCGCAGAAAGACGGGCAGGCTGTGCATCAGTCGGCCAGCCAGTCCGGAATGCTATCGCCAGCGATCAGCGCCTCGATCGGCGGGCGCGCACGCACCACCGCCCATTTGTCGCCCGATACCAGCACTTCAGGGGTCAGCGGGCGGCTGTTATAGGTGCCCGCCATCGTCGCGCCATAAGCGCCCGCCGTCATGAACGCGACCAGATCGCCCGCGGCCACCACGTCCATGTCGCGGCCCATGGCGAAAGTATCGCCCGTCTCGCACACCGGCCCCACCACATTGGCGGCGGCGCGCTGCCCCGCCGGGGTCACCGCGCGAATATCATGCCAGGCGTCATACAGGCTGGGCCGCAACAGGTCGTTCATCGCCGCGTCGACGATGACGAAAGGCGCCTTCGCGCCCTGCTTCACCCGCACAACCCGCGATAGCAAGGCTCCTGCATTGCCCACGATCACCCGGCCCGGTTCGAACATCAGCCGCACCGGCCAGTCCTGCGTTACCCGGCACACCATGTCGCCATAGGCCGCCGGGCTGGGCGGCTCCGGCTGGGCGGGGTCATAGGGAACGCCCAGGCCGCCACCCAGATCGGCGGTGCGAATGTCATGGCCCGCATCGCGCAGCGCCGCGATCAGCGCGCCAACCTTGGTAAAGGCCGCCTCCAGCGGGGCGAGGTCGGTCAGCTGGCTGCCGATATGGACGGCAACGCCCTGCACATCCAGCCCCGGCAGATCGCGCGCGGCGGCATAGCTTTCCAGCGCCCTGGCATAGGGGATGCCGAACTTGTTTTCCGACTTGCCGGTCGAAATCTTGGCGTGGGTACCCGCATCCACATCCGGGTTGATCCGATAGGCCACCGGCGCGCGCTTGCCCATCGACAGCGCGACTTGCGACAGCATTTCCGCTTCCGGTTCGCTTTCCAGATTGAACTGGAAAATGCCATGGTCCAGCGCCAGCCGCATTTCCTCAGCCGTCTTGCCCACGCCCGAAAAGACGATGCGGTCTGCCGGAATGCCCGCCGCGATCGCGCGCAGCAATTCCCCGCCCGACACCACGTCCGCGCCCAGGCCCAGTTTCGCCAGCGTCGCCAGCACCGCCGCATTGGGGTTCGCCTTGACCGCAAAGGCGATCAGCGGATTGTGAAGGCTGCCCAGTGCGTCGCGGAACACGCCGACATGGCGCGTCAGGGTCGCGGTCGAATAGACATAGACCGGCGTGCCGACCGCATCGGCGATCGCCGCCATCGGCACCTGCTCCACCTGCATGGCGCCGTCCACATAGTCGAAATGGTCCAAATTCCGGTCCTCAGTCTCTTATTGGGGCTGCTTTTCGGGCGGCAGGTCAAATTCGTCCGCCTGTCGCTTTTGCGACTGGGTCAGCAATTCCACATTGCGTTGCGGCCGCGCCTGGGTCGATGGCGTCATCAACTGCGCGGCGGTCGGCGAAGTCGCCGCGCCCACCGGCACCGCTGGCAGCTCCTGGCCCGCAACGGGCTTCAACGGTTGCCGCCCGCCGCAGGAAACCAGCGCCAGCGCGGTAAAGGCCAGTCCCACGATCGTCCGAATCGTCATGATCCCAATTCCTCCTGCGCCTGCGCGATCCGCGCCCGCACCTGCATGGGCGCCGTGCCGCCATGGCTCATCCGGCTGGCGACCGACGCATCGACCGTCAGCACCGCATAGACGCGATCGTCGATCCGCGCGTCGATGCCCTGCAATGTGGCGATCGGCAGCTGGTCGAGCGGCACGCCCGCCGCTTCCGCCGCCGCCACGGCACGTCCGGTGATATGGTGCGCCTCGCGGAAAGGAATACCCCCTTCGCGCACCAGCCAGTCGGCCAGGTCCGTCGCTGTGGCAAAGCCGCTTTCGGCCAGGCCGCGCATCCGGTCGGTGCGGAACGTCACCGTTTCGATCATCCCGGTCATCGCCGCGATCGACAGGGCCAGCAGGTCGTGCGCCTCGAAAACGGGCGGCTTGTCGTCCTGCATATCCTTGGAATAGGCGAGCGGCAGCCCCTTCATCGTCACGCACAGCGCGTTCATGCAGCCCATGATCCGCCCGGCATGGCCGCGCACCAGTTCGGCGGCGTCGGGATTGCGCTTTTGCGGCATGATCGAACTGCCGGTCGAATAGGCGTCGGGCAGCTTGACGAAGCCGAAGGGCTGGCTGGCCCAGATGATGAACTCCTCCGCCAGCCGCGACAGGTGCAGCGATGCCTGCGTTGCCGCCATCAGATAATCGAGCGCGAAGTCGCGGTCGCTCACGCTGTCCAGGCTGTTGTCGGTCGGCTTGGCAAAGCCCAGGGCGGCCGCCGTCGCGTGCCGGTCGATCGGAAAGCCCGTGCCGGCCAGCGCCGCCGCGCCCAGCGGGCATTCGTCCGCCCGCGCCCGCGCATCGGCAAAGCGGCTGCGGTCGCGGCGCACCATTTCATAATAGGCCATCAAATGATGGCCCAGCGTCACCGGCTGCGCCGACTGCAAATGGGTAAAGCCCGGCATCACCGCATCGGCATTCTCGTCTGCCCGCGCCAGCAGCGCGCGTTGCAGGCCGGTCAGCCCCGCCTGCACCTCGTCGATCGCATCGCGCACCCACAGGCGGAAATCGGTCGCCACCTGATCGTTGCGGCTGCGCGCGGTGTGCAGCCGCCCGGCGGTCGGGCCGATCAGCTGCGCCAGCCGCGATTCGGTGACCATGTGGATGTCCTCAAGGTCCAGGTCCACGGGCACGCCATCGGCTTCATATTCCGCCGCGATCCGGTTCAGCCCCTCAGTAATCGCCTGCGCATCCTCGCCATCGACGATGCCCTGCTTGGCCAGCATTGCGACATGCGCCTTCGATCCTGCGATGTCCTGCTTCCACAATCGCTTGTCGAATGGGATGGAGGCATTTATCTCGCGCATGATCGAAGCGGGGCCGGCCGCGAACCGGCCACCCCACATGCTGTTGGAGCCTTCTCCCTTGGAACCCCCATTGTCCCGATCTGCTTCACGCGCGCTGATGATACTGCTCCTGACTGCCGGATTGGCGGCCTGCGATAGGCAATCGCCGCCCGCTGGGCAAGCCAATGCAAGCATGAGCGGTGAGGTTCCCGCGTCAGGCAATGCCTCGCAGGGAGACGGCGAGTTCAGCTATCGGCTGGACCGCAGCAAGGCGGGCACCCCCGCTCCCACCTTCGCCTTCCAGAATCCCGACGGGGGCGAGGCTACCTTGCAGGATTTCGCCGGACGCCCGATGCTGGTCAATCTGTGGGCGACATGGTGCACCCCCTGCGTCGCGGAAATGCCTACGCTCGACCGGATCGCGCAAAGCTATGGCCCCAAGGGGCTGGCCGTCCTCACCATTTCGCAGGACACGCAGGGAGCAAAGGCCGTCAAGCCCTTCTTCGCCAAGCATCCCCTGCCCCATCTCAAGGGCTGGGCTGACCCGGACAATCATTTCGGCTTCGACTATGCCACCGGCCTGCTCCCCACGACCGTCCTTTATGACGCAAAGGGCAAGGAAATGGTCCGCGTGATCGGCGCGATGGATTGGGAAGGGGCGGAAGCCAAGGCGCTGATAGAGGCCGCCATGGCGTCCTGACCACACGGCTCTTTGGCGCAGCCGCAAAATCGGCTTACGCGGCTGCGCCTGCCCAATAACGCCTCGTTTCCGACATAGAAACGAAGCAGAAACAATCCATAAATCTGTAATTTTTGTGCAGCGCAATAGAGGATCGGCGCTGCCCCTTCGTCATTCCCCCTGTCATCGATAAAGCTGAACAGGGGGCATGAATGACACGGTTATCGGCGCTTAAACTCTCACTGATCCTCGCATCGTCCTGGTCCGCCTGCGCCATCGCGCAAGACGCGCCGCAGGAACCACAGGTTGACGAAGGTACAGCGATCATCGTCACCGGCACGCGCGCCGTCGGCATGCAGGCCGCAGACAGCGCCGCACCGATCCAGGTGCTCAGCCAGGACGCCATCGCCCATGTCGGCCAGCCGAACCTCAACCAGGTGCTGACCCAGATCGTACCAAGCTTCACGGCTCAGACGCAGGGTACCGACCTTTCCAGCTTCTCGCTGTCGGCCCGTCTGCGCGGTCTCAGCCCCAACCACACGCTGGTATTGGTCAACGGCAAGCGCCGCCACGGCAATGGCATCCTTCAGGTGCTCGGTGCCTTCTCCGGCTCGGCCGCGCCCAGCATTGATCTTATTCCGCCAGACTCGGTCGAACGCGTCGAAGTGCTGCAGGAAGGCGCCGCCGCCGTATATGGCACGGACGCCATTGCAGGCGTCATCAACTTCATTCTGAAGGATGATCCAGAGGGCGGCTCGATCAAGCTGACCGGCGGTCAGCATTATGACAGCGAAGGCGAACTTTTCTCCGTTTCCGGCAATTATGGCGTCCGGCTTGGCGAGGACGGCTATATCAACCTGTCCCTGTTCCATCGCCGTCAGGACTATACCACGCTCGGCGAAGGCCAGGTGCAGGTGACGAAGCTGGATGGCACGCTCCAGCCCAATGCCCCTGCCCAATGGTCCAACCTTACCGGCGACGCGCTGGCCGGGATCAATGGCGGCCAGCCCAAGACCGAACTCAACCTGCTCTTCTACAATGCCGGTTATGATTTCGGCGGCGTGGAAGTCTATAGCTTCGGCAGCCTCGCCCGCCGCGAAGGCTGGGCCAAGCAGGGCTACCGCCATCCCAAGCGCATCTGCTACGAATCCGGCAATCTGGGTGGCGGCGTCACGCCCGCGGCCTACAATCCCAATATCTGCTACAGCAATACCGGCACTGTGGGCATGGTCCCGCTCCAGCATGTGATCGAGGATGAATATAGCTTCACCGTCGGCGCGCGGGGCGAAACCGCAGGCTGGAACTATGACCTGAGCACCACCTACGGCAATCAGAAGAACGACATCTGGACCGAGAGGTCCGCCCATCGCGAAGTGTGGCAGGAAAGCTATGCCGCGTCGCTATTGGGCGTCGGCGTTCCCAACACGCCTGACAAGGCCTATGACGGCGGCTTCCGCCTCAGCCAGACCACAGTGACCGCCGACATCCGCAAGGAATTCGACATAGGCATGGCCACTCCGCTGACCTTCGCGTTCGGCGGCGAATATCGCAAGGACACCTATGAAATCGTCCAGGGCGATTTCTATTCGACCTACAAGACGGGGGTTCAGTCCTTCCCCGGCTACAAGTCGACCGACGCCGGGCGTTTCAAGCGCAGTTCGCGCGCGGGCTACCTGAACTTCATCGCCAACCCGGTCGAAGGCTGGAGCGTCGATCTGGCGGGCCGTTACGAAGATTATACCGATTTCGGCGATACGCTGATCGGCAAGATCACGACCCGCTATGATCTGTCCGATGCCTTTGCGGTCCGCGCCACGGCCAGCACCGGCTTCCGCGCACCGACACTGGCCGAACAGAAATATTCGACCATCAACGTGGGGCCGACCAGCGCCGTCGCCCAGCTTCCCGCTGGCACGCCCGCTGCCGCCCTGCTCGGCTTCGATTCGCTTGGCCCGGAAAAATCGAAGAACTTCTCGGCGGGCATCGTTCTGCGCCCCGTGCCCCGGCTGGCGATCACCGTCGATGCCTATCTTATCAAGATCAAGGACCGCATCGCCGCTACCGCATCGCGCAACGCCGTCCAGGGCGGCGTGATCCAGCCCGGCGCAGCAGCGATCTTCGACGCGCTGGCGGCCGCCGGCATCGTTCTCGATACCGCGCTCCAGACCGTTGGCGTGCAAAGCTTCACCAACGGCATCAACACGGAGACCAAGGGCATCGACTTCTCCGCCAGCTATCCGGTCGCGCTTGGTTTCGGCACGCTCAACCTGTCGCTGAACGGCAATTACAACAAGACCAAGATCACCAAGAACAAGGTCGGCTATCCGCTGTTCAACGCCGCGTCGGAAAGCAATATCGAAGATACGACGCCCAAATATAAGGTCGGCTTCGGTGCCCTGCTGAAGGCTGACAAGCTGACCGTCAACCTGCGCGAAACCCTCTATGCCAAGCAGAGCGTGCTGGTCCGTCCGGGCGTTGGCAGCGGCGTGATCCCCGATGGCGGCTTCCTGATCGCCGACGGCGCGCTGATCAACGGCGTCAATGCGAACCAGCTCTATTTCAACGGCGTGGTGAAACGGGCAATCATCACCGACCTGGAAGTCGGCTATGATTTCACCGACAATGTCACCTTCTCGATCGGTGCGAACAATCTGTTCGACAAGATTCCAGAAGTGCCCAAGCTGGTGACCGGCACCGGGGTGGTCGTCAATCCCGGCGTGTCGCCCTACATCAACGGCTCCGGCTCCTATAACAGCCCCTATAACCACGGCGCCTATGGCACGTCGGGCGGCTATTATTACGCCCGCATCGACTTCAAATTCTGATAGACCGTTAAATCATGTCATAAAGGAAGGGCCGGTTCGGAAACGCACCGGCCCTTTTCCGTCCGACAGGGGTCCGTCCATGCAGCCATTCGCCCTCCTCGCCGCGCTCAGCCTGACCATCGCAGCACCCGCCATGGCGCAGCAGGCGATGCCCGCGGCTCTGCCCTTCTCCCCCGCCGTCCGCGTCGGCGACACGCTCTATCTGTCCGGCCAGATCGGGCAGGTGCCGCCGGGCATGGACCCGCACGGGCAAGGGTTTGATGCTGCGGTCAGGGCGGCGATGGATTCGGTCGCCAGGATATTGGCCGACAACGGCCTCGACTTTGGCCATGTCGTCAAATGCACGGTGATGCTGGATGACATGGCCGACTGGCCCCGCTTCAACGCGGCCTATCTCCCCTATTTCAAGGGCAAGCGCCTGCCCGCGCGCAGCGCCTTTGGCGCCGATGGCCTGGCGCTGGGCGCGCCGCTGGAAGTGGAATGTATCGCCGCTTACCCGTAACCACCTCCGTATTCGGCTCAGATCGCCACCGCCTCCCGCAGCAGCAGCACCGGCACGCCATCGCGCACCGGATAGGCCAGCCCCGTCGCGTCGGAGACCAGCGCCCCGCGCGCATCGTCCCAGCGCAGCGGCGTGCGCGTCACCGGGCAGACCAGCTTGGCCATCAGCCACGGGTCGACCGGCGCGCCAGCACCTGAACCGCTCATTGCCCCGGTCATTGCCCCATTCATTGCATCGTCGCGCCGCCATCGCGCTCGATCCGGCCGAAAATCTGCATCAGCTGGATGATCCGTTCCGACCGTTCGCCCAGCGTGTCCGCCTCCAGCAGCGTCTGCTTGGCCGCCGCGTCGAATGGCGCGATCTGGGCGATGCCATTGACCAGCGCCATATCATCGAGCCGCGACACCGCCGTCCAGTCGACGACATAGCCCAGCGCATCGGCAAAGCGGCGAGATTCCTGCTCCAGCGCCGCCCGCTCTACCGCATGCAGCACCTCATCCTCCTGCGGCGCCTGCATCACATCGGCCTCGATCTGGCGGAACTGCGTCGTTACCGGCAATTCGCGCACCACCTTGAACCGCGCCAGCCCGGTCAGGATGATGTTGAACCGCCCATCGTCCAGCGCCTCGATATGGCTGACATGGCCCAGGCACCCCATGTCGAACAGGGGCGGCACCGGCCCGTCGCCACGCGGCTGGATCATGCCGATCCGCCGGTCCCGCGCCATCGTGTCCTGAATCAGCGCGCGGTATCGCGGCTCGAAAATATGCAGCGGCAAATCCATACCGGGCAGCAGCAGCGCGCCGGACAGCGGGAATATCGAGACGCGGGCGAGAGGCACCGGCCGGGCCGTCAGGCGAACAATATCTGCGACAGCTTGCGACGCTGCGCCGATACCCAGGGATCTTCCAGCCCGACCGCCTCGAACAGGGTCAGCAATTGCGTCCGCGCCGCGCTGTCATTCCACGCCCGGTCGCGCCGCACGATCTCCAGCAGCGCCTCCGCCGCGCCGTCCCGGTCGCCATTGGCCATCAGCCCGCCCGCCAGTTCGAACCGCGCGGCATGATCGTCCGGGTCGGCTGCGACCTTCGCCTCCAGCCCCGACAGGTCGGCCACCGGCTTGGCGTCACGCGCCAGGGCAATCGCCGCGCGCGCGCGATCTACCGCCTGATCCTTCGCCGCATCGGCGGGCAGCGCGTCCAGCACCGCGTCCGCCTCGTCCAGCTGCCCCATCGCCACCAGCGCCCGCGCCTGGCCCGACGCCACATCGGCATGGCCGGGCACCATGTCGGCAATCTGGGCAAAGATCGACAGAGCACGCTCGGCATCGCCCGCCGCCAGCGTTTCCTCGGCCATGGCGATCAATGGGGCGATTTCCAGTTCCTGCGCCTTTTCCTCCGATTCGATCGGCAACTGGCCCAGCAACTGGTCGAGATATTGTTTGAGCTGCCCTTCAGTCCGCGCCTGGGACAGGTCGGCGACCGGCTGCCCCTGGAACACGGCATAGACGGTCGGGATCGACTGGACCCGGAACTGGCTGGCGATAAAGCCATTTTCGTCGACATTCACCTTGACCAGCTTGACGCCCTTGGCCGCATAGTCGGCGCACACCTTCTCGATGATCGGCGTCAGCTGCTTGCACGGACCGCACCATTCGGCCCAGAAATCCACGATCACCAACTGCGTGCGCGAAGGCTCCACCACGTCGCGGCGAAACGCCTCCACGGCCAGCTTGTCGGCCTCGCTCATTCCCAGGGTCGCCACGCTTTCATCTCCTGCCACTGCGGTACGTCGCCGCCTCCATAGCCCGCAATATGGGTAGCGTCACCCTCCCCGCAAGGCAGGAGATACGCGCGCTGCAACAAACTCGCCCGCTCCCCTGCCCGGATGCCCTACGCCAGTATTCTATGGGTGGCCGGGTGGGGGAGCGGGCCGGTGCGGCAGCACAAATGCGCTCTTTCGCGCATTTTTAAAAAAACTTCTCAGAAAGTATAGCCAACCCCGAGCGCGGCGAGAAACTGGTTCTTCGACCCGGCAATCGCCACCACGGGCGAATCGGCATAGCGGCCCAGCATCCGCGAATAGCCAATCGCGCCGACGATCACCCAGCCCTTGCGGATGTCGCCGGACAGGGAATAGCCCCCCGTCAGATTGGCGTTGACGCGCCGGAACCCGGAACTGCTGCCGCCGCGCGTATAGACCGGCAGGCCGCTTGCCAGCGCGCCCGCTGCATCGACATCGAAATAATA
This sequence comes from Sphingobium sp. GW456-12-10-14-TSB1, assembly GCF_059424385.1. NCBI lineage: Bacteria > Pseudomonadati > Pseudomonadota > Alphaproteobacteria > Sphingomonadales > Sphingobiaceae > Sphingobium > Sphingobium sp. GW456-12-10-14-TSB1. Next base: position 3,235,111 of record NZ_JBWKZI010000001.1, on the reverse strand, counting down.
GCGGCCAAACTTCTTGCCGACATAATCGGCCGACAGGCCGATGCCCGCAAAGCTGCGGATCGACAGCGGCGTAAAATATTCGATCGCGGGGGTGACGATATAGCTTTCATGCGCGCCCGCGACATCCTTGGTCACCGCGACCCGCGCGCTCAGATTGTCATAGGCGCTGGTGATGATCCCGGTCTTGCCGATGCCGACATAGCCGCCGACCTCGACTGCGGTATCGCGCTTGCCCAGCGCTTCGACCGCGCTGTCCTTGATCTGCTTGCGGCTGGTCCGGTCCAGCCGGACGCCCACGGCCGGCCCCGCCTGAAAGTCGATGCCGCTATCATCCCGGTTGGGAATGGCATCGAAAAACAGCTTGGGGCCACGGGTGAAGAAGGCATGATCCTTCACCTTGCCGCGCAATTGCGGGCCAACGATCAATCGGGAATCGTCGGACCCTTCATAGCTGGGGACGGAAGCGACGCCCACGCCAATGGTCAGGCTGCTGTGATCCTCCGCCTCCTGCGCCAGCGCGGGCGCGGCGGCCATGAAAGGAAGGGTAAGGAGGAGGATGCGGGTAAGCTGGTTCATAAGGCCCCTGTTCAGCCAATGGCGGTCGGCCAGAGAATGTTTCACGCCGGTTACAGGTTCCGCCGGATATGCCTACAGGAAATATTTGACCCGGATATCCTGTTCCACCGGCGCGCCTGCGACCGCAAAACTGGCCGATCGGAAACTGGGCGCGCCAAAGCGCAGCACCGGATTGCGGGAAAAGCCGACCCCCTCGCGCGGGATGCCCGCGAACGTATCCAGCTTGCCATTGCCATTTTCGTCATGGACGATCGCGATGGCGTAATCGCCCGGCGTCACATTGCCGATCGTCACCGCGCCACCCCTGGCCGCTACAGCAAAATGCCGCTTGTCGGGATCGTCGCTGCAATCCGGGAAATAGCGCGGCACCCGCGTCACGCACACCAATATCTGTCCCTTGGTCGATCGCAGCCCCTCCAGCGCCATGATGAGCGGCTGCGGCTGCCCCAGCGGCGCCGCGCCCAGCAACAGCGGAACCAGCAACGTCAACCCACCGGCCCGCCCCTTCACGCGCGCGCCTTTGCCGTAAAATCGCCCAGCCCCCGGTCCGTGCCGCACAATCGGTCCCAGACCCGGAAATAGAGGCCGTAATTGCAGGCATAGAGGTCATGATGCCGCTGATGATGGGTGGCGGTGATCAGCCAGCCGCCCAGCGGCCCGCGCACCATCCAGCGCGGAAACATCTCCCACCCCATATGATTGCTGACCCCCATGATCGTCATGATCGTCAGCACCGCCGCCAGCGCGCCGACATGGATCGGGATGATGAACACCAGCGCCGGTATCACCACCGCCCCGGTCAGCGCTTCCCAGGGGTGAAAACTCATCGCCGCCCAGGCCGTCGGCGGGCGGCTGGCATGATGCACCGCATGGGCGATGCGAAAGGGCTTGGGCCGGTGCATCCAGCGATGCGTCCAGTAAAACCATGTGTCATGTGCGGCCAGGTAAAGCAGTACCGACACGGGGAGGTACCAGATCGGGAAGGCTGCGACATCGGTATAGATGCGCGTCCATCCGCGCGCCTGCCATCCCCATGCGACGATCCCGGCGGGGATGCCGTAAATCAGCGCGGACAGCAGCGACCAGCCGATCTCCCGACGCATCTGCCGCTCCAGCCCGCGATACAGGCCCGGCTGCCGCACTCGCGTCGCCAGCGCAAAACCGCCGCTCGCCAGCAGATAGCGAACGCCGACAATGGCGCTCATCGCCAAAGCGGACCAGAAAATAGCTGCGACCATCCAGCGCCTATAGCCCAAACAAATCCCGGCATCCCAACGAAAGCTGCAATCCCGTCTTTTTCTTCGCACAACTGTGACATCCTCCCCTTGCAGGGGAGGTGGCAGCACGACGTGCTGACGGAGGGGTGTTACCCTATCGAGACGGCGACACCCCTCCGTCTGGCCTGCGGCCCGACACCTGCCCTTGAAGGGAGGATGATCGGTTGCGCGCGCCTAAGTCCGTGGCCGCGCCTGCCGATAACTGCCCAGCATCCGCACCCATTTGGTGTGGAATTCCAGTTCCGCCAGCGCCCGGTCGACCGCCGGGTCGCCCGGCATGCCTTCAATATCGCAGAAAAACTCCGTCGCGGCGAAACTCGCGCCGCGTTGATAGCTTTCCAGCTTGGTCATGTTGACGCCGTTGGTCGCAAAGCCGCCCATCGCCTTGTAGAGCGCGGCGGGGACATTCTTCACCTCGAACAGGAAAGTCGTCATGACCGGCCCGACATTGGCGACCGGCATCCGCGGCGCGCGCGCCAGCACCAGGAAGCGCGTCACATTATCGTCGCTATCCTCGATATTCTCCGCAATCAGCCGCAGGCCGTAAATCTCCGCCGCCAGATAGGGCGCGATCGCCCCTTCGCCGGGCAGGCGCGTTTCCGCCACCAGCGCCGCTGCGCCCGCCGTATCGGCATAGGCGACCGGCTGGATGCCCCGTTCGCGCAGATAATGGCGGCATTGGCCCAGCGCCTGGGGATGGCTGATCGCGCTTTTGACCGGGCTGTTGTCCGGCGCCATCAGGCAATGGCGCACGCGCAGGAAATATTCGTCCACGATGGACAGGCCCGATTCGGGCAGCAGGAAATGCATGTCCGCCACCCGCCCGTGCAGGCTGTTTTCGATCGGGATGATCGCCCGTTCCGCCTGTCCGTTGCGCACGGCATCGATCGCATCCTCGAATGCGAAACAGGGCAAAGGCACGCAATCGGGCGCATAGCCAAGCGCCGCCAGATGCGAATTGGCCCCCGGCGCGCCCTGATAGGCAACGGCGCGGGCCGGGTCGGCGGCGGCTTTTTCAGCCAGTTGCGCGACAATCGCGCGCGCGGGGGCGGGATAGTTTTCCATGGATGGCTGCGCGCTTAGGCAGTTGCGCGGGGCCGCGCAAGCGTCGGCGGCGCAAGCGCGACGCTCCCCTGCGCATTTGTGGTGTCAAGCCGGGTTGCACGTTCGCGTGTCCGCCATTATGGCAACGGCCAAGAGGGGGCGCCAAGACAGCCGCCCGAACAGAAATGCAAGGGAAATCGAGCGAAATGGGCGATCGTTTCAATACCGTAGCGGGCTGGGCGCTGTTCGCTGGCATTATCGCGCTCGGCGGCGCGATCGTCAGTTCCAAATATTTCCATGACGAACGGCCCGAACCGATGGGCTATGCGATCGAAGGCGTCGAGGCTGAAGGCGAAGGCGCGGCTTCCGGCCCCGGCCTCAACACCCTGCTGGCCAGCGCGGACGTCGCAGCGGGCGAGAAGGTGTTTGCCAAGTGCGCCGCCTGCCACACCATCACGTCGGGCGGCGCCAACGGCATCGGTCCCAACCTGTATGCGACGGTCGGCGAGGAAATCGGCAAGGGCAAGGGCGGTTTCGCCTTCTCGGCGGCGCTGTCCGGCAAGGGCGGCAGCTGGACCTTCGAAAATCTCGATCACTGGCTTAAGAGCCCGCGTGAATTTGCGCCTGGCACCAAGATGACCTTTGCGGGCCTTGGCAATCCGGTCGATCGCGCCAACCTGATCGCCTGGATGAACACGCAGGGTTCCAACCTGCCGCTGCCAGCTGCCGACGCTGCGCCGGCCGCCGAAGGCGCGAACGCCGCCGAAGCCGAAGCGGGCAACGCTGCCAATGCGAGCGAAGCTCCGGCAGCGAACGCTGCCGAGTAAAGCCCGATCGGTACGCCGGTCGACATATGCGAATTGACGGGCGCGGCACTGGTTGCCGCGCTCGATTCGTTGGCGGACCTGCGCATCGCGGTGTTCAGGGACTTCCCCTATCTCTATGACGGGGACCGCGCCTATGAGCGCGATTATCTGGCCGCTTATGCCGACAGCCCCGGCGCGCTGGTCGTCGGCGCCTTTGCCAGGACCGATCAGGGCGACAGGCTGGTCGGCGCCGCCACCGCCGCGCCGATGGCCGATCATGCCGCCGCCTTCGCCGCCCCCTTCCGCGCGCGCGGCATGGATATTGGCCATGTCTATTATTTCGGCGAATCGGTCCTGCTGCCCGAATGGCGCGGCCATGGCATCGGCCACGCCTTTTTCGACCGGCGCGAAGCCAGGGCGCGCGACCTTGGCTTTTCCATCGCCGCCTTCTGCGCCGTCATCCGCCCGGCCGATCACCCTGCCCGCCCCGCCGGCTACAGCCCGCTCGACCCCTTCTGGCACAAGCGCGGCTTTGCGCCGGTCGATGGGCTGATCGGCCAGTTTGGCTGGAAGGACAGGGGCGACGCCGTCGAAAGCGACCACCCGATGCAATTCTGGGTGAAAAGGCTGGACTGATCGTCGCTCAGCGCTCCGGCACCCAGACCGCGCCCTTGATATGGCGGATCAGTCCGTCCGCATCGAGCAGGTAGAGGATCAGAAACTCCACATCTGCGCTGCCACCACGATTGACCGGCGTCATGCCCGGATAACCCTTTTCCGCCAGCACGGCCGGGGTCAGATCCTTCAGCCCTTCAAAGCGGATGACGACATGGGCGACGAAGCCGTCCTGGCCCGGATAAAAGCCGCGGAACAACACGGTTTCACGGATATAGTCATGGAAAAACGCATAGAATTCGCGGAACGCCGCCTTTCCCTGGACCTTGAACCCCGCATTTTCCAACGCGAAATCGTCGGCAAAAAACGTCTCCAGCGTCTTGTAGTCGCGCGCGTTGAACGCAGCGACATAGGCCAGATAATCCTGTTCGGTAAATCGCATGATCCTCTCCTTTGGGGAAGATCATAACGAATGTTAGTATTTCGGCAACCGATTGTCCCGCGCGCCTCAGCGCTCTGCGACCAGCACTTTGTCGATCTTGCGCCCGTCCATATCGACAATCTCGAAACGGAAACCCTGATCGTCGACGAAATCGCCGACTTCCGGCAGGCGCTTGAGCAGCCACAGCGCATGGCCCGCCACGGTCGCATAATCGCGGTCCTCCGACAGGCCGATGCCGATCCGCTCGGCCAGCTGGTCGATCGGCATCTGCCCGGATACCAGCAGGCTGCCATCCTCCCGTTCCACCACGTCAGGCTCGTCATAGGCGTCGCGATCGGACGCGAAATGGCCCGCAATCGCCGACAACAGGTCGGCCGGGGTCACGATCCCCTCGAAATGGCCATATTCGTCATGGACCATCACCATCGGCACGTCCGACCGGCGCAGCACTTCCAGCGCGTCCATCGCATCGACCTGGTCAGGCACCACCTCCGCCTTGCGCATCAGCGCGCCGACATTCAGCGTCTCGCCCCGGAACAGCGCGCTCATAATGTCGCGCGCCTGGACGATGCCGACAATATCCTCCACCGATCCGCGGCCCACCGGCAACCGGGTATGGGGCGTTTCCAGCAATCGCGCGCGAATCGTCGCGTCATCCGCCGCAATGTCGATCCAGTCGACGTCCATGCGCTGCGTCATCACCTCGCGCACCGGTCGGTCGGCCAGCCGCACCACGCCTGAAATGATCGCCCGTTCGCTTTCCTCGATCACGCCCGACCGGCTGGCTTCGGCAACGATCAGATGCAGCTCCTCGGCGGTCACATGCTGTTCCGATTCGCGGTTCATCCGCAACAGCTTGAAGATCAGCGCGCTCGACCCGTCGAGCACCCACACGACCGGCGCGGTCGCCTTGGACAGCCACAGCATTGGCCCGGCCATGATCACCGCAATCGGTTCGGGCGCGCGCAGCGCAAATTGCTTGGGCACCAGTTCGCCAATGATCAGCGATGCATAGGTGGTAAAACCGATGACCAGCGCAAAGCCCAGATTTTCCGCGGCATTGAACGACAGGCCTATGCCCAGATTCTGGCCCAGCGCATAGAGCCGTTCGCCGACCGGGCCGCCCAGGCTCGCGCCCGAATAGGCGCCAGCGACAATGCCGATCAGGGTGATGCCGATCTGCACGGTGGACAGGAATTTGCCCGGATCGCTCGCCAGCCGCAACGCCGTCGCCGCGCCCTTGCGCCCGGCCTTCTCCAGCCCCTGCAAGCGCGGCTTGCGCGCCGATACGATGGCAAGCTCCGACATCGCGAAAATACCGTTCAACGCCACCAGGGCGAGAATGATGAAAAGATCGGCCCAGGGAAAGGGCGTCGGATTGGGAAGGGGGATCGTGGCCATGGCGGTCAGCGACCTCCTATAACCGTTATTCTTTCAATTGCACAACATCCCCATCATCGCCCGTTCAGTTCGCTTGTGGAACAAACACATAGCTCGGTGATTTTGGGGTTATTCGGCTCATACGGGCGCCAAAACGAGATTCAGGAAAGACAAGGGATCAGGATCATGAAGATTTCTCACCGCATCATCGGCGCGGCAGGCCTGGCCGCGATGCTGGCCACCACCGCCTGCACGACCGATCCCAACACCGGTCAGCGCACCATTTCCAAGGCCGCGATCGGCGGCATCGGCGGCGCGCTGGGCGGCTATCTGCTGGGCGATCTGGTCGGCGGGCGCAATGACCGGACCGAAAAGATTCTGGGCGCTGGCATTGGCGCCATCGCGGGCGCGGGCGTCGGCGCTTATATGGACGCCCAGGAACGCAAGCTGCGCGAAGAAACCGCCGGCACGGGCGTCGACGTGATTCGCGACGGCGACAATCTGCTGCTGCGCATGCCCTCCGGCATCACCTTCGGCTATGACCGCGCCGATGTGCAGCCCCAGTTCCAGCCAACGCTCAACGACGTCGCGAGCGTGCTGGCGCAATATCCCAAAACCTATATCGACGTGCTCGGCCATACCGACAGCGACGGGTCGGACGCCTATAACCAGACCCTGTCGGAACGGCGCGCCCGCTCCGTCGCCGACTATCTGATCGGTCGCGGCGTCCAGTCCGCCCGCATCGGCACGCGCGGCTATGGCGAAACCCAGCCGATCGCGTCCAACGCGACCGAAGAGGGCAAGGCCGCCAACCGCCGCGTGGAAATCAAGATCGCCCCCGTCACCGAAGCCGACGTGCGGGGTTAAGTCCCAATAAACCCCTCCCTTTCAGGGGAGGATAGGGGGTGGGGGCGTGCCCCACCCCCTATCCTCAAAAACTCGCCTTCAACCCGTCGATCACGAACTGCGCCGCCAGCGCGGCCAGCAGCACGCCCAGCAGCCGGGTGATCACCGCCTCTATCCTGTGACCCAGCAGCGCCATCAGCGGCCCCGCCGCCAGCAACGCGCCCAGCATCAGCATCAGCGTCACGACGACAGCGCCCAGCACCACCATCCGTTCGCCCATGCCATCGGCGCGCGACATCAGCAGCATGACGGTAGCGATCGATCCCGGCCCGGCGATCATCGGCATTGCCATCGGGAATACCGACACATCCTCGACATGCCGCTCTTCGGCGCTGATCTTCTGCGCCCGGTCCTCGCGCCGCTGGGTGCGCTTTTCGAACACCATGTCCATCGCGATCATGAACAGCATGATGCCGCCAGCGATACGGAAACTGTCGAGCGCAATCCCCAGCACGCCCAGCAACTGCTTGCCCCATAGCGCGAACACCAGCAGGATCGCGGCGGCAATGCCGACCGCGCGGATCGCCATCGCCTTGCGCTGCGCCACCGTCGCGCCGCCGGTCAGGCTGGCATAGATGGGCGCGCAGCCGGGCGGGTCGATCACCACGAACAGGGTGACGAAGGCGGAAATGAACAATTCGGTCATGATGCCGCCCCTACCCTGTCGTCGATCACAATATCATAGTCGCTGCCATTCCACATCCGCACCGTGACGCGGCGGCCGCCATCGGGCGCAACCTGCGCCGACCAGAGCAGGCTCTCGTCGGGCGGGGGCAGCGGCGCGTCCTTTCCTGCGGCTGGCGGGCCATCCTGCGGCGGGCCTTCGCCGCGCGCGGGCCGCTTGCATGTCGCCACCTTGCCGCTCAGAAATTCCGGCGCCTCGCGCGCCTTGGCCAGCGTGTCGCCATGATCGGCGATCCACTTCCAGGCGCCCTTCTTGTCGCGCCGCCAGATGGTCGTGAAATAACCGACCGCGCCATCGGGCCGGGTCCAGTTGCCGGTGCTGGCGGCCAGATTGCCGTTGCAGGAGACATAGACGACGGATGGCGACCATTTGACCGACGCGGGCGGATCGGCCCGTCCCTTCAGCCACGCCTTCGCCGACACCTGCTGCGGCACGAACATCACTGCATCATCGTCGGCCGTGGCGCGAAAGGCGGTCCACTGCCCCTTCTCCTGCGCCAGCCGGCTAAAGGCGATTTCGGCGGCGATCACGGAACTGGGATCGGGCTGAAAGCGCATCGGCGGTTTCGCCGCGACCAGCACCGCCGCGCCCAAAACCAGCAGCGGTGCCAGCAGCGTCGGGCGCACCCTCACAGGCCGTCGGGCTTCGCCAGCCCGGCGCGGGCATGGGCCGCGACCAGCGTATTGCGCAGCAGCACCGCGATCGTCATCGGCCCGACGCCGCCCGGCACCGGCGTAATCGCGCGGACATGGGCCAGCGCCTCGGCCGTCGCGACATCGCCCACGATCCGGCTCTTGCCATCCTCGGTATCGGCCACCCGGTTGATGCCCACGTCGATCACCGTCGCGCCGGGCTTGATCCATTCGCCCTTGACCATTTCGGCCCGCCCCACGGCAGCGACGACAATGTCGGCGCGATGGACGATGCTCGCAATGTCGCGGGTGCGGCTATGGGCGATTGTCACGGTGCAGCTTTCCGCCAGCAGCAATTGCGCCATCGGCTTGCCGACAATGTTCGACCGGCCCACCACGACGGCTTCAAGGCCGCTCAGGTCGCCCAGTTCGTCCTTCAGCAGCATGATGCAGCCCAGCGGCGTGCAGGGGACCAGCGCCTCCTGCCCCGTCGCCAGCTTGCCGGCATTGACGACATGGAACCCGTCGACATCCTTGGCCGGGTCGATCGCGGCCAGAACGGCGCTCTCGTCGATATGATCGGGCAGCGGCAACTGGACCAATATGCCATCGACCCGCTCGTCATGGTTCAGCTCCTCGATCAGGTCGAGCAGATCGTCCGCGCCGATGCTCGCCGGGCGCTTGAACTCATAGCTTTCCATGCCGGTGGCGACCGTCATCTTGCCCTTGTTGCGCACATAGACTGCGCTGGCCGGGTCTTCGCCCACCAGCACCACGGCCAGGCCCGGCTTGCGCCCCGCCTGCGCGGCGAAAGCGCTCACGCCCTCCGCCACCTTGTCGCGCAGCCCCGCCGCAAAAGCCTTGCCGTCGATGATCTTGCCGATGGTCATGTCACGTCAACCTGTTCTTCTATGATGGCGATCAGGCGCGGCTGTGCGCCGCCCCGGATACGCAGCCGCTTTAGCCGGTTGCTGTCCCCCGATTCCAGCGAAATCGCCCCCTTGGTCCAGTCGAGATATTTGCTGAGCAGGGCGACAAGCGCGTCGTTGGCCCGCCCTTTTTCCGGCACGGCGGTCACGCGGGCGGACAGCCATTGCGCGCCCTTTTCATCCGTCCATATGCCGCCGATCGCGGCCTTCGATGCGCCGGGGGTCAGCCGGACGGCCAGGATCAGGTCGTCGCCCGTCTGGCTCCAGACCGTCACACCAGCCCGAACAGCGGCGGCAACACCGCCTGGCGGATGATCAGGATCGCCAGCAGCACGACCATCGGCGAAAGGTCCAGAGCGCCCAGATCGGGCATGACCTTGCGAATGGGATTGTAGATGGGCGCGGTCATCCGGTCGAGCGCGGTCATGACGGTCCGGACGAAATCACTGCCCATATTCACGATGTTGAACGCGATCAGCCAGCTCATGACGGCCTGAATGATGATGATCCACCACAGCACGTCGAGCAGGATGACGATGATCTGATAAAGCGCGTAGGCCATGAGGTCTCCGAAAAATATTGCCTCTCTCTACCCCGTCCGATGGCCGGGGGACAAGCATCGCCGCACGCTTTCCGAAAGCTTTTTCCTGGCTGGCATGGGCATCACAGGCACATAGGGTATCGGGCCGAACCGGCGCATGATCGCATCGGCGCAATGCTGACCGGGCGTGCGCCGCGCCGGGACATGCCGCGATCAGGCGGTCGGCATCGTTCCCGGCCGCAAATGGGGCAGCATGTGCGCGACATAGTCCGCCTTGCCCAGTTCCACCCCATTGGCCCGCAGGATCGCATAGGCCGTCATCAGGTGAAAATAAAATTGGGGCAGCGCCCAGTCGCGCGCATATTGCTCGGCGGACAGATCGAAAATCATGCCGTTGGGCAGCGCATGGGCAATCATCGTCCCGACTGCGGCATCCAGCGCGTCGGGCGCGAGCCCCTCCAGCAAGGTCAGGGTCTGCGCGATCCGGCCCTTGGCATCCGCGATCGAACCGGGATGCTCCGCCCCATTGCGCCCCTCATCGCGCAACGCGCCCAGCGAATCCGGAAAATCCTCTCCCTTCAGTCGACACATCGCTTCCTGCGCCTGCACGCAGGCGAAGCGGATCTGCGTCGACAGGGGGAACATGTCGGGCGCCAGACGCGCGGACAGCAGTGCATCGCCGGTGGAACCATCCGCCTTCTCCAGCCAGGTGGACAGACGATTGAGCATCTGCACGAAGGTCGGGACTAAAAGATTGGTCAGCGACATGGATCGGCTCTCCGGACAGGGTGCAGGCGACGGCTTATTTGCGGATCAGCGTGCCCGCGCCGCGCTTGGTGAAGATTTCCAGCAGCATGGCATGCGGCACCCGCCCGTCCAGAATGACCGCGGCGTCCACCCCGCCCTCGACCGCCTTGACGCAGGTTTCCAGCTTCGGGATCATGCCGCCGCTGATCGTGCCATCCTGTTGCAGCACCTCGATCGCGGCGGGATCAAGATCGGTCAGCAGATTCTTGTTCTTGTCCAGCACGCCCGCCACGTCGGTCAGCAGGAAGAAGCGCGACGCGCCCAGTTCCGCCGCGATCGCGCCCGCCATCGTGTCGGCGTTGACATTATAGGTATGGCCATCCGCGCCGATGCCAACCGGCGCGACGACGGGAATGATGCCGTCCTGCGTCAGCGTATCCAGGATACGCCGGTCGACCTTCACAGGATCGCCGACAAAGCCAAGGTCCACATTGCGCTCGATCCCCGAATTGGGGTCCGCCTCGCGCTTGCCCAGCACCTTTTCGCAGACGACCAGCCCGCCATCCTTGCCGGAAATGCCGACCGCCCGGCCACCAGCGCCCGCGATCCAGCCGACGATTTCCTTGTTGATGGAACCGGCCAGCACCATTTCGGCGATCTTGGCGGTTTCCGCGTCCGTTACGCGCAGCCCGCCGATAAATTCCGATTCGACGCCCAGCTTCTTGAGCATCGCGCCGATCTGCGGCCCACCGCCATGGACGACGACGACATTGATGCCGACCGCCTTCATCAGCACGACATCCTCGGCGAAATCGCGCGCCGCTTCCGGGTCGCCCATCGCATGGCCGCCATATTTCACGACGAAGGTCTTGCCCGCATAGCGCTGCATATAGGGCAGCGCCTCGACGAGGGTTTCAGCCTTGGCGAGCAGCGCCGGGACGGGATCATGCGAACTGGTCATGCGCGGGCGCATAGGGGCAAAGCGGGCGAGGAGCAAGAAGCGACGCGCGCCCGCTCGCTTCGCGCGCCAACCGGCATCATCCGACGCCGTCGAAGCTATCGAAGCCAAGCCTCCCAACACCGCGCAACGCCGCATTACAATTCGATTAGTTAGCTAACTAATTCATTTCCGCCATTATCGTGCATATGTTCGGCTTACTGTCGCACATTGTCGGGGCCGACTGCCGCCGCCCTCAGCGGTCCAGCCGCCGCCCCAGCGCCACCAGCAGATAAATGACCGGCGGCACCAGTAATGCGGACAGCACGACCTTGGCCAGCATCTGGCCCAGCAGCAGTTCGCCGATCGGAAAGACGCCATAAAAGGCGATGGTCACGAACAGCAGCGTGTCGGCGATCTGCGACAGGATGCTCGCCACCGCCGCGCGCAGCCACAGCAGGCGACCGCCCTCCCGCCCCTTGAGCATCGCGAACAGGGTCACGTTCAATGTCTGCGACACGCCATAGGCGATGATGCCGCCCGCCCAGATGCGCGGCGTGCCGCCCATCATCATGGCAAAGGCTTGGGCGCGGGCCGGGTCCATATCTCCCGCAGCGGGAGCCGCCAGGACCAGGACCGACAGCAGGATAGAGGCAATCAGCGGCAGGAAGCCGATCTGCACCAGCCGGTTGGCCACCGCGCGGCCATGAAGCTCGGCCACCGCGCTGGAAATCGTCACCAGCAGCAGGAAGGCGAAAATCCCCGCCTCCACCGCCAGCGGACCCAGCCCCAATGCTGGCCCGATCGCCGATACCGGCCCCAGCGTCACCTGCTTGTTGCCCAGCACGCCCGCAATGCAGACCATGCCGCCATAAAAGATCGAAAAGCCAAAGAGCGATCGGCTGAGCGGCGCGGGAGAAGATGTCATCGCCGGGGCTTAGCCAAGATTACGCGGCAGGGGAAGGTGGGCAGTGCGGGCATGTTGCTCGGTCCGTCATCCCCGCGTCCACTGGCATGACGAACCTGTTGAAGTCCCTACCCGTCACCCCGCACCAGCCGATATTTCACGCCCAGCGTCTGTGCCAGATGCCGCAACCGCCGTTCCACCACTTCGCCACCCAGCGCCACATCGTCGCTGTCCAGTTCCAGCAGCAACAGCCCGTCCCGCAACGTCAGCCGCGTATGGGTCAGCGGCCGCTCAACCCCGCCGGACAGGCGCTGCGCGAGTCGGATCGCCAGCCCCCACAGCATTGCGCGGCGCAGCGCCTCGGCACTGGCGAGCCGTTCCAGCCCCGGCGCGATCGCCGTGCCACCGCCAAAATGGCTGAACAGCGCCTGCCCCAGCATCGCCCGCTCCGCCGCGGTGATACCCACCCAATTGCTGTGCAGCGCAATCTCCATGCCCCGTTCGGCGCGGAAATCGGGATTGGCGCGCCAGCCGACATCGGCCAGCAGGCAGGCAGCGCGGCGGATACGGCGGGCGGCGGGCGCATCATCGGCGAACAGGGGCGCGATCCAGCGCTCGATCCGGTCGCCATGGCCGCGAAACCGCGATTGCGCCTCCCCCTCCGCTTCGGCTGCGACCAGCAGCGGATCATGCGCCCGAATTTCGGGCGGCAACCCTTCGAACAGCAATCCCTCGCGCAGGCCATAGGCGGACACGACCAGACGGCTCGACCGCAACTGGCGCACGACCACCGACAGCAAGGCCGCCGCATCGCCCAGCGTCGGCACGCGCGACCCGCTCATGCCCGGAATTTCCTTCAACCGCGCGCGATCGACATGGGACACGATACGGATCAGCTGCTCGGCGCGGGTCGCGGGCATTTCATATTGATGCACCACCGGCAGCGGAAACTGGGTCAGTTGCATGTCGAACCGCGCCAGCGCCCGCCACGACCCGCCGACCAGGTAGAATGGCAGGTCAGGCGCCTGATGCCACCCGGCATCGGCCAGCATCTTGGCCACCTGCCGTTCCAGCAACCTTGGCCCCTTGGCGCGGATTTGCGGCAGGCGCAGCACACCCAGCGGCAGGGATATGGTGTCATGCACCTGCCCATCCCTGATCCGCGCCAGTTCCAGACTGCCACCGCCCAGATCGCCGACGATGCCGTCCGCGTGCGGAATGCCCGACAGCACGCCCATCGCCGCGCCGACCGCTTCCTGCCGGCCCGACAGCAATTCCACCGTCAGCCCCATGGCGGCAGCGCGGGCGATGAATTCCGGCCCGTTGGTCGCGTCCCGCACCGCCGCGGTCGCCACGCAGCGAATATCGGCAACCTTCATCTGTCGGCACAGATGGGCAAAGCGTTCGGCCGCGCGCAGCCCGCGCTCCATCGGTTCCGGCTCGATCTGTCCGGTCCGCGCCAGCGCCGCGCCCAGCCCTGCCATCACCTTTTCGTTGAACAGGATGAACGGGATGCGGCGCGGCCCGTCATACACCACCAGACGCACACTGTTGGAACCAATGTCGATGATCGCGGTGCGACCCGTCGTCGGTTGCGCCGACATCGTCATCGTATGCGCCGCTTCGCGGACCCGGCTGAGCATGGAATTCATCAGGCTCAGGTCCGCCCGCGCAGGCGCAATGTCGGCACCGCTTCATTGTCCAGCGCCGCGCCGCGCCCCGACAGGGACGGGTTCGTCATGAAATAGCGGTGCAGGTTGAACGGCTTGTCGCCCGGATCGAGCCTGGTGTAATGCCCCGTGCTGTCGAGCGTCCAGCTTTGTTCGCTGTCGATCAGATTGGCGACCATCACCTGGTCCAAAATCTGGTCATGCACGGTCGGATTTTCGATCGGGGCCAGGAATTCGACGCGCCGGTCGAAGTTGCGCGGCATCCAGTCGGCCGAACTGATATAGACTTTGGCGCCGTTATTGGGCAGCGCCTTGCCATTGCCGAACACCGCAATGCGGCTATGCTCCAGAAAACGGCCGACCACCGACTTGACCCGGATATGCTCCGACATGCCCGGCACGCCGGGGCGCAGGCAACAGATGCCCCGCACGATCAGGTCGATCTGCACCCCGGCATTGCTGGCGGCATAGAGTTTTTCGATCAGCGCCGGGTCGACCAGGCTGTTCATCTTGGCCCAGATGGTGCCGGGGCGACCGGCGCGGACATGGTCGATCTCGGCATCCACCATCGCGCACAGATGATCGCGCAGGCTGCGCGGCGACATGACCAGCTTTTCCAGCCCCTGCGGCTCAACATAGCCGGTGATATAGTTGAACAACGCGGCGGCATCCCGGCTGAAGGCCGGATCGGCGGTGAAGAAGCTCAGATCGGTATAGATGCGGGCCGTGACCGGATGATAATTGCCGGTGCCAAAATGGCAGTAGCTGCGAAACTGGTCCCCCTCGCGCCGGATCACCATCGACACTTTGGCGTGGGTTTTCCAGTCGATGAAGCCGTAGACGACCTGCACGCCGGCCCGCTCCAGCGCGTCGGCCCACATCAGGTTCTGCTCTTCGTCGAACCGCGCCTTCAATTCGACCACGGCGGTCACGGACTTGCCCGCCTCCGCCGCGTCGATCAGCGCGCGGATGATCGCGGACTGTTTGCCCGCGCGATAGAGCGTCTGCTTGATCGCCACCACATCGGGATCGACCGCCGCCTGCTTCAGAAACGCGACGACGACGTCGAACGCCTCATAGGGATGGTGGACGACAATATCCTTCGCCCGGATCGCGGCGAAACAATCGCCGCCATATTCGCGGATGCGTTCGGGAAAGCGCGGCGCATAGGGTTCGAATTTCAGGTCGGGCCGATCCTCCTCGACGACGCCGGACAGGTCGCCGATGCCGATGAACCCCTCCACCTCGACCACTACGGCCTCATGGCCCTGAAGCATGTCCTGCAACATCTCCTCGACCGGTTCGGGGATGCGCTCTTCTATCTCCATGCGGATGACGCGGCCCCGGCGGCGGCGCTTGATCGCGCTGCGATAGTGGCGGACCAGATCCTCGGCCTCTTCCTCGATCTCGATGTCGCTGTCGCGGATGATGCGGAACACGCCGCTGTTGCGCACCATATATCCGGGGAACAGATCCACCGAAAAACGCCGCACCACCGCCTCCAGCGCCATGTAACGCGCCGGTTCGCCGGGAATGCGGACAAAGCGTGCAAGCGAGGCGGGGATCATCACCAGCTCGCGGATCGGCTGCTTGTCCGACAGGCGTTGCAGGTCGAAGACGATCGACAAGCCCTGATTGGGGATGAAGGGAAAGGGATGGGCCGGGTCCAGCGCCTGCGGCGTCAGGATCGGGAAAATCTGGTTCAGGAAATGGTCCCGCAGCCAGGCTTCGCTCAGCGGATCGATCGGACTGGTCGGGCCGACCACTTCGATCCCCACCTGCGCCAGCTCACTATGGACGACGCCCCACACCTTCTGCTGCGCCTGCATCAGGCGGTCGGTTTCCGCCGCAATGGCCGTCAATTGCTGCCCCGCGGTCAGCCCGTCGGCCGAACACATGTCCACGTCCTGCAACTGCTGGCCCTTGAGGCCCGCGACCCGGACGGAGAAGAATTCGTCCAGATTGGCGCCGGAAATCGACAGGAAGCGCAACCGCTCCAGCAGCGGATGGGCGCGGTTCATCGCCTCCTCCAGCACGCGCTGGTTGAACGCCAGCCAGGACAGCTCGCGGTTGAAATAGCGACCCATCGGCTGGGTCAGGCTGGTCGCGGGATCGGCTTCGGCCACTGGGATCACTCGCATGGATCGAGGGAAGGGTCAGGCGCTACTATAGGCAGATAGCCAGCGCCTTGCAGGCAGTCTTTTGCCATTGAGATGGAAATCTTACGGCCAGATGACAAAGCCGCCTGGTCGAGCAGCCGCGTAACCGCCGCGATTGCGCCATAGCTGCGCTCGATCCGGCGCAACAGCCAGTCGGGCAGGTCGGCGGCGAAGCGTGCCCCCGCCGCGCCCAACTGGCGCTCGATCAGCGCGCGCGCCAGCGCCTCGTCCGGTTCGGCGATCGCGACATGGGGCGCAGCGGCCAGCCGCGATCGCAGGTCGGGCAGCGCCACGGTCCAGCTGGCGGGGGGCGCATGGCCGATCATCAGCAATGGCTGGCGGCTCGTCTGCGCCTCGTTCCAGGCATGGAACAGCGCATGTTCGTCCTTTCCCTGCGCGTCGTCGATCACGCTGCCACCGCTCATCTGCGCGAAATGGCGCGCCAGCGTCGATCGGCCCGACAGGGGCGGCCCGGTCAGCACGCTCACCGACAGCGGCCAGTCGCGCCAGCGTTCCAGATGGGCGACCGCCTGGGCATTGGCGTCGCTGACCAGAAAATCTCCGCCGCTGGCCGCGCCTTGCCAGTCGAAAGGCAGGCTGATCTGGCTCATTGCTGTGATGGAGGCGTCGGCTGCGGCGCCTGCCTGCGCACGATGCGCAGGGTGGTGCCTGATACGCTGACGGTGTAGCCGCGCGCCTGCAACCCGTTGCGCAGCATATCCACCGTGCCGTCAAAGCTGACCTGCATGACCGACGTGCCGCCCAGCGCCAGGCTGCTGGTCGATGCCGACCGCACGCCGGGGATCGCCCGCACCGCCGATTCGCCCGCGCTGATCGACCCGACATCGGGCGTGTCGAACTGGATCGCGAAACTGCTGGTGCCGCTCGTGCTGGCCGCCGTCGGCAGATCGTCCGTCTCGATCACCGTATCCGTCGCATTCTCGATCGCCAGCGCGTCAGGATCGACCGGCTCCTCGATGATCAGCGACGGGTCGGGCCGCAGGCGGCCATCATTAAGCGCGCGGATATACATTTCGTCGATCCGCCGCGCGCCCTCGTCCAGCATCTGCGCGACGCCGCTGGCATTGGACGCGCGCAGCGTCACGCTGCCGATCAGGCTGTTGTCCGGGCCATAGCGCGCGGTGAAGGTGCCGGTCACCGGGCCGCCGGGATAGGCGCGGTCCAGCCGCGCGATCGGGATCACCACGTCGGCCGCGCCATATTGGTCGAGCAGCACCCGCCACCACAGGCGTCCGCGCCGCCCGGTCTGTCCGGCCGTCAGCAATATCGGGTCCGCGACCGACCCGGCCACGCGCACATAGTCGATCGCGCTGTCGCCGGTGCGATACCGCGCCCAGGCCTTCTGCCATTCGTTGGTCCGTTCATAGGACACCGCAGATCCGCCATCCCACAGAACCGGTATCACCAGCAGCGGCGGCGACCGCATGACATTGCCCGACACGCCCAGCAATTGCCCGGTACGCGCCCGGTCGAACAATATGCCCAATGTCGCGACATAACGGGTCGGTCCGGCCTGCTCGAAATCAATCTCTATGCCCGAAACCATCGCCTCGATCTGCGAATCGGACAGGGCCGGCGCGCCGCCGCCGCCATGGGTGCGCGTCCACAGCATCCGCCACGCCTGCCGCTGCGCCATCCGCCACCCGGCATAGCGGGCGCTGTCGGCATCCTTGGCCACGACATCGACCTTGACCCCGCGCACCTCGAAATCGCCGCCACTGGCGATCGGCGGGACGCCCCGCTCCCCCTCCATCTGCGCAAACAGCGCTGCGGCAATCAGGCCGATGGCGATGGCGAGGAGGATCTGGACCGGGCGCGACACGGCGCGCAGCAGCGCGCCGGGCTGGAACGGCAGGCGGTTAAGGGTCTGGCTCAGGCTCACGAGCGCCTTTTGGCGGGATTTGCCCAGGATGCCAAGCGCCAACCTTCAAGACCCCTCACCCCTACCGTTCGGGCTGAGCGAAGTCGAAGCCCTCTGCTGAACGCAGTGAAGCACCTCACTACGCTCGGTGGAACGCTTCGACGTCGCTCAGGGCGAACGGATGTGCAATGATGCCGCCAAGATCGAAGGTTCCGTTTTGCCCGCCTTTGCTCTAGGGCGCTCCCCATGAGTGAGAACGAATCCTACAGCTACGCCAAGGCTGGCGTCGACATCGCCGCGGGCAACGCCCTCGTCCGCGCCATCGCGCCGCTGGCCAAGGCGACCCGCCGCCCTGGCGCAGACGCCGAACTTGGCGGATTTGGCGGCTTTTTCGACCTGAAGGCCGCAGGTTATGACGATCCGCTGCTGGTCGCGGCCAATGACGGCGTCGGCACCAAATTGAAGCTTGCGATCGACCATAATCGCCATGATGGCGTGGGCATCGACCTGGTCGCCATGTGCGCCAACGACCTGATCGTCCAGGGGGCCGAGCCGCTTTTCTTCCTCGACTATTATGCCACCGGCAAGCTGGAGAGCGGCGTCGCCGAACGTGTCATCGCCGGGATAGCCGAGGGGTGCCGGATCGCCGGTTGCGCGCTGATTGGCGGCGAAACCGCCGAAATGCCCGGCATGTACGGGCCGGGCGACTATGATCTGGCGGGCTTCTGCGTCGGCGCGGTCGAACGGCAGAAGGCGCTGACCGGCAATCGGGTCAAGGTCGGCGACGTGCTGTTGGGCCTGGCATCCTCCGGCGTCCATTCCAACGGTTTCTCGCTGGTCCGCCGCCTTGCCGCCGACAAGGGCTGGAAGCTCGACCGCCCCGCCATTTTCGATCAGGATATTTTGCTGATCGACGCGCTGATGGCGCCCACCAAAATCTATGTGAAAAGCCTGCTGCCCCTGGTCCGCGCCGGGATGATCAATGCGCTGGCCCACATCACCGGCGGCGGACTGCTGGAAAATATCCCGCGCGTCCTGCCCGACGGCTGCCATGCGATGGTCGATGCCGACGCATGGGACCAGCCGCGCCTGATGGCCTTCCTCCAGGCGCAGGGTCATATCGAACCGGGCGAAATGGCGCGGACCTTCAACTGCGGCATCGGCATGGTGCTGAGCGTCGAAGAAGGCCATGTCGCAGGCGTCACCACCGCGCTCGAAGCCGCGGGCGAGACCGTCCATCGCATCGGCGAAGTGCAGGCGGGCGAGAAGGGCTGCACCGTCCGCGGCTCGGTCGAGACATGGAGCGGCAAGGCCGACTGGCGCGCCACGCATCTAGGCTAAAATCACCCCCTCCGTTCGTTTCGAGCGAAGTCGAGAAACGGTCGCGCCAGGGTTCTCGACTTCGCTCGAACCGAACGGATGTTGTTATGCAAAAGGCAAAAGTCGGCGTCCTGATCTCCGGTCGCGGGTCCAACATGGCGGCGCTGCTCTATGCGGCCAAGGCGGAAAGCTGCCCCTATGAGATCGTACTGGTCGCCGCCAACGATCCCGATGCCGCTGGCCTGACGCTGGCCGCTGCGGAGGGCATCCCCACCTTCGGCCAGAGCCATAAAGGCCATAAGCGCGCCGAATTCGACCGGATCATCGACGCAAAGCTGCGCGCGGCGGGCGCGCAATATGTTGCGCTGGCAGGCTATATGCGCCTGTTGTCGCCCGAATTCGTGTCGGGTTGGGAAGGCCGGATGCTCAACATCCACCCCAGCCTGCTGCCCAAATATAAGGGGCTGGACACCCACCAGCGCGCCATCGACGCGGGCGACAGCCATGCCGGTTGCTCGGTCCATATCGTCACCGCCGAACTGGACGATGGCCCGGTGCTGGGCCAGACCGCCGTGGCGATCCTGCCCGGCGACACCGCCGACAGCCTGGCCGCCCGCATCCTCATCGCCGAACATCAGCTCTATTCCCGCACGCTGGCCGATTTCGTCACCCGCGAGCGCCAGCCCGACTGGCTGCTCAACAAGGTCCGTGAAAGCGCGCTGGCCCTGCCGCAGGCGGACGAGATTGTTTCGCACGGCATGCCCTGCTTCGGCATCGTCAAGGGCAAGAAATTCGCCTATTTCACCCGCGACCATCATGGCGACGGCATCATTGCCCTGCTGGTCAAAACCACCGCGCCCGAAGAACAGGCCAGCCTGATCGAAGCCGATCCGGCCCGCTATTACCGCCCCGCCTATTTCGGCAATGAATGGGTCGGCATCCGGCTGGACCTGGGCGACACGGACTGGGACCATGTGGCGCAACGGCTGCGCGAAAGCTGGCGTCAGGTCGCCCCGCGCAAGTTGCTTGGCCTCATGGACATTGCGGACGAATTCTGACCCCTTCCCTTTGCCCGGCCGGATCACCATAGAGTGGAGCCATGACCGACACGCCCGCATCCGCCCCAGAGGCCGCCATCGAGATCCGCAATCTCACCAAAATCTACAAGGGCGGCAAGCGCGCGCTCGACGGCATGAACCTGTCGATCCCGCGCGGCCAGATTTACGGTCTGCTCGGCCCCAATGGCGCGGGCAAATCGACGACGATCAATATCCTGGCGGGCATGGTCAACAAGACGTCGGGCACCGCGCGCATCTGGGGCTTCGACACGGACGTCAATCCGCGCAACGCGAAAAACTCCATCGGCATCGTGCCGCAGGAAATCGTGTTCGACCCCTTCTTCACGCCCTTCGAGACGCTGGAAAATCAGGCCGGCTATTATGGCGTGCCCAAGGGTCAGCGCCGATCGATGGAATTGCTGCGTGCCGTTCATCTGGAGGACAAGGCGCACGCCTATGCCCGCACATTGTCGGGCGGCATGAAGCGTCGCCTGCTGGTGGCCAAGGCGATGGTCCATTCCCCCCCGATCCTGGTGCTCGATGAGCCGACCGCGGGCGTCGACGTGCAATTGCGCCAGCAACTCTGGGCCTATGTGCGCGAACTCAATGCGCTGGGCGTCACCATCGTCTTGACGACCCATTATCTGGAAGAGGCCGAGGAGCTGTGCGACCGCATCGGCATCATCAACCATGGCCGCCTGATCGCCGACAAGCCGACCCGTGAACTGGTCGACATGGCGCAGGAAAAGGTGGTGCAGGTGACCGTGGACCGCGACATTACAACCCCGCCCGACGCTCCCTGTTTCGAGAAGGTCGAACGATCGGGCGACCGCACGCTGACCATCACCTACCTCAAGGACCGCGCCAATGCGGGCCAGGTGCTCAGCGCCGTGCAGGCCAGCGGCCTGGCGATTGTCGACGTCGTGACGCGCGACCCGGATCTGGAGGATGTGTTCCTCAATCTGACGGCGGCGGCGTGAACGACGAAGCCCATCTTGTCCCCCCTCCCGCAAGCGGGAGGGGGCTAGGGGGTGGGCAAACACGACCTTTCAAGCACCGCGCCACCCTTCGCGCCAAGGCATTGCGCCATAGCGCCACCACCCCGGAGCAATTGCTTTGGCAATGCTTGAAAGGACGAAAACTTGGCCACAAATTCAGTCGCCAAATGCCGATCGGGCCTTATTTCGCTGATTTTCTCTGTCGAGAATTGAAATTCGTCATCGAACTTGACGGCACCAGTCACGATCAAAGCGTCAATCATGACATTCGGCGTGATGCTTATTGCCATTCCCTCGGTTTCCAAATCTTGCGCATTTCTAATCGCGATGTGATGACAAACCTCGAAGGCGTGGTGTCGCATATCAAAACGACCCTTGCGCAGGCCCACCCCCACCCCCTCCCGCCTGCGGGAGGGGAGTAAATAAGAAGCAGCAAGACCATATAATGCCCACAACCACCCACGACGTCATCATCATCGGCTCCGGCGCTGCGGGGCTGACGGCCGCCATCAACCTCGCGCAGGATCGCAAGGTGCTGGTGCTGGCCAAGGGCGCGCTGGACGGCGGGTCGACCAACTGGGCGCAGGGCGGCATTGCCGCCGTACTCGACGCCGGTGACAGTTTCGAGGCGCATGTCGAAGATACGATGGTCGCGGGCGCTGGCCTCAATGATCGCGCCACGGTCGAGTTCGTCGTGTCCGAAGCGCCTGCCGCGATCGAGCGCCTTGCCAAACTCGGCGTTCCGTTCAACGCAGGTGAGGATTTCGGCGATCGCTGGCACCTGACACGCGAGGGCGGGCACAGCCATCGCCGCATCGTCCATGTCGATGATGCCACCGGCCATGCGGTGCAGGTCGCCCTGCTGAAGGCCGCCCGCGCCAATCCCAACATCACCCTGATCGACGATCTGATCGCGATCGACCTCATCACCTCCCGGCATGGCGAGCGCTATTCGGGCGATGGCCATGTCTGGGGCGTCTATGCCTTCAACAAGAAGACCAAGCATGTCGATGCGCTGCTGGGCAAGGCGACGATCCTGTGCACCGGGGGCGCGGGCCGCACTTATCTTTTCTCCACTGCCCCGCGCGGCGCAACCGGCGACGGCATCGCCATGGCCTGGCGTGCGGGTTGCCGCGTGTCGAACATGGAAATGAACCAGTTCCACCCGACCTGCCTCTATAATCTGGAGGTCAAGAATTTCCTGATCACCGAAGCGGTGCGCGGCGAAGGCGGGCATCTGAAACTGCCGCCCGGCGTACCCGGCGGCGGCGAGCGCTTCATGCCGCGATTCGACCCGCGCGAGGAACTGGCCCCGCGTGACGTGGTGGCCCGCGCCATTGACCATGAAATCAAGCGGCTGGGCCTCGATTATGTCCATCTCGACATCAGCCACAAGCCGCCGGAGTTTGTGCGGCAGCATTTCCCGACCATCTATGCCCGGCTGCTGGACCTGGACATCGACATTACCAAGGAGCCGATTCCGGTCGTCCCCGCGCAACATTATACCTGCGGCGGCGTGGTGATCGACCTGGATGGCCGCACCGACCTGCCGGGTCTCTATGCCGCCGGCGAAGTGACCGAAAGCGGCCTCCATGGCGCCAATCGCCTCGCGTCCAACTCGCTGCTCGAATGTTTCGTGTTCGGCGAAGCCGCCGCCAAACATATCCGCCATCACTGGGACGAATTGCCCGCCCCCCCGCCCATCCGGCCATGGGACGAAAGCCGCGTGACCAACAGTGACGAAGAAGTCATCGTCCAGCATAACTGGAAAGAGATACGTCGTTTCATGTGGGATTATGTCGGCATCGTCCGCACCACCAAGCGGCTGGAACGCGCCCAGCACCGCGTCGCCCTGCTGGCGCAGGAGGTCGATGATTATTACGGCAATTTCCGCGTCACCCCGGACCTGATCGAATTACGCAATCTGCTGGAAGTCGCCCGGCTGGTCGTGCGCTCCGCACTTCATCGCAAGGAAAGCCGGGGATTGCATTATACCCTCGATTATCCCGACATGCTGGAAAAGGCGGTCGACACGGTGCTGACGCCGTAAAAAAAATGGCGCGGTCGCCGGGTCGGCGCCGCGCCTCAAGGTGGAGGAGGGAGACGCTGGAAGCGCATCCGATTTCCGCCCTAGCCCTGTCGCTCGCACCACGCTTTGACGCCTATCAAATATCCTTGAGGAAAGCACCGAGTGCCGCCTGAAAGCGTGCAGGCTGATCCGCCATCACCATATGACCGCTGGGGCCAATGGCGCGCAGCACGGCATCTTTCTTGGGGGCATAGGCGCTGCGGAACCGGCTGGTGATGACCGCTGCCTGCTCCCGGTCCGCGCCGACCGCATAGACTATCTCAAGCGGGATAGAGAGGCGCGCGAGTTGCGGGCCAAGATCGATATTCGCCAGATCGCGCAAGGCGTTGGCGATGACTTCGGGATCGCTGCCTCTGGCGCCGGGCGCGTGGCCCACAATCTGCGCCAGATAGCGTCGCCCCGCGACTGTCCCGGTCAGGTAGCCGCCAAGCTGGTCCGCCAGAAAGCCAAGGCCGCTGGCAGTGCCGCCGACCATCGCCGCCCCGGCTGGCAGCATGTCGACCACCATTGCCCGGCCAGCCACGCCCTTCAGCCCCACCATCATCGCCAGCGTGCCGCCCATCGAATGACCCACGATCGCCGGGCGCTTCAGGCCAGAGACCGTGATGTAGCGGGCAATTTCGTCGGCCAGCGGCTGAACCAGCGGGCCGCTGGCATTGGCATCCGCCGCCAACCCTGCAAAGCCGCGCACCTGAACCAGATGGAAGCGATAGCCCGGCATCGCGCCCAGCACCCCGTTCCAGATGCCCGGACCACTGGCAAGGCCGGGGATCAGCAGCACGTCCCGCCCCGCCCCCCGTACCGTCACCGCGATCCGGCGCGAGGTAAAGGGCGCAGCTTGCGCCGTACCGCCCCACATCAGGCCGCTCGCCGCGAGCATCCCGCCGAGCAGCGCCCGCCTGTCCATGCCATTGTCCATCATGCCGCCCTATTGCCGCTGCGCCGCTTAACCGCAACTGAGCGGAAGCGGTTTCGTACCGGTTCCCCGTTAAGCCTCCTTACATCGCATTTGTGGAATCATTCGTCGCATCGGCCTTGCCCGCCAACCTGGCGGCTGACCCTAAATGGCACTTGCAGAGTGCGGGGAATGGAATGAGATCGAATGATAGCCGGGGCGGTTCTGCGCGCCTGGTCCTGTTGATGGCGGCGCTGTTCGCTTGCGTAAGCGCCCCCGAACCGCGCCCGGCGCAGGCTGCCGCCGCCGCGCCCAAGGGCGTGCAGCCCACGACCAACACCTGGCCGATCCGCAAGGTCGCCAACCCGCCGCTGCCCTACAGGGACATCGACCAGACCGAAACGCCCTCCCCCGCGCTGGTCAGCGTCGTGCGCAATCTGGGGCAAAGTTTCCGGGGCAAGGTGGGCATCGCCGTTCGCAGGATCGGCGCGGACTGGACCGTGGCATGGAATGGCAATGCGCTGTTTCCGCAACAGAGCGTGTCCAAACTTTGGGTCGCGATGACGTTCCTGGACGCTGTCGACCGGGGCAAGCTGCGCCTGGCGGACACAACGACCATCACCCGCAACGACCTGACCCTGTTTCACCAGCCGACCGCCGCGATGGTCGGGACCAAAGGCTGGACCACCAGCTATTCCGACCTGATGCGCCGGGCCATGACGCAAAGCGACAACACCGCCAACGACACGCTGCTGCGCGCGGTCGGCGGGCCGGATGCGGTGCGCGGCTTTCTGGCGCGGCGGATGATCAAGGACATCCGCTTTGGTCCGGGCGAAAGGCTGCTGCAATCGGCGACGGCGGGGCTCGACTGGCGGCAGGATTATGCGATCGGCCGCAACTTCTACACTGCCCGCGCGCGGGTACCGATGGCGGCGCGGGTGAAGGCGCTGGACAATTACCTCGCCAGCCCGCCCGATGGGGCGGCGCCCGCCGCGATCGTCCAGGCGCTGGCAAGGCTGAAACAGGGCGATATGCTATCGTCCGCATCCTCCCGCCTGCTGCTGTCGATCATGTCGGAAGCCAAGACCGGGCCGCAGCGGATCAAGGGCGGGGTGCCGCCGGGCTGGTCCTATCTGCACAAGACCGGAACCGGCCAGGATCTGCCGCCACGCTCCACCGGATATAATGATGTCGGCATCATGACTGCGCCTGATGGCACCAGCTACGCGGTCGCCGTGATGATCGGCAGCACCACCGTCTCCATCCCGGAACGCTGGGCGCTGATGCAGGCTGTGGCAAAGGCCGTCGCGGCGAACCACGAGCCGAAATGAGATAAGGGCGCGCGCCGGTGACGCGCGGTTCGATCGATCGGGTCCGGTCGCCGAGCTTTCTGTCGACCTGACGACTGGAGGGAGGATGCGTAACCCGCTATCCCCCTTCCCCATGACCCAGAATCACCTCTATCTCGTCGATGGCAGCGGCTATATTTTTCGCGCCTATCACCAGCTCCCGCCGCTCACCAACCAGCATGGCCAGCCGGTCGGCGCTGTCTATGGCTATACGACGATGCTGTGGAAACTGGCGGAGGAACTGGGCAAGGCGGAAGGACCAACGCATATGGCGGTGATCTTGGACAAGGGGTCGCACACCTTCCGCAACGATATGTACGACCAGTATAAGGCGAACCGCCCGCCCGCGCCCGAAGATCTGGTCCCGCAATTCCCGATGATTCGGGACGCGACCCGCGCCTTCTCCCTCCCCTGTATCGAGGAGGCGGGATATGAAGCGGACGACCTGATCGCCAGCTATACCAGGGCGGCGATTGCGGCGGGATGGCATGTCACCATCGTGAGTTCGGACAAGGATCTGATGCAGCTGATCCAGCCGGGCGTCGACATGTATGATACGATGAAGAATGAACGGCGCGGGGCCGATTATGTCGTCGGCAAATTCGGCGTACAGCCAGAGCAACTTGGCGACGTGCTCGCGCTGATGGGCGACAGCGTGGACAATGTGCCGGGTGTGCCGGGCATCGGCCCCAAGACGGCGGCCAAGCTGATCGTCGAATATGGCGGGCTGGAAGCGGCGCTGGAGGCAGCGCCGGCGATGAAGAAGTCCAAAATGCAGGAAAATCTGATCGCCCATGCCGACATGGCGCGCCTGTCGCGGCGGCTGGTGGCGCTGCACGACAGTATGGATCTGCCCGAACCGTTGGAGGATCTGGCGCTCAAGGGTATTCCCAAGGAGCCGTTGCAGGATTTCCTGACGCATCACGGCTTCAAGACGCTGCTCAACCGGCTGGGCGCCGCAGCCGCCGCCGTCGCGGTGGCCGCGGTTGCCTCCGGCGTGCCGGAACCCGTCGCCACCCCGGTCGCGCCGCAGGAAACGGCGATCGACCGCAGCCTGTATGAAACCGTCGTCAGCGAAGAAGCGCTCGACCGCTGGATCGCACAGGCGACGGCGGAAGGGATCGTCGCGGTCGATACCGAAACCGACATGCTCGATTGCGTGTCCTGCCAGTTGGTTGGCGTGAGCCTGGCGACCGGCCCCAACAAGGCCTGCTATATCCCGATCGGCCATGGGGGGCGCGACATGTTTGCCGAAAAGCCGGAGCAATTGCCGCTGGCGACCGTGCTGGCGAAGCTCAAACCGCTGCTGGAGGATGATGCAGTCCTGAAAGTGGGGCAAAATCTGAAATATGACATGACCGTGCTGCGGCGGCACGACATCGCCGTCACGCCGTTCGACGACACGATCGTCATGAGCTTCGACCTGGATGCCGGTCAAAGCCTGTCGGGCCACGGCATGGATGAGGCAGCACGCACGCACCTCAATCATGAGTGTATCAGCTTCAAGGAGGTGGTCGGCACCGGCAAGAGCCAGATCAGCTTTGCAGAAGTGCCGCTGGACAAGGCGACCGCCTATGCCGCCGAGGATGCGGACGTGACGCTGCGCCTGTGGAAGCTGTTCAAGACGCGGGTAGCCAATGAAGGCGCAAACCGCGTCTATGAACTGGTCGACCGTCCGCTGGTGCCGGTGATCGCGCGGATGGAGCATCGCGGGATCAAGGTGGACCGCGAGCATCTGGCGCGGCTGTCGGGCGAATTTACCGCTGGCATCGCCGCGCTGGAGACGGAGATTCACGAACTGGCCGGGCAACCCTTCGCGATCGGATCGACCCAGCAACTGGGCGCGATCCTGTTCGACAAGATGGGCTATAAGGGCGGCAAGAAGGGCAAGTCGGGTGCCTATTCCACCGACGTCACCATCCTTGAGCAACTGGCCGCGCAAGGCGCGCCGATCGCCAGCAAAATATTGGAATGGCGTCAGCTTTCCAAACTGAAATCCACCTATACCGACGCGCTGCAAGCCCAGATCAACAAGGATACAGGCCGGGTCCACACCAGTTACTCGCTGACCGGGGCGCAGACCGGACGGCTTTCCTCGACCGATCCCAACCTGCAAAATATCCCGATCCGCACCGAAGTCGGGCGGCAGATCCGCCACGCCTTTGTCGCGGAACCAAGCAATGTCATATTGGCGGCGGACTATAGCCAGATCGAATTGCGGCTGGCCGCGCATATGGCCGACGTGCCTGCGCTGAAAGAGGCGTTCGCGGCGGGCGAGGATATTCACGCGGCGACCGCCAAGGAGCTGTTTGGCGAGGTCAACCGCGACACGCGCGGGCGGGCTAAGACGATCAACTTCGCGATCCTCTACGGCATTTCCCGCTGGGGACTGGCCGGACGGCTGGAGATCAGCGCGGACGAGGCGCAGGAGATGATCGCCAAATATTATGAGCGCTTCCCCGGCATCAGCATCTATATCAACGAAACGATCGAGAAGGCGCGGGAGCGCGGCTATACCGAGACTTTATTCGGGCGAAAAACCTGGTTCCCGCGCATCCGCGCATCGATCCAGCACGAACGGCAGGGCGCCGAACGCGCCGCGATCAACGCACCGATCCAGGGGACCAGCGCCGACATCATCAAACGGGCGATGGCGCGCATGGAACCGGCGCTGGAGGCAGCGGGGCTGCCGGGCGTCAGGATGCTGCTGCAAGTGCATGACGAACTGGTGTTCGAACTGCCGGAGGACGATGTGGACGCCGCCAGCGCGGTGATCCGCCGCGTCATGGAAAGCGCCGCCGAGCCGATCGTAAAACTGAGCGTGCCGTTGGGCGTGGAAATCGGCACGGGGCCAAGTTGGGGCGCCGCGCATTGAGGTCGGGTTTCAAAGAGTAAGTGACATTCCAGCCTTCATTGGCATGACGATCATGATTTTGTCCGTCATGCCAGCGCAGGCTGGCATCTCCCTGCCTTTTGAAGCAACTTGACTTCCATGAGGGGCGGCTGGGTATACGTCATGACAAACCGTGCATACGGCGTGCTGTATGTCGGCGTTACCTCCAGCCTGCCGCACCGTGCTATGCAGCACCGCGAAGGCATCGGGTCGGATTTCTGCAGACGCTATCGGCTCGACCGGCTGGTCTATGCTGAGCGGCACGAGACAATCATGGACGCAATCGCACGGGAAAAAGCGATGAAGGCTTGGAAGAGAGAGTGGAAAGTCGAATTGATCGAGAGCATCAATCCCAAATGGGTCGATTTGTTCGATACGTTGCATCTGGACTGACGGGCAGCGAAAAGAAGTGGGATGCCAGCGTTCGCTGGCATGACGGTGGAAGAACTAGAAAAAGGCCGGCCCAGCAGGACCGGCCTTTCCATCAATCGAACAGCTCTTCCAGAAAGCTCTTCTTGCGCTTTTTCGGGTAGCCCCGCCCGTCGTCGCGATAATCGCGGTCCGGGCGGTAGCTGGGTTGCGCGAAGGGCGCTGGCCGGGCCGACGCAGCCGTGTCGGACATGGCCCGGTCGATAATCTTGTCCAGTTCACCCCGGTCCAGCCACACGCCCCGGCATTGCGGGCAATAGTCGATTTCGACCCCCTGCCGATCCGTCATCGCCAATCCGACGTGACAGACCGGGCAGAGCATGGCCGATACGGCCGCTTGGTCCCGCATCCGCTTACTCCCGCTCGCCGGTGAGGCTGAGGAGCATCTGGAACAGGTTGACGAAGTTCAGGTACAGCGACAGCGCGCCCATGACCTGCATCTTCGCCGCGATTTCATGGCCGGCATAGGCGAAATATTCCGACTTGATCCGCTGCGTATCCCAGGCGGTCAGGCCCGTGAAGATCACCACGCCCAGGATCGAGATAACCATCGCCATCGCCGACGATCCGATGAAAAGATTGATCAGGCTGGCGACGATGATGCCAATGAGGCCCATGATCAAAAAGCTGCCCATCTTCGTCAGGTCACGCTGCGTGGTATATCCCCACAGCGACATGGCCAGGAACATGACGGCGGCCGAGAAAAAGGCCTGCGCGATGCTGCCGCCGGTAAACACCAGAAAAACGCTGGCCAGCGACACGCCCATCACGGCGGAAAAGGCCCAGAAGGCCATGCGTGCGCCTGCGGTCGTCATCTTTTCGATGCGGAAGCTGAAGAAAAACACAAAGGCCAGCGGCGCGAAGATCGCCACCCATTTGAGCGGCGTACCGAAGATGGCAGCGGCCAGCACCGGCGTATTGCCGATGAACGCCGCGACCAGCCCGGTGATCACCAGACCCAGGCCCATATTGCGGAAAACGCCCAGCATATGCGCGCGCAGCCCGGCGTCGGTCTGCGCCGTGCGGCTCGCACCATAGCCCGGCATACGAACGGGATTATTCACGTAAGGTCACTCCATCCATCAAGATATGGTTCGAGTGGCCCGGTGCGGTCTCCTGCGGCATATGAGGGGGGAATTGCCGCAAAACCTGCACCGGGCGCACCCGATGCGGTCCGACATCACGGCTGGACCAGGGGGGAGAAGTCCAGCGCGTCAGAGGGGCCCGGCCCGCACCAACCATATTGGCGGAGGAACGCGCCGGTACAAGAGCCAGAGGCCGGCGCAACATTTTATTACAAATTCTCGGTTCTTCCCCCGCGCGGCGAGGATTTCTTCTTATTGACCCATGCGCCGCTTCGCGTCATCGCTCTGCGCCATGTCCGACGACCAGCATATCGCAGCGCCCTTGCGCCTGTTCAACAGCCTGACCCGCACGATCGAGCCGTTCGCGCCGATCGAGGACAATCATGCGCGCGTCTATAGCTGCGGACCGACCGTCTATAATTATGCGCATCTGGGCAATTTGCGCGCCTATGTCTTTACCGACACTTTGCGGCGGACGCTGCTGTGGAAGGGGCTGTCGGTCACCCACATCATCAACATCACCGATGTCGGCCATCTGACCAGCGACGCGGATGCGGGCGATGACAAGATGGAGGCGGCGGCCCGCGCCAGCGCCAAGAGCATCTGGGACATTGCCGCCCACTATACGCAGGCTTTCAAGCAGAATATCGCCGACCTCAACATCATCGCGCCCAGCGAATGGACGGTCGCGACCGACTATGTGCCGCAGATGATCGCATTTGCCGAGCGGATCGCGCCAGCACATTGCTATGAACTGGACAGCGGCCTCTATTTCGACAGCGCGACCGTGCCTGATTATGGCGCGCTGGCTGGCGGGCGGGACGATGCCGCCCATGCCCGGATCGATCCGGTCGCGGGCAAGCGCAACCCGTCCGACTTTGCGATCTGGCGCAAGTCGCCGTCCGGCGAACAGCGGCAGATGGAATGGGACAGTCCGTGGGGCAAGGGCGCGCCGGGTTGGCATCTGGAATGTTCGGTGATGAGCCAGGCGCGCCTTGGCCATCCGTTCGACATCCATACCGGCGGCATCGACCATCGCGAAATCCATCATCCCAATGAAATTGCCCAGAATCAGGCCTTCCACGCCTGCTGCGGCCCGGATGTCGGCGCGGCGGAAGCGGGCTTCACCGGCGCGCGCTGGTGGATGCACAATAATTTCCTGGTCGATCGCAGCGGCAAGATGAGCAAGTCGAAGGGCGGTTTCACCACGCTCTTTTCGCTGATCGACGCAGGCGTGCATCCGCTGGCCTATCGGTTGCTGTGCCTGGGCGCGCATTATCGCAGCGAACTGGAATTCAGCGCAGAGGGTGTCGGCGCGGCACTCACCCGTCTGAAGAGGCTGGTCATGGGCGTCGAGGGTCTGAAAGCCCGCGCCGAAGGGGTGACGTGGCAATCGCCCCGGCTCGACTATCTGCGCGCCAACATGCACCCCAAACTCGCGCCCCTGCTGGAGCAGTTTGACGCGGCGATCAGCGATGACCTGATGACGCCGCGCGCGCTGCCTTTGCTGGAAGAGGCTATTGCGCTCAAGAAAGTGCCGGTGGATGAGAAACTCTGCCTGATCGCGGCCTTCGACGCGGCGCTGGGTCTTAACCTCATGACCCTGACCCGCGCGGACCTGCGCCTCCAGCCCAAGGATGCGCAGATCGCGCCGGAAGAGATTGAGGCGGAACTGGAACGCCGTGCCGCCGCGCGCGCCGACAAGGATTTCGCCCTGTCGGACGAGATACGCGACGCCCTGATCGCGCGCGGGGTCGATGTCATGGATGGCGATCCGCTGCGCTGGGACTGGCGCCTGACCCTGGCATGATCGTCCGGCCCGAACGCTTGTAACTTGACGCCAAAGCCCCCGCGCCCGCAAAGGATGCCGTAGGGGCAGAGTCAGGGGACAGGCGATGGGGCTTTTGGCAGGCAGGATAGCCGTGATGCTGGCGCTGGCGACGATGCCGGTGCTGCCGGGCGTTGCCCAGACCGTGCCGGGCTTTCGCGTCGACGATCCGCGCCACGCCCAATTGCGCGCGCTCGATGAAAAAGCGACGACCCTGTTCGAAAATGACGATTTCGCCCAGTCGATGTCGCAAAAGACGCGCGACGCCTGGGCCGCGTTGCACGACAAGGCGATGAAGGTGCGCGTGGGCAACCACCCTCATCCGCTGGCGGGCGTCGGCCTGATCAAGCTGGGGTCCATGGACCAGATCGAGGGCAAGAATCCCTCCGCCCTCGCCCATGTGGACAAGGGGCTGGCGCTGATCGCGCCGTTCCGCGACGCCTATCCCATCCCCTGGCTGGAAGGCATGTCGGTCAAGGGCTATGTCCAGTCGATCATCGGCGACGTCACCGCCGGGGCAGAGACGCTGGCGCAGGCCAGCGCCTATGCCGACGGCTATTTCGCGCGCGTCGGGCCAAAGGCGCTTTCCGAAGCGGACTATATGCTCAAGTCCAACATCGCCTTTTCCCACGCGCAGGCGCTATCGCGACTGGGGCGTTATGGCGAAGCCGTCGACGCCCAGCGCGCCAGCCTGGACGCGCGCACGACCAGCCTTGGCCCCAATCATCCCGATACGGTGGCCGCGACCTACACCTATGCGCAGATGCTCTATCGCGCGGCGCGGCTGGTTGAGGCGGAACAATATGCGCGGCTGGCGGTCAATATCGCGACCGACCATGTCGATCGCAAACATCCCAGCTATCATCGGTCGCTGGAAATGCTGGGACTGCTGCTGGCGCGCACGGGGCGACGCGCGGAGAGCCTGGATTATATGGAGCGCTCCATCGCCATCAAGCGCGAGACGGTGGGGACGAAGAGCCTCTTCTATCATTTCGGCCTCTATAACATGGCTGGCGTGCTGTTGCCGATGGAACGCTATAGTGATGCCGAGCCACTGTTTCTGGAGGCGGAGCGCGGCTTTCGGGCGATCGAGGGCGACAATAGCCCGCAAGGCGCGCGCGCGCTGGCCTTTGCCGCCGTTGCCAGTGCCGCGTCGGGACGGCCGAAGGAGGTGATCGAGCGTACGCGCACGGCGATGGACCGCGTCCGCACCCCAACCGCCAGCGATCGGGACATGGGGCAGCGTGTCTATCCGCTGCTCGTCCCCGCGCTGATCGCCACCAGCCAGCAGGACGCCGCGCGGGCCGCCGCCGCCGATTATCTGCGTGAAACCCGGCAGATCGATGATGCGCCTGCCTTCGCGCTGGCCAATGCCGCCATGATGGCCGCCTGGGCACAGGGCGACGGCGCTGTCGCGGCGGCGCGGCAAATGGCCGGGCTGCTGCGCGAAAGCCAGTCGCTCGACGATGATGGTGATCTGAATGAGGAACAGCGCGCCGCGCTCGACACTATCCTCAAGATCGCGGTGCAGGCGAACGACCCGGCGCTGGCGCTGGACGCCATGGCGATTCTGGCCGGATCGCGCATTGCCCAGGCCAACAGGCTGGTGGCAGAGCGGCTGGTGGCCGATCCAGCGCTCGCCGCGCGGGTCCGCACCTTGCAGGACAAGCTGAAGGCGCTGGCCAAGGCGGACAGCGCGTTGCTCAAGGCGCTGGCAACCGACAAGGATGTCGACGCCGCGCGCGCCGCCCGTTCCGCCGTGGAGGCCATTGCCGAGGCCGAACGGGCCGCCATCGCCCGCGACTATCCCCGCTGGATCGAAGCGCGCGGCGGCATCCGGCCCGACCTTGCGACATTGCGCGCGGGATTGGCGCAGGACGAAGCCTTGCTGGCGGTGATGCCCGCCTTTGACGGGGTGTATCTGCTGGCGGTCGATGCCGACGGCGCGACCGTGGAGCGCACGGGGTTGGGCCGCGCCGCCATGGTCGCGCTGGTCGACCGGCTGCGCGGCACGATGACACCCGGCGGGTTCGACCGGACCGCTGCGCATGATCTCTATGCCCAGATCTTCACGCCCACCATCCTCGCCCGGCTGGGCAAGGCAAAGGCGTTGCGGATCGTGCCCACCGGCGCTTTCGCCTCGCTGCCCTTCGCGATGCTGCCGCAACGGCCTGTCGTTACGATCGATCGGGATACGCCTTGGCTGATCCGCCGCTTCGCGATAGAGGTACAGCCCGGCTTTGCCACCGGCCCGGCGGCGCCACAGCGGATCGCCATGCGTAACCAGAGCTTTCTGGGCGTCGGCGCGCCTGCCCCCTTTGCCGCCGGGGCGAGGCCAGCGGCACCTGCGCTGCTCGCGGCGAACCATTATTTTCGCGGCGGCACGGCCGATGCGGCTGCCTTGTCCGAACTGCCGTCCCTGCCCGGATCGCTCGCCGAATTGCGCGCCGTGGCGGATCGCTTCGGCACGGATCGCGCCACCCTGCTGGTCGGGGCGCAGGCAAGCGAAGCGGCGCTGCGCGCGCAGGATCTCGCGCCCTATTCCGTCATCCTGTTTGCGACCCACGGACTGGTCAGCGGCCAGATGGAGGGCGTGACCGAACCGGCGCTGGTCCTGTCTCCGCCCTCCCCCGGCACCGGCGATGACGGACTGCTGACCGCTTCGGAGGTCGCGGCAATGCGGATCGGCGCGGACTGGGTGATCCTGTCGGCCTGCAACACGGCGGCGGGCGACAGCGCGCAGGCACCGGCCTATTCGGGACTGGTGCAGGCGTTCCGCTATGCAGGGGCGGGATCGCTGCTGGTATCGCACTGGCCGGTGCGCGACGATGCCAGCGCTTTCGTGACGCTCGAAACAGTGAAAGCCGCCAACCGGGGGACGCCCCGTGCCGTGGCGCTCCAGAAGGCGATGCGCAAGCTGATGCGGTCAGGGCGGGCCGATGCGGCACAGCCCTATATCTGGGCGCCGTTCATCCTGATCGGGCGCTGAAGGGGTTTCAGCCCGCTTCCAGCGCCGCGCCTGCTTCCATCCAGACTTCCTCCGCTGCTTCCAGCTTCTTTTCCACCGCGGCGCGCTTCACCATCAGTTCGCTGGTCGTCATCTTCGCTTCCGCCCCGGTGGCGGCCTTGGGATCGAACAGCACGGCGTCGATCCGCTTGCGCTCGGCGATCAGCGCCGCCATTTCCTTTTCGGCGCGGGAGACGGCGTTTTTGAGCGCCTTCTGCTTTTCGCGCCATTCGGCAGCCGCCTTCTTGTCGGCCTTGCGATCGACCTTGGGCGCGTCGCCGCTGCTGTTGCCATCGGCCTTGCGCAGGACGATGTCGGTATAATCCTCCAGACTGCCATCGAACGGCTGGGCCGTCCCGCCATCGACCAGCACCAGCCGGTCGGCCACCAGTTCGATCATGTGCCGGTCATGGCTGACGATCACCACCGCGCCATTATAATCGTTGAGCGCCTGCACCAGCGCCTCGCGGCTGTCGACGTCCAGATGGTTGGTCGGTTCGTCGAGGATCAGCAAATGCGGCGCATCACGGGTGATGAGCGCCAGCGCCAGCCGCGCCCGCTCGCCACCGGACATGCTCCCGACCTTCTGGATTGCGCGTTCGCCCGAAAAGCCGAACCGCCCCAGTTGCGCGCGCACCGCGCCGGGGGTCGCACCCTTCATCACGCGGGTCATATGTTCCAGCGGCGTGTCGGTGACGTCCAGTTCCTCCACCTGATATTGGGTGAAATAGCCAACCTGCATCTTGGACGAGCTTTGCATCTGCCCTTCCATCGGCGCGAGTTGCGCCGCGATCAGGCGGGCCAGCGTCGTCTTGCCGTTGCCGTTGCGGCCCAGCAGCGCCAGCCGGTCGTCCGGGTCGATGCGCAGATTGACCCGGCGCAGGATCGGCGTGTCGCCATAGCCGACCGCCGCCATGTCCATGGTGATCAGCGGCGGGCGCAGTTCGGGCGGGCTGGGGAAGCTGAACGCCAGCGTGGGGTCTTCGATCGCCGCCGCAATCGGCTGCATCCGCGCCAGTGCCTTGGCGCGCGACTGGGCCTGCTTCGCGGTCGATGCGCG
The DNA here is from genome assembly GCF_059424385.1 of Sphingobium sp. GW456-12-10-14-TSB1. Lineage (NCBI taxonomy): Bacteria > Pseudomonadati > Pseudomonadota > Alphaproteobacteria > Sphingomonadales > Sphingobiaceae > Sphingobium > Sphingobium sp. GW456-12-10-14-TSB1. Next base: position 3,198,965 of record NZ_JBWKZI010000001.1, on the reverse strand, counting down.
CGCGGAGTTGCGGGCGACATAATCCTGCAATTTCTCCCGCTCGGCCTGCTGCTTGACCCGCGCCGATTCAAGCTGGGCCAGGCGTTCGGCCCGTTGTCGCTCGAATGCGTCATAGCCACCGGGATAGAGGGTGACCTTGCCGCCCTCCAGATGGAGGATATAATCGACGACATTGTTGAGCAGGTCACGCTCATGACTGATGACGACCACCGTGCCCCGATAGGCTTTCAGGAAATTTTCCAGCCACATCGTTGCTTCAAGGTCGAGATGGTTCGACGGCTCGTCGAGCAGCAGCAGGTCGGGATTGGAGAAGAGCAGCGAGGCGAGCGCCACCCGCATTTTCCAGCCGCCCGAATAGCTGTCGAGCGGACGCCCCTGCATTTCCTCGTCAAAGCCAAGGCCCACCAATATGCGCGCGGCGCGGGCGGGCGCGGTATAGGCGTCGATGCTGGTCAGCCGCTCATAGATATGGCCCAGGCGATCGGGGTCTTCGGTATGCTCGGCCTCCGCCATCAATGCGGCGCGCTCCTTGTCCGCCTCCAGCACCGTCTCGAACGGGGTCGCCGTGCCGCTGGGGGCTTCCTGCGCAATATAGCCAAGGCGTGTGTCGCGCGGCATGTCGCAACTGCCATCGTCGGGATCGAGTTGGCCGATCATGACCTTCATCAGCGTCGACTTGCCCGCGCCATTGCGACCGATCAGGCCGACCCGGCTGCGTGGGGGAAGCGCCGCGCTGGCGCGGTCGAGGATGGTGCGGCCACCAAGGCGCACGGTGATACCGTTAAGATTGAGCATGGGGGCGCTTTAGCAGGAAGCCACGCACAGGGAAGGGGCTTGCGCCCCTGTCTCCATTCTCCGCCCGCAAGCGACGCTGCTTTTGTCGGGGCCAGGTCTGCGAAAGCCGGTGCGGGTCGCCGCGCGTCAGCCATAGCCGGGATAAGCCGACAGCGAACCGAACATAGGTGGCGGAAAAATGTCCCGAACAGCCTTTGGCGCGTGCAGTTCGCCTATGGCTGTTCGGGATCGCAACGTTGTACGTCTTGGAGAAGGAATGACAACGCTGTCCAGGTGCTTTAAGCAGATTTCGGCACCCAGTTCAATCGCCTTTTATCGACCCATATGTCGATCGAACGTCAGCCAGCAAATAGATGGGTCGGCAAGCCACGCCCGCCGCAATCGACTTCGAACAAGCCGCCGTCATAGGGCGTCGCGTCCAGGCCGATCGCGGCTGAACTGACGAACATGCGATCCAGGTCGGGTCCGGCGAAGCAGATGTTGGTCACCTGCCGCGCGGGCAAGGCGATGGCGCGGTCTAGCCTGCCATCGGGCGTGAACCGGCTGATCCGCCCGCCGCCCCAATGGGCGACCCAGATATGGCCGTCGGCATCCACGGTCATGCCGTCGGGATAACCGTCCGCATCCGTGAAGGAAATGAAGGGTTGCCGATCGGCAATTCCCTCTGCCGTCCGGGCGAAGCGATACATGATCCGGCGGGCCGTATCGCTATGATAGAGCCATTTGCCGCAGGGCGAAAAGGCCGGGCCGTTGGGGACGCGATAGCCGGCATCCATCTGTTGCCAGACAAGATCGGGGGTCAGGCGATAGAGCGATCCGCTGTCGCTTTCCTCCGCCATGTCCATCGTGCCGCACCAGATCTGGCCCTGCGCATCGGCCTTGCCATCATTCATGCGATTGCCCGGCAGATCAGGTTCCGGGTCACCGATCGGCGTGATGGTCAGCGGGTCGAGGCTGATCTCCGCAAAACCGCTCTTGAACCCGCCGATAAAGCCGCCGCCCGCCCGCTCGGCCACCCAGCCCAGCGGTTCGGGCACTGCCCAGCGTTCGACGGCGCCGTCCTTCAGGGACAGTCGGTTGAGCGCGGGAGCAAGGATGTCGACCCAATAGACCGCATCATCCCGCGCCGACCATATAGTCCCTTCGCCCAGCATGTCGGCGCCATCGCGCGCGATCATCCGCCACTGCGCCATGGTTCACCGCTTGACCGAGAGGCGATAGACCATCGCGTGATGATAGGGTTTGCCGGGATCGACCCGCGCCGACACGAAATTGGGCTTGTTGGGCGCATCGGGGAATTTCTGCGGCTCCAGCGCGATGCCGTCACCCATGCGATAGAGGTGACCGCCCTTGCCCACCAGCGTACCGTCGAGAAAATTGCCCGCGTAAAATTGTACGCCCGGCTCGGTCGTCAGCACCTCAACCACCCGGCCCGATACCGGATCTTCCAGCCGGGCGGCCAGTTCGGGGGTCTTGGTCAGCCCCTTGTCCAGCGCCCAATTATGGTCATAGCCACGCCCGAACACGATCTGCGGATCGCGGCCGTCGCGAATGCCGTCGGCCACGCGGCGGGGCTGGCGGAAATCGAACACGCTGCCATCCACCGGCTTGCGTTCACCAGTCGGGATCAGCGCTTCATCGACCGGGGTATAGGCTTTGGCCGGAATGGTCAGCAGATGGCCCAGCGCCCCGTCCGGCGATCCTTCGCCGCCCAGGTTGAAAATGGCATGGTTGGTCATGTTGACGATGGTGGGCTTGTCCGTCTTGGCATCGAATAGGATACCCAGATTGCCCGCCTCATCCAGCGTGTAGGTGACGCTGCTGTCCAGCTTGCCCGGATAACCCGAATCGCCATCCGCACTGGTCAATGTCAGTACCAGCGTTGCGACCGGCCCGCTCTTGACGGAGGCGACTTTCCAGACCTGCTTGTCGAAACCCTTGCCGCCGCCATGCAGGCTGTTGGTCTTGTCGTTGAGCGGCAACTGATAGGCCTTGCCGTCGATCGAGAAGGCGCCGCCCGCGATGCGATTGGCATAGCGGCCCACGGTCACGCCGAAATAATTGGGATGGTCGACATAGTCTTTGAGGTCATCATAGCCGAGCAGCACGTCCGCAGCCTTGCCATGCTTGTCCGGCATCGACAGCGACTGGAGCGTCGCGCCATAGGTCAGTATCCGGGCCGATATGCCCTGCTTGTTGGTCAGGCTGATCACCTCGACCGCGGTTCCGTCCGCCAGGGTTCCGGCGGGCGCGCGGCTGGCTTCGGCGGCGAGCGCCGCCCCGCTTGTCAGCGCCAGCGCGACTGCGTATGACAGCGTTGTTTTGATAATAGCGACGTTGCGCATGAGGCTTCCTCTTATGACCATGACCCATTGACGGGCGGTTTCGGGGAATATACTCAGACAAAATAAGCGGATGCAACCCCTCATAGCGGCTGTGCCGCATTGGAATTTACGGAGACGGATGAATGGCAGGACCAGTTTCCTCGACCGCCGCGCCATCGATGGCGCATAATCCCGGCGTTCGCTACGGCCCGGCGCTAGGGCTGCTGGCCAGCCTGTTTTTCATGTGGGGCTTCATCACGGTCATCAACAACACGCTGCTGCCGCATCTGCGCAGCGTGTTCGACCTGAGCTACACCCAGACGACGCTGATCGAATCGGTCTGGTTCATCGCCTATTTCTTCGCCTCCATTCCATCGGCCAAGCTGATCGAACGGGTCGGCTATCAGAAGTCGATGGTCATCGGGCTGCTGATCATGGCGGCGGGCGCAGCGGGCATGACGCTGGCGGCGTCCATCCCCTCCTATGGCGTGACGCTGGTCATGCTGTTCGTCATCGCCAGCGGCATCACGCTGTTGCAGGTCGCGGCCAACCCCTATGTCGCGGTCGTCGGCAAGCCGGAAACCGCCTCCTCGCGCCTCAATCTGGTGCAGGCGATGAACTCGGCGGGCACGATGCTTGCCCCCCTGTTTGGCGCCTATCTGATCCTAGGCCGGTCAAAGGGCGGCACGTCGCAGGGCGATGTCGTCCTGACCCAGGCCGAACGGCTGGCCGACGCGCAGTCGGTGATCCTGCCCTATATCATCGTCGCGGTCATATTGGTGGTTCTGGCGGTCATCATCGCCCGCTTCCCCCTGCCCGCCATGGGCAATGCGACATCGCGTCACAGCAAGGAAGAGCGCAAGAAGCACTCGCTCTGGGTGCATCGCAATCTGGTGTTCGGCATCCCGGCCATCTTCATCTATCTGATCGCGGAAATCGGCGTCGCCAACCTGTTCGTCAATTTCGTCAGCCAGCCCGATATCGCCAACCTGACCCATGAGCAGGCGGGCAATTATCTCAGCCTGCTGTGGGGCGGGATGATGGTCGGTCGCTTCGCCGGCTCCGCGATCATGCAGAAATTCGATGCAGGCCATGTGCTGGCCGCCTTCTCGATCGGGGCGTTCATCGTCATGCTGGTGACGGTATTTACCACCGGCCCGATCGCGATGTGGTCGCTGATCCTGGTCGGCCTGTTTCACTCGATCATGTTCCCCACCATCTTCACGTTGGGGATCAAGGGGCTTGGGCCATTGACCGAGGAAGGCTCCGGCCTGCTGATCATGGCGATCGCCGGTGGTGCGCTGGTCGTGGTGCAGGGCTGGCTGGCGGACGAATATGGCCTGCAATGGTCGTTCCTGCTGACCGCGGCGTGCGAACTCTACATCCTGTTCTACGCGCTATGGGGATCGAAAGTGACCCATGCGCTGCCCGACCAGCCAGTCGCGGAATAAGCCAAAAACAGCCGAGGGTCGCACTTCGGGGCAAAAAAGAGGCCGGAGCAGGACCACCCTGCTCCGGCCTATTTCATTCCCCGTACCGGGCAGGATCATCCCCCCATCGCGCTTGCAGTATCCTCCAGCGCCAGATCGACCAGCACGCCCATCGCCTCGGCCGCCGCCGCCGCGTCTCCCGCCGCGATCGCGTCGAACACGCGGACATGGTCGGGGATCGGGTTGCGCGGCAGGGCACGGGCGCGCTGCTTATATTGGGTGGTCCAGTTGACCGCCGATCCGATGCTGGCGGACAATACCTGAAGCGCATCGTTGCGGGTCGCGTTGAGGATCGCATTGTGAAAATCGCGGTCGGCCGCGCGCCCCAGCTCGGTCGCCAGCGTATGGCGGCGCATCGCGGCCAGCGCGTCCTTCATGATCTTGATGTCATTCTTGTCGCGCCGCTGCGCCGCCAGCCGGGCGGCGGCCGGTTCGACGATGGCGCGCAGCTCGAACAGGTCGCGCACGAACTGGATGTCGGGTTCCCCAGCAAAGGCCCAGCCCAGCACTTCGGGATCAAGCAGGTTCCAGCGGGTGCGCGGCAACACCCGCGTTCCGGCCTTGGGGCGGCTTTCCACCAATCCCTTGGCGGTCAGCACCTGAATCGCTTCGCGATAGGCGCTGCGCGACACGTCCAGTTCCTCGGCAAAGGCGACCTCACCCGACAGGACATCGCCCGGCGCATATTGGCCAGACAAGATCGCCGTGCCCAGCTTGTGCGCGATCGCCCCGTGCAATCGCCTGCCAGGCCCCCGCGCCACTTTTGCCGAATCCCCGTTTTCCGCGGCATGCGCAGTTGTTGACGGCCTGTCCTTTCCCATCCCGGCTCCTCCCACCTTGCACCTATCAGGCACGGATCGATGTAGAATACAAGCATTGCCATTACCATCTTCCTGTAATATGTCGGAGTAATTGAGAGAGTCATCACGCAAGCGCTGCTGCATATTGCAGCCGCCCAGGCACATGATCGGCCATCATTCAGGATCAGCCAGCGCCGCGAATGGCGTGCGGGAGGAGAGTTTTTTCATGACATTGCGCCTGTTGCAGCATCGTGCCCCCAGCGGCGTCCGCTCCGTCATCGCGGCGCAGGGCGATGCCGCCCATATCGTGCCGGGCTATGCCAGCATCCGCGCCCTGGCGCTCGACGCGATCGCCCGTAACATCAGCCTGAGCGCCGCGGTCGATGCGGCAGGCGCGGGCGATGCGATCGACATTGCCGCGGCCTTTGCAGCGGGCGAATTGCTCGCCCCCATCGACCATGACGATGACGCGCATATCCAGTTGACCGGCACGGGCCTGACCCATCTTGGCTCCGCCGAAGGCCGCGACAAGATGCACCGCGAGGCAGCGGCGGCGGAACGCCAGACCGATTCCATGCGCATGTTCCTGGAAGGGCTGGCGGGCGGCAAGCCCGCGCCGGGCGCCGTCGGCCAGCAGCCCGAATGGTTTTACAAGGGCGACGGGTCGCAACTGGTGGGGCCGGGCGAACCGCTGACCATGCCGGCCTTTGCCAGGGATGGCGGCGAGGAGCCGGAACTGGCGGGCATCTACATCATGGGCGATGACGGCCAGCCCTATCGGCTCGGCCTGGCGCTGGCCAACGAGTTCAGCGACCATGTGACCGAGCGGCACAATTATCTGTGGCTCGCCCATTCCAAGCTGCGGCAGGCCGCGCTTGGCCCGGAATTGCTGGTCGGCACCCCGCCTGCGCATATCGAGGGTGCCAGCCGCATCCTGCGCGATGGCGTCCCGATCTGGGAAAAACCGTTCCTGTCGGGCGAAGGCAATATGTCGCACAGCTTCGCCAATCTGGAACATCATCATTTCAAATATGACCTGTTCCGCCGTCCCGGCGACGTCCATGTCCATTTCTTCGGCACGGCGACGCTGTCGTTCAGCGATGGCATCGCGACGCAGGAAGGCGATGTGTTCGAAATCGCCGCCGCGCCCTTCACCCTGCCGGTGCGCAATGCGTTGCAACGCGCCGGGCCCGTCGAAGTGGTCGTTCAGGCGCTCTGACCGCCATGGACCCGATCCGCATCGCAATCGTGGGCATGGGCAAGATCGCGCGCGACCAGCATGTCCCCGCCATCCGTGGCAATAGCGCCTTCAGCCTGGCCGCGACGGTCAGCCCGCATGATGCCGGGCTGGACGGGGTGCCGCATCTGGCCAGCCTGGACGCGCTGCTGCATGACGGCCCGGCGGTGGACGCGATAGCGCTCTGCACCCCGCCGCAGGTCCGCTATGATCTGGCGGCGCAGGCGCTGGGGCGCGGCATCCATATGTTTCTGGAAAAGCCGCCCGGCGCGACGCTGGCCGAAGTCGGCGCGTTGCAGGCGCAGGCGGACAAGGTGGGCGTTTCGCTGTTCGCGGCCTGGCACAGCCGCTTTGCCGCGGGCGTCGCTCCGGCGCGCGCCTGGCTGGCGGAGCGGAAGATCCAAAGCGTGTCGATCGTCTGGCGAGAGGATGTGCGCGTCTGGCATCCGGGGCAGGCATGGATCTGGCAACCCGGCGGCCTTGGCGTGTTTGATCCGGGGATCAACGCGCTCTCAATAGCGACCCACATCCTGCCGCGCCCCTTCTTCCTGAAGGATGCAACGCTGATCCTGCCGGACAATCGCGCCGCCCCGATCGCGGCTGATCTGCATTTTCGCGACACGGGCGGCGCGCCGATCCACATGGACCTCGACTGGCGGCAGACCGGCCCGCAAAGCTGGGACATTGCCGTCGAAACCGACGCAGGCACGCTCAAATTGTCGCAAGGGGGCGCGGTGCTGCACCTGCCCGGTTCCACCGACCATGGCGAGGATGTCGAATATCCAGGGCTCTACAGCCGCTTTGCCGCACTGATCCGGGGCGGGCTATCGGACGTCGATACCGATCCGCTGCGGCTGGTCGCCGACGCCTTCCTGCGCGGGCGGCGCGAGACCACCGACGCATTTCACGATTAAGATTACAGGAGTGGACGACATGATCAAAGCCCTGCGCCGCACGACGGCCACGCTGCTACTATGCGCTACGGCGCTTGCCACCAGCGCCCATGCCGACACGGATGGCAAGCCGACGATCGCGACGATCAACGCCGCCAGCCCCGGCCCCGTCTATGACAAGCGCATCTTCACCCAGTTTGCCGAACATCTGGGCAACGGCATTTATGGCGGCCTGTGGGTCGGCAATGACAAGACGATCCCCAATACGAACGGCTTCCGCAACGATGTGATTGCGGCGCTCAGGAACCTGTCCGTGCCTGTCGTACGCTGGCCCGGCGGCTGCTTTGCCGACGAATATCATTGGCGCGAAGGCATTGGCGGCAAATCCAAGCGCCCGGTCAAGATCAACACCCATTGGGGCGGCGTGACCGAGCCGAACACGGTCGGCACCCATGAATTTTTCGAGCTGATCCGCCAGATCGGCGCGGAGGCCTATGTCGCGGGCAATGTCGGCAATGGCACGCCGCAGGAAATGGCCGAATGGGTCGAATATATGACGTCGCCAGCGGGCACGCTGGCCGAAGAACGCGCGAAGAACGGGCACAAGGAACCATGGGCCGTCCCCTATTTCGGCGTCGGCAACGAATTGTGGGGCTGTGGCGGCAATATGCGCGCCGAATATGCCGCCGACGTCACGCGCCGCTACGCCACCTTCATCAAGGCGCCGCGCGGCACGAGGATCATGAAGATCGCGGCAGGCGCCAATTCCGACGATTATAACTGGACCGAGACGATGATGAAGATGGCGAGCGGCCAGCTCGACGCGCTGTCGCTCCATTATTACACCATCCCAGGCGCCTGGCCGCCGCGCGCTTCCTCCACTCAGTTTGACGAGACGGGCTGGGCCAACACATTGGCCGAAGCGCTGCGCATCGACGAATTGATCACCAAGCATAGCGCCATCATGGACAAATATGATCCGGCCAAGAGAATATGGCTGGCGGTCGATGAATGGGGCACCTGGTATGCCGATGACCCAGGCACCCATCCCGGTTTCCTGCGCCAGCAAAATACGCTGCGCGATGCGCTGGTCGCGTCGATCCATCTCGACATTTTTGCGCGCCATGCCGACCGGGTGAAGATGACCGCCATCGCCCAGATGGTGAATGTGTTGCAGGCCATGATTCTGACCGATGGCAGCAAGATGGCGCTGACGCCGACCTATCATGTGTTTGAAATGTACAAGCCCTGGCAGGATGCGACCGTGCTGCCGATCAGCATCGACACACCCTGGTACCATAAGGACAAATGGTCGATGCCCGCCGTCAGCGGATCGGCGGTCCGGGGCAAGGATGGCAAGGTGCATGTCGGCCTGTCCAACCTGGACCCCAACCAGCCCAATAGCGTCACGGTCAAACTGGACGGGCTGAATGCCGCGAACGTCACCGGCCGCATCCTGACCGCATCAGCGATCAACGCCCACAACACGTTCGATGCGCCCGACACCGTCAAGCCGGTCGCCTTTACCGGGGCGCAGGTCAGCGGCGGCACGCTGAGCGTGACCTTGCCGCCCAAGTCGGTCGTGGTGCTGGAGTTGCAGTAAGGCCTGAAGTGTCATGTGCCCCCGCGCAGGCGGGAGCACATGGCTTTAATTGGAGAGGTCCGCATGAGGCGACCGACGTTCATCGCTTGGCTGGCCCTCGCCCTTTTGGCGATCCCCGCCAGCGCGCAGCAGCCGTCCCCGCCGCCGCGCGACACGCTCAACAGCCGCCTGACCGGCGACCTGACGCCCACCCATGATCCGGTCATCATCCGGCAGGGCGACACCTATCACATATTCAGCACCGGCCATGGCCAGCGGCTGATCGAAACCCGCACGTCCCCTGACCTCATCCACTGGACCGCCGGCGCGCCGGTCTTTACCGCCCTGCCCGACTGGGCGAAGGAAGCGATCCCCGGCAGCGATGGCATGTGGGCGCCCGACATCAGCTATGTGAATGGCCGCTACCGCCTCTATTATTCGGTCTCCACCTTCGGGTCGAACCGATCCGCGATCGGCCTGGCGACCAGCCCGACGCTGGACCCTGACGCGCCCGATTATCATTGGCGGGACGAAGGCATGGTCGTCATGTCGGACAAGAGCGACGACTTCAACGCGATCGACCCCAATTTCATCATCGACCGCGAAGGCCGTCACTGGCTGTCGCTTGGAAGCTTCTGGACGGGCCTTAAACTGTTCGAACTGGACCCCAAAAGCGGCAAGCCCAAAAATCCCAAGGCCAGACCCGTCGCCATCGCCCGGCGTCCGGCCCCGGCGGGTGGTCCGGCCCCGGTCGAAGCGCCCTTCATCATCGACCATGGCGGCTATTATTGGCTGATGGCGTCCTACGACTATTGCTGCAAGGGCGCGGCCAGCACCTACTACACCGTCATCGGCCGGTCGAAGGCGATAACCGGCCCCTATCTGGGCAAGGATGGCAGTTCGATGCTGGAAGGGGGCGGCACCATCTTCCTGCGCGCCGACCTGCAGGAACAACAGCGCTTCCGTGGTCCTGGTCATGCGGGCTGGCTGCATGACAGGGATGGCCAGGATTATGTCGTCTACCACGCCTATGACAAGCAATCGAACGGCGCCCCGACCCTGCGGATCGCGCCGGTCCGCTGGGGCGCGGACGGCTGGCCCCAGGCCGATTATTGAATACCGACCGGAGAGAAAGACATGCATTTCACCCTGTCCCGCCGTGGCTTCATCGCCAGCAGCGCCGCCCTGTCCGCCGCGCCGATGATGGCGCGCGCCAAGGTCGCCGAAGCGCCCGTGGCCGCACCGCAAAACCCGCTCGTCCGCCAGCGCGCCGATGCGCAGATATTTCGCCATGACGATGGCCATTATTACATGACCGGGTCAGTCCCCGAATATGACCGGCTGGTGCTGCGCCGGTCAAAGACGATCGCGGGCCTGACCAGCGCAACCGAAGCCGTGCTGTGGCGGCATGAAAAGACCGGCCCCTTGTCCGGCTTCATCTGGGCCCCCGAACTGCACCGGATCGATGGACAGTGGATCATCTATTTCGCCGCCGGGCCCAGCGGCGGGGGCGAGGATGTGTTCCGCATCCGCACGTATGCCCTCGTTTGCGACGGGCCTGACCCGATGACCGGCAAATGGAGCCTGCTGGGGCAGTTTCAGGCGCCGTGGGACAGTTTCAACCTCGATTCGACCAGCTTCGTCCATAAGGGCCAGCGCCATTTCGCCTGGGCGCAGCGTGAGCCGGGGATCGAGACGAACAGTAACCTGTACATAGCCAAGCTGGAATCTCCGCTGAAGCTGGCGGGCAAGGCGACCCGCCTGACCGTGCCGACGCTCGACTGGGAAATTCGCGGCTACAAGGTCGCCGAAGCGCCTGCTGTCCTGCACCGCAATGGCCGTCTGTTCATGACCTATTCGGCCAGCGCGACCGACGCGCGCTACTGCCTGGGGATGCTGACCGCGGATGAAGATGCCGACCTGCTCGACGCGGCCAGCTGGATCAAATCGCCACAGCCGGTTTTCACGACATGCCGGGAAACCAGCGTGTTCGGCCCTGGCCATAACAGTTTCACCGTAGACGAACAGGGACGCGACATATTGGTCTATCATGGCCGGGACTATGAGGCGATCCAGGGCGATCCGCTGTTCAACCCGGACCGCCATACCCGCGTCCAGCGGCTCTATTATACCGCCGATGGCACCCCCGATTTCGGTGTGCCGGTAGGCAACGGACCACTGCCGGAGCGCTTTGCGTCAGCCACCAATGCCAAACTCCTGCTGGCGCATGACGGCCCCCGCCTGATCGCGGCCAACCCCTTGCTGGCCCAGACGCAGTTCCGCCAGACGCCCGGCCGCGCCGGTCAGCAAAGCGTCATGCTGTCGCCCATATTGATGCCCGGCCATTATCTGGTCGCGCGCAAGGACGGGTCGGTCGCGCTGGAGCCTGACAGCAACAGCGCCGATTTCGACCTGCGCAGCCAGTTCGTCCGCCTGGCCGATGCGCGGCGGGGCACCATCCGCTTTGCCGCGATCGCCGCGCCGGGCAAGGCGATCGGCGTGGCAGACGGCCAGATTCGCCTCGTGCGCAGCCGTGACGCTGCGGCACGCTGGCGTGCGGACTGACGCCAACCGATATGCTCCGACAAATAGGCAATGTCGGATCTTGCACATCGGCGGGCCGCCAACCCGTCGCCAGACCCGTTTCCGGCCGGACTATCCTTGAATATCCGGCACTTTTTGATGCAGCAATAATGTCACGCCCCGCCATCATGCGGACCCACCAGAAAATTTCGCTTGCGCTCCATTTGTCTGAGCAATAATTAGTCCGAGTAATTCAGGGCATGGCGAATGGGCCAGCCATAGGGGAGGACTTGAAATGGCACGTCTGCCGATCGCATTATGCTCCGTATCCATGTTCGCGCTGATGCTGGGCGCCACCGCCCACGCGCAAACCAGCCCCGCCCCCCAGATGGCCGCGGAGGATGACACCGCCGACATCGTGGTGACCGGCGTGCGCGCATCGATTGTCGGCGCGCTCAATGTCCGCAAGAATTCGACCCAGATCGTCGATTCGATCGTGTCGGAAGATGTCGGCAAGCTGCCCGACAATAATGTCGTCGAAGCGCTCCAGCGCGTCACCGGCATTCAGGTCACCGACCGCGCCGGGGGTGAAACCGCGGGTATCACCATCCGCGGCCTGACCGATCCGCTGACGACGCTCAACGGCCGCAACATCTTCACCGCCGCTGGCACATCCTTCGCGCTGCAGGATATTTCCGCGAACCTGGTCAGCCGGATCGACGTCTACAAGACCCGCTCGGCCGATCAGCTTGAAACCGGCCTGGCGGGCCAGATCGACGTCCAGACCCGTCGCCCGCTCGACTTTGACGGCTTCACCATTTCCGGCCTGGCGCGTGGCGTCTATTCGGAACTGGCGGACAAATATAATCCCAACGTCGCCCTGCTCGTCAGCGATCGGTGGGAAACCGGCATCGGCGACATCGGCTTGCTGGTCAATGCCAGCTATACCAGGGCGCAATATCGCAACCAGAATCTGCAGGCCGGCGCGATGGTGCCCTTTGCCACCGAAACCCCGCCCGCCGGTTCGGGCCTGACGCCGCTGCAACGCATCTTCCCCGGCGGCAGTAACGAAAATTGGACGCCCGGCCTGGACGCGGGCCTGCCGACCGCCCCCGGATCGACGCTCAACATCAATGGCGTCGCCACCCCCTATTATCTGTCGCGCGACGCCGTCATCGCGTCCGACCTGTACGGCAAGCGTGAACGACCCTCGATCAACGCGGCGCTCCAGTGGGCGCCCAATGACAGTTCGGTCTACACCGCCGAAGTCTTTTACACCGGCTTCCGGGGCGAAACCTTCAACAGCCTGCATTTCAGCTTCGCCGACTGGTGGGGCAATCTGCCCGCGGACGTCGCCAACAGCTTTGAACTCTATGAAGGCACGAACATCATCAAGTCGCGCCGGGTGGGCGCGGTCGCAGGCTTCAACAGCGGCGACATGGCAACCAACCGCACCGACAGCTATGTCTATGCGCTGAACGCCAAATGGGATGTCGGCGCCAACGGCAAGATCGTCGCCGACCTCGCCTATCAGGACAGCAAGAACGAAACCTCCTTCTCGCCATCCGCACCGATCGCGGCCCGCTCGATCTCGACATCGATTTCAACGCAGGTGGCGGCCTGCCCGCCTACAGCTTCGGCAATCAGGACGTGCTGACCGACGCCAGCAAATGGACCGTGGGCAATCTGTTCGACAGCGGCATGAAAAATACCGGCAGTGCGCTGACCATGATGCTGGACGGCGAATATAAGTGGGACGACGGCTTTCTGCGCCGGATCAAGGCGGGCTGGCGCTATGACAGCCGCAAGGCCGACAGCTATGTGCGCGATCAGGGCGCCGGTGGCCTTGGCGTCACGCTCGACGCCTTTGGCGAGGGCAGCCCCTTCACCAATAGCGGCTTCTTCGACGGGCGCGCCGACATTCCGACCAGCTGGGTGCTGGCAGATCCGCGCAGCATGAACAAGGATGCCGTGCGCCAGTTGTACCGCGCCGTCGCGCCCGGCCTGCTGCTGTCGGACCAGATGACGTTCGGCCATGTCTTTGGCATCAACGAAACGAACCTCGCCGCCTATATATTGGCCGATGGGGAGATCGAAATTTTCGGTCGTCCGCTTCAGTTGCAGGGTGGCGTGCGCTTCGTCGCGATCGACACCGAATATGACTATTTTGATCGCGGCAATGGGTTCGCCCGGACCACCGTATCGACGGGTTCGGAAAAATTCCTGCCGTCCTTCACCGCGCGCTACAATATCACCGACAATCTGCGCATCCGCTTCAACTATGGCGAAACGCTGCGTCGTCCGGCCTTTGGCGATCTCAATCCCAATCTGGCGCTGACGGGCGACCTGTCGCGTGTTGGTTTTGGCACCGGATCGTCGGGCAACCCCAATTTGCGGGCGACCCAGTCAAAGAATATGGACCTGGCGATCGAATGGTATTTCGGACGCAACAGCGCCATCTACGCCACCGCCTTCCAGCGCAAGATCGATGGCCTGGTCGTGCCGCTGACCGTGCGGGAGTTCATTCCGAACAATTATCTGCCCCGCAACGAAACCTATACCGAATTTTTCAACATCACCCGCCCGGCCAACGCATCCAACGGCACGCTCAAGGGGCTGGAACTGGGGCTGACCTATTTCCCCTCCTACCTGCCTTCGGTCCTCGACGGCCTGGGCTTTACCGGCAGCGCGACGATCCTGGATTCGGAACAGACGATCCCGGTCGTCGACAATGCCGGGCAAATCACCGGCACCGCCAAGTCGGCCTTCTTCGGCGTGTCGAAACTGTCCTACAACGCCACGCTGGCCTATGACAAAGGCCCGGTCGGCGCGCGCCTGTCCTATATCTGGCGCAAGGGGTTCCTGAACAACAATGAAGCCCGCGCCTTCGCCAACCCGATCGGCATGTGGCGCGCGCCGGAAAAGAGCCTGGACTTCCAGCTGACGCTGAACCTGAACGAAGACATCGGCATCACCTTCGACGCTGTGAACATCACCAAGGCGAAGCAGCAAAATTATTACAAGTTCGGCGATGTCGGCAACCCGACGGAGTTTAATTCCAGCACCTTGCTGATCGACCGCACCTTCGCCTTGGGCGTCCGCTTCAAATTCGACTAAGCGCCCCGTGCAACGCGGCAGTCATCGCCGCCTTGCATGTTTGGCGGTCGTTCCGGGTTTCCCCTCCAGCCCCGGAACGACCGCCATTTTTGCGATGTGCCTGTGGCGCATCCGATTGTCGGCCGTTTACGCCCGTGCGGGCAAGACCTGCGCGCGGCATTCGCCAAAGCCGATGGGCACGAACCCATCCGCCTGCGCGACCGCTTGCAATATGATTTCGTCGCCATCGGCCAGAAAGGCGCGGGTTTCGCCGGTCGGCAGGCTCACCGGCTCCTTGCCCCCGACGGACAATTCCAGCAGACTGCCAAAACCGTCCCGCGTCGGCGCGGAAATGGTGCCTGTGCCAAGCAGATCGCCGGGCATCATGTTGCAGCCATTGGACGCTTGATGGGTCACGATCTGCTGCACCGTCCAGTAGAGATTGCTGGCCGGACCCTGGCTCAGGCGCATCGGCGCCATGCCCGCATCGCGCATCGCTGCGCTGAGGAGATGGACAGACAGCATCACGCCAAGCGCGCCATGCGCCTGATCATCGGCATCGGCAAGATAGGGCAAGGGCGCCGGATCGCCATCGGGCCGCGCGGGCTGGGCAATGCGGAACGGCGCCATCGCTTCCGCGGTCACGACCCAGGGCGAAATGGTGGAATGAAAGCTTTTGGAGAGGAAGGGGCCGAGCGGCTGATACTCCCACGCCTGCAAATCGCGCGCCGACCAGTCGTTGAGCAGGCAGAAGCCGGCGATGTGATCCGCTGCGTCATGAATGGCAATGGGCGCGCCCTGCTCATTGCCCTGGCCGATCCACACCCCCATTTCCAGCTCATAATCAAGCCGCACGCTGGGACCATAGACGGGCGCGTCGGCATCGGGCGCCTTGCGCTGGCCGCAGGGACGCAGCAGCGGCTGCCCCGACGGGCGGATCGACGAAGCCCGGCCATGATAGCCGATCGGCACATATTTATAATTGGGCAGCAACGGATTGTCGGGCCGGAACTGGCGACCGACATTGGTGGCGTGGTGGATGCCGACATAGAAGTCGCTATAGTCGCCGATCTGCGCAGGCAGATGCAGCGTGCAATCGCATGCGGGGTAAAGATGCAGTTCGACCGCTCCCTGCATCGCCGGGTCGGACAGCAACATGCTGATCGCGCGGCGCAGGCTGCGACGTGCGTCGACCGGTATCGCCATCAGCGCGTTAAGCGTCGGGAGCAGCAGCCTGTCGCCCCCCTCCCCGATCAGTCCCGCGTCCGCGCAGGCCGCCAGGTCCAATATCATGTCGCCGATCGCCGTGCCGATCCGCGCCTTCCCCCCGGCTGGCGAAAAGACGCCATAGGGCAGGTTCTGGATCGGGAAATCGGCATGACCCTGTGCGCTCGCAACCCAGCTGGTCCGGGCCGGATCATGCGTTTCGTCGGTGGTCCACCAGCCGGTCATGGCAGCCGCGCCTTTGGAAAGCCCTGCCAGCAGGCGTCATAATCAGCCTGCAACAAAGGGGTTTCCATTGCCCAGCGGGTGGGGCGAAACGCCATTCTGCTCTCGATCATGAACGCCATGCTTTCCTCTATCTTGTGGGGCGAAAGGACGGCATCCACCGCCTTGCGCCAACTGTCGACGTCCGGGCCATGGCCCGACATATTATTGTGCAGGCTGCCCCCGCCGGGTGCGAAGCCACCTGCCTTGGCATCATATTGGCCGTGGATCAGCCCCATATATTCGCTCATCACATTGCGATGGAACCAGGGCGGGCGAAACGTATCCTCCGCCACCATCCAGCGCGGCGGGAAGATCACGAAATCGACATTGGCCGTGCCTAGCGTATCGCTGGGGCTGGTCAGCACCGTGAAGATCGACGGATCGGGATGGTCGTAGCTGACCGTGCCGATCGTGTTGAAGCGCGTGAGATCATAGCGACAGGGCGTCAGATTGCCGTGCCAGGCGACCACGTCGAACGGGCTATGGTCAAGCTCGCTCTCCCACAGCGTGCCGCCATATTTCTGCACGATCCGGGTTGACCGTTCGACATCCTCGAACGCTGCGACCGGCGCCTCGAAATCGCGGGCATTGGCAAGGCCGTTGGAACCGATCGGTCCCAGGTCCGGCAGCCGGAACAGCGCGCCGTGATTTTCGCAGACATAGCCGCGCGCCGCGCCATCGGGCAGTTCGACCCGAAAGCGCACCCCGCGCGGGATCAGCGCGACCTGCAACGGCGCAACCTCCAGCACGCCCATTTCGGTCACGATGCGCAGCCGCCCCTGCTGCGGCAGGATCAGCATTTCGCCATCGGCGCTGAAAAAGGCGCGATCCACCATGGACGCGCTGGCCGCATAGAGATGCACCGCGCAGCCGGTCCCCGCGCCAATATCGCCATTGGACGCGATCGTGACGAGGCCATCGACGAAATCCACCCCCGCCCCGGCGGCGGGCAGCGGATTCCAGCGCAGCCGGTTGGGCGTATCGACCTGCCCCGCTACGATCAGCGTATCGCGCCCATAGGGCCGGAACGGCGGATGCCCCGCGCTTGGCCGCATCCGATAGAGCCAACTGCGCCGGTTGTCATGGCGCGGCGCGGTGAAGGCGGTGCCGGACAATTGTTCCGCATAGAGTCCGAACGGCACAAGCTGGGGCGAATTGCGCCCCACCGGCAACGCTCCGGCCACCGCCTCGCTCGCATGATGATTGCCCCAGCCGGGGAGATAATGCATGTCGATCCTCTCCTCCCAAGCCTTGCGTCAGGCGTCGACGCTCACCACCCCGCGCCGTATCTGGTCCAATTCGATGCTTTCGAACAAGGCCTGGAAATTGCCGTTGCCAAAGCCTTCATTGCCCTTGCGCTGAATGATCTCGAAAAAGATCGGCCCGAACATCGGCTCGGTAAAGATCTGAAGCAACAGCCCCTCGGTTTCAACATCGCCATCGATCAGAATGCGGTTGCGGCGCAACCGTTCCAGATCCTCCCCATGGCCGGGGACGCGCTTGTCGACCAGTTCGTAATAGGTCTCGATCGTGTCCTGCAACCGCACGCCGCGCGCACGCAGCTTTTCGACCGTGCCGTAAATATCGTCGGTGGTCAGCGCCAGATGCTGGATACCCTCGCCATGATATTCGCGGATGAACTCCTCGATCTGGCTCTTGTCGTCCTGGCTTTCGTTCAGGGGAATGCGGATCGCCTTGTCCGGGGCGATCATCGCCTGGCTGGTGAGGCCGGTCGCCTTGCCCTTGATGTCGAAGAATTTCTGTTCCTCGAACCCGAACAGGGTGCGGTAGAATTCGCTCCACACCCGCATCTGCCCGCGCCGGACATTGTGGGTCAGATGGTCGAGCAGGTCGAGCCCGACATTGTTGCGCGCCTCCGCTTCGCGCCAGCCGGGAAATTCGGCCCAGTTGGCATAGGGATCGCCATGGTCGGGCATGAAATAGAGATAGGCGCCGCCAATCCCCATGATGACCGTGTCATCCTCCTCGGTCGGCTGCGCGCCATTGGCCAGCGCCCATTGCAGCGCGCCCTGCGGGTCGGCGACGCGAAAAGCCATGGCGCTGGCAGAGGGGCCGTGCATCCCGCGAAACGCCGCCACCCGGCCCGCATCGTCGCGGTTGAGCATCAGGTTGATCCGCCCCTGCTTGAAGCGGGTGATATTCTTGGTCGGGTGCCGGTGGGTCGCGGTAAAGCCCAGCGCCTCGAACTGCGCGGCCATCGCTTCGGGGTCGGGCGACGTGAATTCGACAAATTCAAAACCGTTAAGGCCCAGGGGGTTATCGGCGCTGGTGGTCATTTCGGCTCCTCTTGCATTTTCTTATGGGCATAGGCCTGCGTCCCGCGGGTAAAGACCCGGTCGTCTGGCAGGATGGTGTCGGTATCGAGATCGCTTTGCTGCGCCAGCGCGGCATAGAGCGGCGCGAAATCGGTCTCGACGGTCTGGCGCAACAGCTGATCGAAACTGTCGATGACGAAATAGCTCTGCTGGAAATCGTCGATTTTATAACGGGTCCGCATCAGCCGCTGAAGATCGAAGCCCAGCCGGTTGGGGGAGGCATCCTCCAGCGCGAAATGCGATTCGGCATTGGACGACACGATCCCCGCGCCATAGAGGCGCAGACCCTCGTCCGTGTCGATCAGCCCGAATTCGACGGTGTACCAGTAAAGCCGCGCCAGCTTCTCGATCGCGCCCAACCCGTCGGCGCGCAACCCGCCCTGGCCATAGGCCTGCATATAATCGGCGAACACCGGATTGGCGAGCAGGGGAACATGGCCGAACACGTCGTGAAACACGTCCGGCTCCTCCAGATAATCCTCCTGGCTTGGCGTGCGGATGAAGCGCCCGGCGGGAAAGCGGCGATTGGCCAGATGATCGAAAAACAGCCGGTCGGGCACCAGCCCCGGCACTGCCACCACCTGCCACCCGGTCGCCTGCATCAATCGGTCGGACAGCGCGTCGAAACGCGGGATGCCCGGCTGGTCCATCCGCAATATGTCCAGCCCCGCCATGAATTCCGGCACCACCCGCCCCGGCAACATGCGCGCCTGCCGCTCGAACAGCCGGTCCCACATCGCATGGTCGGCCGCGCTGTAGCGATCCCAGTCCTGCGGAACGGTCCAGTCCTCCGCGGCGTGCGCGGGACGGTCGAGCGGGGTTTCGGCGTGCGGGGTTTCAGCCATGGCCCCAGCATCGCAAATCGGGCGCGAAATTGCTTTTCAAAATGGCCGATAATCAGGGTATAACTGCAATTTCAATTCACATATCGGTGATTTCATGACGAAATTTGTTGAACTCGATGCTTTGGATCGCCGCATCGTTGCAGAGTTGCAGCGTGACGCCGCGCTCAGCAATGCCGATCTGGCCGAACGGGTCGGCAGCACCGGCCCATCCTGCTGGCGCAGGGTCAAGGCGCTGGAGGAAGCAGGCGTGCTGCGCGGCGCGGTCCGCCTGGCCGATCCACACCTGTTGGGGCAGGATGTGACCATATTCTGCCATGTGCGGATGAAGGAATTTTCGGGCGATTCGATCGCCGCGTTCGAAGCGTTCGTGCGCGACCATGATCAGGTGATGGAATGCTATTCGATGTCGGGCGAATGGGATTATCTGATGCGCGTCGTCGCCTCCAATGTCGCTGATTATGAGCATTTCCTGATGCGTACCCTGCTCAAGCACCCCTCGGTCGCGGGCGCATCATCGCAATTTGCGCTGTCGGTCACCAAATATCAGACCGCTTTGCCGGTGCGCGGCTAGGCGCGCCCGCGCCTCATCACGCCATTTTCCCCCTTGCCCCGGCGGCAATCCCATGCACAAAGAATGCCAACTGCCCCGCGGGCGGACCAATTTTTACTGGCGGTCAATCCATTGGCTGCAAGAATGGACGAACCATGCACGACGTCACCACCCAGGATCGGCCAGCCCAGGCCCACCACCCCCTTGCCCCGCAGGAACTGGGTGATGGCCTGTCGGTCATCTCGATCGCCAAAAGCTATGACAAGCGCGTCGTCCTGTCCGACGTGTCGCTGACCGTGGGCAAGGGCGAAGTGGTCGGCCTGCTTGGCCCCAATGGCGCGGGCAAGACGACCTGTTTCTATTCGGTGATGGGGCTGGTCCGCCCCGACCGCGGCCGCATCGTGCTGGATGGGCAGGATATTACCGGCCTGCCCATGTATCGCCGCGCCATATTGGGGCTGGGCTATCTGCCGCAGGAAACGTCGATCTTTCGTGGCCTGACCGTCGCGCAGAATATCAGCGCCGTACTGGAACTGGCCGAGCCGGACCGTGATGCGCGCGACGCCCGGCTGGAACAGCTGCTCGACGAATTCGGCCTGACCCGTTTGCGCGATTCGGCGGCAATGGCGCTGTCGGGGGGCGAACGCCGCCGCTGCGAAATCGCCCGCGCGCTGGCCGCCAATCCCTCGATCGTGCTGCTGGACGAACCTTTTGCGGGCATCGACCCGCTCTCCATCGCCGACATCCGCGACCTGGTCAAAGATCTGAAGAACCGGGGCATCGGCGTCCTCATCACCGACCATAATGTGCGCGAAACGCTGGAAATCGTCGATCGCGCCTGCATCATCTATGGCGGCCAGATGCTCTTTGCCGGCAGCCCGACCGAACTGGTCGCCAATGCCGACGTACGCCGCCTCTATCTGGGCGAGAATTTCTCGCTTTGACATGATGGCGGCGCGCACTCCCATTCATGACGCAGTTATGGTCTGATGGCGCTCGGTCCACGCCTCGACATCCGGCAAAGCCAGTCGCTGGTGATGACGCCGCAGCTCCAGCAGGCGATCAAGCTGCTGGCGCTTTCCAATCTGGAGATTGATGCGTTCGTCGCGGTTGAGCTGGAGAAAAATCCGCTGCTCGACAGCGGCAGCGCGCCCGACGACCTGCCCGCGCCCGATGGCATAGACCGGGATGTGGAACGCCCTGCGCTTGCCGCCGAAACCGGGTCGAGCGACGATCTGATCGGCCAGGGACTGGGCGCCAGCGATTCCCCGCTCGACGTCGATTATGGCGCCGAAACCTTTATCGACGATGGCCCCGGCGATCGCATGGCCAGCGCCCATGGCACGAGTAGCGGTTCTGGCAGCGGCATGGACGCGCTGACGGGCGGCAGCGGCGAAGCGGTAGATTTCGACAGTTTCGCCAATCCCGAACCCAGCCTTCAGGAACATCTGATGGATCAGGCCCGCGCCGCTTTGTCGGGCATGGACCTGATCGTCGCTGGCCAACTGATCGGCCAGATCGACCCGGCGGGCTATCTGGAGGCCAATCTTCTGGAAACCGCCCATGCGCTCGGCCTGCCGCTGTGCGACGTGGAACGGGTGCTGGGCGTCATCCATGGCTTCGACCCCACCGGGGTTGGCGCGCGGTCATTGTCCGAATGTCTGGCGCTGCAAGCCAAGGAGGCCGACCGTCACGATCCCTGCATGGCGCGACTGCTCGCCAATCTGGATCTGCTGGCGCGCGGCGCGCTGCCCCAGTTGCGCCGTATCTGCGGCGTGGATGAAGAGGATATGGCGGACATGATCCGCGAACTGCGCAGCTATGACCCAAAGCCCGGCCTGCGCTTTTCCAGCGATCGCGCCGCGCCCGTCACGCCGGACCTGTTCGTGCGGCCCACCGCGGACGGCTGGGCGATCGAGATTAACAGCGCGACGCTGCCCCGCGTCCTCATCAACCGTAATTATTATGTCGAACTGGCGTCGGGCAAACAGGACAAGAGCGCCAAGGCATGGCTCGCCGATTGCCTGGCCAGCGCCAACTGGCTGGTGAAGGCGCTGGACCAGCGCCAGAAAACGATCATCAAGGTCGCCAGCGAAATCGTCCGTTGTCAGGAGGATTTTTTCCGCAAGGGCGTCGCGCACCTCAAACCGCTGACGCTGCGCACCGTCGCGGATGCCATCGCGATGCACGAATCCACCGTCAGCCGGGTGACGTCGAACAAATATCTGTCCTGTCCGCGCGGCCAGTTCGAGCTCAAATATTTCTTCACCAGCGGCGTCGCCAATGCCGAAGGCGACGGTGCCGTCTCGGCTGAGGCAGTCAAAAGCCATATCAAGGCGCTGATCGCCGCCGAAGAACCCCATGCCATCCTGTCCGACGACACGCTGGTCGACCTGCTGCGCGCCAAGGGCATGGACATAGCGCGGCGCACCGTGGCGAAATATCGTGAGGCGATGGGCATAGGCTCATCGGTGCAACGGCGGCGGCAGAAGGCGTTGCAGGGCAAGGCGGCTTAATTCACCCCAACAACTCCTCCACCAGCGAAGGCCGCTTGGCGATCATCGCCAGCAGCACTTGCGCCGGGCCGGTGGGGCGGCGACGGCCCTGTTCCCAGTTGAGCAATGTGCCACGCGCGACGCCGATGCTGCGCGCGAACGCCCCTTGCGACAGGCCGGTGCTGGCCCGGATCGCCGCAACATCGACATCGCGCACCGCCACCTGATGCACCCGCGCGTCCACATCCTGTCCCTGCGCAAAGGCCAGTGCTTCGTCCAATCCCTGACGGATCGTTTCATAGGCGCTCATTGCCTGTCTCCATAAAAAGCCAGCAGAGCCTTGCCCAGCGCGACCAGTTCCGCCTGCTCGGCACGGCTCAAATTATCCTTTTCATTCTTGGCGAACAGCGTGATCAGAAAGATCGGCACATGCCCGCCGCCGAATAGATGGATAGTCCGGTATCCACCACTTTTGCCGCCGCCTGCACGGGCGACGCGAACCTTGCGCAACCCGCCGCCTAGAGAGACGCCTGCTTCCGGGTTGGCCGCGATATAGTTCACCAGCGCGGCGCGCTCCTCATCGGACAGGATCGCTTTGGCCCGTCGCAGAAATTCAGGCAATTCTACGACGGTTTGCAAACGGCTCATGGTAGCAATATATGCGCCATTGGCGCATGCGTCAATGACGCATAAAATCGGTCCGCTGTCCTACACAACCCGCCCCTGATATATTTAGACCCGGCTCCTTTACATCGTCCACCCCACCCCCTTGCCCGCACCGGCGGACGACCGACTTTGCGTCAATTTCCCATGCGCGATATGGGCGAATTTAGCGAAGTTCCGCGCCCGCCCTTCCCGCCGCAACAGCGTGATATGCGACGCCAAGCCGCTTGACCCTGCCCGCCCGACCGGCAAAAGCAGGGGCTTCATCGCCTAAGGAAATGCCCCGCTTCATGTCGATCGCCTATCTCAACGGTGCCCTTCTACCGCTTGCAGACGCGCGGATCTCACCGCTGGACCGCGGCTTCCTGTTTGCCGATGGCATTTATGAGGTCGCGGCGGTCATCGATGGCAAGCTGATCGACAGCGCCAACCATCTCGCCCGACTGCAACGTTCCGCCGCCGCGCTTGGCATCGCCCTGCCCATGAGCCTTGCCGAAATTGAGGCGGTGCAAAAGCAACTCGTCGCCTGCAACGCGCTGAATGAAGGTCTCGTCTATCTTCAGCTGACCCGTGGCGCGGACGCGACGCGCGACTTCCTGCCGTCGCCCGATACTGCGCCGACCCTGTTCCTGTTCGTGCAGGACAAACCCATTCTCCATGTCCCTGCCGTCACGACCGGCATCGCGGTTGCCACGATGCCCGACCTGCGCTGGAAACGGCGCGACATCAAAAGCACCGGCTTGCTGGCGCAGGCGATGGCCAAACAGGCCGCGCGCGACGCGAGCGCACAGGAAGCCTGGCTGGTCGAGGACGGCTTCGTGACCGAAGGCGCGTCCTCCACCGCCTTCATCGTCACCGACGAAGGCATCGTCACCCGCCCCTACAGCCAGGCGGTGCTGGCAGGCTGCACCGGCGACGCGCTGACCACGCTGGCCGTCGAAAGCGGCCTGGCCGTCATCCGCCGCCCTTTCAGCGTCGCAGAAGCGCTGGCCGCGAAAGAAGCGTTCATCACCAGCGCCTCGACCCTGTGCCAGTCGGTCGTCACCATCGATGGCCAGACCATCGGCACCGGCACCCCCGGCCCGGTCGCGATGCGACTGCGGGCACTCTACATCGCCTTCGCCCGCGCCACGGCGGTGTAATAACTGATTCCATTTTGGAGCAATCCTAACCCTTTCCTGAGGCGATAGGATATTTCCTTCATCCTCCCGCCAGATTGGCTGCAAACTGGACGGGACGAACCACCTGTCGTTCTTTTCCGATGGCCAAATGACGGCATTGCTCCAGACCCTCTCCAAAATGGCGAATATGTGGGGCTGAATTGATCTGTTCTTGCTTTAGTCTCAGGAACGAAGGTAGAACAGGATTCGGACCATGATGGAAGATTTTTCCTACGCCTCGCCTTTGACGAGCCATAGCGCACCGCTAGCGCCGCATGATGAGCGCGCGAGCCTGTTGGTCATCGCGGATCAGACGGATGCGTTAACGCTGGAGCCAGTGGTGGCGGCTGCCGGCTTCCGCCTGCTTGGGCTGACCACGCTGGACAACGCTCCGATGCGGCTCGATCTTCAGGTTCAGTGTGACGCGGTACTGGTCTTTTGCCAGTCCATGACCCCGCTTCTGGAGCGGCTGCTGGTGCAACTGGAAACCCAGGCGATCCAGACTGGCATGGCCGTGATCCTCGTTGCTGGATGGGAAACAGTGGAACTTGCTTTCGCCTGCCTGCGCAGCCCGTATACGCAATTGCTGTGTGATCCGGACCGGGTCGAACTGGCGTCTGCGCTGATCGCCGCAGGAGAGCGTCGGCCCGCGGCGGGTCAGGTCCATGAAATGGACCGCGAAAGCACCCGCCTGCAGCAATTGAGCGAAGAGGTCGGACGCCTCGCCCGCACGATCGAGGCTATGACCCAGCGCCCGCGCGGCGTCGCCGCGCCCAGTTTCGATCTTGGTCCGCGCATCGCGGACCGGGCGAGCGATTATATCGGTATGCCTGCGATCGCGCCGATCGGCAGCGAAGTCGCCAGCCCGGACGCTCCGCCGATCAGCGCCACCCAGGTCCGCGACCTGCTGCGCGCACGCCGCATTCGCGCCGATTTCCTGCCCGGCGACCTGTTTGCCGATCCGGCCTGGGACATGCTGCTCGACCTGCTGGCCGCCAGGCTGGAACATGAGCGCGTCTCCGTTTCCAGCCTGTGCATCGCCGCCGCCGTGCCGCCGACAACCGCATTACGCTGGATTCGCACGCTGACCGACAAGGGGCTGGTCGAACGGCAGGCCGATCCCCATGATGGTCGGCGCATCTTCATCGCACTGGCCAATGAGGCCGCCGAAGCGCTGACCCGCTGGTTCGGCGCCAGCCGCCGTCTGCTCACCGCCTGACTCCCGGCTTGACGCCCCGGCATTTTTCCCTAGATAGACGCTTCTCCGCAGGAGCGGGCGATTAGCTCAGTTGGTAGAGCGTCTCGTTTACACCGAGAATGTCGGCGGTTCGAGCCCGTCATCGCCCACCAGTTTTGCCCTACTGGTTTCGCGCAAGCGAGGGCACAATCAATCAAACCGCCTGCGTATCGTTCATCCTGTAGCAAGTATCGCTGCGGCACCATCGCGCCATGCCTTTCGCAGCCCTTATTGGCGGCACCATCGCGCCTGCCCTGCTGATGCTGTCCCCCTTTGCGGTGATGGTGGCGAGCGATTGCGCCGACTGGAGGCCCGCTGCCAAGGCCGTGCAGGATAGCCAAGGTCAGCCCTGCAAAAGACCCCGCCTGCCGCTGATGTAAGCGCTCACCACATATTGCAGCGCAGCGCCGCCGCTGCTAGGTCCGGGATCATGATCCAGCCGCCTGAAATCATCCGAGTCTCCAAATCCCGCGTCTCCTGCGACGGTTCAGGCGACATTCCCGCAGCGCTCGGCCATCCGCGCGTCTTTCTCGAAATCGACGAACATGGCTATGTCGATTGCGGCTATTGCGATCGGCGCTTCGTACTAATCGGCAGCATCGCTGACACTGGCGACATCGGCAGCAAGCCCGATATCGCTTCGGGCGCCAGCCTCTAACTTTTCCTTTGGGCCTGGATGCTGTCGCCCCTATATCGGGGACATGACCGATCCGACCGCCCAATTTACCGACGCCCGTGGCCTTCTCTATCGCCCCGGCCTGCTTGATCCCGATGGCGCGCGCCGCCTGACCGCCGATGCGCTCAAAAGCTGCGACGATGGCGAACTTTACCTGCAATATCGCGCGAGCGAGAGTTTCGGCTTTGACGATGGGCGGCTGAAAACCGCCGATTATTCGACCGATGCCGGGTTCGGCCTGCGCGGCGTATCGGGCGAAATGACGGGCTTTGCCCATGCCAATGACATCAGCGAAGCCGCTATCCGCAAAGCGGCCCAGACGCTGACCCTGCTCGATCCCGCAACCGCTCCTCCCGCGCCGCCGCCCCAGCGCACCAACCGCCATCTCTATACCGACGCCAATCCGCTGGAGATCGTCCCCTTTGCCGAGAAGGTGACGCTATGCGCCGCGATCGACGCGGCTGCCCGCGCGCGCGACCCGCGCGTCGCGCAGGTGTCGGTCAGTCTGGCCGGAAGCTGGTCGGTGATCGAGATCGTCCGCGCTGACGGTTTCACCGCCACCGACATCCGCCCGCTGGTGCGGCTTAACGTCTCGCTGATTCTGGAAGAGGATGGTCGCCGCGAAACCGGCAGCTTCGGCATTGGCGGGCGCTATCTCTATGATCAGGTGATGGAACCTGCCGTCTGGAATCGCGCCATCGACGAAGCTCTGGCGCAGGCGCAGGTCAATCTCCGCTCCGTCGCTGCGCCCGCTGGCGAGATGACCGTGCTGCTCGGTCCCGGCTGGCCGGGTGTCCTGGTGCATGAAGCGATCGGCCACGGGCTGGAAGGCGACTTCAACCGCAAGGGGACCAGCGCCTTTTCCGGTCGCATTGGCCAGCGCGTCGCCGCGCCCGGCGTCACCGTCGTCGATGACGGCGCGATTGCCAGCCGCCGCGGTTCGCTATCCATCGATGACGAAGGCACCCCGACGCGCGAGAATATCC
This sequence comes from Sphingobium sp. GW456-12-10-14-TSB1, assembly GCF_059424385.1. NCBI lineage: Bacteria > Pseudomonadati > Pseudomonadota > Alphaproteobacteria > Sphingomonadales > Sphingobiaceae > Sphingobium > Sphingobium sp. GW456-12-10-14-TSB1. The sequence continues at coordinate 3,171,786 of NZ_JBWKZI010000001.1, read as the reverse complement.
TGATCGAGGATGGCATATTGCGCGGTTACATGCAGGACCGGCTCAACGCCCGATTGATGGGGGTTGAACCCACCGGCAACGGTCGCCGCGAAAGCTATGCCCATGGCCCTATGCCGCGCATGACCAACACCTTCATCAAGGGCGGCAATGACGACCCGGAAGAATTGCTGTCGCGCATGAAGTCCGGCATCTTCGCCAAAAGCTTTGGCGGCGGTCAGGTCGACATCGTGTCGGGCAAGTTCGTTTTTTCCTGCACCGAGGCGTACCGGGTCGAGAATGGCAAGCTGGGCGATCCGATCAAGGGCGCAACGCTGATCGGCGATGGCCCGACCGCGCTGACCAAGGTGGTCGGCATCGGCAACGACTGGGCGCTGGACGAAGGCATCGGCATGTGCGGCAAGGGCGGGCAGAGCGTGCCTGCCGGGGTTGGTCAGCCAACCTTGCTGTTGGAGGGGCTGACGGTCGGCGGCACGGCGACCTGACGCTTTGCCGCTACGGAAGGCGGAACCGGTCGGGAGGTTCGTGAGTATAGGCCCTATGAACATGCTGACCGACAGCCACGAAGCGGTTACTGCCGATTGGGCGGCGGCCTTGCTCGACTTCTGGTTCAACCAGGTCGGGGAAACAGGCTGGTACAGCCATGATCCTGCGCTTGATCATCAGTGCCAGGCGCGATTTCAGCCTTTATGGGCCGAAAAAAAGGCGCTGCCTGCCGACGCCTTCCTCGACCGCGCCGACGATGCGCTGGCCGCCGTGATCCTGTTCGATCAGTTGCCGCGCAACATGTTCCGCGGATCGGCGGAGGCATTTGCCACCGACGCGCTGGCGCGGGACGTGGCGCGGGGGGCGATTGCCCATGGCTATGACATCCAGATCGGCGGGGCCGGACGGCTCTTCTTCTACATGCCGTTTCAGCACAGCGAGGCGCTGGAAGATCAGGAACTGTCGTTGAGCCTGTTCGAAGGTACAGGTGACGAGCGATCGATGGATTTTGCCCGCCAGCATCATGCAATCATCGCCCGCTTCCGCCGTTTCCCCCATCGCAATGCCGCACTAGGCCGGGAAACGCGGCCGGAAGAAGCCGATGCCGCTACGGAAGGCGCGCAATGGTAGGCTGATGCTGCCTATTTTTTAAGCATCAATAGATGGCTGCCCATTTTTTTGGCGCTGCCCTTCGCATCATCGCGCCATAAGCCCGCATTAACGCGTGTTTAACAAATTGGCACGCCTCTTGCTGAGTAGTCCCCTGCACACCAGTAACAGGGGGCGACATGAAACTTGTCATGGCTATCATCAAGCCGTTCAAGCTTGACGATGTCCGCGAGGCACTCTCCTCGCTCGGCATCGCAGGTATGACGGTCAGCGAAGTAAAGGGCTTCGGCCGCCAGAAGGGGCAGACCGAAATCTATCGCGGCGCCGAATATTCCACCAACATGGTCCCGAAGATCAAGATCGAGGTCGTCTGCGACGACGACCTTGCGCCGCGCGTCGTGGAAGCGACCCAGGCGGCCGCCAATTCGGGCGCCATCGGCGATGGCAAGATCTTCGTCCTCGATGTCGGTCAGGCCGTGCGCATCCGCACCGGCGAGACCGGCGAAACCGCGCTGTAAGAAGGGGGAAATAATGACCTTTTCCAAGAAACTTTGCGGGGTTGCGGGGGCAGCCGGGCTGTTGCTCTTCACCGCTCTGCCCGCTTGGGCACAGGATGCGGCGGTACCCGCCGCGACCGTCGACAAGGGCGATACGGCCTGGATGATGATGTCGACCGTATTGGTTCTGGCGATGATCCTGCCGGGCCTGGCGCTGTTCTACGGCGGCCTCGTTCGCACGAAGAACATGCTGTCGGTCATGACGCAGATCGGCGCGGCGGCCTGCCTCGCGATGCTGATCTGGGTAATGTACGGCTATTCCATGGCATTCGGGCCGGACTATACCAGCGGCCTGTCCAACTTCATTTCGACCTTTGACAAGGCGTTCCTGAAGGGAATCACCCCGGCGTCGCAGGCCGCGACGTTCACGGCGGGTGTCGAAATCCCCGAATATGTGTTCGTCTGTTTCCAGATGACCTTTGCCGCGATCACCGTGGCGCTGGTGTTGGGTTCGGTGGTCGAGCGCATCAAATTCTCGGCCGTGATGGTCTTTGCCGCTGTCTGGCTGACGATCGTATATTTCCCGATCGCGCACATGGTCTGGGCAGCGAGCGGCTATTTTTTCAAGCTCGGCGCGCTCGACTTTGCGGGCGGCACCGTCGTCCACATCAATGCGGGCGTTTCGGCTCTGGTAGCCTGCATTATCCTCGGCAAGCGTATCGGCTTTCCCAAGGAGCCGATGGCTCCCCACTCGCTGACGCTGACTGGCGTTGGCACTGGCTTGCTGTGGGTTGGCTGGTTCGGCTTCAACGCCGGTTCGGCTCTCGAAGCCAATGGTTCGGCGGCTCTGGCCATGATCAACACCTTCGTCGCCACGGCGTCGGCTGGCCTCTTCTGGATGCTTGCTGAAAAGCTGAACGGCCACAAGGGTTCGGCTCTGGGCTTCTGTTCGGGCATCATCGCCGGCCTGGTCGCCGTTACGCCAGCCGCTGGCAACTCCGGCCCGTTCGGTGCCATCATCTTGGGCGCTGTCGCTTCGATCATCTGCTTCTATGCCGTGACCGTCATCAAGCCCAAGCTTGGCTATGACGACTCGCTGGATGCATTCGGCATCCACGGCGTTGGCGGCATGATCGGCGCCATCGGCACCGCGATCGTCTACTCGCCTGCCTTTGGTGGCCCCGGCGCGGAAGATTATGTGATCTTCGACAAGCTGCTGGTCCAGCTTTATGCGGTCGGTGTGACGATTGTCTGGGCCGCCATCGGCACCGTGGTCGCCATCTTCATCGCCAAGGCAGTCACCGGCCTGCGTGTCAGCCAGGAAGTCGAACTGGAAGGTCTCGACCTCGGCGAGCACGGCGAGCGCGCCTACAATATGTAAGACTTGGCAGGGCGGGCCGCCCGAACGCGACAAGGCCCGCCCGCCCCACACTGTTCCTCCTGCGAACATGCCTCGGGCCGATGCGAAAGCATCGGTCCTTTTTTTGGCTCGTGAGGGGCAGCGTCAGGCGGTGGGGCGGGTCCACAGGCCGGCCGGGCGCGGCGTTGTTGCGGGCCAGCGGCGCGCGCGGCCAATCACCTGCCAGCCGGACCGGGCTACCCACAGCAGCTTGTCGGATTTGGGCGTGACGACGCGATGGTCCCATGCCTGCTCGCCCCGTCTGGCGACCTCCCGCGCAATGTCGCCATAAATGCCCGCTGCTGCCAGCACAGCCCATGCCGCGCGCGGCGGCAATGCGCCGGTGCCGTGGCGCGCGCTTTGTTCATAGGCGGCGGCCATGTCGGCCATGCGCTTGCCCAACAGGGCAAGGCGCGGGCGGACCCATGGCTTCATATGCTCGCCGGGCGGAATATCCATTTCCGCGAGCCACTCCTGCGGCAGGTAGCAGCGGTCGGCGGCTTCATCCTCGCTAATGTCGCGGGCGATGTTCGCCAGTTGAAACGCCAGTCCCAGATCGCAGGCGCGGTCCAGCGTCGCCTGATCGGCCGGATCGACCCCCATCAACACCGCCATCATGCAACCGACAGCGCCCGCGACATGATAGCAGTAGCGCAGCATATCGTCCTGACTGCGCGGCCTCCAGTCACGCGCGTCGAGCGCGAACCCCTCTATCAGGTCATGGGCATAGCGGGCCGGAATGGCGCATTCGCGCATCACCACGCCAAAGCCGTCAAAGGCCGGATCGCCGGTCGCCTCACCGCGCAGCGCCATGTCGGTCATGACGCGGATGGTCGACAATCGCGCCTGCCCGTCGCTTACGCCGGTGAGCGTGCCGCCATGGTCCTGTCCGTCGGCAATGTCGTCGCACTTGCGGCACCAGGCGTAGAGCAGCCAGGCCCGTTCACGGGTTACCCGGTCGAACAGGGTAGAGGCCATGGCGAAGGATTTCGAGCCACGCGCGATGCTCGCCTGCGCATGGGCGACGAGGGCGGGACGGTCGAGATGTGGCGAACCCGTCAGAGCCGCGCCGCCTTCATCGCGAAGATCGTTTCGTGGGGCTGATAGGCGGCCATGGTATCGAGCAGGGCGTCTATGCTGTCGGCATGCAGCAGGATGCCCGCATGCTGGGCACGGATGAAGCCTGCCGCCACCATCTGCCGGTTGAAGCCGATCAGCTGGTCGTAAAAGCCGCCGACATTGAGCAGGCCGACCGGCTTTTGATGATAGCCCAGCTGCGACCAGCTGATCGCCTCCCACAATTCATCCATCGTCCCCACCCCGCCGGGCAGGGTGACGAAGCCGTCAGACAGGTCGGTGAAGAGCTGTTTGCGCTGGTGCATCGTCTGGACGACGTGCAGCTGCGTGCAGCCGCGATGGGCGACTTCCGCGCCGACAAGGGCGTCGGGAATCACGCCGATCACCTCGCCACCAGCCTCCAGCGCCGCGTCAGCCACGGCGCCCATCAGGCCGAGACGCCCACCGCCATAGACGACGCCGATTCCACGGGCGGCGAGGGTGCGTCCGACATGGCGGGCGGCTTCGATGAAGATCGGATCGGCAGGGGTGGCTGATCCGCAATATACGGCCAATCTATTCATACTCTTCCCATATTCACCATATGGCATCGTGGTAATATCGATATAATTCAGATGCTTAGCCTAAAGCAGCCAGATCCTCTATCATCAGTGCCGCTGTCGCCTTCGCGCTGCCGACGACGCCGGGGATGCCAGCGCCCGGATGCGTGCCTGCCCCTACCAGATACAGGTTGGGAATCACATCGTCGCGATTATGCGCGCGGAACCAGGCGCTCTGGGTCAGCAAGGGTTCCAGGCTGAAGGCGCTGCCCAGATGGGCGTTCAGATCGCGGCCGAAATCGGACGGCGCATAATGGAACTGGGTGACGATGCGCGACCGGATGTCGGGGATCAGGCGATGCTGGATTTCGTCCAATATCCGGTCGGCATAGGCGGGGGCGAACTGATCCCAGTCGATCGGCAGCTTGCCCATGTGCGGCACCGGGGCGAGCGCATAGAAGGTCGAATGACCGTCGGGCGCCATCGACGGATCGGTCACGGTCGGATGGTGCAGATAGAGCGAGAAATCTTCCGGCAGCACGCCATGATCGTAGATGTCCGTCAGCAATCCCTTATAGCGCGGCCCGAACAGGATCATATGATGCGGGATACCGGGCCAGCTGCCCTTGATCCCGAAATGCAGCACGAACAGGCTGGGCGACCAGCGCTTTTGCGCCAGCTTTTCCCCCTGCTTTGCACCGCGCGGATGGTGGGCCAGCAGATCGCGATAGCTGTGCATCAGGTCGGCGTTGCTGGCGACAGCGTCCGCCTCCCCGCGCCAGCCCGATGCTGTATGCACAGCGGTGATCCTGTCGCCCTGGGTTTCGATCCGGGTCACCTTGTCACCCAGCCGCAACGTGCCGCCCAGCCGCTCGAAATGGGTCGCCATGGCCTGCACCAGACGATTGGTCCCGCCCTTTGCGAACCAGACGCCGCCATCCTTTTCCAGCTTGTGGATCAGCGCATAGATGGCGCTGGTGTTCATCGGATTGCCGCCGACCAGCAGCGTATGGAAGGACAGCGCCTCGCGCAGCTTTTCATTCTTCACATAGGAAGAAACGATCGAATAGACCGACCGCCAGGCCTGATATTTGGCGAGCGCGGGTGCGGCCTTGATCATCGAGGCGAAGTCGAGAAAGGCGACCGAGCCGAGCTTGCGATACCCCTCCTCATACACCCCGGCGGCATAATCGAGGAAGCGTTCATAACCCGCGACGTCGGCGGGATCGAGCTTGGCGATCTCCGTGCGCAGCGACGCTTCGTCATTGCTGTAATCGAAATTCGTGCCGTCGCGCCAGTTGAGGCGGTAGAAGGGGCTGACCGGCATCAGCGTCACGTCCTGCGCCATGTCATGCCCCGACAGGCGCCACAGTTCCGACAGGCAATCGGGATCGGTGATGACGGTCGGCCCGGCGTCGAAGGTGAAGCCGTCCTTTTCCCACATATAGGCGCGGCCACCGGGACGGTCGCGCGCCTCCACCAAAATGGTGTCCATGCCGGCGGATTGCAGGCGGATGGCGAGCGCCAGGCCGCCAAAGCCTGCGCCGATGACGATCGCTTTTCTGGCCATCAGGCGGGCGGATTCAACAATGTTCGCATGGCATCCCTTATGGGCACGGGGGGGCGTCCGCACAAGATGCGGATGCGGTCGGTCAGGGTGGAGCGCCCGGCGTAGAAACGCTGGATCAGCGGCGCGGACAGGCGGTAGAAGCGGGCGAAGATGCGCCAGCGCTGGTCGGGCCGGGCCGCGCCGAACAGCATCTTGCCGAGCAGGCGATAATAGCCGCCAGCGCGCCAATGGGCGGCGGCGCGGGCGCGGGTGACCATGGCCAGACGATCGAGCGGCTGATCCACGAGCCAGGTCGCGAAACGGACGGCATCAGGCAGCGAATAGCCGGTCATGGGCTGAAACAGCCCCGCCCGCACACCGGCGCGGGCGACCGGATCATGCGCTGGCCAATAGCTGTAGAAATCGCCGCCATGGACAACCGGCAACACACCCTGTTCGCGATGGACGACCGTGCCGTGCCAGCCCTTTGCCTGCGCATAGGCCGCGATCCGCGTGCCGATGCTGGCGACATCCAGCGCCGGGCTGTTGCTGTAATAGGTGTCTTCGATGAAGATGGTGCGGGCGTCCCAGGGCAGCAGATAGACGAAGCGATACCCGTCAATCTGCTCCACACTCGCATCCATGATGACGGGCCGGTCGATCCCGTGCGGCGCATCGAGCCGCAGCGTATGGCCCACAAACTTCTGCCAGCCGCAGCGCAGCGCCGACAGGTCGCCCGCCCCGCGCGCATCGATCACCGCCCCTGCGGTAATTTCCAACCCGTCGGCCAGCATGACCGCATCGGGCGTCACCGACACCACATCTGCCCCGGTCAGCACGGCGTCACCCAGCACGGCGCGGATATGCGCGTCGAGCCGGGGCGAGGCGATGCTGTTATAGGGGGTGTCGAGTTGCCGATGGTGGCCGGGAAAGCGGACATCATGCCCCTGCGGCCAGCGATGGCTGATCAAGGGATCGACCAGCCAGCGGTCGCCGGGCATCACATCGCCATCGAAAAAGGACCAGATATGGTTGCCGCCAATCCCGGCGTCGCGCTCCACCAGCGCCAGCCGCACATCGGGCCGCCGGGCGGCGAAGGCAAGCGCGATCAGGCTGCCCGCCAGGCCGCCGCCAAGGATCGCCAGATCGCATTCCACCCGGTTGGTCATGCGATCCTGTTAGGGGAGGCTGTGCGGCAAGGCCATGACCCAAATGGCGCGGCGGTATGGTTTTTGGGGAAGCGGCGGGAGACGGCGGACCTGTTCAGCACAGCATGACCATAGCTTGATCCGTTGGTTTCGAGCGCAGTCGAGAAACCTGCGCGGCGTTTCTCGACTTCGCTCGAAACGAACGGGGGTTTGTGCAGGAGGCTCTGGTAAACACCCGCAAAATAGTATAGGGGGGTACCCTATGCATATCATCGCCGATCGGGACAAGTTGCTGGCGCGGGTGCGCCGTATCGCGGGACAGATTGCTGCCGTGGACCGCCAGTTGACGGGGGACGCCGACTGTTCCGAAACGCTGCAACTGGTGGCTTCGGTGCGTGGCGCGGTCGGCAGCCTGATGGAGGAACTGATCGAGCAGCATATGCGCGAGCATGTCGCCCGACCGGGCCTGACCGATGCCGAGCGCAGCGCCGCCAGCGAGGAAATGCTGGCGCTGATCCGCCGCTACGGGAAATGACGATGCACGACGGCCATGATCACCGGCATGACGATCACAGTCATGATCCCGCCCCTGCCCCAACGCTCGACGCGGCGTCCATGGAGGGCGAGGACAGCCATTATTTCGACCATATCTATCTGTCCGCCGGGCATGACGAGAATGCGAAGCGCACCCTGTGGGTCGTATGGCTGACCGCCGCGACCATGGTGGTGGAGATTGTCGCGGGATGGACCACCGGATCGATGGCGCTGCTGGCCGACGGCTTTCATATGGCGACGCATGCGGGCGCTCTGGCCGTGGCGGCGGCGGCCTATGCTTATGCCCGGCGACACGCGCGCAACCCGCGCTACACGTTCGGGACGGGCAAGGTGGGCGATCTGTCCGGCTTTGCCTCTGCCCTGCTGCTGGGCGTCATGGCGCTGTTCATCGCGATCGAATCGGGGATGCGGTTCTTCCAGCCGGTCGAGGTCGCCTTTGGCGAGGCGACGCTGGTGGCCGTCGTCGGGCTGGTCATCAACATCATCAGCGCGTTTCTGCTGGGGCATGACCATAGCCATGATCATGGCCATGGCGATCATGGGCATGATCATGCCCATGGCGCCAAACACAGCCATGCCGACAATAATCTGCGCGCCGCCTATGTGCATGTGCTGACCGATGCGCTGACGTCGGTACTGGCGATCGCGGCGCTGCTGGCCGGGCGCTATCTGGGCTGGCGGTGGATGGACCCCGCGGTCGGCCTGCTGGGCGCAGTGGTGATAGCGCGCTGGGCCTGGGGGCTGATGAAGGATACCGCCGCGATCCTGCTGGATACGGCGGAACCGGCGCTGATGGCGAGAGTGCGGACGCTGGTGGAGGCCGAGGGCGCGACTATCTGTGACCTGCATGTCTGGCGCATCGGCCCGCACGCCCATGCGTCGATCATCAGCCTGGCGCCGGGCGCGGACGTTGCGCGAGTCCGGGCGCGGGTGAAGTCGCTACCGCGGATGGAGCATGTGACGGTGGAAGGCTAATATTTCCATGCTGTAGGGGGATTGCCCTGCGCACCGGCTTTGTCCGATGATGCGCCATGGATTTCATGAAATGGATCAACTCGCTCGACGAGCTTCTCTACGAAGTCATGAGCTGGCTGCTCTTCTTTCCGCTGACGCTATGGCGTTCGATCATCCATCCCTTTGCGATGATGGACTATGCCGACGATCAGCTGGCTCTGCCCGACGACCAGCAATATGGTGCAGCGCTCAGCCCGCCGCTATTCCTGGCGATTGCGCTGCTGATGGCCCATGTGGTTTCGCTGACGCTGGGGCAGGTTGATGCGATCGTTGCCGACCAGCACGGGCTGGGCGCGCTGGTCAATGACGATGCCAGCGCGCTGGTGCTGCGGCTGGTCGTCTTTGCGTCCTTTTCCCTGTTCACCGCCACAAGGATGGTGCGCCGGCGTGGCCTGCCGATTGACCGCAATACGCTAAGGGCGCCCTTTTACGCGCAATGCTATCCCACCGGCGTATTCGCGCTGGGGCTGGGCACCGGCGTCGCCCTGGTCCGCACGGCATGGCCCGCCACCCATATAGGCGGCATCGGGCTGGTCGTCGCGAGCATCCTCTATTATGTCATCATCGAGACACGCTGGTTCGCCATGAAGCTGGGCACCGGCTATATCTCCGCGATCGGTGCGGTCGCCATCACCCTGTTTGAAGCATTTACCCTGTTCCTTATCGTCGGATTTCTGTTCACGCGCTAATGTTTGCATCTGCGCCCCTTCAGGAGGATTGGTCCATGCGTTTCCTGCCTGTGATAGCCGTCCTGCTGGCGGCATCCGCGACCCCCGCCATCGCCCAGACGCCGCCCGATGTCGCCGACCTGGTCGGTGCCAGGGCCGCCGGGGGCGAAACCCAGCTGGAGGCGCGGGGCTATCGCTTCGTCACCACCAATGTGGTGCGGGACACGAAATGGTCCTTCTGGTGGAGCGAGCGGCAGCGGCAGTGCATTTCGGTGGCGACGGCCGAGGGCCGCTACAACGCGATCGGCACGGTTCCGGCGGCCAATTGCAATGCCGGCGGCGGCGGCGCGACGTCCCGGCCGACACAGCCCTTTGAGAGGATTTCGCTGGTCTGTATCGGCACGGGCAGCGGACCTGCGGCGCAAAGCTCGTCCGGCTATCGCTACAATCGCAAGTCGCGCAAATTCGAGCCGGAATTTGGCACGACCATGGGGCGGGAAGCCTTTTCGTCCGATCTGGAGATCGAGATTGCCGATGGTGTCGGCCGGGTGCATCCGTCCGGCAAGCTGGTGTCGCCGATCCATTCGGGCGGGAATGATGGCTGGTGGCCGATCGCCGACCTGCTGGTGACGCCGGACCGGATTACGGGCAGCTATCGCATGAACGGGCTGAACAAGCCGCGCATCGACTATGATCGCCGCACGCGCATCGTCCGTGTGCGCGCAGCGACCGAATTTACCGGGCGGTGCGAGGAGCAGTGATCACTCCGCCTTCAGCGCATCCATGATCTGGCGCACCGGGGCGATGTCATAGCCTGCCGCCGCCGCCTGCGCCGCCAGCACGTCGCCATTGTCGCCTGCCCGCGCGCGGGTGAGCGCCCAGAGCAAGGTGCTGCGCGTGCCTGAGCGGCAATAGGCCAGCGTCTTGCCGGTGCCGGCCTGCTCCAGCGCTGCGGCCATGCCATCGAGTTGCCAGGGGGCAAAGCCGCCATGGGCGACCGGCACGGCGACATAGGCGATGCCCGCCGCCTTGGCCGCCGCTTCGATCTCCGCGCCGTTGACCTGACCCGGCTCCTCATTGTCGGGGCGGTTGTTGACGATCATCGTCACGCCCTGCGCTTTCGCCTCTGCCACCTGATCGATCGTGATCTGGGGGGAAACGAGGATATGGTCGGTCAGCTTGCGGAACATCTGTGGGTCTCCTTTCCCCAACCCATGCGCCGGGACAGCGCCGGTTTCAAGGATGTCGCGTTACAGAAAAGGCCGGATCGCGGCCAGGAACGCGTCGCCCCAGGCATCGAGCTTCTTTTGACCCACGCCGCTGATCATGCCCAGATCGCGCAGGCTGGTGGGGCGCTGTTCGGCCATTTCGCGCAGGGTCGAATCGTGGAAGATGACATAGGGCGGCACGCCCGCCTCCTGCGCCAGTTCGCGGCGGCAGGTGCGCAGCGCGTCGAACAGCGGATCGCCGACCGGATTGGCATCCGCGCCGTTGCGGGCGTTGCGCTTGCGCCGTTCGCGCCTGGGGGGCACGAGGATGCGCACCTCCTCCTCCCCGCGCAGGATGGGCCGGGCGTTGGGGCCGAGCATCAAGCCGCCATGTTCGGTCGTTTCCAGCGCATCGCGCACCAGCAGCGCGCGCGACACCGGGCGCAATAACGCGGTCTCATCGCCCGACACGATGCCATAGACCGAAATCCTGTCATGGCCGCGTTCGCGCAATTTGTCGGTGACGCCGCCGGTCAGCACCGCCTCTATGTGGCCGGAGCCGAAGCTTTGCCCGGTGCGATAGACGGCGGAGAGATATTTGCGCGCGGTTTCGGTAGCGTCGACGCTGGCCGGAGGGGACAGGCAATTGTCGCAATTGCCGCAGGTCGCCGGCGGGTTTTCGCCGAAATGGCGCAACAGGATGGCGCGACGGCAGGTGGCGGTCTCCACCAGCGCGCCGAGCGCGGCGATGCGGGTGCGCTCGCCCTGCTGGCGGGATGGGTCGAGTTCCATAATGCGCTGACGGGCGCGGGCGAAATCTTCCGCACCCCAGAAAAGATGCGCGACCGCCGGTTCGCCATCGCGCCCTGCACGGCCCGATTCCTGATAATAGCCCTCGATCGATTTGGGCAGTCCTGCGTGCGCCACAAAGCGGACGTCGGGCTTGTCGATGCCCATGCCGAAGGCGACGGTGGCAACCATCACCATATCTTCGCTGGCGATGAAGGCGGCCTGGTTGCGGGCGCGGACGGCGGGGTCGAGCCCGGCATGATAGGCGCGCACGGGGCGGCCACCACGGCCCAGCGTCTCGGCCATTTTCTCGGTCGCGGCGCGGGTCTGGGCATAGACGATGCCGGGGCCGGGATGGGTGGCGACCAGATCTGCGAGTTGGCTCGAAACACCGTCGCGCGGATGGACGGCGTAGCGGATATTGGGCCGGTCGAAGCCGGAGATGATGAGGCCATCGCGCGGGATGCCGAGCTGGACGAGAATATCATCGCGGGTATGCGCGTCCGCCGTGGCAGTGAGCGCCAGGCGCGGGACGTCGGGAAATTCGTCGAGCAGCGGGCGCAACAGGCGATAGTCGGGGCGGAAATCATGGCCCCATTCGGACACGCAATGGGCTTCGTCGATCGCGAACAGCGCAACCCTGGCAGAGCGGAGCAGCGAACGAAACCCCTCCTGACTGGCGCGTTCGGGGGCGACATAGAGCAGGTCGAGATCGCCATTGCGCAGGCGATCCTGCGTCTCCCGCCAGTCGGCGTCCACGCTGGTCAGGCTGGCGGCGCGCAGGCCGACCGCATTGGCCGCGCGCAACTGGTCGTGCATCAGCGCGATCAGTGGCGATACGACGACGCAGCAGCCATCAAGCGCGGCCGACGGCAACTGGTAACAGAGCGACTTGCCCGCCCCGGTCGGCATGATCGCCAGCGTCGGCAACCCCGCCATGACCCGCCCGACCACCTGTTCCTGTACCCCGCGAAAGGCGGAAAAGCCGAATATATCGTGGAGAAGGGTGGGAATGTCGCGCCGCATCGCATGGCCTGTAGCGGCTGAGGCGCAGGGGGGCCAGTGGGTGTTGCGTTATGAGGGGGGTGTTGGGCGAGGATGGGTGGGGAGCGGAATGAATTTCACCGTCACCCCAGCGAAGGCTGGGGTCTCAGGCGCAGATGCGCTACAGTTGGATATGGCGCGAGGCGGCTACACCTATGTGATGACCAATAAGCCAAGGGGCGTCCTCTATATTGGCGTCACAGCCGACATCGCTACGCGCGCCCAACACCATCGAAACGGCACCGGCTCCGCCTTTTGCAAGAAATATGGGTTGACCCGCCTTGTTCTGGTCGAGCCACATGATGATATTAGGATCGCCATCGCCCGCGAAAAGGCGCTCAAAGCCTGGAAACGCGAATGGAAAATCCGCCTTGTGGAAGAAGCCAATCCAGATTGGCGCGATATGTCAGACGTTATCTTCTGACGCCTGAGACCCCAGCCTTCGCTGGGGTGACGATGAAGGAAATGGCCGATTCCAAGTCTTGGCGCAGTGTATTCCAGAGGCAATTTCTTGGTCGCTTCCAGTCATTCCCGCCCTCCCCTTCAGGGGAGGGGTCGGGGGTGGGGCTTCGCCGCAAGACCTGACCTGAGAGGCACCGCCCCACCCCAACCCCTCCCCTGAAGGGGAGGGGCTTAAAGTCGCTTCTGATCACTGCCGGACTGTCAAAAAACGTCCGCTTCAGTCCACCGGGTCGAGCAGGCAGCCCCAGCCGGGGCGGAAGCGGGCGGTGCGGGTGGCCATGAGGGGGACGCTGGCGTCCACGGCCTTGTCGTCCGGGCGGTCGGTCAGCCGGACCAGCGCCATGCCCGGTTCCTTGTCATCGGTGCAGCTGTCCATGGCGCGCCCTTCGACATAGCGGCAGGAACAGGTCAGCCGCGCGCCGTAGGCGGCGCCCAGCCGGGCCTGATCGCGCAAGGCATTCCAGTGCCAGCCCAGCGTAACGAGCAGCGCCAGGCAGAGCGCAAGGGCAAGATAAATGATCGTCCGACGACCCGGCATATTCCCGACTCGGTTGGGGATGGCTAAGGCCGCGGCTTATGAAGAGGGAATGGAACAGCGTAAAGCGGCTTGGTCTGGGTGTCGCCGTGGCTGCGCTGGTCGGCGCGGGCGGGATGTTGAGCGTGCGCGCAGCCGATCCGCAACCGCTCTATCGCGTATCATCTGACGCCGTCGTGAGCGAAACCGCGCTGCGCGCCGCGATCGACCCGCTGTTCGATGAAGCCGATATGGGCGACACGCGCGCCTTGCTGGTGATGCGCGACGGGCAGGTCATCGCGGAACGTTATGCGCCCGGCTTTGGCCCGGACACGAAATTATTGTCCTGGTCGATCGCCAAGAGCGTCACGGCGGTACTGGTCGGGCTGATGGTGTCGGACGGGCGGCTGGCGCTGGACTCGCCGGTGCCGGTCGATGCGTGGCGCCAGCCGGGCGACCCGCGCGGGCGGATTACGCTGCGCCAGTTGCTGACGATGACGTCGGGGCTGGACCATGTGGAGGATGGCGTCCCGCTGCCCGCTGGCGACACGGTGCGGATGCTGTTTACCGATGGCGCGCAGGATATGAGCGGCTTTGCCGAGGCCAAGCCGCTGGCCCATGCGCCCGGATCGACCTTTTCCTACTCGACCGGCAGCACCATGATCCTGACCGACCTGATGACGCGGATGCTGACCAATAGCGACGATCCCGATGCGCGGCGGCGGGCGATGCAGATGTTCATCGACGGCAGGCTGAAAGCGCCGGGACGCCTGCCCAGCCTGACCCCGGAATATGACGCGGCGGGCACGATGATCGGCGGCAGCATCGTGCATATGACCGCGCGCGATTATGGCCGCTTTGGCGAATTGCTGCGTCGCCATGGCCGCAGCCCGACCGGCCACCAGATCTTGCCGGAAAAATGGATCGACATCATGACCACGCCATCGGCCCGCAACCCGGCCTATGGCGCGCATCTGTGGCTGAACCGGGAAAGCAGCGAAAGCGCGCTGATGCCGGGGCAGGCCCCCGCCAGCCTGTTCGGCTGCGTCGGCCATAATGGGCAATATATCCTCGTTTCCCCGTCACAGCGGTTGACCATCGTGCGGATCGGCATGTCGCCGCACAAGGAACAGCGGGTGGCGGTCAAGACGGCGCTGGCGCGGCTGATCGGGCTGTTTCCGGGCTAGAGCAGGAAGCGCCCCTCTATCACGGTGCGGCACCCGCCGGTCAGGACGACCCGGTCGCCCGCCAGCGTGCAGCCCAGGCGCCCGCCCCGCGCCGATGCCTGAAAGGCGCTGATGTCGGTCTTGCCCAGCCGCGCCGCCCAATAGGGGGTGAGCAGGCCATGGGCCGATCCGGTGACGGGATCTTCATCCACGCCGCCGCCGGGCACGAACACCCGGCTGATAATGTCGCTGTCATCGCCCGGCGCAGTCGCCATCAGCAGCAGGTCGCCCGCCGGGCGCAGCGCCGCGAAATCGGGCGTCAGCGCGCGGATCGCGGCGGCATCGCGATAGACGAAGAGCGCATAGCCGCCGTCCCGCCAGCGCGTTTCCAGCACATCGCCGCCCATGCCCGCCGCCAGATCAGGCAATGGCCTGACCTCCGTATCCCATGCGGGAAGCGACAGCGCATAGCCCGCCCCGGCCCGCGCGACCGTCAGCACGCCGGCATGGCGGGTGCGGAAACGGATGGCGTCCCGATCGCCGATCAGCACATGGCCGCTGGCCAGCGTCGCATGGCCGCACAGCTTGACCTCCACCGTCGGGGTGAACCAGCGCAGCGCATAATCCGCATCCGGATCGTCGGGGGCCGGAATCGTGAACGCGGTTTCGGACAGGTTGTTTTCCGCAGCGATCGCCTGAAGCGTCACATCGTCGAGCCACTGGTCGAGCGGCATGACGGCGGCCGGATTGCCGCTGAAGGGCGCGTCGGCAAAGGCGTCGACCTGGGTGAAGGGCAGGCTGGGCATGGCGGCTCCTCGTTGGACAGGGCGTTCTGATGCCGGGCGGGCCGGGGCGTGAACAGGGCCGCCCGCATGGCATTGGCCGCCTATCCCAGCACCACCAGCGCGCCGCACACCGCCAGCCCGACGACGATGTTGATCGGCACGCCGATCCGCACGAAATCGGCAAAGCGATAGTCGCCCGCGGCATAGACCAGCGCGTTGGTCTGATAACCGATCGGCGTTGCGAAACAGGCCGATGCGCCGATCATCAGGGCGATGATCAGCGGGCGCGGATCGACCCCCAATTGCTGCGCCAGCGCGATGGTGATCGGCGTCAGCAGCGCCGCCACCGCATTGTTGCTGAGCAGTTCGGACAATACGAGCGCGAAGAAATAGATGACGAACACCAGGGACCAGACCGGCACGATTTTCAACAGCGGCGTGATCCAGCCGACCATCAGCGCCACGCTGCCCGCCTGTTCGAGCGCCAGGCCGACGGCCAGCATCGCGAAGATCAGGATGAGGACGTCGCCGTCAATCGCCGCCCAGGCTTCTTCGGGGTCGATGCAGCGGGTGACGAGGATGATGCCGACCGCAATGAAGGCGGCCATGCCGATGCCGATTATGTTGAGCGCCGACAGCAGCACGACCGCCGACATGGCGACGATGGCGATCCACGCCTTGTTACGGCGAAAGGCGCGGGTGCGGCTGATGTCGACGCCGATCAGATGGGGATTGTCCTTGAGCGATCGGATCGCGTCGTCGCTGCCCGCGATCAGCAGCCGGTCCGCGCCGCGCACCCGCGCTTCCGCCAGCGCTGGACCGGGCAGATGGCGCGAACGGTGAATGCCGATGATGCGGACGCGCAGGGCGTGGAGGAAGGGAATGTCCAGCAGCCGTTCACCGATGGAGGGATGGCTGGGCGCGACCATCGCCTCTATCACCTTGCCTTCGCGCGCTGACGTAGCGGAATCGGCGGCAACGCCCAGATCAAATCCGCCCGATTCACGCAGCGTCATGATGGCGGTGCCGTCCGCCCGCACGATCAGCCGATCGCCCGACCGCAACTCCTCGTCCAGAATCTCGCGCCGCCTGATCTCGCTTCCGCGCTTGAGGCCGAGCAGCACGACGGAGGGGCCGAACAGGCCCAGCGAGCCAATCTCACGCCCGATCAACTCGCTATCGTGCGGCACCACCAGTTCGGTCAGATAGTCCTGCACCGTCCCGCCTGTTTCCCCGCTGATGGAGGGCGGATCGCTGGGCAACAGGAAGGACAGGCACAAAAGGGCGACGATCCCCGCCGCCGCGCCTGCCAGCGCGTAGGGCGTGATCTCGAAAATGCCAAATGACGCCATGCCCTGATCAGCGGCGATGCCCGCGACGATCAGGTTGGTCGATGTGCCGATCAGCGTCAGGCAACCGCCCAGCACCGCGATCGTGTTCATCGGGATCAGCAGCTTCTTGACCGGATAGCCGGTCGCCTGCGCCAGTTTGAACATGATCGGGATCAGCAACACGACCACGGGCGTATTGTTGAGGAAGGCCGACAGCACAGCCGCGCCAAGCGCCACTTCGGCAAGGGCCAGCCGGGGATGTATTTTCGCGCGCGCCATGATGAGGTCGGCCACGCGATTGATCACGCCGGTGCGAATCAGCGACCCGGACAGCACGAACATCGCCCCGACGGTCAGCGGTGCGCTGTTGGAAAAAACCGAAAAGAGCGATTTTTCGTTGAGCAGGCCCAACAGTGCGAATGCGCAGGCCCCCACGACCGCGATCACCGTGGGCGAATAGCGTTCGCGCACGAAGGACACGAACATCAGCGCCAGGATGAGCAGGCCGATTTCCGCGCGATACACGCCCATCAGCGCGATAATGAAATGCATTTGGCCCTACCCCCCGACGGCACAAGCGCCCCCGCTCGCACAACGAGGGAAACCGGACATCGTTGCACGCAAAGCTGGCGGACGGGTCCGCCGGGGGCAAGCGCGCATCCTATAATGATTGAACGAATTCACAACATCATAACCAATATGCGTCAATGTTAGCGCAATCATTAGGGACCACCAGCCTTTCCGGGATGCATATGCCGTCATCTTCTTTCATGGAATCCAAGCGATTCCGGCTGCTGCAGGATCAGCGCGGTACCGCAATCATTGAATTTGCAATCGTTGCCGCGCCCTTTATCGCCCTGCTGCTGGCGGTCATGCAGACCACGCTCACCATGTTCACGCAGCAGGTTCTCGAAACCGCGGTCGAAAAAAATGGCCGGACCATTCGCGTGGGGCAGGTTCAGGCGGACGGGATCAGCCAGTCCGCGTTCAAGACCCAATTGTGCAAGACATTGCCCAAATATGTCGACTGCGCCGACGTGATGATCGACATACGCACGGCAAACAGCATGGCGGATGTCGACAGCAGCACGCTGGCATTGACATATGACGGTTCGAACAATGTCACCAACAGCTGGAAATATCTGACCGGCGGGCCTGGTGACATCGTCATCATGCGCCTGATGTATCAGATGCCCGCGATCGGCGGACCGCTGGGCTTCACGCTCGCCAACATGAAAAATGGCCGGCGCCTGCTTGTCGCGACATCAGTATTCAAGAATGAGTCCTACTGAAATGCGCCGCCTCTTCTCATGGTGGCGCCGGTACGCCAGCGACTGCCGGGCGATCGCGGTGACGGAGTTCGCCCTGCTCGCCCCGTTCATGATCCTGCTCTATCTTGGCTGCTTCCAGCTTGCCGACGCCATTTCCGCGTCGCGCAAGGTGACCGTGACGACACGCACCCTTGCCGATCTGACATCCCAATATCGTTCGGTCACGCAAGTCACCACCGACAGCATATTGCACGCCGCCAGCCAGGTCATGGCCCCCTACAACGCAAAGGCCGGCGTCTACACGATCACGCATTTGTCGACCAATCCGTCCGACAAGCCGCGCGTGGACTGGAGCCGCCGCTTTGACGGATCGACCGTGAGCGAGGGGTACAGGCGGAACGAGAAAATCGATCTGCCGGACAGCGTTTCCGAGGAAGGGTCCAGCGTGCTGATGGCCGAGATCACCTACGAATATCAGCCGGTCGTGGCGTCCGCCATGCTGGGAAAGATCACCATGACCGACACCATCTACATGCTGCCGCGCCGGTCCGACTCCATTCCGATGAATTGAGATGATGATGCGCCAATCCCCTGTGCTTTCGATGATCCGCATCGTCCGGCGCCTGCTAAGGCAGGAGCGCGGCAATGTGATCATGATCTTCGCCTTTTCGCTCATCCCGCTGGTGTTTGGCGCTGGCATGGTCATCGACTATGCGCGGGCGGCGCGTTTGCAGACCAAGATGAACGCGATCACCGACGCGACGGCCCTCTACGCCGTCAGCGCGCCGATGCTCAAGAATGACCTGGATGAAACAAAAAAGCGCGCCAATGCCTTTTTCGACGATCAGGTCGTGGGATTGAACGGGCTGATCTATGGCAAGGACGTCAAGATCAACATCACTGAAACGCTGTCCCCCACCCTGCAACGCAATGTGACGGTGAGCTATGCCGCAGCGTCAGACAATATTTTCGGGGCCATCCTGTCCAGCGCCAGCATAGCGATTGGCGGTTCCGCCAGCGCCAAGAGCGTTACCGCGCCCAATATCGATTTTTACATGGTGCTCGACACGTCGCCGTCCATGGCCCTGCCGGCGACAAAGGCCGGGCTGACGGCGCTGACCGCTGCTACCGGCGGCTGTGCCTTTGCCTGCCATCAAACCAACACTTCATCGACCAATCCGGGCAGAACCCGCATGGTGAACGGTCAATATGTCGATTATTATTATATCGCCAAGACCGATCTCAAACTGGCGTTGCGAAGCGACCTGGTGACGTCGGCGGTCGAAAATCTGGTGGATGTGGCCAAGGAAACGGCCCAGGCCAACGGCGCGACCTACCGCATGGCGCTGGGGCATTTCGACTGGACCTATCATTCCATCGCGGACAAGCCGGTCGATCTGGATACGGCCAAGGGGCTGGTATCCCAGGCGCAGTTGCTGACCGTTTGCCAGAATAACCAGCGTGTGTGCGGCATCAACGACAGCGACATGCTGACCAACTTCACCACGAGCCTGACCAGCATCAATGCGATCATGCCCGTGCCGGGAGCGGGGACCAAGAAGGGCAGCGATTCGCCCCAGGGCGTCATGTTCCTGATCACCGACGGCATGCGGGACGAAAATGCAGGCGGTCGCAAGCTGGGCCCGATGCCGACCGCCATGTGCGATACGATCAAGGCCAAGGGAATCCGGATTGCGGTGCTCTACACGGAATATCTGTGGGAATCGGCGTCCGACGGCTGGTCGATCAGCAATGTACGCACGCCATTTCTCAATCCGCCGGAAAAGATCAGTCCGCCACTGGAAAGCTGCGCATCGCCGGGGCTCTATTACAAGGTGACGACCGACAGCGATATGTCGGCTGCGTTGGCCAGCCTGTTCCAGAAAGCCGTGCAGGCCGCACATCTGACCAAATAGCGAGCACATGAAAAGGGCCAGCCATGGTTGCATGGCTGGCCCGTATCGCGGCGGTATGGGGACATTTTGTCGTCATGTCCGCGCCATGCGTGGTGACGTTCCCCAGGCTTACGCTCTGCCGCTGGCCCTGTGGCGGGCTTGGGTCAGAGCCTATCCTAAATTTGCCGAGTCGTCTCGCCTTTTCGGCGCAGGATCGCTTCGCTTTGGCGCGTCAGTCGGTTTCAGGACGTTCGCCGCATTGGGCGCGGTGGAGCAATTTCTGGTCGGCCAGCACCAGCGCCATCATCGCTTCGACCACGGGCACGCCACGAATGCCGACGCAGGGGTCATGCCGCCCCTTGGTGATGATGTCCGATGCAGCACCATCGCGCGTGACCGTTTCGACCGGGATCAGGATGGAACTGGTGGGCTTGAACGCCACGCGCAGCTTGATCGGCTGACCGGTCGAGATACCGCCCGCAATGCCGCCTGCATGATTGGCGAGGAATATGGGTCCATCTTCGCCCGGCCGCATCGGATCGGCATTTTGTTCGCCGCGCAGGCTGGCGGCGGCAAAACCATCGCCAATCTCGACGCCCTTGACCGCATTGATGCTCATCATCGCACTCGCCAGTTCGCTGTCGAGCTTGGCATAAAGCGGCGCGCCCCAGCCGGCCGGCACGCCAGAGGCGACGCATTCGACCACGGCACCCAGCGAGGAGCCATCGAGGCGCGCCGCATCGACCAGCTTTTCCCACCGCACAGCGGCCTGCGCGTCCGGGCAGAAGAAGGGGTTTTGCCCGATCAGCGCCGGATCGAAATGCGCATAGTCTATCGCGTCGCCGCCAATGGCGCTGACATAGGCGAAAATATCCACTTCGGGGATGACCGCGCGCGCCACCGCGCCCGCCGCCACCCGGCTTGCGGTTTCCCGCGCCGACGAACGCCCGCCGCCGCGATAGTCGCGAAATCCATATTTGGCGTCATAGGCATAGTCGGCATGGCCGGGACGATAGGCCTTGGCGACGTCCGAATAATCTTTCGATCGCTGGTCGGTATTTTCGATCATCAGGCTGATCGGCGTGCCGGTCGTCCGCCCTTCAAACACGCCCGACAGGATGCGGACCTCGTCCGCCTCGCGCCGCTGGGTGGTGAATTTGGACGTGCCGGGCTTGCGCAGGTCGAGCCAGGGCTGGATGTCGGCCTCGCTCAGGTCCAGCCCCGGAGGACAGCCATCGACGACCGCGCCGATGGCAGGACCATGGCTCTCGCCCCAGGTGGTGAAGCGGAATACGCGACCGAAACTGTTGAAACTCATTCTGCGGCTTCACTATCCCAATCGGAGCCGAAACGCTGCGCCATATAGCGCGCGCTGCCGAAACGACCGGCGAGCAATCCTTCGACGGTCAGGTCGGCATCCAGTTCTTCCCAATGCAGGCCGAAACCTGCCCCGGCAATCTCAATCTTTCCGAGTTGTTCGGCGCTCGCCTGTTCCAGCCCCTGCGCCAAGGTGGCGGGGAAGGAAAAAGTGGCGCCGCTGACCAGATCGATCACGACATGGCCGCTATCCCGATCGTAGCGCGCGGCGCGGGCGCGTGGCTTGATCGCCAGATCATGCTCACCGCGCCTGACGGCTTCCTGAAACTGCGCCTGGGTCAATTCACCCATGAATATCGTTCCACTTTTCGATCAGATAATCGCGCTTTTCTCGCACGATTTGCAGGGCGCGTCGACTCTCGCGCAAATCAGCGCCGACAATCCGCACGACCTGCGCTTGTTCGCCCTGCCCCATCAACGCAATCTTTGTTTCGCCAGCGCCGAACACATGAACATGGGGCGGCGCGTGATCGTCTGTATAGATCATGATACGCAGATTGGCTTCGCGCCAGACCGTTGGCACCGCTCACCTGTCCAGCGCGATGTCCGGGGCGTCCTCCGCCTTCATGCCGATGACGTTATAGCCGGCATCGACATGGTGGATTTCGCCCGTCACGCCACTGGCCAGATCCGACAACAGATAGAGGCCCGCGCCGCCGACATCCTCGATCGTCACGTTGCGGCGCAGGGGCGAATTCAGTTCGTTCCACTTCAGAATGTAGCGGAAGTCGCCGATGCCGCTGGCGGCCAGCGTCTTGATGGGACCAGCCGAGATGGCGTTGACGCGGATATTTTCCGGCCCCAGGTCCATCGCCAGATATTTGACCGACGTTTCCAGCGCGGCCTTCGCCACGCCCATCACGTTATAATGGGGGATGACCTTTTCCGCGCCATAATAGCTCAAGGTCAGGATGCTGCCGCCATTGGGCATCAGCGCGCGGGCACGGCGGGTGACTGCCACAAAACTGTAAGCAGACACGTTCATGGTCAGCAGGAAATTGTCCAGGCTGGTGTCGACATAGAGGCCGCGCAGCTCATTCTTGTCGGAAAAGCCGATCGCATGCACCACGAAGTCCAGCCCGCCCCAGCGTGTCTCTATCTCCGCAAAGGCGGCGTCCAGCTTGTCCATGTCCGTGACGTCGCAGTCGATCAGAAAATCTGATCCGACCTGCTCCGCCAGGGGCCGCACCCGCTTGGCCAGCGCGTCGCCCTGATAGGAGAAAGCCAGTTCCGCACCCTGTTCATGCAACGCTTTTGCGATGCCCCAGGCCAGCGACTTGTCATTGGCCAGGCCCATGATGAGGCCACGCTTTCCTGCCATCAAGCCGTTCATATCGTTGTTCCATTCCCTCAGATGTCCGCCGCCGGGGCATCTTCCTCTTCGGGAAATTCCGCCAGCGCCGCATTCAGTTCCGCGCCAATTACCACGCCAAGCCCGACGAGAAAGAAAAAAATGAGCGTGATCATGACACCCGCCAGACTGCCATAGGTACGGTCATAACCGCCCAGCAGCGACAGGGTCGGCGGCAGCAGCAGGGTCGTGGCGTACCACCATAGGGCGGTGGCGACCGCACCGGGCCATTTGGGAAAGCGGCGATCCTTGTAAGCGGTCGGCGTCAGCGTGACGAACAATGACCAGAGCGCGACGCCCACAATCCCCATCGGCACCAGTTTGGCCGACGCGACCAGCGCGATCGCATCATCGGCCCAGGGCAATATCTGTTGCAGAAACTGGTCGATGCCGGTGATCACGACCTGAAGCGAGAAGGCGAACATCACCGCGACGACGCTGACCAGCGTGATGCCGACCGCGCCCAGACGGTAGCGCCAGAAGGGCTTGGTGCTTTTCGTGCCATAGGCGCGGCGCAGAATGTCGCGAATCGTTTCGATAAGGCTGCCGACGGTCCACAGGCCGACCAGCGCGCCCAGCCACAGCAAGGGGCCGGACCGGGCGGCCAGCACATCGTTGATCGGCTGGCGCACGACATCCGCCACCCCGCTGGGCACGGTGGTCAGGAAGGCGTTGACCGCCTGTACCCCGTCCTGCGTCCGGCCAAAGATGCTGGCCACTGCTGCCGCGACGATGAAGAAGGGGAACAGCGTCATCAGCGAGAGATAGGCGAGATTCCCGGCATGGATGAACCCGTCGCTATAGGTACCGACCGCGACCCGCTTGACAATTTCGAACGGGTGCGATCCGGGGCGGACGCGATTGATCTGGCGGTGGATATGCCCCGCCATACGGTGGCGACGGGATTCGGGCGACAGGGGCGAAGGCATCGGCATTCCCCCGATAACGCCCTAGACGCCCAGATGGGCGCGCACCGCCCGCCGGTCCTGCCATTTTTCCACCAGCGCCTGGATCGCGGGATCATCGGCGGGGACGTCCACCATCAGGGTGACCAGTTGGTCGCCGCGCGTGCCATCCTTGCCGGTAAAGCCCTTGCCCCGCAGCCGCAGCGTCTTGCCCGACGTGGTGCCGGCAGGCACGCCCAGCATCACCGGGCCATCGACGGTCGGCACCTTGACCTTGCCGCCCTTGACCGCTTCGTCCAGCGTGACGGGCAGGTCGAGCCGCACATTGTCGCCATCGCGGGTGAAGAAGGGGTGCGGCCGCACTTCGATCGTGACGATCGCGTCGCCCGCGCCGCCCGGCCCCTGCTGTCCCTTGCCCGACAGGCGCATCTGCGTGCCGCTTTCAACGCCAGCGGGCAGTTTCAGGTCGATCGTCTTGCCGTCCTGCAATGTGATGCGCTGCGGCGCCAATATGGCCGCGTCGGCAAATTGCACCGCCAGCCGATAGGCGACGTTGGCGCCCCTGGGTTGCGGTGCCTGACGGCCAAAGCCGCCGCCCGCGCGACGCCCCGCGCCGCCGAACAGCCCTTCGAAAATATCGCCGAAATCGGCGCCGCCGGTTTCAAAACCGCCCGGTTGGCCGCGAAAGCCGCCGCCGCCCCCGCCGCCAAAGCCGAAGGGCGCGGTCGGATTGCCATCCGCGTCAATTTCGCCCCGGTCGAAGCGGGCGCGCTTATCCTTGTCGGACAGCAGGTCATAGGCGTTGGTCGCAGCGGAAAATTTCTCGGCCGCCTTGGGATTGTCCCGATTCTTGTCGGGGTGCAGTTCCTTGGCCAGCTTGCGATAGGCGGATTTGATCTCCGCGTCGGTCGCGCCGCGCGCGACGCCCAATGTGGAATAGGGATCGGCCATCATCTTACCTGTTGCGAAAAAGCATCACTTGGCGACTATGTGGCGGAGGATGGCGCGACATTCAAGCAATGGATGCGCAACACCCCCGTCATACCCCGCTTGGGGTATGCGCCGCGCAACGCCAATTGCTAGCCGCCGCCTGTCTCGCGTGGGGAATGCGAGTGTTTTGGGGGTTACACCATGATCAAGAAATTTGCCTGGGGCGCCGTGGCGACCCTTTCGATGCTCGGCCCGATCACGACCAGCGCGCAGGCGCAGGTTGGCCCGCCACCGCCAACACCTCAGCAACTCGACCAGTTGCAGAGCCTGTTCCGCATTGGCGTGACGCTGGGCCTGCCGGGTGGCATCACCCGGACCGACAGCTATGGCCTGGACATTGCCAATGACGGTCAGGATTTCATGAATCCGCAGCGTTTGCGCGAACGCTATGGCGCGCAATATAATGACCTGTTCCCGGTCAGCGGCGTCATCGATTTTCGCGGCCTGCCCATCTATGGCTTTTATGACGCCAACAGCCCGGTTTTCCGCATCTCCATCCCCGCGCTCGATGCAGAAGGCGAAACCTACCAGAACCGCTTTAACGGGGTGACGCGCCAGGCGTCCTACGACCTGTTCAACGAATATCTGGACGAAGTCGACAGCGCGGAAGCCGAACGGCTGGTCCGCCTGTTGCTGAAGTCGCTGGCGCGCTATTCGCCGGTCGATCCGCTCGCGGGCAATCCCAATTCGGTGCAGAGCGGGCTGGTCCGCTCGAGCCTGGACCTGTCGTCGGGCGATTCGGCGATCGAACAGGCGGCCAATGGCGGCACCAACACGGCGGGCGATCCGTGGATCGTTGGCGCCAATTACAGCGGCGGTTCGTCAAATGGCGGGCGCTATGACTTCATGCGCGTCGATGGCCGGATCGCACGCAGCTTCCGCCTGACCGAAGGTGGCCGCGCCCTGCTGAAATTCGACCTGCCGATCAGCTATTCCGAAGTGAACGGCGCGCGTGCCGCGACCGCGCAATTCGGCGTCGGCGTCGAATTTCCGCTGATCGCGCAGCGCTGGTCGCTCGAACCGCGCATCGGCTATGGCATCACCGGGTCGGATCAGCTCGGCTCGCTCGGCCATATGATTTCGACGACGATCGCCAGCCGCTATGTGCTGAACGGTCTGGGCCGGGGTCGGCTGATCATCGGTAACATGGTCGGCTATACATCGACGATGAGCACCGGCTTCACCGGCTACAACGTCAATCCGGGCCTGAAGAACTGGGCGTTCCGTAACGGGGTGGCCTATGACCTGCCGCTCAAGTTCCGCGGGTTCGGGCGCAATACATCGGTGCGGGCCAGCTATGCGCTGACCAACTATACCGGCGACAAGCTCTATTATGACACGTTCCATGAAATGACCCTGTCACTGGGCATCCGGGGCCGCGAAGAATCGGCGCGCAACGCCCGCGACCTCATCCGCCTGAACTTCAACCTGATCAAGGCCAGCGATTATACCAGCTGGTCGGCGGGTCTGGGCTTCCGCTTCTGACGATAGGGGGGGGGCCTGATCGGCACCCCCTCACCTTTCGGCTCCGTTCCTTCGGCAAGCCCGTATCGACAGCGTCGCGTCCCGCCCGTAAAGACCGGGCATGACTGATCCCTTTGCCCTGTTCGACGACTGGTACGCCCAGGCGCGCGAGACCGAAATCAACGACAGCAATGCCATGGCGCTCGCCACAGCCGATGCGCGCGGTCATCCGTCGGTACGGATGGTGCTGCTGAAAGGGCATGGCCCGGACGGCTTTGTCTTTTACACCAATTTTGAGGGGCGCAAGGCGGGCGAACTGCTGGCCAATCCCCATGCCGCATTGCTGTTCCACTGGAAATCGGCGCGACGGCAGATCAGGGTGGAAGGCCCGGTCGGCCCGGTCGATGACGCCACCGCCGACGCCTATTTCGCAACCCGCAGCCGCGACAGCCAGTTGGGCGCATGGGCATCCGACCAGTCCCGCCCCCTGCCCGACCGTCAGACCTTCATGGACAGGTATGAGGCGGAACGGGCGCGGTTCGAGGGTGGCCCGGTGCCGCGCCCGCCGCACTGGTCGGGCTTTTGCGTCAGGCCGGAACGGATCGAATTCTGGCAGGATCGCGAGCATCGCCTGCATGAGCGGCGAGTCTTCACCCGCGCGGGCGCGGGCTGGAGCGAAGGGCTGCTTTACCCCTAAAGGCTTCTGATGCCGCCATTCCGGACGAAGCGAGGCGCGGAAACCGCCCGCTGGTTCGTCTATGAAGATGCGCCCCGACGCGCGCCGATTGCCGCTGGCCCATGGGCCTGTTAGGTGTCGGCCTGACACATGTAAAAGAAGTGCGGAGCCGGTGGCTCCAGCGGCCTAGAGGGACACGGATGCGTAACAGACTGACCGCCTTCATTCTCACCGGCATGGTTTTGGGGGTGATTGTCGGCTTCGCGGCCAATCTGTGGGTTGGCAGCGACAAGACGCTGGCCAAGGATGTGGCCGGCTATTTCCACCTGCTGGCCGACATATTTCTGCATTTGATCAAGATGATCATTGCGCCGCTGGTATTTTCCACGCTGGTCGCGGGCATCGCCCATATGGGCGACAGCGCGGCGCTGGGGCGGATCGGCGGGCGGGCGCTCGCCTGGTTCGTGATCGCCAGCCTGATTTCGCTGACCCTGGGGCTGATGTTCGTCAACTTCTTCGCACCGGGCGAAGGGCTGAACCTTGTCCGGTCGGGCGTGGATTCGGGCGTGAATACCGAAGCGCTCAATTTTCGCGATTTCATCCTGCACGTCTTTCCGACCTCCATGGTCGGCGCGATGGCGGAAAATTCGATCCTTCAGATCGTCGTATTCTCGCTGTTCGTCGGCGTCGCGCTGACCGCGATCGGGGAGAAGGGCAAGCCGGTCGTCACCGTCATCGAATCGATGGTCGAACTGATGTTGCAGGTGACAGGCTATGTCATGCGCGTCGCGCCCTTCGCGGTGTTCGGGGCGCTCGCGTCGGTCGTGACGACCGAGGGGCTGGGCGTGCTCGTCACCTTTGGCGAGCTGATCGGCGAATTCTATATCGCCCTGGGCGCGCTGTGGCTTCTGCTGTTCGCGGCGGGATCGATCTTCCTGGGCAAGCGGATGTTCAAGCTGATCCGCTATGTCCGCGAACCGATATTGATCGCTTTCTCCACCGCATCGTCCGAAGCCGCCTATCCCAAGATGCTGGAGCAACTGGATCGCTTCGGCGTGCCGCGCCGCATCTACAGCTTCGTGCTGCCGCTGGGCTATAGCTTCAACCTTGACGGGTCGATGATGTATTCGACCTTCGCGACCATCTTCATCGCGCAGGCCTATGGCATCGATTTGCCGATCGCGACCCAGATCACGATCCTGCTGGTGTTGATGGTGACCAGCAAGGGCATCGCCGCCGTGCCGCGCGCCAGCCTTGTGGTGGTCGCGGCCACGCTGGGCCAGTTCGACCTGCCGGTCGAGGGCGTCGCCTTCATCCTGGCGGTCGATCATTTCATGGACATGGGCCGTACCGCGACCAACGTGCTGGGCAATGCCATCGCGACGTCGGTGATCACCAAATGGGAAGGGATGCTGGAGGTCGAGGAACCGATCGACGTGCCTCACCCCAAGGCGCCGGCGCATACCGCCGCGCATGGCCGCGCCGGGCTGGAACTGGCCCCGGACATGCTGGAGGAAGAGCGTAAGGGGTAACCGACGCTATAGTGTTCCCGCGCAGGCGGGAACCCAGTCCAAACGTCGGAACTGGGTTCCCGCCTGCGCGGGAACACGGGCGCCTCTACCACAACACCCCGCGCACAGGCTTTAGCGGTTCGGGCGCGGGATCGCCGATCGACTGGAGCAGGTCGATCTCGATCGTGCGGCACATGGCGTTGAGCGGCACGTCATGGACCGTGTTGGCGAAGGGATCGACCAGATCGTCGCCGATCCGCAGCACCGCCAGGAACATGAGACCCGCGACCGTGGAGCCGAGCGGCGTCGCCAGCCCCAGCGTTTCGACCAGCCCCAGCGGCAGGAAGAGACAGAAGAGATGGGTGAAGATGGTCGGCAGATAGCGATATTGCACCGGCAGCGGGGTATTTTTGAGCCGCTCCATCCCGCCCTGCGCGTTGGCGATGTCCACCAGCACCGCCTCCATCTGCGTCTGCTGGATTGTGTCGATCCAGCCCGTGCGCCGGGCGATGTCGATGCGCCGCCCGGTGCTGTCGAGCAGTCCGTTGGCGACATTCACGCGGGCGAGCGCCAGCCCCTGATCCTTTTCCTCCAGAAAGCGGGTGACATCGTCATCAATCGGCAGTCGCCGCAACTGGCAGCGCAGCGCATTTACATAGGCGATCTGGCGCTTGACGATCTCCCGCTTCAATTCGCGCCCGTCCGGATCAGGCAGGAAGTTGCGGGTCGCGCGCGCCAGACTGCGCGATGCGTTGATCATCGCGCCCCACAGCGTGCGCCCTTCCCACCAGCGCTGATAGGCGGAATTGGACCGGAACCCCAGGAACAGCGCCAGTCCGGTGCCGAAGATGGTCAGCGGCAGTCCGGGCGCCTTGAACGGCAGCACATAGTAGGTGATCGTGACGACGCAGTCCCACACGAACAACAGGGTCAGCGGCTTCCACACCTCGGCGGCCATCCGATGCAGGCTGGGGACGGGGTCGACGATCATGCAATTCTCCAAAGGACAGGACCGCGCCAACGCAAGAGGCGCATGAAAGCTCCCTTGATGCTATAGCGAAATGACCTGTGCGTTAGAGTGCAACTCGCAGCCGGGCCGGACCGTTGGGCAGGTGCGGCAACAGGAGGACAGGCCATTGACCGGCACGAGCCAGGAACCAAGCGCTGAAACCGGCACAAGGACGGCGGCCCTGTCGCTCCAATGGCAGATGCTGGCGGGATTCGTCATAGGACTGGTGGTCGGCCTGGCCGTCTATATGGCCGCGCCCGACGCGCGCTGGGTCGATCATGTCACGACCTATGTGACCGGGCCGATCGGCCAGATCTTCCTGCGCCTGCTATTCATGCTGGTCATTCCGTTGCTGGTGTCGGCGCTGATCGTGGGGATCGCCGAAATGGGCGAGATTCGCGCGCTGCGCCGCGTGGGGCTGCGCACATTGGTCTACACGCTGATCGTGTCGGCCATTGCGGTGGCGGTCAGCCTGCTGGTGGTCGACCTGCTCCGGCCCGGTGCGGGCATCGACCCGGCCATGGCGCGGGCGATGCTGAACGACGCGGCACCGGGCGCGAAGGCGATATTGAGCCGGGGCGATGACGCGCCGCAGGGCATGGCCGCCTTCATCGCGATGATCCCCGACAATATCGTCGCAGCCATGGCGGGCAACGACATATTGGCGGTGATGGTCTTTGCCCTGTTCTTCGGCATCGGACTGATGCTGGTGCGGACGCCGCAGACGCAATTGCTGCTGAGCGCGATGGAGGGCCTGCTGGCGGTGACGATGCGGCTGATGGGGCTGGTCATCCGCCTGGCGCCGATTGCCATCGCCTGTTTCATGTTCAACCTGGCCGCCCATTTCGGCTGGGACTTGCTGATCCGCCTGTCCGCCTATGTCGGCGTGGTGCTGCTGGCGCTGGCGATCCAGATGTTCGGCATCTATTCGCTGCTGATCACCTTCATAGCCAAACGATCACCGCTTCGCTTCTTCGCCGCCGTGCAGGAGGCGACGGTGATGGCCTTTGCCACCGCCTCTTCCAACGCGACCCTGCCGACCGCCCTGCGCGTGGCCGAAGAGGAATTGCGCCTGCCCCGCCGCATCAGCCGTTTCGTCCTGACCATCGGCGCGACCGCCAACCAGAATGGCACGGCAATGTTCGAGGGGATTACGGTCATCTTCCTCGCCCAGTTTTTCAGCATCGAACTCAGCATCGCCCAGCAGATCATGGTGATGATGATGTGCATATTGGGCGGCATCGGGACAGCGGGCGTACCGGCCGGATCGCTGCCGGTGGTGGCGATGATATTGGGCATGGTCGGCATTCCGCCCGAAGGGATCGGGCTGGTGCTGGGGGTCGACCGGCTGCTCGACATGTGCCGCACCGCGCTGAACGTAACCGGCGATCTGGTCGCGGCGACGGTGATCGCGGCGGGTGAGGAGGACCAGCCATGACGGCAAGGATCGCGGCGGCGATCGTGGCGCTTGTCGCACTGGCCGGGCTGGTCGTGCAATTCGCGGCGACGCTGGACCAGACCGGGTCGGTAGCAGGCACGCTCTGGACATTGCTGCGCTACTTCACGGTGCTGACCAATCTGCTTGTCGCGCTGGCCTTTGGCTGGGTTGCGATCGGTGGCCAGCCGCATCCGCGCAGACTGGCAGGCGTCATGCTGGCGATCCTGCTGGTCGGGATTATCTATGGCCTGCTGCTGCGCGGACTGTTGACGTTGAGCGGCGGCGCGCTGCTCGCCGATACGCTTCTGCACAAGGTGACGCCGGTACTGGTCCCCTTGTGGTGGATCGCCTTTGCGGTGCGAGGCCAGTTGCGATGGCGCGATCCATGGGGATGGACGCTGTTTCCCGCGCTCTATTTGCCCTATGCCTTGCTGCGCGGCATGGCGGAGGGGCGCTATGCCTATCCGTTCATCGACGTCGCGAAGATCGGCATCGGCACGGTGCTGGTCAATGCAGTGCTGATCGCCATGGGCTTCGTCGCGGCTGGCCATGCGCTGGTCTGGATCGACCGGCGCATGGCCCGGAGCGGCTAACGCAGCTTGGCGATATTCAGCCCGTCTTCCTTGGCGCGGGCCTTGGTCGATTCCTCGGTCCGGGTCAGCGCCTTGGCAATGGCCTTGAGGCCCATGCCCTTTTTCGCCAGCAGGTGCAGCTTCTGGATCTCGTCCTGGGTCCAGGGCTGCCGGTGCCGTTCGAATTTCTCGGCCATGTGTCGTCCTTCGGAAAGATCGCAGGCTGTGCCCGCCCCCCTATACCCTTAATCCGCGAACGGATCGCGCACCAGGATGGTATCCTCGCGTTCCGGGCTGGTGGATACGAGCGTGACCGGGCAGCCGATCAGTTCCTCGATCCGGCGGATATATTTGATCGCCTGCGCCGGAAGGTCCGCCCAGCTGCGCGCGCCGGCGGTCGTGTTGTGCCAGCCTTCGATCGCTTCGTAGATCGGCTGGGCCTTGGCCTGATCCTGCGCATGGGCGGGCAGATAATCGTATGTCTGATCGCCAATCTTGTAGCCGACGCAGATGTTGAGCGTGTCGAACCCGTCCAGCACGTCAAGCTTGGTCAGCGCGATGCCGGTGACGCCCGACACGGCGATCGACTGGCGCACCAGCACCGCGTCGAACCAGCCGCAGCGGCGCTTGCGGCCGGTGACAGTGCCAAATTCATGGCCACGCTCGCCCAGCCGCTGGCCAGTGGCGTCCTCCAGCTCGGTCGGGAACGGGCCGGAGCCGACGCGGGTGGTATAGGCCTTGACGATGCCCAGCACGAAGCCCGCCGCATTGGGACCAAGGCCGGTGCCGCTGGCCGCCGTGCCCGCGACCGTGTTGGACGAGGTGACGAAGGGATAGGTGCCATGGTCGATGTCGAGCAGCGTGCCCTGCGCGCCCTCGAACAGGATGCGCTTGCCCGCCGCCTTGGCGCGGTTGAGCGTCAGCCAGACGGGCTTGACGAAGGGCAGGATGAAATCGGCAATCTCGGTCAGTTCCGCCATCAGCGCGGCACGATCGATCGGCGGTTCGCCAAAACCGGCGCGCAGCGCGTCATGATGGGCGGTCAGCCGGTCCAGCTGCGGGCCAAGATCGTCGAGATGAGCAAGGTCGCACACGCGGATGGCGCGGCGGCCGACCTTGTCCTCATAGGCCGGGCCGATGCCGCGCCGGGTGGTGCCGATCTTGCCCGCGCCGCTCGCATCCTCGCGCAGGCCATCAAGGTCGCGGTGGAAGGGCAGGATCAGCGGGCAGGTTTCGGCGATCTGAAGATTGTCGGGCGTGATCGACACGCCCTGCGCGGTCAGCTTGGCGACTTCATCGCGGAAGTGCCAGGGATCGAGCACCACGCCATTGCCGATCACCGACAGCGTGCCGCGCACGATGCCCGACGGCAGCAGCGAGAGTTTATAGACTTTCTCGCCCACCACCAGCGTGTGGCCGGCATTATGGCCACCCTGGAAACGGGCGACGACATCGGCGCGCTCCGACAGCCAGTCGACGATCTTGCCCTTGCCCTCGTCACCCCATTGGGCGCCGATCACGGTTACATTTGCCATGGATACAGATCTCCGCCCGCCGCGCGGACCGGCCATGCCCTTCGACGGGACTCGACATGCCGGTAGGATCGATTGGGCGCCCGACAGAATATGGGGCACCCGGTGCGGGCGCGGGTTAGCGGCGCGGGGCTGGCGCGTCAAGGCGGAGGGACGATTACACTTTGATACAGCGCAACGGCTTTACGTGGTGAAGCAGGCGCGCGATCCTGATTATCCGTCGTTCGTGGAGATACGCCGTGCGGATAGCCTTGATCCTTGTCCTGTGCCTGTCGCTTCTGTCCCCCGCGCATGGAGCGCCGCGGCGCGCCCCGCCCGGCGAACAAGTGGTGGCCTATGGCGGCGATCCGGCGCAGACGCTGGATTTCTGGCCGGGCCAAACCGACAGCAAGCCGAACATAGCGCGGCCATTGGTGATCTTCGTCCATGGCGGGGGATGGAAGCGCGGTAGCAAGGACAATGCCACCGGACGCCATAAATCCGTTCATTATCAACAGCTTGGATATGCTTTCGCGTCCATCGACTATCGTCTGGTGCCCGGCGCCACGGTCGAGCAGCAGGCGCAGGACGTGGCCGATGCCGTTGCCTTCCTGCGCCGCCGCGCGGCGACATTGGGGGTCGATCCGGGCCGGATCGTGCTGATGGGCCATAGCGCGGGCGCGCATCTGGTCGCGCTGGTGGGGACGGACATGCGCTATTTCGCCAAAGCAGGGCTGTCGCCCGACGCCGTGCGCGGCATCATCCCGCTGGATGGGGCGGCCTATGACGTGGCGGCGCAGATGGCGCAATCGGGCCGGTTGATGAAGGGCACCTATGAACAGGCGTTCGGCACCGATC
Source organism: Sphingobium sp. GW456-12-10-14-TSB1 (assembly GCF_059424385.1). NCBI lineage: Bacteria > Pseudomonadati > Pseudomonadota > Alphaproteobacteria > Sphingomonadales > Sphingobiaceae > Sphingobium > Sphingobium sp. GW456-12-10-14-TSB1. Next base: position 3,138,121 of record NZ_JBWKZI010000001.1, on the reverse strand, counting down.
CCGCGCGGCAACAGGCGCTGTCGCCGACTCGCCATGCCGCCCGGCCCAACGCCCCGGCCTTCCTGATCCTGCATGTCGACCGGGACGATGGCACGGCGCAGTCGCAGGCGCTGGCCGCAGCCTTGAAGCGCGCGGGTACGCCCGTGGAGATACGGGCGCTGGAAGGGCGCGGGCTGCGCGGCCATATGCAGATCAACCGGCAGATGGGCGATCCGGCCTATCCGGGCACGGCAGTGGTCGACGACTGGCTGGCGCGAGTCGTCCGTTAGAAGGCGCGCAGTTCCGCGCCATCGAGCCAATGCGAGCAGCGCAATGTCGCGCCATCCTCATCGCCGACCAGCGCGGCGACGGTGTGCCAGCCCTCGGCCCGCAATTCGGCGGCGCGGGCCGCGTCTGCGCCCAGCGGCAGGAACAGGCGTTTGGGCGCCTTGTCGCCAAAGCCAGCGTCGATCAGCGGATCGGGATAAAGGGAAAAGCCAATGGCTGGCTCCTCCTCTCCATCGGCGCGCAGGATGGCATAGCTGCCGCCCCGGCCGATTTCGCCGATAAAGCCTTCGGCAAAGATCGAGAAGCCAAACCAGTTCTGATATTCAAAACCGTGCCGTTCGGTCGGATCGAGCGTCAGCGTGATGTCCCAGCCGATCGGCTTGGCGATGGCGCGCAGGCCCGCGATGCGGCTGTCGATCGCGCCGCCAAGGCTCGCATTGAAGGCTTCGAGCCGCTCCATCGCGGCGTGGAACGGACCCGTCGCCTCGATCAACGGCAGATAGGCCGCGGCCTGCGGCCCCAGCGCAACGAGAGCACCTGCATCCTTGGCGTCCAGTTCGGTGCGGACCGCTTCCAGTTCACCCGCCGCCAGCGGCAACGGACCGGCGGCCAGCATGTCGATCAGGTCGGGCAGGGTGAAATCGATGGTAAGGCCGCCGACGCCCGCCGCCTGCAACGCCTCGATCGCGACATTGACGATCTCGACGACGGCTGTGACGCTGTCCGACCCGATCAGTTCGGCCCCGACCTGCAACTTCTCCCGCTCCGGGCGCAGCTGATTGGCTTTGAGACGGATCACCGGCCCGGCATAGGAAAGGCGCAGCGGGCGCGGCGCGGTGGCCAGGCGAGTCGCGGCGATGCGGCCGACCTGCGCCGTCATGTCCGGGCGCAGCGCCAGGCTGCGCTGCGACACGGGATCGACGGCGCGAACCAGATCCTGCGCGCGCATGGATTTGAGGCGCTGGGTCAGCGTATCCTCAAACTCCGCGAGCGGCGGCATGACCCGTTCATAGCCGTGAGTCGCAACCGTATCCAGAACGCGGCGGGCAAGCCGGGCGGAGGCTTCGGCCTGCGGCGGCAGGCGGTCGGACAGACCCTCTGGAAGGAGGCTGGGCGGGATCATGGTCATGGCTTGCGCCTTTAGCGGAAAATTGGCGCTAGGCCATCCCCATCCACCGTTCGGGCTGAGCCTGTCGAAGCCCTGTCCTTTTAAGAAGAACAGTCCTTCGACAGGCTCAGGACGAACGGGTGAGGGGGCAGCTTAGGCGAAGCGCAGCACCTTCACCTGCTTCACGCCGGTCAGGTTGCAGATTTCCCAGCGCAGCGGTTCGGTGACGGTGCCGTCGACCGACAGCAGCAGCACCGCTTCGCCGCCCTGGTTGCGACGGCCCAGGTGGAAGGTGCCGATATTGACGTCGGCTGCGCCCAGCGTCGACCCCAGGCGGCCGATGAAACCGGGCGCGTCCTGGTTGACGATGTAGAGCATGGTGCCGTCGAGATCGGCCTCCACCTTGATGCCGAACAGTTCGACCAGGCGCGGGCTGGCATGGCCGAACAAGGTGCCCGCGACCGAACGCTCGCCGCTTTCGGTGGTGACGGTGACGCGCACCAGCGTCTGATAATCGCCTTCGCGGTCATGGCGCACTTCGCGCACGTCAAGGCCGCGTTCCTTGGCCAGGAAGGGCGCGTTGACCATGTTCACCGTGTCCGAATAGACGCGCATCAGGCCCGCCAGCACGGCGGCGGTGATGGGCTTCTGGTTCAGTTCAGCGGCATGGCCTTCCACCTCTACCGCAACGCCGGTGATCTGGTCGCCTTCGAGCTGGCCGACCAGGCTGCCCAGCTTCTCGGCGATCGCCATATAGGGCTTGAGCTTGGGCGCTTCCTCCGCCGACAGGCTGGGCACGTTAAGCGCATTGGTGATGCCGCCGTCGAGCAGATAGTCGGACAGCTGTTCGGCGACCTGCAACGCCACATTGACCTGCGCTTCATCGGTCGACGCACCCAGATGCGGGGTGCAGATGAAGTTGGGCGTGCCGAACAGGGGCGATTCCTTGGCCGGTTCGGTCTGGAACACGTCCAGCGCGGCGCCCGCGACATGGCCCGAATCGAGCGCGTCCTTGAGCGCGGCTTCGTCGATCAGCCCGCCGCGCGCGCAGTTGACGATACGCACGCCCTGCTTGGTCTTGGCCAGATTTTCGCGGCTCAATATGTTGCGGGTCTGGTCGGTCAGCGGCGTGTGCAGCGTAATAAAATCGGCCTTCGCCAGCAGCGTGTCGAGATCGGCCTTTTCCACGCCCATTTCGATGGCGCGTTCCGGCGTCAGGAACGGATCGAAGGCGACGACCTTCATTTTCAGGCCCAGCGCGCGGCTGGCGACGATCGAGCCGATATTGCCCGCGCCGATCAGGCCCAGCGTCTTGCCGGTGACTTCCACGCCCATGAAGCCGTTTTTCGGCCACAGGCCCTGCTGGGTCTGGGTGTTGGCTTCGGGAATCTGGCGCGCCAGCGCGAAGATCAGCGCTATGGCATGTTCAGCGGTGGTGATCGAGTTGCCGAACGGCGTGTTCATGACGATCACGCCCTTGGCCGAGGCATAGGGGATGTCGACATTGTCGACGCCGATGCCCGCGCGGCCAATGACCTTGAGGTTGGTGGCGGCGTCGAGAATGTCCTTGGTCACCTTGGTCGAGGACCGGATGGCGAGGCCGTCATACTGGCCGATCATGGCCTTCAACTCTTCGGGGGTCTTGCCGGTGATGACGTCGACCTCGACGCCGCGCTCACGGAAAATGGCGGCGGCGCGGGGGTCCATCTGGTCGCTGATAAGTACCTTGGGCATCTGTATTTCCTTTGGAAAATAGTCCCGTCATCCCCGCGAAGGCGGGGATCCATCTCCGACCGTTGCACCTGTCGATAGGGTGGGAGATGGGTTCCCGCCTTCGCGGGAATGACGGCTTTGTTTTAGATTAAGCAGCCTTTACGGTCGCATAGGCCCAGTCGAGCCAGGGACCGAGCGCCTCGATGTCGGCAGTATCGACGGTCGCGCCACACCAGATGCGGAGCCCGGCGGGGGCATCGCGATAGCCCGCTACGTCGAACGCGGCGCCTTCCTTTTCGAGCAATGCGGCGAAGGCCTTGATAAAGGCTTCGTCGGCACCCGCGACGGTCAGGCAGACGCTGGTTTTCGAGCGCGAGGCTTCATCGACCGCGAGATGGCCGAGCCAGTCGCGCTCCGCCACGATTTTGTCCAGAGCCGCCGCATTGGCGTCGCTGCGGGCGATCAGGCCAGCGGCGCCGCCGATCGACTTGCCCCATTCCAGCGCGAAGATCGCATCCTCGACCGCCAGCATGGACGGGGTGTTGATCGTTTCGCCCTTGAACACGCCTTCGGCCAGCTTGCCCTTCGACACCAGCCGGAACACCTTGGGCAGCGGCCAGGCGGGGGTGTAGGTTTCGAGGCGCTCAACGGCGCGGGGACCAAGGATCAGCACGCCATGGCCGCCCTCGCCGCCCAGTACCTTCTGCCAGGAGAAGGTGGCGACGTCGATCTTCGCCCAGTCGATGTCATAGGCGAACACCGCGCTGGTCGCGTCGGCGAAGGTCAGCCCTTCGCGATCCGCCGGGATGAAATCGGCATTGGGGACGCGGACGCCCGACGTGGTGCCGTTCCAGGTGAACAGCACGTCGGTGCTGAAATCGACCGCCGACAGATCAGGCAGCTGGCCATAGTCGGCGCGAATGACGGTGGGGTCGAGCTTCAACTGCTTGGCGGCATCGGTCACCCAGCCTTCGCCGAAGCTTTCCCAGGCGATGGTCGTGACCGGGCGCGCGCCCAGCATCGTCCACATCGCCATTTCAAAGGCGCCGGTGTCGGAGCCGGGGACGATGCCGATGCGGTGGGTGTCGGGCAGGTTCAGCAATTCGCGCATCAGGTCGATGCAGTAAGCGAGGCGGTTCTTGCCGATCTTGCTACGGTGCGAGCGGCCCAGCGAGTCGGTGGCGAGCGCAGCGGCGCTCCAGCCCGGAGGCTTGGCACAGGGACCGGAAGAGAAAAAGGGGCGAGCCGGCAGAGTCGTCGGCTTGGCGGCAGGCGCAATACGGGCGCCGGCTTCGGTAACTTCAGTCATGTAGCTTCTCCTTACAGAGAGCAGCGCGGCGTTGGGACCGCGTGGCCCGTCGGCCGCCCTAGAGATTTCGGCGGACCTGTCAAGCCGGTTGCGAAAATGACCCAGTGCTAAAAACGGGACGAGCCGTGCCCGCCGTTAACCATCAGCAAGATTTGTCCTGCTACCATGGGTGGCTCCTGATAGAGCGGGCGATGACGATGACGATGTTTCGCGGCGCGGCGCTGGCCGTGACGATGGCGATGATGCTGAGCGCGTGCGGCGGCGATCTGGTGCCGCGCGGCCGTGTGGCGCGCGTCTCCAAGCCCGCGCGTCCGGCAGCGCCGCAGCCGATGGCGTTTCGCCAGTGTCTGGCGAAACTCAATGCGCAGGCGATCGCCTATACCCCCCTGCCCGATCGGACGTTCGGCGGCGGGTGCAGCGCGCTGAGCAGCGTCAAGCTGATCGACTTTGGCGTGCCCGCGACCAATTTGGGCGCGATGACTTGCCAGCTGGCCGCCAATTTCGCCGCCTGGGCGCGCTATGGCGTGCAGCCCGCCGCGCGCGCCATATTGGGGACGGAGATCGTGCGGATCGAAACGTTCGGCACCTATAATTGTCGGCCCATCGCAGGCCTTGGTAAATTGTCCGAACATGCCCATAGCAACGCGATCGACGTCGCCGCCTTCGTGATGGCCGACGGGCGCAAGATCAGTGTCGAACAGGGATGGAACGGCGATCGGGAGACGCGCCAGTTCCTCAAGGTCATCCACGCCAGCGCCTGTAAGCGGTTCAATACCGTCCTCAGCCCCGATTATAACGCGGCCCATCGCGACCATTTTCATTTCGACATGGGCGGCAAGGGCGGGTTTTGCCGGTAATCCGCCTTGGCAATGTCATCTGCGCCCCTTAAGTCGTGGGGATGACAAAAAAAGACATTGAAGAACGCAAATTCCGCCCCGCCAGTCAGGAGGCGGCCGACGCCCGCAAGGCGATCGATACGCCCCAGACCAGCAGCAGCGCCTACAGGCTGGCCTTTCAGGACACCGAATTTCTGCTGCGCGAGGATCTGCGCCCGGTCCGGTTCCAGCTGGAATTGCTGAAGCCGCAATTGTTGATGGACGAAGCGCGAATCGAATCGACCTTCGTTTTCTATGGTTCCGCCCGCATTCCCGAACCCGACCAGGTGCAGGCCCGGATCGACGCTGCGACCACGCCGGAACAGAAGCGCATTGCCGAAAATCTGGGCAAGAAGGCGCATTATTATGATGAAGCCCGCAAGCTGGCGAGCATCGCAGCGCAATATCCGGTGAACGCGGCGGGATGTCGCCACTTCGTCGTCTGTTCAGGCGGCGGCCCTTCCATCATGGAAGCGGCCAATCGCGGCGCGGCCGATGTCGGCCAGACCACGATCGGCATGAACATCGTCCTGCCCCACGAACAGGCGCCCAATCGCTTCGTCACGCCGGAACTGAGTTTCCAGTTCCACTATTTCGCGCTGCGCAAGATGCATTTCCTGTTGCGGGCGCGGGCGCTGGCGGTGTTCCCCGGCGGCTTTGGCACGTTCGACGAGATGTTCGAACTGCTGACCCTCATTCAGACCGGCAAGATGAAGCCCATTCCCATCCTGCTGTTCGGCAAGGAATTCTGGAACCGGGTGGTCGATTTCGAGGCGCTGGCCGACGAAGGCGTGATTGCGCCGGCTGACCTTAACCTCATCACCTGGGTCGAAAGCGCCGACGAAGCGTGGCAGGCGGTGCAGGCCTTTTATGAGGATAGCGAACCGCTGGGATGTTGAACACTCCTCTCCCCATGGGGGAGAGGGCAGCGAGAGTTGGCGGCTTTGCCGCCTGGTCGCAGCCGGAGAGGGGGTGCGTCGCACGCCATGCCCATCCCCCTCTTCCAACTTCTCCCCCACGGGGAGAAGGGTTAGTGGCTTGCCCTTCCCGGCGCACGGGACTAGGGCGCGGCCATGCTTGGCGATCTGGCCCATGTCGACACCTGGATCTTCGATCTGGACAACACGCTCTATCCGGCGAAGGCGGACCTGTTTGCGCTGATCGACGTGAAGATGGGCGAATTCATCCAGGGGTTGCTTGGCTGCGACCCGGTCATCGCGCGGCAGACGCAGAAGCGCTATTTCATGGAGCATGGCACGACCCTGTCGGGGCTGATGCACCATCATGGCATCGAGCCGCGCGACTTTCTCGACTATGTCCATGACATATCGATGGACCGGCTGGAGGTCGATGCGGAGCTGAATGCCCATATCGCCGCGCTGCCGGGCCGCCGCCTGATCTTCACCAATGGCGATGCGGACTATGCCGGCCGCGTGCTCGACAAGCTGGGCCTGTCCGGCCTGTTCGAGCAGATCCACGACATTCATGCCTGCCAATATGTGCCCAAGCCCGATCCGTCGGGCTATGCCGAATTGTGCCGCGTCCATGATGTCGACCCGACCCGCGCCGCCTTTTTCGAGGATATGGCGCGCAATTTGCGGCCCGCCAAGGCGATCGGCATGGTGACCATCTGGGTCAATAATGGCTCCGAAGCGGGCAATCATGACCATCATCCCGATTTTATCGATTTCGAGACTGATCATCTGAGGCCGTTTCTGGCCGGCATTTTTGGGGAAAGCGCATGACCGACCTGCAAAGCATAATCGACGCCGCCTGGGAGGACCGGGCCAATGTGAGCCTGACCACCACAGGGGCGGTGCGCGATGCCGTGAACGCGGCGCTTGCCCTGCTGGACAGCGGCAAGGCGCGCGTCGCCGAGCCGACCGCCGATGGCTGGCAGGTCAACCAGTGGCTCAAGAAAGCCGTGCTGCTTTCCTTCCGCCTGAATGACAATGTGTTGATCGAAAACGGTCCCGGTGGCGGTTTCTGGTGGGACAAGGTGCCGAGCAAATTTGCAGGCTGGGGCGAGGCGGAGTTCCGCGCCGCCGGTTTCCGCGCAGTGCCGGGCGCACTTGCCCGCGCGGGCGCACATATCGCCAAGAACGCGATCCTGATGCCCAGCTTCGTCAATATCGGCGCGTTCGTGGATGAAGGCACGATGGTCGACGCCTGGGTGACGGTGGGCAGCTGCGCGCAGATCGGCAAGAATGTCCATCTGTCCGGCGGCGTCGGCATTGGCGGCGTGCTGGAACCGTTGCAGGCCGACCCGGTCATCATCGAGGATGACTGCTTCATCGGCGCGCGGTCCGAAGTGGTCGAAGGCGTGCGCATCGGCAAGGGATCGGTCCTGTCGATGGGCGTGTTCATCGGCCAGTCGACCAAGATCATCGACCGCGCGACCGGCGAAGTGTTCATGGGCGAAGTGCCGCCCTATTCGGTGATCGTGCCAGGATCGCTGCCCGGCAAGCCGCTGCCCGACGGCACGCCCGGCCCCAGCCTCTATTGCGCCGTGATCGTCAAGCGGGTGGATGCGCAGACCCGGTCCAAAACCGGGATCAACGACCTGCTGCGGGATTGATCCAAATTCACCCGCCCCGTGCCGGGGAGGGTCGTTCCAGCGCCAGCAGCGCGAACGTCGCCAGCCAATGTTCCCCCATATAGTCGCCAGCGACATGGGGCAGGCTGGCGGCGATATGCCGTTCCGCCGCATCCAGCGCCGATACCGCGACCGGGTCGCCCGGTCCCAGCGCAGCGGCAATCGCGCGCCAGCACCAGCCTCGGCTGAGGTTCAGGCCATCGAGATGGGCGATCTTGCCATCGCTGCGGTCCGACACGGTCGCGGGGGTGAATAAGGTCGCTGGTTCACCCTGCGCCAGTTGCGGCAGGAAGGCGTGGAACCAGTCGGCGAAATCGGCCCGCGCCAGCAGGCGGCTCATCAACAGCGCCTCACACAGAGCGGGCGAGAGAAATTCGTCGCCGCCCGGCTCCCATGCCTGGCAGGCGCGATCATCGCCGAACCAGTGCAGCGCCCGATCGCGGATCAGCGCCACCAGCGCGGGATCGCGCCCTTCGGCCCATTCCAGCGCCAGCGTCAGGGCAAAGGCGATGTTGAAATGGGTGCCGACGCGCAGCGGATAGGTAAGCTTTGGCAGGAAGTCGTGGAAGCGCGCGGCAAAGGCGAGCGCCAATGGTTCCAACGCCGCCGCCCAGGGCGCTTCATGCCGCGCCAGTTCGCCATGCAGGGCCAGCGCCCAGGCCCAGCCATAGGGCCGTTCAAAACCCGTGGCGGTGGGCCGCGCGAGGAAGGCGAGTTCACCCGCGACCTTTTGGGGGATCAGCATTGCGTCTGCCTGCGCCCGGATCGCGCTGGCCTGCGGCATGTCCGGGTAGAGGCGCAGCAGCCGCATCACCTGCCACCAGCCATGGACGCAGCTATGCCAGTCGAAACTGCCGTGGAAGATCGGATGATGGTCAGCCGGTTCGCGCGCATCCTGCGGCCCGGCCAGCACCAGATCCATCTTGTAAGGGTAGCGCCGTCCCAGATGGGACAGGGTCAGCGTGGCAAAGCCATTGGCCATGTCGGGGGTCAGGTGCGTCATGGGAAAGCCAGACAATAAATGAGCGCGATGTTGACGGCCAGCAGCGGCAAAGCCGTGCCGACCTGTTGCCTGATGACGCCATGCTTGTCTTTAAGTTCCAGCAGGGCGGCAGGGACGAGGTTGAAATTGGCCGCCATCGGCGTCAGCAGCGTTCCGCAGAAACCCGCCAGCATCCCGATGGCGCAGACGATCGCAGGATCGCCGTGATAGGTGCGGATCAGCAGGGGTATGCCGATGGCGGCGGTCATCACCGGGAAAGCGGCAAAGGCGTTGCCCATGACGATGGTGAAGAGCGCCATGCCAAGGCCATAGGCGATCACCGCGCCGAGCAAACTGCCCTGCGGAATCGCCTGGCTCACAAGCCCGCCGACCGCGTCACCGACCCCGGCCAGCGCAAATACCGCGCCCAGGCTGGCAAGCATCTGCGGCAGGATCGCGGCCCAGCCGACCTGATCCATCAGCCGCCGCCCCTGCTGCATCGGGACGATCGGCCCGGCGCGCAGCCACAGGCAGCCAGCGATCAGGGCGATCACCACGCCCAGCGCCAGCGCAATAAGCGTCGCCTGCTTGCCATCGACCCAGGTTGGCACGCCCTTGAAGAGCAAGGTGCCGACCAAAGCGGTGGCCGGTATGACCAGCGCAATGGCGAACAGCCCGTTGCCAAAACGCCCTGCCCGTTCCTGCCGCACCCTGTCCGGCACCATGCCGCCGCCCCGGCCCAGCCCGGACGCCGCCAGCGCCACCAGCCCCAGCACCAGCACGCCATTGCCCAGATCGCCCAGCGAATCCCCGGCCCACATCGACAGCGCCAGCAGCGCCCAGAAAGCGGCCGTCCGGCGGGCGCGCGGATTGCTGGTGTCGTTGACGCCCAGCAGCGCAAAGGCGGCAAAGATCGCGCCTGCCAGCGCATAGACCCAGTGCAGCGTGATCATGGCCGTTCCGCCCGGTTCAGGCGACGGTCGAGCCGCCACAGCCTGAACCCGTGGATTAGGAAGGCGGCGATCGCGGTCGGGATGGCCCAGACCGACAGCTGGAGCGGCTCAAGGCTGATGCCATATTGTTCCAGCAGCCCCTTGATCAGCAGGATCGACCCGATCGCCAGAAATATATCCTCGCCAAAGAACAGCCCGACATTGTCGGTCGCCGCCGCCATCGCCTTGACCTGCTCCCGCTCCGCATCGTCCAGATCGCCCGACTGGCGTTCTGCGGCGGCCTCCGCGATCGGCGCGACCAGCGGGCGCACGGTCTGCGCATGGCCCGCCACCGATGTCAGCCCCACCGCCGCCAACCCCTGCCGCGCCAGCAGATAGAAGGTCAGGAAACGCCCGACCGTCGCCCCGCGCATCCGCCCGATCAATCCGCGCGCGCGTTCCTGCAACCCATGCGCCTCCAGCAGCCCGACCACCGGCAGCACGATCCAGATGATGCTGACATAGCGCGCTTCGTTGAACGCCTTGCCAAAGGCGGCGAGGATGGCGAGCGGATCGAGCCCGGCCGCGATCCCCGTCACGACCGCCGACGCCAGGATGACGAGCAGCGGGTTGAAGCGCAGCACGAAACCCGCAACGATCACCGCGATGCCGAGCAGCACCCACATCACGGGCGCCCTAATAGCCAGCCTCTATCGCCAGCCTGATCCCTTCCGCTCCGGTCCTGACGCCCAGCGCCTTGAGCATCGCGGCGCGGTGCATCTTCACCGTGCGTTCGGTCAGGCCCAGATCCCAGGCGATCTGCTTGTTGAGCTTGCCCGCCGCCATCGCGATCAGCACGTCACGCTGGCGCGACGTCAATGCAGCGATCCGCTCACGCGCGCCCGACGATCGTTCCGCGCCCGTCGCGTCCGGGCTTTCCACCGCCATTTGCGAGCCCAGAAAATAGTCCAGTTCGCCATCGACGCCAAAAATGGGCGCGACCATCACCGCGTTGCGGAACGGCGTGCCGTCCTTGCGGTAATTCAATATCTCCACCAGCACCGGCCGCCGTTCGCGCACGCCAGCGCGGATCGTCTCGCTGAGCCAGGGTTCGGTATCCGGCCCGGACAGGAAGCGGCAATTGCGCCCGACAATTTCATCCCGCGTATAGCCGGTCAGCGCAATGAAGGCTTCATTGCATTCGACAATCGGATTGTCGGGCAGGCGGGGGTTGCTGATCACGGCGGCGATCGCGCTGTTGGCGATCATTTCAGACAGAGACATGGGCACTCACAGACTGGCGGGCGATCGGCGGATGCGGTGCCCCTTTGGGCATGTTGCCCCAAATGCCCCGCCTGCCGCAAGCAGGCTGCACCAGGCCCCTGATGAACGAAAGGGAAAGGCCATGAATTTTATCCCCACTGGCCTTGGCGGCTATGCTTTCGACGATGATGGCCGCCCGATCGTGCCTGAAGCCGTGCAGGACGCGGTGCGAACGCTGATTCGCTGGGCCGGGGACGATCCGGACCGCGAAGGTTTGCGCGATACGCCGGCACGGGTCGGGCGGGCATGGCGCGATTATTGCACCGGCTATGAGGAAGATCCCGGCCGCCATTTGGCCCGCACGTTCGAGGAAGTCGGCGGCTATGACGAGATCGTCCTGCTGAAGGACATTCCGTTCCAGTCGCATTGCGAACATCATATGGCGCCGATCACCGGCAAGGCTTCGATCGCCTATCTGCCGCGCAACCGGGTGGTGGGCATATCGAAGCTTGCCCGCGTGCTGCACGGCTTTGCCCGGCGGTTACAGGTGCAGGAACGGCTGACCGCCGAAGTGGCGCAAAGCATTCAGGATCATCTCCAGCCCCATGGCGTCGCGGTGGTGATAGAGGCGCAGCATGGCTGCATGACGGGCCGGGGCGTGCGTACGCCCGGCGTCGCGATGGTCACCAGCCGCCTGCTCGGCTGCTTCCTCGACGATCGCGCCAGCCGCCGCGAACTGCTTGCGCTGATGGGCTATTGACGGTGGGCTATTGAAACAGGACATCACAGGGTGACGCTGGCAATCATAGGCGCAGGCATGGCCGGGCTGGCCTGCGCCGACCGGCTGGCGGAGGATGGCATCGCCGTGCGCCTGTTCGACAAGGGGCGCGGGCCGGGCGGCCGCATGTCGACCCGCCGGGTGGAAACCGCGATCGGCACCGCCAGTTTCGATCATGGCGCCCAATATTTTACCGTGCGCGACCCGCTGTTCCGCCTTCAGGTCGATGGCTGGGCCGCAGCCGGGGTCGCTGTTCCCTGGCCTGAAGCCGGGGCCGACGCCTGGATCGGCAACCCGGCGATGAACGCGCCGATCCGCCATATGGCGGCCGCCCATCGGGTGGATTTCCTGCATCATGTCCATGGCCTGCAACGCGACGCGGCCGGTTGGTGGGTGCGGCTGGACGCGGGCATGGAGGGACCGTTTGACGCGGCCATCGTCGCGCTGCCTTCCGAACAGGCCGCCACCATATTGGGTCTGCACGATCTGGCGATGGCGCGGGTGGCGATGACGGCGCGATCGCAACCCTGCTGGACCGCGATGATCGCCTTTACCGGACCCGTCGACCTGCCGGTCGATCATCTGACCGGCGGCGGCATCCTGTCATGGGCGGCGCGCAACAGCGCCAAGCCGGGACGCGACGGGCCGGAAGCCTGGGTCGTGCAGGCCAATGGCGCCTGGTCGGCCACCCATCTGGAGGAAAGCCCCGACACCATCGCCCCCCTGTTGCTCGATGCGCTGGGGCAGATGACCGGCGGGGCCGCGTTGCCGCCTGTGGCGTACCTTACCGCGCACCGCTGGCGCTTCGCCATGACGCGCGGCACCGACAATGGCGCGCTGTGGAACGACCATATCCGGCTGGGCGCGTGCGGCGACTGGCTACTGGGGCCGCGCGTCGAACTGGCCTGGCTGTCTGGCCGGATGCTCGGCGCGCGGGTTGCGCAGGATTTGACGCTGCCGGTTGCCCGGTCGGGCTGACGCCTTAATCCACGAAATTTCCCGGTCGGGCGAACGTCGCGATATCCTTGCGGTCGCTTGGCACCTCGCGCGCTTGCAAGGCTTCGGGCAGGGCCGACTTGTCGCCCATCCGCCCGATCGCCACCGCAGCCTCGATACGGAAACGGTCCGGCACCGCCAGTTCGGCGCGGGCGGCATCGAAATCCACGCCGCTCATCGCATGGGTGTGATAACCCAGCCGCGTCGCCTGCAGCGCCAGCAAGGCCCAGGCTGCGCCCGCATCGAAACTGTGGCTGTGCGACGGCTTTAAATCGTCCGATCCCGGCGCGGCAGTCAGCGTGTCGGACAGGATATAGACCAGCGCGCCGGCATGCTGCACCCAGCTTTGGTTGAAGGGCAACAAAAGGCCAAGGAACCGGCTCCAGTCGGCGCTGTCGCGATGGGCATAGAGAAAACGCCATGGCTGGTAATTGAACGCCGACGGCGCCCAGCGGGCCGCATCGAACAGCGTATCAAGATCCCCCTGCGGGACGGGCGACCTGTCAAAGGCGCGGGGCGACCAGCGTTCCACAAATAACGGATCGACCGCGCGGGTCACGGTACGGGGACTGGTGGCCATGGAGGTTCCTTGCGTGCAGGTGAAAGACCGCCTCCATATAGGGTGGATATTGCAGTTGCGAAGGGGTCAGCGGATCGCTTCGCAGGGCTGGCCAGGCCGATTGCCCTGATCATGCGCCCGCATGAAGGTATCGGCATCCCGCTCCAGCAAAATCACCGTGGGTTCGCGCAAGAGCGCCCGCGCCAAACGCGCCCGCAATCGGGCAAAGCGCCCGTCCTGCCCATATCGTTCGATCATGCATCCCCCTGCCGACTCACGCAGCTTATCTATCGATCCTATAGACAAAAATCGCGCAAGCAATGCTGGGCAGCGAGACAGAAATGCTTTGGGGTGGGCGGCGGCGTGGCGCGCCGGGTTCGGCACGGCAGCCGGAATCGGGTCAGGCCGGTCTGGCAGGACCGGCCACCCTGAAGATTGGGGGGCACCCTGACGCGGGTGCCTGCAACAGTGTCAGCGCTGGGCCAGCTGGACGCTCGACTTGCGGCTGATGGTCAGGCCGTTGCGGGCCCATTCGCCCTTCGACTGGCACTGGGTGACGGGGATCAGCGAACCGGTCACGGTTTCGCGGAAGCAATAGCGGTCGGTCTTGGCGTCATAGGTCACCTTGGCTTTTCCAAAGCTGCCCCGTGCCTCGGCAAAAGCGGGGGTGCTGGCGGCCGAAACGGCGAGCGTGGCGGCAACAACGGCGGCGGCGAAAGCGATGGTCTTCATGATGAATGTCTCCCTGAATGATGGTTGGCGATCCGTATTGGATCATGCCGACAACGTTGCAGGAGGCGTGCCAGTTTGAAAAAATCGCGGAAAACCGTGAATTTTTAACTCAGCTTCTGAACATGGCGTGAATTTTTTGCCATTGGTTGGCAATATTTCCGAACTGTCCGCCATTTTTTCGCGATCGATTCAGATAATAGTTTCCTTGGCCGCTACAGGCGGAAAAATCACCGGCGCGTCACCCTCGCGCCAGGGCGGGACGCGCAGCATCGCGGCGGCAAACAGGGGACTATGCAAATGGATGTCGAGCCAGCGACGCAGATGGGGCAGCGGCTGCGCTTCGAACCAGGCCGGGTCGATTGCCGCGAACTGGCGGACGAAGGGGAAGATCGCCATGTCGGCCAATCCGCGCGCCGCGCCGCATAGCTGCGCGCTTTTGTGCAATCGACGGTCGAGCACATGCAGCCAGTCCAGCGCCGCGCCGCGGTGGACCGCCGGATCGCTGCCATGGCGATCGGGATATTTGGTCCGGTCCAGATGCATCTTGAACGGGCCGTCATTGGCGGCGATCAGGCCAGCATCGTCCCGCATCAGCCATCCTTCCGGATCGGCCCGCCCCAGCGCCCAACGCATGATGTCGATACTCTGGTCGATCACCTGCCCATCGGGCAGCACCAGCACCGGCACGGTCGCCTTGGCCGATGCCTGCCGCAACGCATCCGGCTTGTCGCGCAACACCACTTCGCGCAGCGCAACCGCCTGCCCGCTCACCAGCAAAGCCAGCCGGGCGCGCATCGCATAAGGGCAGCGGCGGAAGCTGTAGAGAATGGGAAGCGACGACATGGGAAACACCGCCCTTATCGCGCAAAAGCACCACGACAGCAATGGATCGACAGAAAACTGGCGGAGAGGCAGGGATTCGAACCCTGGGTACCGTCACCGGCACGCCGCATTTCGAGTGCGGTGCATTCGACCACTCTGCCACCTCTCCGCAGAAGGCCGGGACATGCGGCTTTTCGCACAGGAAAAGCCCGTCCCAACCGGGTCGAGCGCGGCCATTAGCGAATGAATCCCGCCTTGCCAAGCAGGCTTGTCGGTATTTTTCTTGTGTGGCGGGCGAAGGCTCCTAAATTGGACATATGAGAAACACGATTCAGATTTTCGGCACGGGCGTCAGCGCGCCGCCGATTGTCCATGCCAGCTTCAGCATTGGCGACGTCGTCAAGCATCGCATGTTTGGCTTTCGCGGCGTCGTGTTCGACATTGACCCGGTGTTCGCCAATAGCGAGGAATGGTATGACGCCATCCCTGAACATGCGCGGCCAGACAAGCAGCAGCCATTCTACCATCTGCTCGCCGAAAATGGCGAATCCAGCTATGTGGCCTATGTCAGCCAGCAGAATCTGATCGCCGACGACAGTGACGAGCCGGTCGATCACCCTGCCATTACAGGTATGTTCGGTGCCTATGCGGACGGCAAATATCGCCTGCGCCACCTCCATCGCCACTAGGGCGACCGCCGCGCTGCTGCTGGCGCTCGCCGTGCCCGGCGCGGCTGGCGCGCAGGCGCAGGATCGGCCGCCCAATCCCGACCCCGCCTTTCCGTTCGCGCGGGAGATCGAGGCTTTTGCCAAGGCCAATGCCAAAAGCCCTCCGGTCGATGGCGCGACCCTGTTCCTGGGCAGTTCCAGCATCCGACTGTGGGACATAGCGGCAAGCTTTACCGACATTCCGACCGTCAATCGCGGCTTTGGCGGGGCCAGCACCCCCGACGTGTTGCGCTATTATCGTCGCCTTCTCCCGCCGATCGAACCGCGCACGATCGTCGTCTATGTCGGCGAGAATGACCTGGCTGCGGGCGCCAGCCCCGACCGGGTCACCACCGACATATTGACCCTGCTCAAGCGGCTGCGCAGCGACTATCCGCGCGCGGCGATCGCCTTCCTTTCCCTGAAACCCAGCCCGATCCGCTGGACCTTATGGTCCAAAATGGCGGCGGTGAATCAGGCGATCGCCCATCGCGCCGCGAAGGAGCGCTTCACCTTCCTAGACGTCGGCAGCCTGTTATTGGCGCGTGACGGTCTGCCCGACGCCTCGCTCTTTCGCCCGGACGGACTGCATATGAATCCGCGCGGCTACCAGCGCTGGACGCGACTGGTCGACAATTGGCTCGATCACGCCACCCAGACGCCAAATGCGACAAGAAAGGCCTCCTGAGCCACCCGATTGCACTTTCCGATTGATCCATAGCCAAGCAACATTATTACAAGTCCGGGCGACAAGCGCCGAGCCAAGGGGATAAAGGGTGACAATGGAGAAGGCACAGGCCAGCGCGATGGCCGAACTGACGCTGCGCGGGGTGATCCTCGGCGCGCTCATCACGCTCATCTTCACTGCCGCCAACGTCTATCTTGGGCTCAAGATCGGGCTGACCTTCGCCACATCGATCCCCGCCGCCGTCATCTCGATGGCGGTGCTGCGCCTGTTCGCAACCGGCACGATCCTGGAAAATAATATCGTCCAGACCATCGCGTCGGCCGCAGGCACCTTGTCCGCGATCATCTTCGTGCTGCCGGGGCTGGTCATCATCGGCTGGTGGCAGGGCTTTCCCTACTGGCTTTCAGCCTGCACCATCGCCCTGGGCGGCATATTGGGCGTCATGTATTCCGTGCCGCTGCGCCGCGCGCTCGTCACCGGATCGCCCCTCCCCTATCCCGAAGGCGTCGCCGCCGCCGAAGTGCTGAAGGTCGGCGCCGGATCGCGGCTGGGCGAGGAAGAAAACAAGCGCGGCCTGTCCGCGATCCTGCTGAGCGCGCTGGCCGCCGCTGCCTTTTCCATCGTCGCCAAGACCCGGCTGCTGGCTGAGGAAGCCGCAACCTTCTTCAAATTCGGTGCAGGTGCGACATCCATGTCGACCAGCTTTTCCATGGCGCTGATCGGCGTTGGGCATCTGGTCGGCCTGTCGGTCGGCGTTGCCATGTTCGTGGGCCTGCTGATCAGCTGGGTCGGCATCGTCCCCTACCTGACAGCGCCCTTGCCCGCCGGCGCGGACCTGGCTGATCTGGTCGGCACCACCTTCCGCATGAAGGCGCGCTTCATCGGCGCAGGGACGATCGGCGTCGCCGCGATCTGGACCCTGCTCAAAATCCTTGGCCCCATCGTCAGCGGCATCCGGTCCGCCATGGTCGCCAACGCCACGCGCAAGGCGGGCAATGCCGGCCTGCTGGAACTGACCGAGCGCGACCTGCCGATCGGCATTGTCGGCGGCACCATCATTGCGTCAATGCTGCCCATCGGCGTGCTGCTGTGGATTTTTGCCCAGGGCGGGCCGATCGCGGCCAATCCCATTCCGGTGATCGCGCTGACTTTGGCCTATGTGCTGGTCGCGGGCATCGTCATCGCATCGGTCTGCGGCTATATGGCCGGCCTGATCGGCGCGTCCAACAGCCCGATTTCGGGCGTCGGCATCCTGGCCGTGCTGGGCGCGTCGCTGATGCTGGCAGCGATCTACGGCTCCGGCGGCGATCCCGATCGCGCGCAGGCGCTGGTCGCCTATGCGCTGTTCACCACCGCGATCGTGTTCGGCATCGCTACCATTTCCAACGACAATCTGCAGGATTTGAAAACCGGCCAGCTGGTCGGCGCGACCCCGTGGAAGCAGCAGATCGCGCTGATCCTGGGCGTGCTGTTCGGCGCGCTCGTCATCCCGCCGGTGCTCGACCTGCTCAACAGCGCCTTCGGTTTCGCCGGGGCGCCGGGGGCCGGACCCAATGCCCTGCCCGCCCCGCAGGCCGCGCTCATTTCGGCCCTGGCCAAGGGCGTGCTCGGCGGCGATCTCGACTGGGGATTGATCGGCATCGGCGCGGGGATCGGTGCGGTCGTCGTGCTGGTGGATGAATTGCTGGGCAAGGCAGGCAAGCTGCGCCTGCCTCCGCTGGCGGTGGGCATGGGCATCTATCTGCCGATGGCGCTCACCCTGCTGATCCCGGTCGGCGCGGTGATCGGCCATCTCTACAATCGCTGGGCGCTGCGCCAGTCGCACCCGGAATTTGCCGAGCGGATGGGCGTGCTGATGGCCACGGGTTTCATCGTGGGCGAAAGCCTGTTCGGCGTCGCCTTCGCCGGGATCGTCGCGGCGACGGACAGCGATACGCCCCTCGCGCTGGTCGGCGAAAGCCACTTGGCCATTCCCCTGTCGATCCTGATCTTCGCATCGGTGATCGGCGGCCTGTACGCCAAGTTGAGGCGCTGGGCTTCCGCGCCCCTGGCCTGACGACATCCGTCAAGCCCTGTCCTAAAGGGAAGCGGAAACGGATCGCTATTTGTGCATTGCTGATACTTTGGGAAGACTCACTAGACGGGCGCAGCGATGATCAACGACCATAACCAGGCAGGGCCGCCGGACGTAAACCAGGTCAGTCTGGATGATGCCGAGGCGGTCGACTATTGGACCCGCCGTTTCGGCGTATCGCGCGAGGAACTGGAGGAAGCGGTCGATACAGTGGGCGAAAGCGTCGACGCCGTCGCAGCCTATCTGAACGTCGCGCCCTGACGTGGGCCGGGATTAACCGCCTCTCGCACGAAATGGGCTGCCCCAGTCGGCTTGCGCGCGCCGTAACGTCATAAATGCAGCCTTCACGAATTTGTCACGGTTCTGGAATGACCCTGTAACATCAATCTCCCAATGCGCGCCCCAACGACAGGCGGGCGGACCAATACCGCATTGCCGCGCACAACAGGGAGTCCTAACGATGAACCACCGCCTTCGCGGCGTGAGCCGCTTTGCCATCATGCTTGCGCTCGCCAGCCCCGCTGCAGCAATTGCCGGCACAATCACGGGCACCGTGTCCGACGGCACCGGCACCCGCGCCCTGCAATCGACCCAATTGCGCATTGTCGAAACCGGCCACATTGCTGAAGCCGGACGCGACGGCAGCTACCGCTTCCCCGACATGGCGCCCGGCACCTATACCATCGAAGCGCGCTATACCGGTGCCGATCCGGTCCGCACCACGGTAGTCGTGCCTGCCAGCGGCGATGTCGATGCCGACATTCGCATCGGGTCGGACATCGATTCATCCATCATCGTTGTGGGTCAGCTGGCCAACCAGGCGTCCGCCCTATCGCGCCAACGTGCAGCCGACGGCGTCGAAAGCGTCCTGACCCGCGACGCCATCGGCCAGTTTCCTGACCAGAATGTCGCTGAATCGCTGCGCCGCCTGCCTGGCGTCAACATCCTGAACGACCAGGGCGAAGGCCGCTTCGTATCGGTCCGTGGCCTTGACCCCGAACTCAACGCCGCATCGGTCAATGGCGCCCGCCTGCCCGCGCCCGAAAGCGACGTTCGATCGGTCGCGCTGGATGTCGTCCCATCCGAACTGATCGAATCGATCGAGGTCAAGAAGTCGCTGACGCCCGATATGGACGCCGACACGATAGGCGCGTCGATCGAAATCAACACCACCAGCGCCTTCGACCGGAAGAAGGATCTCTATTCTGCAAAGGTGGAGGGCAGTTACAACGATTATGCCAACACCGTCACGCCAAAGGGCAGCGTCGACTTTTCGACCCGACTGACCGATCGGTTCGGCATTTCAGGTGGCCTGAGCTATTATAAGCGCCGGTTTGAAACCGATAATATCGAGGCGGCCGACTGGACCAGCAGCGACGATGGCATCGACTATGCCGAAACGCTGGAATATCGCGACTATGACGTGGCCCGCAAGCGGATCGGCGCCACGCTCAACATGGACTGGATGCCCAGCGACACCACGAAATTGTACGCGCGCGGTATCTACAATCAGTTTGACGACCATGAATATCGCCGCCGCCTGACCTTCGTTCTGGACGAGCAGCCTGCATCAGGTGGTGCCGACAGCGCAAACTTCACCGATGAGGACGGTCGCATCGAAGTGCGCCGGGATCTTAAAGACCGGTTCGAACGGCAACGCATCAAGTCGCTGGTTTTGGGCGGCACCACGGAAACCGGGCCATGGAAGCTGATCTATTCGGGCAGCTGGTCGGAATCGAGCGAAAAGGAAGCCGGATCGATCGATCCGATCCGCTGGCGCGCCCGTTTCGACGGAGATGGCGTGGACGTGAATTTCAACTATGCCGACCCGCGCATCCCGACATTCGACGTAACCAGCGGCGCTGATCTGTTCAACGACCCGTCGGAATATGCATTCAACCGCGTCGAGCAGACAATCCTGTCCGATTCTCGCGACCGCGAATATGCGATCAAGGGCGATATTGCCCGCGCCTTCGCAACGGATAGCGGCACCTTCACCGTCCAGGCAGGCATGAAGGCGCGCTGGCGCAAGAAAAGCTATGACTTCAACATGAACTATTATGACAAATCCGATCTCGATCTGGCGGATGTATTGGGTGACCAGACCTATCGTCTGGCCAATATCGGTCCGGTCCCGGCCAAGGGCGCAGCCACCGATTATTTCTATGCTAATCAGAGCGCGTTCCGGCTGGACCCCGTCGCCAGCGAATATGAGTCCGCCGCTGCCGACTATGACGCGAAGGAAGATGTGCTGGCCACATATCTGATGGGGCGTTGGGACAGTGAGACGCTGCGTCTGATCGGCGGCGTACGCATGGAACAGACCCGCAATGTCCTGCGTGGGAATCTGGTCGATACCGATGGCGATGAAAACAGCATAACGCCCAACATCTTCACCAAACATTATACCGACTGGCTGCCCAGCCTGACTGCGCGCCTGGAACCGTCGCAGGGGCTGGTTTTCCGTGCCGCGGGCTATAAGAGCCTGGTCCGTCCGAAGCTGTCGCAACTCGCGCCGCGTTTCCTGCGGGACGAGGATGGCGCGGCCGAATTCGGCAACCCGGATCTCAAGCCATTCCGCGCTTGGAACCTGGATGCGTCGGCTGAATGGTATTTCAGCCGCAATGGTGCGCTGACCGCTGGCCTGTTCTGGAAATCGATCAAAAACTATACCGCGCAGATCCGCGACTTTGACAATGGCAGCTATAACGGCGTTGCCTATAGCGAAGCGTCCTACTTCGTGAATGGCGACACCGCCAAGGTGAAGGGCGTCGAACTGTCCTTCAGCCAGGTGTTGAACTTTCTGCCTTCGCCGCTTGACGGACTGCTGGTGAACCTCAATTACAGCTATACCGACGCCAAGGCGAAGATCACCAGCTATGATGGTGACGATAATGCCTATCTGCGCACCATCGGCCTGCCCAACGCATCGAAGCACACCGCCAACGCCGTGCTGGGCTATGAAAAGGGTCCCCTCTCGCTGCGCGCAGCCGGCACCTATCGCAGCAAATATCTGGACGAGGTCGGCGACGCGCCCGACACGGACCGGATCGTCGACAATCATTTCCAGCTCGACCTGTCAGCCAAATATAAGGTTCTGCCGGGCGTGCGCCTGCTCGCAGACTGGGTGAACGTCAACAACGCCAAATATTTCGCCTATCAAAACTTCAACGGCAACAAGCGTCTGCTGCAATTTGAAGAATATAACTGGACCGTGAAGTTCGGCATGGCGGTGAATTTCTGATGAAAGCGATCGTCTCCGCCCTGCCCTTGCTCGCCCTCGCCGCCTGCGCGACGACGGGCGAACGGGAAGTCCCGGTGTCGGTTCGCATCGCCAATGCCACGCCCGCCGTCTCCGTGACTGCGCGCGGCGAGACTGCGCCGGTCGGCACGACCAATGCGGACGCGGCGGACGATCCCGCGATCTGGCGCAATGCTGCTGATCCTGCCGCCAGCCTGATCGTGGGCACGGACAAGAAGGCGGGCCTTTATGTCTATGGTCTGGACGGCAAGGTGCGCGACTTTCTGGACGCGGGCCGGGTCAATAATGTCGATCTGAAGGATGGGGTGACGATCAACGGCGAGCGCGGCATTCTGGTCGCCGCCAGCGACCGCAGCGCTGTTGCTGATGCCAAGATCGCGCTCTTCCGACTCGATCCCGCCACCGCCAAGCTGACCGCGTTGGGCAAGGTCGATGGCGGCGCTGGCGAAGCCTATGGCATCTGTATGGGGTCCGACGCTGACGGGCTTTACGCCTTCATCGTGCTGAAGGACGGGACGATCAATCAGGTCGCGCTCGACATGTCCGGCGCAGCGCCCATGGGTCGCATCGTCCGCACGCTCAAACTGGGTACGCAATCGGAAGGCTGCGCCGTCGATGACCGCACGGCACGCCTTTATGTCGCGGAGGAAGATGTCGGCCTGTGGCGTTTCGATGCGCGCGCGACCGGCCCGGCCACGCCAGTGCTGATCGCGGCGGCGGACGGCAAGAATCTGGTCATGGATGCCGAAGGCGTCGCCATCGCGCCCATGGGTGAGAAGGACGGCTATGTCCTCGTTTCCAGCCAGGGCGACAATGCCTATGTCGCCTATCGCCTGTCCGACGACGCCTATGTCGGCCGTTTCCGCGTGGTCGATGGCGCGATTGGCGGATCGGAAGAAACCGACGGCATCGAGCTGATGCTGGGCGATTTCGGCCCGCAATTCCCCGGCGGGCTGTTCGTGGCGCAGGACGGCCACAACGCGGCGGCGGCGCAGAATTTCAAGCTCGTGGCGTGGGACGATATCGTGAAGGCGCTGGGGCTGTAATGCCCCTCCCTTCAGGGAGGGGTTAGGGGAGGGGCTGTACACGCCCTCCCCCGACCCCTCCCGCAAGCGGGAGGGGAGCGATCAACTTTTACTTTTGTCCGGCGAACCAGGCCGCCAGCGGCGCCTTCAGCCGATTGCGCGTTTCGATCCGCGTCTTGATCGCGGCGATGGACCGATCCACCACCTTGCGCGATTCGGGCGTCAGATATTGGGTCGCATAGGCGTCCAGCTTGGTCGCCATCGCCGGGTCCGCCGATCCGCCGCCGAGCCGTGCGAGGGCCTGGCTGCGCGCCGACACGTCGATCAGCGCCTCATATTGCGCCCGGTGCGCCAGCACATAATCGACCGCCAGCATCGGATGTTCAGCGCCGACCTGCGCGATGATCGCCGCGCTGGTCGTCTTGCCCGGCTCGTCGGTCAGCGCCAGATCGAGCGCCTGCTGACCCAGCTTCTCATCCTTCGCCGCACCCAGCAGCGCGAACAGGCTGCTCTTTTCCAGATCGGTCTTGGCACCCTTGGCCATTGCGCGCAGCTTGTCCCAGGTTGCCTGGTCCGCATTCTTCGCGATGATCGCCAGCCACACATTGCGCAGCGGCCCGTCGAGCGCGGCGGGATCGCTCGCCAGCGCGGCAAAGCGACGGTTGGCTTCGGCGACCACCGCCTTGTCACCCATATCGCCCAGCGTGGATACTAGTGCCGATCGCAGCACCGGCACCTGCGCGCCTTCGCCCGCCTTCGCATCATAGCCGATGGCCGTGAGCGCCGGGGTCAGCTTGGCCGACGTATAGGCCGCGACCCGACCCTGCGCCGCCTTGTCGCTTTCCAGCATGGCATAGGCACTGTCGAGATAGCCCGGCACCTCCGCCAGCACGGCGGGGCTGGCGGCCATCGGCACTGCGTCGATCAGGTCCAGCGCCAGCCCGATCGGCTGATAACCGGCCAGCCCCAGCTGGAAATTATCCGCCAGCAATCCGGTCTGGTCGATCGAGGCCAGCTTGGTGAAATCCTTGGCCAGCGCCTGCACATTGGCGGCGGGATAGAGCGAGCGATAATAGCCCGTCTGCCCCGCATTGACGACATAGGCGCCGCAACCGGGCAGCGTCATCTGTCCCTTGCCCTGCAAAATCAACCGCTGCGGCGCGCCGCCGATCGTCTGCGCCATCACCGGCACATTCCATTTCAGCGGCGCCTTGCCCTTGGCATCGCGGCTATATTCGCCCTGGCTCAGGCTCAGCACCGTCTGCCCGCCCTGGCATTGCGCGCTTTCGACCGTCACCAGCGGGATGCCCGGCTGGCTGGTGAAATCATGGGCGATCGCGACCAGACCCTTGGCGCCCGCACCTTCGACTGCCTTCCACAGGTCATCGGTCACGGTGTTGCCATAGGCGTGTGCCTTCATATAGCTGCGGATGCCATTCTTCCACACATCCTCGCCGGCAAAGCCCTCCAGCATGGTGATGACCGCCTCACCCTTCTGGTAGGTGATGGCGTCGAACGCCTGATTGACCTGATCGACCGTGGTGATTTTCTGCACAACCGGATGGGTGGTCGCGAGCGAATCGAGGCTCATCGCCGCCTCGCGCCCGTCCACGCGGGTCAGCAGCATTTCCCAGTCGGGTTGCAGCTTGTCGGTCACCTTGGTCGCCATCCAGCTGGCGAAACCCTCGTTCAGCCAGAGATCGTCCCACCAGGCCATGGTGACCAGATCGCCGAACCATTGATGCGCCATTTCATGCGCGACGGTTTCGTAGATGCGCCGCTTGGTCGCTTCGGATGTGAAGCGCGGATCGACCAGCAGCGCGCGTTCAAAGGTGAAGATGGCGCCCCAATTTTCCATCGCGCTGAAAAACTGGCTCTGGCCCGGCCCGGCAACATTGTCGAGCTTGGGCAGCGGATAGGGCACGCCGAAATAATCGTTGAAATAGGGCAGGATATTGACTGACGCGTCCAGTGCCAGCGTCGCCTTGCCACTGTTGCCCTTGCCCGTGATCACGCCCACTTCGGTCGCGCCCGACATCTTGGTCGCGCGCTCCAGTTCGCCAAGGCCGAAGAAGAGCAGGTAGGAGGACATTTTGGGGCTGGTGCCGAACGTCACCTGGGTCTTGCCGCCGCCCAGATCCTTGGTGGTTTTCACCGGCATGTTGCCGACCGCCAGTTCGCCGGTCGGAATGATCGCGCTCAGATCGAACGTCGCTTTATAGCTTGGCTCGTCCCAGCTCGGCACGAAGCGGCGGGCATCGGGCGCCTCGAACTGGGTGAACAGCGCGCGCTTCGCCTGGCCTTCATTATTGGTATAGTCGAGCGCGAACAGCCCGTTCGCCTGCGTGTTGATGACACCGGCATAGGCGATCGCCAGCTTATACTGGCCCGGCGTCAGCGGCTTGCCGAAATCCAGCGTCACGGTCTGCGCCTCGGCATCCACCTTGGCGCTGCCCTTCATCGCCTTGCCCTTTGCCGGGGTCAGCATGACGTCGCCAATGCTGAGGTCAGCGGCGTTCAGCACCAGGGTGGGCATCGCCTTGCTGACTGTGACGTCGATCATCACCTTGCCGGTGAAGGAGAGGTTCGCCTCATCGGGCGTCACTTCAATGGCATAATGGGTCGGCGCAGCGCCACGCGGCAATTGGGTGGTGATTCCGGCAGCGGGACCGGCGGCGGTACCGGCCGAAGAACCAGATTGCGCCAGCGCGGGCGTGGCAAGGGCGATGGGTGCGGCCGCGATCAGCAGCGGCAGGATTTTGGCAAGCGACATAGGATTTCAGACTCCGACACGTCAGACAGGCTTGGGTCCGATCGGACCGGCACCGTGATGAAACGCGGGATAGCCCGTTTCGCTGCATCGGTCACGCGATGACATGGCGTCGCGATGTCGCTGGTCGAACATTGTTGTGCGTTCGTCAAACAGTGGGAGGCGCATAGCGCCGCCCTCCGTTCGCCCTGAGCCTGTCGAAGGGCCGCAGAGCGACGAGGCTTCGACAGGTTCAGCCCGAACGGATTTGGTTCTTCATCCCCGCCCGCGATAGCCGGGCACATCCTGCGCGGGCAGCCATAAATCCTGCGGCGGCGCGCCCGATTGCCAGAACACATCGATGGGGATGCCCCCGCGCGGATACCAATATCCGCCGATACGCAGCCAGACCGGCTTCATCTCCGTAAACAGCCGTTCGCCGATGCCCACCGTGCAATCCTCGTGAAAGGCGGCATGATTGCGGAATGAGCCCAGAAACAGCTTGAGCGATTTGGATTCGACGATCGTGTCGCCGGGCGCATAATCGATCACCAGATGCGCGAAATCGGGCTGGCCCGTCACCGGGCAGAGCGATGTGAATTCCGGCGCGGCAAAGCGGACCAGATAATTGCGGCCGGGGCGCGGATTGGGGACATAATCCAGCACCGCCTCTTCCGGGCGGGCGGGAAGGGCGCTGGTCTGGCCCAGATGGAGCGGGGTCAAGGCAGGGTCGGTCATGGCGCTGCCCTACGCGATTGCACGGCTGGTGTCATCGGCTTCTCATTGTTCACTTGCGGTTCAGCCGCGCTTGTGCCTTGGCTCGGCCCATGGGGTATCATCGTTCGTTCCTGTTCGCCGCGCCGTTGCTGCTTGCGCTGCCTGTTCATGCCCAGCAGGCGGAGGACGCCGCGCCGGTCTTTACCCTGCCCCCCACCAGCGCGCCGCAACCGGCCAATCCCAACCGGCAGGGGCCGGAACTCGACGTGTTCCGCGCGCCCGCGACAACAGCGGCCCCGCCGCCGGTCATAGCGCCGACGATCACGCCGACGCCCGCGCCCGCCCAGCCCGCGCCACAAGTCCCCGCTCAACGGGCCGCGCCACCGCCTGCCCGCCCGTCGCGCGCTACCCCGGAACAGACGGCGCCCCGTGCGGCAGCGGAACGCGCAACGCCCGAAGCTGAAAGCAGCCCAGCCCCTACTCCAGCGCCGGAGCGAACCAAAGACCCAGCGCCGGCATCAACGCCCGCGCCACAGCCTGCCCCGACGCCCGCCGCCAGTGCGCCAGAAGAAGCACCGCCGCCACCCGCGAACGCGAACACCACGCCCTGGCCGTGGATCATCGGCGGTGCGCTCTTGCTGCTGGCGCTCGCCGCCATCCTCCTGCTGCGCCGCCGTCGCCCGATCGCACCGGATGCGGCAGAGGTGGAGATCGCGCCGCCCGCGCCTGTTCCGGCTCCCGCCCCGCCCAAAGCCGCGGCTGCGCCAAAGCCCGCGCCGACGCCCGAACCCGCACCCGAACCTACATCCGTCGCCGCGACACCCGACGCGCCCGATCGCCCATGGCTGGACATGGCGCTGGACCTCAGCCTCGCGCGCTATTCGCTGGTCGGCATGACCGTGGGCTATACGCTATTGCTTCACAATCGGGGCGATACGCCCGCGCAGGACGTGCTGGTGCGCGGCATCATCGGCAACGCAGGGGCGCAGCAACAGGCGCTGCTCCAGTCCTTCTTCGCCCAGCAAAGCGGCCTGCCGCTCCATTCCGCCATGGCGATCATGCCGGGCGAAACCCGGCGGCTGACCGGCGAGTTGCGGCTGATGCCCGACGAGATCGTGCCGGTGACGATGGGCCAGCGCAGCCTGCTGATCCCGCTCGCCGCCTTCGACGCCAGCTATCACTGGGGACCGGATGGGGGCGAGCCGCAAGGGCATGGCCGCACCGCCCGCGCCTTCATATTGGGCCAGGAGCAGGAGCCGCCCGCCGACCGGCTTGCCCCGTTCCGCCTTGATCAGGGACCACGGCAATATCGCCGCCCCGCCACCCGCGCCGCAGGGGAACTGGTCCCGTCCTGATCCCTCTTTCCAGCCCTGCCTGCGCGCCCTACTAATAGGGTGTAGCGCCACGAAATCAGGCCAAAGGGCATTGCATGGACATTCTCGTTTCGACCGACTGGCTTGCCGCAGAACTGGGCAAGCCGGACCTTTGCATCCTCGACGCCAGCCTGTTCCTGCCCGGCACGCCGCGCGACCCGCGCGCCGAGTTCGAGGCCGCCCATATCCCCGGCGCGGCCTTCATGGACCTGCCGACCCTCAACGACCCCGACGATCCGACCCCCGGCATGCTGCCGCCAGACACGCTGATGACGCAGCGCGCGCAGGCGCTGGGCATCAACACCGACAGCCGCGTCATCGTCTATGACAATAGCCCCACCCACAGCGCGGCGCGCGGCTGGTGGATGGTGCGGCTCTATGGCCTGGGCGCATCGGCCGCGATTCTGGACGGCGGCCTGCCCAAATGGGTGGCGGAGGGCCGCGCGACACAGAGCGGCCCCGTCACCCCCGCAACCGGCAACGCCATCGCCCGCCGCGCCCCCGGTCAGGTCCGCACCAAGGCCGACCTGATCGCCAATCTGGCAAGCCATGACGCGCAAGTGCTGGACGCGCGCGGCGCGGGTCGCTTCACGGGGGAAGAGGCCGAACCGCGCCCCGGCATGGCGTCTGGCCATATCCCCGGATCGCGCAACCTGCCCTCCGCCGCCTTGTTCAATCCCGACAACAGCATGAAGACGGGGGACGATCTGCGCCAGTTGTTGCACGACGCGGGAATCGACCTTGACCGCCCGGTCATCACCACCTGCGGCAGCGGCGTGACCGCGGCGATCCTGCTGGCGGGCCTTGAAATGCTGGGGAATCGCGACGTTACCCTTTATGACGGCAGCTGGTCCGAATGGGGCTATGATCCCGCCACGCCCAAGGCGACCGGCCCGGCATGAGCAAGGGGGGATCGGACAAGGACGCGCGCAAGCCGCTGACCAAGCTGGCGCAGGCGGGGCGCAAGCCCGAATGGACCGGCATGCCCGGCCAGCCCGGCGCGATCGTCAGCCCGCCGGTCTGGCGCGCATCGACCGTCCTTTATGATGATGTCGCCCATCTGCGCCGCGCGGCAGGCAGCAGCACGCATGAGCGGCTGTTCTACGGGCGAAAGGGGACGCCGACGGCCTGGAGCCTCGCCGACGCGCTCACCGAAATGGAACCGGGCGCGGCCGGCACGATGCTGTTTCCGTCGGGCGTCGCGGCGATTGCCTGCGCGCTGATGGCGGTGCTCAAGCCCGGCGACCGGCTGTTGATGGTTGACAGCGCCTATGACCCGACCCGCAACTTCTGCACGCAAATGCTTGATGGTTACGGTATCGAAACGATATTTTACGATCCGCTCGATCATGTTCAGCTTAGTGTCGCCTTAGCCGATGAGAGGGTCCGCGCCCTCTTCCTGGAAAGCCCCGGCAGCCTGACCTTCGAGGTGCAGGACGTGCCCGCCATCACCGCGCTCGCGCGCCAGCATGGCGTCACGACCCTGGCCGACAATACTTGGGCGACGCCGCTCTATTTCCCCGCCCTGTCCCATGGCGTCGACATCTCGATCCTGGCCTGCACCAAATATATTGTCGGCCACAGCGATGTCATGATGGGCAGCATCACCGCTAACGACCAATGGTTCGCCAAAGTCCGGCAGACCGCCTATCTGCTGGGACAGATGGTCAGCCCCGACGACGCCTGGCTCGCGTCGCGCGGGCTGCGGACGCTCGGCGTGCGCCTCAAACAGCATCAGGACAGCGCGCTTGCCGTTGCCCGCTGGCTGAAGGATCAGCCGGAGGTCGCCCGCGTCCTTCACCCCGCCCTGCCCGACTGCCCCGGTCACGCCCTGTGGCAGCGCGATTTCAGCGGATCGACCGGCCTGTTCAGCTTCATCCTGAACGGCGGCGACGATGCGGCCCGCGCCGCCCTGATCGACGGCCTGGCCCATTTCGGGATCGGCTATAGCTGGGGCGGCTTTGAAAGCCTGGCCCTGCCGATCGATCCCGCCCGCTACCGCAGCGCGACCGTCTGGCAGGCACAGGGACCGGCCATCCGCCTTCATATCGGCCTGGAAGATTCAGCCGACCTGATCGCCGACCTCGCCGCCGGCCTTGCCCGTTTCCGCGCCGTCCGCGACGGGGCGTAGGGCGATGCTATCGGGCATAGACTGGCTGTTGGCCCATGTCCCCGACGACAGCGGCATCATCCATCCGCTGATCGCATTGGCGTTCGCGCTGCTGCTCCACCTGGCCGCCGCCGGGTGCGCCCGCTTCATCGGCCCTCGCCTCCAGCCGCGCGCCCAGGTCATGGGACCAGCCTTCGCCCTGCGGCTCCGGGCGATGCTGCGCTACGCCATTTCCGCTTTGATGATCGGCATCGCCGCCGCCTTCTGGCCCCATGATTCGGTCGGCCACCTGGTCCTGGGCATCGGCCTTGGCCTCTCGGTCGGGCTGCTCGCCGTCTATGCGCTGCGGACCCTGGCCATTCCCCGCTGGGCGGTATTGCCGCTGGCGCTCCTGCTGTTCCTCAGCATCGTGTCGGGCACCAGTGGCGGCCTTGCCCCGGTTGGCGCGATGCTCGACACGGTCGGCATCAGCCTTGGCAAGCGGCGCATCACCCTGCTGGGGCTGCTTTCCATCGCCGCCACCTGCGTCGCGCTCTTCGCGCTCGTCCGCCTCGCCAACCGGCTGATCGGGCGATCGATCGACCATACGCAGGGCTTCGACCCGACCCAGAAGCTGCTGGCGCAAAAACTCGCGGCGATCGCGGTCATCGTCGCCGCCTTCTTCATCGGCGTCGACCTGCTGGGCATAGACCTCACGGCCTTTGCCGTCTTTTCCGGCGCGCTGGGCCTGGCCGTGGGCTTTGGCCTGCAAAAGACGTTCGGCAACCTGATCGCGGGGATCATCCTGTTGATGGATCGCTCGATCAAGCCGGGCGACGTCATCGTTGTCGGCGACAGTTTCGGCTGGGTGAACAAGATCGGCGTCCGCGCCGTCAGCGTCATCACCCGCGACGGCAAGGAACATCTGATCCCCAACGAAAATCTGATGACGCAGGAGGTAGAGAACTGGTCCTATTCCAACCGGAATGTGCGCGTCCGCATTCCCGTGGGGATCAGCTATGATTGCGATCTTGCGCTGGCGCAAAGCCTGATGCGGCAGGCCGCGCTCGATTGCCGGCGCGTGCTGCGCGAACCCGAACCCAATGTCTGGCTGATCGGCTTTGGCGACAGTCGCGTCGATCATGAGATTCTGGTGTGGATCAGCGACCCGGAAGGTGGCGTCAGCAATGTGAAGTCGGACGTCCTCAACCGGCTGTGGCACCTGTTCAAGGATAATGGCATCATCATCCCCTACCCCCAGCGCGTGATCCACGCCGCCCCGGTGCGCCCGGCCTCGCCCGGCCCCGACCTTTCGTCCACCTCGTAGCTTTACGGGTCGCGCCAGCGCGCCCGCCCGCCTATATGGATGCCATGTCGATCCTGCTGCCAGCCCTCGTCTTTCTAGCGACCGTTATTGCGATGGAGGGCTTTGCCTATGTCATGCACCGCTGGGTGATGCACGGGCCGGGCTGGTTCCTGCATGCCAGCCACCATCGCCCGCGTTTGGGAATGTGGGAGGCCAATGATCTCTATTTCGTGATCTTCGCCCTGCCCTCCATCATCCTGCTGCTGGGCGGGGTGCAATGGGGCTGGGGCAATCTGGCCACCGC
Organism: Sphingobium sp. GW456-12-10-14-TSB1; assembly: GCF_059424385.1. NCBI lineage: Bacteria > Pseudomonadati > Pseudomonadota > Alphaproteobacteria > Sphingomonadales > Sphingobiaceae > Sphingobium > Sphingobium sp. GW456-12-10-14-TSB1. The sequence goes on along the minus strand of NZ_JBWKZI010000001.1, from coordinate 3,106,895 downwards.
CTGCGGTGCCGGGATCGCGGCCTATGGCGCGATTTACCTGGGCTTCCACGACATCATCGTCCACCAGCGGGTGAAGAACCGTTATGTCGCCCGTTCTCCCTATATGAAGCGCATCGTGCAGGCGCACCGGCTGCATCATGTGGTCGAGACCAAGGAAGGCACGGTCAGCTTCGGGTTTCTCGTAGCCCCGCGCCCGGAGGATCTGAAACGCGAACTTGCCAGCCGCAATCGGGCGGGCGTGCGGACAGCGAGTGGCGCGGCGAAAGGCGGCTAACACAACATCCGTTCGTTTCGAGCGTAGTAGAGAAACTTGCGCTGAACGTTTCTCGACTACGCTCGAAACGAACGGAACAATGTCTATTTACTCCGCCGCGTCCGGCAACGCCCGCAGCGCCTCGGCCGAAGCTGGATCACGCACCAGCGCATCGACCGGCGCCAGTTCCTCCAATTCCTTGCCGCCCGTCTCGATATTGAGGTCGCGCAGCTTGCGCCCGGTCACCAGCACCCGGCTTTCGAAGCTGCCGACAAAGGCGTTATAGTCGCCCACCGCGCCGTGCAGCCGGTTGCCGAGCTTCTTGAGCGATGCCGCCGCCGCCGCCAGCCGCTCATATAATTCCTTGCCCAACTGGCCGACCTGTCGCGCCTGATCCTGCAACTTGGCCTGCCGCCAATGCCCCGCCAGCGTCCGCGCGAGCGGCAGGAAGGTCGCAGGGCCGCAGATGATGACCCGGTTTTTCGCCGCCCGTTCCCACAGGTCCATGTCCGCCTCCAGCGCGGCGGTGACGAAATTATCGCCCGGCACATACATGATGACGAAATCGGGCGCCTTGTCGAACTGCTCCCAATAGGCCTTGCGTCCCAGCGCGTCGGCATGGGTCCGCATAGCACGGGCATGGTCGGCCATATGCGCGTCGCGAAGCGCGGGATCGACCTGATCGACGGCATTGAGATAGGCGACGAGCGAACATTTGACATCGACCACCATCTGCTGGTCGCCGGGCAGGCGGATGATGAAGTCGGGGCGCAAACGGCCATCCTCGACCGTCACCGAAACTTCCTCGCTGAAATCGACGAAGGGAGACAGGCCCGCCGTTTCGATCAGATTCTTGAACTGCTGTTCGCCCCAGCGACCCCGCGTCTTGGGCGCGGCGCGCAGCGCATTGACGAGCTTGGCGGTTTCTTCGCGGACCTGCCCCTGTCCCAGCTGCACCTGGTTTACCGCCTCGCGCAGTTCGGCATAGCTGCCGACGCGATCCTTCTCGACCCGCTGGAGGCCTTCCTCGTAGCGTTTGAGCGTCGTTTCGACCGGGGACAATAGCGTCTTGAGCTGCGCCTCGCTCTTCTCGTTCGCCTGGGCAAACCGCTGGTCGGCCCGATCGAGGAAGGTCTTTTGCGCTTCCCCCAGCAGCTTGCCGCCAATTTCGCTGAACTGGGCCGACAATTGCTCTTTGGCGTCGCGAAGCGCCACGATCTGCGCTTCGAAGGCTTCCGCCCGCGCCTGCGTATCCGACTGGAGCGCCGCCAGGTCGCGCAAGGCCGCCTCGCGCTCGGCCTGCGCGGTGTCGAGCCGCTGGGCAAGCGCGGTCTGCGCCGCTTCCAGCCGCTGCGCCGATGCCGCCGCCTGCGCCACCCGCTCCTTCTCCACCGCCAGTTCGCTGATCGCCGCGTTGCGCTGACTGACCGCCATCTCCAGTCGGCCTGCAAGGTCGGTTTTCTCCGCCATCAGCGGGCCAAGCGCCTTCCCGCGCAGCAGCCAGCCAACCGCCAACCCGATGAGCAATGCAACGACAATCAACAGGATCGGCAGGATTTCCATGAGCAGCCCTTTTGGAACGAAAAGGGAACTTAGCGCCCTTCGCCAGACCCTGCAACCACCCGTCGGCGAAAGTCGGCCAGTCGCGCAACCGCCTCATCCAGCACAGCGTCCGCCTTGGAAAAGCACAGACGGACCAGATGGGTGACGGGTTCATCGGGATAGAAGGCGGAGATCGGGATCGCCGCGACCCCGGCGTCGCGCACGATGCGCTCGCAAAATTCGCGATCGTCCATGGCGATGCCGCTGGCGGGCAGATCGACGCAGACGAACCATGTCGCCTGGCTGGGCAACAGGACGAACCCCGCCGCCCGCAGTCCCGTTACCAGCCGGTCACGCGACGCCTGATAGTCTGCGCGAATCGCGCCGAACCATTCGACCGGCTTGGCCAGCCCCTTGGCAACCGCCCATTGCAGGTTCGGCGGCGTGGTGAAGGTGAGGAATTGGTGCGCCCGCGCCAGCAGCGTGACAATCGGCGGCGCGGCGCACATCCATCCGACTTTCCAGCCGGTCAGGGAGAAAATCTTGCCCGCCGATCCGATCTTCACCGTCCGCTCGCCCATGCCCGGCTGCGCCATCAGCGGGCGGTGGCGCAAGCCGTCAAAGGTCAGATGCTCCCACACCTCGTCGCATATGGCGATCAGGTCGCGATCGACGCAGAAGCGCGCCAGCAGCGCCAACTCGCCGTCGCGCAGGACGATGCCGGTCGGATTGACCGGATTGTTCATCAACAGGAAGCGGGTGCGGGGTGACGCCGCCGCCAGCGCCGCTTGCGTGATCCGCCACTCCGGCGGGGTAAGCCGCACGACCTTCGCCACACCCCCAGCCCGCTCGATCAGGGGCAGATAGGCGTCATAAAGCGGGGCCAGCACCAGCACCTCGTCGCCCGGCTGCACCAGCGCCAGCAAGGTCGCGGCAATCGCCTCGGTCGCACCGGACGTCACGATGACGTCCTGCGGGGTCAGCGCCAGACCTTGATGCGCCGCATAATGGCTCGCCACCGCAGCGCGCAGTTCCGGCAGACCAGCCATGGGCGGATATTGGTTGGACCGGCTGAGCAGCGCGTCGGCCGCGACGTTCAGAATATCCGCCGGTCCCGGCGTGTCGGGAAAACCCTGTCCCAGATTGATCGCCCCGGTTTCACGCGCGAGCGCCGACATCTGTTCGAAAATGGTGGTCGGCATGTCCCGATAGACGGGATGGCCAAGAGCGGCGCCGGTCATGTCAGTCTCCACCGCTGCGGCAGCTTGCGCCAACGGGGTAATCGGTGCCGTCCGATTATTCCCACTCGATTGTTCGGGAGCATATCAAGATATTGAATTCATTGTGGAGAATATTTTTCCCCAAATGGTGCCGGCCTGGAGTCCTTGGCAATACTATGCTGTTGATATCGCTGAGTTACTTTCAAAGACATCCGCAAACCATCTATCGGCTACTATCGTCCGGTCCTGATCCATTCCAGCCCTGACGGTTGACCCCCGATTGCGGCGAAAAATATCGCGAGCGTTAGCGGGCGGGTGAAGCGACCCTGATATTTGTTCGCGCTTGATAGCACCATTTTGAGAGCATCTGACTAGCGGTCAGGACCCATTGATATGACTGGCTCGATCTGATTCAGGCTCTGCGAGGAGATTGAAGATGAGCGGCCTGTATTGGCTGACGGACGAGCAGATGGCTCGAATTGAGCCCCACTTTCCCGAAAGCCATGGCAAACTGCGTGTTGACGATCGCCGGGTGTTGAGCGGGATCAATTTCGTCAACCGGAATGGGTTGCGCTGGAGGGATGCACCGAAGGACGACCGGCCGCACAAGACGCTTTGCAATCGCTGGAAGCGGTGGGTTTCCTTCGGATGATGGAAGGTCTGAAAGCGCCTCGGTCTTCCGAACGCAGGACGGTGATGATCAACGCGACCTATCTCAAGCCTGTCCTGAGCATGTCGGGTTCGACATAAATACGAATCAGATACCCGACGAATGGTGGAACGGTCCCGTCATCCGGATTGGGTGGAAAGTTGAGTTGCTTAGGCCTCAAGACAAGTGCGCAGACCTGTCGAACCGGATACAATGCTCATCGAATTATGACATGCTTTGCCCATCAACACGCGACTATACAAAATGGGGTGATCGCTTCGCCAGGAAGGCGGCGACGCCTTCCTGGCCTTCGACTGCGCCGGCGGACTTAGCGATCGAGGCGGCCTCGCGATCCAGTTGGTCGCGCAAACCAGCGTTCGCCGATTCCATCAGCAGGGCGCGGCATCGGGCCAGAGCGCGGACTGGCCCCTTTGCCAGCACCGTTGCGACCGCGGACGCTTCGACATGCAGTGCATCGTCAGGGACCACGCGCGTAACAAGGCCGATGGATGCCGCTTCCTGCGCCCCGATCCTTCGATTGGTGAACAGCATCTCCTGCGCCCGCCGCATGCCGATAAGCTGTGGCAGCCACCATGATGCGCCGCCGTCCGGCGTCAGTCCAACAGCGCTGTAGGCCGAAGTGAAATGGGCAGAATCGGCAGCAAGTGCGATATCCCCCATGATGGCAAGACTTAGCCCCGCGCCGGCTGCAGGCCCATTGATCGCCGTGACCAGAGGCTTTTCCATCGTGGCAAGCCGATAGATGCCGGCGTGGAAACTCCGCGCGAGAGCGCCAACCGCCGCTTCGGCATCGTCGCCAGCTGCAGAGAAGGCGTCAATGTCGCCACCGACGCAAAAAAATTTGCCGCTTCCGGTAAGGACGACACATCGTATCGCAGGGTCTGCCGCGCATCGCTCCGCCAGTTCATGGAGTCGCAATGCGAATGCGGGATCGACCGAATTGCGCTTGTCCGGCCGCGCCAGCGTCAGCCATGCGACGCTGTCCTGGATGTCGAGCGTGATGGCCGGACTGCTCATCGGGCACCTGCTTTTTCCGCCTGCTGCCACGCAAGGCGCATAAGTTCCGGCAGCACCGCAACGCGCTCACGGGCCTGCGCGGAGGAGGCATTGCCGCGGATCACCCTGCCCTTGATGCCATGGAAAATCGCCGCGAGCCGAAAGAAATTGAACGCAATGTAAAAGTCGTACCCCGGCATGTCCGCTAGTCCCCTGCGCCGACAATAGGCGGCGAGATAGGCCTCTTCATCGGCGATGCCGAGCGAGGCCGGGTCGCGCCCGCCAAGCCCGGCGACGATATGGGGCGGCATGCGATACATCATCGCATGATAGGCAAAGTCGGCGCCCGGATGCCCCAGCGTCGAAAGCTCCCAGTCGAGCACCGCCAGCACGCGCGGCTGCGTTGGGTGGAAGATCAGATTATCGATGCGAAAGTCGCCATGGACGATGCTCGTTTCTTCACCCGACGGGATATGGAGGGGGAGCCATTCCACAAGCCGGTCCATATAGGGATCACGGCCTGCCTCTGCATCTTCGGCATATTGGCGGGACCAGCGCGCGATCTGCCGTTCGAAATAGTTGCCGGGCCGGCCATAGTCCGCCAGCCCGGCTGCGACATGGTCGACACTATGAAGATCTGCGATCGTCGCGTTCATCGCATCGAACAGGGCGGATCGTTCAGCGGTTGATACGCCCGGAACTGCTGCGTCCCAGAAGATGCGCCCTTCCACCATGTCCATGACATAGAATATGGTGCCGATAATGGCTGGATCGCTGCACAGGCCATGGACGGCGGCGACCGGGAAACCGGCGTGCGCAAGGCCGGTCAGCACGCGTGCTTCCCGATCGAGCGCATGGGCGCCCTTGAGCAAGGGGCCGGGCGGCTGCTTGCGCAAGACATAGGTCTTGCCGGGCGTGATCAGCTTGTAGGTCGGATTGGACTGGCCACCCTTGAACTGCTCTATGCCGAGCGGTCCCGCATAATCGGCAACATTGGCGCGCATCCACAGGTCCAGCGCGCCCAGGTCCAGTTCATAACCAGGGCGAACGGCGGCGGTGCCGCTATTGGCATCGACCAAAGCGCTCATCGCCCGCCCTGCTCCTGCGCAATGGCCGGCGGCAACCAATGGCCGTTGAGCATTTCCGGTTTTGGTCCATAGGCGCGAATGACGACGAAAAACGGCCCGGCCGGAGCGGGAAGCCAGTTCCCGCCGGCCGGGGCTTTGTGCTGAATCCGGATGTCGATCGATCCATCCTTCTGCACCTTCAACCCCTTGGTCCGATCGCTTACCAAATAGCGGTTCAAAGGATTGGGATAGAGAGCGAATGTCTTTGCGTCGTATAGCGTGACGGACCAGAAGCTGTTGACGGGTGGCGGTGTTTGCAGCCGGAGCGTGTAGCGGGACGACGCGCCATCCAGCACTGCGCCCTTACCATCGACAAAGGTCGTGTAGGAGGCATTTTCTTCGCGCACATTCGCGCCCAGCCCCGCGATATTGATGACCGACCGGCGGACATAGTTGAAACCATAGACGCCCTTGTTGACCTTCATCCAACCAGTACCGGTGGGTTCGCCCAATTGCGACTTGGCACGGGTAAGCATGGCCAGCGCCTCTGTATAACCGCTTTCAATCGCCGCCCGCGCCGAAGGGCTCAGCGCGTCGGGATCAAACCCCTTGTCACCCAATATGCCGATCGGCCGGAAGCGCGATACCAGCGCGTCCTCACCCGGCTGCCAGCCATCGGCCCGAAGAACATAGTCGAGGACGCGAAGATAGCCGATGGCCCCCGGCGCAGGCGGCGGCGGGGTTGGAATGCCGGATTCGTTCGCCATTCCAACGCCCTGCGGAACAATAATCCTGACCGCGTCCTGAAAGGCCCGCGCCTTCTGCACATCGCCGTCGGAGTGGGCGAAGGCGCGCATGAGTATCCAGAGCTGGGGCGTGGCCGCCCGATATATGCGCACGCCTTCGGGCGGGGTTCCACTCCAGTCACGCGGGACCAGCAGAAAACGACCGCCTTCAAATCCGATCGTCCGGTTGCTCAAATTGCTGGGATTACCGAAGATGTCGAAGATGTTGAGCGTGAAATATTTGAGCTGCGTCGCCGGAATATCGATTTCGACCGGCCCCTTGCTGAGGTCGATCCATGCGGTCGAATAGAGCGTATCGGTGTTGGGAACCTTGAACGTGGCATAGTCAGGCCCGGCAAGGTTGCGATCATGGGCGAAGCGGTTGAAGCCGGTATAGTTGTCCGAACCGCGATCGAACACCTGCCGATAAAGCTGCTCATAATGCAGATAAGCCGACATGCCATAGACGGTCGCATCGAACGCGATGGTATGAAGCAGGGCGGCGCGGTCCTTCTCGTCCCTTGGCAGCAGATCCTCGCCATAGCCGGATTGCGTGTCGGGGGCTTCGGGTGCGGCAAAATTCCCAGCCTGACCATGTAGCGACGTCGATGCCAGGAGTGGCAGGAGCAACAGCAGCGATTTCGCGGCGCGCGCATATCGTCCGGCAATCATGCCTGCCCCCCCTTCCAGTCCCGCTTTATCTTTTTGGCGAGGCTCCATTTGTGGACCTCGGTTGGACCATCATAGATACGAAAGGCACGGATTTCCCGGAACGCCTGCTCGACAATAGTGTCGCCAGACACGCCTGTTCCGCCCATCACCTGAACGCATCGGTCAGCGACACGGAACAGCGCATCCGACACGGCGACTTTGGCCATCGAGCTTTCGGCGGTGCCGAGCGATCCGGTGTCGAGCACGCCGGCGCACCAGTCGATCATCAGTTCCGCCTGCTTCAGATCAATGAGATTGTCCGCCAACATGAAGCCGACGCCTTCATGATCGACGAGCGGCTTGCCAAAGGCATGGCGACGGCAGGCATAGTCCGTCGCGATTTCGTGCGCGCGCATCGCAAGCCCAAGCCAGCGCATGCAATGAGAAAGCCTGGCGGGGCTGAGGCGGATTTGCGCATAGGCAAAGCCTTCACCGCTCGCGCCCAGCATCTGGTCCGCCGACACGCGAAGGTCGACGATGTCGACTTCCGCATGCCCGCCGGGCATTGAACTGTCGATCGTATCGATCACGCGCACTGTTCGGATGGCAGGGTCGGGCAAGTCGACCAGGAACATGCATGCGCCATCGTCGGATCGGGCCATGACGATGCCCACGCGCGCACCATCCGCGCCGGTGATGAATTTCTTGCGGCCGTTGATCACCCAGTGATTGCCATCCAGACGGCAGGTCGTCTGCATCATCGACGGGTCGGACCCCGCCCCCCCGGATTCGGCAGGCTCCGTCATGAAGAAGGCCGATCGCGCTTCGCCGCTCACCAATGGTTCGAGAAAGCGCGACTTCTGCTCCGCGCTCCCGACCTTACCCAGCAAATACATGTTGCCCTCGTCAGGCGCGGCCGTGTTGCACGCGAGCGGGCCGAGAGGCGACAGCCCCGTCTTTATGACGACGATGGCTGTCTCCCGCTGCGTCAGGTGCGACCCGTCTTCCAGGATGTGCGGCGTGAGGACGCCCGCCATGTGCGCCTTTGCGCGCAACTCCCTGACCAGTGCGTCCTCCGGGCCATGGAAGCCCAGCCGACTGTCCTTTTCATAGGGGATTACTTCATTGCGGACGAAGGCTTCCACCTTCGTCGCGATGGCCATAGCTCGATCGGTCATTGCGCGGTGCTCCCCCCATCGATCACCAGTTCGGCGCCCGTCATGTAACGGGATTCATCGCTTGCCAGGAAAAGGATCCCGTCCGCGATCTCCTCCGCCTGCCCGATCCGGCCAATCGGGACGTCCGCCAGCAGGGTCTTGGCGATCTCCGCATCGGCATAGGCCGGCGCGGTCAGGGGCGTGGCGATGTGGCCGGGATGAATGGAATTGGCGCGTACCCCATTGCCTGCCTCCGCGCATTCAATCGCAGTCGCCTTGGTGAACATACGAACGCCACCCTTCGCGGCGCTGTAGGAACCGGTGCCGGCGCCGGCCACGATACCGCGAATCGAGGACATGTTTACGATCGCGCCATGGCCGGAGGCAGCGAGCAAAGGCAGCATATATTTTGTCCCCAGGAACACGCTGTCCAGATTGACGGCCAGGATCGACCGCCACTGCGCCAAAGTCGTGTCGGCAATGGACGCGAATTTGCCGAACCCGGCGTTGTTCACCAGAATGTCTAGTTTCCCGAACCGTGCGCCGATCCTATCGGCAAGCGCCGCCCATGCCTGCTCGTCGGTTACATCCATCGTCGCCATATCATGCCCGTCACCGCACAGTGATGCGCAAGCAGTCGACAAGGCGTCACCGTTGCGGTCCGCCAACACGACTTTCGCGCCCTCCTCCGCAAAACGCCGGGCCGTAGCGAGCCCGATGCCAGAGGCGGCGCCGGTAATCAGCGCGATCCGCGAGTCCAGCCTGCTCATAATTTTTCCTTATCCAGATCAGCCTTGCCTTCGCTGAGTGAGATCAAACTGTCGAACTGGGGATTTTCCCGGTTCAAAATGGCTTGCGTCCTTTGTGCGATCGCCCCGTCGTACCGCGCTGAGGTGAAGACGTAGAACTGATCCTTGCGGATGCCGTCAAATGCCTCCGCAGCGACCTGTTCCGGAGACGGCGCGTTTTGGAACAGCTTGTCGGAAATGGACTGAAATTCGGGCGCTTCCACAGGGCGCCCAAGGGCTGATCGCAAATGGGCGGGCCGCGATCGCTCGGCCTCGTAAATGCGTGTCGCGACCAGACCAGGACATAGCATAGTGACACCAATGGGAGCATTGCGCGCACGCAGGCCAGCATAAAGGGCTTCGGTAACGCGCACGGCAGCATGTTTTGACGCGCCATAGACAGCCGAGCCTTCGCCACTCACAAACCCGGCGACGGATGCGGTATTCAAGATATGCCCCGACCGTTCCTCTGCCAGCATCCTGGGCACGAAACTGCGGATGCCGTTGATTACGCCATCCACGTTCACGCCAAAGGCCCAGCGCCAATCCTCCAGCGCATATTCCCAGACGGGCCGGTGACGCCCCCCAGGCACGACGCCGGCATTGTTGCACAGCAAGGATACCTCACCAAAACGGGACCATGCGCTGTCGGCAAGATCCTGAACCGCTTCCGGGTCGGCCACATCGGTCCTTTGGAGCATGATTGCCGAACAGTCGATGGTCGCGGCTACCGCTTCAAGGTCGGCAAGATTGATGTCGGCAAGGACCAGGTTCATGCCCTCTTGCGCGGCGACATGCGCGAGCGCCGCGCCGATGCCGCTGCCCGCGCCGGTAATGACTGCCGTCCGGCCCTTGAAGTCTTTCATCGGGAGCGTACTCCTCTCATGTCGGCCGAATTGGATCGGCCCGTTATAGGGTGCGATGTAGTCGACCGTCCGGTCGGACGTCAACCACCTATGGGACAGTTGACCCCACGCACGAAGCGGCATAGCCATGTTCAACCGACCGGACGGTCTGTATTTTATCGGAGAGACGATGTCTGATCATCTACCCACCCTCGCCAGTCTGGGCCGCCTGCGCCGCGACGCGCCGAAAACGATCGCGGGCTTCCGTCGCTGGCGCTCCATCATTGATAGCGATGGCGCCGTTCCAGCAAAGGTGAAACGATTGTTCGTGGCCTGCGCAGCCACGGTGAAGGGCTATGGGGAGCTTGCAGCGCGGGAGTTGGCGGCAGCCCAGGCGGCCGGGCTGACCGAGGCGGAAGCCGGTGCGGCGATCGCGATCCTGGCAAGCGTGCGGGGTGAGGGCGCGTCGCTGCGCTTCCATACTCTTTTTCGCGAGATATATTCCGGGGCCGCAGACCCCGACTGGCCCGACGACGACATGATCGTGGAAGAGGGCGCAGCAGAGGCCAACTTCCTTCAATATTTCGGCACGATGCCGCCATCCTTGGCCAAGCTGTTGGAGGTCAAGCCGCTGGGTGCCGACGCATATTATCTGATGCGCGAGGGCACGTTATCAGGCACCGCGCTGGGGCCGATTTACGCCGAGTTGCTGCTCGTCACCGTGCTTGTCGCCGACTATAGTTCGTGGGCGTCCGTGCACATGAAAGGCGCGCGCACCGCAGGCGCCAGCGAGGAGGCAGTAGCGGAAGCCGTGATCTGCGCTGTACCGACAGCCGGCCTCTCCGCCTGGGTGATCGGCGCGACTGCCATGGACGCCTGAAAGACGCCCCCGTTCAAAGACCGCTTACAAGATGCCCGCCATCCACGGCGATGACGGAACCTGTCATGTAATGCGACTGATCGGAACATAGCAGCAGCAGCGGCCCATCCAGATCCTGCATCTGACCCAGTCGCTTTTGCGGAATGCGCGAGATGAGTCGCTGGCCCGCTTCGGACGCGAAGAAATCCCGGTTGAGGTCAGTCTCGATATAGCCGGGCGCTAGCGCATTGACCCGGATGTCGAGCGTGGCCCATTCCAGTGCGAGCGCCTTCGTCAGCTGGATAAGGCCGGCCTTGCTGGCGGCATAGGCTGCCAGTCCCTTGGACACGCGCTCCCCAAGGATAGAGGCCACATTGACGATCGTGCCACCCCTGCTCCGCATTGCTCTCGCGGCCTGTTGGGCCACAAGGAAAGCGCCGGTCAGATTGGGCTGAAGCACCTGCGCCCATTCGGTCGCGTCAAGATCGAGCGCCGCACGGGTATGCGCGACGCCCGCATTGTTGACGACGATCGAAAGCGCGCTTGGGATGTCCCGTTCAATCTGCCCAAAGGCTGCCATGACCGCTTCCGGATCAGTCACGTCCATGGCGACAGGGATGCAATCTCCGCCCTCCTGCTCAATTTCATTGGAGAGCGCGCGAAGCGCGTCGATGCGGCGCGCCGCAGCCAAGACGGTTGCCCCCTCCCGCGCCAGCAGGCGAGCGAAATGCCGGCCCAAACCCGAACTAGCGCCGGTGACCAGCGCTGTCTTGCCTTCAAGTTGCATTGTTCGCGTCCTTATGCTTGCAATCCTGTGATCCAGCCGTCATCCCTAGAACGAACCGACCAGACGGTCGACTTACCTTTTGGAGAGGTGGGATGCATCCGCTCGGTCAACTGGGTCATCATCGATTGTGATCCGGCGACCGTTCGGGCTATCCAATGGCCAGAACGAAAGGCGTCGGCCAGGCTGACCGGCGCAGACATAGGGAACAAAGCCGACAATGGCGCGACAAGCAGCAAAGAAACGGCAGACGACTGAAGCGCATGACGAAAAACGCAATGAGATATTGAGGCATTGCGCGGCGCTGTTCGACCGGGTCGGATATCACAAGGCGTCAATGCAGATGCTCGCCGACGAGGTGGGCCTCGGCAAGCCGACCCTTTATCACTATTTCCCAAGCAAGAATGCCATTCTCTTTGCGATGCACGATGCGCACATGAGCGCGCTGCTGGCCGGACTGGATGGCGAGGGAGAATCGGACGATCCGCTCGATCGCCTGCGCGCCGCCTGTATCGACATATTGCGCCAGATAGCCGAGCATCCGGGTTATGTCCGGGCCTTCATGGATCATTATGAAGATCTCGAAGGCAAGATGCGCGACCATATCCGGACGCAACGCAACGCCTATCTTCAGCGGATGCGCGGGATTATCGAACAGGGGATCGCAAATGGCCATTTCCGGCAATGCGATCCCGGCCTTACCACGCTTGGCTTCCTGGGCATGTGCAACTGGGCCTATAAATGGTACCCTCCACTGGCGAAGCGCAGGCCGCCCGAAGATGTCGCCGACGCCATCTGCCAGCCTTTCTTCGAGGGGCTGAGCCTCAAGAACCACTGACCATGTCCGCAACCAACCATTCCTGCACGATGCCGTCCCGCGATTTGATCGACGCGGTCCGCTTTTCGGAACCTGGCGGCATAGCACCGGCGGCAGAGCGGCTGCGCGACGCCGTGACGGAGATTTGTGGGCTAAGCACGGCGGTCACGCACAATGTGGCCTCACGCGAACCGATGCGCGACGGCAATGGGGCTATCCTTGCAAGCGAGATATTCGGCTTTCGTGGCGCCGAATCGCGCTGGTGGGAGGTGCCCCAACTCGCCCTTTCCTCCCCGATCGTTCACGCATGTCGGGTGGAAGCCGAACCCTTCTGGTGTAACGCGCACGGCTTTCGAACCCGCCTGCCCAACCCGCTGCTCGACATCATCGATCTGCACGATTTCCGAATCCGGGCAATGACGGCGGCGGCGATCGTGGTTCCGATCCACCTGCCATTCGGACAGATCGGCGCGGCGAGTTTCCTGTCGCCCGATCCGGAAACCAATGACCTGTCCGATGCCTATGTCCGCGCCGCCGATGCACTTGCTGTGCTGGCCCGCGCGTTCGTGCAAAGCTATGTCAAGGTGACGGCGCGCGCGAGACCGGGTCTGGGGAGCATATCGTTGACCAAGCGCGAAGTTGAATGTCTGCGCTGGGCGGCTGCCGGAAAGACGAACGAGGAAATCGGAATCATCCTGGGCCTGCAACGCACGACGGTGCGGTTCCACATCCGTTCGGCGTCAGTAAAGCTGGACGCCGTTAACCGCGACCAGACGATGTTCAAGGCGGCGCAGCTCGGCTTTCTGGGGATGATCAACTAGCCGCTGTCGCATTGGTCAGAAGCCGACCGAACGGTCGGGCGCTATATCTTCGGAAGGAGATAAGCCGTGCCCGAAACCATGTCCATTCCGATCGCCGATGACCTGATCTGCCCCTATGGCGAGGGCATTGCCCTGCTTGCATCCCGCGATCGTGCGACCGGTCGGCTCAGCTTCCCGGCGCGGCCAGCGAATGACACGCGCTACGCCCAAGTGGTGCTGCCGCGAACCGGCCGGCTTTGGTCGTGGACGGTGCAGCGGTTTCGCCCCAAATCGCCGCCTTATGCTGGCCCGGAAGCGTTTGAGCCTTACGCTGTGGGCTATATCGAACTGGACGATGCCTTGATCGTCGAGGCCCGCCTGGTCGACGTGGCATTTGACGCTCTGGAAATCGGCATGGCAATGCGGGTCGTCCCGCTGCCGTTCATGCTGGCGGACGGTACGCCACGCACCAGCTTTGGCTTCGCTCCCGATAAGGGCGCCCAGGCATGAGCGAGGATGTCTTCATCGTGGGCGTAGGAATCCATCCCTTTGGCCGTACGCCGGGCCTCTCGGGCCTTCAGCAGGGCGTGTTCGCCGTCCGGCAGGCGCTCGACCGTGCGGGGCTCTCATGGCCCGATGTCCAGTTCGCCTTCGGTGGATCGGATGCTGCGGGGAATGCGGACACGATGGTGTCGGAACTGGGGCTGACGGGCATCCCCTTCATCAATGTTGCCAACGGATGCGCGACCGGCGGTTCGGCCATGTTCGGTGCCTACAGCACGATAAAGTCCGGCGAGTTCGACCTTGGGCTGGCCGTGGGTTTCGACAAGCATCCGCGCGGCTCCTTTTCCCCGCTGCCGGCGGATTGGGGATTGCCGGACTGGTATGGTGAGACGGGGCTTATGCTCACCACCCAGTTCTTCGCCATGAAGATCCAGCGCTATATGAGCCTGTATGGCATAACGCCGCCTATGCTGGGCGCGGTCGCCGAAAAGGCGTTTGCCAACGGGGTTCTGGCCGACCATGCCTGGCGGCGCGAAGCTGTCGACATCGACACGATCCTGAATGCGCAAATGGTCAGCGATCCGCTCACCAAATTCATGTTCTGCTCGCCGGGAGAAGGCGCTGTGGCGCTGTTGCTGGCCAGCGGCAGAAAAGCCCGCGAACTTGGCCTTCCGGCCGTGCGGCTACGCGCCGCAGCCGTTCGCACCCGGCCTCCTGGCTCGTTCGAGGTATTCTCGCCGGCGCTTGATCTGGAGCGGGGCGGATCGCCTACCAGCGTGGCGTCCCAGGCGGCCTTTGCCATGGCGGGGGTCGGGCCGGAGGATATCGATATTGCGCAGCTTCAGGACACCGAAGCGGGCGCCGAAATCATGCACATGGCCGAAAACGGCTTTTGCGCGGATGGCGATCAGGCTGCATGGATCGCAGAGGGACGCACGCGGATCGATGGCCGCTTGCCAGTCAATACTGACGGCGGGTGCCTCGCCTGCGGAGAGCCGATCGGCGCATCGGGCCTGCGCCAGGTCTATGAAAATTATGTGCAACTGACCGGACAGGCCGGCGCGCGGCAGGTGCCCGGCAAGATTCGCCTTGGCTACAGCCATGTCTATGGCGCGCCCGGTGTTTCCGCCGTTGCGATCGTGGAACGCTAAAGCGATGGATCTGGCTCTTACCGATCAGCAGTGTGCATTCCGGGACGATGTTCGCGCATTTCTGGCATCTTCCCTCTCGCCGGAGCTGCGACGCGGGGCGGCGCTGACATCGGGCGTGTTCGCTGAACCCGATATAGCGCGTGAATGGCAGGCGATCCTGGAAGCCGAGGGATGGCTCGTCTATCACTGGCCGACGGAGGCGGGCGGGCCGGGATGGACGCCAATCCAGCGCTGGATATTCGAGAAGGAATGCGCAGACGCAGGCGCGCCGGTCTTGCCCGGAATGGGCCTGAAGCTGGTGGGGCCGGTACTCTACACATTCGGCACACAGGCGCAGAAAGACCATTATCTTCCGCGCCTGCGCACAGGTGAACATATATGGGCGCAGGGTTTTTCGGAACCGGGCTCAGGCTCCGACCTTGCCAGTCTGCGGACCCGCGCTGTGCGCGACGGCGACCACTATGTCGTGTCGGGCCACAAAATCTGGACGACGCAGGCCCAATATGCAAACCGGCTGTTCGCTCTGGTCCGCACCGATACCGAGGTAAAGCCGCAGCAAGGCATCAGCTTCCTGCTGATCGACATGGCCCTGCCGGGCGTGACGGTAAAGCCGATCCTCAGCGCATCGGGCGATCATGAACTGAACGAGGTGTTCCTCGACGAAGTCCGGGTGCCGGTTTCGGAGCGCGTTGGCGAGGAAGGGCAAGGCTGGTCGATCGCCAAATTTTTGCTGGAGAACGAACGGGGCGGCTCCAGCTTCGCCCCGCTGCTTCTGGCTGATCTAGAGCGATTGCGCGCATCGGCAGGGCCGCTGACCGGCGAACTGGCCCATCGCGCCATCCGCCTTCAACTGGAGGCGGAAGCGCTCGAGATGACCGAGTTGCGGACGGCGATGGAAATCGAGCAGGGCGCAGCGCCTGACCCGCGCAGCCTGATCACCAAGCTGTTGGCGTCCGAAATCCGGCAAGGTATCGAGGCGTTGGCGGTCGACGCCTTTGGCCTGGCCGGCCTTCAACTACCCGTCCAACGCCCATTTTATGGCGAGGACGTGCCGACCCCTGTCGAGTCGGCCCAGGCTCAGATCGCGGCGGCGCGCTACCTCAACGCCCGCGCCTGGTCGATCTTTGGCGGCACCAGCGAAATTCAGCTCACACTCATCGCGAAGGCCGCGCTCGGCCTTTAGACAAAGAAGGATGCATCATGCCTGAAGCCTATATCGTTTCCGCACGCCGGACCGCCGGTGGCCGCCGCAATGGCCGCCTTGCCGGTTGTCATCCAGCCGATCTGGGCGCACTGATACTGGATGCGCTGGTGGCGGACGCGGGTGTCGATCCTGCGGCGATCGACGATGTCATCATCGGCTGCGTCAGCCAGGTGGGCGAACAGACATTCGCCTTCGGTCGCAATGTCGTGCTTGCTTCAAGCCTGCCCGACAGCGTGCCGGCCGTGACGATCGACCGGCAGTGCGGATCATCCCAGCAGGCGGTGCATTTCGCAGCGCAGGCGGTCATGTCCGGCCTTCAGGACATCGTCATTGCAGGCGGCGTCGAAAGCATGACGCGCGTGCCGATGGGATCAGCCATCACATTGGCCAAGTCTGGCGGTATCGGCGCCAATCCTTTCTCCGAAGCCATCCAGCGGCGCTATGGGGTTGCGATGTTCAGCCAGTTTGACGGTGCGCAGATGATCGCCGACAAATATGGCTTCACCCGCGACGATCATGACCGTTTCGCGCTCGAAAGCCATCAGAAGGCGACGGCGGCGATGAAGGCGGGCGCATTCGACCGGGAGATCGTGCCGGTGCCCATCGTAACTGCGGACGGCGAGCAGGCAGTGCATGATCGCGACGAAGGGGTGCGGGCCGATGCATCACTGGAGTCGATTGGCTCGGTCAAGCTGATCAGCGAGGGAGGCACGCTGTCCGCCGCCGCTGCGAGCCAGATTTGCGACGGCGCTAGCGGCGTGCTCGTCGCATCCGAAGCGGCGGTTCGGGCGCATGGCCTCAAGCCCATCGCCCGCATCGTCAATCTGGCGGTGACGGCTGGCGACCCGGTGATCATGCTGGAGGAACCGATCCCTGCAACCCGCCGCGTTCTGGATCGCGCGGGCATGACGATGAAGGACATCGACCTGTTTGAAGTGAACGAAGCCTTCGCATCCATCCCGCTGGCCTGGATGAAGGCGCTTGACGCGGACCCGTCCAAACTGAACGTCAACGGCGGCGCAATCGCGCTGGGTCATCCGCTCGGCGCGACCGGCACGAAGCTGATGGCGACGCTCATCCATGCGCTCAAGGCGCGCGGCCAACGTTACGGTCTCCAGACCATGTGCGAAGGCGGTGGTATCGCCAACGCCTCGATCATCGAGGTGCTCTGAACCATGAACCTCGCGCTCAGCGATGAGCAGGCCATGGTGCGCGACATGGTCCGCCGCTTTCTGGCGGACCGATATGACGCCACGACCATGGCGAAGGGGCCGATGCCGCTTGATGAGTGGCGCGCACTCGGCGAGCTTGGCCTGTTCGCCTTGCTGATGCCGGAACAGGCAGGTGGCCTGGGGGGCGGCGCAGCGGAAGTGATGATCGTGTCGGAGGAGATGGGACGCGCCCTCGCCATCTCCCCGCTCGCTGAATCGATCCTGCTGTGTGGCCGAGCGATCGTCGGCAGTCCGGCTGCTGAACGCTGGGGCGAACGACTCTTGCAGGGAGATGCCCTGCTGGCGTTCGCACGGGGCGGAGAATGTGCGGACGGAAAGCTCAGCGGATCGGCGGCCATCGTCCGTGACGGGATGGATGCTGACGCTTTTGTGGTGGAAGCAGCGACGGGCGGGCTATTTCTGGTCGACGCCATGGATAGCGCAGTCCGCAGAACGCCGGTTCGCCTGGTCGACGGGAGCATGGCGGCCCAAGTGCATTTCGATGCGGCGGAGGCCGTGGCGCTCACACTGCCCGCTACCCAATGGGATGAAGCGCAGGCCCTTGCCGGGCTCTCGATAGTTGCCGAACTGGTGGGTGCGATGGCGACTTTGCTGGACCTGACGGTCGATTATGTCGGGCAGCGGCGGCAGTTTGGCAAGCCGATCGCCAGCTTCCAGGTCGTCCAGCATCGCTGCGCCCGGATGTACACCTGGCTGGAGCAATCCCGCTCAATGCTTTTGAAAGCGGCGTTGGTCGAGGAGGATATGCGGGTCCGGACCGTCACGGCGGCGAAGGCCTATGTAGGGGATGCCGCCTTGAAGCTTGCGGAAGAGGCCGTGCAATTGCACGGCGGCATGGGCGTGACCGATGAACTTGCGGTCGGACGCGGACTGCGCCGTGTGCTTCTGCTATCGCGCCTGCATGGTGGCGGCGCTGCCGCGCGTGAAGCTCTGGCAGCCTGAAAGACTGGTCATGGCAGCGAAAGGCAGGGTTGAAGGCAAGGTCGTCCTTGTGACCGGAGCTGGGCACGGCCTGGGTCAGGCCGATGCCGAAGCCTTGGCGCGCGAGGGCGCGCGCGTCGTCGTCGCAGACGTCGACGAGCAGGCGGCGCGGCGGGTCGCCGATGCGCTTCCGGCGGCCATGGCCCTGCATCTGGACGTGACCTGCGAAACGCAATGGCAGGCTTCGTTGGCGAAGATCATGCAGGTCCATGGCCGTCTCGACGCCCTGGTCAATAATGCCGGCATCGCCCGCTTCGAAACCGTCGAGCAATCCTCGCTTGAGTCGTTCCGCCGCGTGACTGCGGTTTCGGCGGAAGGGACGTTCCTGGGGTGCAAGACATGCCTGCCAGCGCTCGCGGCAAGCGGGGCCGGGTCGATCGTCAACATCGCATCGGTTGCGGCCATTCGCGGCAATCCGGCAGTATTCGCCTACAGCGCGGCCAAGGGAGCCGTCCTCTCCATGACGCGCAGCCTGATCGTCCATTGCCAGCAGCAAGGCTATCCCGTTCGCGCCAACATGGTTCTGCCTGGCTCTCACGACACGGAGATGGTCCGTCAGGCTTATCATTTTGCTGCACCCGAATTGCGTGAAGCCGCCCGTCGTCATGAGGGCAAGCCGCAGCATGTCGCGGATCTGGTCCTGTTCCTGGTATCCGATGAATCGATCCGGTTGAACGGCGCGGAGATCGTCATCGACAATGGCCGGATCGTGGCCTGATGTCAGGGCGTTCCGCAGCCTTCTGAACCGGGCGTGCTGGCCATGTCGATCGGCTGGATGGCTGGTGGATGCCATTGCGCGTCCACCGCCCGATGTTGGGGTCGATAAAGGCGCATCATCAGCATGAATGGTTCGCGCGGCGCCGGAAGCCAGTTGCTCCGCTTGTCCGCGCCGGGATCTTCATTCTGGATAAGAAGGCCAAGCGAACCATCCCTTCCGTAGACAATGCCCGGCGTCCGGTCGCCTATCGAATAGCGGTTGATGGAGTTGGCCGCCAGAAATCCCTTTTCATAATAGAGCGTGATGGACCAGAAACCGTCCACTGGCGGCAGATCCTGCTTGCGAAAGCAGAGGATATATGTGTTCCGACCGTCAAGCTGTCGTCCCTGCGCATCGAGATGGGCGACCGGATACAGCGCCTCGTCCTTGTCCAGCACATAGATTTGGTCCATCGCCACGGCCGCTCGCAACAGGAAGTCATCGCCAAAGCGGGAGCCCGCATAGCTGGTCGACCATCCGCCAGACATCGTGCCCAGATGGCGTGTCTTCTCCCGAATGATCGCCAGCCCGTCGGCGACGCCATGCTCCATGGCGGCACGCACGGACGGCGACAGCTGCGCGTAGCGAAAGCCATTGTCTATCGTGAGGCCGATCGGACGTAGCGATGCAATCAGGCCAGCATCCTCTTTTGAAACGCGCCAGTCTTCAAGCACCGTGCCGAGGTCGGCGAGAAGCGCCAGTCCCTTGGGCACATCATCCGCCTCACTGGCCAGAATGCGTTGGGATGCAATGGGTGCCTGAACGAGCCGGTTCGGACCCAACCATTGCCGCAGCCTTATCTGGTCCTGCAACCGGTGGACTTTTTGCAGATCCTGCGGTCCATCAACGAGGACGCGGCCCGCCACCATCAGATAGCGCTGCGTGCTGCGAACAATCTGTGCGCCCTTTGGAACATGACCCCGATAATCCGGTCCGACGATGAAAATGGGGGGCAGCTTGCTGCCATGACTGCTCTGGCCAAAGGATGTCAGGGTCGAACTATCAGCCTCGCCGAACTGAAAGACGTAGTAACGATGCTTGAAGTTCGGCGTGTCGAGTTGGAACGGCCCATCTTTCGTGTCCAGAAAGGCGAGGCTGTACAGCGTGTCGTTATTGGGTGCGACGCCAATTCGCGTATCAGGTCCGGCAAGGTCGCGCGCCTGCCCGATCCGGTTGATCGGGGCCGTGGCGACAGTCTTGGGACGCGGCGCTAGGGGGTGGCTGGGCTGGGTTGCCTTCTCCCGCAACTGCGCCGCGCGCACCAGGGGATAGCCCCATATCGTGGCCCGAACGGCCAGCATATAGGGGGCCGTGCTCTCTCCCGCAAATAGCTGCTGCGTATTGGCCGGGCTGGACGGCTGCCCTGCGCAGACCGGCGTGACGATGATATTCATCGCGAGCGCAAGCCACACCGCGAAGGCGCGCAGGGATGGTACGGATATGCTCAAGGCTTCCGAAGATCCGCCGCGTAAAAGCGGCAGGCCCAACCAATACAACCAGCGCCCGCAAGCGAAAACAGGATGACTGTCGCCAGCGCATAACGCAGCGACGTGACCTGCATCCCGTCCGTCGCTGCCAGGTAATCGCTGAGGAATCCCGTCACCGCTGGCCCCAGGCCCAACCCGAACAGGTTGAACACGAGCAATGTCACGGCAGAGGTCAATGCCCGGATACGGGGCGGGACGATGGACTGCGGCACGCCGATGATCGGGCCATAATAGAAGAACATGAGCATCGTCGCGACGAAACCGAACGCCAAGGAAGCTGTAAGCGAGGGAATGAGAAACTGGGCCAGCGCTGCTGGCACCATCAGCAGCATCGCGACAGCGCTGACCCAGATGCGGCCAGAGGGATTGCGCGATCCCGCAGCGTCCGACAGGCGACCACCCAGATAGATGCCAACGCCGCCGCCCAGTCCGTTCATCAGGGCCAGCCAGGACGCAACATCGGCAAGCGGCATGTGATGGACACGCATGTAGAAGGGCGCGGACCAGCTCATCATCGCATATTGGGCAAAGGCGTGGAGCGTGGTGCCAATCAGCATGAAGCGATAGGTCCGCAGTCGCCACAGGAAAAGCATCGCTTCGCCCACGGGAGGCGCGCCATCCGCCTTCGCAGACGCCGCCGATCCGGTGCGCACAGGTTCCTTGACCAGCAGCAACATAAGCGGGGCCAGAGCCACACCCGCAACGCCAATCACACCGAAGGCAAGCCTCCACCCCAATGCCGAGGCGATCCAGCCGCCCGACGCATAGCCGAACATAATCCCCGCCGGAAGCGCCAGCCCCCACAGGGCTAGCGCCGTGACCCGCTTTTCGGGCGGATAATAGTCAGCGATGATGGAATGGGACGCGGGCACTGAACCCGCCTCCCCCAGCGCGACCCCGATGCGGAAGGCGACCAGAGACCCAAAGCCGGTGGCCAGGCCCGAAAGTGCTGTCATCCCGCTCCATGTTGCGAGCGAGGCGGCGATGATGTTGCGGCGATTGAATCGATCCGCCAGGCGCGCGATCGGAAGGGACAGCGTGGCGTAGAACAGCGCGAAGGCAAGGCCGGTGAGCAGTCCAAGCTGGCCGTCGCTCAGCCCAAGTTCACGCTTGATCGGTTCCTGAAGCACCGACAGCACCGTGCGGTCGATATAGTTGAACATGGACACGAGGCCCAGCATGACCAGCATCGTGCGGCGCAGCCTCGCATCGGACGTCGGCGGCGGCACGGTGAGGCCGATGGGAGGGCTGTTCATGCGACTACCTCTTGAAAGGCTTTGTGATTGAAGGGAGGCCCGCACCTGGCGCGCCTCACCGAATTATCGAACATCCCTGTCCAGTGGGCCATCAGAACTTGAAACGAACCCCCGCCGTCAGTGTGCGTCCGGCGACATTGTAGAGCGTGAACAATGTCGGGTAGAGAAGTCCCGGCGCGGCGGCGGCGGCTACCAGCGGGGGCTTGCGATCAAGCAGGTTCGTCGCCGTCACGAACAGCTCCGGCTCCCCGCGGACGTCGAATTTATAGGAAGCCGTCGCGTCGGTATAAAAGACAGGCTTGATCGCCGGCACCGCGTAGAAGGAGGTCGGATCATTCTTCAGGTTGCCGATGGTCACCTTGCCGATCATCTGCTCCTGCACGAAAAGCGTCAGACCACCATTGGTGTAATTGGCGCTGAGCGTCCCCCGGAACTTGGGATAGGCATAACCGGTCTGGCTGTTGACGCCATGGCCCGCATAATCGATCACAGGCGCAATCGAGTTGGTCTGCGTCTTGTAGCGATCCAGATAGTTGGCAAAGGCGCGCAGCGTCAGATCACCTTCGCCCAGCTTGGTGCGATACGACATGGTGATGTCGAGACCGCTGGTGCGCAGGAAACTGATATTCTGTGTAATCAGGCTCACGGAAATCGGATAGTTGGCGGCCGTCCGGTCGCTGAATGGCAGCGGCCGTTCGATCAGGGCGCAAGTGGGCGAGGTGCCGTTAGACGTTTCGCATTCATTGACCACGTCGTTCAGCCCCTGCGTGGCGATGGCGCCCTTGATCTTGAGGTCATAATAATCGACCGAAATGTCAAAGCCAGGCAGGAAACTGGGGCTGAGGACCACGCCCGCGGCGAATGTATCGCCGGTTTCCGGATCAAGGTTGGGATTGCCGCCGCTGAACTGGCGGATCGAACCCGGCGTCCCGGTGTGCGGATCGTTGAAGTTCACCGGCTGGGTCTGAACACCCGCAAACAGCTCGAACAGCGAAGGCGCGCGAATATCGCGTGAGCGCGTGACACGGAACATGATGTCGTTGATCGGCTTGTAGACAGCGCCCACCTTCCAGGTCTTGACGCTTCCGCTGGTGCTATAGTCGGTGATACGGAAGGCACCGTTGAGGCTCAGTTCCTCGGCAAAAGGCTGGCCTTTGAATACCGGAACCTGCGCTTCGGCAAATGCTTCCTTCACGTTGAGTTTGCCAAAGGCCGATCCGACATTGGTGTTGTTGAAACGGGTCTGGCGATTGGCCGGCACGCCACGCAGGCCGGTGAAATCGACAGGCACGGCGGGATCGGAATTGGACGTGAGATCAAGCTTCTGTCGGCGATATTGCGCTCCGATGGCGACCGTGACCGGCCCTGCCGGAAGCTCGAAAATATCGCCACGCGCCGAAACCACGAAATCGTCCGTGCTGTTCATGGCCCGATAGCGCGAAACGCCAAGGACCGTTTGCAGATCGGCGGCAGATGGCGTCCCCGCCCCGAACACATTGAGCGGTGTGCAATTTGGATACAGGCCGGGGTTGGTGAGCGTCACGCGGCATACGATCGAGCCGTTTGGCGCACGCACTGCGTCAAGCGCGGCTGCAAGCTTGGGAACCTCAACCTGCGTCTGTGCAAATTTGGTGACGGATTTGCCATGGGTGTAATCGGCGGTGACGTTCCATCCGCCAAGGTTCCACTCAAGCCCGCTGTTGATCAGATAGGCGTCGGTCGCTTCGCGCGTCGGGATCGGTCCCTGTTCAGCGATGAAGCGGAACATGGCGAACGAATCATTGGGGCCCATCTGGGCTTGCACCGCGGGATTGAGGAAGGCGTTGCCACTGAAGAAGCGGAAGCCGAGCACCGATTGCGCCTGCGTGTCATAGCTGGTGACGCTGCGCGAATAGCTGCCCTGGACATGGGCGGTCAGCGTATCCGTCATGTCATAGGCGATGCGGCCAAAGCCCTGCGTCGTCGTCAGGGGGGCGATCAGCTGGTTGAAGCCGGGGATATAGAGGCCATCGCCGCCGACATTGGTGCCAGGCGTGCCGGTGGGCGTGCCGCGCTGGATCGGTCGCACGGCCCCGCCAGGCAGGAAGATCGAATTCGTGAGCGAGGGGGCCGTGCTCGACGTGATGATGCCATTATTATAGTCATTTGTCGTGAAGCGCAGGTTGGGCAGGAAGGTGAACGGGTTGCCCGCCCGACCCGGCGCCACTGTCGATCCGGGAACCGACCCCACGGCTGCATAGGCGTCATCGCCATAGACGCGCGCGCTGCGATTGATGCCGTCGCTGTCAAAACGCTCGATGGAGGCAAGCACATGACCCCGGTCGCCTGCAAAACTCATGCCCCCAGCGATGCCGATGCGATAGTTGCCCAGATCTCCGCGCGTCGAAACGCCGCGCTGCGCCACGCCCTTCACGCCCGTGAATTTCTTGTCGAGAACGAAGTTGACGGCGCCGCTGACCGCGTCGGACCCATAAACGGCTGAAGCACCGCCGGTCACCACATCGACGCGCTGGATCAGCAGCTGGGGAATAGTGTTGACGTCCACCGCGCCCCGGAAGGTCGTGGGCGGCACGCGAATGCCGTCGAGCAGGATCAGCGCACGGGTCGGGCCAACGCCGCGCAGATTGAGCAGGTTGCCATGCTCGCCGCTATTGCCCTGCAACTGACTGTTGGATTGCGGGCTGACCGAATTGGCGAACTGCGGCAGCTTGTTGATGGCATCTGCCAGATTGGTGGGCGTCGCCTTCTCCAGTTCCGTGGTAGGCGCGACAGTGACGGGCGTAGGCTGGTTATAGCCGTCGCGCACCACGCGCGTTCCGGTGACGATGATGTCTTGCGCGGATGGCGCAGCGGCATCCGCCGCTGGCGTGGCGTTGGCTGCGGTCGCGGCAGATTGCGCATGCGCCGGCGCGACTATCCCGGCAAACGCGCATCCGGAAAGGAGCGCTACTCGGCCTATTTGAAACCTTTTCATCATCATCTCTCCCTCAGATTTGAGCTATTTTGTCTTGCGCCCAGATATTTCTTGTTGCCCCATCACACGGTCAGCCTGCGCCAGCCTCCTGCGCTGCCAGCCAGGCGGCCTTGGCGAGCGGCTCGATCCGCGTGACGATGTCGCTGGCATTGTTTGCGGTCTGCACGCCGTCGCGGGCACGCCCCGCAATCCCTTGCAGGATCGCCGCAACCCGGAACAGGTTGAACGCGCGGTAGAAGGGATGGGTCGGATCGCCCCGAAGACCCGTTCGCTCGCAATAGCGACGGGCATATTCGTCTGCGCTGGGGATGCCGAGCGCGGCGAGATCAGCCCCCTGCAACGTCCCGCGCACATCCACCCCCTCCGGCCTGAACCATTCCATCATATGATAGGTGAGGTCGCCGAGCGGA
Organism: Sphingobium sp. GW456-12-10-14-TSB1; assembly: GCF_059424385.1. Lineage (NCBI taxonomy): Bacteria > Pseudomonadati > Pseudomonadota > Alphaproteobacteria > Sphingomonadales > Sphingobiaceae > Sphingobium > Sphingobium sp. GW456-12-10-14-TSB1. The sequence continues at coordinate 3,081,705 of NZ_JBWKZI010000001.1, read as the reverse complement.
TCGCCGAGCGTGGACAATTCCCAGTCGATGACCGCCAACACCCTGGGCTCGGTCGGATGCACCAGCAGATTATGGAAGGAATAATCTCCATGGATGATCGTGGTGCGTTCGTCGGTGTCCGGGATGGCGTCGGGCAACCATGCGAGCAGCCGGTCCATCTCTGGAATGTCGCGGGTGCGCGATGCCTCATATTGCCGCGACCAGCGGGAAATCTGCCGCGCAAAATAGTTGCCCGGCCTGCCATAGTCGGCAAGCCCAAGCGCCGCGAAATCGACGAGGTGCAGGCGGGCGAGCGTTTCATTGGCCGAATCATAAATGGCGGCGCGCTGGGCACGGTCGAGGCCGGGCATGCGCGGATCCCAGAAACTGCGCCCCGGGACATAGCGCATCACATAGAAGATGCTGCCGATGACATCCTCATCCTCACACAGCAACAGCGGCTCCGCCACCGGCAGCCCGGCTTCATGCAGGACTTTGGTTATCCGATATTCGCGATCCACGGCATGAGCCGACTTCAGCAGGATGCCGGCCGGTTTGCGGCGCAGGACATAGCTGTGATCCGGTGTCGACAGGAGGAAGGTCGGATTGGATTGCCCGCCTTCAAACTGCTGAACCCGCATCGGCCCCGAAAATCCGGCAATCCGGCCAGAAAGATAGGCGGCCAGGCGGGCCTCGTCGAAGGCGCTGTTGACGGCGACATCGACCGTCGAGCCGATCGTCGCGGCAGGCTGCGCGCCGCTCACGCCCCCTTCCCTTCGGCATATTTGGCCAGCTCCATTCGGGCAAGCTGCCGCTCGTGCACCTCGTCCGGCCCATCGGTCAGGCGCACGATGCGGGTATTGGCCCACAATTCCGCCAGACCGAAATCATCACTGACACCGCCGCCTCCATGCGCCTGAATTGCGTCGTCGACGATCTGCTGCGCCATTTTGGGCGCGGCAATCTTGATCATGGCGATCTCCGCGCGCGCGGCCTTGCTGCCGACAACATCCATCTTGTGGGCTGCCTTGAGGCAGAGAAGGCGCGCCATCTCGATCTCGCAGCGCGCTCTGGCGATCCGCTCCTCCCAGACCGAGTGTTCGGCGATCACCTTGCCAAAAGCCCTACGCGACAGGAGGCGGCGGCACATTTTTTCCAGCGCCACTTCCATCGTTGCGATGTTGCGCATCGTGTGGTGAATACGACCGGGACCAAGACGGCCCTGCGCGATTTCAAACCCGCGCCCCTCGCCCAGCAGCATATTTTCCGCCGGGACGCGAACATTGTCCAGCGCCACTTCGAAATGCCCGTGGGGCGCGTGATCATAGCCAAAAACGGGCAAATGGCGCACCAACGTCACACCGGGCGTGTGACGAGGCACGAGGATCATCGACTGCTGCCGATAAGGCGCAGCGTCAGCATCTGTCTTGCCCATGACGATGAAGAAGTCGCAACGCGGATGTCCAGCACCCGACGACCACCATTTCCGGCCATTGATGACGTAATCACTGCCATCCCGGCGAATATCGGTCTGGATATTGCGCGCGTCGGAGGAGGCGACGGCCGGCTCCGTCATCAGGAAGGCGGAGCGGGTTTCCCCATCGCGCAACGGCACCATGAAGCGCTGCTTCTGATCTGCCGTGCCGTAGCGGTGCAGCACCTCGAAATTGCCGGTATCGGGCGCCATGCAGTTGAACACTTCGCTGGCGAAGGAAATCCGCCCCATCAATTCGGCGATCGGGGCATATTCGACATTGGTGAGGCCAACACTGGTGAAAAATTCATCGTCATGCTCAGATGGCGGCATGAAGATATTCCACAGCCCCGCTTGTCGTGCCTTGCCCTTGAGTTCGTCGAAAATCGGCGGAATTTCGGTCCAGCGATCAATCGCGGCGGACTGCTGGTGATAGAGGGGAACGGCAGGAACGATGTGCTCCTCCATGAACGCTCTTACGCGCTCCATCCACTCCCTGGATTTAGGCGATTGTTCGAAATCCACGCATCCACTCCAGATATACCGCCGGATTCGAGCCGGCTCACCCCCTTCTTTAGGACTCACCCGACCGATCGGTCGAGACATAAATAGTCGACCGACTGGTCGGCTGTCAAACTGGTCAGGAGAGAAATTTTCGGTTGACGCCCGACCAGTCGGTCGATCATTTGGATGGCAGGAGAGCATGCGATGACGAATAGCCCATTGATGGATGTCGCCCTGCTGCGGGGCTATGCGCCCTACACGCTGGCTGGCTATGCCAGTTTCCGGTCGGTCATCGAGTCGGATGGCGCGGTTCCCGCGAAACTGAAAGCGCTGTTCGCGACCGTGGCTGCGGTTGATCGCCGCCACCTCACCCTTGCCCGGCAGGAAATGGAACGGGGCGTCGCACTCGGCCTGACGCCGAAGGACGCGACCGCCGGGCTGATCGTGCTCTCCAGCCTTCGCGGCGAAGCGGCGGCACTCGATTTCGCACAGATCATCAGCGACAGCTTTGACAATGTGCAGGCTCCGCAGCCGCAACCATTGCCAAAGGCAGGCCATGGAGAGGCAGAGGCGAATTTCCGCGCCTATTGGGCAGGCGCTATTCCAGCGCCATTGGGCGCCCTGATGCGGCTCGTGCCCGAAGCGGCGGACGCCTATTACCTCATGCGGCGGGGCAGCATCGACGCCAACCCATTGTCCGCCAAATATGGCGAGCTGCTTTTGCTCACCATTCTTGCGGCCGGATACAGTCCGATGGCGGCAACCCATGTGCGCGGCGCGCGCAATGCGGGCGCCAGCGACGAGGAAATTGCCGAGGCGGTGCTTTGTGCCGTCCCATCTGCGGGAATTGCTGCGTGGATGGCGGTGGGGGGGATGCTCGCCCCGCCGGAAGAGGGCGGCATAGCGCGCTGAAACAACCAGTCTTTTTTACATCTTTGCCAAGGAGAAGTTACATGGAACCGGAAAAGGACGTCATCCAATATGAAGTGGCCGATAACGGCATCTGCACGATCTGGCTCAATCGCCCCCATGTGAAGAATTGCGTGAGCCCGCAGCTTCTGCGCGACCTTGAAACGGCGGTGGACAAGGCCGCAGAGGATAATTCGGTCCTGGCCGTCGTATTCCGCGGTCGCGGCAACACCTTCTGCGCGGGTGCCGACCTCGGCCAGCTGGTCGGTCCGGTGCTGCACGAAACCAGCACGTCGCTTCAGCTCGCGATCGATTCGGCGCGCACCTACGACAAGATCTACAACATGAAGAAGCCGACCATCGCCTGCGTCGAAGGCTATGCGGTCGCCGGGGGCTTCGAGCTGTTCATCTCGTGCGATTTCGGCATCGCCGCCGACGACGCCAAGATCGGCGACTTCCACATCCGCCGCGCACTGTTCGGCGGCGCCGGCCCGATCTATCGCCTGCCGCGCTACATCGGCATGCGCAAGTCGAAGGAACTGATGCTGACGGGCAAGCTGCTTTCGGGCAAGGAATGCGTCGAATGGGGCCTGTGCAATGCGTCCGCGCCCAGCGATCAGCTTGAGCAGTTGATCCAGGATTTCTGCGCTCCGCTGATCGACAAGAGCCCCTTCTGCATGTGGATGACCAAGATGGCGGTGAACCGCGGTATGGACGCCGACACCAACTCCCTCATCACGCTGGAAACCATGACCTGCAACGTGGTGCACCATTCGGCCGATGCGAAGGAAGGCGTCGCGGCGTTCCTCGAAAAGCGCCAGCCGGTCTGGACGGGCAAATAAGCCATGGTGGTCAGCATGGTCGTCCTGGCCAGCCGGCCGCAGGACTGGACTCACGAACAGTTCACCACCTGGTGGCGTGGGCCGCACGCCGACGCCGCCAGGGTTCTGCCCGGCCTTATCGCCTATCGGCATGGAGCGGTGACAAAGGATTATGACAGTCCGGAAGCGCCGGGCTGGGACGGCCATGCCGTGCTGACCTTCGCTGACCAGGCGGCGCTGGACATCGCCTTTGCCTCGCCGGAATGGAAAGCGGCGACAGCGCAGACCAGGGGCATGGGCGGTCGGCGGATCATCCTGATCACCGACGAAATCGATCTGCTTGCCGGAGGTGATCATGACTGACTGGAAACCCGGCTTCGCCGCCGCTCAGTTCCGTCTCGACGGCAAACGTGCGCTCATAACCGGCGGACGCGGGGCGCTCGCCGAAGCGATGGCCGCGACACTGGCCGATCTGGGCTGCGCCGTCGCGCTGGCATCACGGACGGAGGCGGATTGCGCCGATCTGGCGGCAGGGATAGCGGATCGCTTCGGAGTGCCAGCCGCAGGCCTGGCTTGCAATATCGCCGACGAAGCGTCCGTCGAGGCCACAATCGCCGGAACGGTAGAGCGGTTGGGGGGGCTCGACATCCTCATCAACAATGCCGGCGCATCCTGGTGGGGTCTGCCGCAGGACATTCCGCTCAAGGGCTGGCAAAAGGTGATGGACGTCAACGTGACCGGCACCTTCCTGGCCTGCCGTCATGCTGCGCGCCACATGATCGCCCAGGGCGGCGGGGCGATCGTCAATATCGCATCGGTTGGCGCCTTCCTGTCTTATCAGCCGGACGCGGGACAGGTCGTCCCCTACACCACCAGCAAGGCGGCGATCGTTCACCTGACCAGCGACCTGGCCGCTCAATGGGCCGGGCACAATATTCGGGTGAATGCCATCGCCCCCGGATCGATCGAAACGGGCATGACGGAAACGCTGGACCCCGCCATTCAGGAAAAAACGCGGGCTGGCATATTGATGCGCCGCTTTGGCCGCCCCGACGAGGTGGCTGGCACGCTGGCGCTGCTGGCGTCCGATGCGGGCAGCTTCATCACTGGTCAAACCTTCCTCGTTGATGGAGGGCAATCCCTTGCCTGAAGAACAACGCCATCCAACGTTTCAATGGAACGCCGAGCGGCTCTGGCCGCAGTTCGCGCGCCTTGCCGACGCTGAACCGGACGCGCTCGCGCTGGCCGATTGCAACGACCGTTTATGGAGCCGGGCCGAATTGCGCGCGCAAGCGGTGGACATTGCAGCGCGGCTCAGGTCTGTGGGGGTAGAGCCGGGCGACCGCGTCCTCGTGACCGGGCACAAGAGCCCGGCGACGATTGCCACGGCGCTTGCCGTATCATCGCTGTGCGCCACATTCTGCCCGGTATCGCCAAAGCTAGGCGCGGGCGATCTTGCCGTGCTCGAACCCTTGCTCGGTCATGCTGCCAAGGTCAGCGGCGCCGACGACGCCTTGCCCGAAGTTACTGCCGGGACAGGCACACGGTCGCGTGATCCGCGCGACGCCGATGCCGCACTCATCGGCTTCACCTCCGGCAGCACCGGCGTTCCCAAGGGCGTGATGCACGGCCCGGAAGCGCTCAACTATGCGACTCGCGCCTGCGCGGCCATAGCCGGCCTTGATCCTCGCGACGCGATATTGGGCATTGTCCCGCTCGACAGCGCCCCCGGCTTCACTTTCACGGCGCATTTCGCGCTGTCATTGGGACATCCGCTCGTGCTGGTGGACCCATGGGTGCCAGCCGAAGCACTTCGGCGAGCCGAACGCTACGGATGTGGCTGGGCCATTGCCGTCCCGACCCACCTATTCACGATGGTGGAAGCAGCCCGCCTCGGCGAATGGAGCGGTCGCCTTCCCCTCCGCGCCATGGCTGTGGGGGGCAGCGCGATGACTCCGGAACTGATCGCTGACGCCGATCGGCTGCTGGGGCTCAAGGCGCTGCGCATGTTCGGCATGTCGGAATGCATGGGCCATGCCTCGACCAGCCCCACGGACCCGCTGGAGCGCCGCCAGCTTTTTGACGGCATCCCCTTTCCCGACACGCAGGAAGAGGCATTCGATCCCGACATGAAGGTGCTGCCTAGGGGCAGTCGGGGGCAGGCAGGCGTCCGCGGGCCATCCCTTTTCCTGGGCTATGCGCAGGGCTTGGGCGCCGGGCAGGAGCGTATGACGCCGGATGGCTTCTACCTGACCGGGGACGAAATCATCCGCGATGAAGAAGGCTTCGTCCGGGTGGTCGGCCGGATCAAGGACCAGATCATCCGGGGCGGCTTCAATATCGACCCTGCCGAGGTGGAGGCTGCGCTGTTGCGACACCCCGCCATTGCCGAGGTCGCGGTGGTCGCGGTGCCCGAGCGCAAGCTGGGCGAGCAGGCCTGCGCGGTCTGCCGCCTCAGGGTACAAGGCAGCGGCATGGACCTGCCTGCACTGCTGGACCATCTTTCGCAGCAAGGCCTTTCCCGCAAGAAATGGCCTGAACATCTGGTGCTGGTCGAGGAAATGGCGGTGACCGCCACCGGCAAGCTCGACAAGAAGGCAATGGCCGCCATTGCCGTGGAAGAGGTCGCCCGCCGGCGCGCCGCACCACCCGCCACACAGGACGCATGACATGAACCAGACCGCCAGCAGCGTCGTCACGGACGGCATTGCGCTCATCACGCCGGACAATCCGCCGGTGAACGCCTTGTCAGCCCCCCTGCGGCAAGCATTGCAGTCTGAACTCGATCGGGCGTTCCGCGATGATCAGGTGCATGCGATCATGCTGATATGCGCGGGGCGCACCTTCATCGCCGGCGCGGACATCACCGAATTCGGCCAACCCTGGCAGTCGCCATCCTTACCGGACCTGTGCGCCATGCTCGACGCTGCGCCCAAGCCTGTTGTTACCGCCATTCACGGCACTGCGCTGGGCGGGGGTTTTGAACTGGCGCTCGCCTGCCACTATCGCGTCGTCGCAGCAAGTGCGCGCGTAGGCCTGCCCGAAGTCAATCTTGGCCTGCTTCCCGGCGCAGGCGGAACCCAGCGCGTACCAAGGGTCGTCGGCGCTAAGGCCGCGTTGGACATCGTCACATCGGGTCGCCAGATCAAGGCGAAAGAGGCGCTGTCGCTCGGTCTGGTGGACGCGATCGCCGATGATCCATCGCTTCAATCCGAAGCGCTGGCCTTTGCCCGGCGCGTGGTGGCGGATGGCGCGGCGAAACCGCGGATCAGAGATCGGACCGATGCCATCGAAGGCGACCGGAACGCCCCGGAACTCTTCACGACTTTCGCAACGACGAACGCGCGCCGGTTCAAGGGTTTTCCCGCGCCTGGCGCGATCATAGAGGCCGTGCAGGCGGCGGTGATGCTTGATTTCGATGATGGCCTGGCAAAGGAAGCAGCCTTGTTCGAGCAGCTGGTCGCCAGCCCCGAATCCGCCGCCCAGCGCCATGTCTTCTTCGCCGAGCGTGAGGCGGCACGGGTGCCGGACATAGGGCCGGAGACGACAGCGATCGATATAGCGGCGGTTGGCGTTATCGGCGCAGGCACCATGGGCGGCGGCATCACGATGAATTTCCTGAATGCCGGCATCCCGGTGACGCTGGTCGAAACCAGCCAGGAGGCGCTGGATCGCGGGATCGCCACGATCCGCCGCAACTATGAGGCAACCGCCAGCAAGGGGCGAATGACCGGCCAGCAGGTCGAGCAGCGCATGGCGCTGATTTCGCCCAGCCTGGAGCTTGGCGCGCTTGCCCATGCCGACCTTGTCATCGAAGCCGTCTATGAGAGCATGGACGTCAAGACCGATATTTTCGCGCGGCTCGACCGGATTGCCAAACCGGGTGCGATCCTAGCGTCCAACACATCCTTCCTCAATCTTGATCGCATCGCGGCAGCGACCAGTAGGCCCGAATGGGTCGTGGGGCTCCATTTCTTCTCACCCGCCAATGTCATGCGCCTGCTGGAAGTCGTGCGCGGCGCCGCCACCGCAAAGCCCGTGGTCGCGACAGCGATGCGGCTCGCCAAGCGGATCGGCAAGGTCGCCGTTCTCAGCGGCGTGTGTGACGGCTTCATCGCAAACCGGTTGCTCGCGCCCCGCGGGACACAAGCCGAAGCGATGATGCTGGAAGGCACGCCCATTGAAGCGATCGACCGCGTGTTGGTCGATTATGGCTTCGCCATGGGGCATTTCCAGATGATGGATCTGGTGGGGCTCGATGTTATCGGCCGGAACGCGACCGAACGCACCGTCATGGGCGATCTGGTCGCCGCCGGTCGGCTGGGCCAGAAGCGCGGCGCGGGCTATTATGATTATGATGAGAAGCGGCGCCCCCATGCGTCGGACCTGACTGCAACCTTGATCAGGGACGTTGCGGCGGCAAGATCCGTTGCGCACAGTCCAACGGTGGGGGATGAGGCCATTCTGGCGCGCCTGCTCTATCCGGTCGTCAACGAGGGTGCGAGAATATTGGAAGAAGGCATCGCGCTGCGGGCATCCGACATCGATATAGCAGCGGTGCTCGGCTATAATTGGCCGGTCTATCGCGGCGGGCCGCTCTTCTGGGCCGATCAGGTCGGGCTGGGCAAGATCGTGGCGGACATGCGTCGGCTTGAGGTGCTGCATGGCGAAACCTTCCGCCCGGCTCCGCTGCTGGTGCGACTGGCGGAGGGGGACAAACGGTTCGGCGACCGGTGATGAGCCTCAATCGCTCCTGGCTATTGGCGCGCAGGCCTGAAGGTGCGGTGCAGACGGACGATTTTGCCTATCACGAGGAGGCATTTGAAGCGCCCAGGCTGGACAAGGGAGAGATTCTTGTCCGTACGCGGATCATTTCCTGCGCCCCCACGATCCGCAACTGGTTGAATCCGCCCGAACGCAGCTATCGCGGTGCGATCGGCATCGGTGAACCGATCAAGGGCATGGCAGCGGTTGAAGTGCTGGCGTCGCGTCATGCGCGGTTTGAAGCCGGACAATGGGCCACGGCCGTGGCGCCCTGGCAGGATTATGCAGTCCTGCGCCCCGATGCGGCAGTCGTCCCGGTCACGCCTATCGAGGCGTGGATGGACCCGGTCGACGCCATGACACTATATTCGCCGAACAGCCTGACCGCCTATTTCGGTCTTTTTTCGGTGGGAGAGCCAAAGCCCGGCATGACCGTCCTTGTGTCCGGTGCAGCCGGGTCGGTCGGGGCGATGGTGTGCCAGATGGCTCGCATCGCAGGCTGCCGGGTCATTGCAGTTGCCGGAGGTCCGGAGAAATGTCGCTGGCTGGAAGAGGAAGTCGGCGCAGACATCGCGATCGACTATCGCTCGACGGACTTTTCAGCGGCTTTGAAGGACGCCACGCCTGCCGGCGTAAACATCTTTTTCGATAATGTAGGCGGGGACGTGATGCATGCCGCCATCGGCAGAATGGCGCCACATGGCCGCGTCGTGCTGTGCGGACAATTGTCCGCTTATGATTCGAACAGCCCGGCTGCTGGCCCCAGGGATATGATGAAGCTGGTCTATGGACGGATCAGGATACAGGGCTTTGTCGTTGGCGACTATGCTGACGAATATGCGTCCGCGATAGCCGCCATACGCCAGTGGGAGGCAGAAGGGCGCCTACGCAATCGTTATGATATGCGGGACGGGTTCCATCATATACCCGACGCCTTCGTCGATATCTTCCAGGGACGAAATTCCGGAACACTGATCGTCCGAATCTAGGTGTTTAGACCCCTCTACAGAGCCTACAATCATTCCCACTCGATCGTGCCCGGCGGCTTCGACGTATAGTCATAGACCACGCGGTTGATGCCCTTGACCTCATTGATGATCCGGGTCGCCACGCGGCTGAGGAAAGCTGCATCGAACGGATAGATGTCCGCCGTCATGCCATCGGTCGAGGTGACGGCGCGCAGGGCGCAGACGCTGTCATAGGTGCGCAGGTCGCCCATCACGCCAACGGTGCGGACGGGCAGCAGCACGGCGAAGGCCTGCCAGATCGCGTCATAGAGCCCCGCATTGCGGATTTCCTCCAGATAGACCGCGTCCGCCTTGCGCAATATGTCGCAGCGTTCCTTGGTCACTTCGCCGGGGATGCGGATGGCAAGGCCAGGGCCGGGGAACGGATGGCGACCCACGAAAATCTCGGGCAGGCCCAGTTCCCGGCCCAGCACGCGCACTTCATCCTTGAACAGTTCGCGCAACGGCTCGACCAGCTTCATGTTCATGCGTTCGGGCAGGCCGCCGACATTATGGTGCGACTTGATCGTGACGCTGGGGCCACCGGTGAAGCTGACGCTTTCGATCACGTCGGGATAGAGCGTGCCCTGCGCCAGGAAATCCGCCCCGCCGATCTTTGCGGCCTCTTCCTCAAACACGGCGATGAATTCGCCGCCAATGAACTTGCGCTTCTTTTCAGGGTCGGTGAGGCCAGCCAGGCCGCCCAGAAAGCGATCCTCCGCATTCACATGGACCAGTTTGATGCCATAATGTTCGCGGAACAGGGTAACGACCTGCTCGGCCTCGCCCAGCCGCATCAGGCCATGGTCGACGAACACGCATGTCAGTTGGTCGCCGATCGCTTCGTGGATCAACACCGCCGCGACGGCGCTGTCGACACCGCCGGACAGGCCGCAAATCACCCGGCCAGAGCCAACCTGCGCGCGAATATCGGCGATCTTGGTCGCGCGAAACTCCGCCATGGTCCAGTCGCCCGCCAAGCCGCAGACATGACGGACGAAATTGGCGAGCAGCTTGCCGCCATCGGGGGTATGGACGACTTCGGGATGGAATTGGGTCGCATAAAAGCGCCGGGCTTCGTTGGCGGTGACGGCGAAGGGCGCACCCTCGCTGGTGGCGACGACCTCAAAGCCGTCGGCCAATTGCGTCACCTTGTCGCCATGGCTCATCCACACCTGATGCTTTTCGCCCGGCGCCCAAAGACCGTCGAACAAAGCGCAGGGCTTTTTCACCTCGATGAAGGCGCGGCCAAACTCGCCGCTCTCCCCGCCTTCGACATTGCCGCCCAGCTGCTGCATCATCGTCTGCTGACCATAGCAGATGCCCAGCACCGGAACGCCCGCGTCGAATATCGCCTGCGGTGCGCGGGGACTGTCATCCCACATGACTGAAGAAGGGCCGCCCGACAGGATGACGCCCTTGGGCTGCATCCGGGCGAAGGCTTGTTCGGCGCTGTTGAAGGGGGCGATTTCGGAATAGACCCCGGCTTCGCGCACGCGCCGAGCGATGAGCTGGGTCACCTGGCTGCCGAAGTCCACGATAAGGATGGAATCCTGAAGGGGCAGCGTCATCGAATCGCCTTTATATCGAGCGGTGGAAGGGATTCGCGCCCGGTTAGTCGCCCCGCCCCGATATGTCCAGTTTTCGCGACCTATACGGCATCGGCATCCAGCCCACGGCCCGCCGCCCAGCCCAGCAACGCCGCACTGCCCAGCACCGCCGCCGCAATCAGGAAGGCGCTGCCGATGAAGGGCAGGGTCGGATTGCCGCCAACCGACAGCGCGTAAATGCCGCCGAAGAAGAGGGGCGATACGATACCTGCAATACTGCCCACACTGTTGTTCGCGCCCTGCAACTGGCCCTGTTCGGATTCGGATACGCGCTGCGTCATCAGCGACTGGATCGTCGGCATTGCCAGCCCCCACAGCGCATTGGGCAGCATCGCGGCGACAAACAGCCAGCCGGTCGGCGCGAGCCCCATGCAGGCGATGCCGACCGCACCGAAGGCCAGGCCCGTCACCATCGTCGTCCGGTCACCCAGCCGCTTGACCACGGGACCGACCAGAAAGCCCTGCACGCCCATGTCGAGCAAACCGACCAAGGCGAGCAGGCTGCCGACCTGCCACGCGCCCCAGCCATAACGATCCCCGGCATAGAGGACGAACACGGCGGAGAAGAGATGGTGGGCGAAATAGAGCAGGAAATTGACGATCGCCAGGCTCGACAGTTCCGGGTGAGACCGCAAAAGGGTGAGCGCGCCGAATGGGTTGGCGCGGGCCCATGAAAAGGCCATCCGCTTTTCCTGCGGGAGCGATTCGGGCAGGACGACCAGACCATAAAGGAATGCCAGTCCCGACAGGCCAGCCGCCGCCCAAAAGGGCGCGCGCAGCGAAATCTCGCCCAATATGCCGCCCAGCAGTGGCCCGGCAACAAAGCCGCCGCTGAATGCCGCCCCGATCAGCCCATAGCCGCGCGCGCGATCTTCAGGTCGGGTGATGTCGGCCATATAGGCAAACACGGAGGTGAAGCTGGACGAGGTGACCCCCGCCAATATCCGCCCCAGAGCCAGCCACCATAGATTGGGCGCGACGGCCATCAGCACATAATCGAGCGCCAGACCGCACACTGATAGCAGAATCACGGGCCGCCGCCCGAAACGGTCGGACAAGGACCCGATAATCGGCGAGCAGATGAACTGCATCCCCGCCCATAGCGCTACAAACAGGCCATTCCACAGGCCGGCCGCGCTGCTGGAGCCGGACAGGGATTCGATCAGTTGCGGCAGCACCGGGATGACGATTCCCATCGACATGACATCGAGCAGCGCCGTCACCAGGATGAAGGCGATGGCCGCATTGCGGCGGGGAAGGAAAGGAGCGGGCATGGGCAACCGCCTAGAGCGGATGGACAGTCATGCCAAGCGGTCGGTGCGCGGCAACGGCCCCAGCCAGAGGCTCCACGCCAGCAACAGCAGGCACCAGCCGCAAGCCACCCACAAAGCGCCAAGGTCCATCCGCCCAAACAGCAAAGCCCCGGCCACTGCGCCTGCGACAAGACCCAGCCAGAGCAACAGATGGGGCAGCCAGCCAAACGCCGGGCCACCGGTCACGGCACTGGCCAACGCCTGTCCGAGCTTCACCAGTGCGCCGGTCATATAGGTGACGCCAATGCTCACCTCGCCATCGCGCTGGAACATATTGTTCACAGCGCCCATAGCCGCCGCCATCAGCAAGGTCAGACCATCCCCGACCGATCCGGCCAGCGATGCCGCGATGGTCAACAACGCCAGCACCAGTGCCAGTACGGCTTGCTTGCGCCACCGTCCGGCCATCCGCGCCAGGAGCGCGCCGACAAATACCCCGCCGACAAAAGCGCCGATCAGCCCGGCGGCCGTCCATGCCAGCGTCGGCTTTGTCGCGATGCCGACTGCCATTCGGGTCGAATTGCCGCTCATGAACGACACGAAGAGCCCGCCCAGTTTGAGCAGACCCAACGCATCGACCATCCCTGCAAGCGCCGCCAGGCCAAAAGCCAGGACATGGCGCGACGGAGGGTGACGACGCACGGCGGCGCCTTATCGCATCACGACATCGCGGCTCAGATAGACCTCCGCGACGCGGCCATCCTTGATCGTGCAGGTGAAGCGGCGGGTCGTGCCGGTCGGGGCGCGATAATTGGCGCGCGATTCGACTTCTCCGTCGATATTATACCCGCCTTGGGCGGCGCGCGGCTCGTCGATGCGCCGCACCTCGGCATAGCCGCCATTCTGGTCCTGCGCTTCATCGCGCGCGGCGACGGCGCAGGCGTCCGTCATCTGATCCTGATCGCCATAGGCGGCGGCGACATCGGAGAAATCATCGTCGCGCCGGACATCCGCGCCATAATCCGTACCATCGACCGGCGGGGGAGCCGCGGCGTCACTATTGCGCGCTGCCTTCTTGTCCTTCGACATGGAAGAGGCAACGATCGCCACCGCACCGATCAGCGCTGCAACCCCGACGGCATCGCCGAAGCCGAAGCCATTGCCGCGATCGCGATGGTGATGATGGCCCCAATTGCGGTCATAGCGCGGACGCGCCTGCGCCGGACCTATGCTGCCAACCAGCAGCGCCAGTCCAACCAGCGATCCTGTCATCCAGCGCGTCTTGCCCATGCCTGTGTCTCCTGCGATCAAACGGTATCTATCCGCGTCCGGCTGTCGCGCGGCTGAACGATTATTGCGGATCATCCCTGATCTGCAAACCCGTGAATGAGGCCAGAAAGGCATAGCTGTCGGCATATTCGTCGATCAGCTTGTCGATCGGCTTGCCAGCGCCATGGCCGGCGCGGCTTTCGACCCGCAGCAGTCGGGGCTTGCTGCCCACATTGGCGGCCTGCAAGGCGGCGGCATATTTGAAACTGTGGGCGGGCACGACCCGGTCGTCAGTATCGGCGGTGGTAACGAGGATCGCGGGATAATCCTTACCCGACAGGATATTGTGATAGGGCGAATAGCCGTAGAGCAGCGGAAAATCCTCCGCCCGTGCGGGCGATCCATAATCGTCCACCCAGTAACGCCCGGCGGTGAAGCGGTCAAAGCGCAGCATGTCCATCACGCCCACGGCTGGCAGGGCGGCAGCGAACAGGTCGGGACGCTGGTTGACTACCGCACCAACCAGCAGGCCGCCATTGGATCGCCCCTCGATCGCCAGTCCATCCGGCGTGGTATAGCCATTGGCCTTCAGATATTCGGCCGCAGCGATGAAATCGTCGAACACATTCTGCTTGTTGGGGCCACGGCCAGCCTCATGCCATGCCTTGCCGAATTCACCGCCGCCGCGCAGATTGGCGATGGCATAAGCCCCGCCCTGTTCCAGCCAGGCCAGCCGCGTCGCCGAATAGCCCGGCGTCAGGCTGATGTTGAAGCCGCCATAGCCATAAAGGATCGTCGGCGCCGCGATCGCCCGGTCCGCCAGCACCTTTTTGCGGATCACGGTCATGGGCACGCGGGTGCCGTCCTTTGACAGATAGCTGATCTGTTCCATCCCGAATTCATCCGGATTGAAGGGCAGGTCGGGCTGGGCGAACAACTGGCTTTGCAGGGTGGATGTGTCGAAGCGATAGATGCTGGACGGGGTGGTGAAGCCAGAAAAGCTGAAAAACGTCTCCGGGTCGCCATCGCGCCCACCAAAACCCGCCGCAGTCCCCATGCCGGGCAAGGGCACGTCGCCCACCTTGCGCCCATCCAGTTCGACCAGTTCCGCAATCGTTTCGGCCTGCGTCATATAGGCCAGGATCAGTCGGCTGCCGACCAGCGAGCCGCCCGCCAGCGTATCGGCGCGTTCGGCCACGACCTGTTGCGGCCTGCGCCGGGGCTGCGCCGCATCGAGCGTCACGACTTTCAGATGGGGCGCATGATCATCGGTGATGAAATAGAGGGTCGACCCCCGACTCCCAATCAGCCGCCAATCCTGTAGCGGCCCCTTCACCAGCCGCCGAGGCTTAACCGGCCCGCCGTCCAGCGCCGCGACATGGATTTCACGGCGCGGGTCGATCCCCTGAAACGAACTGATCACCAGCCAGCGCCCGTCGTTGGTGACCTGCGCGGTATGGCTCAGTTTCGGCCGGTCTGGCGTGGCGTAGATCAGTTGATCCTGCGCCTGCGCGGTGCCGACGCGATGATAGAAAAGCTGCTGATCTTCATTGGCGGCCCTGAAAGCCGTATCTCCCTGCGGCGCAGGGTAGCGGGAATAGAAGAAGCCCTGGCCACGTCCGTCCCAGGCCAGGGTCGAAAATTTGACCCAGTCGATCCGGTCGTCGAGCACCTTCCCCGTATCGACATCCAGCAAACGCAGGGTCCGCCAATCGCTGCCCGCTTCCTGCACCGCAAAGGCCAGAGTCCGGCCGTCCGGCGAGGGAGCCCATTCGGCCAATGCGCTCGCACCATCCTTGGCCCAATCATTGGGATCGATCAGCAACCGCTGCGGGCCGTCCAGCCCTTCACGCACGTAGAGCGGGGTCTGGTTTTGCAGCCCCTTGTTATAACCGTAGAAATAGCGCCCGCCTGCCTTGCGCGGGACGGTGTAGCGCCCGTGCGACAGCAACGCCTGCATCCGCGCTTTCAGCGCCGCCCGGCCCGGCAGGCCGTCGATATAGCGGCGGGTCAGTGCATTTTCCTGCGCCACCCAGTCGCGCACGGCCGGGTCCGCACGCAAATCATTTTCCAGCCAGCGATAGGGATCGGCGACCTTTACCCCGAAATGATCCTCGACCAGATCAAGACGCCTGGCGATGGGGTAGCGCAAGCCCTGCCCGGCCGCGTCGATGGCGACCGTCTCCGGCCCCGCAACGACCGGGCTGGCCGCCAGCAGCAGCGGCAGCAGGAACAGGCGGGCCGTTGCGCGCATCCTCTTTTTCGTCTCTTTTTAACCAGAACAGGCCGTGGCTCCTAAAGAGCCACGGCCTGTCGGTAAAGCATCCAGTCCTCCCTGGGAGGACCGCACTCAATCAGGCAGCTTCATATTCATCTTCGTCGGCGGTCTGCACCGGGCCGCTATCCTGCCCCTTGGCGCTGACGTCGCGGTCGACCAGTTCGATGATCGCAATCGGCGCGGCGTCCGACGCGCGGATGCCAGCCTTGATCACGCGGGTGTAACCGCCGTTACGATCCTTGTAGCGTTCGGCCAGAACCTCGAACAGCTTGGCCAGCTGGGCATCGTCCTTCAGGCGAGCATCGGCCAGGCGACGGTTGGACAGGCCACCCTTTTTCGCCAGCGTGATCAGCTTTTCCACATAGGGGCGCAGTTCCTTCGCCTTGGGCGTGGTGGTCAGAATCTGCTCATGCTTGATCAGCGAAGCGGCAAGGTTGCGGAGCAGCGCGACGCGGTGACCGGTAGCGCGCTGAAGACGACGTTGACCCATTCTGTGACGCATAGTTCATTCCTTCGTTCGTTAAGGGCCCGTTTCAGGTAGCCCAGACCAGGCGGTGACGTGGCCGCCATTTGTTCGTCATTCCCGCGAAGGCGGGAACCCATCTCCGACCCCATCCCCAGGCACAAGACCGGGAGATGGGTACCCGCCTTCGCGGGAATGACGGAGCTTTTTAGCCCAGCAGCTCTTGTTCGAGCTTCTTGGCCATTTCCTCGATATTTTCAGGCGGCCATCCGGGGATGTCCATGCCGAGGCGCAGACCCATGGACGACAGCACTTCCTTGATTTCGTTCAGCGACTTGCGACCGAAATTGGGCGTACGCAGCATCTCGGCTTCGGTCTTCTGGACCAGATCGCCGATATAGATGATGTTGTCGTTCTTGAGGCAGTTGGCGCTGCGGACCGACAGTTCCAGCTCGTCCACCTTCTTGAGAAGGTAGCGGTTGATCTGGTTGGTGTCGCTTTCGCCTTCCGACGCCGATGCGACCGCATGGCCACCCTGCGAAGGCGCGGCGGTGGGCAGCGCGTCCTCGAAATGGACGAACAGCTGGAGCTGGTCCTGCAGGATGCGCGCGGCAAAGGCGACCGCATCCTCCGGCGTGACGGTGCCGTCGGTTTCGACGGTCAGCGACAGCTTGTCATAGTCCAGTTCCTGGCCGACGCGGGTATTGTCCACCTTGTAGGCGACCTGACGGACCGGCGAGTAGAGCGCGTCGATTGGAATGAGGCCGATCGGCGCGTCTGCGGGACGGTTGGCGACGGCGGGGACATAGCCCTTGCCGACATCAGCGGTCAGTTCCATGTTCAGCGTCGCGCCCTGGTCGAGGTGACAGATCACCAGGTCCGGGTTCATCACTTCGATGTCGCCGACGACGCTGATGTCGCCAGCCTTGACCACGGCAGGACCGGTAGCCGACAGCTGAAGCCGCTTGGGACCATCGCCTTCCATCCGCAGGGCGACCTGCTTGATGTTGAGGACGATGTCGGTGACATCTTCACGCACGCCAGCGAGCGACGAGAATTCATGCAGGACGTTCTCGATCTTGATCGAGGTGACCGCCGCGCCCTGAAGCGAGGAAAGAAGAACCCGGCGTAGCGCGTTGCCAAGCGTCAAGCCGAAACCGCGCTCCAGCGGCTCGGCAACGAAGGTCGCCTTGCGCTTACCGTCGCTGGTTGGCTTGATTTCCAGCGCGTTGGGCTTCTTCAATTCCTGCCAGTTCTTCATGTTGACAGTCATGTACTTCCCCTGGGGATGTGGCCGAAACGCTTATGATCCTGGACCCGACAGGACGTTGCGGCCGATGCAGACGGGTAACGGGCGGCGCGTCCGCCGCCCGCCATATCGCTCAGCCGAATTTAGACGCGGCGGCGCTTGGACGGACGCACACCGTTGTGCGGGATCGGCGTTACGTCGCGGATCGAGGTGATGTGGAAACCGACGGCCTGAAGGGCGCGCAGGGCCGACTCACGACCTGAACCGGGACCCTTGACTTCGACTTCCAGCGTGCGGACGCCATGTTCGGCGGCCTTGCGACCGGCATCTTCCGCGCACACCTGAGCGGCGTAGGGGGTCGATTTGCGGCTGCCCTTGAAGCCCATCATGCCAGCCGAGGACCACGAAATCGCGTTGCCCTGGGCATCGGTGATGGTCACCATGGTGTTGTTGAAGCTGGCGTTGACATGTGCCACGCCGGCCGAGATGTTCTTGCGCTCACGGCGCTTAATGCGCTGGGGTTCGCGTGCCATTTTGCTCTATCCTACTCGAAATACTGACAAAAGAAGTCGGGAGGGCAAGGCCGCAAGGCCCGCCCTCTGGCGCTTACTTCTTCTTACCGGCGATCGCCTTGGCCTTGCCCTTGCGGGTGCGGGCATTGGTGTGCGTGCGCTGGCCGCGAACCGGCAGCCCCTTACGATGACGCAGGCCGCGATAGCAGGCCAGGTCCATCAGGCGCTTGATGTTCATCGCGGTGTTGCGGCGAAGATCGCCCTCGACGGTCAGGTCAGCGTCGATCGTTTCACGGATCTGGAGCACTTCGGCGTCCGACAGGTCCTGCACGCGACGGCTGTGGTCGATGCCCAGCTTGTCGGCGATGTCTACGGCGGTCTTACGACCGATGCCGTGAATGTAGGTGAGCGCGATGATTACGCGCTTGTTGGTCGGGATGTTAACACCCGCAATACGTGCCATGGTCAATTAATCTCCTGCTCCACGGGGCGATTGGCGTCACCCCATCTCAAAGCGTCAGGGCCGCGACCCCATGGCGTGGGACCGCAACCAATGTATAGCCCCGGACGCAAAAAAGACGGCCAGTGCGCGAAGCACTGCCGCTCACCAGCGTGTCGGGATGTGCGCGCCCTAGCGATTCGGCCGGACGGTGTCAATATCGGCGCGGCAAGCAAACGCGTCGGCCCGGCCTGCCCCCGCGGCTCTTCCGCTCATCCTTTTCCAGTTGAGCCGCCTGCGCCGGGCGGGCATGGGAGGGCGATGCGCTTTACCACCCACCTTGCCCTCGCCGCACCCTTCCTCATCCTGCTCGGCTCGTGCGTCGGCCCTGCAACGCGCCCGGCCAGTCCTGCCCCCGCGCCCGCCCCGCGACCGGCCCAGGCGTCCGCGCCGGTCCGACCCGTCGCCCCCGCCGCGCCATTGGCCAGCGACCGGCAATATCGCCCCACCGCGCCGGGGGATTGGCGCTGGCAATCCGACGCAGCCATGTCGATCGCCCGTTTCGGTCCGACCGCGGCCGACCCCCGCCTTACCATCCGCTGCGATCGGGCGGCGCGCCGAATCAGCATTATTCGCGCAGGCGCGGGGCAAGGGACGATGACGCTGCGAACCAGCTATGGTGCGACCAGCTGGCCCGCGACAGCCACCACAGCCCCCGTGCCGCAGACGATAGCGGTGCGGGCCGCTGCCGATACCGCGCTGGATCAGATGGCCTACAGCCGGGGCAAATTCGCGATCGAGGTGATGGGACTGGAACCGCTTATCGTACCGGCATGGCCGGAAGTGTCACGTGTGATCGAGGATTGCAGGGGATAGCGACGCGACGCCGGGATTGAGGACGCGAAAGTATGATTCGAAAAAAGAATAATACAAGTCTTGATCATGCCTTCCGTCTGATTCACATTCCATCCCGTGGCCGCACGAAGCGCAGTCGAAGTCGGCCATAACGGGCTTCAACATAGCGAAAGGAGGTGATCCGATGTCTCATGGTTCAGCAATGGGGTCGGTCAAGTCCATTCGGGGAACGCGCCGCTGAGCGACGCCATGCCGTCGATCTCCCTCCACATCGCGAGATAAAGCGCGCCGACATACAGGCCGTCTCCCGGTGGAGAAGATAGCGCGACCTTCGTTTCCCCTGGGCGGCACTTCCGGCCGCTGACCATGCACATGATGGGCCGTCGGGCTTTGACCCGGCGGCCCCTCTCATTTGCGTTTCTCGCCGCCGCGATTCCTTTCTTTCCTCACAATCGACTTGCCATGCTCCATATATCCATTAATCCGGATATATGGAAAACGAATCCGCCATCGCGGCTTTAGCCGCCCTCGCACAGTCCACGCGGCTCGACAGTTTCAGGTTGCTCGTCCGCCACGAGCCCGATGGCCTGCCCGCCGGGGAAATCGCCCGGCTGGTCGGGGTCCCGCAAAATACCATGTCGTCCCATCTGGCGATCCTCTCCCGCGCTGGACTGGTCCGGGCGGAGCGGCAGAGCCGGTCCATTCATTATCGCGCCGACCTGGAAGCGTTGGGCGCACTGACATTGTTCCTGCTCAAGGATTGTTGCGGCGGGAACGCGGCTTTGTGCGCCCCGATCATTGCTGAACTGACCCCTTGCTGCTGATCCAGAGGACATCCCCTTGGCCACCGACATCATCATCTATCACAACCCCGCTTGCGGCACGTCGCGCAACACGCTGGCGATGATCCGCCATGCCGGAATCGAACCGCATGTCATCGAATATCTCAAGACGCCGCCATCGCGAGCTTTGCTGGAGCAATTGATCGCCCGTTCCGGCATCGCGCCGCGCGCCCTGTTGCGGCAGAAGGGGACGCCTTTTGCCGATCTGGGGCTGGACGATCAGACGCTGCCCGACGCGGCGCTGATCGACGCGATGATGGCGCACCCCATATTGATCAACCGCCCGCTGGTCGTGTCGCCCAAAGGGGTGCGACTATGCCGCCCGTCCGAGGCGGTGCTGGAGTTGTTGCCCCATCCGCTGCCCACACCCTTCGTCAAGGAAGATGGCGACGTGGTGGGAGCCGCCTGATGTCATTGTTCGAACGCTATCTCAGCCTCTGGGTCTCGCTGTGCATCGTCCTGGGGATTGGACTGGGGCATCTGTTCCCGTCGGCCTTCGCGCTGATCGCTGGAGCCGAGATCGCCAACATCAACCTGCCGGTAGCGGCGCTGATCTGGCTGATGATCATACCCATGCTGCTGCGGATCGACTTTGCTGCGCTGGGCAGCGTAAGGCGGCACTGGCGCGGTGTCGGGGTGACGCTGTTCATCAATTGGGCGGTCAAGCCTTTCTCCATGGCGCTGCTGGGCACATTGTTCATCGGCCATCTGTTCGCGTCCTACCTGCCTGACGGACAGGGGCCGTCCTATATTGCGGGCCTGATCCTGCTGGCGGCCGCCCCCTGCACCGCAATGGTGTTCGTCTGGTCCAACCTGCTGGATGGCGATCCTGGCTATACGCTCAGTCAGGTGGCGCTCAACGACCTGATCATGCTGTTCGCCTTTGCGCCGATCGTCGGACTGCTGCTGGGCGTCGCCTCGATCAGCGTGCCATGGGATACGCTGCTGCTGTCGGTCGGCCTCTATATCGTCGTGCCCGTGGTCGTCGCCCAATGGCTGCGCCGGGCGCAGTTGCGGGCAGGCGGACAGGCGGCTCTGGAACGGCTGCTGACAAGGCTCGGGCCATTTAGCCTGCTAAGCCTGCTCGCTACGCTCGTGCTGCTCTTCGCCTTTCAGGGGGAGCAGATCGTCGCCCAGCCGCTGGTCATCGCGCTGATCGCAGTGCCGATCCTGCTTCAGGTCTATCTGAACGCAGGCCTTGCCTATTGGCTCAGCCGCAGCATGCGCGGCGACTGGTGCGTTGCGGGACCGGCTGCATTGATCGGTGCATCCAATTTCTTCGAACTGGCGGTCGCCGCAGCGATCAGCCTGTTCGGCCTCCACTCTGGCGCGGCTCTGGCCACTGTCGTCGGCGTATTGGTGGAAGTGCCGGTGATGCTCTCTATCGTCGCTCTCGTGAAGCGTTCGCGCGGCTGGTATGAAGGGCGCGCGGCCGCCTAGGCGCTACCGCTCTGCCCCCTTCGCCTTGCCCCATGCGCGCGCGGCAGTGTAGCCCAGATAACCGGTGCCAAACAAAGCGTAGAGCGGTTCAGGCAGGGCGTTGAGATAGTCGCGCATCCCCGCCGTGATCGCCGCCGCCATAGCGGGTCGCCACCCCGCGATGACGCCCATCGGCAGCGACCAGAGCAGCAGCGCATACATGACATAGAGGAAAGTGGGCCGCGCGCGCATAGCCCAGGGATCGGGATCGATAGACTCGGAAACCATGGCTTCATATCCTGATTGAAAAGACAGTTCCGGGCGTCGTTCGCGCGATAGCTTGGCGCAAAACGCACGAGTGTTCATAAGAGCTAACCGATTCGGTTGGCCAGCCAGCCGTAGAGAAACGCCTCATTGGCGGGGCGGTTTTCCGCGAGCGCGATATAGCGTTCACCCTGCATCGCTTCGATCGCCTTCAGCAGTACCGCCTCACCCGCCTTGCCCCGCAACGCACGAAAGGCGCGCAATGCCCCCAGCGTCCTTGCGCCGATCGCCCGGTCCAGCGTCAGATCCGGATAATCGCGCTGGTTGCGATTGAGCGCGTTAAGGGCGCGCTGGAGAAAGCCGGTCGCGGTTCCCACGCCCATATTGACCGCAGTATCGAACAATTCGGCCGCGACGGAGGGCGCGGTTTCCGCGACGAAGGCGTAACCGGGCTGATCCCAGTAAATCCGCCGGTAAATCGCCACCGCCGTCGCGCGCGGCAAAGCTCGCATGTCGCCGACAAACCCATTGTCCCGCGCCACCGCCTGGGTAATCCCCCAATTGGTCGGCCCGCCCCGGTCAGCCGGATGGTTGGAATAACCGCCTTCGCGGGCGATAACATCGTCAATGAGCGTAAGGATGTCCATGCTGCGCCTCTCTGTCTTGAACGAGGCGGATCATTTATCCCATATGGTTTGTTGTAGGACAGGGGAAATTCCGGCCGAAGATCGGAAACCGAACCTGTCAGCTTCCTGCGCGCAGTTTTTCCGCCAGTTGGGCGATTTCATCCGGCTCCAGCAGCCAGGTGCGCGTCCGGCGACCTTCCCGATGAACCGGCTGGGTCAGCAACACACGCGCCTGCGCCTTGGCCTCTGCCTTGAAGATCGCGAAATGCTGCGCGCATTGGCGGATCGTGCCGATCAAGGGCGCCTTGCCATCCAGATCAATCATGGTGGCTGGCTGATCCCAGTCTATGGCGGACATGGCAGCTTCCTTTCATCTCGTCATCCGGGTCCGTCCCGCGCGCCCGCGTCAGATAGGCGGTCGAACCACACCCCTGCAAGGTCCGTGCGATCAAGCGCAATTGCCCCTGCCCTTGCGGGGCGGGGACTGTCAATTCCGGCTGATCCTGAGCATCAGGCAAGTGAATGGTGCGGCCAAGAAGACTCGAACTTCCACGGGCTTTCGCCCACAACGACCTCAACGTTGCGCGTCTACCAATTCCGCCATGGCCGCACATTCAAAGGGAAACCGGCAGGACCGGCATCTGGTAGGCGCTGGCCATTAGCAAAGGCTTTTGCGCCATGCAACAACCGATCTGCATCTGCGTTATGATTGATTGTCGTGCACGATGCGGCACGCCGAAAGGCCAGTGCCCGCCAGCAAAAGGATGGAAAGCAGGACCATGCAGCATTGGATACTGTCAGGCGTGACAGTGGCCGCCGCGACGGTCATGGGACTGGGTTTGGGCGCCTATGTCACCAGTCCGCAATCCTCTGCTCCAAGAACACAGAAAGATGTCGCCTATGCCGAGCCCAGCGATAGCAGCCTGTCCGATCAGGTCGCCGATCCGGCCGGTCGCGGTCCCGACATAATCCGCTGTACCGGTTGCGGACCAACGCTGGTGGAACGGCAAATGGCTTCGGACATGGCGGGACTGGACGCAGACGGCATGATTGACGGCACCAGCGATCCGGTCGTGCGTGACTATCTGGCACAAGGAGAGGCGGCGGAAGCGGTCGATCCCGTCCCACCGCCATCACCGATTCATCAGCTGCCACCGCCAATTGCGCGCTTCGCCGCCGGAGAGACGGCCACGCCTCCACCGACTCTGCAACCTGCCCAAGGGAAAGCCCCTCCTGCCGTCATGGCGACGGCAGCAGGCAGTTCCTTCCCTTAGAACGCCTATTCGGCAGCAACGACCTCCGCCGGCGCATCGCTCAGCGGATGGGTAAGGCGGCTGATCATCTCCTTGGGGCACACTTGCCAGATATAGCGCCGCCAACGGTCCCAATCCTCCAATATGGTGCTGGACCATTTGCTGTCGGTCGCCTTGGCGTGCTGGGCGATCAGATCCTTGACCTGCGCCTCCCAATGCGCGCTTTCCAGCCGCTGCCAGACGATCCCTTCCGGGTTGGCCCGCGACGTGAAGCTGCCATCCTCGTCCAGGATGAAGGCCATCCCGCCGGTCATGCCCGCGCCGAAATTGGCGCCGGTCTTGCCCAGGATCACGGCAATGCCGCCGGTCATATATTCGCACCCATTGGCGCCGCAGCCCTCGACCACGACCTGCGCGCCCGAATTGCGGACCGCGAAGCGTTCGCCCGCCTGCCCTGCCGCGAACAGCTTGCCACTGGTCGCGCCATAAAGGACGGTGTTGCCGATGATCGTATTATCCTTCGACGACAGGGGGCTGGAGACGGTCGTGCGCACCGTGATGATGCCGCCTGACAGGCCCTTGCCGACATAGTCATTGGCGTCGCCGAAGATTTCCAGCGTGATCCCCTTGCACAGGAACGCGCCCAGCGACTGGCCCGCGGACCCGCGCAGGCGCACGGTCAGATGTCCATCGGCCAGCGCCGACATGCCGAACTTGTCAGTCACCGCCGACGACAGGCGCGTGCCGACCGCGCGGTGCGTGTTGCGCACCGTATAGGTCAGTTGCATCTTCTCGCCCCGCTCGAACACTGCCTTGGCGTCGCGCATCATCTGCGCGTCCAGGCTGTCGGGCACGTCGTTGCGCCATTGCTTCAGGCTGAAACGGCGCTGGTCGTCGGGGGCGTCCACCTTGGCCAGGATCGGGTTGAGATCCAGATCGTCCAGATGTTCAGCGCCACGATTGACCTGCTTCAACAGTTCGGTCCGCCCGATCACCTCGTCCAGGCTGCGGAAGCCCAGCCGGGCCAGCACTTCGCGAACTTCCTCGGCGATGAAGGTCATCAGGTTGATGACCTTTTCCGGGGTGCCGGTGAATTTGGCGCGCAGCTTTTCATCCTGCACGCACACGCCCACGGGGCAGGTGTTGCTGTGGCACTGACGCACCATGATGCAGCCCATGGCGACCAGCGACAATGTGCCGATGCCATATTCCTCCGCGCCCAATATCGCGGCGATCACGATGTCGCGCCCGGTTTTGAGGCCGCCATCGGTGCGCAGCTTCACCCGATGCCGCAACCCGTTGAGGGTCAGCACCTGATTGGCTTCGGACAGACCCATTTCCCATGGCGTCCCGGCATATTTGATCGAGGTTTGCGGGGATGCCCCGGTTCCGCCGACATGGCCCGCGATCAGGATGACGTCGGCATGCGCCTTCGCCACGCCCGCTGCGACCGTGCCGATGCCCGCCTGGCTCACCAGCTTGACGCAGACGCGTGCGCGCGGATTGATCTGCTTGCAGTCGTAGATGAGCTGCGCCAGATCCTCGATCGAATAGATGTCATGATGGGGCGGCGGCGAAATCAACGTCACGCCGGGCGTCGAATGGCGCAGCCTGGCGATGAATTCGGTGACCTTGAAGCCGGGCAGCTGCCCCCCCTCGCCCGGCTTGGCCCCCTGTGCGACCTTGATCTCTATCTCTTCGGCCGACGCCAGATATTCGGCATGAACGCCAAAGCGGCCCGACGCGATCTGCTTGATCACGCTATTGGCATTGTCGCCATTTTCATAGGGTTTGAAGCGCGCCGCATCCTCGCCGCCCTCGCCCGACACCGCCTTCGCGCCGATCCGGTTCATCGCGATCGCCAGCGTCTCATGCGCCTCAGGCGAGAGCGCCCCGAGCGACATGCCCGGCGTCACGAAACGCTTGCGGATTTCCGTGGTGGCCTCCACCTCGTCGATCGGCACGGCTTCGCGCGCGAAATTAAACTCCATCAGGTCGCGCAGATAGACCGGTGGCAGATCGCGCACCCCGCGCGAGAATTGCAGATAGGTCGAATAGCTGTCGGTCGCGACCGCCGTCTGCAACAGGTGCATCAGTTGCGCGGAATAGGCATGCGCCTCCCCACCGTTGCGCTGGCGATAGAAGCCGCCGATGGGCAACCGCACGACCGATGCGTCATATGCCTGCTGATGGCGCAGGATCGCGCTATAGTGGAGCGAGGCATAGCCTTCGCCCGAAATCTTCGCCGGCATGCCGGGGAACAGATCGTTGACCAGAGCGCGCGACAGGCCGACCGCTTCGAAATTATAGCCGCCGCGATAGCTGCTGATGACCGCAATGCCCATTTTGGACATGATCTTGAGCAGGCCTTCGTTGACCGCGACGCGATAGCGCTCGAAACAGGCGTCAAGGTCGAGAGACCCGAACAGCCCGCGCGCATGGCGGTCGGCGATGCTGGCTTCGGCCAGATAGGCGTTCACCGTGGTCGCGCCCACGCCGATCAGCACCGCAAAATAGTGGGTATCGAGCGCCTCGGCGCAGCGCACGTTGATGGACGCATAGGAACGAAGCCCCTTGCGCACCAGATGCGTATGCACCGCGGCCGCCGCCAGCACGCCAGCAATGGCGATGCGCGTCTCGCTGACGCCCTCGTCGGTCAGGAAGATTTCTGTCCGCCCTTCACGTACCGCCTGCTCGGCTTCCTCCCGGATGCGTGCGATTGCCGCGCGGAGCTGCTCCTGCCCGCCATTTGCCGGGAAGGTGCAGTCGATTTCCGCGACCGCCGGACCAAAATGCGCCTTCAGCCGCGCCCATTCCGCGCTGGTCAAAACCGGCGATTCCAGCACGAGTACGTGGCTGTTCTGCGCATCCTGCTCCAGGATGTTGTGCAGGTTGGAAAAGCGCGTTTTCAGGCTCATTACATGCCGTTCGCGCAACGGGTCGATCGGCGGGTTGGTGACCTGGCTGAAATTCTGGCGGAAGAAATGGCTGATCGTCCGTGGCTTGTCGGAAATGACGGCCAGCGGCGTGTCGTCGCCCATTGATCCGATGGCTTCCTTGGCATCCTCCACCATCGGCGCCAGGATCAGTTCCAGATCCTCCAGCGTCAGGTTGGCCGCCACCTGCCGCCGCGTCAGTTCCGCCTTGTCCCAGTCGGGCAGAGCGGTCGGCGCATCGGTCAGGTCGCCGATCGCCATGAAGTCCTTGATCAGGTCGCCATAGGGGCGCTCACCCGCGATCCGATTCTTGATCGCAGCATCGTCGTAGATTTCGCCCTCGGCCAGATCGATGGCGATCATCTGGCCCGGACCCATGCGCCCCTTGCGCACGATGGTGGTTTCGGGAACCACGACCATGCCGGTTTCCGACCCGACGATCAGCAGATTGTCGCCCGTCAGCGTGTAGCGCAGCGGACGCAGCGCGTTGCGATCCACCCCGGCCACGACCCAGCGCCCGTCCGTCATCGCCAGCGCGGCAGGGCCATCCCACGGCTCCATGACGGAGGCGAGATAATCATACATGTCGCGATGCGCCTTGGGCAGTTCGCCATTGTCGGCCTGCCAGGCTTCGGGCACGAGCATCAGCTTGGCGGTGGGCGCATCGCGGCCCGACCGGCAGATCGCCTCGAACACGGCGTCCAGCGCAGCGGTATCGGACGCACCCGCCGGAATGACTGGCTTGATATCCTCCGACTGCTCGCCGAATGCGAGGCTGGCCATCTTGATCTCGTGGCTTTTCATCCAGTTCTTGTTGCCGCGGATGGTGTTGATCTCACCATTATGGGCAAGCGTGCGGAACGGCTGGGCCAGCCACCATTGCGGGAAAGTGTTGGTCGAATAGCGCTGGTGGAAGATCGCCACCCGGCTCTCGAACCGCTCATCCTGCAAATCGGGATAGAATACAGACAGCGATTCGGCGAGGAACAGCCCCTTGTAGATGATGGACCGGCACGACAGGCTACAGATATAGAAATCATTGATCTGCGCCGCGATCACCTGCTTTTCGATCCGGCGACGGATCAGATAGAGGTCCTTCTCGAACTCGGCCTGATCACGCACTTCGGGCATCGGCCCGGCGATCATGATCTGCTCGATTTCGGGACGCGTGCGCTGCGCCTTTTCGCCGATGACGGACACGTCCACCGGCACCTGGCGCCAGCCATAGATGGTATAGCCTGCGTCGATGATCTCGCTCTCAACGATGGTGCGGCAGGTTTCCTGCGCACTGAGGTCCGTGCGCGGCAGGAAGATCATGCCGACAGCCAGGCGGTTGGGCAGCGGCTTGTGACCGGAGTCCGCGATCGCATCGTCAAAGAAGCGCACCGGCAGGTCGACATGGATACCCGCGCCATCGCCAGTCTTGCCATCGGCGTCGACCGCGCCCCGATGCCACACGGCCTTCAGCGCATCGATCGCGGAGGCGACGACGCGACGCGACGGGCGGCCGTCGGTCGCGGCAACGAGGCCCACGCCACAGGCGTCGCCTTCCAGGTCAGGATGATACATGCCCTCGGCGGCGATCCGCGCGCGTTCTTCGGGGCTTGCGGTGAAGGGAGTGTCTGTCATGATGATGTTCCCTTACGTTCTTGCGTCGCGAGCCATTGATCGACGACTTCCTTGATTTTCTGCTGCATGATCGGTTTCCGATCTTCTGCAACTTTTAGTCCAATCTGCGCGAGCTTCGGCAGCATCTGTGGCATCAATTGTTGCGATTTGCGCATAACCGGGTCGGCGCTGATCACGGCCAGCCTACGGAGTTCTTCCGCCGTGAAATGATCCGCGTAGATTTGTGCGGCGCCATCTAGCGCTGTTCGCTTGAGTTCGGTCATCATTGCGCCGATCTCTTCGTTCATAGCGATACGCACTTTTTGCTTAAGATCCGCCGGCATGGCCTCGCCGCGTTGCTTTTCCGCAGCAGCCACATTTTGTTCGAAAACGCTATTGGCCATGGCGATGCCGGACAATTCCATTTGTCGCTCAAACCCAACCGATAGGAGGAGATCGCGCGCCGCCGTAAGTGCGGCCAGCCGGTCTCCGCCTTGCCCGAAAGAAGGGGTGCTTGCGAGCGTTAGAAGTAGAGCAAAGACAACCGCCTTCACGCCGCAACCCTCTCGCCCGCTGCCTTGGCTTTCGCCTTCAAATAGCGGTGCATATGCTCGGTCACGTCGCGGCCGTCGCGGATCGCCCAGACGACCAGGCTTGCGCCGCGCACGATGTCGCCGGCGGCGAACACGCCGTCCATGCTGGTCATCATCGTCTTGTGATCGACGCGCAGCGTGCCCCAGCGGGTGACGGACAGGTCGTCCGCGCCGAACATTTTCGGCAATTCTTCAGGATCATAGCCAAGCGCCTTGATGACCAGATCGGCCTCCAGCGTATGTTCGCTGCCCGGATCGGGCTCGGGCGCGCGGCGACCCGATGCATCGGGCGCACCCAACCGCATCCTGGTGACTTTGACGCCGGTGACATGCTCGGTGCCTTCAAAGGCGATCGGCGCGGTCAGCCAGACGAATTCGACGCCTTCTTCCTCGGCATTGGCGACTTCGCGCTGCGATCCCGGCATATTTTCCCGGTCGCGGCGGTAGAGGCATTTGACCGATTTCGCGCCCTGGCGGATCGCGGTGCGGACGCAGTCCATGGCGGTGTCCCCGCCGCCGATGACGACGACATTCTTGCCGGTCGCGAGCAGGCTGCCGTCCGCATGTTCGGGGACGTTATCGCCAAAACCGGCCTTGTTGGAAGCGGTGAGATAATCGAGCGCCTTGACCACGCCCGGTGCGCCAACGCCCGGCGCGCGGATGTCGCGGGGCTTGTAGACGCCGGTGGCGATCAGGATCGCGTCATGCTTCTCGCGCAGCGCTTCCAATGTCGCGTCGCGGCCAACCTCGAAATTTTCGTGAAACACGATGCCGCCATCGCGCAACCGCTGGACCCGGCGCATGACCACGTCCTTTTCCAGCTTGAAGCCGGGAATGCCATAGGTCAGCAGTCCGCCAGCGCGATCATGCCGGTCATAGACATGCACATCATGCCCCGCTGCACGCAGATATTCCGCCGTGGTAAGGCCAGCCGGCCCCGCGCCGATCACGCCGATCGACTGGCCGGTGGGCTTGCCAGGGACCAGCGGTTCGACCCAGCCTTCCTTCCAGGCGGTGTCGGTGATGAATTTTTCGACACTGCCGATCGTCACGGCGCCATGGCCGGAAAATTCGATGACGCAATTGCCCTCGCACAGCCGGTCCTGCGGGCAGATGCGGCCGCAGATTTCGGGCATGGTGCTGGTCAGGTTGGACAATTCATAGGCTTCACGCAGGCGGCCTT
Organism: Sphingobium sp. GW456-12-10-14-TSB1; assembly: GCF_059424385.1. NCBI lineage: Bacteria > Pseudomonadati > Pseudomonadota > Alphaproteobacteria > Sphingomonadales > Sphingobiaceae > Sphingobium > Sphingobium sp. GW456-12-10-14-TSB1. The sequence goes on along the minus strand of NZ_JBWKZI010000001.1, from coordinate 3,051,595 downwards.
CGGCGGTCAGGCGCAGCCAGTCGGGGATGTGATTGTGCAACGGACAGTGAGTTGAACAATATGGCACGCCACATTGCGAGCAGCGCGACGCCTGTTCTTCCGCCTTGTCGAGAATGAAGCTGCGGCTGATTTCCAGAAAGTCGTCGGCGCGGGCATCGGCATCGCGCTTGTCGGGGTAGGCTTGTCCCTTGCCTACGAATTTCAGCATTGGATTGTCGGCCATGATACGCCCCTGACTCAAGTTACAAGGGCGCGCATAGCAGAAAAACCCGCGGAGTCACGCGGATTCTGCATTTTAGGCCAATAATGCTGTCTAAATTACACCCTGTATCCACTCTAGTTGCGAAATGATCGCAGGAACTTATCGCATAAATAGACCGTTTCGGCCCTATCTCATCCCCAGCCATATCAGAGCGGCCACGCCAGCGACGATTCGGTACCAGGCAAAGGGCGCGAAGCCATGTTTGGACACAAGCCCGACGAACCAGCGAATGACCAGCAACGCGACAATGAAGGATACGACAAAGCCCAAGGCTATACTGCCCCAGCCTACCGCTGCGCTGGTGATCTGATCGCCCTTCTTGATCAATTCCAGCGCGGTCGCGCCAAGCATGGTCGGAATGGCGAGAAAGAAGCTGAACTCCGCCGCCGTGCGCCGTTCGACCCCGAGCATCAGCGCGCCCATGATCGTCGCGCCGGACCGGCTGACCCCCGGCACCATGGCCAGACACTGGATGAAACCGATCGCCAAAACGCGCACCGTCGGAATATCGGCGATGCCATGAAATCGCTGATCCTTGACCGCCCGTTCGATCAGCAGGATCGCGATGCCACCGGCAATCAAGGCCCAGGCAACCACCTGCGGCGCGCCAAGCAGAATTTCGATATAATCGTGCAGGGCAAGGCCGATAACGGCCGAGGGCATGAAGGCGATCAACAGATTGCGCAGGAACCGCCAGCTTACCGGCTCACGCCGCAAAAGCCCCATGCCGACCGCCCAGAAAGTGCGCCAGTAGAGCACAACGACCGCCAGAATGGCGCCAAGCTGGATGACGACGTTGAACATCGCCCAGGTCGATGCATCATAGCCCAGCAATTCGCTGGCCAATATGAGGTGCCCGGTCGAGGATACCGGCAGAAATTCGGTCAGCCCTTCGACAATACCCAGCAGGATGACGGTCAGATAATGCAGGTCCATGATTGGGATCGTCCTCCGATAATCATCCCGTCACCCCGAACGTCATGCTGAACATGCTTCAGCATGACGATGAGGGAGAAGATTGTCTTACAGCTGATAGCCCCGCGTCACGGCGGAGCAATGCCCTTAGGCGCTCACCCGACCGGCGAAGCGACCATGCTTGCGGTAACGGACCATCCATTTGTCCGCGACCCCCGCCATCGGCGTGGCGACGACGCCCAGGGCATCCAGCCCCTTGGCCCCCGGCGCCACGACATTGTCGCGCCCCAGCATCGTCAGTTGATCGCTGGTGATCGGCCCACCCGGCAGCATCGCTAGCAGCTTCGCGGCCGCATGTGGCACATCGACCAGCGCCTTGTCCCGGCCAGTCGCCCTGGCGATCCACTGGTTGACGTCCTTCATGCTCAGCACCTGCGGCCCGCCCAGCTCGTAGGTCTGGCCGCCATGGATACCGGGCAGCTCCGCCGCATTGGCGATAGCCTGCGCGACATCGGCGACATAGACGGGCTGGAACCTGGTCGCGCCGCCGATCACGGGGACCACTGGCAGCATGGCGACGATCTGCGCGAAGCGGTTGAGGAACTGGTCCTCCGCGCCGAAGATGATCGACGGACGGATGATGGTGGCGTGGGGGAAAGCAGCCTTTACCGCCGCTTCGCCTGCCGCCTTCGACCGGCCATAGGCAGACGGGCTATCGGCGTCGGCACCGATCGCCGACATATGGACAAGCGCGCTGACACCGGCGTCCGCCGCCGCCGTGGCGACATTGGCAGCGCCGCGATGGTGAAAGGCGTCGAAATCGCCCTTCAATATGCCCACCAGGTTGATGACGATGTCGCTGCCTGCCACGGCCCGCGCCACGCTGGCCGGGTTGCGGATGTCGGCGGCGATGAACTGTACCTGGCCCAGCCCACCCAGGGGCTTGACCCGCAGCGCAGTGGCGGGATCACGCTGGGCAATCCGCACCCGCGCGCCCCGCGCCAGCAGCACCTGCGCCACCTGACGACCGACAAAGCCGCCGCCGCCGAATATCGTAACCAGATAGTCTTTCATCACCTGACCCACGTTCGTCCGAGAGGGAATATGCTGCCCATTCCCTTGCCCCAGCCGCGCCGCGCTGACAACCGCTTTACCCGACCCAGCCGACCAAATCGGCGATCATCCACAGGCCCAGCAGCAGGAACAGCAACGCGGCGCCAACCTGCAACGCGCGCATCGGCACTTTCCTGGCCAGCGCCTCGCCAAACAGCACGGCGGGGACATTGGCGATCATCATACCGAGCGTCGTCCCCGTCGTCACCGCGATCAGATTATCGAATCGCGCGCCCAGCGCGATGGTCGCCACCTGCGTCTTGTCGCCCATTTCCACCAGGAAGAAGGCGACCAATGTGGTCAGGAACACGCCCGCCTTCGACGGCGCCTTGAGCGGCGCATCTTCGTCAATCTTGTCGGGCACCAGCGTCCATGCGGCCATGGCGATGAAGCTCAATGCCACGGCATAGCGGAACCAGTCCTGCGTCAGCACGCCCGCGATGGAGTGGCCCAGAAGGGCGGCAAGGAAATGATTGGCGATCGTCGCGATCAAAATGCCCAAGATGATCGGCACGGGCTTGCGAAAGCGCGTCGCCAGCAACATCGCCAGCAATTGCGTCTTGTCGCCCATTTCGGCAAGGGCGACGAGTGCGGTGGAGGTAAACAGAGCTTCCATCAGACAATATCCGGGGCCGGGCGGAAGTGATAGACGCAATGCCACCGTCGCCTCCCGCCCGGCCGGACAGAAAAGCGCCGATGCCATTGGTCTCGCCTTACGCAGATTGTTCCGCGTCCCCCATGCCATGACCTCTCGGCCAAATATGTTGACATAAGGCCCGCTCCATTTGCGCTGGAACGGCTGGCTACTCCCCAGATGACAGGCTAGCCTCTACGCGTCGAAGCCGGGGATGACAAGTCATGGGTAGGGACAGCAACAAGACGATCGAGACCGATAGCGACGCGGCAGCGTTTCTCGCCGCGGTCGAACCGCCCGAACGGCGGGAAGATGGGGAAAGGCTCGCCACGCTGATGCAGGCCGTGTCCGGCGAGCCGCCGCGCCTGTGGGGATCGTCGATCATCGGTTTTGGCCGTTATCATTATCGCTATGACAGCGGGCGCGAGGGGGATGCGTCGCGTATCGCCTTTTCCCCGCGCAAGGCGGAACTGGTCCTCTATCTTTCGGGCGTATCGGACGAGGATTGCGGGCCACTGGGCAAGCATCGGCGCGGCAAGGGATGTCTCTACATCAAGCGCCTGTCGGGCATCGACATGGATGTTCTGGAGGCGCTGATCCGGCAGAGCTGGTCCTATATGGCGGACAAGCATCCGGCCTGAACGAACAGGTCAGAGCGGCAGCAGCGCTGCGACGATCCAACGTTCTTCGGCACGCAACACGCCCCAGGCGCGGGCCGCGGCGCGGCTGTCCATTGCCTCTACGCCGATCCCCAGCGCCTCGACCGCGCGGACAAAGGGCCGGGGCGGCTGGCGCAATCCCGCGCCGGTGCCCAGCAACAGAAATTCGGGGCGCGGATCCCCATCGAACAGATCACCCAGCGCGGCGAGCGTCAGCGCGTCGATCGGCGGGGCATCGTCCCACGCCATCGCGCGGACCGGGCTGAGCAGCAGCCCGGTCGGAAACACATCGTCCCGCACCCGGAAACCGCGCCCCTGGAATCCGGTGACGATCGGCCCCTGGCCGCTATCGTCGCGGCGCAGTTCGATCCCGATGCGTTTCTCGCCGCTCAGGGCTGCGCTCCGTCCCGTGGGCCGACCCGTTCGGCCTGCGCGGCGATGTTGGCCTTGCTCGCCTTCTTTTCCGACGACATCGGGGTCAGCCCCAGCGAAATCAGCAACGAAGAGGAGACATAGACCGACGAATAGGTGCCAACGACAATGCCCAGCATCATGGCCGCGGTAAAGCCACGCAGCACATGACCGCCAAACAGCAGCAGCGCGCCCAGCGCCAGCATGATCGTCACCGACGTCATCACCGTACGCGGCAAGGTTTCGTTGACGGACAGGTCAATCAGCGCCTTCATGTCCATCTTGCGATATTTGCGCATATTTTCGCGGATACGGTCGTCGATCACCATCTTGTCATTGATCGAATAGCCGACGATCGTCAGCACGGCCGCGACGATGTTGAGGTCGAATTCCAGCTGCGTCACGGCGAAAAAGCCCAGCGTCATCAACACGTCATGGACGATCGCGACGAAGGTGGAGACGCCGAACTGCCATTCGTAGCGGAACCAGCTGAACACCGCGATGCCCAGGATCGCCAGCACCACGGCCAGTACGCCATTCTGGATCAGTTCGCCCGATACCTTGCCCGATACCGTGTCATAACGGGAGAAAGTGACACCGGGGAATTGCGCGGTCATCGCCTTGCGTGTCTTTTCGACCACAGCGTTGGCCGCGCCAGCACCGCCCTGTTCAGGCAGCGGCAGGCGGATCTGCACCGTCTTGGGATCGCCAAACTGCTGGAGCGAGCTTTCGCCCACACCCAGCGATCCTATCGTCGCGCGGACCTTGTCGGTTTCCACATTCTGAGGAAATTTCGCCTCGATCATCAGCCCGCCGACAAAGTCGACGCCCATGTTGAGGCCTTTATAGGCCGTTGCGCCAAGGGCCAGCACGGTCAGCAAGGCGGTGAGCGCGAACGCCCATTTCCGCATCGCAACGAAACCGATATTGGTATTGTCAGGGACGAGTTTCAGAAGTTTCATGGCAGGCTTCCTTCGTCATCCCGGACTTGATCCGGGATCCAGTGCCCGGAGCGCTGCGCTTGGCGCTCTGGATCCTGACTTTCGTCAGGATGACGGGCAGGGAGGGGGAGTGGCGCGATCATATCGTGATGTCCGTCGGCCGGGTGCGGCGCACCCAGTTGGCGACGATCATGCGGGTGAAGGTGACGGCCGTGAACACGCTGGTCGCGATGCCGATCAGCAGCACGATGGCGAAGCCCTTGACCGGGCCGGAGCCGAGCGCGAGCATGATGCCGCCGGCGATGGCGTGAGTCACATTCGCTTCGAAAATCGTGCGGCTCGCTTCCTTGTAGCCATGTTCGATCGACTGGACGACATTGCGCCCGCGTCGCCTTTCTTCGCGGATACGTTCGTAAATCAGCACGTTGGCATCCACCGCCGTGCCGATGGTCAGCACGAAGCCCGCAATGCCCGGCAGCGTCAGCGTCGCGCCCAACATGCCCATCACGCCCAATATGACCGCCACGTTGATGGCGACCGCCAGATTGGCATACATGCCAAAGCGGCCATAGCTCACGAACATGAAGAGCGCGACCGCAACCACCGCGATGACCGACGCGATCAGCCCGGCGCGGATCGAATCAGCGCCCAGCCCCGGCCCGACGGTGCGTTCCTCCACCACCGTCAACGCCACCGGCAGCTTGCCCGACCGCAGCGCGATCGCCAGCTGGTTGGCGCTTTCGACGGTGAAATTGCCGCTGATCTGCGCGCTGCCGCCCAAAATCGGTTCGTTGATATTGGGGGCGGACAGCACCTTGCCGTCCAGGATGATGGCAAAGGGGCGGTTGACATTCTGCGACGTCACCTGCCCGAATTTGCGCCCGCCAGAGCCATTGAAGCGAATGTTGACGATCGCCTGGTTATTCTGGTCATAGCCCTGCGTCGCGTCGGTCAGATCCTCGCCCGACACCATCACCTGCCGCTTGACCGCGATCAGCGGCACGCCCGATGGATTGTCGGGATAGGGCAGCACTTCGCTGCCCACCGGCGCGCGACCTTGCGCCACTTCGGCGGGGTTGGCGGTGAAATCGACCAGCTTGAATTCCAGCTTCGCGGTCTGGCCCAGCAGATCCTTCAGCGCCTTGGGATCCTGCAGGCCGGGCACCTGTACGACAATGCGGTTGTCGCCCTGCTGCTGGATCGTGGGTTCGCGCGTGCCCATCTCGTCGATGCGCTTGCGGATCACTTCGGTCGCGACTTCCATCGCGCTCTTGACCGCATTGTTGATCCCCGCTTCGGTCGGGGTGATGACGATGGTGGAGCTGTTGACCACCTCGACATTGAAATCGCGCTGTCCGGTAAGGCCCGCGCCCTGCGTCAACGGACGAATACGCTCGACCGCGGCGTCCACCTGCGACGGATCGCGCACCATGAAGCTGAGCTTCCCGTCGCGGCTGGAGATGTCGCCGATCGCGATCCGGGGGTCGCCCCGGCGCAATTCGGTGCGAACCTGCTCCTCCATATTGGTGAGCCGCTGCTTGGCGACATCCTGCGTGCTGGCTTCTAGCAGCAAATGGCTGCCGCCCGACAGGTCGAGACCCAGATTGACCCGCGTCTGCATGAAACCGGGCAGCCGGGTGACGACCGAATCCGGCAGAAAGCTGGGTACGGCGCACAGCACGCCGATCGCCAGCGGCAGGATGATCGCAAAGACCGCCCAGCGCGAAAAGTTCAGCATCGTGGGATCAGTCGTTCGCTGGCTTGGCAGTGGTCGGGTCGAGCACGTCGGTGAGGGTGGACTTGACCGCCTTCACCTTCATGCCCGGCGCGATTTCGACTTCGGCGTAAATCTCGTCAACGCGCGTGACCTTGCCCAGCAGGCCGCCGCCGGTGATCACCTGATCGCCTTTTTTCACTGCGTCGATCTTGGCCTTGTGCGCCTTCATCCGCTTTTGCTGCGGACGGATCAGCAGGAAATAGAATACCACGAAGATCAGGACCAGCGGCGCCATCTGCACCAATATGCCGCTGCCGGATGCTGGCCCGCCCGCAGTCTGGGCAAAGGCTGTCGATATGAACATGGGTGGGACTTTCCTGAAGCAGGTCGCGCCTTGGTTTCTGTCGGCCGCAGGACGCACATAGCGCCCACGGATCAAGCCGCGGCGGCTACCACAGATGCAGGCGGGGAGGCAATATGATTAGGCCGATACGCAACAGCCGCAAAAGAGCAGCATCGAATCCCTTGCAACTTGGCGAATGTGCTTCTAAGAGCCGCCCTCCGGTCGGGACGTAGCGCAGCCTGGTAGCGCATCACACTGGGGGTGTGGGGGTCGGAGGTTCGAATCCTCTCGTCCCGACCAAAATTTTGAAAAAGTGCGGCCGTCCGGCGGAAGGGCGCACGAGAATCTCCCAAGCGCTATCGCGCGGGAGTCCATGTTCAGCAGCGATAATCGTATCGGGGAGCGGACGCTGCCCTAAATGAGAAACATGGCTGCCAGAATCAGCAGCCAGATGGTCAAGGCTGCACCAGCGACTATCGCCAGTTTTTGCGGTGGGCTGAGACTCGCTGTGTCTGCGGACAGTTCAGAACCATCCTTTTCCGCGATATTCGCGGGAGCAGCCTGATATTTGAAGTTTTCCTGGACGACGGAACTGTCGAAGCGGAGAATCGTGTCGAGCTCCGCGCGATTGAGCGGCTGCACGAAGGCGCAGCCAGCGATCGTTCCTTCGACACGGACGATCCGCACCGCCCTGATACCGACGCCCGGCACGCCGATGGTCGTCGCCTGATCGGGCAAAATCTCGAAAGGCAATTGCATGCGAAAGCCGGTGAGCGAGATATCCTCGATCTGCACGTCGAACGGCGTATCTTCACCATCGCGCAAGGTCGAAGCGCGGTCCAGCTGCATTCGCTGCGCGCCACGATTATCGCTGTACAGGGTCGCTCGAACTGACATTGGCGGGCTCCATAGCCGGGGACGGCAATTTGGACCCATTCGCCTAAGAAATCGTAAAGATACCGTTGAGGATTGAACGACAAGCGGCAGAAAGCAGGCTGGCTGTCGGTCGGCAAGCATGGTGGAATGGCGATCGACCTGGGCAGCGACGCGCAGCCCCGCCGGTGTTCACCCCATCAGAGCGCTGACGTTCCGCCCCGTGACCGCAAATGGGCAAACAGCGCCATATAATTGTCGACCGCGCGATCCAGCGTGAAATCGGCTGCGCGCGCTTTGGCCGATACCCTGTCGAGCGGCATATCCAGCGAAGCGCCTATGGCCTTGGCCAAGGCGTCGCTGTCATCGACAGGAACGAGCCGTCCGAACCTGCCGCCTTCCAGCACTTCGAGCGGGCCGCTGGGGCAATCGGTCGCAACGATATTGGCCCCGCAGGCAAGTGCTTCGATCAATACGGTCGGCAAGCCTTCCCAACGCGACGACAATATGAAGGCATCGGCAGCGCGCATCATTGCAAATGGGTTGCGGCTGAAACCTGCCAGATCGACATGATCGTCCAGGTTCAAGGATTTGAGCTGCGCCTCCAATTGCGGACGCAGCGGGCCTTCGCCCAGAATGACCAACCGGACGGGGCGTTCATCCAGCACCTTGCGCACAGCGCTGATCAGGACATCGAAGCCCTTCTGGTGATGCAGTCGCCCGCAACCCAACAGAACGGGTATGCCCGCCCCGTCGGTCAACCAGCGATGTTCCGGCGCTTCGCCCGAAAGCGCCACCAGCCCGTCAGTGACGACAGGATTGTGGATGACCTGATGATTGTGCGGGTGCCCGCGCGTAAAGGCCAGGACAGCCGATTCGACGCCCTGAGAGACGCTTACGACCCGCGAAATGCCCGGATAGACGAATCGCGCCAGACGATAGGCCGCCTTGACCGAGCGGTTGGTCAGCAGCGCGTAATTCTGCCCCATCTGATTATGTTCGACCGCCACATGCGGGATGCCCGCCCGTGCGATCCGGTTGGCCAGCGCAGCGGCGACATTAACATGGGTGAGATGGCTGACGAGAATATCCGGCCGTGCCGAACGCAGCCAGCGGGCAAGCGGGCGAATGCTGGAAATGGAACGGCGATTGCCAAGATCGACCAGTTCGATCGCCGGATCGAGATCGTCCAGATAGGGGCCTTCCCGCCGTGCCAGGATCAGCGTAACCCGTTCGCCGCGCGCCACCAGTCCGTTCATCAGCAGGACGGCCACGCGCTCGGCCCCGCCGCCGGCAAGGTCCTGAAGAAATGTCGCGACGTGCATAAGTGACTAGCCTACCAGCAGCTTTATGCCGACCAGCATCAGCACCAGCGCCAGCACCGACCGGACCAGACGGTCGGGCAGTTTGGACGACAACAGCGATCCGACGATGATGCCCGGTATCGATCCGACCAGCAGCGACCCCAGCAACGCAAAGTCGACATTGCCGATCCACAGGTGGCCAAGCCCCGCCACAGCCGTCAGCGGCACAGCGTGGATAATATCAGTGCCCACGAGGCGCGCCGCCTTCATCCGCATGGGATAGAGCGCGATCAGCATGGTCGCCCCCAGTGCGCCCGCCCCCACCGACGTCAGCGTGACGAGCACGCCCAGGATGAATCCGGCCAGCACCGTCAGCGGCAATTGCATACGCCGGAAGCGTTGCGCCGTGTCCTCCTGCATATCGCGGGCATAATCATGGATTTGCCGACGCGAAAGCGTGGCGATCGCCGTCATGATCAGCAAGACGCCGAGCGCCGAAAGGATAAGATCACTCTGGAAGGAACTGCGGGGCAGTTTGGACAATAGTGCGATCGTCAGGACGGATGCCGGAAGGCTGCCCATCAACAGGCGACGCACCACGGTCCAGTCGGGCTTCCCGAAATGATGATGGACGACGCCCCCGACGGTCTTGGTGATCGCCGCGAACCACAGGTCGGTCCCGACGGCAGTGACTGGCACGATTCCAACCAGCAGGATGAGGATGGGTGCCATCAGCGACCCACCGCCCACGCCGGTTATTCCAACGAGCAAGCCCACGAGCAGGCCAGCCAGGCTGTGCACCCAATCGATCATCAATACGCGTCCCCCTTGCCCGCTCAGTGACGGACGACTGGTCGGACATGCACGATTGGCTTGTGCTTGGGAAGGCGCAACTTGGCCTTGACGCGCTTGTAAATGGCTCTCTGCTCCCTCCGTTGGCCGATCAATTCGGCCATTATCCATTCAACATGTGACCATGAAGCGGGGCACAGGCGTCCTGCGAGGCAAATTCGTGGTTTTCCGCCAGTTAACCCTAACGAGTGATTCGGGTTTAAGGGAGGCGGGCCTATGCCGTTTTTGGTACCAAGACACGGCGACAAGGTAACAGCATGTTCCCCAATCCAAAATCCCTCATCCTGGCCACGCGCTATGCGCTTGGACTGATGACGCTGGCCCTTCTGGCCGCTGGGGTCATGCTTGCGACGGACAGGGTTCATTTGTCGCCTTCCGCCATATCCTGGCTGTCGCTCACGGCGGTTGCGGTCCTGTTCCCGGCGCTGCTCGTGGCGTTTCCCCGTTCGCGTCGGTCCGATCTGCTGGCCGCGACGCTGATCCTGGTCATCGTGGCGGGTGGCGCACGGATCGCCACCGGGGACATTGCCGGATTGGGGGACATGTCCGCGATGATGATCCTCATCGTCGCGATATATCTGTCGTCGGGCATAGATATTTTGCGCCAGCGCGCACGCCGCTACCCCAACGAATTGTTCGAAGTCATCGCCATCGAGGAAAAACGGGCGCGCCGACGCGGTGACGCCAAGCGAGCCAGCCCGACCATGCGACCAGAAAATGCCAACTCAATGAACCAAATAGGATAAAATTTTTCGGCTGCCGATCCTATTTGCTGTCCTACAGCCCATGGCTCGGCATATGTGAGTCGCCTCTTCACGCAGGAGGCGCAAAATGACCGATCCCTATACCAGCTTCATCGACAATCCGATTGCATCGGCGCGGGCGCCCTACGCCGTCGTTCCCCATGACAGTGACGCTCTGCCCGTCGTGCCCAAAGCGCTGTACATCGGCACTGGCGGCACGGTCATATTGCGGGGCGTCGATGGCACCGCTGACGTCAGCTTCCTCAATGTCGCCGACGGACAGGTGCTGGATGTTCGCGCCCGTTACGTCCGCGCGACGGGCACGACAGCCGCCAATATCGTGGCGCTTGCCTGATGACCCGGCTCGGATATGGCTTTGGCCGTGGCGCGCGCGGTCCGGCAACGGCGCGCCCGGAGGCGCTATGGCGCCTTGCCACCGTCCGTGCCGGTGAAAGCGCCTATGGCATCGGCAATGTATCAACGTCCAATTCGGCGCGGACCAGCGGGCGCATAAGGGACATGCTGTCCAACGCGCACATGACCGCGTTGCGCTACGCCGATGCGGCATTCATCATCGGGTCCGACCAGGCCGAAACGGCAGTCAGCCCGCAATCGATACAAAGGGCGTTGGAAATCGGCCCGGCGGTCGGGCGGGTAACCTGGTCCGGCAGCGCTATCGGTACGATCCCCGGCGGAGCGCTGCTATGGTCCGACGATCTCCTGCCCGGCGCGCTCGGCCTGTCCGAATTCCCGCCCGGTGCCATGGTCTGGCATCGATCGATGAAGGACAATCTGGTCGGTGACACCCGCGCCAACTTTCCCATGACCGGGCCTGGTACGCCTGAGGGAGAAGATCAGAGGGGCACCACGATCGGCGTAGATCGGTTGATGCAAACTGGCGCACTTCCGGCAGATGGCGGAGCAAGGGCCCAGATCGATGGTGCACCGGGGGTACTGATCGGCCTGGCCAAAGATCATGGTCCCACTGTGCTGGTTGGCGGCGACAGTCGTTTCTATGGCGTATCGGGTAATGCCGGGCCCGGCACCGGGACGGCGGGCGGGCCGCCACGCATGGCGCTGGAACAGGCGGGCATTCCGCACGCGATGCAGGCACGGTCGGGGTCCAAGATCCAGGATTTCGTCGCGGGCGACTTCGCCAAGCCGGTTTTGCGGATCGGGATCATTGCCTATGTCAGCGACATATTATGCAACTGGTCCGTCAACGACATGAGCAACGGACGCACGGCCAGCCAGATATTGGGGGACATCGCGGCCCTTGTCGCAAAGGCGAAGGCGATCAATCCGCAGGTGCGGATATGGTGGACGACGATGGCCCCCTCCACCAACGGGTCCAATATTCCGGTCGGGCTATACGCCAACAGCGCAAATGACGGGCGTCAGGCGTTTAACAACGAGATCAGGACCAACTTTGCGGTCTATGGGCTGTCGGGGCTTGTCGATATTTCAGCGGCAGTCGAAGACCCCACACAGACCGATCGCTGGGCCGACTTTGCCAATGACAGTTCAGATGGGCTGCATTCCCGCCAGACGGGGCAGGCCAAGGAAGCGGCGGTGATCAAGGCGTGGGCGGATGCGCTGCCCGCACCCCTGGCCGCTTATTGACGCGCACCGCGATGGCGAAATGACGGCGCGCGGCGCTCGCCATTTCGCCACGCTTGCGGCCACACAGGTGAAATCGCGGCTTTACCGGGCCTTGGCAGAATCTATCTCGCATTTCAAATCTCTATTCTAAGTAGAGATTTAAGGAGATGAGCCATGTACATGGAGTCAATCGTCGATGTGGAGGCTGTTTTTGTCCCCTGGCGCGGTACGTCGCGTCCGCGCGCCAGGCGGCTCAAGCCATGGAAAGTGTTCCGCAACTATGCGATTTTCGCCGCTATCGTGGCGATGATCGTGGCGTTCTGGGCAGCTTTTATCGCGGGGCTGATGCTCCTGCTGCCCTGACTGGCTACAGACGAAGCAAGCTGTCGATCTGAGCCTCTCGGCGCAATTTCTCGCACTCGGCTTGCCAATGCGTTGCCTCTGCACGCAGGCGTTCAAACTTGTCCAGTGGGATCCAATGACGCGATCCGCCCAGCGAACCGTCCGCGCGGACGGTGACGCTGTCGGCGAGCCGTTCCATCATCTGCGCCAGCTTTGCAAAGTCGCTCACGCGCAGGCTCACCTGGGCACCGTCGCTGGCTCCGTCGATCGCCGCGCGCATCTTGCCCGCTTCCGCCCGAACGATGGCGGCGATCTGCCCGGCTGATGTTGCTTCCATCCCTGCCTCCTGTCGATACAGCATCATCTGCGAACGAGAATGATAGCCAAAGAGGGTTAACCGCTCGTAACCATGGCGCGCCGTGCAGCGCGCACCAATCGTCAAAAGCCGGAAAATCCGGGGATCAGTATGGTGGCTGGCTGCTGTGGCGGTGTGTCAGCCGTGCTGGAACTGATCGGCTTGGGTTGGGGCGCAAAGTCAAAATCCAGAAATTTGCCCGTGCTGCGCGCATAATTATCCCTGGGATCATAATAGGGCCGATCGATGCCCAGGTCGCGCGCTTCGGCCCGGCCCATATTGGCCAGAAGCGTGAAGGCCGACACATAGGCGTCGCGGCGCGCACTCACCAATTGGACTTGCGTGTTGAGCAATTCCTGCTCCGCGTTGAGAATGTCGAGGATGGTTCGCGACCCTGCGGAGTTTTCAACCTTCACGCCATCAAGCGCCAGTTCAGCCGACTTGACCGCCTCTTCCGCGGAGGTGATCGTTTCGAGTGCAGCGCGCCAAAGCGCATAAGAGGCGCGGGTTTGTGCGATGACGGCGCGTTCGGTCGCGGTCGCCTGCTCGATCGCGCTCGATTCGCGTGCGACGGCCTGGCGCTGCTGCGCGCCGGGGCGCCCACCCTGATACAGGGGAATGGAAATAGTCGCCCCTGCCGATGCCGCTTTGTCATTGCGGACATTCACTATGCCGCCCTGATTGACGACGGTGGACCCCAGATAGTCCGTCTGCGATCCATTGATGAAGGCGCTGACCCGCGGCATGATCTGGCCATTGGCGGATTTCACGTCATATCGCGTCGCGTCGCGAGCCTTGTTGGCCGCAAGCAAGGCAGGATTGTTTGCCAGCGCCAGCGCCACGGCCGCTTCTGCACTTTCAGGCAAGCCGGGCAGCGCGGGGGGCACTTCAAGATTTTGCGGCGGCTTGCCGACAAGGGCGATGTAATTTTCCTTCGACGCGATGAGTTGCGCCTGGGCGCTTTGCAGGCTGGAGCGCGCCAACGCCAGGCGGGAGCGGGACTGGGCCACGTCGGTCCGGGTCAGATCGCCAACCTCGAACCGTTCCTGACCAGCGCTGAGGTTGATGTCCAGCGCGCGGACATTCTGGCGGTTCAATTCGACGATCGCACTATCGCGCAACACGTTCATGTAAGTCGCGACAATGGACTGGAACAGATTCGCCTCGACGCTGCGCAGCGAAAACTGGCCGGATTCGACCCGCAATTTAGCGGCGTTCACGGCATTGCGGACGGAGCCACCATTATAGAGCGGCAAAACCACCTGCGCGTTCATGCTTAGCGCTTCACCCGCAGAAATCTGGGGAAACTGGCGATAGATATTGTTGGAATAGCTGATGCTGCTGTCCGCGAAGGGAAGGCCGCTGGACCGCTGGATGGCGACACTCTCGTCAACGGCGCGCTGGTCGGCCCGGGCCGCAGTGATGGAAGGGTTGTCCTTGTACGCCAGTGCCAATGCTTCCATCAGCGTTTCGGCCGACGCTGGCGTCCCCACCATGGCAACCGCGATTATCGCTGCCAGCGGGAAAAAATTGCTTCGCCGTCCCATCATTGCCTTGCCCCACATTCCACCCCGCAGCAGGCATGCTGCTTGCGCACAGCCCTGCCAGAATAAGGTTAATGGTTCGCAAAGCATGTTTGCGTCCGCATGCCGCCAGACGCGACCGGCCTATTTGGGCAAAAGCCCCATGCGGTTGTCAGGCAGGCACTGCCGCGGATCAGGCCGGTCGATCACGGCGCAGTCGAAAAGAACGGTTTCCTTGCGCCGATCACCATCCACCCGATAGAAGAACGACATGGTCCGTGCCGCAGCGGCGGATATGACCGAACCGGATGGCAGGTCACCGGGGTTGAGCCAGCCGATCACGGTACATTCCGGCTTGTCGCGGCACATGCGATAGGCGGTGACGGCATAGGAACCCGCAAATGCGCCGGGTTCCAGCGACAACATATACGCGCCGGCAGCGGGTGCGGCGTCATGCAGTCGGCTGCCCTTCAATATCCATGCAGGAACGTCCGCCCCGGCATCCTTGCGATCGGCGCCGTTTGCCACCGACGAACGATCGCGCCAGTCGCCCATTTTGGCAAGGTCGTAGGACAGGATGGAGGACGGGCCATCTTCCTTTTTCTGATCGCCCGACAGGCTGGCGATCGACGCTATTACGGGTTCATCCGACATGCTGACCCTGCGCAGCATCCCTGCATGGGACCAGCGGAAAAATATATGCCCGCGCACCATCACCAGCTTGTCCATCTGCGCGGACCAGTAAGGCACGACATAGTCGGTGTGATAATGGGTTGCGGTGCTGACAGCCCCGAACACATAACCGTTCAACGCGGCCTTCGCGGCGATCAACGCGCGCGACCAGGCTGATGCGCTGGGGCGGCGCCGCGCGATCGAGCCGTCGCAGGTAAAGGTGAACTGGCAACCAATGGCGCGCTCGCTGCCCTGAAACACGACGCCGCACACGCTTTTGGGAAAGGCCGGGTGGCGCACGCGGTTCACCACGACCTGTGCCACCGCGCGCTGGCCAACCGGATCGTCACCGGCTTCATAATAAGCCGCGCTCGCCAGACATTCCTGCGCCCGCCGCCAATTGTCCGCCGACCCCGAATAGATGAACGGAGGCGCGGGAGGCCGGGGCGCCGTGGAAAAGGGCTGCGCAGCGTTGATCGCACGCGCATCGGGCGCGGCCAACGGCTTGAAGATCAGGGGCGGCGGTTCCACGCCAGTCGCCGATCGGCCGGTCGCCATGTGCGATCGCGGATCATAATTGGGGGGCACGCCATAATCGGGCTGCGACGGGACCGCTGTGAGCGCGTCGACAAAATGAACCGCCAATGACAGGCCCGCGGCCAGGATCAGCCCGCATAACAGGATCGCGACCGTCTGGCGCGCCGACGGCTTGCCCCAACGACGGGTCACCGCATATTCGACCACGGCCGGATCAATGTCTGCGCTTTGATCGGCGGATGGAGGAGATGCAGTCATCTGGCGAATCCAATTTTGAAGCAGCCCCCTAACATCAAATGGTTAATGATGTGGGAAGAAAATGCGATTGGTTGTAGAAGAAGAATATTCCATGCGAGTCAAAACCTGAATGGAACGGGAGGGGCGAAATAGTCTGATGGACATGCCTACCGAACAGACCCTGCGCAGGCGGATTCTTTATCGTCCCCGTTCGTTCATTGCCACTGCGCGACTCCAGGCGCTACTGGCCGTTCGGCGCGGTGACCGCATGTCGCCCCATATCTTCATAATCGGCGCACAAAAGGCAGGCACGACATCATTGTTCCGGGATCTGACGAACCACCCGCAGATCATCGCGCCAGTCGCCAAGGAGATCCATCAGTTCGACAGGCACAAGATGCGCCCGCTCGAAAATTATCTCGCCCACTTCCCGTCGTTACAGGATGCAGAGGAGCGCATGCGCCGGGTGGACGCGCCGGTGATGACGATGGATTGTACCCCTTATTATTTCATGCATCCCCAAGCCGCCGAACGCATCAGCGCCTTTTGCCCGGACGCGAAAATCATCGTAATGCTGCGTGATCCATGCGCGCGTGCATGGTCGCATTATTGGCATGAAGTCGCGCGCGGTTTCGAAACATTGGAACCGGAGGCAGCCTTCGCCGCCGAAGCTGAACGGATCATCAAGCCGCACGACCATGTCGGCCCCGACAAGCAGGCGCGCTTCGCGCACCAACATTACAGCTATTGCGCGCGCAGCGAATATGACGTGCAGATCAGCCGGTGGCAGGCACTGTTTCGATCCGATCAACTCCTGTTCATCGCCACGGAGCGATATCAACAGAATCCGGCAGCAGAGCGCGATCGCATAGCGGCGTTTCTGGCGATCCGACCTTTCGCGCATGCGCAGGACCAAGGCAAGCTGAACGAGGGACGCTACCCCGCCCCTGCCCCTGCCATGGCCGCCTGGCTAGACCAGCGCCTGCACCGATCGCGAGAGCGGACCCGCGCCATGCTTGGCGCCGATTTCGGGTGGCCCACATGGCGCGGATAATTCAGACCCCGCCCCCCGCGCCTGCCGGCACCCAACCGGCCTGGCCTGCGCAGGACATCCCGCCAGGCGATGCAAGCCCCTGCTCCACGCATCGCGAATATGGCGCGACGGCTATCCCCTCAGCGATCGGGAAAGAAATAACCCCGATATTCGTCGTTGGCTGCCAGCGAAGCGGATCTACCCTGCTAGGGGCCATGCTGGGCAGTGGGAATCGCATGATCGCAACGCCCGAGTCGCAATTTGTCGCCGACCTGATGCCTCATGATCCTCGCCAGATCATGGAGTTGGGACGGGCGATCGACGCGATCACGGCCCATCCGCGCTTCAAGCTGTGGAATTTTTCCATCGGCGACCAGCGCCCCGCCGGATACGGCACATTCATGGACGCGGTGAATTGGCTGGTGCGGACCTATGGTGCCCGATCGGGGCGCATGGATATAGATTATTGGGTGGAGCATCAGCCGGGCAATGTGCGGCATATGCGGGCTTTGGCGGAGGCATGTCCGGACGCGCGATTCGTCCATATCGTTCGGGATGGACGAGCCGTAGCCAATTCGCTGCTCAAGGTTGACTGGGGACCAAACAGCATTTCCAGCGCGGCCCATTTCTGGTCTCAACGGGTGGCCATGGGCATGGCGCTTCGCGACTGCCTGGCGCCCAACCGTTGGGCGCGCGTGCGATATGAGGATCTGCTCGCCCAGCCGGACGAGGAATTGCGCCGCATTTGCGCAACGCTGGAATTGCCTTTTGACGAAGCGATGATTGCGGCGCGCGGCTATCATGTGCCGCCATCAACCCGCAAACAACATCACCTGGTCGGCCAGGCGCTTGCCCCCCAACGAATCGATGCCTGGCAGCAGGAATTGAGCCAGCGGCAGGTCGAGATATTCGAGGCGCATGTCGGCCCGCTCATCACCTATCTTGGCTATCAACTTTCCTTTGGTCGTTCAGCGCGCCTGCCCAGTGCCGCCGAAACCGCTCGCATGATCATGGTCCAGCTTGTTCAGGGCTATCGTAACCGGCTGAAGCTTGCGATCAACATCGGCAGGGCGCGCGCAGAGCGGACTGCTGCCGATAATGGGAGCACGGCTGCTACCGCCTATCCCTGGCGGCGTGGCGTCTTGCGCAGGATCTGCCAGATGGCGTCCAGGTTGGTGGTCAAATAGCGCCAGAACAACCGGCGCGGCTCCAACGCCATGCGATACAGCCATTCAAGGCCCGCCCGCTGCATCCACATCGGCGCGCGCGGACGACTGGCGGACAGGAAGTTGAACAGCCCACCGCATGTCTTGACCCAGGCGATACCGCCGAAGCGATGCAGGTTGCGCGCGACGAAAACATCTTCCCTGGGCATCCCAAGAGCGACCCACAAAATATCCGGTCGAGCATCGAGGATTTGCTGGACCACGGCATCTTCTTCTTCGGCGGAAAAATAACCGTTGCGCGCGCCAGCGATTACAAGGCGCGGGTAAAGCTGGCGAACCCGCGCAACGGCCCGGCCATTTTCTTCGTCCGTCGCGCCAAGGAAATACATGCTGTAGCCATGATCCTGTGCCGCTGCGGCAAGATCATGGAACAAGTCGGTCGTCGCCGCGCGATCGGGAATTTCCCGGCCGGCGATCAGCCTGGCCGCCCACAATACAGGAACGCCGTCAGCCGCCACCGCGTCAGCGTGGCGATAGGCGTCCCGAAATACGCGGTTACGCGCATATGCGGAAATGACATTGCCATTGATCGCGGCGTGGTAACGGGTTGTCGCACGTCCCTCGCGCGCCTCACGGCAGTCATCGAGCATCAGTTGCACCCATTGCCGAGTGGACAAGGGCGAAACCGGAATGTCGGCAATGATGACGGGCGCGACAGGTTCAGGCGAGTCGGATAAATGTAGTGACTTCATCGCTTCCCGTGCCCATCAGCATATGTCGATGTTGCTTGTCACACCGCCATGGCAAGGTCAATAAAGACCGTTATTCCGCTTATTTGCCTCGGCGATTCGAGGGAAAATTGTGAAATTGGGGGTTTGCTATGCGCTCTAAAGCCTGGATTGTGGCGACAATCATGATGAGTTCGGTACTGACGACCGGATGCACCACCAGTGGCCCGCTGCCCGCGGCGGCGCCCGGATCAGTGGCCGCGACGACGACATACCGGATCGGGGCTGGCGACAAGTTCCGTCTGAACGTATTTAACGAACCCGCTTTGTCCGGTCAGGAATATTCGGTGAATACCGAAGGCGAAGCATCGCTGCCGCTGATCGGGCTGGTCAAGGTCGACGGCATGACTCCCCGTGAAGCAGAAGCGGAAATCACGAAGCGCTATGCAGCCGGTTTCATCAATAATCCGCGCGTAAATATCGATATCAGCCAGTATCGGCCCTTCTATATATTGGGGGAGGTCAAGCAGCCGGGCCAATATCCCTTCGCCACGGGTCTGACCGTGCTCAGCGCCGTCGCCATCGCGCAGGGCTATACCTATCGCGCGGACCAGAAGCGGGTGTTCGTGCGGCATGGCGACAAGTCGAGCGAGGAATCCGTACCGCTTGCTGCGGATACGCCCGTGCTGCCTGGCGACACAATCCGTATTCCCGAACGCTTCTTCTGATCGCCAGGCCTATGGTCGCTTTGGGCTTTGCAGTCCCGACCAGACGCCTCGACAGGAGATATTGGCAGACCCTGTGTGCAAATGTGCACGGGGTCTTTGCCCCAGCGCCTAATCGTGACTATAATGTGCAACAACGGTCCAAGGCGTGAACGCACCCGACTGGCGCGCGCGTATTGCGTACCTGTCCCATTATTGCTTCACGGTTTCAAAATGAAACATTAGACGGCATAAACTCATTGCCTGGCATAAGGCATCCGGTAATGTTGGGGTATTAAGATGCCCGCGTCGAGCAGGTATTAAGGGGTAGCCGTGTATATAGCCGCGGGAACTAGTACTTCGGCTGAGAAGTCCCGTAGGGATGGCAGTCTAATTCGTGTCGGCATCTATGGGCTGCAATGGGCGCTCGACGTGCTGATCCTGATCGGCAGTTTTTCTTTTGCCAGCCTGATGCGTTTCGGCCACCTGCCCGTGGGGGAGAGCCGGAACTGGATTATCGTCCTGGTATCCGTATTCATGGTCATCGCCTTTTACGGTCGACTTTACACGCTCGATTCCATGCAATCGCTCACCACATCGGTAAGGCGCGCGGCCATGGCCATGATGTGGGCCCTGTCGATTGCCGTTTTGGGCTTTTTCGCGTCGAAACATGTCGATACCATGTCCCGGCTGGTACTGTTCACGGGCACGATCACGGCGTTCACGCTGCTGCTTTTGATTCGCCTTCCTTTCTTCCTCCTCATCCACCGCATCGTCGGCAATCGACTTTTACGGAAATTATTCATCGTGGACGGCGTGGAACCGCGCGAAATGGAAGGTTATGATATCGTCCTTTGCGCTGATCTCGGTTTGAAGATCGATCTGCACGATCCCGCCGTCCTGCATGCACTGAGCAGCAAGATCCGCGAATATGACCGTGTTCTTGTCGATTGTCCGGTCCACGAACGTGAAAACTGGTCCCTTTTCCTGCAAGGGGTAGGCTGCATCGGCAGCCTGCTGATCCCCGAACTGCAACCCGTCATTTCCGATCATGCCAAATTGAGGCTGGAATCGGCGTCTATCCGTGTTTCCACAGGCCCGCTCGATTTGCGAAGCCGTGCATTGAAGCGGGTTTTCGATCTGGCAGTGACCTGCTCCGTGTGCCTGTTCCTCGCTCCCTTGCTGGCCATCACCGCCATCTGCATCAAGCTGGACAGCAAGGGGCCGGTACTGTTCAAGCAGCTGCGCATGGGCAGAGGCAACCGGCTATTCTATGTCTACAAGTTCCGCAGCATGCGGGACGATCTGGCCGACGCTACCGGCAGCAAATCGGCATCGCGCGACGACAAGCGGATCACGCGCGTCGGACGGATCATTCGGGCTACGTCCATCGACGAATTGCCTCAGCTTTTTAACGTGTTGCGTGGCGACATGTCGCTGGTGGGGCCACGGCCGCATGCTCTTGGTTCGAAGGCCGGCAATGACCTGTTCTGGAAAGTCGATACGCGCTATTGGCTGCGTCATTCGACCAAACCCGGCATTACCGGACTGGCTCAAATCCGGGGGTTCCGAGGCGCGACCGAAACCCATCGCGACCTGACCGAACGCCTGCGGTACGATCTTGAATATCTGCGCAACTGGTCGATTTTTCGGGATATCAGCATCCTGCTCGCAACCTTTGGCGTGGTCGTGCACAAAAACGCCTATTGAGCGCTACCGCAGGATCAGGACTGCCGGGCTCACACCATAGAAATCAAAACGCACGCTATCGCAACTGCAATACTCAGTTGCCCCTTCGCCGCACGGCCCATTGCTGTAGCGGATATTTGGCAAAGTTTCGGGCCAGATCGCGCAGCGCAAACAGCCAGTCCGTGGCTGGACGATCGCTCAGGGAACGGATCGCTCGCCTTTGCACCTCGAAGGTGGAGAGGAAATAGCCCGGCGACCAGGCGAATTTCTGTCCGAAATGATAGCGTTTGGCAATCCGCACCGGCGCACACCGGGCAAGCCGAAAGCCCGCCGCGCCAAGACGTACCCAAAGATCATAATCGAAATGGCTCCGACGATTGAGGGCATAATTGCCCACCGCCTGCATGGCGTCGCGCCGGATGCATGAACCTGAATGGGAAAGCTGGTTCTTGCGGCCCAACCGGTGGGTCACATCGGTCAGCGCCGTTGCCTGGGGCTGAATGCGTGTCCAGTCGGCAGTCTCGCCAGGGCCTATCATCAACCGTTCAAAACTGATCGCGGCGACATCCGGCCGGTCATCCATGACAGCGCACGCCGTTTCCAGCCAGGTCGGATGCGCCAGATCATCCGCGTCGAGAATTGCCACGAGCGGCGCGCTCCCTTGCGACAATGCGAAGTTGAGCGCCTTGCCACGCCCCCGATCAGCATTAGCGAACAATGCAAACCGGCCATCCTTGTCGCAAAATGCCCGCGCGATGGCCGCGCTGTCGTCCGTGCTCCCGTCATCCACCAGAATGAAGCGGGCATCAGCCAGTGTCTGGGACGACAGGGATGCCAGAGTGGGCTCCAGCGTGGCGGCAGCATTGAAAAACGTGCAAAGCAGATCGATGCTGGCCGGCGGCAACGTCATATGGCGCATATCCTGACATGAAAACGCCACCCTAGTCGGCAGGCGAGACTCTGTACCCCACCGCGAGGCCTCTCGCAAGCAGAGGCGGAAGTCGGGCGAAAGACGCCTGACGCTTAACGGCCTGTCTCGAAATGGCTCCTTGGCACATCGATCGAAGCGATAAGCCGTCGAGATCATGCGGCAGGCAAATGCAAACTCTGAAACTGGCAAATGGTTTATGCACTGGACAAAGCCGGACGCTTCTTGGACAGACAATGCTGTCCTGCAACAAGGCGACCGACGCTGATGACGCAAATGCTTTCGGCAAACTCCGCACGACGGCCCGCCATGGCCGGCGGCACGCGTGCGCATAGCAATCTGGAACTGCGCTATGCCATCGGGATAGTCGTCTATATCCTGCTCTATCCAGCGCTGCTGTCCGCGCTCGCGGGCAATTGGGCAGGCGCGATCGAACAGCGCGAGGAAGGGTCAGCGATCATCCAGCTGCTCAGCATCGCGGTCTATGGCCCCGCCCTGTTCATCATGATCGCACGCTTTGGCGAAGTGCTGCGCTATCTTCGCCCGGCCTGGCCACTATTGCTGTTGCTCGTGTGGGCGGGCGCTTCGATTATGTGGTCCGTTCAGCCCGATGCGGCCGTCCGCCGCTTTTTCGCCCTTATCCTCTTCAGTCAGGCCGTGTTGTTCGTCGCAATGCAGCAACGGCACGAACAATGGCTGCCGATCATGGCGAAGATCTGCTTTGCAGTGCTGGTCATCAACGTGATTTCGCTCGCGATTCCCGGCGTAGGGTTCAATTTCGTCGGCAAATATGCTGAAAGCGGGTCGATCCGCGGGATCTACCCAGGCAAGAATTATTTCGGCCCGGTACTGGCCTTTTCCATGCTGGTTTTCGCGACACAGGCCTTCGCGACAAAGGGTTCCACCCGCCGTCGATGGGCGGCGGTCGTGCTGGTCAGTCTGGTGATGCTCTTTTTCTCCAACTCCCGTACGCCCTTGATCGGCTTTGTCGGCGGGCTCGGCGCCATGTGGCTTACGCGCTTTGTCGTGATGCCCGAAGGATGGCAGCGGCGCCTCACCTTGCAGTTGCGCGCAGGACTGTCGGCCTTTGCCCTGTTCGGCACCATCGTCGTGCTGCCATCGCTGATGATCGGATTGCTGACGCTGCTGGGGCGCGACCTGACTCTGTCGGGCCGTACGCGTCTGTGGGATTATGCTTATGCCATCGGCATCAATCGCCCAATGATGGGGGCCGGATACAAGACCTTCTGGGTCGACAAGCTGACGGCCAATCTGCGTGACTTCCATGCGCATTGGTCGGAAGGTTCAGCGACCATGGCGATGACGGCGAACGGCCATAACGGCTATCTCGACATGTGGCTGGAGCTGGGAATGGTGGGGCTGGTTTGTTTCCTGTTCGCCTGGTTCATCCTTCTGGCGCGCAGTCTGCGCAACATCCGGCAGACCCGTGATCCCGCCAACCTGTTCCACATCGGCGTATGGGCATATTATTCCATATATAGCATCACCGATTCCAACATTCTGACACATTCCGACCTTAGCTGGTTCTTTGTGACCTATTGCTTCCTGACGCTGGGCATTGCGTCCTATCGGACGCGCCCGCGCCAGGTGCAAAGTTGAATATGGCTGCTCTCATGACCGTTCCCAATCTTATCGTGGCTGGCTCGCAGAAATCAGGCACGACATCCTTGTGCGCAGCGCTGGAGCAGCATCCCGACTGCTATCTTTCCAATCCCAAGGAACCCAACTTCTTCTCGCGCGCCGTCAACGAACAGCGGCTTGCAAGCTTCAGTCGCTGTTTCCGCGGCGTTCCCGACGATGCGCCGGTCGTTGTGGACGGCACGACCACCTATATGGCGGACCCGGCCATAGCTGAGCGGATTTACCGCATGCTGGGCCCCGACACAAAATTCATCTTCGCCCTGCGAAGCCCGCGCAAGCGCGCCTATTCCGGCTTTCTCCACATGCTCAAGCGGGGGCATGAACGCCGCACCGCACAGGAGGCCTTCCTCTCCCTGCCCGACGATCCCGTGTCCGCGGTTCAGGCTGAACGGGCCAATGTCGAAGTTGCCGCGGCTGCCCGCCAAGTCGTCGCCGGCCCCTATGTGCGCCAATATGATGATGTGCTGTGGAATTTCCGCTATCTGACCAACAGCCTGTTTGCCGACCAGATCGAACCGTTTGAACGTCTGTTCGGTCAGGACAATATACTGATCCTGTTGTTCGAGGATATGGTGGCCGATTTCATGTCCGAACGGGCGCGGATCGCTGCATTTCTGGACATTCCAGAACAGGGTTTGCCCCAAACTCTGCCGCGCGAGAACCAGACCCGCATGCCGGACACCGGCACATTATGGGGCAGGATCGACGAGCAATTGCGCCGTATCAAACGGGGCAATTTCGTTTTTGTGCGCAAAGCGGAAGGGCAGGCGCCGTCCCGCGCGCCATCCGATGTCGATAGCAAGCTGACGCGTCTGACCGACAGCGAAGTCGCGGTTTGGGAACAGAGACTTGGTCGTGATTTACGGGCGATAGGGTGGTGACCGGCAACAGTAAGGTTACCGTTGTTGACTCACTTCTGCCGCGATGCAAGAACCCTGATTTCAGGGCATCTCATCGTGTCAGAAAGTAAATCTTTCACCACGATGACGATGGACAAATATCAGGTCGGCGCAAAGTCGGCGCAAAGGAAGCAACGATGACAACGGCTGAAGGCCAATATGTAACGCCTACAGAAGACAGCCCAATTGATCTGCGCACTTTGTGGCTGATCATGCTGCGCAGGCGGATACCCTTTCTCATCGTGGCGACGGTCGTGCTGGCAATCGGCTTGGCCGTCGCGCTGATCATCCCCAGCACATATGTCAGCTCAACCAGCGTGTTGATCGAACGTCGATCGACCAATGTTGCAGAGGGGCAGTCGATCGTATCGAGTTTGCCTGCTGATTCGGCTGCGGTCGATACCGAAGTGCAGGTTTTGCGTTCGCCCGACCTTGCCCGTCGCGTCGCCGAGAAACTCCATCTGGACCGCGATCCGGAATTCAACCCCAGACTGCGCGATCCCGGATTTGGCGAATGGCTGGGCGGGCTGTTCGGCAAATCCCCCCCGCCTGTGCGGCCGGGGTTGGATGTCGTCACCAACTCGCTGCTCAATCACATGTCGGTCGGGCGACAGGGCCTGACCTATGTCATCAACATCAGCGTTTCGTCGCGCTCGCCCCAGACCGCAGCCGACATAGCCAACGCAACAGCGCGCGAATATCTGGCGCAGCAGGCCGAATATAAGCGATCAGTCGCCGAGAAGGCGCAAAATTTCTACACAGAGCGCATGCGCGCGCTGAGCACGGATGTGCAAAGCAATGCGTCCAGTGCGTCCTCCATTCGGGCGCGCACCGGCATTACCAGCGGCTCGAACCCCTCTTCCTATGACGAGCAGACCATCGCGGACCTGCGGCGGCAACATTCCGAAGCGTCCGCCAGCCTGGCCGCCAAGCGCGCGCGTTACAATGCCGCCAGCCGTTCGCAGAACAATCCGTCGTCATTGCCCGACGTGCTCGCATCGCAAGTCATCCGCGACCTGCGCTCGCAGCGCGCCAAAATCGCGGTCGATGCGTCGCAGGCCACTACACGCTATGGTGAAAACCACCCCGAAGTGGCGCGGACCCGCAACCAGCTGGCCGAAATCGATGCTGAAATCGCGGCTGAAACGCGCCGGATCGTTTCCGGCCTGGCGGCCGAAGTCAGCACCGCGCAGCAGGAAGTCGCCAGCCTTGGCGCCGCGATCGCCCAGCAGCGATCGGCCGCAATACGCAATTCCGACGCATCGGTGACTGCCCGGAAATATGACACGGACGCCGACGCATCGCGCGCAGTCTATGAAGACCTGGCCAAGCGTCGCAAGGAAACCGTCGCCACGGACGAACTCGCCACGCCAGACGCCAGCATCGTCTCTGTCGCTTCGCCGCCCAATTCGCCCAGCTCGCCCAACCGGCCTTTGCTGATCCTGCTGA
This sequence comes from Sphingobium sp. GW456-12-10-14-TSB1, assembly GCF_059424385.1. Classification (NCBI taxonomy): domain Bacteria; kingdom Pseudomonadati; phylum Pseudomonadota; class Alphaproteobacteria; order Sphingomonadales; family Sphingobiaceae; genus Sphingobium; species Sphingobium sp. GW456-12-10-14-TSB1. The sequence goes on along the minus strand of NZ_JBWKZI010000001.1, from coordinate 3,025,302 downwards.
CGCTTGCGGCCGCTCTCACCTTCGGGTTGCTGGCGATCATCATCGCAGAGCTGCTCGATGTGAAGATCAGCTCCGGTGAAGATGTGAAACGCCATCTGGGGCTCAATCGCATCGCATCCATCCCTGGGGTGAGCCCAAAAAACTATAACGAGCATCTGGCGCGTCTTGTCTATGAAAAGCCCCAGTCGAGCTTTTCTGAAGCAGTCCGGGCGCTCAACATGACGCTGCGCGGCGGACATGCCAAGCAGGCCCTGCCGACTGGACAGGTGATCGTCATCACATCCGCCCTGCCGCATGAAGGCAAGACGACCATCGCGACATCGCTGGCCCTGTCCATAGCCAAGGCAGGCAGCCGCGTATTGCTGATCGACGCCGACGTGCGCCGGCCGCAGGTCGCCGCATCATTGGGGATCGCGACGCCCGAACATGGCATAGCCGAAGTGGCCACCGGCAAGATTGATCTGGCGTCTGCCCTGGTGTCCACTGGCACCCCGCTTGATCTGCTGCTGGTCGCCGTGACCGCCAAGGGCATAGACATTTTCTCAAGAGGCCAGTTTTCGGACCTGATCGAGAAGGCCCGCAAGAAATATGATGTCATCGTGATCGATACGCCGCCTGTCCTGGCCGTTAGCGATGCGACGGTCATCGGTCGGGAGGCCGACCATGTGGTGTTCATCACCAGGTGGCGCCGGACATCGCGCTTTGCTGCAAAGGCGGCAGTGGAAGCGCTCAAGGCCAGCGAAGCGCCCTTGTCGGGCGTGGTCCTCAATGCCGTCGACCTCAAGAAGCAGTCGCTCTACGCGGACAGTGATCCGCTGGCCTTCTACGGGGCTTACAAGGCCTATTACGCCAACGAAGAATGATAGACCGCTTCGCTTGGCGCGGTTGAGCCAATCTTGCTGGGCGGGATGTTCTGATAATGGGCATCCCGCCCAAATAGTACGTGCCAAGAGAGTCGAGAGCATGACGCGCGGCGCGAACCAGGCTCGCTCACCGAGGGTGAGTCACCCTGTTCCCCGACACTATGGATTGATGACCTGCGCGCGCCAAGTGCATAGGCTTGGCCGCAATGGAGAAATCGTCAGGGCAGATTGACGATACGGGGCTCATGCCCCTTGTCACCCAGCCAGCCCGTCAGGGCGTCGAACGGCATCGCGATCGTCGCTGTATTGCGTAGCGGATGGACGGCGATCAGCGGCTGATCGTCGAAGCTTGCATCGAACACCACGGTCAATTCTTCGGCTGACGCATTGGGCGCAGCGAGGGGTGAAACCGCGCCAGGTGTGATGTGGAGCAGGCGCTCCATATCGTCCGGCTTTCCGAACGAAAATTTTCCCGCGCCCAGAAGTTCGGCAAAGGCTTTCAGATCGGCACGGCGATCATGCGGTAGCGTGATGAGCCAGAAATGCCCCTTTTTGTCCTTCAGAAACAGATTCTTGGTATGTGCGGCCGGCAGCGCCTCATGGATGGCAGCGCTTTCGTCGACCGTATAGACAGCCGCATGTTCGTGCTTCTGCACAGGGACGCCGCGCGCGGCGAAATCGGCATAAATGTCATCTTCGGTCATCGGCGGCAGGATGACGAGCCGGAATGGCAGCCGCGCGGACAATGGCGTCACGTTTTCCGGACATTTGCGACACATCCCCTCCCAGCCGCAGTGCGGGCATGAGCCAGCAGACCCCTATGCCAGATCGCCAAGCGCCTTCCTCAGATCGCCCAGCCAGGGTTCAAAAGTGTCAAACGGCGTTCAAAAGGGACCCCCGATCGGCGTCGAAGAGGGACCCCCTTTTCAGATAATATGATGCTGGTTTGTTGAAGATGGCCTTGCGCTGCGTGCGGCGGAGGGCGGGCGTAGCCCGACCGGAGGCGCGCGCAGCGCAAGATAGATTTTTGAAGGCGCCGAAGGTGGCTGTCAGCTGCGGTTTTTGAAGCGCCAGCTGTCGTTGCCCGTCTCGACGATATCGCAGTGGTGGGTGACGCGGTCGAGCAGCGCCGTGGTCATCTTGGGATCGCCGAACACGGTCGGCCATTCGCCGAAGGCGAGGTTCGTGGTGATGATGACGCTGGTCCGCTCATAAAGCTTGCTGATGAGGTGGAACAGCAACTGCCCTCCCGAGCGGGCGAACGGCAGATAACCGAGCTCGTCGAGAACGATCAGGTCGAGCCGCGACAGCTGCGCCGCCAGGGTCCCGCCTTTGCCGATCCGGGTCTCCTCTTCGAGGCGTGTCACCAGATCGACGGTGTTGAAGTAGCGGGCGCGAGCGCCCCTTCGCACGACATTGGCGGTGATCGCGATGGCGAGGTGGGTCTTGCCTGTCCCCGTGCCGCCGACCAGCACGATATTGCGGCGAGGCGGGAGGAAGGAGCCATCGTGAAGGGAGCGGATCATCTCCTCATTGATCGGTGTGCCCTCGAAGCTGAACCGCTCCAGGTCCTTCACCACGGGCAGCCTCGCAGCCGTCATCCGATAGCGGATGGAGGCTGCATCCCGGTGGGTCGCCTCAGCACGGAGCAGGTCGGTCAGTATCTCCATGGTGGTGCGCTTGCGCTGGAGGCCGGTGGTGACCGCCTCGTCGAACGCCGCCGCCATGCCCTTGAGTCCGAGGCCGCGCATCGTGTCGATCATATCATGCCGCTGCATCATAGCCTCGCAGCAGATCATAGCGGGCACAGTCGGCGAGCGGAGGATGCTGCAGCATCCGGTCTTCCGAAGTGACGATGCTGTGGGGTGTCGCCGGCTCGCGGCGCCGGGAGAGGATGTTGAGGATCAGCTCGTCGCTGGCCGTTCCGTTCGCCAACGCTTCGCGCACGGCAGCCTCTACCGGCTCCAGGCCATCGGTGAGCACCGCCGAGAGGACCCGCACGAACCTGCGATCGGCCTCGTCCCCGGTGCCGAGCCTTCGCCGTAATCGGTGCAGGGCGGGCGGCAGATCCCAGTCCTGGAACGGTGCGCCGTTACGCAGCGCGCCGGGCTTGTGCGCGAGGACCGGCAGATAATGCCAGGGATCGTATATCGTGCGGTTCCGACCGAAGTGGCGCTCATGCTCCCCGACGATCGCATCGCCGCAGCGTATGACGATGCGATCGGCATAGGAGCGCACCTGAACGGTCCGGCGTGCGGCCGTCGACATGACCGAGTAGCGGTTGCGATCGAAGCTGATGAGGCAGGTGCCGGTGACGGCATGCTCGCTCTCATGGAAGCCGTCGAACGGTGCCAGGATCGGCTGCAGGGCCGGTCGCTCCATATCCAGCGCCTCGGCGACGGTAATATCCCCGCGTTCGGGATGGGCATGATGCTCGGCCCAGCGCCGGCACTCGGCCTCCAGCCACCCGTTGAGCTCGGCCAGGCTGGCGAACCGGAGCCGCGGCTGGAAGAAGCGGCCTCGGATTGTCTGGACCTGCTGCTCGACCTGGCCCTTCTCCCATCCCGCCGCCGGCGAGCAGGCGGTCGGCTCGACCATGTAATGATCGGTCATGATCAGGAAGCGGCGGTTGAACACACGCTCCTTGCCGGTGAACACGGCCGTCACCGCCGTCTTCATATTATCGTAGATACCGCGTCGCGGCACACCGCCGAAGAACGCGAACGCCCGGGCATGGGCATCGAACAGCATCTCCTGGCCCTCGCGCGGATAGGCCCGGACATAGGGTGCGCGCGAGTCGCAGAGACGCATATGCGCCACCTTCACCCGCATCGGCTTGCCGGCGATCTCCACATCCTCGTGGCTCCAGTCGAACTGGTAGGCCTCACCCGGCTGGAAGGTCATCGGGATGAACGCCGGTGCGCCTTCGCCAGCATCCTTCCGCCGCGCAGCACGCCAGCGCGCCGCATAGCGGCGCACCGCATCATAGGATCCATCGAACCCCTCGCGCACCAGCAGGTCATGGATACGCGTCATCCGTAGCCGATCGCGGCGGCCGCGACCTTCGTTCTCCTCAAGCAGCGCATCGAGACGATCCTGATAAGGACCGATCCGCGGCAGCGGCTGGACTTTGCGCTGATAGTTGAACGCCGCCTCCGGCGACCGGATCGCTTTGCGGACGACCTTCCGCGACAAACGAAGGTCACGAGCGATCGCCTTGATCGCCTTACCCGCTGCATGCTCACGCCGAATCCGAACCACTGTCTCCACGATCAACATCCCGTTCTCGCCAACTGATCAAAACCAGTCGGCCGACTAAATCCCCGGGATGAAGGGGTCCTTTTTGCACGCCGATCACCCCACGAAGGGGGTGCCTATTGCACGCTGATCCTCAGCCATGGCGGGCAGCGTCGAACGAGTGGGTGAGAGTACAGAGGATAAGACGCCTGTGCGGAAGACTTCCAGCAATGGACTTCTCCCGCAGGTAGAATGGGACATGCTCGTCGAGCTTGCCGACATCAGTTCGTCAGAGCCTGGCTTTCTGGCCGGCGCTGAGGACGCCGTTCTGTCCAGGCTGGCCAGGCGCGGGTTTTGTGCTGCCATTACTGGCCCTAACAGCAAGCTGGCTTGGTGGCAGATCACTGCATTGGGGACATGCGTCATTAAGCCAGATGAAGAGCAGCTTGCAGCTTGAACTAGGGGGGCCGTCCGAAACAAAATTGCCTGACGGCGGCAATGTCGATCCGAAATTCGGCAATGACCGATCGGCTGAGCACGCCCTACGCGACTAGGCAGAGTAAGCTGAATTTGGCACGAGGATGAGGATGGACCATCAAGACATCCTCTCTGGCTTCATTCGCCTGCATATCCTGCATCATGCTGCCAAGCATGAGATTTTCGGACAGTGGATGATCGAGGAGCTGGCCCATCACGGCTATCGCCTGAGCCCCGGCACGCTTTACCCGATGCTCCATGCGCTGGAAAAACGCGGGTATCTGACTTCTCGCAAGGAGCCGGCGGGGCGCAGCTTCCGGCGACTCTACCGCGCGACCGATGAGGGTCGCGCAGCTTTGGAACTGGGGCGCGAAAGGCTGCGTGAGCTGTTCCGCGAGGTGGTTGCGGACGAGGGCGACGGCTAACCGTTCGCCACGCGTCGGAAAACGCACCAGTTGAATGCTTGTGCGTTGCCCGCGGGGGTGGTGTGTTGCTCGCGCCAACTTTCGGTCAATGCGAATGCCGGCCCGATCTCGGCCGCCAGGGCTGCTGCATCGTAGCGCTGCACCGGCAATCCGCTGCATCGTTCAGGACCTTCGGGCGCGAAGGTTGCGATGATCACCAGGCCGCCGGCTGCCACCCCGGCTTCGAGTGCGCGCCGACAGGCATGCCTCTGCTCTGCTTCAACGAGGAAATGAAACACCGCGCGGTCATGCCAGACATCGAAGCTGCGTTCCGGCGTCCATTTCGTGATGTCGGCGACCACCCATGTCACCATATGTGCGCGGCGGAGCCGAGCCGTGCCTTGGCGGCATCAAGAGCCGGCGCGGCGATATCGAGCACGGTCAGTTCGGACCATCCGTGTCCGACAAGGGAATCGATGAGCGTGGACGCGCCACCGCCGACGTCGATCAAGGAGGCGGACGCGGAGCTTCCGAACTGGTCCAGAATCCGCAATGTCGGTTCGGGCGAAGCCTGATACCAGCTTACATGATCCGGCGCCTTGGTCCGATAGACCTCATCCCAATGCTCCTGTTGTTCGCTCGTCACCGCCATCAATCCTCAGCTTGTGGGCGAACCCACTTCAGTTCGAAGGCCCCAGAGCCTCTCATCGAGCGACCAGCGCCCCGATCCACTGAGCAGCACGAAGACCGCACCCAGGAGCATCGCCCAGTCGGTGCGGGTTTCGTGCGCCATGCTCCAGAAGCCGTAGCTGTCAAGCGAACGGACGTGGAAGATCAGCCAGTCGTGGCCAAGCAGGATCGGAATTTTGGTCGAGACGATCGCCACGATCATGATGACGATGATCGGTACCGAAGCCAGTCGCCCGAACAGGCCGACGAGCAGCAGCAGGCCGCAGCCAAGCTCGAACCAGCCGACCAGCGGGCCGGTAAACTCGGGCCAGGGGATGCCGATCTTGGCGAACCGGCCCGCGCCCAGTATCTCCGGGAAGATCAGCTTCTGGATGCCCTCGGGCACGAACACGCCGGCGAGCAACAGGCGGACGAGGATCGTCCAGCGCCCTTCGCCGGGCGAGAACCAGAATGCGCGGTCGAACATCTATGCCTCCTTCTTCGCCCGGAGCCGGGTAGCGAGTCCATGCCAGATCAGTCCCACGCCGATCAACGCCAGCCCGGCGAGCCAGATGCGCGGAGGAACCCAGAAGGCCAGGAACAGACAGGCGATCAGTCCGGCGATCGCGACCCAGCGCGGGTAGAGTCGGTCTTCCGGTGGAAGCCTCAGCGCGGCAAGATTGGTGATGGCATAGTAGATGAGCACGGTGAAGGCGCTGAACGCCCAGGTCGTCTCGACGCTGCCGATCAGGGCGAGCGCACCCACGGTGACACCGACCAGTATGACGGCGGCCGTCGGCGCCCGGCCATCGCCCGAGAGCCGCGCGAACAGAGGCGACGCATCGCCCTGGCGTCCCATCGCGAGCACAACGCGCGACAGGCCGATGATGAGATTGAGGAGCACGCCGAGCATGGCAGTGATCGCTCCGACCGCGATCAGTTGCGGCAGCAGCGGCGTACCTAGCGCCCGGGCGACGGTTTCGAGCGGTGTGGCGCGCTCGGCCACCGAGCCGGCGAACCGATCGGCGCCGACGATCCCGATCGCGGCGACGGACACGAGAATGTAGAGAACGGCCGTCACCCCGAGCGTGACGATGATCGCGCGCGGGATCGATTTGCGCGGCTCCTTCACCTCCTCGCCCAAGGTCGCGATGCGCCCATAGCCGGTATAGGCGACGAACATCAGCGCAGTCGCGTAAAGGAAGCCATGCAGCGCCGGACCATCGGTCTTCGGAAAGAATGGTGAGAAATTGCCGCTGCCCTTCACGGCTGTCGGCAATCCCAGCACGACGAAGGCGCCGAGCGCGGTCAGGGTCACCGAGACGATGGCGATGTTCATGACGCTCGACCGCTTGAGACCGATCAGCACCAGCAGCGTGAACAGGACGACGGCGCCAAGCGCCAGCCACGGCATCGCTGCCTCGCCGTTACCGACGAGGCGCAGCAGATAGCCGCCGAAGCCGAGCGCGGCAGTCGCTGCCGAGGCGGTCTTGGCGCACAGGAACATCCAGCCAGCGGTGAAGCCGAACGCCGGTGTCAGGTAGCGATAGCCATATTCATAGGTGCCGCCGCTGACCGCATGGGCAGCGGCGAGCTGCGCGCTCGATAGCGCGTTGCAGGTCGCGACCAGCGCTGCGAGCATGATCGCCAGGATCGTGGCCGGTCCGGCCGCGCCCGCGGCGATGCCGATACTGACGAAGACGCCCGTGCCGACCATCGAGCCCAGGCCCATCATCGTCGCGCCGCCGACGCCGAGCTCGCGCCGCAGCCGCTGCGGTTCTTCACCTTTCACCGGGCGCGTCCAGCGGGGGCGGCAAGATCGAACACCGGTTGGTCGTTCATATAGGGCACCTGCTCGGCCTGATGGCAGCCCTGGCATGCCATCTTCGCCCGCTCGAACGCGGCCCAGGCACGTACCGGGTCGGCCGATGTGAAATCGGCTTCGACATCGCTCCATACGGGCTTCAGGAACAGCGCCTCGGCGTTCTCGCGGCGCTTGGGCCGCTTGGCGATGCCGTTCTCGATCGCGGTGCGGATCTTCTCCCAGTGATAGGCGGCGAGCGGATAGTTGTCGCGACTAAGCGCCGTATGGATGCGCTCGAAGCGTTCGCCCACTTCCCACATCGGCTGGTCGAAACCGCGAAGCTGCGTTTGAAGCAGCTTGAAGCGCGCCTCATCATCAGGTGCTGCGAGCAGCCAATCGTTCGGAGATGAGGCGCTCCGCTCGGCTTGATCCGCCTGCGAGCCGCAGCCCCACAGGCTCACGCACAGCACCAGCGAAGACACTAATCGCTTCAAGGCATTGCTCCTCGACATCTTCGCCGATCCGCGTCGGGATAGCATCCACAATATCGGAAGTCGATTTCGATCTTCGTCAATTAGTGAGTTGCGAGTAAATCGCAATATCACTATCGGCAAAGCCAGAATCGAGGCTTCAGGGGGTGATGATGAAATTGAGGAATGCGGGCGCTAGCCGTTTAGCGCTGGCGACAGGGCTCGGACTGTGGTGCGCGCCCGCACTCGCGGAAACGGCTGAGGAGGCCGACGGCGGTCGCGTGATCGACAGCATCGTCGTCACGGGTACGAATACCGACACGCTCGACATCGGCGGCTCGGTCCAGCGGCTCGATACCGCCGACCTGGAAACCTTCTCCTACAATGACGTCAACCGCATCCTGCGGCAGGTGCCGGGCGTCTATATCCAGGAAGAGGACGGCTTCGGCCTGCGCCCCAATATCGGCATCCGCGGCTCGGGCACCGATCGCAGCGCGCGCATCGCGGTGATGGAAGACGGCGTGCTCATCGCGCCCGCGCCTTATGCCGCGCCCGCCGCCTATTATTTCCCGCGCGTCGCCCGTATCTCAGGCGTCGAGGTCGCCAAGGGGCCGGCGGCGATCAAATATGGCCCGATGACCGTCGGCGGCGCGCTCAATCTCTTCTCGACGCCGATCCCCGACGTCGATGCCGGAACCGTGGCCGGCAAGGCCGAACTGCTTGCTGGCAATCACGACGGCCGGCGCGCGCATGGCTGGGTCGGCGGCTGGGCGCCGCTCGGCGGTGGGCTCGAGATCGGCGCGCTCGCCGAAGGGCTCTACGAACATTCGGGCGGCTTCAAGAAGCTCGACATCGGCGGTGATAGCGGCTTCGAGATCACCGACTGGACGGTCAAGCTGGGCCTGCGCTCGACCGACGGGCGGCATGCACTCGAATTCAAGTATCAGAACTACGACGAGACCAGCAACGAGACCTATTTGGGGCTCACCCTCGCCGACTTCGCGGCGTCGCCCTATCGCCGCTACAATGGCAGCCAGGTCGACGTGATGAACGCGAAGCACAAGACCTACCAGCTCAGCCATCGCTTCGAGTTATCCCCTCGCGTCAACCTCACGACGATCGCCTATCGCACCGACACGGCGCGCGCTTGGTACAAGCTCAACGACGTGCGCAACACCGCCAACATGGGCTGGGTGACGATCAGCAGCGTGCTGGAAAATCCCGACGCCAATCCTCTGCAGATGGCCGACCTGATCGGCGCCCCCGCCTTCACCGGGCGCTCCGGCGCGCTGCGCGTGCGCAACAACAACCGCGTCTATCAGGCGACGGGCGTGCAGAGCGTGCTGACCGCCGGGTTCGACACCGGCGCGATCAAGCACACGCTCGAACTCTCCGCCCGCTACCATGAGGACGACGAAGACCGCCTCCAGCAGGACGATCGCTACCAGATGGTCAACGGCCGCATGATCTTGACTGCGGCCGGCGCGCCGGGAAGCCAGGACAACCGTATCGGTGAAGCCAAAGCCTGGGCCTTCTTCATCCGCGATACGATCGACGCCGGGCCTGTCACCCTCGTGCCGGGCTTGCGCTACGAGACGATCGACCTCAAGCAGACGCGCTGGGCGACGACCGATCCCGCCCGATCGGGACCCACCACCGTCGCCAAGTCGAGCGTCGACGTCTTCATCCCCGGCATCGCCGCGACCTGGCGGGTAGCCGATGCGGTCCGTATCGTGGCGGGCGTGCATCGCGGCTTCTCCAGCCCCGCTCCGGGCTCGACTGTCGATCCGGAAACGTCCTGGAACTATGAAGCTGGACTCAAGCTTGGCTCGAACGGCTGGCGCGCCGAGATCATCGGCTTCTTCAACGACTATTCGAACCTGGTCGGCACCTGCACCGCATCCACCGGCGGCAACTGCAACATCGGCGACCAGTTCGAGGGCGGCAAGGTCGACGTCAAGGGCATCGAACTCTCCGCTGGCCGCACGCTCGGCAGCATCGCGGCCGACGGCTTCGAGGTGCCGGTGTCGATGACCTACACCTATACCGACGCCAAGTTCAAAACGAGCTTCACGAGCGGCTATGAACCCTGGGGCGCGGTGAGCGCGGGCGATCATCTGCCTTATATCCCCACGCATCAGATGACGGTGAACGCGGGCCTCGTGACGAAAATCGCCCGGCTCAATGCGGCGCTCAACTGGGTCGGCAAGACGCGCGCCACCGCCGGGCAGGGACCGATCGTCGCTTCGGACCGGATCGACGACCGCGTGCTCGTCGACCTGTCGGCCGAGATCGACCTGCATCGCAACCTGTCGCTGTTCGGCACCGTGCAGAACCTGTTCGATGTGACCTACAACGCCGGCTTCTCGCCCACCGGTGCGCGGCCCGGCGCCCCGCGCCTCGCAATGGGCGGGATTCGCGCCCGGTTCTGACGCCAACGTAAGCCGCCGGGTGCTCGGTCAGCGCGCCCGGCAGCTTAGATGACTGACATCCGACAAGCGAACAGCGCCGGCGATCCGCTGCCCGCCACGAATGCGCTTCCCGGAGTGAGCGGAAGCGCGTCGGGGGATATCATCAGTCCAGCCCGAGCTACTTACCGAGGCTCAAGCGCCTTCGCCGCGATGTAGTAAAGGCTGTGCTGCTCTATGGTGCCCTTGACCAGATGCGCCATCGGCCCCGAAGCGCGCGCGATGACATCCTCGCCGGCATGGGTCTCGGACCCGAGCGGAACCAACGCCTGCTGGCGATAGTCGAGCCCGGTCGTATCCGATCCGAGCGGATCGGCCCGCGGGCCGTCAACCTGTGCTCCCGGACCGTTGGCATAGCCCAAGGTCGTGTAACCCTTCCCGTCCCTGGCTTTGAGCGGCTGCCCGCCGAAAGCTGCTGGGCCGAGGATCGGATTGCCGCGCCCGGGATAGCCGCTGATCGCGAAGCTATGGCTGTGATCGGCCGTCACCAGCACCAGCGTGTCGGCGCGATCGGTCATCTCGAGCGCGGCTGCGACCGCCCCGTCCAGCGCAACCGTGTCTTCGAGCGCGCGGCGGGCGTTTCCGGCATGATGTGCATGGTCGATTCGTCCCGCCTCGACCAGCAGGACATAGCCCGTCTTCCGCGAACCGAGCATGGTGATGGCGGCTCGCGTCATCTCTGCAAGCGATGGTTCCTTCGCTCCGCCGCTCGATCGGTCGGCCTCATAGTGCATGTGATCGGGTTCAAAGAGACCGAGCAGGCGAGGTGTTCGAGCGAAATCCGCTTGCGCGAACTGGCTGCTGTTCCAGACATATGCGCCCTGCGGGTTGCGCCGACGCCACTCCGCAACAAGGTCGCGGCCATCTTTCCGCTTTCCATGCTGCCGGGGATATTCCGGGTCCGCCGCGCTCTCCGGCAGGAAATTGGCGCGTCCGCCACCCAAGACCAGATCAAGGCGCGAGCCGACCTGGCCCTCGATCATTTGCCGCGCAATGTCGAGGCAACCTTCCGCTCGTGCCGATGCGGGAAGGTCTCCGTCTGCCTCCCAGTCGCGTTGCGGCGTGTGGGCATAGGCCGCCGCGGGCGTCGCATGGGTGATGCGCGCCGTGGAGATGACTCCGGTCGCACGGCCCTGGGCTTGCGCGAAACCGAACAGCGAAGGAAGTTGGTGCTGCCGGCTCGCGGCGCAATCGTTCTCGGCGACTTCGGGGCCGATGCCGATCACACCGTTGCGGGTCTTTACGCCAGTAAGGATGGCCGTTGCCGTGGGCGCGGAGTCCGACACCTGGCCATCATGCGAATAGGTTTTGACCAAGGCGGTGTGCGGAAGGCGATCCATCGCCGTGACGAAGGATTCGCCGTCCTTGCCCGCCGACTGCCCCTGATGAATGCGCGCCGCCGTCAGTGTGCTCACGCCCATACCGTCGCCGATGAAGATGATGACGTTGCGCGCTGGCCCTGCGATCGGGGTGTCCTGCGACAACCGCTCAAGCTCGGCCTTCGCCTGAGCCCGATAAGCCTCGCTCGTCTGGGGGTAGGAAGGACTTTCCTGGGCCAGCGTCCCATGCGGGAGCGTAGCTGATAGCGCTGTAGCGATGGCCAAGGTTCGAATGGACAAGATGCTGCTCCTTGTTTCCGGCTCTTCTTTCATCGGCCCGTGACAGATAGGTGACGCGCTTGCGTATCGAGCAGCACAAAGCATGATCGTCCTGTTTGTCCTCGCACGTCTCAACGCTTACAGATGGCAATGCTCGACAATGCGGCAGGTAGACCGACAGAGTATAATCCCGTTTCATTTACCCAGTGTTGGGTCTTCGAAACCGAATGTCGCCCATTCCGCGTGCGAATGCGGAGAGGGCGGTAATGGCGTTCCGTCGGCTTCCACAGCGTCGCCCGAAACCCGGCGCCCATGGAGGGAAGCCTTGGCGATCATATTGGCCGAAATCGGCGCCGTGATGAAGAGGAACAGAGTGATCAGCAGCTCATGCGCTGACCATGATAGCCCGTGCGTCGGAAAATAGAGCATGGAGGCAATCAGGCATCCGCCGACACCGAGCGTCGTCGCCTTCGTGGGGCCATGCAACCGGCTCATCAGCGATGGCAGGCGGGCCAGCCCCCAACTGCCGATCAAGGCGAAAGCGCCGCCCAATATGATCAGGAACGCGATGACGAAATCAAGGACTGCGGTCATTGCTTCATCCTACTCCACGATGTCGCCGCGCAGCAGGAATTTGGTATAGGCCACCGTCCCTACGAAGCCTACCATCGCCAAAAGCAGGGCCGCTTCGAAAAAGACGGTCGTGCCTTCCCTGATGCCGAACAGGATGATGAGGGCGATGGCGTTGATGACCATCGTGTCCAGCGCCAGAATGCGATCCGTTGCAGTCGGTCCCCGCAGCAGCCTGTAGAGGTTGAGCAATACCGCAAGCGCTATACAGGCCAGGGCAATCATGAGCGCCGCATCGATCATCGGAATATCTCCATCAGCCGCTTTTCGTAACGTGCCTTGATGCGGGCGACCTCAGCCTGCGGATCGCTGCTGTCCAGCGCGTGAACGAGCAGATGGCGCCCGTCCGTGGCTATGTCGGCGGACACCGTGCCCGGAGTCAGGCTGATCGTTCCGGCCAGCACGGTGATCGCCTCGGCCGACTGAAGGTCCAACGGGATGTTGAGCCAGCAGGACCGCAGATCGCGGTTGCGGCGGAACAGGATAAGACGCGCGACATGGAAATTGGCAACGATGATATCACCAATTACCAGCAGCACATAAGCGATGAGCCGCCAGCCATATTGCACCGACGGACGGTCCGGCCAGAAAGGAGCGGTGAACAACGGCACCAGCATCCCGAAGACGGCGCCCAGAACGAAGCCGCCAAAGCTCAGATCGTTGAGCACCAGCATCCACATGGTCACCAGTAGCAGGGTCAGTCCGGGGTGGGGGAAAAGACGCCTCATCTACCCACCCTCCCGTCTTCTGATCCCAGCACCGAGCGGACATAGCCCGCAGTGTCGAAAATCTGCGCGCTCGTGGCTTCCATATAGGCAGTGGCCGGGCCGGCAAGCACGGTGAAGGCCGCCAGCAAGGCGAGTAGGAAGCACGCTGGCAACGCTTCCACCGCGCGAGGCACCGGACGGTCGTCCGCTATCGGCGGACTGGCGTCCTCTTTCCAGAACAGCGTGCTGCCGGCACGCGCCAGACCGATGAGCCCCAATAGGCTGGTTCCCAACACCATGACCCAGATCGCGACCATGTAGGGAGAAGCGGCAGCGGCCTGCAGGATCAGCAGCTTGCCGATGAAACCGGAAAGCGGCGGCAGCCCGACGAGCGCTACGGCGACGGCCAGGAACTGGAATCCCAACCAGCCTTGACCCTTGTAATGCGGTGTGGGCACGATGGCGCCGCCTTCGATGCCGCGCCAGCGGACGATGAGATCGATGGTCAGAAAAAGAAGGGCCGCCGAAATCGTGGTATGCGGCAGATAATAAAGCGCGGCCGCCATGCCGGGCTCGTCGAACAAGGCGATGGCAGTGAGCAGCGTTGCAGTCGAGCCGATCAGGGCGAAGGCGGCCAGATCACCCAGCCCGCGCGCCGCGAGCAAGCCGACGAACCCGATCAGCATGGTGCCGAGCGCGGCCGGCAGCAGGAACATGCTGGCACCATCGCCGAAGATCAGAGGTATCGTGCGGATGATGGCATAAGCGCCCACCTTGGTCATGATCGCGAACAGCGCGGCGACTGCGGGGGCGGCTGCCGCATAAGTGCGCGGCAGCCAGAGGTGCAGCGGCAGCAGTGCTGCCTTCAGACCGAAGACCACCGTCAGCAGCAACCCGCCAGCGCGAAGCAACCCCTGGTCTCCGGCGGGCAGCGCCGCCGCGCGCGCCGCCATGTCGGCCATGTTGAGCGTACCGGTCACGCCGTAGAGCAAGCCAAGCGCGATCAGGAACAGGGTGGATCCGATCAGGTTGACGATCACATACTGGACCCCGGCGGTCAGCCGCCGCGCGCCCTGTCCATGCAGCATCAGGCCATAGGAGGCGATCAGCAGCACTTCGAAGAAGACGAAGAGATTGAACAGGTCTCCGGTCAGGAACGCGCCGTTGACGCCGAGCAGTTGGAACTGAAACAGCGCGTGAAAATGCCAGCCCTTGCGGTCGAGACCCGTCAGAGTGGCGTGAACCGCGACCGCAAGCCCGAGCAGTGCGGTCAGCAGCAGCATCAGCGCGGACAGCCGGTCCAGCACCAGCACGATACCGAAGGGGGCCGGCCAATCTCCGAGCGCATAAGCAATGACCTCACCGGAGGCAGCCTGCACCATCAGCGTGATCGCCAGCGCGACGAGGCCCATGATCGACGCGATGGAAATGATTGCCCCGATCCAGCGGTAGCGGAGCCAGAACAGCAATGTCGCGGTTCCGGCGAAGGCGGGCAGCAGCAGCGGGCCGACAATCAGCGCATCGATCACGACAGCGCCTCCGGGTCAGGCTCGGGCGGATCAGCCTCGATCATGCCGTCAACCTGATCGGTACCGGTTTCCAGGAAACTGCGCAGCGACAGCACCACCGCCAGGGCCGTCATCCCGAAGGAGATGACGATGGCCGTCAGCACCAGCGCCTGCGGCAGTGGATCGGTATATTCGGTCAGCCCCTTTTCGTAGAGCGGCGGTCGATTCACCACCAGGCGGCCGATGGCGAACAGGAACAGGTTGATAGCATAGGACAGCATGGCGAGGCCCAGCACCACCGGGAAGGTCCGGCCGCGCAGGCAAAGATAGATGCCAGCCATGGTCAGCACGCCGATCGCCGACGCGACGAGAAATTCGATGCTCATGCGTCCGCCTCCCGCAGCTTCGCGGGATCGATGTCCATCGGGCCTTCATCCCCGTCCCCGTCGCCTTCGGCGCGCTGGGCGACGCGGCTGAGTTCCGCGAGCGCGAGCATCACCGCACCGACAACCGTCATGGCAACGCCGATGTCGAACATCATCGCGGTCGCCAGCTCGAACGTTCCGATCAGCGGCAGGGTGAAATAGCCGAACGAACTGGTGAACAACGGCGCACCGAAAAAGAGTGAACCAAGCCCCGTGAGCGCGGCGATGATGACGCCCAGGCCGATCAGCAGATGCTCGTCGATCCGGCGCCTCTGGTCGGCCCATTCGAAGCCCGACGCCATATATTGCATCAGCATCGCGATCGACACGACGAGGCCGGCAATGAAGCCGCCGCCGGGCATGTTGTGGCCGCGCAGGAAGATGTAGAGGCCGATCATCGTCGCCAGCGGCAGCAGCAGCCTTGCGGCCACGGCGAACATCATCGGGTGGCGCTCCGGCGATCGGGGCAGGTCCGCGATCCATGCGCGCAGCCTTCGGCCCGAAACGCCGCGAGTGGCGGGCTGCAGCAGCGCGAAGATGGTGAGCGCGGCGATGCCCAGCACGGTGATCTCCCCGAACGTGTCGAAGGCGCGGAAATCGACGAGGGTCACGTTGACGACGTTGGTGCCGCCGCCATGGGCATAGCTGTTGGCCCAGTGATAGGCCGAAATCGGATCGTTGGGCACCCGCGTCATCACCGCCCAGGCGGCAAGGCCCGTCGCCGTTCCGCCCGCCAGCCCGATCAGGCCGTCGCGCAGTCTCCGGCCGTTGCTTGACAGCCGTGCCGGTTTCTTGGGCAGCAGGTTGAGGGCGAGCAGGAGCAGCAGGATCGTCACGACTTCCACTGAAATCTGCGTCAGCGCCAGGTCGGGCGCCGACAGGTAGATGAAGGCCAGCGAGATGATGAGACCGATGACGCTGATATAAATCAGGGTCAGGAAACGCTGCCGCTGCGCTTTCACCACTGCGCCCACAGCTGCCAGCAGCAGCAGCCAGGCGACGATCGCGACTGGCGGCGCAGCGATGGTGGCGCGCGTGCCCGGCGCATAGCCGCCGGTCCAGACCCCCGCCGATCCGAGCGCGATCGCAACGATGAACAGCAAGCCAAGCTGGCGCTGCAGCGACCCGTTATGGATCGTGGTCGTTATCGCCCGGGCATGGCGGACCAGCACATCCACGGCGGCTTCGAACAGCCACTTGGCGTCGGGCAGGCGCATCGCGTCCCATAAGCGCTGGAGCAGGCCGTGCCTCCACAGCATCGCCGCGCCGACGGCCACGGCCACGATGCTCATGCCCAGCGCCAGGGTAAGCCCATGCCAGAGCGCGGGCTTGAACGGCGGCGCGGTCCCGCCGGTTGTCGCTGCGGCCGCAGGTGCGACCAGATCGGAGGTCAACGTCTGAGGGAACAACCCCATCAGCACGGTGAGCAGGACCAGCAGCGCGGACGGCGCCCACAGCCCGACCGGCGGATCGTGCGGCCTGGCCGGATAGGACGGGCGGCGCTGGCCCAGATAGAGGTGGAAGATGTAGCGCAAGGAATAGGCGACGGAGAGCGTCGCGCCGACCACCGCCAGCAGAGGCAGCAGCCAGTGCTGGCCGGCCCAGACGATATGGGCCGTCTCCTCCAGCATCATTTCCTTCGACAGGAAGCCCCCCAGCGGCGGCAGCCCTGCCATGGACGCGGCAGCGACGATCCCCAGCGTCGCGGTGACCGGCATCAGGCCGGCAAGGCCGCCAAGCAGCCGGATGTCGCGCGTTCCTGTCTCATGATCGACGATACCGGCATTCATGAACAATGCGGCCTTGAACAGGGCGTGATTGAGCAGATGGAAGACCCCGACCATAGCCGCTGCGGGCGTGCCGAGGCCGAACAGCATGGTGAGAAGGCCGAGATGGCTGACCGTGGAATAGGCGAGGATGGCCTTCAGGTCGTGACGGAACAGCGCGATGGCCGCGCCCAGAACCATGGTGACGAGGCCCGTCGTGCTCACCAGGTAGAACCACAGGTCCGTGCCCGACAGCACTGGCCAGAAACGGGCGAGCAGGAACACGCCGGCCTTCACCATCGTCGCGGAATGAAGATAGGCGCTGACCGGCGTCGGCGCCGCCATGGCGTGCGGCAGCCAGAAGTGGAACGGAAACTGTGCCGACTTGGTGAAGCAGCCGATCAGGATCAGTACCAACGCGGGCGGATAGAGCGCGGAAGCTCGGATCGTGTCCCCGCTCGCCAATATGTCGGCCAGCTCGAACGACCCGGCGATCCGGCCCAGCAGCAGCAGCCCCGCGATCAGCGCCAGTCCGCCGCCGCCCGTTACCGCCAGTGCCATGCGCGCGCCTTGCCGGCCCTCTGGCTTGTCGCTCCGAAAACCGATCAGCAGAAAGGAAGATAAGCTCGTCAGTTCCCAGAAAATCAGCAGGAGCAGAATGTTGCCGGACAATGCGATACCCAGCATTGCGCCCTGGAACAGCAACAGCAGAGCCAGAAAGCGGCCCATGGCCTCTTCGGCGGGAAGGTAGAAGCGGGCATAGATGACGATCAGCACCCCGATGCCCAGGATGAGGGCTGCAAACAGCCAAGCCAGCGCATCGACCCGCAAGCTGAGATCCAGCCCAAGCGCGGGCACCCAGTCCACCCGAATCTGCGCGACATCGCCCGCCAGCACCGAAGGCGCCAGCATGGCGAGCAGTGCCAGACCGACCAGAGCAGGCGCGGAGGCAATCCCAGCCAGCAGGTTGCGATGCGCGTGCCCCGTGATCGACGTCAGCAGCGCGCCGATAAAGGGAAGCAACGCTAGGAGGACCAAAGACAAAAACTTCTCCCTGCGCGATGCTTGCGAAGAGCGTCGCGATTGCGATCGTTGATGACGCGGAGCCTCTGTTTTCGCCTTCCGCCATCGGTGAAGCAAGCTCAAACGGTCAGCCGCCGCACAAATCAGTCAGCATTCAGAGCTCAACCCTGCCCAAGCGTTGGAACAGATTGGGGACAGGCTGCGTCCGTGCTGATAGCGTATGGCTGGGGCCAAGGTCGTTAAACCCCTTAGGCGCAGGAAGAGGTAATGGCAGGACAAGCCCAACAACCGTCAGCGAATGGACGCGCACGCCTCGTTCATTTGGTTATTCTCGCAGTTCTTGAATTGGTGATGGCAGGCGAACTGGTCTTTCTGGTTCTGGATGAACGATGGCTTCATGTTTTCCTCGTGCTTGCCATCATGATAACGATGATGTCGCCATTTATATTGAAGCCGCGCTGGCGCAGCCATATACCCTTTGAGCTACAGATTTTGGCGATAATCTTCGTCTTCGCCACGCTCTTTCTCGGCGAGGTGCGTGACTACTATGAACGCTTCTGGTGGTGGGATCTGCTTCTGCATGCCACGGCGGGGCTGCTTCTGGGCCTGCTGGGTTTCATGATCGTCTACATCCTCAACGAAGACCAGCATGTAGACCTCTATATGCGTCCATCCTTCCTCGCCCTTTTCGCGTTCTTCTTCTCGCAGGGGATCGGTGCTTTGTGGGAGATTTTCGAGTTTGCGATGGATCAGATTTTCGGGATGACCATGCAGAAGCCCATGCTCGGAGATCCATCGGGCCTGACCGACACGATGTGGGATCTCATCGTCAATGCACTTGGCGCGGCAGTCATCAGCCTTGGGGGCCTACGCTACCTGATCCGCGTGAGATCGTCATATGTGGACAGTTGGGCACGACGCTTCATCGAGCGCAACCCGCAGATCTTTGGAGACTGAGTGACTGCGGCGTATCGCACACTGCCCCGTCGCGCCGACATCGCACGATCAATCAGGGAATGCCGAGGATTGCATCGTCCGCTGTCTGGCGAGACACAGGACTCGGGGAGGACATCATGAAGATCCGACGCATTGCCATTGACACTCATCCTGAAAATACCGCCTTTTTGTCGCGCAGCGGCAACGGATATTCGCCGGAGCAATTTCAGGCGCTTCGGAAGATCGAGATCGGCAACGGAAACGTGTCTATCCTGGCCACACTTGCCATTGTTGACGACGCATGCCTGTTGCAGCCTGGGGAAATCGGGCTGGGCGAACAGGCGTTTCGTCGGCTCGGACTGGCAGAGGGAAGCGAAGTCTCCTTCCGGCAGGCTCCTGTGCCCCATAGCCTCGAGCATGTTCGCCGCAAGATTGACGGCGACACCCTCGACGACACCGAAATTCGTGAAATCATCAACGACATCGCCGCTTACCGCTATTCGCCAATGGAAATTGGGGCATTCCTGGTTGGCTGCGCCAGCTTCATGACCACCCAGGAAACACTGGCGCTGACCAGCGCCATGGCGGGTGTCGGCAGGCGCATGCGCTGGGGCAGCGACGTTGTGGTCGACAAGCATTGCATAGGCGGAATACCGGGAAACCGCACCTCCATGATCGTCGTCCCTATCATCGCTGCTCATGGCCTGACCATGCCAAAGACATCTTCGCGAGCAATCACCTCGCCTTCCGGCACGGCAGACACCATGGAGGTTCTTGCGGCGGTAGACCTTGCGGAAGAAAAGCTGATCTCGGTGGTCGAACAGCATCATGCGGTCCTGGCCTGGGGCGGGCGGGTCAACCTGTCCCCGGCTGACGACATCCTCATCACGGTCGAACGTCCGCTGCGGATCGATACTTTCGACCAGATGGTGGCATCGATCCTGTCAAAGAAGGTCGCGGCCGGCTCGACGCACCTCCTTATCGACATCCCGGTGGGACCCAGCGCCAAGGTTCGATCCCAGCGCGAGGCCATCCGCCTGCGCAAACTGTTCGAACATGTCGCGCACAAGCTCGGCCTGGTGTTGGAGGTCATTTTCACGGATGGGACGCAACCCGTCGGGCGGGGCGTTGGCCCCGTCCTTGAAGCGCGCGATGTGATGGCCGTGTTGCGGAATGACGAAGATGCTCCCGAAGATCTGCGGGAACGTTCGTTGATGCTGGCGGGCCGAGTTTTGGAATTCGATCCTGGCTTGAAGGGTGGTCGCGGTTACGCCCGAGCCATGGAACTGCTCGGATCGGGCAAAGCGCTGGCGGCGATGGAACGGCTCATCGACGCGCAAGGGCGCCGCAAGGAGGTGCTGGAACCTGCCAAGTTCATCCACGAAGTCCGCGCCACGACCCGCGGTACGGTAACTTCGATCGACTGCCATTTGATCGCTCGTATCGCCCGGCTGGCAGGCGCGCCGATGGACAAGGGGGCGGGTATTGATCTTTTACGCAAGGTCGGTGAACCCGTGCGGAGGGACGAAGCGCTCTACCGCATTCACGCGGAGTCAGAGACGGGGTTGGGCTACGCTCGCGACCTGGCTTTGACGTCGTCCGGTTATGCGGTGACGCCATGAATGCGGCCGTGTTCGCTTTTGCCGAGAGCATTCGGCAGGCATCTGACCTTGCCAAGCAATGTCAGGTCCCCTTCGTTCCGATCGAAGCGCGCAGCTTTCCCGATGGAGAAAGTCTCGTTAGGGTTCATGGAGACGCGCCAACGGCGCTGTTGTTTCGATCGCTTGATGATCCGAATGCAAAGCTGATAGAATTGTTGTTTGCAGCATCCGCCCTGCGCGACAACGGTGCAAAGCGGGTGATACTTGTTGCCCCCTACCTTGCCTATATGCGTCAGGACATGGCCTTTCGGGCCGGTGAAGCGGTAAGTCAGCAAGTCATCGGACGCCTGCTGGCGAGTTGGTTCGACGGCGTGCTCACGGTCGATCCGCATCTCCATCGCATCGCCAACCTTGGCGAAGTGATGGATGCTACTCCGGCGGTTGCGATTTCTGCGGCTCCGGCCCTTGTGCAAGCAATCGCCAGTGACCTTGATCCGCGAACTGTGTTGGTTGGCCCGGACAGCGAATCCCGCCAATGGGTGGAAAGCATTGCGCGCCCGTTGCGACTTGAGTTTCTCGTGGGCGAGAAAGTTCGCCGCGGCGACCGCGAGGTCGCGCTTGCGATCGCCGATATCTCCAAAGTGCGCCAGCGGCCGGTCATCCTGATTGACGACATGATCTCGAGTGGCACGACCTTGATTGCCTGCGCCCGTCTGTTACGCGAAGCAGGCGCTACGAACATACAGGCGGTGGCGACGCATTCACTTGCCTCGAATGCGGACCTTGCACGGCTGGCGGAGGAAGGGATCACCGGCTTCCGAGCCACGGACTCAACCTCAAGTTCCGCCTCCTCGATCCCGTTGGCCGGAGTGTTGGCGGAGGCAATCCGAAACCAGGGCTGGCTGCTTTAGCTGAGCGAGACCATCGGCATTTGCGCGAGGTCAAGGCAGATCATCTCAAGTTAAGAGTCTTCTGTGGTTGCCGCCCGTGAGGCAAGAAGTATTTGAACCGGTGAACAGGTGATCGAGCGCGGTCTTCTGTCAGGCCTTTGATTGCAGCGTTTTCCAGAAGCCGCTGGCCGGTATGGTGATCCGCGGATCAGGTCCAAATCTGATTCACGAGCTCGAAACTCGGGACTCTTAACTGGTTTTCCTGATCCAGATCTGTTCGATCATTTTGCCCATTCGGGTCGTCGCCTTCTCACTCCCCCTTACCAGCTTGGGCCTTGCGCAGCCTTTCTATCAGGCGGCGATTGCCGTTGCCGGGGTTCGATAATCTTCCTGTTTCGTCAACATCGCCCAGATCATCCGGGCCATCTTGTTGGCCAATGCGATTGCCACCAGCATCCGTGGCTTGCGCGCCAGCATGCGGGCTAGCCACGATGTTTCTGAGATCGATTTTCGGCCCATCCAGTTCAATCGCGACATGGCGCCCATGATAAGCAGCTGGCGAATGTCGCTTTGCCCGGCTTTGGAGACGCGGCCATGACGGGTCTTGCCTCCGCTCGAATGCTGTTTCGGCACCAATCCCAGCCAAGCGGCAAAGTCCCTGCCGCATTTGAAGCTCTCCATTGGCGGGGCAAACGCTTCGACTGCCAGAGCCGTCATCGGCCCCACTCCAGGCATGGTCTGTAGCCTTCGAGCCATGTCTGCTTGCCCTGCCAGATCCTTGATCCGGCGGTCGCTTGTCGCAATCCGCACGGTCATTGCTTCGATCTGCTCCAGCAAATCGCGGCATTCAATCCGGGCAATCTCAGGCAGATCGCTGTTGGGCTCGGTGATGATCGCGGCGATCCGGGACACGTTATTGATGCCCTGCGGCACCACATGACCGAGCTCGTAAAGAAAAGCGCGCAGCATGTTGACCAGTTCGGTGCGCTGCTGAACTAGCCGGGTCCGCGCCCGGAACAGCATTGCCCGACCTTGCTGCTCGGCTGATTTTGGCTCGACGAAGCGCATTTCCGGTCTCTGGGCGGCGATCACGATCGCCTCGGCGTCTGCCGCATCATTCTTCTGCCGCTTCACAAACGGCTTCACGTATTGCGGCGCAATCAGCTTCACCTCGTGGCCCAGGCTGGTCATCTCGCGGGCCCAGTAATGCGCGCTGCCACAAGCCTCCATCACAACCACCGCACGAGGCTGCTCGGCCATAAACTTGAGGAAACTCTGCCGCGACAGCTTTTTACAAAACCGAAGCTGACCTGTCATCGACGCGGCATGCAGCTGAAAAACAGCTTTTGCCAAATCAACCCCGATCATCATATCCTTTGTCACGGTTGCCGTCCTTTCCGCTCAGTGGCCTTTCAACACCACTATCTTGGCACATTGCGATGCCGTCTGGGGAGGGCGGCAACCACCCCATCTGACTCGAAACTATCGGCTGTATTTTCATAGACGTACGATGCGTCGAGTGAGGAGCTGGACGGAAGCGGTGAACAGCCAGCAGCGGGCCGATGCGAGGGTCTGTTCGAAGTCCTTTGCAAGGCGACGGTTGCGGCCGAGCCAGGCGAATGTCCGCTCGACCACCCAGCGTCGCGGCAGGATTTCGAAGCCCTTTGCCCTGTCGGACCGTTTGATGATCTCGATGGTCCACTGCCCGAGCCGGGCGAGGCTACCCCTGAGCTTCTTCCCGGCATAGCCGCCATCGGCGAAGACGTGCCGCAGCCATGGGAACGAGCGGACGATCTCGGCCAGCAGCAGCGGAGCACCGTCACGGTCCTGGATATCGGCGGTGTGGACCACGGCATGAACCAGATTACCTTCGGTATCGGTCACGATATGACGCTTGCGCCCCTTGATCTTTTTACCTGCATCATAGCCCTGCGGACCTCCGCTTTCGGTCGTCTTGACGCTTTGGCTGTCGATTACACCGGCACTGGGCGAAGCCTCACGGCCCTGGGCGGTGCGTAGGTCTTGCAGCAGATAATGGTTGATCCGTTCCCACAGGCCCGCATCGCGCCATAAGTAGAACCAGCGCTGCACGGTCGAGGCCGGCGGAAAACAGGGGGGCAGCATCCGCCAGGGCAACCCGCCGCGAAGCAGGTAAAGGATCGCCTCGACAATGCGCCGGACTGGCCATTTGCGAGGCCGCCCAGTCTGCGATGGCGGCGGGAAAAAGGGCTCCAGAACGGCCCACTCACCATCGGTCAAATCGCTTGGCAGGGCGAGGCCTTTGCGCGAATGATGCGCGCGGGTGGTATCGGTCCACATCGCTGATCTCCGGAAGTTCTTCGCAAAACCTCCTGAATCAACGGCAAGGCACGGCGTCAAGCTAACCTGCTGATATCACCCACCTTAGTTTCGGGTCAGACACTAAGCTATCCGCTGCCCGGTTCAATTTTCTCGTATCCAAGCCCAGAATGTGAGACAATTCGAAATATAACAAATAGAAATTCCCAGTCTGGGGCGTAGGGAGAGAGGTTTCCTATGGACAGGCCACGCCATATTTCCTTGTTGCGATGCCTGCTCGCCCTGTGCCTGTTGCTTGGTTTTTCGCAGCCATTCGCCCGGGCTGAGCGACTGGCGACCGACCGGGGAGTTCCCGTACTCACGATCGACGGAGCGATAGGTCCCGCCACCGCCGACTATGTCTCTGGTGGGATCGCCTCGGCCGCAGAAGCGGGCGCGCCAATGATCGTAATCCGCATGGATACGCCCGGCGGCCTCGACACCTCGATGCGGGAGATCATCCGTGCGATCGTCAACGCGCCAATGCCGGTGGTGACATATGTCAGCCCCAGCGGCGCACGTGCCGCAAGTGCCGGGGCGTTCATCCTGACGGCCAGTCATGTTGCAGCAATGGCGCCGGGCACCAATGTCGGGGCAGCCACTCCTGTACAATTGGGCGCGCCGGGCGTCACCCCTGCGACCAATCCAAAAAAGGAGGAAGGTGACAAAGCTGCAGCCGACGAAACTGCCGGCCCGAAAACCGGAAGCGCAAGCGAAGCCAAGGCGCTCAATGATGCCATCGCCTATATCCGTTCGCTGGCGGAAATGAGGGGCCGCAATGCGGATTGGGCGGAAGCGGCTGTGCGCGATGCGGCGAGTCTCTCGGCCCAGGCTGCACTGGCGCAAAAAGTCATCGATATCGTCGCTCGCGACAACAATGATCTGCTCGTTCAACTGAATGGGCGCAGTGTGAAAATGGGCGGCGGCGAGGTGCGCCTCGACACCAGCAACCTGGCACTCAATGATGTCGAACCCAATTGGCGAACGCGCCTGCTGGTGGCGATCACGTCTTAGCGGAACCAATTAAGGTGCGAATTATCGGTCATATGGCCACATAAAAGATCATCTCGGACTCAATTAGGCTTAAACGCGGGATGGTTTGGACTCAATTAGACTGACGCGATTTTGCCGGAAGCCAACGCGAACATCGCCTCTCCCCTGAGGAAGATCAAGTCTTGGTGCCCATCCTCCAGTATGGTGCGGATCCCAGCGTCCTCCAGTGATTGCGCCAGTTCCAAACTCGGGGCCCCGAACTCGCAACCTAGCCCCTTCAACGTCACGTAATCCCTCTCGAAAGCCTCCACCGATTCGAGGGAGGGCGCGTTGCTCGATTTGTCGTCCGCTGACCGGCGCCGAACGAAGCGCACGATCCCACGTCGCCGCAGCGCTTGCAGCGTCCCTGAGGTCACGCCGAGCCGTTTCCGCGCTTCCGGATTGGAAAGCGAGCTTTCGTCCCATCCCGGCCGCTCAACAGGGCAAGCGGCGCGAACCTCATCCCGGTGGACGAGAATGGCGGCCAGGCCGGACTGACCATCGCGCAGTCCAGCAACGCTCATCCGCTTCTCCCGGAGGGCCCTGTAGACCGCGACCCACGTGCGCCGAAGCCGACGCACCTCAAGTAGTGGCACAAAGGTCTCGGGGACATCCACGAAAACCGGGGCACCCGCTGCCAGGTCCATGAATCCGAGCGCGCCGATAGTGTCGTAGCGATATGTGTTGTGGCGATTTCGCACCGCACCATCGAGCCTGTCTACGGGATCCTTGTGCATCATGCTCTGGAGCTGTCCGCGGGTGAGGCCGAGAACAGCGGCAAGGTCTTCGCTACGGCCATGTTCTACATGTTGCCTTGCCCGGTTCAGGGCATCACGAAAGGCCGAGCCAGCAGGTTCAGGGCTCCGGAGCGAATGCCGAGAGCGCCCGACCTCATCGAGGTTCAGTCCGAACATGGAGCTGCCGTGCACTTCCCGAAGGGCACCCGCCGCATGTTCGGCCATTCGCTCTTTGAAAGGTGTGAGGCCTTCCTCGTCCCGCCTCTCCAGCCATTTAAGCAGATCGCCATATATCTCGCCCGCATTTCTGCGGCGACCAGCCGCGGCTCGCCTGTCAAATAGAGCATCAATCTCGCTCCACCCTGAGTCCAGCAGAGTCGCCCCGAGTGACGTCATCCCCATCCGTTCACGCGACTCCAGGCGGCGCACCTCAGCCACTCGGGAACCCTTCGCCTCCAGAAGCCCAACCCTGAGCGCGAGACTGGTGACGGACCGAATCGAAAGGCCGTGCGCCCACCACGGGCGCGGCCCACCTCTGACCATGCGAAGCACGTCCGCATCATAGCCCGTCGCCGGTTCTTCCGCTGGCCCTGCGAGATCGAGGGCGCACCTGCAGCGATCCGGCCTTATGTTGATAACGTGGGACGACACGCCGCAGTCAGGGCATTGCCTTAGCAGAGGGATGTTGTGCGTCGGACAGCCATCGATCCCGTCAAGATCCCACCAGAAGCGACGATAGGGTCGGCATTCCAGCGGTCCATCCAATGATTCCCGATCCTCGAGGAGACAAGCCGGGCAGACCTTGCCGGTTGATCCGGGCCCCACTCCAAGCTTGCCGCCACGCTCGAGCAGGACCTCGCCCAACATGTAACCGCGGGTGGTGCGCACCGGAGTGGATGCTGCGATAGCTTCCAAGCCGATTCCAGAAAGGCGTGCGACGACATCGAGATGCTGACCCGTAGGGACGCTCTTAGCGAGCACGGCGGGGCAGTGAGGGATCGTCTTTAGGAAACTTTGGACGGTCTCGCAGCCCCGTCGCACGGCTAGACGGCGCAGCAGGGAGCTCGCCGCCTCACCTTCACGAAAACGGACGGTGAGCGGCGCCAAAGTGACGCGGTCAAGATCGATCGCGAGTGCGGCCATCAGTGTATCGTCGGCAAGTCGCAGCGACGGTATATCAGTTGGCGGCACTCCGGCGGCCCGAACGCCGGGACCACTCCCATCTTTTCCAATGTCCGCCGAATGGCGGTGGAAGACGTGTTCCGATCGCGGGACAGCTCTGCGGCCGTCACATGCTCGTCTAGAAATCGGCGCACCGCGGTGGCGGCCACCTGCCCGCGTTCGGCCTCCCCGAACGCGCCGCACCGGACGAGGCTTCTCACTGCGTCGTGGTGCAGGCCAGATTGACGTGCGATCGCCTCGACGGTCATTCTGTCTCTGGGCTTCCGGAGTGGGGCGAGGTCTGCCTGCCGAACAAGGACGGCGCGGAGCCCGGCCTCAGAGCCTTTCAGGCGGACACGCACGTTGCCCTCGATAATGCCCCGGCAAGCCGCAGCCAGCGGAACCGACATATTCCGGCAGGCCGCGGACAAAGGCACGTTTGCTTGCCGGTCTCCCGGCATCGCGAGCGAGCTGATGATGCCTACCAGCGCAGATGCCTGGTCCCCGGCATCCGGACGGATTGCGGCGCGCAGACCCTCATCGCGGAGGAGTTTCCGCGCCTGAGTGCGGCCAATCGAAAGCAGAGCCGATGGCGGCACGCTCTGCTCCCTGCGGCTCAGCCGCCCCACGGCGGAGGGGTCGAGGGCGAAGGCCACCCCCCGCCGAGAACCAGTCGGTATCGCCCCTGCCTGCTCCAGGGTGCGCCGGGTCCTTTCGTAGCCATAACCGAGGCACTTGGCAGCCGTCTTGGCGGTCATCGTCTCGGGAACATCCCCGCCAAGCCGGTCCTCGTCTCTCGCAATGATGCCGCTCCGAACCGCGTGCTCTCGCACAACGCCAGCCACCAGGCCCGACGTGGCCTGCGAAACGTCGCCCATGCACATCTCAGAGTAGACCCAGCCGTATGCGGCGATCAGGCCCTGGGCCGGCCGCAGATCGTAGCCAGCGACGAGTTCATCCAAAGACTTGAGCAAACCGGCCGGCCAGTCGAGGGCGAGCCGAAGCCCCTGCAGACGATCCGTCACTTCGTCGGCATAGGTGCGCTTCGGCTTCACCGGGCTCCAGGGGAGGCGCGAAGCGCCGAGGAGTTCAGCCGTTCTCACTGCCTCGTCCAGCGCCATGCCGTCGAGGACGGGAACCAACGTCGGATGGCAAAGTGAGAGCCGCCCGAGCACGTATCGGGAGAACGCCGGGTCACCCTCGATGCAGACGCGAGGGCCGTTCGTCGCTCCGCACCGGCAAACCAGAAGGCCGGACTTCCAGTCATGAAGTGATCCGCAGGAGGCACACCGGTCAATCATGCGAACATGATGTTCCGGGCAGACGTCGATTGAACGGATGTCCCACCAGCTCCGGCTAGTCGCCCACCATTCCGCAGGTATCCCGATCTGCCCGGCGTCGTCGGCATCCGTCTGGACGCAGATGGGGCAACGGCGGCGTGAACGGAGAGACCAGTCGCCAAGCTGCAGAACCTCTCCGTGCAGTTCCACCGTCCGACTTCGGGCCCGGATCAGGGGCGACGCTCGAACAACTTCCGCAGCATCCAATCCGGCGCGGTCCGCAAACAGGGCTACCCGGCGACCCGATGTCAGGTCACGCAACGAGGCACCGAAAGACCTTGCGAAGCGCACAGCGTCTCCAGCACCCCAACGGCGCGCGAGCCGAACCATCGCGGCGTGAGCCGGTTCATGCTCCCGCGAGCGTAAGGTAAGGGGAAGGAGGGAGCTCACGGGCCAACTAGGTCCGCGCTGACCGTCGGCGCCCGGGGATCGTCCGGCGGCCGCGCTTCGCCACCTCCTGCGCGGCCTCGGCCTCGGCCGCCGCCGCGCGCTGTGCCGCCCAGATGGCCTTGACCCTATCCGCCCGGCACAGAAGTGGATTGTCCTCGCGAAGAACCGGTGGCTTCGGTTTCACCGGATCCTTCATCACGTCCCGGTCGAAGTCGATGTCCTCCGGCTCCTGATCCTTCCTTCGCAGATCAGCCCAGGTGTCGCCGAGGAGTTTACGATCCAGTGTCCGGCCACCCTCGGCGGCCCTCCGGGCAGCGGCGACGAGCAGCTTGGAGACTATGCCGACATGCCCGCCCGTGGCCACGTATATACGTCTCGCGAGGTCAAACTCATGAAGCCCCGCGAGCTTGCCGAGTCCCAACCTATGGTCAAACACCTGGAGCAGGGTCCTGAAGTTCTTCTGCCCGTCGCCGGTGTCCCACCGGTAGGGCGCCAAGACGATGTCCTCTTCCGTCCGCCGCTCGAGTCCGTAGGTCGAATTGAGCTTCAGCAGCGTGGGCGCCCCCGCCAGAACGAACTGCGCCTTGACGGTGTTGAGCAGCGACACGAGAAACTTGGCGACCCCCTCGGTATCAACTCCGAAGATGCGATCGGCTTCGTCGAGCATGATCATCAAGACGTGGTGCTCGCGCACCAGCCTGGCGATCTCCTCGATGATGTGGGCGGCATTCCAATCCTTGGGAACGTCATGATGCATGCTGCGGAAAATCGCCTCCACCACGCCCTTTTTGGTGCAGGGCGTGGGCATTTCGGCGAGCACGGCCGTGATCCTCAGGCCGTCCTCGTCCCGCACGTCCTTGAACCGTTCCTTGTGCAGCGCGAGAAGAGTGCTCTTGCCGGCACCAGGCTCGCCGGTAACCAGTAGAAGGTGTCCCGCCTGGGGGGCCCGACCGTCCAATGGAAGGCTCCGGAGCTGATGCAGGCGCAGCGCCTTCTGCGCGTTCTTCAGCGCAGGATGGGGAATGATGCCATTCTCCAACTTTGCCGCCACCGTCGCGGCTTCGACCTCGCCCTCGTCATAGCCGTCCGGGAACATCATCCGCCCATCTCCTCAAGCAGCTTCAGCGCTTCCTCATCGATGATCGCGGCGAGAGCGTCGGTGCCTTGCCCGGCGCCCTCAGGGGGGTCATCGCCCTCAGGGTCACTCTCTACCGACCGGTCTGAGCTGGTCTCATCGGTGATCGCCAGCTCCGCAGGCGACGGTGGCGGGAGCAGCGAAGGAACAGGCGAGCTCGCCTGTTCACGCGACGGACCAAACCCCGGGATAGGGGTAAACGTCTCACCCATGTCGCCGTAGCGGGCCCACCGCAGCGCCGACGCCAGCGTGTTCGCGCCTGACAGGGCCGCATCGCGTGTAGCCTCCACGCGAGCGCGCGCCTCATACAGATCGGCGACGCAGGGTTCCTCGTCAGATGCGGCGTGATCGAGAGCATCTCCCTTCCAGATCGCGAACTGCTGCTCGGACACGCCGTCGGTCAGATCGTAATCGAGGTTGCGGATCTCGTGCCAGCCCTCACCCTCCACGAGGATCCAGATGCGCCCAAGGTCGGCCCGGTCGCGGCGGAACGTCCAATACCGCTCCTTCGCCCCAGTCCGCCGGAGGAGCCGCGAGAGCAGCGGCTCGTTTACGTAGATATGCCCTTTGATACGGATCCCAGTGCCGAGTATCTTGCGTTCGAAGATTTCGCCGGTGAGACGGAACGCATGATGGGGGTCGGGTGCAAAGCGCACCCCGAAACGCTCGACCAACATGGCCCAAGCCTCGTCCGGCGTCATTTCCCTACCATGCTTGCGTTTCAGGGCAGGGTGAGGGCGCTGATGGTAGTCGTCCACTATCCACTCGACGATCATCCGGTCGAGCTCAGGTCGTGTGACCCGCGCGCGCTTGGCTGAATTGTAGGTGTCGGCGTTCCAAGCCTTCGTGGAACCCTCCTGCAAGTCGAACACACGGGCGTGAAGCGTCCTGAAGATGCGCTCCACCGCCCCCTTCAGCCACGGCTTCCGCCCCGGAAGGGCGATTGGGTAAACGTGCAGCAGCAGGCACGCCGTCCGAAAGCTGCGGCTCAGGAACTCCTTGCCCCGGTCGCTGATCAGCCATTCAACCAACCCAAAGCAGGGCCAGCCGTTCTTCAATCCCGGAAAGGCCGAAAGGTCCTTCTCATACAGCGCATGTGCCAATGCCCGCTGCACGGTAAGGTAGCTCGGAGGCATGAAACTGACGTGGATGCCGACGATGCACTTCGTCGCGCGGTCAAGCAGCACGGTTATCCAGGGACGGCCGATCGCCTTTCCGTTCTCGTCCACGACGACCAGGTCGACCAGACAATGGTCGACCTCGACTTCCTCGAGCGGACGATCCGGAAGATCGCGCAGCACGAAGATACCGAACTTCAGCCAAGCCGCCTTCTTTCCCTCCCGGGCGGCACAGCGGTCGTAGTCGTCGTAATGGCGCGAGAGAAAACGCCGAAAAGTCCTGCCCGACACGCTCGGGATTTCGAGTTTGGCGCACAGTGACTGGTAGAACTCGAACGCGATCTGCTTGGAGCGCTTTAACAGATCGAGGTAGGCCCCCTTCGCCGCCTCCTCCATCAACTGATAGGTGTCCTTCTCGTCGTCGTTGGCGGCCACTGCATACCGCGGTGTGCGATGACCCCGCTTCTCGAAGGCGGGCATGAGCGCCATCTCGTTGCGACCGGACCCCACCCAGTCGGCATACCACGTGCGGACGGTGGACGGTTTCGGCGACTTCAGGGTCTTGACTGTCACCGCGTCGCCGCCCTGCTCCACCCCATTGCGACGGCGCTTGCCCGACGCCCCGCTGACCGCGGCATCGCGCTCCTCCTGCTGCCAATCAGCTGACATTTCGTCCCAAACAACCGTCACTGCCGCCTTGCATGCGGACAACGCCGTTCGATGCGCGTCGCGGATCTCGTCGACAGCCGTGACGAAGGCGAGCCGGCGCAAGCACTCGCGCTGGCAGTGCGGAGGCCAGGCGTCGAACGCTGACTTGAGCTTCGCGGCCCGGACGTCGTCCATGCCCTCGAGATTGATCGCCCACCTCGTCAGGCGCTGCTCATGATAGGCGTGGACCAATTCCAGATCAGTGACGGTCTCGGTCGTTTCGGAGCCGTGGCGCTGGACCAGCCAACCCCGCCGGATGCGCTTGACGACCTTCAGCAGGTCGTCCGCCGGACCGCCGATCAGGACGGTGTCGCCGACGTTCAGGGCGAGCCGGTTCACCGCCGTACTCACCAGAACACCTCCAATTCGTCGTCTATGGGTGCCGCTAGCGCGATTGCAGCCTCGCGATGCCCGACCAGGCCGAGCAGGCAGTTGCGGAGACGCGTATCCAGGCCGCCCTGCCGGAGTTCGCCCAGACGGCAGGGAGAATTGAAGCCGCGCAGAATGGAGTGGACCAGGCGCGCCTCAATCGGATCGATCGCGGTCGCCGCAGCGTGTATCCAGCGCGCATTACGAAGACGGTGGCCGACCCTGAGGCCTTCGCGAGGACAGAGCCGGTGGACGGCCCCGCGGAGCGCCGACTCTTCCTCAATCGCGTCGATACGGCCCTTAAGCGTCGGATCGGCAGCGAACCGCGCGCCCGGCTTGACCTGGAAGAAACAGCGTTCGCCATGAAGGGACGCGGCGAACACGTCGGGCACGTAGGTGGTCCAGCGGCGCCCGTTGTGAACACGGAAGCGCTCGGGCTGGGTCGTCAGCTCGACCGTCCTGTAGTCGACGTCGAGGATCATGAGCAGGTCGCGCTCGCCCGCGCTTTCGAACACAAGTCGCCTTGAGGTCGTGAGCGACATGAACTCACCGGTGCAGGACTGTGAGCTCGTCCGGCGAGAAGGGTCACGGACAAGGTCAGCGGCGAGGTCCGAAAAGAGGAAGGCGCCTGCGTCGAGCCTGCGGCCCGACGGCGGCACCGGAGGCACGGTCCTCTCGATGGCCACTCCGCTCATCATCGAGCACCCCGCTTAGCCAAAGCACCGACGTGATCAGCGCACCTGTTTGGTGCGCGGCGCAGTGGCGCGATCGCGCATCGCACGAACGGGACGGCTCCTCCGTGCCGAAAGAAAGCCCCCCAAAGGAGATAGAAATGACCGCCAGAAGCACGCGTATCAGCAGGCCATCCGAATTGACCTACGTTTGGATCAATTTCGACGAGACGGGCCGGCCGCAGGACCTCGTCCATGCAATCCATGACGAGGAACGAGGCATCCACTGCGCGGCTTACTACTTCGGCAAGGAGGGCGATCCCATATGCCAGCCGATCGAGGAACGAGAGGCCGTTCCGGCGATCCATGCCTTCGCCCAGGATCGCGGCCTCGGTGTGGTCGCCGTCGACGCGGGCACCCACGCCTTCCTGATGTCGGAATGGCCAGCGGGAAGCGCTACACCACTGCTCGGAGTGTCCGACATCGAGGAGTGGCTCGGGGACGCGCGCGCCAGCTTCCATCATCAGATTGAACGGTTCCAAGCCGCCGCCGGCCCCGCCGAGACATTCGCCTGCGCTCACGTGGTAGTAACAGGGGGCGGCCTGCCGTTCATATGGCGCGGCACCGGCCTGGCGCGCATCAAGCCCCACCAGGATCCTGCCTGACGCCGCCGATGCCGTAACAGGATGGAAAGCGTCACCGACTATCAAGGCGCGATGTCCATCTCCAGCTGCGTCCGAAGTTTGATCGAGATCCTGCCACCCAGGATCGGCGAAGCGAGCACGCCACCGCTCGCCGAGCTGCAGATCACCCGACTTCCGACCCCGACCTACAACTGGAACACCGGAGAGCTTCGCCTCGGGGAGCGGACGACGGTCGTGCGGCACGGCTCCAACGACCTGCGGCGGGATGCCCGGAAAGTGACGCGCCTGGCCGACGCCGCCGCTTGCGACGCCGCTCTCCTGCACGCGGCCGCGCCCTCCATTCGCGATATCGACGTGGCGGCTCCCGGTGGCCTCCTGCAGTTCCGGGCGCCTATGCCCGCATGGTCCTGGACCATCGACGCCGCTGTTCGCGACGTGCTCGCCGCTTGCGGGCTGTCGGCCGTCGAGGTGCTTGAGATCGCCGCCAGACGGGATGGCGGGCGCGTCACCATCGAAACCGGAGATCCGGCGGGACCGCGAACGATGATCCTGACGGGAGTCTTCCCGCTGATCACGGCTACGCTGCCTATCGGGCAAGGCCTCGTCATCCGTGTCGCGCAACGGTCTGAGCTGATCACCAGCGAGGTCTTTCCCGCCAGCATCTGTTCGGCATGCGTAGGGCGCCTGCTGTCCGCGGTGGTGGAGACGAAGTTGCCCCAGTTCGACCGTCTGACGATCACGGCCAGCCGCAATTCCGCCAGCGGCACGCGCTTCGTCCTGGCGTCGCGGCCGGTCCAGCTTGCGCAGACGCCCGCCGAGGTGCTCGACACTCTGCCCGAGGACGCCCGCGATCATTTCGGACCTCCGCGCTGGGGGCGCGATCCGTCGCTCCTGCAGCGCGCGCTCGGGCTGCTTCGCAAAAACCGCTGACCACCTGCCCTCGCTTCCCAAAAACCGTCCAGCACGATGTCCAGCGCCGGCTTCGCGTGATCACGATCATGTGACGAGACCTTGGCTGCCCCTTCCATGCAATTCCCCTACATGAGCTATAAAGTGACATCGATCTAACCTCGGCCAAACGGAAAATCAAGATGAGTGTCACTTTTTCGTTTGAGTGGAGAAAGTTCGCGTGCGATCGTCCCGAAGGAAAGACATGACTGACAAGGCACCGCCACAATCCGCGCCCGCGCAGGACGAGAAGGATCCCGCATGGCTCGCGCTGCCGGAGACGAAGAAGGCGGTCGCGCGGAGCCGCGCGCTGGTGTTCGACGAATACACCGCGCTTGCGGTGCCCACCCAGGGCGACCTGGCCGAGGCAATGGCCGCACTTAACCTCGGCCGCACCAGGTTCTATTCACTGCTGCGCAAGTGGACGCGACGCAGGAGCCTGATCGACCTGGCGCCACATGCCAGGGGCCGAAGCCGCGTGGAAGAAGGCATCGCAGACGAGGCGGGCCGGGCGGGTGACGAGATCGTGGCGCGCGTTATCGAAGGCGCGGCGTTGAAACGCGACGCAACCGTGCCGCCGTTCAGCCTCAACGCCAAAAGTCCGACAGGCCACGTGGCCCACTCCTTCGGCGAAGTGCTGGTCATCGATCACCCCCGGCCGGACCTCTTCGTGGCGGCGGACGACGCTGAATTCAGGCCATCGCTCTGTCTGGTGATCGACCTCTTCTCGACGACCGTACTCGGCAGCCGGGTCTACCGCGGCGATCCTACCGCAGACGAGGTCAGGCAGGCAATCGTCGATGCGGTGAATCGCACGGGAAGCCTCGCCCCCGCGGGCAACCGCATAACGCCCACAATCCTGCTGCCGGCGGACTGGTCCACTCAATGGCGCGAACTCGAGAAAATGCTGAAGCAAGCCGGCGCGGACGTTGTCGTGCGCCGGTCGCCAAAGCTGCACCGCGGACATGTCTCGCGCCGTCTCGTGGGAACCAGGATCGACGAGGTGAAGCTTCTCACGAGGCAACCGCGCCACGACTTCCGGACCGCGCAGTCGGTGCCTTCGAGGCACGCCGTCCTCTCGATCGAGGATGCCCGCCTCGTTATCGACGCCGCGATCGCGCGGAGGAACGGGAGACTGATGCCGGGGACATGGCCGGCACAGCTGGACCTCGAGGTCGAACGGCTGACGAACGGCCGCGTCTCGCTCGCAGACCGCTCCAACCCAAGCTAGCTCGGCAGCGAGTAGCGGTTGCCGCTGTGGATGACCTGCACCCGCGGACCAGGGCGGCGCGCGCCCATGCCCGGCGCGTAGACGTGGTCCTCCAGCCAGCGACGCTCGCAGTCGACGTCGCCATCGCGGACCTCGCGCCACCATTCCTTGAGGCGCCCGTCCCAGCGGTAGCCCCGTGCCTTCAGCACGTGCCGCGCCTCGAAGCCGGCGCCCTCGGCGCTCACCTTCCACCCGGCCCTGTTCATCCCCTCCAGCGCCGACGCCAGCACCGTGCGCCGATCGGGGCCCGCATGGGCCAGAAGGGCGATCAGCGCATCGACGTCGGCAGCGGCGCGGTGGGCGTCGAAGAACCAGCCTGACTGCGCCGCCAGCCAGCCCAGTGCCCGGCCCTCGAATCCGAACTCGTCCCAGTCGACGTCCGCCAGACTGCATCCCCAATCGAGCCCGGCTGCTCGGGGCAGACGGCGCTCGACGAAGGGCCGGTCAAAGGCGGCGTTGTGGCTGAATACCGCCCCGCACGACGTCAGAACTGCTGCGGCCTCGGCGGCGTCGATGCTCTGCCCGGCGAGGTCGGGGTCCGTCAGACCCGTCACCCGCGTGATCTCAGCATGGAGAGGAACACCGGGATCCTCCCGCCACGAACGCGCTCGCCCGATCCGAACGATCCGCCCTTCCTCGTCATAGGCGAAGCGGCGGATCGCCAGCTCGATGATCTTGTCGCAGGCGACATCCAGGCCGGTCGTCTCGACGTCGAGAGCGGCAGCGACGGAGAGCGGCCGGGCTGCATCGTATGCGTGCAGCTCGAGGGAACCATCGCCCAGGTCCAGGCGGCGCAGGACGCGGTAGTTCAGGCTCGATGAGAGCAGAGCGGCCGCGCTGGCAAGCGCGGGGTCAGACTCGCGCAACATCAATGCACCGTCGGGTAGGCAGCTGCGATACCGTTGAGCAGGAACATCTGGATGCGACGGAAGCCGATCTCCCCGTCGTTGAGGAGAAGGTCCGCGATCGACCGGCCACCGAAGGCGCTGCGGGGCTGACGGACCCAATCCGCAGCCATGCCGTCGGGAATGCCCAGTATGATGCGCTCGGACTCCACGATCACGAGGCGGCGGATGTCGTTGGCGATGGCGACCGAGAGCACCGCCGATCCATTGCCCGAGCGGGCATCGGCGATCCAGCGATCGAGCAGGTAGGTGCCGCAGCCCAGATAGCCGGCGATGTCGTCGGAGCCGAGGTGCCAGTGGAACATGGCATAGCAGAGTTCGGCAACGAGCAGCGAACGCCGGTTGCCCTCCTCGTCCGCGCGAATGTAGCGGGGCACCGTTCCGCCGAGCCCGGCTTCCGACATCCAGAACCTGTTCTTCTCCACGGCGAGTTCGGTTACGACCTCGTCGCCTCGATGCCCCGACACGTAGAGGTAGAGGTCGCTGTATCCGTCGACACCATAGGCATCCAGGGTCGTCACGGCGCTTGTGAGAATATCCAAGAGGCCGGAAAGATCGCGCTTTCCGACGGCGTTTGTTTCAGCATCACTCATGGCGGTTCCCCCTTCGAGAAAATTGGCC
The DNA here is from genome assembly GCF_059424385.1 of Sphingobium sp. GW456-12-10-14-TSB1. Taxonomy (NCBI): domain Bacteria; kingdom Pseudomonadati; phylum Pseudomonadota; class Alphaproteobacteria; order Sphingomonadales; family Sphingobiaceae; genus Sphingobium; species Sphingobium sp. GW456-12-10-14-TSB1. The sequence continues at coordinate 2,988,440 of NZ_JBWKZI010000001.1, read as the reverse complement.
AACATGCGAAAGAGTGTAAACCCTTACATGATGTCAGGGTTGCCGTCAAGAACATTGTGAGAACAAATCGGATTGCGTAATGGCCGACGGGTCAGGGCGACCGGCATGATCGGGTGCGCGCCGGCTCGCCAGGCGTTGGCCGCGCGAACTAAAGCCGGGCTCGCTACTCGTCCGAGGCTGCCGCGAGACTCCACCCGCCATCGTCGCTCATCCGGTCGTCGAGACGCTTCATCACCAGCAGCGCCTCGAGCATCTGGGTGCTGTCAACCATGCGGGCGTGGGCTGCCGGCCGGCGGACGGCCATCAGCGTCAGCATGTCGTGATCGAAGCGCTGGCGGTTGACGAAGATCACCTCGAACACCTGCTCCCAGTTGTCCTTGCGGAGGATCACGTCCTTCAGCTCGCCGAGCTCCGTGTAGTTGATCAGGGCCGACGACTGCTCACCCGACTTCAGCGCCGACTCCCGGACGCCTTTGGCCTTGGCGAACACCCCCTGGTCGACACGCTGCTTGAACCACTTCGGACCCGCGTGTGCGAGGAGCTTCTCTGCGAGGAATTCCCGCAATCGCCGCTCGAAGGCCAGGACACCGCGGTAGGCGTCGATCTGTGCGTCCGTCGCGCGGATCGACACCGAAACCCCTCCGAACGAGAACAGCGCGACGGCGCCGTCCTCATCGCGTCCGCCGGCGGCGAGTCCGCTTTCGATCATGACCTCCACCGCCACCAAAGGAGGTGCGGCGACCAATCCGGAGTCGACCTCCGCACGCCGGTAGTGGCGCTCTCGAACCCGGCGGTCCCGCCAGAAGCTTGGCGGCAGGTCGGGGCGCGTCCGCCATCCGCCCATCAGGCTCCGCACCGCCTCGTCGTAGGACGAGCCATCGATGCCCCGCATGTCCCCCACGCCCGCGATGACCGACATCTTGAGGCTCGTGCCCGCGATCGCAGATCGAACGTCATCGGGAAGGCCGATCGAGGCCAGCGTCTTGCCCAGCTGCGAGGTTCCCACAGCGGCGCCAAAATCCCCCAGCCGGCCCCTAGCGCGAGCAAGGTCGGCGGCGATCTCGGCGAAGCCGGAGCCGATGATCGACATGTCGGCCACCTTCGGCCCCTGCAGCGCGGCGGCCCAATTGCCGATGCGAAGTCGATCAAGCTCGCCGATGCCGCCAACCCGATCGATGATCCCACTCATCCGCCGCTGCTGTTCGGCCAGATCGCGGATGATCTTGCCGACACCGAGATCGTTCCGGGCCAGCCCCTGAAACCTGTCCATCGTTGCGCCCAAACCGAGCCGTTCGATGTTCAGAACCGACGCGCGCGCCACGTCCAAAGCGGAGCCCACTTCCGCTTTGCCGATGGACATCCCCAGGTCGCGCCTGATCACGTCCAGCGCGCTGCGTCCCATCAGCTCGTCAATACGCGAGATGCCGAAGAGTGCGCGTTCGAGGTCCGACCGGTTTCCTGCCATGCCAGACGTATACCTCAGCATCCGACCGGCGACCACAATCCCACGTTGAAAGCTTCCTCGACGTTGACTCTTTGACGATCATCGAATAGTTCGATGATCGTCAAACCGAGGGTTTAGAGTGGAGCAAGATAGAGCTGTTGAAGCGCTCGCCGCGCTTGCCCAAGACACGCGGCTGAACGTGTTCCGGATGCTGATCCGGGCGGGTCCCAGCGGGATGACCGCAGGCAGCATCGCAAGCACCCTGTCAGCCCAGCCGTCCACCATGTCGCATCATCTCGGGCTGCTGGAGCGGGCGCGCCTTGTGCGATCGCACCGTGAAGGGCGCACCGTAATCTACGTGGCCGACTACGAGGGCACGCGCGAACTCCTTGGATTCCTGACCGAGGACTGCTGCCAAGGCCGCCCAGAACTCTGCGGGCCCCGCATCAGCGACCCGCTCTCCTGCTCACCCAATGGGAATTGCGAATGACCACGACCATCTACCACAACCCGGCCTGCGGGACCTCGCGCAACACCCTGGCGATCATCCGCGCCAGCGGCACCGAACCGGCCATCGTCGAGTATCTTCAGGATCCGCCCTCGCGGGAGCGGCTGGTCCAGCTCATGCGCGACGCGGGCCTATCGCCCCGAGACCTGCTCCGCCAGAAGGGCACGCCATATGCGGATCTCGGCCTCGCCGACCCGACGCTCAGCGATGACCAGCTAATCGACGCGATGGTCGAACACCCCCTGCTGATCAATCGCCCCCTCGTCGAGACACCACGGGGTGTGCGGCTTTGCCGTCCGTCCGAAGCAGTGCTCGAAGTCCTCGCGACGCCCCTCGCCACCGACTTCATCAAGGAGGACGGCGAGGTGGTGAAGGCCGATGCCCGGGCTGATTGAAATGTCCACCTCGCCCACCACAACCGCCAAGCCCGCGATCTCGACGTTCGAGCGCTACCTCTCCGTTTGGGTGGCGCTCTGCATCATCGTCGGCATCGGCCTGGGTGCAGCGCTGCCGGGTCTCTTCGGCGCGATCGCCGCGGCGGAGGTCGCCCGCGTGAACCTGCCCGTGGCTTTGCTCATCTGGCTGATGATCATCCCGATGCTGCTGAAGATCGACTTCGCCGCGATGGGACGGGTGCGCGAGCACGCCCGGGGCGTCGGCGTCACGCTGTTCATCAACTGGGCGGTCAAACCGTTCTCCATGGCACTGCTCGGCACCGTGTTCATCGGCTGGCTGTTCAGACCGCTGCTGCCGGAGGCGCAGATCGAGAGCTACATCGCCGGGCTGATCCTGCTGGCCGCAGCGCCATGCACGGCCATGGTATTCGTCTGGTCAAACCTGTGCGATGGCGAGCCCAACTACACGCTCAGCCAAGTCGCGCTCAACGATCTGATCATGGTGTTCGCATTCGCCCCGCTGGTGGGTCTTCTCCTTGGCGTGGCCTCCATAACAGTGCCTTGGGACACCTTGCTGCTCTCGGTCGCGCTCTACATCGTGGCGCCGGTGATCGTCGCTCAGCTGATCCGAATTGCGGTTCTGGCGAACGGCAGCAATGCGGCGCTCAATCGGCTGCTCGCAGCGCTCGGCCCCGTCTCGCTGGTGTCGCTGCTGACGACGCTCGTGCTGCTCTTCGGCTTTCAGGGCGAGCAGATCCTCGCGCAGCCGCTCGTCATCGCGCTCCTCGCCGTGCCGATCCTCATTCAGGTCTACTTCAACGCGGGTCTCGCCTACTGGCTGTCGAAGCGCCTCGGCGTCGCGTGGTGCGTCGCCGCTCCGGCCGCGCTGATCGGGGCGTCGAACTTCTTCGAGCTCGCGGTCGCGGCCGCGATCTCGATCTTCGGCCTGAACTCGGGCGCGGCCCTTGCCACGGTGGTGGGCGTGCTGGTCGAGGTCCCGGTGATGCTCTCGGTCGTCTCGATCGTGAAGCGCAGCCGCCTCTGGTATGAGCGCTCGGCATGACCATCCCCATCTACATCGGCGCGGCCCTCGCAGAGATCGGCGGCTGCTTCGCGTTCTGGGCATGGCTTCGGTTGGACAGGTCGCCACTCTGGCTGCTTCCCGGAATGGTGTCGCTGGCGCTGTTCGCCTGGCTACTCACCCTCGTCGATAGCGACGCGGCAGGACGGGCCTACGCCGCATACGGCGGGGTCTACATCTGCGCATCGCTAGCCTGGCTCTGGGCCATCGAAGGACTGCGCCCGGATCGCTGGGACCTGATCGGCGCATCGCTTTGCCTCGTGGGCGCGGCGGTGATCCTTCTCGCGCCGAGGACCGCATGATGCGCGTCCGGAATCTCCCTGCGCCGGACGCCTTCCCGGCGCTAGATGATCGATACCTCATCGCGCGGCCAGCAATTGGCCTGGGAGATGTCGAGCCGCGCCCCAGGATCCTGCTGCTCTACGGTTCGCTGCGCGAGCGTTCATTCTCGCGCTTCGCGGTTGAGGAAGCCGCACGGTTGCTGCAGCTGTTCGGCGCCGAAACGCGCATCTTCGACCCCTCGGACCTGCCGCTTCCCGATCAGGTACACGGCGACGACCACCCCGCCGTCCATGAGCTCCGCGAGCTCTCGATGTGGTCCGAAGGGCACGTCTGGTGCAGCCCCGAGCGGCACGGGCAAATCACCGGCATCATGAAGGCGCAGATCGACCACCTGCCGCTCGAGATGAAGGGCATGCGGCCAACCCAGGGTCGGACGCTCGCCGTCATGCAGGTCTCGGGCGGATCGCAGTCGTTCAATGCGGTCAACACGCTGCGCCTGCTCGGGCGCTGGATGCGCATGTTCACCATCCCCAACCAGTCCTCGGTCGCCATGGCCTACAAGGAGTTCGACGAGGACGGGCGTATGAAGGCTTCTGCCTACTACGACCGGATCGTAGACGTGATGGAGGAACTGGTGCGCATCACCGTGCTTATGCGGCCTCACGCAGCGCAGCTGGTCGACCGTTATTCGGAGCGCAAGGCAGCGGGATCGTCCGGGAATCCGCAGACGGACCATTCGGCCGTCGCCATTGGAGATGCACGCTGACCCTGCGTAGTTTCCACCAGCGCCGATGCACCCTATATGGGCCGCGCGGTCAAATGGCGGTGGAGGAAGTTGCATGAAGCGCTTGGTGTTCTGCTTCGACGGGACGTGGAACAAGCTCGTTCCCGATCTCGCCACCAACGTGGTGCTCACGGCCGCAAGCATCGACCGCATAGACAAGAAGGGCGTCGCGCAGATCATCCACTACGACGAGGGCGTCGGCACCGGTGCCCTCGACTCGCTGCGCGGCGGAATGTTCGGCACCGGCCTCATCGATAACGTGCGCGAGGCCTACCGCTTCCTCGTCTTCAACTACGACCCGGGCGACGAGATCTACGTCTTCGGCTTCTCGCGCGGCGCATACAGCGCTCGGACCTTCGTCGGCTTCATCCGCCACGTCGGCCCGCTCCACCGGCTCCACGTCGGCCGGATCGACGAGGCGGTGAAGCTTTACCAGGAGCGCAAGGAGGGCAAGGACGGTGCCGGCGAGGCGATGCGCCGATTCCGCGCCGAGTTCTCTAACAAGGTCTGCATCGGCACGGCCGACGACGACTGGCGCTGCGCGAATCAGCCCGGCTACGTGGCGGGCAGCGCTCCGCAGCTCAGGGTCAAGTTCCTGGGCGTTTGGGATACGGTGGGCGCCCTCGGCGTCCCCGAGATCCTGCCCTTCAGCGGCTGGCTCAATAGCGAATACGACTTCCATGATCCCAGCCTGGACTCCTTCGTCGAAAGCGCGCGGCACGCAGTCGCCATCGACGAGCGGCGCGAGTTGTTTCCGCCCGTGCTGTTCGGTGACCTCGTCACGCTGAATACCGCCGCGGGCTTCGAGAACGAAGATCCCAAGGCGCCCTATCAGGAGCGCTGGTTTCCCGGCGTGCACGGGTCGGTCGGCGGCGGCGGCGATATCCGCGGCCTGTCCGACGACGCGCTCGCCTGGGTCCTCGCTGGCGCCAAGCGGGCCGGGCTGAAGCTGGATACTACCGTGGGCACGCGCATCCACGGCTTCCGCCCCGATCCGCTCGCGCCGCTGGTGAACGAGGCCGACCCCGAATGGAGCATGACGCAGCTCGCCAAGGACGACCGCGATGGCCCAAAGCATCTCTGGCAGCTTTCCGCGAGCGCCATCCGCCGCTGGCGCACCCCGGCGGAACGGCTGGGTGGCAAACCCTACCGGCCAGATTCACTCGCCAAGGTGGCCCATCAGCTCGACGCCATGGGACCGTGGGACTTCATCCCGCCCGCCGACCTGCTGGCGACCGAGAAAGTCAAGGTTGGCGACCTGCTGAGCACCTATGCGCATCGGCACTACGGCAAGGCAGACCTCTGGCCGCACATCCTCGAAGCGAACCAGGACGTGCTCGACGATCCGGACGAGATATTCCCGGGCCAGGAGATCAGGATTCCACGGTTGCCAGCCGCGACTGCGCCTCCGCCGACGACCTGATCAGGGTCGAACGGGCTCCGACGCCGGCGTCTCGCCCGCGCCGCCACTTGGCGCTGGCTCGGCGCAGCCCAATTCCTGATCGAGCGGTGTGAATGGTGCGGTGCGCATGGGGAAGAGCCGAAGCCGTGCGCGAAGCTCCACCTCGTCGAGCGAGCGGCGCATCCCGCAGTAGTTAGCTGCGCGCGGTGTATCCTGGTCGAAGATGAACGCGGTCATACGGCCATCGAGAGTGACGACCACCTTCCAATAGCCCGAGGGCACGCGGTGCCGCTCATCGGCGCCGGGCATCGGACGCATGAGGCGCTCGAACAATGGGCCGGTCAGCACGTGAACGGCAACCTTCTCCTTCTGCGCAAGCCGCGTCTCGCGGGCCTCGAGCCGCTGCCAGCTCGCCTGGTTCAGCGCTGATGACTGCGGCGTGATGTTGGACAGCCTGTTGGTGTCGGGCCAGAACGGCGTGCCGGAAAACGCCGCGAGCGGGGCCTGGTGCCCACGATCCACGCCGAGGGCTTCGTTGGCACCGTCGTAGTCCTGCTCCTCCAGCGTCTCTTCCGGCGCCAGCCAGGGATCCACGCTCCACCCCCGCGACTGCGACTTGCCGACGGTCTCCGGGGTGATCCGGTAGGCGACCCAGACCGCCATCTTAGTCAGCGGATCGGCCGACAGCGTGTAGATCTCGCGCACGATCGTGTCCGCGTTCTCCGGTGCGCCGAGCGGGCAGGCTTCGACGCAGTGGAAGGTGTGCAGCCGCGCGTCGTCGGCGAACGCAGGCGCGGGGGTGGCCGATATCGCCGCTAGTGTTGCGACCAGGACCGCCGAGCGGCCCAGAAATCGAGCGATCATCGCGTCCGGAAGCAGTGTCCAACTTGGCATCATCATCTCCCGTTATGACGCGTCCTAGGCTAATACCATGCCGATCGGCGTGGTATGCTGGTTAATCACCTACTTGCCAGCCCTCGGCTTGCTTCAGCGACAGCTCCATTGCCTGCTCGATCCATTCGTCGGAGATGCCGTGGCGCTCGCTGATCGGCCGGATGAAGGCGTCAACCTCGTCAGACAGTTCCTTGAAGAGCTCGACCCGCGCCTCACACCAGGCGATCATCGCCGTCCTCCCCTGCGGGCTCATGAAAGCTATGTCGTTCTGCCAGAAGAAGCGATGGGCCAGCACGTCGCGATCTTCCTTCGCCTGCCTGAGCCGTGCCAGGAGGTCCGGCGGGAAGCCCTCCAATCCTTCGATCTGCTTCAGCATGTTGCCATAGGTCCTGGCGAGGCCAACCTCGTAGGCCGCGTCGAACGCGACATGCCAGCTTGCTTCATTGTCGTGCGACGCCTTGGTGCCCAGCGTGCGCATGACGATGTCAGCGTTGACCATGCCATGCTCGAGCACCTGAGCCATATACATCGCCAAGCCATAGCGCGAGTACACCTCGCGGATCTGCTCCTCCTCGAAGGAACCGGTTGGCCATATCGACCCGGGCTCGTGACCATCCATGCGTTTCTGACCTAAGCGTGGCCAGCAAGGCCGGCAACGACAAGCGTTGCTCGCACAACTGAACGGTCAATGGGGTTAAATACCCGCCTCAGTCGTCGAACTCGGCCGGCTCGGCGAGGAAGTGCTCGACGATGCAGAGCGACGCCAGATGCCGCTCGTGGGGCCAGTCCGTTCCGCAGGGGCAATCGTCATCCCGCGGTTCGCGCCGCCACACGCCATCCTCGCCAACGCGGTGATACCAGCCGCGATCAACACCTACTGCATCAATCTCCTGGCCGGGATGCCGCACCATCAGCGCGCCGAGGTGAACGAGGTCGGGCTCGACGAGATCGAGCGCTAGCCCCTTCTGATAGAACAGGCCGCCGGCGTGCTGGGGAAACTTAACCAGCGTTGGCGCCTCGAACACGATGCCCCCGTGCTCCCGCAGCATCTGCATGACCTTTGGGTAGACGCGCGGGAAGCCTCGATCGGGCGAACCGAAAAGGGTGATTTCGGGAACCTGGACGCCGATCCCGCCAGAAAAACCATCAACCTGATCGAAGAAGTCCTCGATCTTCCCGCCACGATAGAATGCAACCACAGGCGAGGCGATCTTCACGAAGCTGTCGTCGTATTCCGGCAGCTCGATCCCGCGGCGGAATGCCGGAATATCACCCAGCGGGTTCTCTACGCCCGGTATCGGGATCCAGGGCAGACTAAGCAGCGCATCGAGGATAGGATCCTCGGTGGACGGGGGGAAAACGTCACCTGTAGAGACGAGACCGGCTTCTGCGGCGAACTCGCGAAAGGTGGCGCAATCCGCCTCTATGTGCGCGACAAAGCACTTGGCCGGCAGCGGCGCGTTGCGTAACGGTCCGAGGAGGTAGGCCCGCTGGACGCTGGCACGGGTCCGGGCGCCTTCTAGGGCGATGGCCGTCAGATCTGTCAGGCCGACCGCCTGGCAAGCCGCCCGATCAAGCACGTAGAGATGACCGACACCATCGGCGGCCTCGTAGCTCGCCATCTTCTTGCGAAGGAACAACGGGCGCTCGTCGCAGTCCTCACAGAGTTCTGCGGTGAGTTTGTCGGAATACCGGTTCCCAGCGAACCACGCCGAGACGGACGCCTCGCCCGAACAATCGAGATAGAACGACCGCCACCCGTAGTGTTGCAGAATCGCCTGGTTCAGCGCCAGATCGGAGTGCTGGCCGGTGAACGCGCCCAGCACCTCGTCAGCGTAGCGGCCCCATCGAAGCATCTCGGTCGGAATGCAGCCGTGCCGATCGAACGACGTGGTGGCGGAGGGCCGGTTCGCCGGGCCGTAGTGCTGCGTCTGTCCGCGGAACAGAACATCCTCGCCGAACTCGGCCAAGCACGCCTTCAACCCGGCCAGGTCGTCCACCCTGATGTTCATCGTTGCCATTCTCGCCTACCCCTGAGCTCCGTTCTGCACATTCGCCATATCGCTCGAAAACGCCTCGAGAATGCGGCATTCCGCGACCGTGCCGCCCGCGCAGGTGGAGATGGCCGCCGAAAGCTGCCGGCGAAGCGACTGCAGGTCGGCGATCTTGCGGTCAACCTCGACGAGATGCTGGCTTGCCAGCGCATCTACCTCGCCGCAGTCCCGATCCCGCTGCCCAGCGAGGTCCAGCAGCGCCCGGATCTCCTCCAGGCTGAAGCCCAAGTCCCGGGTCCGACGGATGAATCCAAGCCGGGCCACACGTCGTCGGCGCCGTAGGAACGGTAGTTCCCCTCGGTGCGCGCCGGCGGATCGATCAGTCCCGCGCGCTCGTAGTAGCGGATCGTCTCGATCTTCACGCCCGTCGCCGTGGACAGCCGCCCTATGGTGATCGCCGTCATGAAAAAAACCTCTTGAGCCTGTAGCTACTACAGGGTGCATATAGGCTTCCACTACGATTCTTTCGGGGTGGAAATGGCCTGCACCAGCTGCCCATCGGACAAGGTAAGCCCGAGCAACGATCCCGCCTGGCGCCGGGCGCTTTGGATCGCGCTCGGCGTCAACGGCGCGATGTTCGCGGCCGAGATGGCCGCCGGCGTCGCGGGCGGGTCGAAGGCGCTCCAGGCCGACGCGCTAGACTTCCTCGGCGACGCGGCGAACTACGCCATCGGTCTCGGCGTCGCCGGCATGGCGCTCGCCTGGCGCGCCCGAGCCGCGATGCTCAAGGGCGCCACGCTGGCGGTCCTCGGCCTCTACGTGCTGGCATCCACGGTCTGGGCGGTCTGGCACGGCCGGACGCCCGAGGCCGAACTGATGGGGATCGTGGGCATCGCGGCGCTCGTCGCGAACGGCGCGGTGGCGCTCATGCTCTACCGCTTCCGCAGCGGTGACGCGAACATGCGCTCGGTCTGGATATGCTCGAGGAACGACGCCATCGGCAACGTCGCCGTAGTGCTCGCAGCAGCGGGCGTGTTCGGCACCGGCACGGCATGGCCTGACCTGTTCGTGGCGGCGATCATGGCTGGGCTCGGCATCTCCGGAGGCATCCAGATCATGCGGCAGGCCGGTGGCGAACTTGCGTCGACGCCTGAAGCCACCGGAAGCCGCGAACGGAGGGCGGTGTGAACCGGGGTAGCACGCTTCGGCGCGGGTTCCTGATGGAGGAGCTTGCGTGCCATCGGGTGACGCGCGGTCCTCGAAATGCTATCGGGCGCCGCATGGCTCGCATGGTCGGCATCCTGATCGGCATCGCGCTCGCCCTGTCGCTGGCGACGGGCGGGGTCGCGCACGCGGCCGAGCGGATCTGCCTGCCTGGCACAGAAGCGATCGCCGAAGGCCACAGCGACGGGGATCGCGACCAGAAGCGGGACGGTGAAAAGGGCCAGGCTCATCACCATGGCACCTGCAGCGGGCACCACCTCGCTGCACCCTCGGATGGCCAAGTCCTGAGACCGGCGCTCGTTGGCGGTGTCTCGCCAAACATAGCCCCCGTCACCCTCGGCACGCCCGTCGTTCCGCTGGCCGAACTGAGACCGCCGATAGCCTGACGCCGTGACCGCGTGCGCGTGAACGCGCGCCGCAGCCCACATCGTCAGGAGCAATCAACATGCATCGTGTCATCGCGGCCGTCCTCGCCGCAGCGCTCTGCGCACAGGCCGCGCAGGCGTAGAGCGCCCCGCCCGGCGGGGAGCGCCTCACCCTGCCGCAGGCACTCGAACTCGCCGGCGCCGGCGCTCCGGCCGTGGAAGCCGCCAGCGCAGGCCTCCGCGCGGCCCGGGCCCAGCGTCGGGTCGCTGGCCTGCGGCCAAATCCCACGGCCAGCCTCGAAGCCGAGAACGTGGCCGGCAGTGGTCCCTACGCCGGCATCCAGTCCGTCGAGGCCACGGCCAGCCTGTCGCTGCCCATCGAACTCGGCGGCAAGCGGTCCGCGCGCATCGGCGTGGCCGACGCGGAGACGCGCCGCGCAGGCCTCGCAGCCTCGGTGGCCGAGGCCGACCTCGCGCTGCGGGTGACGCAGGCGTTCAGCACGCTCGCGGCCGCCGAACTGCGGACCTCGATCATGCGCGAGCAGGCGGGTTTCGCCCGCGAGGGTCTACGCGTGGCGCAGGTGCGCGTCCGGGCCGGGCGCGCCTCGCCGCTCGAGGCGGAGCGAGCCGAAGTGGCGCGGGTGAACGCCGAGACCGCCGCCGATCGCGCCGACCGTGCGGCCCGGCTCGCCCGTGCCAACCTTTCGCGGCTCATCGGGCGTGACCCCGGGGAGATCGACACCGCTTGGTTCGACCACGTGGCTCTTGGTCCACGGCCGGCAGCCTCAAGCCAGGGAAGCCTGGCGCTCGCCACCGCGCGAGCGGACACCGACATCGCGGACGCGCAGCTCCGCCTCGCGCGGAGCCAGAGGATCGGCGACCTGACCGTCAGCGCCGGCGCACGCCGCCTCGAGGCCACCAACGACGTAGCGGCGGTCGTCGGGGTGAGCATTCCCCTCCCGCTGTTCAACAACGGCAGGGCGGCGGTCGATGCCGCCCAGGCCCAGCGGGACCAGGCTGCGGCGCTCGCACGCGCCGCAAGGATCGAGGCGGAACAGGCGATCGCGGCGGCGGAGAACGATCTCGCCGACGCCGAGGCCAACGCCCGCAACGCGGCGGGACCGGCCTTGGCGGCCGCGCAGGAGGCGGCGCGCATCGCCCGGATCGGCTATCGCGAGGGCAAGTTCGGCCAGCTCGACCTGCTCGAGGCCGAGCGCACGCTCGCAGAAACCAGGGCGGCCGCGATCGACGCGCTTGCCGCATACCACGACGCCGAGGCGCGACTGACGCGGCTTACCGCCCGCACGCCCATCACCGAGGACCAGCCATGACGAGCAAATACCTGCGGGCGCTTGCGCCCGTCACCCTGGCGCTGGCCCTGGCCGGCTGCGGGGGAAGCCAGCCCGAGGAGAAGGCCGGCGGGGAGCGCGGCGAGAAGGAGTCCCATGCCGACGAGGGCGCGGTGAGCCTCTCGCCGCAGCAGATCGCCGAGGCCGGCATCGCCATAGTCCGACCCACCATCGGCGGGGAGGCCGGCGCGATCGAGATCAGCGGCACCGTCGAGGGCGATCCGCAGGGGGTGCAGGTCGTCTCGGCCGCCATCGGTGGCCGTGTCGTCTCCCTGACGCGCAACCTCGGACAGCCCGTCAGCCGCGGCGACGCAATGGCCATCCTCGAGAGCCGCGAGGCCGCTTCACTGAAGGCCGAGGTCGAAGCCGCGCGTGCCAGGGCCGCGCTCGCGCAGACCAACCTGCGCCGCGAGCAGCGACTGTTCGCCGAGCGCGTCTCCCCCGAGCAGGACCTCGTTGCCGCCCGCACGGCCGCGACCGAGGCCAACGTCGCCCTGCGGCTCGCCCAGCAGCAGCTGGCCGCGACCGGCGGCGGCGGCGGAGCGCTCAACCGCATCGCGGTCCGCGCGCCGATCTCAGGCCAAGTCATCGCCCGCTCGGCCACGCTCGGCCAGACCGTGGCTGCCGACGCCGAGTTGTTCCGCGTCGCCAACCTCTCGCAGGTGTCGATCGCGATGTCGCTCCTGCCGGCCGACGCGGGGCGGGTGAGGCCGGGCGCAGGGGTCACGGTCACCGCGGCCGGGCGGCGCCAGGAGGCGCGGGTCACGTTCGTCTCGCCCGTGCTCGACGAGACGACCCGGCTCGTGCCGGTGATCGCGAGGCTCGCCAACAATGGCGGAATCTGGCGCGTGGGAGAGACGGTCAACGCCTCGATCATCGTTCCGGCAAGTGGCGACCGCACCGTCGCGGTGCCCTCGACTTCGGTCCAGATGATCGAGGACCGGCCGCACGTGTTCGTGCGCACTCCGACCGGGTTCAAGGCGGTGCCCGTCACGCTAGGCCGGACCAACGGCGGCCAGGTGACTGTCCTGTCCGGGCTTACCGGAAGCGAGCAGATCGCCTCGGCCAACAGCTTCACCCTCAAGGCGGAGCTCGGCAAGGGCGAAGCCGGCCACGACGAGCACTGAGCCATGATCGCACGCATCGTCACTTTCTCAGTCGAGCGGCGCTGGCTCGTCCTGCTGCTCACAGCCGCCGCATCCATCCTCGGCATGTTCGCGCTCCAGCGCCTGCCTATCGACGCCGTCCCCGACATCACCAACAACCAGGTGCAGATCAACGTGGTCGCGCCCGCGCTCTCGCCGGACCAGGTCGAGAAGCAGGTCGCGTTCACCGTGGAGACGGCGCTCGCCGGCATTCCCGGGCTCGAATACACGCGCTCGCTCAGCCGCAACGGCTTCGCGCAGGTCACCGCCGTCTTTGACGAGGGCACCGACATCTACTTCGCGCGGGCGCAGGTGGCAGAACGGCTCCGCACGGCGGAGGAGGACCTGCCGGACGGCGTGAACCCGGAGATGGGGCCGATCGCCACGGGCCTCGGCGACATCTTCATGTGGACCGTCGAGTTCCGCGAGCTCGACAGCGTCAACCACAAGAACGGCGAGCCCGGGCTGCAGAAGGACGGCAGCTACATCACGCCGGAGGGCGACCACCTCGTCAGCGAGGCCGACAAGGCGACCTATTTGCGCACCGTGCAGGACTGGATCGTGACGCCCCAGCTTAAGGGCACCGCCGGCCTCGCTGGCATCGACTCGCTCGGCGGCTATAACAAGGAATACCTGGTCGTTCCGGACGTCCAGCGCATGGCCTCGATGAAGATCACGCTTGAGGACCTCGCCAAGGCGCTCGAGCGCAACAACACCAGCGTGGGCGCTGGCATCGTCAACCGCAACGGCGAAGGTCTGTCCGTTCGAGCCGATGGCCGTGTCCGCAACGCCGACGAACTGGCCGCCACCGTGATCGCCACCCGCGAGGGCGTCCCGATCGTCCTCAGCCAGGTTGCGGCCGTTCAGATCGGCCAAGGCCTTCGCATGGGTTCGGCTTCCGAGAATGGGCGCGAGGTCGTCGTGGGCACTGCCGTGATGCGTATCGGCGAGAACAGCCGGACCGTGTCCACCGCCGTCGCCGAACGCCTGCAGGGCCTCGGCCGGTCCCTCCCGGTGGACGTCATCGTCAAGCCCGTGCTCAATCGGACCGACTTGGTCAACTCGACCATCGCGACAGTCGCGCGCAATCTCGGCGAAGGCGCACTGCTCGTCATCGTCGTGCTCTTCGCTCTGCTGGGAAATTTCCGCGCGGCACTGATAGCAGCCCTCGTCATTCCGATTACGATGCTGCTCACCAGCATCGGCATGCTCCGTGCCGGGGTCTCGGCGAACCTCATGAGCCTTGGCGCGCTCGACTTCGGCCTGATCGTCGATGGCGCCGTCATCATCGTCGAGAACTCGCTGCGCCGGCTCGCGCACGCGCAGCACGACCGCGGCGATGTGCTGTCATTGCGCGAACGCCTCGACATCGTCGCGGCCTCGGCGCGGGAGATGATCCGGCCTTCTGTATACGGACAGGCGATCATTATCCTCGTGTTCGCGCCGCTGCTCACTTTCACGGGGGTCGAGGGCAAGACCTTCGAGCCAATGGCGCTCACGGTGATCATCGCCCTGGCCTTCGCATTCGTCCTGTCTCTCACGTTCGTCCCGGCGGCGATCGCCATCTGGCTGTCGAAGCGGGTGGAGGAGAAGGAAAGCCGGGCGCTCGGCTGGCTGCGCGAGCGCTACGAACCGGGCCTCGACAAGGCGATGCGCCGCCCCAGCGCGACCCTCGGCATAGCGCTGGGCGCGCTCGCCCTCGGCGGCGTCACGTTCGCAACCCTCGGCCAGGAGTTCCTGCCGCAGCTCGACGAGGGCAATCTCCTCGTCCAGGCGATCCGCATTCCCGGCACTTCGGTCGACCAGAGCCAGGCGATGCAGTCGCAGGTCGAGCGGGCGATCGCCAAGCAGCCCGAGGTCGCCTTCGCGTTCTCGCGCACCGGCACCTCGGAGATCGCCTCCGATCCCATGCCGCCCAACATCAGCGACACCTTCGTGATCCTGAAGCCCCGCGACGACTGGCCCGATCCGGACCTCGCAAAGGCCGAGTTGGTCGAGCGCCTGGAAAAGCGCCTCTCATCAATCCCCGGCAACGCCTACGAGATCACCCAGCCGATCCAGATGCGCTTCAACGAGCTCATCGCGGGCGTGCGCGGCGACGTGGCCGTGAAGGTGTTCGGCGACGACTTCGCACAGATGAACGCGACCGCCGAAGCCATCGCCGACGTGCTGCGGCGGACGGAAGGTGCCACAGACGTGCGCGTCGAGCAGACGGAGGGCCTGCCGATGCTCGACATCCGCCCCAATAGGACGGCGATGTCGCGGGTCGGCGTGACGGCGGCCGATGTCCAGGACACGGTCTCCGCGACGATCGGCGGCCGCCAAGCAGGCATGATCTTCGAGGGCGACCGCCGCTTCCCGGTCGTCATCAGGCTGCCCGAGGCCGCCCGTTCCGATCTGACCGCGATCGCGAAGGTGCCGGTGCCGACGCCTGACGGCGCGTTCGTGCCGCTCTCCACCGTCGCCGACATCGCGATCGTGGACGGGCCCAACCAGATCAGCCGCGAGAACGGCAAACGGCGCGTCGTCGTCCAGGCGAACGTGCGAGGCCGGGACGTGTCGAGCGTGGTCGACGACGCAAGGGCGGCGATCGATGCACGGGTGAAGCTGCCCGCCGGCACATACCTCGAATGGGGCGGCCAGTTCGAGAACCTCGCATCCGCGAGGGACCGCCTGATGATCGTGGTGCCGGTCTGCTTCGCCGTCATCATGCTGCTCCTCTACGGAGCGCTTGGATCGATCCGCGACGCGCTCATCGTCTTCACCGGTGTTCCGCTTGCGCTCGTGGGCGGCGCCTTGGCGCTGGCCCTGCGGGGCATGCCGTTCTCGATCTCCGCTGCAGTCGGCTTCATCGCGCTCTCGGGCGTGGCCGTCCTCAACGGCCTGGTGATGGTCACCTCGATTCAAGACCTGCTGCGCCGAGGCCTGGAGCGAGCCGCCGCCGCGCGGGAGGGTGCGCTTGTTCGACTCCGGCCGGTCGCGATGACGGCGCTCGTCGCTTCGCTTGGATTTGTGCCGATGGCGTTCGGACACGGGGCCGGCGCCGAGGTGCAGAAGCCGCTGGCGACCGTGGTCATCGGCGGGCTGATCTCGGCGACGCTGCTGACGCTCTTCGTCCTGCCGACGCTCTACGCTCGCTACGGCGAACGCCGGGATCCGGCAGCCGGCGTCGGGTCCGAGGTTGACGAGGCGACGACATGAGCGAAGAGCACATCTCGCTGGACACCGCCGAGCAGCGGCGGACCCTCTGGATCGTCCTGCTGCTGAACGTCGCGCTGGCCGCGGCCTTTGGCATCACCGGCGCGACGGCGGATTCCAGCTCGCTCATCGCCAACGGCCTCGACAACGCGTCAGATGCGCTTGTCTATATTATCAGCCTGCTGGCGCTCACCCGCTCGGCGGCCTGGAAGCGAGGCGCGGCGCGAGCCTCCGGCGTGCTGCTTCTCCTGTTCGCCGCTGGCGTGCTGTTCGATGCGGCGCGGCGTTACCTTACCGGCAGCGAACCGCTCGGGCCGACGATGATCGCCATGGCCCTGGCAGGCGCCGTGGTGAACGGGATCTGCCTTTGGCTGCTCAAGCGGGTGGAGGAGCCGGACGTGAACATGCGCGCGGCGACCACCTTCAGCTTGAACGACTTCATCTCGAACGGCGGGATCGTGGTGGCAGGGGCCCTGGTTCTCTGGACCGGCCGCAACTGGCCGGACCTGCTCGTCGGCGTGGCGGTAGCCGCGATCGCGATCAAGGGAGGCGTCGAGATCCTGCGCGACGCAAGCGCAGAAGTGCGGCGCGACAAGCTTCAAGACTGACGGGCGATTTTTCAGGAAAGTCCGGCTGATAGTTGCTGCGCGGTCTGATAACGGAACACCATGTTTGCACTTCTTCTTCTCTCCCTCGCACTGGCAATGGACGCCTTCGCCGTGTCGCTCGTGCGGGGTGCCGCAGGCAAAGGTCGCAAGATTGATGCTCTGATCCTCGGGAGCGCATTCGGTTTAGCACAAGGCCTCATGCCGTTGGTCGGCTGGCTGCTAGGCGTCGCTTTCGCAGAGACCTTCAGGTCAATTGACCACTGGATCGCGTTCGCGCTGCTGACGGTCCTTGGCCTGCGAATGATCAGGGAGGCTCGCTCAAAAGAGACCGAGACGGTCGCAAGAGGGCCACTCTCACCCTTGGGCCTACTGGTCGCCGCATTCGCTACGAGCATTGATGCCGCCGCTGCGGGAGTCGCCCTCCCGCTACTCGGTGTGCCGATACCGGTCGCGTGCCTTGTGATAGGCGGGGTGACCGGCGTGCTATGCGCGAGCGGATACGTAGCTGGCGCTCGGATCGGGACGAAGCTCGGGAAGAAAGCTGAACTGGCAGGCGGTATCGCGTTGATCAGTCTTGGAATAAAGATACTGATAGAACACCTCAGCGCGTGAGGCCCTACCTTCGCGGTAGCATAGATGTAGCCGTGATGGCGGCAACGGGAAAAGCATCGGTGCGGTGCCAGCACAGCTTCGTTAACAAGCGTTCGGGCCGCGGAACTCCCCGCTGTGGAGACGACGCCCCGGGAAGCAGAATCGCTCAGCTCGGCAGGCCATCGGCGGCACTACCCACGGCTGGTTCAAGATTCGACGGATGCCGGGCCCCGGATGCCGAAGAGAAGATTGGCAATGCGAAAGGCTGGCGCCGGACGGCTATGACCGCACTCTGGCGTCTTATTCGGCAAGCGTGTCGATGATGGGGCACTCGGGCCTGTCGTCGCCGTGACACTTCGACGCGAGGTCGAGCAGCGTGGCACGCATCTGCTCGAGCGCCTGTGCCTTGCGCCCGAGTTCCTCGGCCCGCGCGGTCGCCAGCGCCTTCACGTCAGCGCTCGACCTCGACCGGTCCTGCCAGAGCCCGAGCAGCGCACGGATTTCTTCGATCGGGAAGCCGAGGTCGCGTGCATGGGCCACGAACCGAAGCCGAGCGACATCAGCGTCCGAATAGTCGCGATAGCCGCTGTCCCGGCGCGGCGGCGACGGGATCAGCCCGATCTTCTCGTAGTGGCGGATCATCCGCTGCGAGACGCCGCTCGCATTCGAGGCCTGGCCGATGTTCACAGCCGCACCGTATTCAACCTCAGCGCATTCGTCACCACCGCAAAGGACGACAGCGCCATCGCCGCGCCGGCGAGCATCGGCGATAAGAGGATGCCCGCCACAGGATAGAGCACGCCGGCCGCGATGGGCACGCCGACACCGTTGAAGACGAAGGAGAACCACAGGTTCTGGCGGATGTTGCGCATGGTGGCATCCGCCAGCCTGCGCGCCCGCACCATCGCGGCCAGGTCGCCCTTCGTCAGCGTCATGCCCGCGCTTTCGATCGCGACATCCGTGCCGGTGCCCATAGCCACGCCCACGTCAGCCGCGGCGAGCGCGGGCGCGTCGTTGATCCCATCTCCGGCCATGGCGACCACGGCCCCATTGGCCTTCAACTCGCCGACGATCCTCGCTTTGTCCTCTGGCCGCAGATCGGCGTGCACCTCGTCGATGCCGCCGATCATCCGCGCGACAGCATCGGCAGTGCCGCGTCCGTCGCCGGTCAGCATCACGATCCGCAGGCCCTCGACATGCAATTCAGCAATTGCGCCGCGGGCCGACGCCTTCACCGGATCGGCCACGGCGAGCATCCCGGCCAGCTGGCCGTCCACCGCGACGAGCATGACGCCAGCGCCTTCCGCCCGGCGCGCCTCGGCCTGCGCCCGAAGCCCCGCGGGATCAGCACCAGCGGCTTGCATCATCGCCGCGTTTCCGATCGCCACGGCCCGCCCCGAAACCGTGGCGGCCACACCCGCGCCGGTCGTCGAGGCGAAATCCTCAGCCGCAGGGACGTCGAGCCCCCGCTCCTCGGCGGCGACCACGACCGCATGGGCAAGCGGGTGCTCGGACCGGCGTTCGACCGCGGCGGAAAGCGCCAGAAGCTCGTCCTCGCCGATGCCGCCCACCGTCTCGACGGCGATCAGCTTGGGCCTGCCCTCAGTGAGTGTGCCGGTCTTGTCGATCACCAGGGTATCGACCTTTTCCAGCGCCTGCAGCGCCTCGGCGTTCTTGACTAGGACGCCGGCGTGCGCGCCGCGCCCGGTGCCGACCATGATCGACATCGGCGTCGCCAGCCCGAGCGCGCACGGGCAGGCGATGATGAGCACGGCGATGGCGTTGAGCAGCGCGTGGCCGAAGCGCGGCTCGGGCCCGACCAGGTTCCAGACGACGAAGGTCGCGACCGCCACCGCCATGACGAGGGGCACGAACCACGCCGAGATGCGATCGGCAACGGCCTGGATCGGCGCGCGGCTGCGCTGCGCCTCTGCGACCATCCTGACGATCCGGGCGAGCACCGTGTCGGATCCGATCGCCTGCGCCTCCATGACCAGGCTGCCGGTCGTGTTGACGGTGCCGCCCGTCAGCTTCGCGCCAGGCTCCTTCGCAACGGGGGCCGGCTCGCCGGTCAGCATGGATTCGTCGACGGCGGAGCGCCCCTCGACAACGGCGCCGTCCACCGGGATGGCCTCGCCGGGACGGACCCGTAGCCGGTCGCCGATCATAACCTCGGACAGGTCGACCTCAACCTCGGATCCATCCACGCCGATGCGGCGGGCCGTCTTTGGCGCCAGGTTCATCAGGGCTCGAATCGCCCGGCCCGTAGCTGCGCGGGCGCGCAGCTCGAGCACCTGCCCGAGCAGGACGAGCGTGACCACGACGCCGGCCGCCTCGTAGTAGACGGGCACCATCCCGTGCATGCGGAAGGTCGGCGGGAAGAGCTGTGGGGCTACCGTCGCGACCAGGCTGTATAGGAACGCCGCCCCCACGCCGATCGCGACCAGAGTGAACATGTTGAGGTTTCGCGTGCGGATGGATGACCAGCCGCGCTCGAAGAAGGGCCAGCCGGCCCATAGCACGATCGGCGCCGCCAGCGCCAGCTGCACCCACGGGTTCCAGGCGGCCGGCACGAAGTGGACCCCGAGCATCTCGGCGACCATCGAGACCAGCAGGAGCGGAACGGCGAGCGCGCCCGCGACCCAGGTCCTACGCGTGAAGTCCACGAGCTCCGGGTTTGGGGCGTCATCCAGAAATGGCTCCTCGGGTTCGAGAGCCATGCCGCAGATCGGGCAGGTGCCCGGTCCCTCCTGCCGGATCTCGGGATGCATGGGGCAGGTCCACATTGCGCCTGGAGTGGCCTGCACTTCCGGGCGGGGCGCGTTGCTCAGGTAGGTCGCCGGATTTGCGACGAACTTCGCGCGGCATCCAGCGCTGCAGAAGTGGTAGTCATGGCCGGCGTGCTCAGCATGATGCATCGTAGTCAGCGGATCGACATCCATTCCACAGACCGGATCCTTCTCGGTCCCCTTGGATTGACCCCCGCCGCAGCACGCGTGCGCGGCTGCCGGAGCCGCCGCCACGGGCACCGGTTCCAGATAGCGCGCCGGATCAGCGGCGAACTTCGCCCGGCAGCCGGCGCTGCAGAAATGATGGTCCTGATCCCCGTAATGGGCATGGTGGGGCGTGGCCGCCGGGTCCACGGTCATGCCGCAGACGGGGTCCTTCACCTGACCGTCCACTTGATCGCGGACGTTCTTGCCGGCTCCTCCGCAGCAACCGTGGCCTGCATGCGCCGTAGATTTCGGGTCGGTCATAGCCTTCTCCTGTTCGACGCATGAGGATGTAGGGCTTGACACCGTGTCAGGGTCAAGAGCCAATTTCAGACCGCGGCCGAACCCTTTTCAACGCTCAGCCCGAAGCCGGAGGCTCGAGCGTCCCAAGCCACGCGACCAGGCCGAGTATCGCGACCCCCGTCGCCGCCTCGAGGCCGACGCTGAGCCGAAGCCGGGCCACGGCCGCAGACCCACCATCGATCCCGGCCGCGATCGCCGGGGTCAAACGAAACCGGTTCGAAGCGGCCAAAGCGAGCATTGCGGCGAACAGCGCGAGCTTGAGGATCAACAATTGGCCGTAGGTGCTAGCACCCAGCTTCCAGCCCCCCTCCACTCCGACCAACAGCGCGCCGTTCACGAGACCAGTTAGAACGATTAGGCCGACGATGACGCTTCCGCTGACGGCGAACCCGTCAAGGGCCCGGTGCAGACGGTGCAGCGATCCTGCAGATCCGCCGCGGGTGGTCGCGGCCGCCCATAGAAGCGCCGCAAGGGCTCCGAGCCAGGCCGACGCCGCGAGCAGGTGAATCACGTCGCTGGTGAGGTGAATCCACCCTGCCATACCTTCGCTCGCCACGCCGTGGCCACTCCACGCGAGCGTTGCGGTCGCGAGGGCCGCCATCGCCGTTATCGCCGGGACGGTGACCCGGCCGCCTGCCCGCCAGGCGCAGGCTAGCGCGAGGACTACCAGCAGGGCGATCACGCGCACGACGAACGCCCAGCCGACGGCGGTCTCCAGCGTCACTGACCCGAGCGTCGCGCGATCGAGCGAGAGCAGCGGCACACCCATCATCCCGGCCGTCGTGACGAGGTAGCCGCAGACGCTGAGCAGCAGGCCGGCAATCGCGAGGAGCGACAACGGCGCCCGGAGCCGGAACGGCCCGGGCACCTGGCTCCCTTGCGGCGTATAGAGCGAGAAGAGCGGAAGACCGAAGAGCAGCCCGAGGTTCAGGTATAGAAACCAGCGGGCGACGATGAGCTGCTCCTCCAGCATCAACGGACCGTGAAGCTCAGGCTACCGGTGATGCGGTGCGTGTCCGCGGACACCGCATGCCAGTCGACCCTGTAGGTCCCGGCGGATAACGGCCGGGGCAGGCGCGCGACGAGGGTCCTGCCGTCGGGACCGACCGTAGTCCGGACACCCGAAACCTTCATCGGGCCGTGGTTCGCCATGCCAGACATGCCCGTCATGGTCACCTCGGCGCCTGAGAGTCTAGGCATCAGCCGCTCGCTGAATGCCAGCGTGGCCACGTCGGTGCTCCGCACCACGGCGCGCGCCGCCGGGGCGGAGCTGACGAGCTTGGGATGGGCAATGGCGGGGACTGCTTGGCCGAGCAGAAGCAGGGCGGCGGGCAGGAGGAACTTCTTCATCGCGTATCTCCGTCTGGATTTGACTGAGATACGCAGCTTGGGCCCGCCCCCCTCGGTCCGGCTACGCTTTGGAGCCGAGGGTTCTCACGCTACAATGCGTAATGCCTGGACGCAGGGGCGGGAGTTAGACGATGAACCAAGTAGACGCGGCGCTCTCGCGCCTGAGGGACCATCCGGTCGATCCCCGCCTGGCGGACATCGGCCAGGCCGTTCTCGCGGAGGTCGATTTCCAGCGGCGCCATGGCCCGCCCCTATCAGGCTCGGTCTTCGGGTTGGCGGCGGGGCTGGCGCTCACCATAGGGCTGCTGGGGACGGCCCTGCCGAGCTGGGAGAACCGCGCCTCGCCGATCGCGCCATTCGGCGCGCCACCCGCGCTCGCGCCTTCCACCCTGCTCGGAACAGGCGAATGACCGATCGCCGCCGACTGCTCGTCATAGCCCTGATCGCCTTCCTCGCGGCCATCGCGGGCGCTTTCCTGGGCCGCGCCTTCATCACACCGCAGGTGGCTGTGGAGAGCGAGCTGCATGCGCTGCTCCACCACGACCTCGGCCTCGACAAGGCCCAGGAAGCGAAGATGGAAGCGATCGAGCGGAACTTCGCGACGCGCAAGGCCGCCCTCGAAAGGGAGCTACGCGCAGACAACGTGAGGCTCGCCGAGGCCATCGAGGCGGAACACGGCTACGGCCCGGCCGTCAGTGCCGCCGTCGACCATTCGCATTCCGCCATGGGACAGCTGCAAAAGGAGACGCTCGAGCACATCTTCGCGATGCGGTCGGTGCTCAGACCCGATCAGGCCGCCAAGTTCGACGCGGCGGTCGTGAAGGCGCTGACGGCCCCCGAACGGTGAACGCGCAACTCGCCGCGTGCCCGGACGGCGAACTCGCCGCGCTGGCGCTCGGCGGGCGGCAGCCCGCCTACAGCGAGCTGATGCGTCGCCACCGGGACCAGGTGTTCCGTCTCCTGCGCGGCTACACCAACGACGACGATGCCGCCCTCGACCTCACGCAGCAGACCTTCATCGCCGCGTTCGGCGCGCTTGCACGATATGACCAGGCAAGGCCGTTCCGCGCCTGGGTAGCGCGGATGGCGATCAACAAGGCGCACGACTGGGCACGCCGCCGCGCCGTGCGCAGGTTCCTCACGTTCGCCCGTCCGATGGACGAGGCCCAGCACGTCGCCGATGCGTCGGCGTCCGCCGAGGACGGCCTCGCCGATCGTCGGGAACTCGCCTCGGTGATGTCTGCGATTGCAGACCTGCCCGCGAACCTCAAGGATACGCTCCTGCTGCGCACCGTCGAGGGGCTCAGCCAGGCGGAGACCGCCGAGTTGCTTCGGATCAGCGAGAAGGCGGTGGAGACGAGGCTGCGCCGGGCGAGGGTCAAGCTCGCGGACCGCCTAGAGGACCGGTGATGGCGTGCTGCGCGGGGGAGCGGCGGCGATCGGACGAGAGTAGCGCGCGAAGGTTGCGATGGACCAGATGGTCCACTTCCGCGCGGGTCATCTCCAGCGTCGATGCCAGCATGTCGTAGGCAGCACCGACGTCGAGCGGCGTCGATGGCCTCCCCTCGGTGCAACCGAACGGACCGTCCGTCTCGGTGAGCAGGCGATCGCGCGGCATCGCCTTCACGGCCGCCCGCCCCGCCGCACTGGCGAGCATATTCGCCCCGACCGAGAACCAGCAGCCGAGCCCGGCCGCCCGCTCGACCACTGATGGCTTCGCGGAGAACCAATGCAACACGCACTCGCCCGCCGTCGGCTCGGTCTCTATCAGCTCCAGGAGCATAGCCGCGGCGCCCCGGCCATGCAGCGAGATGATCTTCCCGCCTGCGGCCGAGCAGATCGACAGTATCTCGGACAGGACTTCGCCTTGGACATCGAGCGTGGCCCGGTGCGGTGCCGATCCGTCGAGGCCCACCTCGCCGACGTAGTCGGTCTCGTTGATGAGCGAGCGGAACAGCGGCAGCTCATGCCGCCGAGCGGCGGCGAGTTCGGGGTGAAGGCCAAGGGCGGTGCGGATGCGGCTGCCCTCCGGCGCCAGACGGCGAGTGCCCTCGAAGGCGCTAGGAGTGGTCGTGACAGAGAGCACGTACATGCCGCGGCTCGCCGCCGCGTTCGCCACCGCCTGGGGATCGGAGAACAGGTCGAGGTGACAGTGGAAATCGATCAGCGCCATCGCACCCGTCTAAACAGACCGCCGAGTTCTGCCAAACCCCGACCGACAGCATCGACCGTGGCGACGCGAGCTACGTGATCGGACGGCAGAGGGCCTGATCGCAGCACCCAGCGCTCAAGCTGCCTGGAGTCCATGCCCACGGACCGCGCCGCCCCCTGCCTTGCCGCTAGGACATCGTCGTTACGGGCACTGTCGCGGAGCTCGTTCAGATATGGCGTGCCGTCGCGCACCCCTGCCGCGTCGAACGCCGCCCGCCGGATCAGGCACGGCACGCATCGGCCGCACTGTCCGTTGCCGCGCTTGCCCTTGCCGCACGAGTAGGACTGCGATGCCAGGCGCGCCAGCTGCGGATGGCGCGCCTGCCCGAGCATCTCGCCCTTCGTGGTGGCGAAGAACGGGTTGTCGATCCGCACGTCGAGGCCAACGCCTGCCAGCACTTCGTTGAGCGTCGATAGCAGGTAGGGGTGGACGGTCCGGGTGCTGAGCGAACCGATCCTGCGCCGGGTCAGCGGCGGATTGATCGCGATGAGCGCGTTCTCAGGCACGATCAGGCGGTTCAGCCCGCAAGCGGCCGCCGCTACGACCCCATAGCCGTAGAATAGGAGCGAGCGCGACCGGGTCGACGGTTCATAGGGCTGCCGCCACCTTTCGCGGATGCGCCCCTCGAAGCGGTCACCGGCCAGACCGAGGCCAGCCTCGAGGATACGCTGCGGCGAGATCTCCTTGGCCGAGCCCTGACTGACCAGAAGCGGCCGTCCGCCCGACTCCCGCAGATGGAGCGCTCCCAGGAAGCTGTCGAGGCCACCGGAGAAAAGGCAGACGGCGTCGTATGAGTGCGGCCTAAGCCGCACGTCCGGCGGGGGCGAGCCTCCACCCGTTATCTCGAGATGCCAGACGTCCCCCGTCAGGAAACGCAGCGCGCGCGTCAGCGCGTCCACCTGCGACAGCCAAGGTGCCGGATCGAGGACCGAGACGCGCAGACCGATCGAGCGGGTCCACCCGTCGGGCGAGCCCGCGCGCAGGACGAAGCGGTCGGCCGCGAAGACTGCCGAGGCTACGGCCAGAAAGTCCCAAGCCGTCGTCGAGATCGGTCCGGGCAAGGTTCGCACGCTTTCCAGCAACGCCGCCCCCAGGCCCGGGAGCTCAGCGCTGCCACGACCGAACAGCCAGACGCCGATCGTGCCCGGCCGCGCATGCGCAGCGGCGGCGTCCGCCGCGACCGGCGTCGCGACGACCATAGTGCCTACCATTCGGCGAGCTCCCCGTAGACCGTGGACGTGATCTCCACGACGATGTTCTCGATCTGCGCGGGCGCAAGCGCACCTCCGTTGCGCTGGACGATCGGCGTGGCGACGTGGTCCGCGACCTCGCGCACGAGGTCGCGCAGCGCGTTCTCGCGCCGGACGGCCGTCGCCGGGTCGACCTGATCGGCCGAGTGGCCCTGCTCCGCCATGACGGAAGCGAAGACCAGCTCGGCCACGAAGCAGACCGTCGCGATCACGACCGTGCGGTCGTCGATCGCAGCCGGATCGAATACGTCGGCACCGTCCAAGCTCTCGACCAGCGCCTCGGTTATCGCAGCGCGGACAAGCTCCTCGTCGAGAATTCCGGGCGGGCAGAAGCGATCGACGATGGCGTCGATCGCGGCCTCCATCGGCAGTCCGGCGAGCTGACCCAGGTCGAACCCGTCGGCGCCGGGCTGCCCGCGCGCCGCAGCCGCGAAGCAGCCGATGGCCGCCCCGCCGGTGCGCGCGGCCCTGGCGTGCCGGGCCGATGCGCCACCTCCGCCCATGGCGCGCGCGTAGCGACCCAAGGCTGTCCTGCCCCTGGCGACGTCACCCGTGCCCATGTAGTCGCGCAGAGCCCGCCGAGTGCCCGCAAGGGGCGAGGCGGGTAGCACGTCGGCCCCGGGTGGCGGCTGGGGTTGGTCCGGCGGCGGCGGGTCCTGGTCGGCCCATGGCGGAACCAACGGCGACCCGCCCGGCGGCGACGGCTTCGATTGCGACGTGCCCACTCAATCCCCCTTTATGTAACCCATCCGCTTCAGCAGGAACTTCGTGCCCGAATGCATGGCCTTCGCCGGCATCGTGTCGACCAGCGCGCCTAGCTGCCGCTTGGCCGCCGCCGAAGCCTCGCCGAGGATGACGGCGCCGTGGATGCCCTCGACCTTGCTCGACCAGTCCATCTCGCGCAGCCTGCCGACGATGAGACCCATCGCCGTGACCCGCTCCTCATCCGCCAGCGCACCGATGGCGGCGGTCGCAGCGGGCGAGTTCGCGCTGGCCACAGTCATCAGCGTCTCGACCGTGCGCACCACAAGGTCGGCCGGGCCGCCTCTGGTCGCGGGCGCCATCACATCGCGGCTGAGGAAGAGCGCGGGGCGCAGCGCATCGGGGTCCGTGAAGTGCGGCTCGAGATCCCGCCACTGGTCAATGAAGGATTCGAGTCCCGTCCACGCCGGCGGCATGGCCGGCCGTTCCTCGCCGTCCTTCATGCTCGAGGCGGGCAAGATCATGAGCCGGGCCGCGTCGCCACCCGCCATCACCATCGAGTAGAGCGCCTCCGTCGCGGCCGCGTCGGTGACACGCTCGAAGATGGCGAGCTTCAGCAGGGTCGCCAGATCGACATTCATCTTCCTCGACTGCGCCAGGTCGCGTCGGAGCAGAACCGCATTCAGCAGGCGTTTGACGATGCGCGGGTTGCCGCCGATGTTCGGCGCGATGGCGAGTATCGGTGCAACCCGATCCGCCGTCCCCAGCATGTCCAGAAGGCCATCCGCCCGCCCGGCCGTCTGGTCGATGCCGGTGGCGTCGAAGGTGGTCCCCTGCCAGGAATTCTGCAGCGCCTTGAGGAGCTCGGCCTGCACGTCGGAGAGCCGGGCAGGGGCGATCAGCTGGGTGAAGAGCGAGTAGAGGTAGGCCCGCACGTCCTCGGCACCGATGCGCGGAACGCGGAACGGGACCTGGATGACCTTGTCGAGGTAGTCCTTGACGTGGGAGCTGTCAGGATCGCGGAAGTGGCGGGCGACCGAATGCCGGACCATGTCCTCGTCGGCGGCGATCACGAACGACGTGCCGGGCATGAACAGGAAAAGCCGGATCGCCTCCAGGGTCCCGATCGCGACATCCGGCAGGCACCTGTCGAGATTGTCGATGAACACTACGAGAGGACGGCCCAGCTCCTCCAGGATGTCGCTGAACTCCTGGCGGAACGCGCTGATCTCCTTCGGCGGCGTCCTCGCCTTCTCCGGCTTGATGAGCTTGCCCCATCCCTCGCTGGCCGCCTTCCCCACCTCCTTGGCGGCGTCGACGTCGTCCGACTTGACGTTGCCGGACACGAGCGACGAGATCGCGTCACCCGCCTTCGTCAGCAGCCCCGGCGGCACGCCCAGAGCCATGCCGATGCCAAAATCCGCAGCCACGCCCAGAGCGCGGAAGTAGTTCACGCGCGCCGCCAGCGCCTTGGCCTTGCCCAATATGCCCTCATCGTCCTTGGCGGCCTTGATCAACGTGTCCGCCACGACCTCCATCAGGGCAGCCTTGGAGTCGTCGAAACCCTGGAACAGCCACGCGTCGAACTCGATCACGACCGGTTTCGGATCGTGTCGCTCCAGGTCCTGCTTCACCAGATTCAGGACGGTGGACTTGCCGGTGCCCCATGTGCCGAACACCCCGACGGACACCGGCAGCATCTCAGGACTGCGCGCAAGCGCCGAGATCTGTTCCGCGACCTCGGTGAAGTTGAGGAAGTCGGTCTTGCTGTCCCTGTCGCTCCACATGCGCCTGCATTCCCCCATTCCGACCCAACACGCACCTTGGGGGCTCCCCCGTCCACGTCCAGTTCCATCGAAGCCGAAATGGAGCATTCGCTACCAGGCGTGGTCCATCGGTCGTGCCCGAAGATAGAAGCTTGACCCTGACACTATGTCAAACCCCACATCGTTAATTGGCCGAGGGGTGTGGCCCCCTGGCGCGTAATCACCGGGGACGAAGTCCTCGCAAATGGAAGACCGTATTCGAATGAGCCATCAGATCGACCGACGCCAGCTACTTCGCGGCGCCAGCCTCGCGGGAGGGGGCCTCGCGCTCTCCGCATGGATGCCGGCCTGGGCCCAGCCAGTGTCCGCTGGCATCGCCAGGGCGCTGCCCACGGTCTCGGG
The DNA here is from genome assembly GCF_059424385.1 of Sphingobium sp. GW456-12-10-14-TSB1. Taxonomy (NCBI): domain Bacteria; kingdom Pseudomonadati; phylum Pseudomonadota; class Alphaproteobacteria; order Sphingomonadales; family Sphingobiaceae; genus Sphingobium; species Sphingobium sp. GW456-12-10-14-TSB1. The sequence goes on along the minus strand of NZ_JBWKZI010000001.1, from coordinate 2,960,198 downwards.
CGAGGACATCCAGCTGCGCGTCGCGCACCAGACCATGACTATCGATGGCCGCACCTCGCACGCCATCGGCATCAATGGCACCGTGCCCGCACCGCTCATCCGCCTGCGCGAGGGGCAGAACGCGCGACTGACCGTCGTCAACGAGCTCGACGAGGAGACCTCGATCCACTGGCACGGGCTCATCCTGCCGTTCCAGATGGACGGCGTGCCCGGCATCTCGTTCCCCGGGATCAAGGCGCGCAGCACCTTCACCTACGAGTTCCCGATCGTGCAGTCCGGCACCTACTGGTATCACAGCCACTCGGGCCTTCAGGAGCAGATGGGCCACTACGGGCCAATCGTCATCGATCCAGCCGGGGCGGATCCGGTCGCATACGACCGCGAGCACGTGGTCGTCCTCTCCGACCACAGCCAGCTCCACCCGCACGAGATCTTCCTGAAGCTCAAGAAGCAGGCCGGCTACTTCAACCGCCAGCGCCAGACGCTCGCCGGCCTGCTCAAGGGCGAGGACCAGCCGCTGAACGAGCGGCTGATGTGGGGCAAGATGCGGATGGACCCGACCGACGTGTCGGACGTCACCGGCTCAACCTACACCTACCTCGTCAACGGCCATGGCCCCCGTGACAACTGGACCGCGCTGTTCCGCCCCGGCGAACGGGTGCGCCTGCGCATCATCAACGCCTCGGCCATGACGACCTTCAACGTTCGGATACCGGGCCTGCCCATGACCATCGTCCAGGCAGACGGGCTCAACGTGCGCCCCGTTCGGGTCGACGAGTTCCAGATCGGCGTGGCCGAGACCTACGATGCCATCGTCACCCCTACCGACGAGCGCGCCTACACACTGGTCGGCGAGAGCGTGGACCGGTCCGGAATGGCCCGCATGACCCTAGCGCCGCGCGAGGGGATGGCCGCCGAAGTTCCGCCGCTGCGCAAGCGGCCGCTCGCCACCATGAAGGACATGGGCATGGGCGCCATGGACCACGGCTCGATGCCGGGCATGGACCACGGCGCGACCGCCGGCGCCGCGGCGGGTGCCATGGACCACTCGGCGATGGGCCGCGGGCCCGCGAACGCGATGCCCGGCATGGACCACTCGCAGATGGGTGACGCCGCGCCCGCCGCAGCCGGCGCAATGGCGGGAATGTCGCACGGCGGCGCCGGCATGGACCACAGCATGCGCGACTTCTCGAACGCGCCCGGCGTGAGGAAGGGCCCCGGCGTGCAGACGATCTCGCCGATGCCGATCGATCGGACCGGCGAGCCGGGACAGGGTCTCGAGGATGTCGGCCACAAGGTGCTGACCTACCGCGATCTCATCGCGCTGGAGCAGAACCCTGACCTGCGCGCGCCATCGCGCGAGCTGGAGATCCACCTCACCGGCAACATGGAGAGATACATGTGGGGCTTCGATGGCGAGAAGCTCTCCGAGATCAAGGATCCGATCCCCTTCACCACCGGCGAGCGGGTGCGGGTGACCCTTGTGAACGACACGATGATGGCGCATCCGATCCACCTGCACGGCCACTTCTTCGAGCTCGTGACGGGGCACGGCGCATTTAGCCCGCGCAAGCACACGGTGCTGGTGCAGCCCGGCGGAAAGGTGAGCTGGGACGTGACCGCCAACGAGGGGGACTGGGCCTTCCACTGCCACCTCCTCTACCACATGCATTCGGGAATGATGCAAACCGTCCAGGTCCGCTCCGGCAAGGGAGACGCGGCATGAAGGCGCTCCTCCTCGCCGGTCTCGCGTCGCTCGCCCTGACCACCCCCGTCGCCGCGCAGCACGCCGGCCATGCCGGGCACGGTGCGGCCGCGCCTGCCGCGTCGGCACCTTCACCGCAGCGGGCCAGGCCGGCGGCGAAGCGCCCGCCCGCGGCCGGGAAGGCGGCGCCTCGTCCACCCGCGCCGGTGCCCGTCGTCAGCGGGCCCGCCGACCCACACGCGGGGCATACGGCCGCACCACCCAAAGCTCCGCCGGACCCGCATGCCGACCACGAGATGGGCCAGACGGCTCCGACGGCCGACCTGCATGCCGGGCACGACATGTCTCAGATGGCGCCGCAAGCAGATCCGCAGGCCGGGCACGACATGTCACAGATGCCGGCGGCTGCCGATCCGCATGCGGGCCACGAGATGCCAGCAATGCCGATGGCCGGCCAGCCGAAGGTCGGCACCGACCTTCCAGCGGGCGACGCTCCGGCTCCAGCACCTCAGCCCGGCCTTGCCGCGGCGCGCTATTGGGGCGCCGAGGCGATGGCCGAGGCGGACCGCCACCTGCGGCGCGAGCACGGCGGCATGACCTATCCGACGGTCATGCTCAACATCGCCGAATACCAGGCGAGGGAAGGCCGCGACGGCTACCGGTGGGACGGCGAGGCGTCATTCGGCGGGGACATCGACCGCTTCGTGCTGAAGAGCGAGGGCGAAGGCACGTTCGGCGAGCCGCTCGAACAGGCCGAGGTGCAGGCGCTCTACAGCCGCGCGTTCGATCCCTATTGGAACCTGCAGGTCGGCATCCGCCACGACATCACGCCGAACCCATCGCGGACCTACGCGACGATCGGCATAGAGGGTCTCGCGCCATACTGGTTCGAGGTCGAGGGCGCGCTCTTCGTGTCGAACAAGGGCGAGGTCTCGGCACGCGCCGAGGCCTACTACGATCAGCGGATCACGGAGGACTTCGTCCTGCAGCCGCGCGTCGAGGCGAACTTCTCGGTGCAGGACGTGCCCGAACTCGGCACTGAGTCCGGGCTCACCGACCTCGAGGTGGGGCTGCGGCTGCGCTACGAGCGAATCCGCGAGTTCGCGCCCTACGTCGGCGTGTCCTGGGAACGGCAGTTCGGCGACACCGCGCGCTTCAGCCGGGCGCGCGGCGACGGCACGGGCGGGTTCAGCTTCGTCGCAGGCGTGCGAACCTGGTTCTAGGGCGGACGGGCAACTCGGAAAGGAGACAGGCAATGGAACATGGCGAACATAAGGGCGGGATGGCAAACGGCTACTTGAGTCTCGCCGTGCAGACCCTGATCAGCGGAGTGATCATGTATCTGGTCATGTTCGTCATGATCGACGGGCTCGACAGCTTCTACAACAACCTGAACATGCTCTACATGACGGTCATGATGGTCGCGCCCATGGTGGTGCTCATGATCGTGGCCATGCGGCACATGTTCCCCTCCAGAGCGGCCAACGGTCTGATCATCGGCGCCGCGGCCATCGCTTTCCTCGGCGCCTTCGCCCTGATCCGGACCCAGACGACCATCGGGGATCGGGCATTCCTCCGCTCCATGATCCCGCACCACTCGGGCGCGGTGCTCATGTGCCGCGAAGCCGACCTGCAGGATCCCGAGATCAAGCAGCTGTGCAGCCAGATCATCGAATCCCAGAAGCGGGAGATCGACCAGATGAAGGGGATGCTCGAACGCCTCTGACGACATCGCGCGCCGCCCCTGCGGAAGTGCGCGCGATTTTGGCGAGGGCTGGCTGCTCCATCTGCGTATCGGCAGTGGCGGGAGAGACGAAGGAGAACCTGATGAGGAAGACGCCCCTCGCCCTGGCTGCAATCGCGATCGCCATGGCCAACCCCGCAGCCGCCCAGAGTCGCGGCCAGGCGGACGACCACAGCAGAATGAACCACGGCCAGATGGACCATTCCGCCATGGGCGGCATGATGCAGCCCACGCCGGCTAACCCGTATCCGCCGGCCGAGATGGAGATGCACCGCAAGATGACGGCTGCGGTCGGAGGCGACGCGACCGAAACCTGGGTCCGCAAGATGATCGAGCACCACCGCGGCGCCATCGCGATGTCGCAGATCGTGCTGAGGCAGACGCGCGATCCGCGCGTGCGCCAGATGGCGACCAAGAGTTCGGCGCAGCAGCAGCGTGAGGTGGGCGAACTGGAGGCCTGGCTGAGGCAGCACGGCAAGCGGGCGCAGTGATCCGCTTGGATGACCTGAAGGGAAAAACAGTTGAAGAAACACTGGGTGGCGGCACTGGCCGCCGTGTTCGTCGCGACGGCGGCGAACGCCGCGACGCCGATCCTGATGCACCGCGACGCGGGTTGCGGCTGCTGCGCCAAGTGGGCCGAGCAGGTGCGCGCCGAGTTCAAGCGGCGCGTCACCGTCGTGGACGACCCGTCGCGCGCCGCCTTCCAGCGCGCGCGGGGGGTCCCGCAGCGGCTCTCGTCGTGCCACACCGCCGTCATCGACGGGCTCGTCTTCGAAGGCCACGTGCCGGTGGCTGACATCAAGCGGCTTCTGGCTCAGCGCCCGAGGGGCGTCGCCGGACTGGCTGTCGCGGGGATGCCGCTGGGCTCTCCCGGCATGGAGGTTCCGGGCCAGCACCGGCAGCCCTATGTCGTGATGTCGTTCGGGCCAGCCGGCGAGCGCGTCTTCGCGCGGCACTGACCACGGCATGACTCGCCACACCAAAACGATTGGCCCCTCCCCGAGGATGCCATCGAGCGATCCCGAGGGAGCGCGCCCGCACGGCCCGCTTGCCGCATGGCGGGCGCGCTCCTACAAGCCCGCCATGTTCCGGTTGGTCTCGACACTCCTGATCGCCCTTGGCCTTTTCCTAGGACCGATCACCATGGACATGGGTCCGGCCATGGCCGCCGCGCAGACCATAGGTGCAGGCGAACATGGCTGCGCGGACATGCCGCACCCGGCACCTGACGAGAAGAGCAAGACGAGCGGATCGCCAAGTTGCGCAGCCCTCTGCGCAGCCATCCCCGCGCTACCTGCCGACCTGCGCGCGCTGCCCGCAACGCCGAGGACGATCCTCGTCGCGGCGGCGACACTTCCGCTAACCGGGATCGCGCCGAGGGTGGAAACACCTCCGCCGCGACTGAATCCAGAAACCTGACATCATCTTCGATCGAAATTCTGGAGTCACATCAATGAAACTACTTCTCTCGGTGATCGCGCTCGCGATCGCCACACCCACTCTCGCCCAGAACGCGCCTGCGGGCGCCCACGCCGGACACGCGCAGCACGCCGAACAGGCTGCGCCCGCGGCTGGCACCGCCTGCTCCCCCGAGCATGCGGCGATGGGACACTGCACGCCGAAACAGAGCACCCCGGCCGCTCCGGCTGGGCAGCCGGCCGAGCACCAGCACGGCGACGGCTGCTGCGAGAAGGACGCGAACGGCAAGATGGCGTGCTGCGAAAAGGCGCGTGCAGCAGGACGGAAGATGGATTGCTGCAAGGAGCCGGGCGGTGCTGCTGCCGCCACTCCGTCGGACCACGCCGGCCATTGAATGGACGGGAGGCGCCCAGCGGCGCCTCCCGCTCTTCTTCGGTTCGCCAGGTTGTGGAAGATCTGTCCGACCGTGCGAGCTCGATGCTCGCCGGGTCCCCGGATGAGCTACAAGAGATGACGATTGATCCGCCGATCGGCGGATTTCCTCTGATTGGATGGTGGGTGCCGAAGGCACTTGAAGGGAAAAATGGTTTTCCTGCCGACGGCTGAACACAACCGTCGAGGATACCGAAATGCTTCCTGCTCAAATCGAAGAGAACGAGAACTACAAGTTCGTCATCGATCACCGCAACCCGCTCTGCATCGTGCTCGCGTCGCAAGCGCTGCTTGCGGCGAACACGCCCGTCCAGCCCCTATGGCACCGCGAGGCGGGCGATGAGCGTTCATTCAAGGCGCTCGTGCGCTGGATCGGCGTGCGGCGCAGCCGCTGGCAAGAGTGGGGCCGGCTGGCAGAAGCCCTTGGCCGCGACCGGTTCTACCACCACATGGCTGAACGCATGGCATTGGAGCCGATCGGCGAGTGCGTCGCCAGCGTCATGCAGCCGCTCGACGATCCCCGCGCGCTAATGGTCGGCGAGATGCTGAACGGCGCTACCGGGTTGGTGACGGAAGAACTCTACGTCCACCGCTTCGACACGGCCGCCAAGCGCAAGCAGTTCCTCGATTGGTTCTACACCGGCGACAACTGCAACCATGCGGCGACATTGATCCAGGTGGCCTACTCTCATGGAACCACCGTGTTGGGGGAGATGCTCGATCAGATCGCCAATGGGCCGAAACCCTTGAAGGCGAATCGCAAGACGGGGCGAAGAGCAGCGCCGAAAAATCGGAAGGCTGCATAGTCTCTTCGACTGCCGCTGCATGACGCAGCGGCAGTTGCCCTCCAGGCGAATGAGCGGATACCTTCAGGTCGCCGCCGGTCTCATATCCCAAAGGGGGGGGCAGCCGTGACCTCATCACAGCCGCCTCACGAATTCCCAGCACGACTTCCTGCTGGTCGAGCCGGAGCATCGCCCAAAATATGGCGGCCCGAGCCACGAGTGCGGAGGAGCGGATGATGGACCTCAATCGCGCGTTTAAGCCTAATTGAGTCCAACTACTGCCTAATTGCGTCCAAATTCAGCCTAATTGCGTCCGTTAAGACCACGAACCCCAACATCGCGTTGATCCTGATGATGATCGGCGCCTATGGCTTGTTGTTCGAGTTCATGAATCCAGGTGCCCTCTATCCGGGGACCATCGGCGCGATCTGCCTGCTGGTTGGGCTCTATGCCCTCTCGGTCCTGCCGGTGAACTACGCCGGGATAGCACTGATCCTCTTCGGCATGGCCCTCATGGCGGCAGAGGCCTTCTCCCCATCCTTTGGCATATTGGGTATTGGCGGGATAATCGCATTTGTGCTCGGCGCCACGATCATGTTCGACACCGACGTTCCGGAGTTTCGCGTTGCGCTTCCCGTGCTCGGCGCTGTCGCTGTTACGAGCCTGGGCGCAACCCTGCTGATCATGCGGTTGGCATTGAAATCACGTCGCAGCAGGGTCGTGAGCGGCCGCGAGGAAATGATCGGTGCGTCAGGGCGGATCCTGGATTGGGAAGGAACCAGTGGCCATATCCACATCCATGGCGAACGCTGGCGTGCCAGCGGTGGAGAAGACTTTCACACAGGCCAACTGGTCCGCGTTGTTGGCCTCGAAGGGCTGACCCTGAGGGTCGAACGAACAGCCTAGCATCGTTAGCTCAGGACAAGGAAAGGGGACGAATCATGCCCATGCTCGGTGATCTCGCATTCTATCTACCGCTGCTTGTTTTTCTGCTCATCTTCCTGATGGCAGCCATCAAGATCCTCCGGGAATATGAGCGAGGCGTGATTTTCACACTGGGACGCTTCACGGGCGTGAAGGGGCCGGGATTGATCCTGCTCGTGCCCTTCGTCCAGCAGATGGTGCGCATCGATTTGCGGACGATCGTGCTCGACGTGCCAACCCAGGACGTGATCTCGCGGGACAATGTCTCTGTGAAGGTGAATGCCGTGCTGTACTTTCGCGTCGTCGCGCCCGATCTTGCGACCATCCAGGTCGAAAACTTCATGCAAGCGACGAGTGAACTCGCCCAGACAACGCTACGCTCTGTCCTCGGAAAACATGAGCTGGACGAGATGCTGGCCGAGCGTGACAAGCTCAACGCCGATATCCAGGAAATCCTCGACTCCCAGACTGACGCGTGGGGTATCAAGGTCGCCAACGTCGAAATCAAGCATGTCGACATAGACGACTCCATGGTTCGAGCGATCGCTCGTCAGGCCGAGGCTGAACGCGAGCGGCGGGCCAAGGTCATCAATGCGGAGGGCGAGCAGCAAGCCGCGGCAAAACTGCTCGAGGCGGCCGAAATTCTGGGACAACGGTCCGAAGCGATGCAACTGCGCTATCTGAATACGCTCAATGTTATCGCCGGAGAGAAGAACTCGACAATCGTGTTCCCATTCCCTCTGGACGTCATGGACCTTCTGAAAAACTCGAAGCGCGACGTCTGAGAGATCGGAATGCGATTACATGGCTGCGTCAGATATCGGCCTACCATCATGATGGCACGGGAGCCGTCGGCCTGCGAAAGCTCAGCCGCATCTGTTTTTCGATTTCGATCAACGCAAAGAACATGGCCCCGACCATCACGATGATAATACCATCGATAAGCGGCACTGCTTGTGTCCCGAAAACTGTCTGGAACTGCGGTACGTAGGTCATGGCGAACTGGGCGGCGGTTATCGTGATCACGGAGAACCAGACTATAGGTGTCCCTCGTACGGCGGCGAGAGTCAGCGACGTTCCGTGAATGTTACGGATGAAGAAGAGGTGAAAGATTTCCAGGACGACCAGGGTGTTGACCGCCATTGTCTGGGCAAGAGGAATCGGATGACCCTTGTCGATTGCATAGGCGAAGACGCCGAACACGGCGATGACGAACAGGCTTGATACCAGCAGAATATGCCAGACCAGTTCGCCAGTCAGCAAGGGAGCGCCCCGATCACGTGGCGGCCGCCGCATGGTTCCCTTCTCGCTCGGCTCGAAGGCCAGCGCTAAACCCAGTGTCACTGCAGTAACGAGGTTGATCCAGAGAATCTGCACCGCCGTGACCGGCAAAGTCATGCCGGCGAACAAGGCGACGATGATGGTCATCGCTTCACCCGCGTTCGTAGGCAAGGTCCAGCTGATGACCTTCTTGATATTGTCGTAAACCGTGCGTCCCTCGCGCACCGCCGCAGCAATCGAGGCGAAATTGTCGTCGGCAAGCACAAGTTCGGATGCCTCCTTGGCAGCTTCGCTGCCTTTCACCCCCATCGCCGTGCCGGCGTCTGCGCGTTTGAGTGCGGGGGCGTCGTTTACTCCGTCCCCGGTCATCGCAACGATCAATCCGCGTGATTGCAGCGCTGTGACCAGCCGCAGCTTGTCGGCGGGGGATGTGCGCGCGAAGATGTCGGTTTCGATCACGGCATCGGCAAGCTCACCGTCCGACATTTCTTCAAGATCCGCGCCTGTCAGCACGCGTTCGCTGTTGTGCAAGCCGATTTGCGTGGCGATCGCCCGAGCCGTGGCACCATGGTCGCCGGTAATCATCTTCACCCTGATGCCCGCGCGGTGGCATTCGGCGACGGCTTCGATTGCCTCGGCGCGCGGCGGGTCGATGAGGCCGACAAGACCGACCAATATGAGATGCCCCCCGAGGTCGGACATGTTGAGGACAGTGTGCGATTGCGGGGCATTGCGCGACGCCACCGCGATCACACGCTGTCCCGCGCCGGCCAGTTCCTCGACACCTTTCTGCCAGAAAGCCAGGTCCAGCGGGGCAACATCGTCTTCACCCACTCGCTGGTTCCGGCACATGGCCAGGACGGCCTCGGGCGCACCCTTTACGTGGATGAAGGCATGGCCTTCATGGTCATGATGCAGAACCGCCATATACCGATGGGCCGCGTCGAACGGGATCGCGTCTGTTCGGGCAAGACCGCCGAACGGCGCGACGCCCCCGTCGGTGACCTTTCCTGCCAGAGTAAGCAAGGCTCCCTCCATCGGATCGCCTTCCGTGCGCCAACCGTCATCGGTTCGGTGCAGGGCCGCGTCATTGCACAGCGCGGCGGCGCGTGCGAACTCCAGCAGAATGGGGTGGTCAGCGGCCTGTACGGTCGCGCCATCCACCTCGAACATGCCCTCCGGGACATATCCCTCGCCAGTCACGGTGAACCGGCGGTCGGCGGTGAGAAGTGACGTGACCATCATCTCGTTGCGCGTGAGTGTGCCCGTCTTGTCGGTGCAGATGACGGAGACCGAGCCCAGCGTCTCTATGGCCGGCAAGCGCCGCACGATCGCGTTGCGACGAGCCATGGCCTGCACGCCCACCGCAAGGGTGATCGTCAGCACCGCCGGCAACCCCTCGGGTATCGCCGCCACCGCAAGGCCAACCACGATCATGAACATTTCGTCGAAAGGCAGATGCCGGACCAACGTACCGAAGGCCAGCAATCCGGCGCTGACCACGAGAATGAAGAGTGTCAGCCAGCGCGCGAAGACGTCCATCTGTCGTACCAGTGGCGTCGTCAGCGTTTCCACCTTTGCGAGCATACCGCTGATCCGGCCGATCTCGGTCCCGGTGGCCGTCGCCGTGACGATGCCCCGGCCCGTGCCCGCGACAATGAGCGTTCCGCTGAACAGCATGGACGTGCGATCGCCGAGGGGCGCGCTCTCCGCCACGGGCGCGACATCCTTATCGACAGGAACGGACTCACCCGTAAGAATGGCCTCTTCAACCTTCAGAGCTCTGGCTTCGATGAGCCGGAGGTCTGCCGGTACGCGATCCCCGGCCTCCAGCAGAACGATGTCACCTGGCACAAGGTCGATCCCGTCGATGCTCTGTCGTTTGCCGTCGCGCAGAACCGCCGTATGCGGGGCCAGCATGCCCCGGATCGCAGCCATAGCGTTTTCCGCGCGTCCTTCCTGGATGAAACCTATGATCGCGTTTGCGATAACAACGGCAAGAATGACGCCCGTATCTATCATGTGGTCAAGCACTGCGGTGACAACTGCGGACGCCAGCAGCACATAGATGAGGATATTGTGAAAATGCGCCAGAAACCGGAGGATGGCGCTTCGCTGCCGTGCTTCGGGAAGCCGGTTCGCGCCGTACTCGGTCAACCGGCGGGCGGCCTCACTAGAACTCAACCCGGCAGGATCGGCACCGAGCGCGACAAGGACGTCACTGGTTGCCCGAGCGTGGTAATTCGATACCGTCTGCTTGTTCATTCCGATCCGCTCACTTTATTGTTCCGCTGCAGTCGCAAGGAGGTCAATTGAGGATGGGCTCCTCGGGAATGGCGGGAAACCGGGTTCTTTCCCGCTCCTCCTGCCCGCAAAGGATGTCGACCGCCCTGTCCGCGGCATCCTGGAAGGGCTCCAGGATCAGGTCGGCACCCGCATTGCTGAAATCTTGCCCCTCTCCATCGCCGCGCGCCGCGACCGCGACCCGCCCGGTGAAACCCGAAAGACGGGAGAGTTGGATAAGCGTTCTCTGGACGTCTTCAGCATTCAGCCCCGGCAGATGAACCGGGACCGTCGAGACCAGCCATTTCGCGGAAACGAGGGGCAGTTCGGACACGAACTCCGGATCTCCGGCATCTCCGAAAGCGGCATCAAGCCCGAGTTCGCGCCATCGCTGTACTGCCGCAGGGTTGAAATCGATCCCCAATATGCGAAAGCCCCTGTTCTTCAGGCGCATGCCGATCGCCGTGCCAAAGCGTCCGAGCCCGAAGATCAAGATATCGTAGCCCGCATTGGCTTGAGGTGCGCCATCGTGCGGCTCTCGCGGCGTCTCTTTTCTCTCGAACAGACCGAGGAGGGGCTCGAGCCGGTCATAAAGGTGATGGGAATAGGTGATCATGTAGGTGGACGCCGCGATCGTGACGAGGCCAACGAGCGTAACGAGGCCAAGCGCGTCCTGCGTCACATGCCCCAGCGATACGCCCATCGCGACAAAAATCAGTGAGAATTCGCTGATCTGGGCAACGGTGAGCCCGGCCAGGAAACCTGTGCGTTTGCGGTACCCCATTGTACCCATGATCGTGAGCACGATCAGGGGGTTTCCTATGAGAACGAAAACCGAAAAAACTAGAGCGCCGGTCACATGAGTGCCGAGCAATGACAGGTCGAGCCCGGCGCCGAGTGCAATGAAGAAGAAGAGAAGCAAAAAATCGCGCAACGGTGCCAGACGCGCAGCGATGGTCTCGCGATAAGGGGTCGAGGCCAGGGATACCCCCGCCAACAGGCCGCCAACTTCCTTGCCGAGACCGACCAGTTCGCCGACGGCCGCGAATATTGCCGCCTGCGCGATGGCGAAAATCATCATGAGCTCCGGCGCCTGCGCGAGCCGCCGCGTCAGTGGATCGGCGAGGTAGCGGACGAACAGGATGACGAGCGCGACCATGGCACCGCCCGACAGAAGGACCATGGGGATGCTCTGCCCCTCTCCATGCGCTTCGGAAGCGCCAATGCCGATCGCCGACAGCACTATCATCGCAAGGACCACGACAAGATCCTGTACGATCAGGAAGCCTAGGGCGATTTGTCCGTGCAGCGAGTCTATTTCGCGCTTGTCGGAAAGCAGCTTCACGATGATGATCGTCGAGGAGAAGGTGAGCGCGACCGCCACATAAAGGCTGGTCACATGCCCCAGGCCAAGAGCTAGGCCGATCAGATAGCCGAAGATGGATGTGAACAGGACCTGGCCGAGCCCGGTAAGAAGGGAAACCGTGCCGAGTGATCGTATCAGTTTGACGTCCAGCTTGATGCCGACGAGGAACAGCAGCAGAGCGATCCCGAGTTCCGAGAGCAGGTCGATCTGCTCGGCGGATTGCACAAGGCCGAATGCCGATGGGCCGGCCAGCAGGCCCACGGCGATAAAACTGACGATCAGCGGTTGGCGCAGCACGATGCCGATGAATCCGACAACTGCCGCCAGCACCAGCAAGGCAGCGATCTCGCCAAATGTGGACTGGACAATGACCTCCATGGAACTCCTCGATGCTGACCCGACAACCGATTGGCTCGGCGAACAAGCCGACCTCGATGGAATCTGGTCCCGCTGCTATAAGCATGACGTGATCGCTGACCGCCAAGCCGTAACAATACTGACAGACCTGCTGTTTTGTCCGGCTTAGGATCAGCATCGGATGTGACACGCTCAAGGTCAACCAACGAGAGGTAGAAAATGGCGGCCAAGCAACCTGAAGCGGCAGTTCTCTGGCTTGAAGAGCTTGGCATTGCAGATGTGCCGATAGTTGGCGGCAAGAACGCTTCGCTCGGCGAACTCGTGCGCCAGCTAGGCGATGCGGGCGTCAGGGTTCCCGGCGGATTTGCGACAACGGCGCAGGCTTTTCGGGAGTTCCTCGAAATCAACGCCATCGAACCCGCCATCCGCGACCATATCCGTCGTTATCGCGCCGGTGACGTGACGCTCCAGGACGCGGGGCACGAGATTCGTGCGCTGATGCTGGCGAGCACCTTGCCTGCCGATTTGGCTGAACAGGTTCGCGCGGCATATGCCAAGCTTGGCGAAAGAACCGGCGCGCGCGATCCGGCGGTAGCTGTACGCAGCAGCGCGACCGCCGAGGATCTTCCGGACGCAAGCTTTGCCGGCCAGCATGAGACCTTCCTCAACGTCCGCGGCGAACAGGCTCTGCTCGACGCCTGCTTGCGCTGCTTCGCCTCGCTTTTTACCGATCGCGCGATCAGCTACCGCGAAACCAAAGGCTTCGATCATCTGGCGGTCGCGCTTTCGATCGGTGTACAGCAGATGATTCGCGCCGATATTGCCGGCTCGGGCGTGATGTTCACGATCGACACGGAGTCCGGGTTTCCCGGGATCGCCACCATCAGTGCGGCCTGGGGGCTTGGGGAAACCATTGTCCAGGGCGCGGTCAACCCTGATCGCTACGTTGTCTTCAAGCCACTTCTCAGCCAGCCGGGATCGCGCCCCATTATCGAGAAGACGTTAGGCGACAAGGCCATCCGTATGGTCTACGCCGACGAGGGGGGAAAGCAGACCCGTCTCATTGCCTCCACCCCCGCAGAGCGTCGCTCATTTGTCCTGAATGATGATGAAATCCTTGAATTGGGGCGCTGGGCCACCGCAGTCGAACAACATTATGGCCGACCGATGGACCTTGAATGGGCCAAGGATGGCGGCAACGGCCTGCTTTACCTGGTTCAGGCACGGCCAGAGACCGTTCACGCCGGTCTCCAACAGGCACAGTTTCGCCGATATATTCTCAGGACGGAAACGCAGCCGCTATTGTCAGGTGTGGCGATCGGCAGCGCCGTCGCCAAAGGCAAGATATGCCTGATCCATGACGCCTTGGACATTACCCGATTTCCGGACGGCGCGATTCTGGTCACCGGAAATACGGACCCCGATTGGGTTCCGATCATGAAACGGGCAGCCGGCATCATAACCGACCGCGGCGGCAGCACCAGTCACGCTGCTATAGTAAGCCGGGAACTCGGCGTTCCAGCGGTCGTCGGCACCAGAACGGCAACATCTGTGCTGCAGGAAGGACAGGACGTCACGCTCTCTTGTGCGAGCGGCGACAAGGGATTGATCTATGGAGGCCTGCTCGACTTCACGGTCGAAGATATCGACCTGTCGGTCGTGCCGGAAACAGCCACCGAAATCATGCTCAACATCGCGGACCCGGCAGCGGCGTTCCAATGGTGGCGATTGCCAGCCAAGGGCGTAGGCCTTGCCCGTATGGAATTCATCATCAACAATCTGATCAAAGTCCATCCGATGGCGCTGCTTCATCCGGAAAGGGTGTCTGCGGCGGACAATCGCCATATCCGGGAACTTGTTCGCGGCCACGAGCGCCCTGCGGACTATTTCGTCGACATGCTGGCGCGCGGTATCGGCCGTCTTGCCGCACCCTTTTTTCCCCACCCGGCGATTGTCCGGCTAAGCGATTTCAAGACCAACGAATATGCGCATCTGATCGGAGGTTCCGCGTTCGAGCCGCAAGAAGAAAATCCGATGCTCGGTTTTCGCGGGGCGTCCCGCTACTATGATGAACGTTACCGCGAAGGCTTTGCGCTGGAGTGCCAGGCGCTCCGCAAAGTCAGGGAAGATATGGGCTTCACGAATGTGATCGTGATGGTGCCGTTCTGTCGCACGCCTGCGGAGGCGGACCGGGTGCTTTCCGTGATGGCGGAGTATGGTCTCAGGCGAGGTGTGAACGGCCTGCAGATATACATGATGTGCGAAATTCCCTCCAACGTCATCCTGGCCGAGGAATTCGCCAAGCGGTTCGACGGCTTTTCCATCGGCTCCAACGATCTCACGCAGCTGTTGCTCGGCGTTGACCGGGACTCGGAATTGCTCGCCGCGATGTTCGACGAGCGCGACGAAAGCGTCAAAATCGCCATCGGCGAGGCGATCCGCAAGGCTCACGCCGCCGGCATCAAGATCGGAATCTGCGGTCAGGCGCCAAGCAATTATCCCGATTTTGCGGAGTTTCTGGTCGGCCAAGGGATCGACTCGATCTCGCTAAATCCCGACAGCTTTGTGAAGACTTGTTCTGTCGTTGCAGCTGCGGAGGGCGCCGCCCAATGAGCGTTCAGACCTGCCCCCATGCCAGCAGCAGCAACCCTCCCGCCAAAGCGTAAACAAGGCATAGAGGGAAGGTTTTCTTGAGCACACGCCCTTCGCGCCCGATCAGCCCCACGGTCGCTGCGCCGGCTACGATGTTGTGCGGAGCTATAATGTTGCCGATAGCGGCTCCAAAACCTTGGCCGACGAGCGCACTCAGCGGTGGAAGCTGCGTTGCCTCTGCTGCAGTCAACTGAAAGCCGCCGAACAGGATGTTCGAAGCAGTGGCCGAACCGGTAATGAAGGAACCAAGGGCCGCGACCAGCGGGATGGCCAGCGGCCAAGCCGAACCGAAAATGCTTGCTGCCGTCTGGGCTAGAACATCGATCATGCCGCTGTGCACCAAGATACGCGAAAGCAGCAGAACGGAAACGAGCGCGACGCTTACCATCGGAAGCCGCCGCGCCGCGTGGATCAGCGAAGGCAGTATTACGCGCCGCCTCTCCCGGCTCGCTGTCGCTGTCGCTGCCAAGGCGAGCATAAGCATCGTGCCGGGATGATATAGCGGCATAACCGAACCCGTGAAGCGATCCGTCAGCTTCCAGTCGAGAACAATGGACTGCAGTAAGGTCGTGAGCGTCGGCACAGTGCGAGTTGCCGTGATCGCCACAAGGATGAGGATATAGGGCAGGACGGCACTCATGACCTCCTTCGTCCCTGGATCGGCCACCGCAGAATTCGCAGGCCTCCGCCCTTTGGCGAAGGCCGCGAACATGACGCCGCCAATGAGGGCGCCGCCGAGCGTAGGCAATTCGGGGCCGGTCAACCACGCGAGGCCCAGTGCAGGCAGAAAAAAGCAAAGCGCGGCGATCGCTACGACAGTCGGATCATGATCGCCCTTATTGCGCCGGGCCAGGAGAGACACGACCAAAACCAGAGACCAGCCAAGCGCCGCATGCAAGAGCATGATCATGAGCGCCAGTTGTCCGGCATTGACGGGGCGCAGGCTCAGCAGTGGCAAGATTGGCGTGCCGACTGCGCCGAAGGACACACCTGCGGCATGGCCGATCAGGGCGAGGACCAGTGCGCGGTGCGGTGAAAAGCCGAACCCCACGAGCATGGGAGCGACCAATGCAACGGGCGTACCGAACCCGGCAGCGCCTTCGAGCAGCAGGGCGAAGAACCACGCCAGAATGATCACCGTCACTTGCTGCTTGTCGGACACTGAAGCCAGCCAGATGCCAAGACGTTCGGACGCGCTGGACCGGGCCTGTACCTCGTACAAGGCCAGAGCGGGAAAGATGATCCAAAGGATCGTCGCTGTCATGAACGCGGCTTCGAGCAGGGGGCCTGCCAAGCTCATCATATCCGGCACATATCCAAAGGCCAGGATCGCAATGACAACTGCGGCAACAGCGCTGATCAGGCCGGATCGCGCCGCCGACCATCCCAACACCGCCATGCACAGCAGGAGCAGGCCGATCGGGAGCAGCGCAAGCAGGGCTGCCACTTCTCAAGCCAGCATTTCAATTGAGATCGGGTGAGCGGCGCGACCAGTGGACTCGAACTGCGAAAGATTATCGATCGTTGTTTCAGCTATGGAGGTTAGGGCTTCCTGCGTGAAGAATGCCTGATGCCCCGTTATCAATACGTTCGGGAAGGTCAGTAGCCGCGCGAAAACATCATCCTGGATGATTTGGTCTGACAGGTTTTCAAAGAAGAGGTCACTCTCCTCTTCATAGACATCAAGGCCAACATGGCCGATTTTGCCGGCCTTCAGTCCTCGGATGAGGGCGCGGGTCTGAACAAGCGCGCCGCGCCCGGTGTTTATGACCATGACGCCCGGCTTCATCATATCGATCTGTGCCGTATCGATGAGATGATGGGTCTGCGGTGTCAGCGGGCAATGCAACGTAACTACATCGGAACGGGCGAGAAGATCGTCCAATTCGACATAAGAGCCACCGAGCTCAGTAAACTCCGCGACGGGATCGGGATCGAAACCCAGCAAATTGCAGCCGAAACCGCGCATTATGCGCGCCACGCATATCCCGATTTTTCCTATGCCTATGATGCCGACGCTACGTCCTGCCAGGTTGAAACCCAGCAATCCGTCGAGAGCGAAGTTCCCTTCCCGGACCCGCGCATGAGCACGATGAATCTTGCGATTCAGCGACAGCATGAGTGCGACCGTATGTGAGGATCAGCGTGCAATAGGCACCCCCTTCGTGGGGTGATCGGCGTGCAAAAAGGACCCCTTCATCCCGGGGATTTAGTCGGCCGACTGGTTTTGATCAGTTGGCGAGAACGGGATGTTGATCGTGGAGACAGTGGTTCGGATTCGGCGTGAGCATGCAGCGGGTAAGGCGATCAAGGCGATCGCTCGTGACCTTCGTTTGTCGCGGAAGGTCGTCCGCAAAGCGATCCGGTCGCCGGAGGCGGCGTTCAACTATCAGCGCAAAGTCCAGCCGCTGCCGCGGATCGGTCCTTATCAGGATCGTCTCGATGCGCTGCTTGAGGAGAACGAAGGTCGCGGCCGCCGCGATCGGCTACGGATGACGCGTATCCATGACCTGCTGGTGCGCGAGGGGTTCGATGGATCCTATGATGCGGTGCGCCGCTATGCGGCGCGCTGGCGTGCTGCGCGGCGGAAGGATGCTGGCGAAGGCGCACCGGCGTTCATCCCGATGACCTTCCAGCCGGGTGAGGCCTACCAGTTCGACTGGAGCCACGAGGATGTGGAGATCGCCGGCAAGCCGATGCGGGTGAAGGTGGCGCATATGCGTCTCTGCGACTCGCGCGCACCCTATGTCCGGGCCTATCCGCGCGAGGGCCAGGAGATGCTGTTCGATGCCCATGCCCGGGCGTTCGCGTTCTTCGGCGGTGTGCCGCGACGCGGTATCTACGATAATATGAAGACGGCGGTGACGGCCGTGTTCACCGGCAAGGAGCGTGTGTTCAACCGCCGCTTCCTGATCATGACCGATCATTACATGGTCGAGCCGACCGCCTGCTCGCCGGCGGCGGGATGGGAGAAGGGCCAGGTCGAGCAGCAGGTCCAGACAATCCGAGGCCGCTTCTTCCAGCCGCGGCTCCGGTTCGCCAGCCTGGCCGAGCTCAACGGGTGGCTGGAGGCCGAGTGCCGGCGCTGGGCCGAGCATCATGCCCATCCCGAACGCGGGGATATTACCGTCGCCGAGGCGCTGGATATGGAGCGACCGGCCCTGCAGCCGATCCTGGCACCGTTCGACGGCTTCCATGAGAGCGAGCATGCCGTCACCGGCACCTGCCTCATCAGCTTCGATCGCAACCGCTACTCGGTCATGTCGACGGCCGCACGCCGGACCGTTCAGGTGCGCTCCTATGCCGATCGCATCGTCATACGCTGCGGCGATGCGATCGTCGGGGAGCATGAGCGCCACTTCGGTCGGAACCGCACGATATACGATCCCTGGCATTATCTGCCGGTCCTCGCGCACAAGCCCGGCGCGCTGCGTAACGGCGCACCGTTCCAGGACTGGGATCTGCCGCCCGCCCTGCACCGATTACGGCGAAGGCTCGGCACCGGGGACGAGGCCGATCGCAGGTTCGTGCGGGTCCTCTCGGCGGTGCTCACCGATGGCCTGGAGCCGGTAGAGGCTGCCGTGCGCGAAGCGTTGGCGAACGGAACGGCCAGCGACGAGCTGATCCTCAACATCCTCTCCCGGCGCCGCGAGCCGGCGACACCCCACAGCATCGTCACTTCGGAAGACCGGATGCTGCAGCATCCTCCGCTCGCCGACTGTGCCCGCTATGATCTGCTGCGAGGCTATGATGCAGCGGCATGATATGATCGACACGATGCGCGGCCTCGGACTCAAGGGCATGGCGGCGGCGTTCGACGAGGCGGTCACCACCGGCCTCCAGCGCAAGCGCACCACCATGGAGATACTGACCGACCTGCTCCGTGCTGAGGCGACCCACCGGGATGCAGCCTCCATCCGCTATCGGATGACGGCTGCGAGGCTGCCCGTGGTGAAGGACCTGGAGCGGTTCAGCTTCGAGGGCACACCGATCAATGAGGAGATGATCCGCTCCCTTCACGATGGCTCCTTCCTCCCGCCTCGCCGCAATATCGTGCTGGTCGGCGGCACGGGGACAGGCAAGACCCACCTCGCCATCGCGATCACCGCCAATGTCGTGCGAAGGGGCGCTCGCGCCCGCTACTTCAACACCGTCGATCTGGTGACACGCCTCGAAGAGGAGACCCGGATCGGCAAAGGCGGGACCCTGGCGGCGCAGCTGTCGCGGCTCGACCTGATCGTTCTCGACGAGCTCGGTTATCTGCCGTTCGCCCGCTCGGGAGGGCAGTTGCTGTTCCACCTCATCAGCAAGCTTTATGAGCGGACCAGCGTCATCATCACCACGAACCTCGCCTTCGGCGAATGGCCGACCGTGTTCGGCGATCCCAAGATGACCACGGCGCTGCTCGACCGCGTCACCCACCACTGCGATATCGTCGAGACGGGCAACGACAGCTGGCGCTTCAAAAACCGCAGCTGACAGCCACCTTCGGCGCCTTCAAAAATCTATCTTGCGCTGCGCGCGCCTCCGGTCGGGCTACGCCCGCCCTCCGCCGCACGCAGCGCAAGGCCATCTTCAACAAACCAGCATCATATTATCTGAAAAGGGGGTCCCTCTTCGACGCCGATCGGGGGTCCCTTTTGAACGCCGTTTGACAACCGTATGTTCCGCGACCGCCTCGGGAGAATAGGCCGGGACACGGGCGATCACGATGCCGAGATCATGCGCCGCAACGAGATCGACATGATTGAACCCCGCCGATCGCAGCGCGACGATCCCAACGCCATGGTGGCTCAATCTCTCCAGGACGGAACGGTCCAGCGTATCGTTCACGAAGGCGCAGACGGCCTTCGCATCTCCGGCGAGCGGTGCGGTCTCGAAGCTCAGTCGCGGTTCCAGAAACAGGAGTTCATGCCGGTCTCCGCCTTCTCGATTGGCCGTGACGAGGAAATCCCTGTCGTATGGTTTCGTGCTGAATACCGCGACTTTCATCCTACCCTCCGTCAATAACCGGATATCCCGATAGCAGCAGTCAAGCGCTCGACATCTTCGCGACGGCAAAGGTCGGTGCCGGGCGTCATCACCGCAGCGGTACCCGCCGCGATCCCGAGGCGGAAGGCATCCTCGACGCTGTGCCCAATGGCCAGCCCGTGTGTCATGCCAGCGACAAAGCTGTCACCCGCGCCCACAGCGCTTCGCACCTCAACGGCGAGGGCGGGAAGCGTCAGGACCCCTCCCGCATGCGCCATTATGGCACCTTGATGGCCCATGGTAACGGCAATGACCTCGGCGCCACCGGATTCAACAACACGCTTGGCCTCGGCGATGATCCGCCCGGAATCCCGAAGCGACGTGCCGACAAGTTGCTCCATCTCACCGAGGCTCGGCTTCACCAGATAGACCCCACCGCGAGCGAGCGCAGCCTTGAGAGCCGGCCCGGACGTGTCGAGCACCAGTCGCATGTTTCTCGTTTGGGCGATTTCGATTATGTCGGCATAGAAATCATCCGGTACGCCGCGCGGCAGCGAGCCGCTGACAACGAGCCATGAGCAGGTCAACTGGGAAACGGCGTCAAGGCACCGCTGACATTCCTCGAAGGTCAGTTCCGGCCCCGCAGGCACGAAGCGGTATTCCTTGCCCGTTTCCTGCTCATGGACGGCGAGGCTGATGCGCGTGTCTCCTGCGATTTCCACGCATCGTTTCGGGACGCCGGCCCGATCCAGCAGGCCGCCGAGCACGGGTCCGGTTACCCCACCGGCGAGATACACCGCCTCGACATCGCAGCCCAGGCGCGCGAGAACCCGTGCGACATTGATGCCGCCGCCGCCCGGATCGAACCGTTCATTGGACGTACGGACCTTGTGAGTGTGTCGGACGGTCTCGGCCTCGCTGGATCCGTCGATGGTGGGATTGAGCGTCAGCGTTGCGATAGCCGTCATTTATTGCTCCTCGGACTGGCCTTGAGCGTTCGATTCGGCCAGAATGTTAACAACTGGCCGGCGTTAAGTCGAAAAACTGCGAGTAAATTCCAGCGAGAGGAATGAAATGGCAGCGCATGCAAGCATCACTTTCCATGGAGCAGCAGGGACGGTCACCGGCTCTTGCATGGAGCTTCTCTACGGCGAGCGCCGCATCCTTATCGACTGCGGACTGTTTCAGGGAACTCGGACCATTGAGACACTCAATCGCGAACCGTTCACCTTCAATGCCGGTGCCCTTTCTGCGGTCATCCTGACCCATGCCCATATCGATCATAGCGGCCTGCTGCCCAAACTTGTAGCGGCAGGCTATTCCGGCCCCATCTTCTGCACTTCCGCGACCCGCGATCTATTATATCACATGCTTCCGGATGCAGGACGCATTCAGGAGTATGAAGCGGAACGAAGAAATCGCCGGGCGGATCGCGCCGACGAACCCGCGATCGAACCCATCTACACTGAAGCTGACGCCGTGGCAGCCTTAGAGCAAGCCCACGCCATAGGTCTCAGGCAGTGGTTCGAACCGGCCCCGGGTTTCAAGGCGCGACTGTGGAATGCGGGCCACATTCTCGGCTCGACATCGGTGGAACTGGAGGCTGGCGGCAGCCGAATGCTCTTTTCGGGTGATCTGGGGCCGGATCACAAGGCGTTCCACCCCGATCCAGAGGCCCCTTCGGGATTCGATCATATCATATGCGAAAGCACTTACGGGGACCGGGTCCGCGAAGACATCACGATCGAGCAGCGGCGCACATTGCTCGAAGCCGAGATCAAGGCAGCGCTGACACGGGGCGGCAATCTCGTCATTCCGGTGTTCGCGCTTGAGAGAACCCAGGAACTGCTGCTGGATATCGCCAGCCTCATCAACAGTGGACGTCTAGCTCATCCGCGCGTGTTCATCGACTCCCCTCTCGCGAGCCGGGCCACGGAGGTCTTCGCAAAGCACGCGCATGATCTGGAGGACATGGGCAGCGGAGAGGTCTTCAGGCACCCATCCTTCCACTATGTGGCGAGCGCGGCGGAATCGATGCGGCTGAACCAGATGTCCGGCGCCATCATCATGGCGGCATCGGGCATGTGCGAGGCCGGAAGAATCCGGCATCATCTGCGGCATAATCTCGGCCGGCGTCAGTCCACGATTCTCTTCGTCGGTTTCCAGGCCGGAGGATCGCTGGGTCGCACCATCCTCGACGGGGCGAACCGCGTCCGCATATCCGGCCACGACGTCGTCGTGAAAGCGCAGGTCCGCCGTATCGACAGCTACTCGGCCCATGCGGATCAGGAGGATCTATTGCGCTGGATGGATGCGCGGAAGCCGATCGAAGGCAGCCTTTTCCTGACGCATGGGGAGTCTGGTTCGACCGAGGCGCTGCGGCGGCTGGCGCAAGCGGCGGATCTGACGCAATCGATCATCCTGCCCCGGATCGGTGAGAGCTATGCACTGTCAAAAGGAACTCCCGCCCGCCGTTTGAAGACGGGCCGCATTGAAGTGCAGGAGGCGGTTACGCGGGACTGGCAGAATGATTATGCAGACTTCGCCACGAGGCTGAAGCGCGAGCTTGCTGAGATTGAAAGCGCATCGGCGCGGCGGGAGGCATTGGCGAGAATGTCCGCAGTACTCCAATCTTTCCGTGAACATCGGTCCGCACGCCCGTCGCGTTCCGGCACCAAGCGGACCGGAAATGATCGGCGCAAGTCGCCAAGGAGAGCATGATGGAACACATCCTCGTCGCCAGCGATTTCTCGCCCCGTTCCGACCGCGCACTGCGCCGCGCAGTGCTGGTGGCCCGGCAGTTTTCCTCCAAGATCACTCTCTTGCATGCGCTCGATGACGAGCTTCCCGAACCGCTCTTGGCCGTCCATCGCGACAGTTGCGAAGGACTTTTGGCGGAGATGGCTCAGACGGTTGCGACCAGCGACCAGATCACATGTGCGTATCGGGTGATCATGGGAGACCCATTCCGCGTGCTGGTCGACGCGACCCGTGATCTGGAACCTGATCTCGTCGTTATGGGGCCACATCGCAGAAATCTGTTGAAGGACATTTTTTTTGGCACGACCGCCGAAAGGACGATCCGCGAAAGTGCGGCGCCCGTCCTCATGGCCAACGGCGTGCCGGCAGGTGCCTATCAAAGAGTTCTCATCGCGGCGGATCTTTCTGAATGCTCGCTGGAGGCAACCAGAGCAGCCCGGACGCTCGGCTTTCTCGAAGGAGCGCACATTACGATGCTGCACGTTCTCGATGCACCGGAACATAGCATGATGCAGCGTTCGGTGATGCCGGCCGATGACATCGAGGATAATTTTCTGAGCGCGCGTGCCGAAGCGAACCAAAGCTTACAGTCATTCGTTTCTGCGGTCGGCGTTCAGCCCGACCAAAAAATCGTTCAACCGGTCAAGCTCTCGGTCTCCGATACGATTTTGGAGGCTGCCAGGAAAGCGCGTGCCGACCTGCTCGTCATCGGCACGCACGGCCGAACCGGGATTGAGAAATTCTTCCTCGGCAGCATGGCGGAGGAGGTGTTGAGATATGCAGAGCTGGACGTCCTGGTCATCCCTTCGTTGACAAGGGGTGCGGGATGAAGCCTACCGAACCGTCAGTCGCGGGCTAGCAGGAAGGAGATATCATGGAGACCCATCAATCGATACTCGTGGCAACCGATCTGAGCGCGCGGTCCGACCGGGCCGTCGACCGCGCTGCGCTCCTTGCCGAGAGTGCGAAGGTGCGCCTGTTTATCTGCCATGTGGTCGAGCCTGGCTCGAAGCTTGGCAATGACGACAGCTTGGCCAACGCGGCGGTACGGGCGGTCGTACCTGATACGACGGCCGACATTGAGGCACTGGTGAAGGAAGGCTCAGCTCCCGAGGTGATCCTGGAGCAGGCGCAGCAGAATGATTGCGGGCTGATCGTAACGGGCGTTGCTCGCTTCAATCAACTGGGAGATTATTTCATCGGAACGGCTGTCGATCGTATTATCAGGGAGGCCGCCGCTCCTGTGCTTGTCGTCAAACAGCGTCCGCGATCAGACTATCGCGTGATAGTGGTGGCAACCGACTTTTCAACCTGTTCGCGTCACGCGCTCGTCACGGCAGGGGCTTTGTTTCCAACGGCA
This sequence comes from Sphingobium sp. GW456-12-10-14-TSB1, assembly GCF_059424385.1. Lineage (NCBI taxonomy): Bacteria > Pseudomonadati > Pseudomonadota > Alphaproteobacteria > Sphingomonadales > Sphingobiaceae > Sphingobium > Sphingobium sp. GW456-12-10-14-TSB1. The sequence continues at coordinate 2,936,159 of NZ_JBWKZI010000001.1, read as the reverse complement.
GCAATTCATCTGGTGCATGCTTTTCACGTGCCGTTTGAAGGCTTCCTAAGCGTTGAGGAGAACGAGCCGGCATTGCGAGCGGAGGTCCAGGGGGAATTCGACAGTTTCTTGGGCGATGCTGCCATCCCTCTCGGTCTCTGTGAGAGACTGACCTCACATCTACGCTACGGCGAAACGCAGTCGGTCGTGCAGAAGGTTGCCCATGAGCTTGGTGCGGATCTCGTTGTCCTCGGCACCCACGGCCGTAGCGGTTTCTCCAAGGCAATGTTTGGAAGTATGGCGGAATCCGTCCTCAATTGTGCGACGTCGGACACCATGATTATACGAGAGCCCACAGGGGGCTAGAAAGCCGCCTGTGGGAACCAACAGCGTCAATCATGGTATCGGACCCGCAACCAGAATCCGTTACTGTTGCAGAGCAACGCCATGTCCGAGCACGTCAACATGGCGATCAATGCGAAATGAAGATTGCGAGCTTCGGTGCATCAAGGATAGACCGTGTCACTCCTCCAAGGACAAATTCACGGGCGCGCGAGTGGCCAAAGGCGCCCATGACGAGCAAATCACGGCTATCGCGAACGCAGTAGTTTTGGAGTGTGGTTGCCGCGTCCTTGCCTTCAATCGTGACATCCACGGCCTCTGCATCGATGCCGTGCAGCTTCAGATTGCAGATTGCGTCCGACGATTTCGCGGTCTTCGAAAGATCTTTTTCGCCCGTGATTTGAACAAGCGTTACCGAATCTGCCCGTCGCAACAGCGGCATGGAGTCGGACAGCGCTCGCGCAGCAACGCTGCTCCCGTCCCAGGCCACCGCGACCCGCTCGAACTTCACCTCGCTCGCCTCGGGCAGCAAGAGAACAGGACGGCCGCTTTCAAAAACGAGTCCCTCTGCAACCGCGATCGACTCTGCATGTCCATAGACAGGCACGATTGAAAGATCATGGGTTCTTGCCCGTACTGCGATCTGCCAATGAGTGACCATGCCGGGACAATCAATCACGATGCAATCGCCGAGCAGATTTTCCAGAATAATCGATCTAAATGAGCTTGCCAATGCGTCGGCATTCACAGCGCTTTTTTTGTTCTCGCCAGCAATCATGCCGTCGATGCTCAAAAGTTTGTTCGCTAGCCAATTGGACATCGGAGGTATGTGAACCTGACAAACGCCTAGCGAGGCTTTGGCTTCAAGGCGCCTCGCCAAATCCGCAACCTTTTCGAGCGCCCAGTTGGGGGTAGGCTCGGGATGAGTGCTGGCTTGCAATAGGATGTCACGCACTTTCATTCTCCTCCGGCCATTTGAATACTTCCGATGTCGCAACGCCTAGGGGTCTGGACTCTGATCGGCCCTTTAAATCCCTACGCGCTCAGAAAGAGCTGAGTTTTTGCGGGGGCAGGGTCTCAGCGGACCACGAGCACCGGAATATCGCTATGGGTAAGCACCTCGGATGCCTTACTGCCGAGCATGAGGCGCCCCAATCCCCTGCGTCCATGTGAAGCCATGACGATAAGGCCACATTGGCGATCTTGCGCGGCGGCGATGATCGCCTCGGCCACCTCTGCGTCAGGAACATGGAGTGTTTCGGCGCTCACTGCCAGTCGTTCCGCCGACTGCCTCGCACCGGCCAAGATGCTTTCCGCCGCCTTCTGCTGACCTTGGGCATACTCAGTCAATGCGGCGTCGCTCCAGGCGAGATCATAAGCCACTCCGCTGGAAAACACAGGCAAGCGCTCCGTAACGGTGATGATTGTGACCTCAGCACCGAGAGCTTTCGCTAAGGCAATGCCATGATCCACACCCTTTTGAGCTACTTCCGATCCGTCCGTCGAAATGAGAATCCGATTATACATGCATTTTCCTTTCTGGTGGATGTCAACGTGGCAACAAATCTTGAGTGATTCGGCGTTTCGTCAAACCGGAACATGCCTCATGGCGTTGCGGTAGCGGGGCATTGCCCTGGTACTTCGTTTTTAGGCCAGTCCTCCCCGTGTATGGAAATGTAGCTCTACATGGGACCGATTGCACCCGCTTTGGTTGAGCCGATGTCGGAATACTCAACCGTCAGTCAGGGCCTCCCCGATGATCTCCTCGGACTTTCTTGCCGAATAGATATCGGCAGTGTCGATGCTGTTTACGCCCGCGTCTATGCATGTGTCGATCTGGCGACGCGCGCCTGCCAGATCAGTATCACCGGTCTTGGCGAATGCTCCCAGCCCGCCGAACGTCATGGCGCCGAGTGTGAGTGTCGAGATCTTGAGGCCGGAACGGCCTAGCAGACGATATTCCATGAGATTCTCCATGACACGGATAAGGCGTTGGCCCACAAGGAGAGGAGTGGCTCTGATTGCCACGGCCGCCGGTCGAATGCGTCCTGGCAGCAGGACTTCGACGAGTACGGATATGGAACGAAAACGGAGTGTGCAACAGGACTTCAGGCACAGCGGTGAGACAGGACACCTGGTGTCCACCAGATGAAAGGCGACCGACGAGTTGGCGGGTTGGGAACGCGCTTGCGGTCGCGGTAGTGGACTATGCGACTTGGTTTGGTGGAGTTACTCGGCGACGACATATTAGCGGCATCTTCGATTGACCATCTGCGTGAGGCATTAGCGCGCGCGACCTGCGACATGGGTTTCGATCGTTTTGCGCTTTCGCTCGAAATCGGCTGCGGGGCCGACAGCAGCACGTCCCTTCTGGTCCATGATTATCCGGCAAGCTGGGCCGATGTGTATATCGGCTTCAATCTGGCGGCGACCGATCCGGTTCGCCGCGCCGCCGAGCGCAGCGTGTTGGGCTTTGGCTGGCGAAACATCCTCGACCTGGTTCCAATGACCGAGATGGAAAGAACCACCTTCGAAACCGGCAGGCGACATGGCCTTGTCGACGGGTTCACTGTTCCGCGACACCTTCCCGGCGACGTTATCGGGTCATGCTCGTTCGTTACCGGCCTTGAAAGATCGATCCCGCATGCGATGCTGATCGTTGCCGAAATGCTCGGCGCAATGGCAATAGCAAGCGCAAGACAGCTTTCGGGATGGCGGGTCCGGTCGGCAGCCCCAAGGTTAACGGACCGGCAGCGCGACTGCGTCCTTTGGGCTGCGCGCGGTAAGACGGACTGGGAAATCTCCCGGATTCTCGACATCAGCCATGAAACGGTGATCCAGCACCTCAAGGATGCCCGCGAACGCTACGAAACACACAAGCGCGCGTCGCTGATCCTTTGTGCCTTGTACGACGGGCTGATCAGCTTCGCCGACATTTTCCGCTGGCGGGTTCGAAGCTGACGGTCAACCGCCCCGGTTCGGCGCGCTGTCTCTCCCCATTTCTTGGTATGGGCGGCTCGCTGGGGGCGATGTTCTCTCCCACGCGGTTTCAACCGCGGAGAACATGTCATGCCAGAGGAGATTGGCGAACAAATCGAGATTGATGAGAACGGCGCGCTAAGGGCGATGTTCCGCGCGCGCAAGGAGGTCTTCATCGACCTTCTGAAATGGGATCTCCCCGTCCTTGCCGACGAGTTCGAAGTCGATCAGTTCGACCGCCAAGCAGAATATCTCATTCTGCTCGAGCAAGGCGTCAGGCATCGCGCATCGACGCGTTTGTTGCGGACCGACCACCCCCATCTGCTCGGCGACCTGTATCCGCATCTGTGCGCGGGGCCGGTGCCGACTGGCCCCACCATTCGCGAGATCACCCGTTTCTGCCTGGACCGTCACCAGCGGGCGGAAGACCGGCGCAGCGCCCGCAACCAGCTCGTCACCGCACTTGCCGAGCATGCGCTGGCGACGGGTATTACGGCCTATACCGGTGTCGCCGAGCAGGAGTGGTTCGAGCAGATCCGGCGTTTCGGCTGGGACTGCAAAGCACTGGGCCAGCCCGTCGTTCACGAGGCGCGCCGCCTCGTTGCGCTTCACATCCAGATCGATGACGAAACGATCGATGGCTTGCGGGCCGGTGGCGTATACGAAGCCCCACGGCTGATGCTGGCGGCGGCCCACACAGGCAGGAACGGCCGATGAGCAAGCTCGATCCTCTCCGCCGCGTCGATTCCACTTGGATCGACCAACTCCGCAACGAGGGATATTGCATCATTCCCGATGCTTTGCCGACCGGAGCCCTTGCCGCCCTCGACGCGGATCTTGATCCAATCTTCGCGGCAACCCCCTTCTGCCAGGGTCGCTTCTATGGTGAGCGGACCAAGCGCTTCGGCAGTTTGCTCAAGCGCTCGCCTCATGCAGCACAGCTCGTCCTCAATCCGACAATCCTGTCGATGGTCGAGGAGATTCTGGCGCCGGCCTGCGACCGCATCCAACTCAATGTCGCTCAAGCCATCGAGATCCATCCCGGCGAAGTGCGCCAGTTTCCACACCGCGATCACGACATGTGGCAGGGCGAAAAGGGAAGCCACGAATATCTCGTCAATGTGATCTGGCCGCTGACTCCCTTCACGCACGAAAACGGTGCGACGCAGATCTATCCCCGCAGTCACGGGCCGAACGGCATGGCGCGCGAGGAACCGGGCGAGGCGGTCGTCGCCGAATGCCGTCCCGGCTCAGCCATCTGTTTTCTTGGGTCCACGACGCACGGCGCGGGTGCGAACCGAACCGGCCATGTGCGGCGCGGTATCGTGATCGGTTACTGCCTTGGATGGCTCAAGCCCTATGAGAATCAGTGGCTCGCCTACCCGCCCGAGGTCGCTCGTACTTTCCCGCCCGAACTGTCCGCGCTCGCCGGCTATACGCAGCACCGGCCCAATCTCGGCAATTTTGAAGGCCAGTGCCCTTCGATCCTGCTCGGCAAGGAGGTGCCCGAACATATCGGTGCGATCGACGCGCTCAGGCCGGACCAAGCGGAGATGATAAGAGGCTTCGGCCAACCGGTCGGGGGGCTGAACCTATGAGCCCCGCCTATGTTCTCGAGCCGACCTACGACACGCTAAGGTGCCGGTTGTTCGCCGGCGTCTGGCCGTCGGGGCAGCGCCTTGAAGCCGCCCGGCTCGCAAAGGAATTGGGTGTCAGCATGACGCCCGTGCGCGACAGCCTCAATCGGCTTGCCGGTGAGCGGCTCGTGCATTCATCGCCCGGCGAAGGGTTCCAGGTTCCCCTGCTGAGCGAAACCGAGCTTCGGGGACTGATAGATTGGCACCGCGCTCTCATCGGCGTTGCACTTGGACCGCGGAGTGCGATCGCGTTGCCCACGGATTTACCGCAAGGCCATGACGGTATCGGTGAGCGCACGGCGATCCTGTTTACGGCAATTGCAAGTACGACCGAAAGCATGGAGCTTCATTGGGCTCTCGGCAATGCGGCCGCGCGCCTCGGCTGTTATCGGCGGCATGAGGAAACCGTGCTCGATGACGCGCATTCGGAACTGGCCGCTCTTGAAACGCTCGTGCGCGGTGGAAACCGGCCCGGGCTTGTGCGGGCAATCGAGCGGTCTCATGACCGCCGCCGCGCCGTTGCCGGCGATCTGGTCCATGCCGCCCGCTATGCCGGATCCACTGATGCGTGAAGCTGGACCGCGGATGGCGCTCAATCCCCTGGGCGGACCACAGAGAGGAAGAATGATGATGAAACTGTTCCTGGCGGTGCTGATGGGTCCGTTGGTCCTGACGGCCTGTGCTCAGGCCGTTCCGCGCAGTAGCGAATATTTCGCCGCGCATCTGGATGAGGCCCGCCGGATTGTCGCAGGTTGCCGCGACGGGACGGTACGCGGGGAAGAGTGCGCCAATGCGGCCCGGGCCGTCGAAGAAGCCGATGCGAAGGAGCGGTTCAGGCGTTTCAGGGGGCGCTGATCGGTGCGCCGCTATCGAATCACCGAGACTTTCACGCCAGCGGCGTCCGCAATCGTCCGCCACGTCTTGTCCGCCGTGAGAGCGGGCAATCCATCGCGCAGCGCGAGCGCCAGGCAGAATCGGTCGCCAAAGGATAGGCCTGCCTCGGCCGTCACGGCCCTCAGCCTTCCAGCGATAGTCGCCAAGGCCTGGTCCGCTTCGACAATGGCCATCGGCAAGGGATGCAGCATGGCGTCCACTTCATTTGCAGGCATGCCCGCATGGATGAAATGGCTCACCACTTCGGCATAGTTGACCGAGGTCATACGCGATGCGGCAATCGCATCGGCCACCTTTGCGGCTCCGGCCTCTTCCTTCAGCAATGCCAGCAGCGCCGACGCATCGAGAACCGCTTCGCTCACTCGCCGGAGTCCTCGCGGCGACCCGCAAGGAATGCATCCACCGACGCCTCGGGCTTTCCGGCGGTGTATTTCTTGGCGAGCGCCTGCGCATGCGCGATCGATTGGGCGACGGTTCGCAGGATGACGCCATCGGGCGTCTCTTCGACGAGCAGCGAACCGCCGCCGGCAAGGCCCAAGCGCTTGCGGATGTCGGCGGGCAAGCTCATCCGGCCGTTCGGGGTGATCGTGACCTGAACCGTCATCGCGTACCTCTTAAACCCTTCGCTCGTGAGTGTCGAAGCCAATCATTACCCAGTGGCGACATTATGCCATAAATCTCCAAATATGTCGCGATTCAATTTCTGAGGCATGATTGGTGTTTCCTGGGTGCAAAGCGCACCATGTGCTGTTAGGCTATCTTCCATGCGCACTGGCCTCGATCATCTTCCGGCACAGAAAAGACGCGAAATCGAGCGCGTCGTGCAGATCATTTTCGAGGAATTCGAAGATGCGCTGGCGCTCGCTAAGCATCAGTGGAAGAAGAAGGGCCGGATCGAGAAGATCATTCTCTATGGCAGCTATGCGCGCGGCGGCTGGGTCGATGAACCGCATACGGCCAAAGGCTACCAGTCGGATTTCGACCTGCTCATCATCGTCAACGACAAGCGGCTGACCGACCGGGTCGATTATTGGCTGAAGCTCGAGGACCGGCTCAACCGCGAACTGTCGATCACCAAGACACTCAAGACCCCGGTCAATTTCATCGTCCACACGCTGCAGGAAGTGAACGATGGCCTCGCCCATGGCCGCTATTTCTTCATGGATGTCGCACGCGATGGCGTCGCGCTCTACCAGTTCGAGGACAGCGAACTGCACAAGCCCAAGCCGAAGACGCCCGAACAGGCGCTGGCCATGGCGAAGGAATATTTCGAGGAGTGGATGCCCACGGCGATGGGCTTCAAACGTAACGCCGGTTACGCGATCCGTGATGGCGATAACAAGCTCGCGGCATTTTTGCTCCATCAAGCCACTGAGCGCCTTTATCACTGCGTCCTTCTCGTCGTGACCTTCTACACGCCACACGTCCACAATCTCGGCTTCCTGCGCACCCAGGCCGAACGCCTCGACCTTCGACTGGTGGACGCATGGCCGCGTGAGCGGAAAACCGACCGCACGCTCTTCGAAAAGCTCAAGGAAGCCTATGTGAAGGCCCGCTATTCGAAACACTACCGCATCAGCACCGAGCAGCTCGAATGGCTCGCCGCCCGCGTCGAGGAACTTGGCGGACACGTCCATACAATCTGCACCGAACGCCTCACCGCCCTCGAACAGGATGTCGCGCGGGAGGGATCGTAACCCATAAGGCCGGGGCGCGCGCGGCCCGGTCGCCGCGAATGCGGCGATAGAGCCCGGCGGCCGCAAGGCCGGCCCGCCTCCGACACTTGTCTTCCCGTTCCATTCCCGTCATGTTCTCGTCCGCGCAGCTCAATTCTGGCGAAGGGCAGCGCTGAACTATCCGCCAGGCATCAAGCACGCCAGTCCATGAAGGACAGGCGACCGTACCGGACAAGGGCTTCCGCAAGGACACCCGACGGCGGCACAGCACTGGAAACGCACCGGACCGGCTTTGCCGGTCCCTGTGCGCTGCCGTCCAAGGTTGCCCGCTGTGCCTGCGTCCTTATTTCCGCCGTTTACGACCGAGCATCACCGGCTGTCGGTATCATCGGGCTGCCATAACAGCCCGGCCTCGGCCGACGTCCCCGCACCATGCGCGGACAGCGCCCATGCAAGCCTCGAGGCCTGCTTCCAAACCGAACGCGGCAAGCTGTTGACCTACCTCGGCCGCAGGGCCGGCCATGACGTCGCTCCGGATCTGGTGCAGGAGGTCTTCGCGCGGGCCGCGGGAAGTTCGCAGGCATCGAGGCTCATCAACCCGGCAGCTTTCCTCAGACGGATCGCGCGCAATCTGCTGATCGACCGCGCGCGGCGCAGAGCCGCGAACGATGTGATCGTCTTTCCTCTCGAGGAACAGCGCGACGCGGCCTGTCCGCCGCAACAGGAATGGGGACTGGAGGCCGAAGACTTGCTGAGGCTCTACCAGGAGGCCGTGGACACCCTGCCGGAGAAGACGCGGCGCGTGTTTCTGATGCACCGCGTCGATGAATTCAGCTATCGCGAGATTCACGAAGAATTGGGGATCAGCATCGCGACCGTGGAATATCACATGATGAAGGCGCTCGCCCATATCGCGCGAAGGGTGGACGCCGCCCGATGACCGACAGGCATGCGGAGGCGGACGACCGCCGGGCGGTGATCGAGGAGACGGCGGTCGGTTGGTTCGTCAGGATGCGAGGCGAGGATGCCGATCAGCTTCGCGCCGAATTCGATGCTTGGATAGATGCTTCGCCCGAACACCGAAAAGCCTATGACTGGGCGCAGAGGCATTTCGGCGCTTCGGAAATTCTCAAGACCCCGGCACCATCCAAGATCCGCCAGACAAAAAGGCACTGGGGCTGGCTGGCAGCGGGAACGGCAGTTGCGGCGGCCGTCCTGCTGGCAATCAACCTCAATCCACCTTTTCGGGCGCCTGTCGCGAACAACGGTCCAGAGGCAATACAGCCGGGATCATCGCTTGCGACGGCACATGGCGAAATCCGCATCTTCCGGCTGACCGACGGATCGAGCGTGACGCTTGACAGCGACAGCCGGATCGAAGTCGCCATGAACGATTCCGAACGCCGGCTGCGGCTGCTCGGCGGAAAAGCGCGCGTCGCTGTCGCACGCGAACGCCGCCCGTTCATCGTGGAAGCCGGAGCCGGTGCGGTGGAGACCGAGGAAGCCTTGTTCGACATTGGCTTCAACCGGCCGAACCGCATCCTGGTAAGCCTCGTCTCGGGCAAGGCCGCCATAGGTGGATTGGTGCAACCTGCGGCCTATTACCGGGGGAGCCAACCGCTGATGATGGGAAGGCCGATGGCCTATTCCGCAGGTAGCTTCGATCCATCCCCCTTCACGGGCCATATCGCCGACGACCGCGACTGGCCGAGCGGATGGGTGGAGTATCGCGAGATTTCGCTCGGGGCGCTCGTCGCCGAAGCCAACCGCTATGCCGCTCCTCCCATCAGGCTCGACGATCCCGAGACCGGCGCGCTGAAGGTTTCGGGCCGGTTCAAGCTGACCGACACCGAGACCTTCGCAAGCCGGACTGCCGAGCTGTTCGACCTTACGGTCAGCCAGCGACCCGACGGGACATATCTCGCACGACGATAATTTTTGCGCGGCCGGCTAAGGTCGCGCCAGACGCTACGTCAACACCCTCCATCGAAGACCAATCAGGTTCACGAAGGGGGGACTGCATGACGACAAGACGCATTCGCATGATGATCGCGCTGCTCGCAGGAGTGGCGGCCGCGACCATGCCCACTGTGGCACATGCCCAGGATGATCGGGCCTATCACTTCGACCTTCCCGCGCAGGATCTGGGCGATGCACTGCGCAGCGTCGCCGCCCGTGCCGGATGGGAACTTTATGCCTCGGCCGATGACATCAACGGCATTGCGGCACCGCGCCTCGAAGGCACCCTGACGGCGCGCCAGGCGATCGAGCGGCTGTTGGCGGGAAGCAATCTCACCGCCCGCTTTACCAAGGGCGGCGTGATCATCCGGGGGCGATCCCAGGCCGCGGAAGCGGTGACGAATGGTAACGGCGAGAGCGAGATCGTTGTGACCGGAAGCCGCATTCGCGGTGTGCCTCCCGCCGCCCCGGTTTCGACCATTACATCGGACGATATGCGGCGCGCGGGTCAGACCGATCTGGGCGAGGCCATTCGCAGTTCGCCGCTCAACTTCGGCGGCGGCCAGAATCCCGGCATCGGCACCAATCAGGGCTCCGCCAACGTCAACGTCAACGGCGGCTCCTCGGTCAACCTGCTCGGCCTTGGCCCCAATGCGACGCTGACGCTGCTCAACGGCAACCGCATGAGCTACACCGGCGTCAATGCGGCGGTCGATGTAAGCGCTATTCCGGCCGTCGCCGTGGACCGCGTCGAGATCGTCACCGACGGTGCTTCGGCCATTTATGGTGCGGATGCGGTTGCCGGTGTCGTCAATGTCGTGCTGCGCCGTGATTATGAGGGCGTGACGCTTCAGTCGCGGTTGGGCGGTGCGACCGATGGCGGCGGCTTCCAGCAGCAATATGGCGCGATCGGCGGCTACCACTGGGCAAGCGGCGGTGTGCTGGCGGCCTATGATTATCTGGCCAATGACGCCATTCTGGCGAAGGATCGCAGCTTCACGACGAACATGGGCTCCGACGCCACGATCTATCCCCGGATCGGGCGGCATAGCGTGCTGATCAGCCTGAACCAGGATATTGGCGATGCCGTTTCTGCCAGCATTGACCTGCTGTTCAAGGACAGCCGGCAGGACATCATCCAGGGTTACCTGACGGGACAATCGCATTTCGCAAGCGGCGCGGATGCGCGCGCCGACACCCGCTCGTTCACCATTGCGCCCAATTTGTCGGTGCGGCTCGGCGGCGACTGGACCATGCGGTTCGTCTCCTCTTTCGCAAGCGACAATACGCGCATCCACTCGAACGTCTATGCCAGTAACACCGTCACTTCGACCGGCTACCGGCGCTATGACAACAGTTCGATCTCGGCCGAACTTGGAGCGGAAGGCCCGCTCATCGACCTTCCGGCAGGACCGGTTCGAGTTGCATTCGGCGCGGGTTACCGGCGGACGTCGATCGACCTTGTCGCCGGAAACAACGGCGCCATTGTCACGGCCTTCGATCGGCATCGCAACAACATCTTCGGCTATGGTGAAGTCCATATGCCGCTGCTTGCGCCCGGCCAGGATTCGGCACTGGGCCGCTCGCTCGCGCTGACCGGGGCGTTCCGGTATGAGCATAACAGCGGCGTCGATCCGGTGGCGGTGCCGAAGCTGGGGATCGTCTATTCGCCCGTCACGGGTGTGACGCTCAAGGGAAGCTGGGGCCGCTCGTTTCGCCTACCGGCGCTCTACCAGCAATATTCCGGTTTCTCCGCGCTGCTCCTGCCGGTGGCGGGCTATGGCACGGGCTATCCGGTCAGCGCGACTTTCATCGGCCTTGCCGGAGCCAATCCCGACATGACGGCCGAGCGGTCGGAGAGCTGGACGGTCACCGCCGAGGTCAAACCCGGCTTTCTTCCCGGCTTTTCGTTGAACGTCAGCTACTTCGATTTCGATTATCGCGACAAGGTTGCAAGCCCTGTGATGTCGGTCGTCGGGATGCTGAACAACCCAGCCTACGCGTCGCTCATGACGTTCAATCCGAGCGCAGCGCAGCAACTCGCCAGCTATTCGGGCGCGCCGATGGGGCTGCAGAACATCACCGGGCGTCCTTATGATCCAGCGGATGTCGTCGCGATCGCCGATATCCGGGAGCGCAATGTCGCGCGCCAGATCTATCATGGCGTCGATCTTTCGGCACGCTACCGGCTGGAAATGGCAGGCGAGCAGCGCCTCGATTTCAGCTTTGCCGGGACATGGATCAATAGCCGCCAGCAATTGCTGGAGGGGCTTGCCTTCGTCGATCTGGCAGGAAACCTCTTCAACCCGCCGCGTTTCAAGAGCCGGATCGGCCTCATCTACAGCGCGCCGAACCTGTCACTCTCGGGCTTCGCCAACCTTTCTTCGGGGCTGACCGATCGGCGCAGATCGACGATCTACAATATCGATGGACTTTCGACCTTCGATCTCGCGGCTCAGGTCAACCCCGGCAGCGGCTTCGAGCTGGGTGCGGCAATCAACAATCTCTTCAACCACAAGCCCGACGTCATTGTGACGGGATCGCCTTACGAGACGACGTTCGATTCGACGAATTTCTCGAGCACCGGACGCTTCATCTCGGTCTTCCTGCGTAAATCGTGGTGAGATCAATGCGATTGGTCGGCATGATCGCTCCCGCGGCGGCGCTTGCGCTCGCGGGAGCGGCCCCCGCAATACCCGCAGTACCGTCCGTCCAGCGAACCTGGACCATGGCGGATATTCTTGCCGTTCCCGAAGTGAAGGATGTGGTTCTTTCGGCGGACGGGCGGTTCGCCGTCTATGTGCTGCGCACGAACAATGAAGCCGAGGATCGGCCCGAATTTGCCTTGCATCTGCTCAGCATCGGGGACCGGACCGACCGGATCCTTGCGACATCGCCCTGGATCGATCGCGTGCGGGCCATTCCCGGCAGGAGCACGTGGAGCGCGCTGGCGGATTTCGGGCGCGGGGTGCAACTCTACGAGATCGGCAATGACGCGGCGGTGACACCGGTCATCGTCAACGAGGCGCTCGCATTGGTGGGCAGCGCGGACGGCGCCGAGTATGGCTTCACGGAGACGCTGCCGCTCCGCTTCGGCGTCATCTCCTACGACTGGTCGCCGGACGGACGGCAACTTCTCTATGCAACGCTGGAGGCCGGCGGGAAGCTGAAACCAATCCACGGCGAGGCGGTCACCCGGCTAAGCGCGAGGCTACGCCGGGCGCCGCCAAGCTTCATGCATTATTACGTCAGGAACGAGCGGGGCGAAACCAGTCCCGTCGTGATGCGTCCGGCCAGTGATCGGGTCGCCCGTTTCCTCGGCGCCTTGCCGGTCTGGGGCAAGGATTATCTCGACTATGGCGTTCAGGGCGATGACAAGGGCATACCCAGCGTTCACCGCTACCGTTGGCATTTTGCCACGCGAACGACGACGACCTTGCCCGAGGATGGCAGCGGCATTTTCTGGGGCCGGGTGACAGGCCCCAAAGGCGGGGAACTCACCGTGACTGGCGCATCGGCCGGCCGCCACCTGGTCGAGCGTTTGCCCGGCTCCGACGGTGCCGTGATCGACTATGGTCCAACGGGAGTTATCCTTTCCGACCCCCGCTCGCCCGGCTCATGGCGCGCGGCCAATGGCGCCTTCACGATCGCCGCGGTGCGCCTCGCCGAGGAAGCCCGTTACGCGCTGCTGCGGATCGGGCGCGATGGCAAGACCACGCTCATCGGGACGGACGAAAGCCTGACGCATTGCACCTTCAGGGCCGATGCGCTCGAAGGCGTCTGCGTGCATGAGGGTCTGGCACGTCCGCCCCGCCTGGTTCGGGTCGAGGCACTGAGCGGACGGATCACGACGCTCGCAACGCTTTCTCCGCGCCATGACGCAATCACGCCCCTGCGCGTCGAGAAGCGGCAATGGACCAATCGTTTCGGGTACAAAGCCAGCGGCTTTATCGTTTATCCTCGAGAGTATCATAAGGGGCAGCGCTATCCGGCGATTGTCGTTACCCATGACAGTGATGCGGATGAGCGCTTTGCGGCGCCCGATCTGCAATGGAACTATCCCGTCCAGCTGTTCGCCGAACGCGGCTATGTCGTGCTTCTCGTCAACGAGCCCTGGGGTCGGCAGAGCCCTGCGCTCGAGCAGGCGTGGCGTTCATTGAACGATTGCGATGGACGGGTCTCACCTGCCGAACTCCAGCGCCTGATCTGGCTCAACGGGGCCGAGACCATCCGGAGTCTGGTCGAGGATCTGGCACGGCAGGGACTGATCGACCGCGATCGGCTTGGCATTGCCGGTTACAGCGCCGGTTCGCAGCTGGTGAACGTGACGGTTACGCAAACCAGCCTGTTCCGTGCCGCATCGAGCGGCGATGGGGCCTTTCTCGAGCCTGCCGCACATCGCTATAACCGCTGCGGCTACCGCGCGATCTATGGCGGACCACCGGGCGATCCCGTAGCCTTTGAGCAGTACCGCGCGCTGGCGCCGTCTTACCGCGCTGCCCGTTCCTCAGCAGCCATGTTGCAGCAGTTGGCCGAGCCCCGCGCCGGCGCCATCGATTTCCATCAGGCGCTCGAGGCAGCGCATATTCCCGCCGAGCTCACACTCTATCCAGGTGAGACTGCGGCATCGGATGAAACCCACATCTTCCATATCCCCTCGAACCGCCGCGCGGCGATGGAAGAAAATCTCGCCTGGTTCGATTTCTGGCTGCTGGATCGCGCGCGGGAAGGCTCGCCGGCGCTGCGGGAACGGATCGAGCGATGGCAGCTCATGAAAGCTCGGTGGCAACGCCAACCTTAGGTAGCGCCCCATTGCCGCGCCCAGCATTCGGCCGCTGCCAGCGCAAGGAGTCTTTGCGGCACGAGGGGGTCGATCGCATTTCCTTGCCTGCGCGCCAATGTCCTACCGATATCTTCGATAATGCCCTGCTCGCGCAGGATACCGTCACGCAGCAGCGAAAGGACAGTGGCCTCGTTGCGCCGATAGATGCGCTCGACAAATCCGCCCGGCCCGCCTTTGGACCGGCGCCCAAGCAGCGCCTCTGGAATATGCCCGGAAAAAGCGTCACGCACGGCTGCCCGATCGCGCCCGCCTGCAATCCATTCCCAGCTCGGGACGGCAAGGCAGCGCTCGACGATGGGCTGGGCCAGCAATGGCGCAACCGAGGGTGGCTCCGTCCAGCGGCTGTGAAACCCGTCATTGCCATGAGCGCGGGCGAGCATGCGTACATGCGCGATCGCGCCAGGGAGCTTGCCTGCTGGCGTTTCAAGCCAGGGATGCGATCCGCAAGCCGCCCTCGCCCTCGCAAGCCGCGCGGAATTCAGGAAACGTGCATCGCCCGAACCGTCCTTCCGCTTTCCCTGGCTTAGCCAACGGGCAACTGCAGATCGCAGAATAGCCGACATGCCGGCTTGTGTGAGCGTTGCAATGTCGCTGAGCGTGCGGCGCATCTCCATCAGACTCGAACGTGCCATGAAGCGATCGACGAGCGGAGTTGCCGATCGCATCAGGCAGAAGACATTGTCACCACCATTGCCCGAGAAATATGCGTCGATCCTCTGCTCCGCGCCGATCCGGCTACGGGCATGGACAATGGCCTGGACGTAATGGGCAAGGAAGGGGCGCGGAACATGGGGGACGACGGGCGCGGTGCTATCCACGTCTTCGAGTTCGTAGGCTGAACTGACCCAGGACATGGGAAAAGCATCGGCGACCTGGCGGGCATAGGTGGTTTCATCGCCGCCCGGCCCTGGTGCGACCATGGTAAGGCCGTGAAGCGCGGTCGCTGATCCTGCAAGCCCGGCACTGACGATGGTGGAATCAAGACCGCCCGATATTCCAAGGAGAACCGAGGGAAAGCAATTTCCCCAACTGCGCAGCGTATCGGTGATCGCGGTGTGAAGCAGCGCTGGCTCGACCGCGGCAATCCTGTTCCTGTCCGGCACGTGCTTCCACGGGGACCAGAGCGCGTTCACGGCAATATCGCGCCCCTTGAGGCACAAGGCCTCACCCGGCAGCAATTCGTTAAGGCCGGCGAGGCAGGTCCGTCGTCCCAGCAGATGCGGCGCCCAAAGATGGATAACGAGCGCGTCGGCATTGAGCCGCCATCGATCGTTCCAGCGAGGGATCAATTCGGGAAGGATCACGACCCGGTCCCGCTGGCGGTACCAATAGGCGGGGATGGTCCCGGAAGGGTCGCGAATGATGCGAATTTCACCCTCGGCAGTCCGAAGCACAGCAATATAGCCGCCCCAGTAACGGCTGATTAGCCCGGCTCCTGCGGAGCGGGCTATGGCGTCAGCTTCGTGCCCGGCAAGTTCCGTGACGCGCCGGCTTGGCTCTGTCCGGGTGAACAGGTGGCCGATAATGATCCCGTGATCGCCGACGGCAATGACATGCTCACGCGTGGCCCTGATATGCAGGCCACCAAGCGAGCGGGCAAATGTGAGGCTTGCAGGCGATTGCTCCACGGTAGGCGGCGGGTTTCCTGCCGCCTCGTCGAATGTCATCACATAGGCTGGAGCGGTCATAGCGCCAGGATGGGCTTGAAATCGGCGATGCGTTCGAGCGGGTCGCTCACCACACGATTTTCGCATTGCACCCAGCAATGTGCGGCAAACGGCAATTGTACGCCCATGACGACGGTCGGCGTGTGGCCAAGGGAATCGAGCATGGCGGCCATGGCGAGGCTGCGGGGCAGGCATTGGTCGGCAGCGGAAATGAAGCGCTGCGCCTGGAGGAACGCCGCGGCAATTGCGGCCTCGCTAGCTCCGGGAACCTGGTGCGGCCGCTTCTTGCGCAGGGCCTGTGCCTTCTCCAGATCCCGGACGACGCGGGCGAATCCTCGCCGCCTGAGCGTTAGCTTTGCGCTCCATTGCCGGAGGACCGCTTCGCCTGCCAGCCTTGCGGAAACGCGCGGCAATGAACCGTCGATGTAGCTTGCGGAGGCCGGCATGGCCTCGCTTTCCGTTTTCCGCGGCGGGGCGTCCGGCTCAACGAGGCGATGTTGAGCGAGCGTCTCGATTTGAGAAGGGGAGGCATGCCCGCTCGCAAAGGCGAAAAAGCTGCGCGCCATTTCGCCGCGCAGCAGAAAATAGCGCCCTTGCCTGGCATCGAGGAAAATCGGCACCTCGTCCACGATCCGGTAGTGGAGGCCGATGGCTAGCTGCGTCATATCGGCGCGTCATCTTTCGGGCTGCTGGAGTGAGGTGCCGGGATACGTCCCGGCACCTCACGATGCCGGCTCAGTCGTCTTCGCTGAGGCCTTCGCCAAGGCGGAACTGGATGCCGTCGGTGTCCAGTTGGCCCACCGGCAGCACACCGCGGGTGAGCTCGGCAGCGTCACCCAGGTCAACGAGATCTTCGTGCTTGCGTTCCATTGCGGTTACTCCTTCTTCACGCGACTCGATCAGTCGCATGAGGAAGGTTCCAGATCAGGTCGGGGCGATCTATTTTATAATCGGATTATAATTCGATTATAATCGAAGGCATCTTCTACGCAGGCATGGACAATTACGGGAAATCGTGACCGAGTAGTGAGAACGTGCGTTGGGAGCACGCACCGACGCCTTTAGCTTAAAGCCTGGACATTCGCGCCAGTCACCCGGTCACACGCTCGCGAACGAGCGCTTCAGCAAGCCTAGCATGTGTGCATCAACTTGGAACCCAAAGATGAAT
Organism: Sphingobium sp. GW456-12-10-14-TSB1; assembly: GCF_059424385.1. NCBI lineage: Bacteria > Pseudomonadati > Pseudomonadota > Alphaproteobacteria > Sphingomonadales > Sphingobiaceae > Sphingobium > Sphingobium sp. GW456-12-10-14-TSB1. The sequence continues at coordinate 2,919,015 of NZ_JBWKZI010000001.1, read as the reverse complement.
TGGGTGGCACATTCATCCGGAGGGGCGCCTGTTTCTGGCAAAGCCCCGATCGCTCGCCATGAAACGCTCCAGCATCGGCGAAATGAGGCGTTCGACCGGCAGAGCCTGCGATAATCCCGTCGCAGCGGCATGGGCCTTGGCATAGGCCAGCAGATCGCGATGGACCGAAGCCGGTAGTTCGACAGTGATCTTGACCGGCTTGTCATCGTCGATTGGACCCAGTTTCAGCTTGCTCATCACTGTTCCTTCGGCAGTGGCTCGAGCACCAAATCGCGCGTCACGATGACGCGAAGCACATGACCTGGGCGTATAATGAGCGTTGGCGGGATACCGAGTTGACGCTGCACGACCTGGCGTCCCGTTTGATTGATCGTGTCCTGCGTGCCGTAGCGCAGCGCTTCGACCAGCGCGTCGTCGCTGTCGGTTGCGAGTTCGGAGCCGACACCCAGCAACGTCGAGACCAGCGCGGCCTTGAGCACGCTGCCCCAATGATAGTTCACGCGATCCCGGATCCCGGCCATACCGGACGCATCGCCACCTGGCTGGCGGTCGAGCAGGATCGAGTGACCGCCTGGAAGAATAAGCCGATCCCAGGCGAGCAGAACGCGGCTTTGGCCGGCCGAGACTTCGCTGTCATATTCCCCGATCAGCCGCGATCCCTGCGGGATGAGCAGGATGCGCCCCGTCGGGCTGTCATAGACATTCTGCGTGACCTGGGCGGTGATCTGGCCAGGGATATCCGACTGGATACCGGTGATCAACGCGGCCGGGATGATGCTGCCCGCCTGCACGATATAAGGCGAGACCGGCGGAGCGATCCGCTCATTGCTAACGGTGGAGCGGTCGGCGGCGACGGCCATAAAGCCCCGCTTGCCAGTCGGCACGGGAGCCGGATTGGCCGCAATGCCAACTGAAGCGGGCGGCATAGCCTGCTCGGCAGACGCCGCCAAAGTGCGCACGCTGCTCATTGCCTCGCCAAGGAACAATCGGCTGGTGCGCGCGGTGTCGCGCTCCTGCATGATGCGCTGGCGGGCCTGTTCCACTGCAGTGATGCGCGAGTCCACCGATTGAGGAGCCGGCGTCCCTATGGGCGGCGCGGGAACGGGCTGACCATTTTGCTGCGCCGAGAGGATCGGGCGGCCGAGGTCGCCCGGGAGCGGCTGACCGAGCTTAGGAACCTTGTCGTAACTGGCCGGCGCCGCGGTCACAGTGTCAGCCTTGTTCCGGCTCTCGGTCTCGACGAGATTCGGCGCGTCGATGGGACGCGCGGGCAGAAGCGCATAGACGAGCGCGCCGCCGATGCCGAGGCATGTAACCGCACCGATGGAGGCAAGCGCCTTGCGTGAAAGGCGCATGACGCGCGGCGGATCGCCGCGCAACCGGAATGCCTGCCCGTCATGGACGGGCGGCGGAGCGGCAGCTGGCGCCGCTTCCGGTTCCTCTCCGACATTCGGCCTGGCTGCGGGATCCTGCGGCAGGCCGACGACCGGCTTCCCAGCTTCAGCCCTTTCTCCTCCCGGCCCGGTCATGACCGGCCCTTACGGCGCGGACTTTCGCGCTCGATGCTGACCTTTGCCTCTCGCTTGCCCGAAGCAAGCCGTAGCTCGGCACGGGAAAAGAGCCGGTCGACGATCATGTAGCGGCCCGCGACGCGGTAATTGACCAACTCGGTAGGCCCAGTGTCGCCAGTGACGAACAGCGGCGGCATGTCGGTGCGCTCCACGCCTTCGGCAAATTCGACGAAAACCTGTCGGCCGTCATCGAACACCCGCACCGGCCGCCAGTCGGGCCTGTCCCCGCCGATCCGATAGCGAAAATTGAGCGCTGTGACATCGACGCCCGAAGCCGGCGGCGCGTTGCGCGCCCGCTCGGTTTCGGCGATCCGCAGTGCGATGAGCTGATCCTGCGGATAGGTCCACGACACCGAGGCCATCCATGCCGAAGGCGTCGCGCGCAGTTCCAGATGATAGGTGCGCCGGTCGGTGTTGATGACGAGGTTGGTCGTGATATCCGACCGGGTGGGTTTGATGAGGATATGAACGCGTGCGTTCGCGCCGCTGCCGCTAACGGTGTCGCCGATGATCCAGCGCACCGTATCCCCCGCCGCGACCGGTCCCGGCCCGACAAGCTGTTCGCCTTCCTGAAGCGCAATGTCCGTCACCTGGCCTGGAGCGGCATAGACTTGATAGAGCGCGCCATCGGCCCAGGGATATTGCTGGATTGCATTGAGATAGCCGTCGCGGGTGGGCTGCACGCGGGCGGCTGCATTGGCGGCGCCCACACGGCGGCGCGGATCAGCCGTCTCCGATGGCGGCCTGCTGCTCTCGACCGGCTTCAATTGGCCCGGCAGCGGTAGTGGTTCGGGGATCGCCACGACCTGCACGGCACGCTCCGGCTTGGGAGCCGGTGTCGCGAGTATCTCACGCGGCGCGTCCTGGACGATGGCCCGCGGCTTCGCCGACGTCGTGGTACAGGCGCCAAGCGCTGACGCGGAGATCAGCAAGGCGGGAATAGCCTTGCGAAATGAAATCTGTCTCATTGGCTGAGTTCCTTCGACCAGTTGAGGGCATTGACGAACACGCCCAGCGGGTTCTTTCGCAGGCCATCGGGCGTGCGCGGGGTCTGGACGGTGACGGTAAGGATTGCGGACCAGCGCGAGGTCTCGGCAAGCGCACCGTCCTGATAACGGCGCTCGGTCCAGGCGACCCGGAAGCTGTCGTTCGAGGCGCGGATCACGCTCGACACATCGACCGCGACCTGCACTTTGCCGACCAACGCGAAGGGATCGTTGCTGCGCGCATAGTCGTTGAGCGCGAGCCCGCCCTTGTCGGTGGCGAAGTCATAGGCGCGCAGCCAGTTCTCGCGCAGCACGATCGGATCGGCGGGAACCGAGCGCACGCCTCCGATGAAGCGCGCAAGATGGAATGCGATCTGGGGATCGGTCGGTCGATAGTCGGCATTGGCCGGCGCCACGGCTTGCGCTGCGCCGAGCTTGTCGACCTCGACCACCCAGGGCGTGATGTGCCCACGGGCCGATTGCCAGACGAGGCCGGCAGACAATCCGCCCGAAAGCGCAAGACAGCCGAAAAAGGCGAGCCGCCAGTTCCTTGCGGCAACCCGCGCCGAGCCGATACGATCGTCCCAGGCCTGAGCGGCGCGCTGATAGGGCGTGACGGGCTCGGGCGATTGGCCATAACGGATGGATGGGCGTCGAAACATAGGCGGTGTCCTTTCGGGAATTCAGCTCTTGTCGGAAACGTCGGGGCCACTGCCGCCGCCATGGCTGTCGCCGCCCTTGAGGGTGTGCGTCGCCATGGTCGCGCCCTGCGTCATGGCCTGGCGATGCTTCATGGCTTTCGCCCAGGCAGGCGGCCCGCTCGGTGAAGATGACGGTCCCGCTCCGGATACCGTGGCAGCGGCGGAAGCCGGATCTTCCGGCGCCGCTCCGAATGTGGAGCGCGCGCCGCTACGAAAGTTCGACCGCAATGCCTGCCCAGCCTTGTCGGCCATCTTGCGCAAGGGCGAGACGGCAGCCCTGCCGGCACTGGCAAGCGCGGCCTCTCCCGTAGCAGCTATCCCTCCGGCAACGGCGCTGGCGCCGGTCTGGCCGAACGAGCCCATGCTATAGGCGGCAGCCGCGGCGCCGGAGGCACGGGCAGCACCGCTAGCTGTCGCGGCGGTGGCCCTGCCGCCCGCCGCGACCGCGGAACCGGCGGCGCCGGCTGCAAGCTTTGCGCCTGCAGCACCGCCAGCCAACGAAGCGCCCGCGAGCAACGCTGTTCCGGCGGCGGCGCCTGCACCGAGTTGCGGACCGCCGGCGACAATGCCGTTGGCGATCCCGGGGCCGAAGATCCCGAGGCCCAGCAGCGTCAGCGCACCGAGCGCGATCGCCATGACCTGTTCGATGTCGGGTTCGGGACCGACGCCGGCATTGATGAACTGGGTGAACAGCGTCGTGCCGATCCCGGTGATGACCGCCAGCACCAACACCTTGACGCCTGACGAGATGACATGGCCCAGCACCTTCTCGGCCATGAAAGCGGTGCGATTGAAGAAGGCGAAGGGCAGCAGCACGAAGCCGGCGAGCGTCACCAGCTTGAACTCGATGATGGTGACGAACATCTGGATGGCGAGCACGAAGAAAGCCAGCACCACGATCAGCCAGGCAACGAGCAGGATCATGATCTCGGGGAAATTGGTGAAGAGCCCGACCGGTCCGACCAAATCCTCGGTCGCGTCGAGCAGCGGCGCGCCGGCATCGAGACCGGTCGCCGCGACCGTGCCGGGCTTCATGAAGTCGGCGAGCGCCATGGCGCCGCCCGAAGCCTTGAGGCCGAGCCCGGCGAAGCTGTCGAACAGGATATTGGCGAGACCCGAGAAATTGCCGATGATGTATGCGAAGACGCCGATATAGAGCGTCTTCTTGACGAGGCGCTGGAGCACATCCTCGTCGGCGCCCCAGGCCCAAAACAGTGCGGCGATCGTCACGTCGATCGCGATCAGGGTCGAGGACAGGAAGCCGACTTCCCCGCCAAGCAGTCCGAACCCGCTGTCGATATAGCCAGTGAAGACACCCAGGAATGTGTCGATGACGCCCGTATCGTTCACGGCCGGCCCTCCCTGCGATAGAAGCGGCGGCGCTTTTCTTCCCAGGCGGCCTCGCAACCGCTGTCGGGCATGGTGAGCGTCCGGCAGCGGCGAAGATCGCGTGTCTGTGGATCGGCTGCGCTCTCGTCCGCCGGGACGATGGGTGTCTCGACGTGGCGGTCCTCGCGGAGCGTGATGCCGATCGTCAGCGCCATAAGCAGCCCGCCAAGCCCGCCGGCCGCCGCGATCTTCGCCGTGCGGCTCATGTCAGTTCTTGCCCCGGAAGCGGCGGAACCGCTCGCGCGCTTCGGCCTCGATCGCAGCGTTGCGCGCGGATTCGAGCGCCTGGGCGCGGCCCTGCGCGGCGACCGCGGCGGTGAGGTCGGCGAGCTGCTGCGACTGGAGCGCGAGCAGCTGGTTGCCGGCCTGCGCCGCCTGCAAAGCGCCGCTCGCCGACTGGCTGGCGCCGACCAGCGTGTCGATCGACGATCGGGTGCCGCCCAAATTGCCGACCACGCCGGCCTGCACGCGCAGCGCATCTTCGAGCGCGCCGACGCTGTCCTCCCAGCGCGCATTGGCATTGGCGACCATCCGGGCATGGTCGCCGGTGAGCGCTGCGCCCTTGTAGCGACCGTCGAACGCCTGCTGGATGCTCTGCACATCATAGGCGATGCGCTGAGCCTCGCTTAGCAACTGTCGCGTCTGGTTGACCTGGTTCTGGAGGGTGGACAGCGTCGAGACCGGCAGGCTGGCGAGATTCTTCGCCTCATTGATGAGGCTGGTCGCTGCTTGCTGGATCTGCTGGATTTGATTGTTGATCTGTTGCAGCGCGCGGGCCGCCTGCAGGACGTTCGACGCATAGTTGGTCGGGTCATAGACGATGCCGCCGAAACCGAACTGCGCCTGTGCCGGAATGGCAGTCATCGTGCCGGTGACAGACAGTGCGATCGCGCCGGCCAGCAGAGCGCGACGAAGCGGATATTTCTTCATGAGCGTAACTCCTCGGGATCGAGCGGCAGCAAGAGCTCGTCGCTCGGTATGGATGCAGTCAGCGGATCGGGTTCGGGCAGCAGGCCGGCGGCCCAGTCGAGGCCGCGGTGCCTGAGCCAATGGGCGGCGAAGGCGGGCGCCCCATGCGCGGCGACGAGCTCGCCGATGCGGAGCTGGTCGGACTTTGACGATGCGGCAGTGAAGGCGAGCGCGACTTCGCCCAGGCCCAGTTCGAACAGCCGGTTGCCGCGCCGCGACTGGCAATAATAATCGCGTTTGGGCGTTGCCCGGCTCAATATCTCGATCTGCCGCGCGTTGAGCCCGAATCGCTCATATACGCGTGAGATCTGCGGCTCAGCGGCGCGCTCATTGGGGAGGAAGATGCGCGTGGGGCAGCTTTCGATGATGGCGGGCGCGATTGTGGACGTCTCTATGTCGGCGAGGCTCTGCGTGGCAAAAACCACGCTCGCGTTCTTCTTGCGCAATGTCTTCAGCCATTCGCGAAGCTGCGCGGCGAAGGCCGGGCTGTCGAGCACCAGCCAGCCTTCGTCGATGATGATGAGCGTGGGGCGCCCGTCGAGCCGGCCTTCGATCCGGTGGAAGAGATAAGCGAGCACCGCGGCGGCCGATGCCGCGCCGACCAGCCCTTCGGTCTCGAACGCCTGGAAGCTTGCCGCGCCCAGATGCTCGGTCTCGGCGTCGAGCAGCCGCCCCCAGGGACCGCCGACGCAATAGGGCGCGAGCGCCTGCTTCAACTCCTGGCTTTGCAGGAGCACCGCCAGCCCGGTGAGCGTGCGTTCGGACGGCGGCGCCGAGGCGAGCGAACCGAGCGCCGTCCATAAATGCTCCTTGGCGGCAGGATCGATCCTGACGCCCTCGCTGGCAAGGATAGCCGCGAGCCATTCCGCGGCCCAGGCACGTTCACCCGGATCGTCGATCCGGGCGAGCGGTTGCAGGGTCACGCCCTCACCGCCTTCCCGGTCATGCAACGCGCCGCCCAAATCCTGCCAGTCGCCGCCGCAGGCGATCGCTGCCGCCCGGATCGAGCCGCCGAAGTCGAAGGCGAAGATCTGGCTCTCGGGATAGCGGCGGAACTGCAATGCCATCAGCGCCAGCAGCACGGACTTGCCGGCGCCGGTCGGCCCGACAATCAGTGTATGGCCGACATCGCCGACATGAAGGGAAAGACGGAACGGGGTCGAGCCTTCGGTCTTGCCGTAAAGCAAGGGGGCATCACCGAAATGCTCGTCCCGTTCCGCCCCCGCCCACACCGCTGACAGGGGGATCAGGTGGGCGAGATTGAGCGTGGAGATCGGGGGCTGGCGGACATTGGCGTAAACATGGCCGGGGAGCGATCCGAGCCAGGCCTCGATCGCGTTCATGCCTTCGATGGTGCAGGTGAAGTCGCGGCCCTGGATGATCTTCTCGACCAGCCGCAGCTTCTCTGCCGCCAATGCAGGATCGCGATCCCACACCGTCACGGTTGCGGTCACATAGGCGATTCCCGACTGGTCCGCGCCCAGCTCCTGCAAGGCGAGGTCCGCGTCGACCGCCTTGTTCGACGCATCGGTGTCGGTCAGCACCGATGCCTCGTTTGTCATCACCTCTTTGAGGATCGCGGCGACGCTCTTGCGCTTGGCGAACCACTGGCGCCGGATCCTGGTCAGCAATTTGGTGGCGTCGGTCTTGTCGAGCATGATCGCCCGGGTCGACCAGCGATAGGGGAAGGCCAGCCGATTGAGGTCGTCGAGCAGGCCGGGAAAGGTCGCCGTCGGAAAGCCGGTGACGGTGAGGGTGCGCAGATGATGCTCGCCCAGCTTCGGCTCGAGCCCGCCGGTCAGGCCCTCATCGGTGAGCAGCGCATCGAGATAGCAGGGCGTCTCGGGCACCTGCACGCGCTGGCGCTTGGTCGATATGCATGAATGCAGATAGGTCAGGGTCTCGGCGTCATCGAGCCAGCCCACCTCGGGCATGAAACCTTCGACCAGATGGAGTACCCGGTTCGTCCGATCGATGAAGCCGGCCAGTTGCTCATGTGGATCGACGCCGCTGCCCGAACGGCCTTCATAGAGCCAGTTCTCCGCGCGCGCGGCCTCCTCGGCGGGCGGCATCCACAGCAGGGTCAGATAATAACTGCTCTCGAAATGGCTTCCCGCTTCCCGGAACTGCTCGCCGCGCTCCATATCGACGAGTGCCGAGACCGGATCGGGAAATGCACTTTCCGGATAGTCCAACGCGGGAACGCGCTGTGCTTCGACGAACACGGCCCAGCCGGAACCGAGACGGCGCAGCGCATTGTTGAGCCGCGCGGTCACCGAGACCAGTTCGGCGGGCGTGGCGCTGTCGAGATCGGGACCGCGAAAGCGCGCCGTGCGCTGAAACGAACCATCCTTGTTCAGCACCACGCCCGGCGCCACCAGTGCGACCCAGGGCAGGAAATCGGCTAGGCAAGCGGCCTTGGGGCGATATTCGGACAAATTCATCATGGCCGCATCCAAACCGGATATTTGAGGTGGCGGCGGGCGACATCGACGAACTGCGGATCGCGCCGTGCGGCCCAGACCGACAGCGCATGGCCGATCGCCCAGAGCGCGAGGCCAGCGATCCACAGGCGCAAGCCCAAACCGATGGCCCCGGCGAGCGTGCCGTTGACGATGGCAAGGCTGCGCGGCGCGCCGCCGAGCAGGATGGGCTCGCAGAGCGCGCGGTGGACCGGCGCGTAATAGCCGGGAATGTCGTCCGCGCCGTTCATCACACCAGCGCCCCGCCACCAAAACTGAAGAAGCTGAGAAAGAAGGAACTGGCGGCAAAGGCGATCGACAGGCCGAACACGATCTGGATCAGCCGCCGGAACCCGCCCGAGGTGTCGCCAAAGGCGAGGCTGAGGCCGGTCACGATGATGATGATGACGGCAACGATCTTCGCCACCGGGCCTTCGATCGATTCCAGGATCGATTGCAGCGGTGCTTCCCAAGGCATCGACGAGCCGCCGGCATAGGCAGGAACAGCGGTCATCAGTGTGACGAAGGCGGCAGTAGAGGCGAGCGCGGCGCGACGGGCGCCACGCCGGACGGCATAGGTCATGGGGTATCTCCTCGGGAGGTTGAGTGGGGGGTAAGGCGAAAGTCGCCGGACACCGGGTCGATCCCGTCAACGCTGGCGAGTTCGGCAAGGCGGCGGCCATGGCCGTCGCGGACCAGCACCGCGACGAGGTTGATGGTCTCGGCGATGAGCGCGCGCGGCACGGTCACCACGGCTTCCTGGATGAGCTGCTCCATCCGGCGCAGCGCACCCAATGCGCTGCCGGCATGGATGGTGCCGATGCCGCCAGGATGGCCGGTGCCCCAGGCTTTGATCAGATCGAGCGCCTCGGCCCCGCGCACCTCGCCGATGGGAATGCGATCAGGGCGCAGGCGGAGCGATGAGCGAACGAGATCGGAGAGCGACGCGACGCCGTCTTTCGTCCGCATCGCGACGAGATTGGGGGCCGCACACTGCAGCTCGCGCGTATCCTCGATCAACACCACGCGATCGCCCGTCTGTGCCACTTCGGCCAGAAGCGCGTTGGTGAGCGTGGTCTTGCCGGTGCCGGTGCCGCCGGCAACGAGGATGTTCAGCCGCTCCATGACGCCGGCGCGCAGCGCGTCGGCCTCATGCTCAGACATGATGCCCGCCGCCACATAGTCCGCCAGCGTGTACACCGCGACGGCAGGCTTGCGGATGGCAAAGGCCGGCGCGGTCACGACCGGCGGCAGCAGCCCTTCGAACCGTTCCCCTGTTTCCGGCAGTTCGGCCGAGACGCGGGGACTGCGGGCATGGACCTCGACGCCGACATGATGCGCGACCAGACGGATGATCCGTTCCGCGTCGGCAGGGGCCAGCCGCCTTCCGGTATCGGCAAGGCCGGTGCCCAGCCGGTCCACCCAAAGGCAGCCATCCGGGTTGAGCATGACCTCGACGATCAAGGGATCGGTCAGCCAGTGTCCGACCATCGGGCCGATCGCGGTGCGCAGCATTCGCGCACCACGCGATCTCGCTTCTGTATCGGTCCAGCTCGATGCCATCGTGATCCCCGTTTCCGGCACGGACCAGGAATGTCCGCGCGACGGGGATGATTAAGAGACGCAGAAAAAGTGCTGATTCAACAAAGATTTGCGATCGTAGCAGGCTGGCGAAGGAATACAGGGAATGGCGTAGGCAGCCGCGACCGGAAACGCCGCATCGAGGACCTGCAGCGCGCCATCGCTTGAGGATGCCTTCGACGGGATGAATGGTCGCCGCTGCCCAGCAGGTAAGGGATTCGCCGAAAGGCCAAGTGTGGCTTTACGTTTGGGCCGTTTCGTAAACCGCCTGTATCGATGCGGTGAATAGCCGCCTTATTCACCGCATATCATGCGGCGAATATTCTTGCTCTTTGCGGTGAATAATCGCTATAATCACCGCAGAAAGTGCGGTGATTATGACCTATATCCATGAACTGCCGGACTGGCCGAATTTGCGCTGGAGCGACGAGCAACTCGCCCAGCCGCTCGCCGCCGTGCGCCACCGACAGGGAAGGTTGATCGGCCATATGGAGGCGCTCGGATTCCCGCTACGCGAAGAAGCCGTGCTTCAAGCGCTCACCGAGGACGTTATCAAATCCAGCGAGATCGAGGGCGAGGTGCTGGACAGGGAGCAGGTGCGCTCTTCCATCGCCCGCCGTCTCGGCATGGACATCGGCGGTTTGGTGGAAGCGGATCGCAACGTCGAGGGCGTCGTGGAAATGATGATCGATGCCACGCAGAACTATGCACAGCCCCTGACCGCCGAACGGCTGTTCGGCTGGCACGCGGCGCTGTTCCCCACCGGACGCAGCGGCATGAGCCGCATCACCGTGGGCGCATGGCGCACCGCCGACGCTGGCCCGATGCAGGTTGTGTCGGGGCCGATCGGCCGCGAGCGCGTCCATTATGAAGCCCCCGCGTCGGAGCGGCTCGACGCAGACATGTCCCGCTTTCTCGACTGGTTCGAGACAGCCGCGCCGGACCCCGTCCTGAAAGCCGGGATCGCGCACCTATGGTTTGTCACCATCCACCCCTTCGATGACGGCAACGGACGAATTGCCCGCGCCATCGCCGACCTCGCGCTGGCGCGCGCGGAAGCGACAGCACAGCGTTTCTACAGCATGTCGTCGCAAATCCGTACCGAGCGCAAAGCCTATTACGACATGCTGGAGCGGGCGCAGAAGGGTGACCTCGACATTACGCCCTGGCTGTTGTGGTTCATCGACTGCCTGGATCGCGCCTTCGACGGCGCTGAAACCATCCTCGCCAACGTCATGCGCAAGGCGCGGTTTTGGGAGTCCGTCGCGGGCCAGCCCTTGAACGAACGCCAGCGCAAGGTCGTCAACCGGCTACTGGACGGCTTCGAGGGCAAGTTGACCAATGCCAAATGGGCGGCGATCACCAAGGCATCGTCCGATACCGCCCTGCGCGACATCACCGATTTGCTCCGGCGCGGCATCCTTGAGAAGGAGCCGGCCGGTGGGCGCAGCACCAGCTATTCACTGGTGTTACCCAAGTCCTGATCCGACCGAGTCGACCTCGTTACATCTTCAGCGATCTCATTCCTGAACCGCGGCCCAAGCTCCATGCGGCGGTTCAGCATATCGACGAACCGCTCCCATCGCTCGCGTCCCTGCGCCCTCGCGGCCTGCGTCGCTCCATCCGGGAGCGATGGCGTCGCATTGAGCCAGTTTCGCACAAACAGCGCGAGAGTCTCGTTCGACAGTTCGACATGCCATTCGAGGCGGCCAAGATCACGGGTCAGCCGGTCGAGCCGGCGGGCAAGTGCTGCTTCTAGTCGCTCGGCAGCATCGGGCGACAGGAAGGACTCCAGCGCAGCCTCGATGATCGCGGCCTGGCTGCTGTTCCGCGCGGTGGCGTGATCAGCGAGCCGGCGCGCCAGATCAGTCCGCAGCCGGATGCTGCGCTTGACGTGGCCTCCGCTCACAGCACGATCCCGTCATCCGGGTCGAGCGACGCATTACGGGCATTGCGGCGCATGGTCCGCTCCGCCTCGCGTTTCGCCCGGGCGGCATCCTCATCCTGATTGTCTTCATCGGGCGTTTCTTGCCCAGACATGTCCTTTGTGGGAGGAACGATTTCCTCATGCTCGCCAAGATCGGGCTCGCGGCGGATGCCAGCATTGGCTGCGTCGGCGGCAGCGTCAGCCTGATCGCCTTCCCGGGTGCCTTGCGGCTCCGCATCATCGGCTTCCGCCTTCCCGGCCCCGTCATCAGCCGCGGCATGATCGGAGGATGGGGCTGACGGCGCATTCACCGGTATGAGCGTGGACCAGTCATCCTTGGACCGTCGCTTCGGATCGAGTGGTTTGGGTGTCGGTGGCGGCAGCAACCGCGCGGTAAAGCGCGGATCGGTGAAGTAGCGTGCCTTCATAGCCCGGATTGGCGGTACGCCCCCCACCATGACAATCTCCTCCTCCGAGGATAGCTGTATGATCTCGCCAGGCGTGAGTAAGGGGCGCGCCGTCTCGGTTCGCGAGACCATCAAATGTCCGAGCCAGGGCGAAAGCCTGTGCCCGGCATAGTTTTTCATCGCTCGCATTTCGGTGGCGGTGCCGAGCGCATCCGAGATCCGCTTGGCGGTGCGCTCGTCATTGGTCGCGAAGGCGACGCGGACATGGCAATTGTCGAGGATGGCATTGTTCTGCCCATAAGCCTTCTCGATCTGGTTGAGGCTCTGGGCGATGAGGAAGGCCTTGATCCCATAGCCTGCCATGAAGGCGAGCGCGCTTTCGAAGAAGTCGAGCCGCCCGAGCGCGGGAAATTCATCGAGCATGAGCAGCAGGCGATGCGGACGGCCCTTGGGATTCAGCTCCTCGGTCAGTCGCCGGCCGACCTGGTTGAGGATCAGGCGGATGAGCGGCTTGGTGCGACTGATGTCGGAGGGCGGGATGACCAGATAGAGCGAGACCGGCACCGGCCCATCGACGAGATCAGCGATGCGCCAATCACAAGCGCGCGTTACCCTCGCCACGATCGGATCGCGATAGAGGCCAAGGAACGACATGGCGGTGCTGAGCACGCCCGAGCGTTCGTTCTCCGACTTGTTGAGCAGTTCGCGCGCCGCGCTGGCAACGACAGGATGAACCCCGGACCCGCCCAAGTGCGGCGTCGTCATCATCGCGCGCAGCGTCGTTTCGATCGGACGGCGCGGATCGGAGAGGAAGGCGGCGACGCCGGCGAGCGTTTTGTCCTCTTCGGCATAGAGGACATGGAGGATCGCGCCGACCAGCAGCGCATGGCTGGTCTTCTCCCAATGGTTGCGCTTCTCGAGGCTTCCTTCCGGATCGACCAGCACGTCGGCGACATTCTGGACATCGCGCACCTCCCACTCGCCCTTCCGGACCTCGAGCAGCGGATTATAGGCGGCGCTGGCCGGATTGGTGGGATCGAACAGCAGAACTCGGCCATGGCGGGAGCGAAAACCGGAGGTGAGCTGCCAGTTCTCGCCCTTGATGTCGTGGACGATGCAGCTTCCCGGCCAAGTGAGGAGCGACGGTATGACGAGACCGACGCCCTTGCCCGACCGGGTCGGCGCAAAGCACAGAACATGCTCGGGACCATCGTGGCGCAGATAGCGCTGCGCGAAGTGGCCGAGAACGACACCATCGTCGCCGAGCATCTTCACCCGCCGCACTTCACGTTCGCTCGCCCAGCGCGCTGAACCATAGGTTTCGGCCTTCTTCACTTCCTTTGCCCGCCAGACCGACATGGCGATCGCGATCACGATACCGGCCATCGCGCCAGATACCGCGATCAACGCGCCGGTCTCGAATATCTTCGGCGCATAGGCGTCGAACGCGAACCACCACCAGAAGAAGGCCGGCGGCGGATAGATCGGCCATGACCCCAGCGAGAACCACGGCTCGCCCAGTTCGGGTTGATAGGCGAGTGCGTGCGCGGTCCATTGGGTTGCCGCCCAGATGCCGGTCAGCGTTACGCCGAAGACGGCGATGACCTGGCCCCAAAGGATTTTGGTAGCGGACATAATGGCACCCTTGATGAGCGCCGGCGCCAGCCGCCGACGCGGTGGAGCTAATCAAGAGACGCAGGAAACACGGCGATTCAATGAGGATTTACAAGTGTAGCAGACTGGCGAGGAAAGACAGGGAATGGCGTAGCCGCCAGCCCCGAGGCTGGATGGCTGAGCATTGGGATTGCGGGGCCAGCCATTTCGGCTCGCCACTGCGAGGAGCTTCCGACCTCGTGACCGGGACAAGGCATTCATTGAAAGGACGGTGCGCGTATGCTATTGTCATACACAAAGGAGTGCCATCATGGCCAAAGCATCACCAGCCATACTCAGTGTTCGCGTCAACCCGGCGGAGCGGGCAATGCTCGAAGCGGCAGCGCAGGCGGCACGCACAAACCTCAGCGACTTCATCCGCCGCAAGGCGGTCGAGGCGGCCGAGCAGGATTTGCTCGAACAGCGGCAGGTCGTGATCCCGGTTGAAGATTGGGAAAGGTTCGAAGCCTGGGTTCATGCCGAACCGAGGCAGATCGAGGCGCTCCGCAAGCTCGCCTCGTCGCGTCCTGCATGGGAAGGCTGACGCCACCCCGTCCGCTGGCGAAGGAAGATGATCGCGATGCATTCGACTGCGGGCGGGACTCTCTTAACCAGTGGTTCCGCCGAAATGCGTGGCGCAATCAGCAGTCAGGCGTTTCGCGGACCAGCGTGATCTGTGATTCCGTGACGGGGCGGGTCGTCGGCTATGTCAGCCTGTCGGCGGCCCAGATAGAGCGCGCCTTTGTCCCGAAGGCCGATCAGCGCAATCGTCCCGACCCGCTGCCCGCATTGCTTCTGGGGCAGCTCGCGGTCGATCGCGATCATCAGGGTCGTGGCTATGCCCGGTCGCTCATGCTGTTCGCGCTTACGACCGCCGTGAGTCTTTCACGGAGCATCGGATGCTTCTGTGTTATTACCCATCCGCTCGATGATGGGGTGCGCGACTTCTATCGGAACTTCGGTTTCGAAGACCTTCCTTTCGATCCGAACCGCAGCATGGCGGTGCGGATCATGGACCTGATTCGCAGCGGATTTGATGTCGGCGAGTGATCCGTTCTTTCCCAAGGTCAAGGGACGGTCTCCGGGGCGGCCACGCCGTCATTGACCTTCATAGGCCAAGCCCCCGTCCGCGGCCGAGCGACCAGTCGACGCCACCGCCCGGCATCATCGTACCGCTGACATGCTTGCCCAGATGCTGGTCGAGTACCGGCCGCCAGGGGACGAGCTGGAAACCGAGCCCATCGTCGATCATCGCGAACCGGCTCGAGGCGAGCGTCACCCGCTCGCGATATACGCCGCTCACATAGTCGCCGGCCGCCGATGGCCGATGGGCAAGGCCAGTACGCCGGGCGATGGCGTCGATTTCCTGGCTGAGCTCATTGCCCTTGAGGGTCGTGATCAGGTCGCGCGCGAAGAGGAAGCCAGCCCCACGCCGCTGCGCGAGCCCGGCGCCTTCGAGACGGATGGCGCGCGCTTCCATCGCCTCGCGGATTTCGAGCCCGAAGCCGGTGCCGGCTGCGACCGGCTCGCGAGCGATGAGTTGGCGATCGAGCCAAGTGGCGCCGGGCGCGTTCACCTGTTCGGCTAGCGTCAGGTCAGAGCGGGTCGCCAGCGACAGGCGTGCATTGCCCCTGGCGTCCTGCCAGCTCCGCGTTTCGACAATCGCCCCGGGTCTGGCGTCGCCGGTCATCTCCATATCGTCGAAGCGCAGATGATGCGTTCGTCCGTCGGCGCCGTCGATCACTGCATAGGCCGTGCCCGCCAGTTCGTCGTGCAGACCGCGCTCGACCAGGCGGCCGATGATAGGATCGGCCGGAGCTTCACCATGGAGCGCGAAGCGGCCGGTATCGGGCACACGGCCGCTGTCGCTCATTGCCCGGTGCATGGTCTTGATGATGTCGGTGCGGATGGAGAGGTCGCGCAGCGTCTCTTCCGCGCCGGATTTCAATGACCATACCGCCGGCCCCTCGCGGTCAGCCAGCCCCAGCCGTTCGAGCTTGCCGGCACGGCCGATCAGCAGGCGGCGCATTTCGGGATCGTCGCCACCGCCCGGGCGCAGATCGACCATGCCGGCCATCTCATCAGCCATGCGCTGCAGACGGCGATCGAGGCTCGTCCAGCGATCGGCATCGACTTCCCGCTCCAGGGCGGCGCGGATCTCCTGTTCGCTGCGCGGCCCGAGTTCCATCGTGACGCGCTCCTCGGCGCGGGCGCGCATGCCTTCGCGAATATAGTCGCGGTCGATGACGAGATCGGCACCGGTCTCGTCGACGCCTCGCACGAGGACATGGATATGAGGATTGTCGGTGTTCCAGTGATCGACCGCCACCCAGTCGAGCCGGGTGCCCAGATCGGCGCTCAAATCGTCCATCAGTTCGCGCGTGAACGCCTTGAGGTCGGCCATCTGACCTGCATCCTCGGGCGAAACGATGAAGCGAAAATGGTGTCGATCGTCTTCGCAGCGCCCGGCGAAGGCGTCACCGTCCGCCTGGTCGGAGCGAGCATCGAACAGGCTGGCGTCGCGACCGTCGCGCGTCACGCCATCGCGCTTGAGGTAGGCGATATGTCGGGCGAGCGGCGCCGCGCGAAACTTCGAGCCCTTGTGCCTGACCACACGGGCCTTGATGACGACGCGCCGGGCATTGGCTTGAGTGCGAGTGCGCAGCCGCGCAATGCGACCGCGGCCATGACGTCCGGTGCCCCTGCCGCGCGACGGTCCCCGCCGGCTATAGCCCGCCTTGGCGGCCGCCCGGCGCACCTGAGCCGCGAGGCTCTGAACCTTGCGGCCCGATCCCTTGCCAACGTCGCGGCTCCTTCCCGGCCGAACCCGGAAATCATCGTCGCCGGTGGTCATCGCGGCCCCGGAATCGATGCTGCCACCCGCCGACCCTTTGAAATCACGCCATAATCGGAAAATCGCGCCACCCGGCTCGATCCGGTGCCACCTGAAAATCTCCGTGACTTACAACCACATGACGCCCCACAGGTGGCGCGTCTTTTATCTCGCCATCGACGTTTCCCTTCGATTCCAGTGCGTTGGCCCGTTCTCCAACGCAGTAAATCCCACGCCTGACGACGCCAGAGAACGCCATGGCCGCTCATTGTTCGCTCCGTCCGGAAAGCGGGACGAAGAGACCGTGCGAACCGGACGATGTAGGGCGTGGCGGGAGGCCCGAAGGCGGCGAGACAGGCGCAGAGGAGATGCTGTCCCGCTGCGCGATGGGCGCGGGATCGGCGGCGGTTTCGTTGCCGTCCGATGCGCCGTCGCCGCGCAGCACGAACAGCGCCGCGTCGCGCCAGGATGGCGTAGCCGGTGCGCGTGGAACCGCAGGCACGACGGCGGGCGAAGCGATGCCGGAGGTGCCGAGGTTCGGCGCGAACTGCGCGGCATAGGCGATGGTCTCGGCGGGGAGCGGGCGGCCGCGCTGGCGCCAGTCGTCGACACGGCCCGGACCAGCGTTATAGGCGGCAAGCGCGGTGGGCAGGTCATGATATCGATCGATCATCTCGCGCAGATAGGCCGCGCCAGCGTGAATGTTGGCGCGCTCGTCCCATGGATTGTCGCCAAGGCCATAGCGCGCGGTCAGACCAGCCCAGGTACCGGGCATGATCTGCATGAGGCCCATGGCGCCGGCGCGCGAGATCGCCGCCGGATCGCCGTTGCTCTCGGCGCGCATCACCGCCCAGATCCATGCCTCGGGAATGCCGAAGCGCTGTGCGGCTTCGGCAACATGAACGGCGTAGGGATGCGCCGTCGCGGCAGCGGCAGGCACGGTGGCCAGCGCGGCCGTGGCCGAAAATAGGGAGGCGAGTGTGCCGGTCAAGGCCGATGCGCCAGCGAGGCGAACGGCGCAGGACCTGCAGCGCGACGCGAAGCGGATGCGCACGGTTCACTCCGCTTTCGGACGCCGCAGGCGCGGCGACCAGAGCAGGACATGGCCGTCATCGCCGCGATTGGAACGCAGGAGATTGGCGCGGATCGGGCGGGCAAAGCCCGGACAATCGAGCTGGACCGCGACGAAGGCGCCGGCTTTGCCGTCATGGTTCCAGCCCGATCCGACCTCGGGACCAATGCCTTCGGGCGCGCTGGCGTCGGGGAGATGGACGCGCCAGTCCGGCGCGCGGCCGTGCCCGGTGAAGCCGGTCGGCACGAGCCGCAGCGCGACATCGAGCGTGAGCGTGCGTAGACGGCCGACGAAGCCGTCGCGGTCCTGGGTGAAGCAACCTATCTGCATGAAACTGCTCCTTCATTGCTGGTGGGAAGTGCGTTACCCGCGTGAATGGAACGCCAGCGCAGCGGCGCGGCAGGCGTGTCGCGGGTAAGGAGGGGTGACGCGCGGCCGATCAGGCCGGAGGCGGGGATCGGCCCGAAATAGCGCCCGTCGAGGCTGTCTTGCGCAGCATTGAGCAGGAACAGTTCGTCGGTCCTGAGGACGCGGCAGCCGCGCCAAACCGGCAATGGTCGGCCATGGCTGTCGGACGCGCGCGCGACCGCAACGGTGCGCCCGTCGATCGTTACCGCCCCATCGCCGCGGCAGATCAGCGCGCCCGGATGCGCGGCGACATGCTTGAGCAGCGGCACGCCGACGGGCAGATAATGGCGCTCGGCCATGAACCGGGCGAGCGCGGGTGGCGGCGCGACGGCGACCATGTCGCCGATCGCCGGTCGGGCAAACGGATTGACGCGATAAAGGCCGATGGGCGCACTGGCGCTGGCGTTCCAGAGCAGCAGCTTGGGCAGTGGCAGAACCGCCGCGACCAGCGTGACGCCAATCACGCCGCCGGCGATGTGCGGCACGAACCGCGAGAGCGCACGGCGGCTCATTGACCCAGCGCCTTGCGCTTGAGCCACGCCCGATGGCGTTCCACCGTATAGGCGCGCGCCGGTTCGCCTGCGCTCAGGCGGTTATGGACATGCCGCCAATGCTCGGGCGCGATGTCGCAGGGATCGAGGCCTTCCGCCTCGATCCTGTCGATGACCTCGAGCACCTTGCGGACCTTCGGCCAGCCCTGGATCGAGAGCAGCAACTCACCGCCCGGCCGCACGAAGGGTGCGGTGGTATAGGCCTCGCCCGGACGAACCGCGCGCAAGATGTCGATACGCGAATGGATGGTGCCGAAGTCGTTGGCCGACCAGCGCACGAACGCGACGACGGCATCGGGCCGGAAGGCCACGATGCGTGTCTTGCGGCTGACGATGCGCTCTGACGCGATCCGGCCGAAACGGATCCAATGCTCGAGCCGCTTCTCGATCCAGATCAGTTCGATCTCGGTGCGGGCGCTGCGAAGCGATGGCACAGCATCCGAGCGGACACGCCCACGGGCATGCGGGTGGTTCATGGAACATCTCCGGGGAGGGGAACGAAGTGCAGCCGATCTGCCGTCGAGCCGCAGCGTGGCGGCAATGCGGGCGTCGGCGCGCGCCGCGCGAAATCCACAGCCACGCGCCGGGTTAGGAAGAATATGAAATATTCTTCTCTATTAGGATGGTTAGAGGGCCGACGATTTTGCGCGGATTCCTGCGGCTCTCCGGGCCATGCCGGTTCCTGATAGGACGACTCTCGGGTTCCCGATAGGACGACTCCGGCGGTTCCTGATAGGACGACTCGCACGGACCTTATCCACAAGCCGGGAGCTTGAGCCGGCGCATGGCGGCATCGAGCGGATCGACCGGAACCGGCGCGAAATTGAGGCGCTCCTTGCCCAGGGCATGTTCGATCCGGAGCGTGTAGCCGGGAAGCGGCTGACGCCGCACGATCGCGCGCAACTCGAAGGCGAAGCGCTTCAATGGCGAGAGCGCGCCCGACTTCATATGCAAATGCTCGAAGTCGAAGCTCCAGCCCGCCGCCTGGCGGCCGCCATGCTTGCGCACGATCCGGTAGAGCCAGCGTTCAAGGCCGCCGGTCAGATCGAAATAAGCGCGATCGATCGTCAGCACGAGCGCGCGGTCGAGCACGCCCGCATAGAACCAGTCGGCCAGGATCAGCTCGATCCCGAGCGGCCGCCCTTGCGCGTCGAGCCGCTCCTGCCACTCGTTGATCCACGAGAAACGATGGCGGCGGCGCTGATGCTGCTGGCGGATCGATGTGGCGACGGTCGTCGATTGCAGCCGGTCCAGCGCGGCTTTGAGGCGGTCATAATTGTCGCGGCCGGTGCCGCGCCGAATATAGGTCAGTATCTCATGCGGGGTTGTCGCCATGAGCCGCGAAGTCGGCCGTCCGGCATCGCGTGCCTCGACGAGCTGGCTCGCCGCCCAGATCAGGATGTCGGCGTCCCAGATAGTTGCCATGCCATGGTCGGGCACGGCTTCGACCGAAATCCAAGTCTCACCCATGCGGAAATCGATCGGGGCGACCCGCCGCGATTTGGCGAGGCTGAAGAAAGGCCAGGACATGAGATCCTGAGCATCGCGCGGCGCCGGATTGGCTGGCACCGAGCGGAACAGGTCAAGCTGCGTGCGCTCGACCTTTGTCACAGCAGAGGATGATGGGCGACTTGGCACGGCCTCAACGCTCCGGCTGCACGTCGAACCGCTTGGCGGGAAGGCAGATGCCGGTGCCCGGATCGGAGGTCGAGCGCCGCCGGCCAAGTTCCGCCCAGGCGTCGAGCGCGTCGATCGAATAGACGACGCGGCCGCCCAGCTTGTGGAAATTGGGGCCGGTCCCATAGCAGCGGTGCTTTTCGAGGGTACGCGGGGAAAGGCCGAGCCGCGCGGCGGCATCGGGTGTCTTCAGAAATTGCGGCGAGCGCGGTGCTGCTTGCTCCATGATGTTCCTCCATCGAAACCGGGATCACGCACGGCGGCGATCGACCGGACTGGAGGAAAGTGGCGGAGCAGGAGCGTCGGGATGGAGCGGCTGTTTTGGCCCATGCATTTTTGTCGCACCGGCGGGATCAGCCACGCAGCAAGGCGCGGTATCCCCCGTTCATAAGCGCGAGCGCTTCGTCGATCAGGCGCTGGGTGCGGCGGCGCTCGGCGGACGATTTCCACTCATTGCCGCGGCCGATGGTCATGGCAGGATAGACATGGCGGCGGGCGATCTCGTGGGTCGTGACCCCGGTCCGCTCGCGGCCGAGAACGACATCGAGAATGTCGAGAAGCATTCCGAGTCGCCGCCGCTGGAACGGTGTCGGCGCGAAGCCGGACGGCAGGCGCATGGGCGGGGCACCTGCCAGACGCCGATCGAGCCGCTGCGCTGCTGCGTGCCGCAGATCGATCGCGTCATCGCGCACGATCACATAGGCAAGCGCGCTGCCCTTGAGCGGATCGCGGACCCAGAGGCGGTGCGGCCCGTCGATGTCGCCGAGGATGAGATGCCGGCCGGTCGAGAGCGCGCGGTCGGCAAGGATGATCGGCCAGGCGTCGAGATCCAACGGCGCGGCTTCAGCAAAGCCGGGAGGCGCCGTATCGAGGATGACCGTCGTGGGCGCGAGCGACGCCTGCCAGAGCGCTGGTTCATCAGCCGCGAACGAGCCAGGCGCGCAAGGGAAAGGCGAGGCCCCAGCGCCGGGCCATCACCTCCTGCTCCTCGGTGGAGCTCCGCCTCGTGCGCATGACCTTCTGATAATCGGACCGATAGCGGGGATTGCGCCGCAGAAACTCCTGTGCAAATCCGGGCTTGTCGAGAAGGCGTCGATCGCCATCACTTGGCGTTTGGCCGGACATGCGCGCTCCCCCGAAAGCAGGAGTGCAGGCTGTCGTTTGACGTTTTTGCGGGCCATTCCAACAACTAGGGATGCGGATCCCCATTTATGGGGATATCCGCCGGCTCGCCAGGAGCCGGCGGATCGCTGCGGGCGTCAGTCGCGTTCGCGGCGGGCGGGGCGGTTCCAGACCAGGTCATGTTCGCCGTCCTCGCCTGCGAAGAGCTGCGCGAAGATGGGAGCGACGAAGATGGGATCATCGAGCTTGACCGAGAGATAGGGCCGGTCGTCGCTGGTCCGCTTGCTCCAGGCCGCACCGACCTCCGCATCGCCGACATAAACCCGGTGGCTGGGCGCATTACCGCTGGCCTGTTCGTCCGCTACGATGCGAACCGACTTGGCCTGAACTGAGAGGGTGACGATCTGGCCCCGGAATTCGCCCGAGACCTTCTTGAAGCTGCCGATCTTTGCCATGATGTGTGTTCCTTTCACTTCGGGGCCACGCCAATCGCGGCCTCGATGTGCTGGACGAGGCGGCAGGCGAACGGCGCCGCAGCCGAAGGCCCGTAGCGAAGCGGAGGACGGCTTGGGCCGGACTTTCTTGGCTCGCGAGGAACGGCGGCACGCCGGGGGAAGAAAGTCCAGCCCGAGCCGTTGCGGCAAGACGGGCGAGCGCCAGCGGCCTGACGGCATAGAGCGCATCGACACGAGGCCGTGCTTGGCGCGGCGCAGGATCCGGAGAACAGCATTGGCCAAGACTTGGGCATCGGGGATTCGGGTGAACGGGCGCTGAAGGATCGCCTCGGCTCAGCGCTGGCACTGTCAGTATCGCCAAAGGCATCGCATCGGGTGCCCGCCACCGATCTGGCGTATGCCGGTTCCAAGCGCCGGGAAAGACACCAGACTATCGACCGCCCCGCCAGCGCAATCCAGCGATCTGCCTCCTTCCCATCAGCAGCATAGCGGCCGAAAGGCATGATCTGGTCTAAAACCGGCTCCGCATGGGACAGCTACGCAGGGAACAAACCTGGCTTCGGTCGGGCGGCGGATATCCGGATCGTTACCGCGCCGTCGTTGCGGGAGTACCCGCGGCGGCCTGCGCCGGTCCTGGAATCTCGAAGCGGGCGAGCCGCATCCATGCGGTGACCGCGATGGTGAAACCGCCGAACCAACTCAGCGACGAGCGCATCACGCCCGGATCGATCGCCAGCCCGACCACGCCTAGGACGGCATGATAGCCGGCAATGCCAGCGGGGATGGCGAACAGTAGCGCTATGGCCAGCCTGACGATCGGCGAGCGGATGATCGTGAAGAGAAACTGGCCGATGATAAGCACCGCGACACCCGCCGCGAAGCCGCCAAGAATGGCGGCGAGATAGCCATAGTCGTGATCGCGCATCCAGAATGCGAGGCTGATACCGGCGGCGCCCGGTAGCGCATAAGTGGCGAGACGGAAGAGCAGCCAGAGGAGGTAAAGGCCGGCGAATAAGCCGAAAACGAGAAAAATAGTCATGAAGAGCGTCCTTTCGAAACGTGAATCGTCGGACGCGCTCGCCACCACCTCCACAGCGCTATGTTGCGTCCATTGGAGTAGCGCATGGAAGCACCGACCAAAACAGAAATCTGTCTTCGGCCGGGAAGCGAGTTGATCCACCGATCAGGATGGGAATGGGTCATATTCATGTACCACTTGGGCTGGATTGCCGTCGAACTCGTCCCAAGGCATCACCGCGTAGCCGTCGTCGGTCCTGATAAGGACGATGACCGTCATCAGTGTTTTCGCGAGGTTCCAGGCGAGCGACTGGGCGGTGGAAAGCGGCATCACGCGAACTCCTGTTCGGCAAGCGAAGACCATCTCCGCTCGACAGGTGCCCCGGCGGCCGGGGTCTGGCCGCAATCACCGCGCCGGCTCGTCCAAGCGGCCGCACGCGCACGCGTAGCGGACCCTTTATGGGTTGATTGACGGAGGCCGGATTTCGGCCACAGGGATCAGCACCTCACCCGAGCGGTGGTGGTATTCGCTTGCCGGACGGGGCCAGGGCTCTCCGCTGCCACCTCGTCGTTTGGCTGGAAACTCACATCGACTGAGATGAACTTTCTGCGGCCGCAGCGAGTGGGAGCCTGATGCTGCTGACCGGCATGATGCGCGATGGAAGATGACCGCGAAGCGACTGCTGCTTAGGGTGCCGGACCGTCTGCGACGATGCGATTCGGTTCGGGGCGGACAGTTTTGAAAAGTGGAGTGATATTCGTGAATAACAACGACCTGGCCGATGCCCTTGCCGCCTCGAACGGCATTACCAAGTCCGACGCGCGCAAATATGTCGATGGTGTCTTCACCGCCATCGTGGACGCGGCGGCGAAGGGCGAAGAAATCTCGCTGAACAGCTTCGGCAAGTTCAAGGTAAAGGACAGTCCGGCGCGTGAAGGCCGCAATCCTTCAAATGGCGAGACGATCCAGATCGCAGCATCGAAAAAGCTGACTTTCGCGCCCGCCAAAGCCGTGAAGGACAAGCTTAACGGTTAAGCACAGTGATACCGGGACAGGCTTCGGCCTGTCCCGGTATTTCCTGATCGTGGGAAAAGGGGATCGGCCCCGCCCGAGGGCGGGGCCGTAGCGGGATCAGGCCGGCGGGTTCCAGATGATGACCTTCTTCGTCGGGTCGTCACCGGGCGCGTTGGCAATATTGCCGTAAATGGTGCCGAACTCAGGCGCGGACAGCGAGACCGAGACATATTCGGCGCCGGTATTCTGCGAGAAGCGGTTCCAGCCTGCGCCCAGCTCGAAGCCATTCTTGCGGCTGATGATGCGATAATCGGGTTCGGATTCCTTGGCCTTGCGGGCGTTGGGGATGATGGAGATCGGCGCCGAAACGCTGAGGGTGGCGAGCGTGCCTTCGAGGCTGCCGTCGTTCTTCACGGTGAGGTTAGCGATAGTGGCCATGACAAAACTCCTTCGGTTGCTCGGGGACCATCCCCGATGGCGCCCAAAGGAGAGCCCGGTTGCCGACGTCACCGCAGCGCAAGCGAAGGGGAACCCCCTCGCGGGGTTGACGGCATAAGGCACCCGAGGATCGCATGCAGGCGACAAGGAGGGGTTGGTCTCCAGCGCCGAAAGAACTATCGCTTGGCCACAGCTTGCCGGCGAAGGCGGGTACTGACGGTTCGCTACCACCGACCTTTCGCACCGGTGCCCATGGCGCCCTGCTCGAGGCCCATCCGTGCGCGCCGCACCATAGGGGCGCTGCGGATCCAGCGGGATGCTACGATGTCTCGCATTTGCAACCCGAAGCCGAATGTTGGCCGTTCTGCGCCGTGCAATGCAGCCATATGGCTTCTTGCCGCCGCGTGGGCGATGACGCGATGCCGATGCGATCAGCCCGGCCGCACGAACCCGGCCCGCACTTGCTCCACTTTCGCGCGGGTGATGCAGCCCTCCGCATGATCATTGATGAGACCCATAGCCTGCATGAAGGCATGGACCGTGGTCGGGCCGACAAAGGCCCATCCACGCTTCTTCAAATCCTTTGACATGCTAACGGACGCCGGTGAGGTCGAAGCGACATAGGGAGCGTCCTCGCCTCGTGGTTCGAAGCTCCAAACATAAGCGGCAAGCGAGCCTGTTTCGCGCACCAGTTCCTGGGCGCGGCGGGCATTGTTGATGGTCGCTTCGATCTTGCCGCGATGGCGCACGATGCCGGCATCCTGGAGCAGTCGTTCGACATCGGCTTCGGTGAAAGTTGCAACCTCGTAGAAATCGAAACCGGCAAAGGCGGTGCGGAAATTCTCGCGCTTGGTGAGGATGGTGCGCCACGACAGGCCGGACTGGAAGCCTTCGAGGCTCAGCTTCTCGAACAGACGGCGATCGTCATCGACCGGAAAGCCCCATTCATGGTCGTGATAGGCGATATAGCCGGGTGACGCTGCGCACCAAAGACAGCGGGGTTTGCCGTCAGTCGGCGTAAACAATGCGCTCATGTCGCGTGCCGCAGCGGCGCATCCAGACGGGCCTGCAACTTTTTGCGCATCCGCCTCGTGTTGGCGATGATTTGTTGCACGCGCGATGGCGACAATTCGAACTGACGGGCCAGCGCGGCATAGCTCGCGCCTTCGCTATGAAGCTTTTCAATCTCGGCGTTACGCGCGCCTTTCCACGCCATGGACATCATCCTTGCATCGAATTTCGAAGCCATTCGATAGCTTGCGGCGAGGCGTGAGCGCAAGGGTTTGTTTTCTATTTGTTCTATGCTAATTGCTTGGCGGCCATCGGGCGTCAGGGCCGCGAGCCAACATTACATAGCAAGATCGATGACTGTTACACCGTTCGTAGACTTCGGTTCCCGCCCCGATAACGGACGTAGCGGGCGCACTCAGAGCTCCTTGAAAGCGGTCGTACATTAATCTGCTCGAGGCCATCGAATTGGCAGCGGCTGTTACACCTGGCGCCGTGAGCTGCGCTACTCGCTGGGCGCCCAGCATGGCGCGATGGAAGCGGAGCCGATGTTTGTGCCCGTTGTCGCCGACCGCGGCGAGCGAAGCGATATTGCGATAGAAGTTGAGATCGAAGGCGCCGTCGTCCGGATTGCGCGAACGGCCATGACCGACCTGGCAGCAGCGGTAGTGCAAGCCCTGTGGCCGGATTTGGCCGGATATTCAGGCCGCCGCGTTCCGGGCCTCGCGCGAAAGCCTGAGGAATGCTGGGAAATCGGGAAAACCCGGGGGCGGCGAGCAAGTCCAGCTTGCATCAAGGCGAGCCAGTGCCGAGAAGAAGGAAGAACCTGTCGGTCATCCGGCGGGTCGGGGCGGGATTCGTCAATGTCGCTGGAGAAGTTTCAACTGCCGCCGCGGGGCGAACCGCTGGTGCTGGCCTGGCCACAGGACGGCAGAGCCGACGGCTTCTTGCACTTCGACGATCCCGCCGTGTGGCGGTCCTTTGTCGAGACCCTGTCTATTCACCCGGCGATCCCGCAGATCGTGACCGCCAAGTTTGGGCGGGCGCAGAAGCTGTACCTGCTTGGCTGGCTCGACTTCAGCCTAATCAAGGCCGGCGAGCTGGCCGCCTTGATCGCGCTCGAGCTGGCACTGATGGATCGCTATGGCGGCGCGATCCCGAAGTCGAAGCGCAGCTTTGCCTCCCTGCTGCAGTATATGGTCACGGCTGACGGCCTGACCGACGCCGAAATCCCGATGGTCGTGCGATGCAATGGCGCCGCGGTCGGCCAGCTCACCGGAGAGACCCGGCCGACGCTGGCGGAGCGTCGGAACCTCCTCGCGCACGGCGACCCGTTTGACGGATTGCCGGCCGGAGGCTTGCTTGAACTCGTTCGCGATCTGATCAACTATGCCTATCGCAGGTACATCGCCGAGGCTCGGGCTCAGGGGATCGCGTCATGACCCCGTTTCGGTGGCGTAACTGCATGGCCGACGTCCACGCCTATCGCCACGACTACACCGTCCAGGCCTACGTCGATGACGTGGTCGCCCCGGCCGTCGCGACGCTCAAAGCCAAGATCGAGGAGCTTAGTCGGAGCGACTGGGCGCCGGCGCCGTTCGCTCAGGCTGACCTGAAGAACATGCTTCGCGAGACGATGCTGGCGTTCGGCCTTTCGATCCAATCGATTTGGGAGCGCCAGATTCGCACCTATCTGATCGGCTGCGCGAGCGAGTTGCGTCCCGGCGAGCCCGTCGCCGCCAAGCTCGAAAAGGCCGACTGGCCGGAGCTGTGCAAATGGTTTCGAAAGCTCCGCGGGATCAACCTGGAGGCCTTTCCGAGCTTTCCGATGCTCGACACGCTACAGCTTCTCGGGAACGCCTGCCGGCATGGCGACGGCAAGTCCTCGATCGAACTGGCGCTTCGCCATCCCGAGCTTTGGCCGGTGATCCCGCCCTTGCCCAAGGGCTTCGGCTTCTCCCCGCCGCTGCCGTCGTCGGTCAGCCGCATGGAAGTCTCAGTGGATTGGCTGCGGGACTTCGCCAAGGCGATCGCCGCGTTCTGGCGCGATGCCGAATATATCTACAACGAGAGCATCGAGCGCAAAGACCCGCATCTTGAGGCCAGGCTGGTCCGCGATCGGGTCGAGCGGACCTGGCTCCCGCAGGCGACCGACTGATGCCGGCGAGCCAGGCCCTGATCGAGGCGGTCGAGGCCCTGTGGCGCATTCCGCGTCCCGGCCCCGACAACCTCCTATCGGCGCCGCTGTTCACGGACTTGGCCGAGATTTGCAACGCCGAATATGGCGGGGGCAAGCCGACCTTCGCGCTGTCGAGCGCGCTTCGTTCGCTTGGTCTGCCGTGCGATCTGCCGAAGGCGCAGGCGCATCTGTCATTGCTCCCCGGTCAAGCGGCGGAGGCGCTCGCCGACGCCTATCAGCGCAAGACGGCGCGGCGGCTGCATCTCTGTCCTCTCGACACGGCCGACGAGCTGCCGGCGCTCGCTTTCGGCAGCGCGCAGGTGCGTCTGTATTCGAGCGACGAGCTGGCCGGCCTGTTTGACGCGACGCGCCTCGCGCGCAACTTCCCGACCCGGCCGCTGGAGGCGGATCGGCTCGCACAGTTCCAATGGCTCGTGGTCGAAGAGCTGGTCCAGCTCGATCACCCTCCAGAGCGGCGCGCCTTCCCCTGGCTCTATGAGACGATCGGCCGGGACTATGGCGAGATCGATCCGCACCTGGGGAAGTTTCCGCCCGCCGTGGAAGGGGCGCTGGCCTTCCTGCTGCTGGCCCCGTGGGAGCAGTGGTCGACCATGCAGGAGGTCAGCTGGCGGGGATTCCGCGTGCCCTGGATCCACACAGTCAGCGATGATCTCTTCATCCGGCCAAGCCCGCCGCCGAGCCCCGAGACCTTGTCGCTCGAACCGCATATCGTGACCGATAGTTGGGGCGAGGATGTCGAGCTGGAGCGGCCGACAGCGATCCCGCTCGAAGACGAGTCGACGCCCGAGCTCATGAAGTTCGACGGGGCCGCCTGGCATCTATTCGAGCACGGCCGGGCATCAACACTGTTCGAGACGCCGATCGTCCACTTCCTAGTCCGCGCCTTTCTCGCGGACGGCATGGATGAAGTGATGGCGCATATGACCGCGATCGAGGCAGCGCTGGGACTCGAGGCGGATCATCGCAACAAGCGCAAGACGGACTCTCACAAGAACCTCGGCGCGACCAAGCGCGTGATGGCGCGGATCGCCGCGCTGCTCGGCGACGTGCAGGCCGCAGCGGACTATAAAGACCTGTTCGAGATGCGCAGCGCCTATGTCCACGGCCGCCAGGGTCTGGCCAAGGTCGGGACGGCCGACCGCGTCCGCGCGCGCAGCCTCGCGCGGCGGATTGTGCGCGCGCTGATCGACGTCGCGGCGCAGCCGGCGCAGCCGCGCGACGTCGTCATGGCGCAGCTGCTCGACCGGGGAGCCCCGATGCTATGATGGAGGCCGTGTCATGGCAGTGACAGTCAAGGCAGTCCGCAAGGCTTTCGGGCTCTTGTACGAGTCGATCCTGGACCGAAACTTCCGCAAGACGCTCGACCTCAACAAGTGGAGCGAAAGCGAACTGTTGCCGCTCGTTCGGACCTTCCTGCTGGGCTATTTCGGGCACTGTTATCCGGAGGAATGGGTTCGCCTACCGAGCGCGCCCAGCGAATGGGGACGGATCGACTTCCAGATCGGCGATGTCGCCGTTGAGTTCGCGGTGCGCAGGCCGGGCGACCGCAAAGGCCCGCTGTCGGCCAAGGTCAATCAGACCGAGATGATCAAACTCCTCATGTATGACGGACCGGCCCTGCTGGTGCTGTTCGACTTCTCGCAACACCCGTTCGAGGAGACCGACATCGAGCGCTTCCGTGACTATCCCTCGCTCGGCCGTGGCAACTTCAAGCGATCGGCGTTCAACGTCGCCTATTTCCACATCAAGTCAGCGCGCCCGCTCACCTGCGGGTGCATCTCAAAGAACATCCGCATCGCGAAACGGTCGAAGCGATAGGCGCCCGATCCGGATCGGCAGGTATTTTTAGGCGGCCAGATAATCGTTCGTCAGGGCCCTACAGGTTGGCGGCGAATCGCTACGACAGGTTTCGCCGACATTTCTGCCGCTCCCAGCGACGTGTCGAACGGCAAATCTTGCCGGGAGCCGACATTGGCGTCTGCCCGACCGATACCACAGAACGGCAGAGATTGGCCGGGATCTGGTCGTTCGGATGCTGGCATCATGTTGGCCGTGCTGATTTCCTGCGTACAACGATGGACCTTTTTTGCTACGGTCATGACGTAGGGCCTTCCCTATGGATTGATCGACAGCAGTCTGTTCTGGCAGGACAGTGGTATTACGACGGCTTTGGACAGGGGGCACAAACGGTCATGGCGAAAGTCCCATTCAGCGTTTCGGCACGCGCCGCGCGGCTGATTGGGCGCGAAAACGTCGGAACGCCCCAAGGCGCTGTCACCGAGCTGGTGAAGAACGCCTATGATGCCGATTCCGCGGTTTGCGCTGTTTTGTTCCTGCCGAGATGGTCAGAGTTGCCCGCCAGAATCACGCAGCGGGAATATGATACGCTGCTGCGCCTCGCCCCGACCATCGATAAATTCTTCGTCGCCGATGGCGATATGTGGGTCCGTGCGCCCTGCGACTTTGTCGAGGACCAAGAAACACTCGCAGGGGCGTTCGCGCAATTCCTCGACCTTTGGATCGTCGACAACGGTCATGGCATGTCGGCTGAGACCATCAGGGACCGCTGGATGGTCATCGGTACCGATACCAAGGAAATCAACGATCGATCGGTTGGAGGGCGCATCGTCACCGGTGCGAAAGGCATCGGCCGTTTCGCGCTCGATCGCCTCGGCCAGGAATGTGAACTATTTTCGGCACTGCCCGGCAGCCACGAGACCACGCACTGGCTCGTCGATTGGACCGAGTTCGAAGGAGCGGGAAAGATCATCAGCGATGTCGAGGCGGTACTTGAAACCGAGACGCGCTATTTATCCGACGTCTATGCGGAATTCGCCCTCGATTCGGTGCTTCCGCAGGTTGGGCCTGCCCGCGAAGGTGAAGGCAAGCCTCTTGACTTCACAAACGGAACGGCAGTTCGGATCGGCCTCCTGCATGACGTCTGGGACGCTCGCGACAGCCTTCGCCTGAAGGAGACGCTGGAAGCGCTTCTTCCGCCGCATGACCGCGGTGATTTCGATATCTTTGTCTACGATCATCGCGCGGCCAACGAGAGCGGCTTCATCGACAATTTCCCGCCCGATCATTTCGACTATCGTATGGTGGCCGAGGTCTCCGACACCGGCGAAGTCACGATCATCTTGGACCGACGCGAAATCGACGTGCCGCGTATCCGGCCGCGGGTCTTCGAGCTCGACACCATGAAGAAGGCGCCGTTCAGAAAGCAGGACTTCAATGCCGGCTCAGTGACCTACACCACCGATTTGGCGCGGCTAACGGGCGCAAAAGGCGAAACCCTGGCCGATTTCAAAGCCATCGGCCCGTTCTTGTTCACACTCTACTTCTTCAAGCTTACTAACCCCACTAGCGATAATCTGCTTCGCTATCCCCAGAAGAATTTCGACGTGGGCAAGCGCAGGCGCTGGCTCAAGTCCTCGGGCGGTATCCGGCTGTACCGCGACAATTTTCGAGTGCGGCCGTACGGCGAGCCCGGTTCGACAACCTACGACTGGCTGCTGCTCGGCGACCGGGTCGCCCGCAATCCGGCACCGGCATCGCGGATAGGCTGGCGCGTACCGCCAACCCAGGTCGCGGGGACGCTGCATATCAGCAAGGTGGGCAATCCGCACCTGACAGACCAGTCAAGCCGCGAAGGGGTCATGAATGAGCGAGCGCTCGACGCCTTCCGCACAATCGTGATCGCGCTGATCAAGGAGTTTGAGAACGACCGCGCCTATGTCCTCGGGCAGTTCAGTGCTGCTTTCGACCTTGACCATAAAGAAGAGAAGGAAGCGGAAGAGGGCCGCCGTATCGCCGAGGAGCTACTCGGCAAAGCGGACGGATCGGAGCCTGCGGACGACGATGAACAATCGCCCACCGAAGGGTCCCAGTCGGACCTGTTCGGCCAGCAAACGCCTCCTGCCGAAGAAGCACAGCGCGATAATGAACTCGCTCTGCGACAAGTCTCGCAGGCCTATAGTTCCGAGGTTCGCAAGAATGAAAGCCTTCGGGACGACATCCAGGTAATGCGGGGCATGGCGACGCTTGGGACCGTGCTTGTCTCCTTCACGCATGAACTGAAGCAGATCAAAGCCAATATCGACAGCCGCTCGCAACGGCTGTCCGATGCCATCGAAAATGTCGCCGATAAGAGTCGGCTGGCCGCCCTGACACCCGCGCACAACCCTTTCCGGATGCTGGAACGACTGCGACGGCAGGACGAAAAGGTCAGCCGATGGGTCAACTTCGCTCTGTCGGCGGTGTCACCGGCTAAGCGGCGGCGGCGGGTGGTGAATCTCGCCGAATATCTTGCGGGGGTCGAGAGCTACTGGGCAGAATTCCTGCAATCCAAGAGCATTTCGTTGGAAGCCAACCCAAGCGCCAGCGCAGGCGTCACAGTGCTTGCACACGAAATTGATCTGGATAGTATCTTTTACAACTTGATCAACAATTCGGTTGAGAGTCTGACTCGAAACTATCGGCTGTATTTTCATAGACGTACGATGCGTCGAGTGAGGAGCTGGACGGAAGCGGTGAACAGCCAGCAGCGGGCCGATGCGAGGGTCTGTTCGAAGTCCTTTGCAAGGCGACGGTTGCGGCCGAGCCAGGCGAATGTCCGCTCGACCACCCAGCGTCGCGGCAGGATTTCGAAGCCCTTTGCCCTGTCGGACCGTTTGATGATCTCGATGGTCCACTGCCCGAGCCGGGCGAGGCTACCCCTGAGCTTCTTCCCGGCATAGCCGCCATCGGCGAAGACGTGCCGCAGCCATGGGAACGAGCGGACGATCTCGGCCAGCAGCAGCGGAGCACCGTCACGGTCCTGGATATCGGCGGTGTGGACCACGGCATGAACCAGATTACCTTCGGTATCGGTCACGATATGACGCTTGCGCCCCTTGATCTTTTTACCTGCATCATAGCCCTGCGGACCTCCGCTTTCGGTCGTCTTGACGCTTTGGCTGTCGATTACACCGGCACTGGGCGAAGCCTCACGGCCCTGGGCGGTGCGTAGGTCTTGCAGCAGATAATGGTTGATCCGTTCCCACAGGCCCGCATCGCGCCATAAGTAGAACCAGCGCTGCACGGTCGAGGCCGGCGGAAAACAGGGGGGCAGCATCCGCCAGGGCAACCCGCCGCGAAGCAGGTAAAGGATCGCCTCGACAATGCGCCGGACTGGCCATTTGCGAGGCCGCCCAGTCTGCGATGGCGGCGGGAAAAAGGGCTCCAGAACGGCCCACTCACCATCGGTCAAATCGCTTGGCAGGGCGAGGCCTTTGCGCGAATGATGCGCGCGGGTGGTATCGGTCCACATCGCTGATCTCCGGAAGTTCTTCGCAAAACCTCCTGAATCAACGGCAAGGCACGGCGTCAAGCTAACCTGCTGATATCACCCACCTTAGTTTCGGGTCAGACACTGAGGCCTTCGTAAAGCCGTCGGCCCCAATCGAGCGCAAGATAAAGATCGACATCAGTGCGGAGGATGATGGGTGGATCGACATTCGCTACGTCGACAACGGTCCAGGCATTCCGAATGAGTTCAATATCGCCGAGGATATCTTTCAGTTCGGCGCTTCCTCGAAAAGGGAAGCGGTCAGTGGCGATGCTGCCGGAACCGGCCTAGGCATGTGGCTGCTTAAGACCGTCGTTGAGGAGTATCGCGGGTCCGTCGCATTGCAGAGCGTCATGGGCGAGCCCGGCTTCTCCATCGGTATCCGGTTGCCATTGTACCGCTCTGCGAACGCCGAGGCGACGAATGACTGAAGCGGCACAGGCCATCGAGCGCCCTGTCATCGCCTATGTCGATGAAGACGAAGACGCCCTCGAGGATTTTCTCATCGATGCAGATAACAGCAACCTCTTCCGTGAGGTGATCATCCTCAAGCCTGAAGCGCACCTCGCCGATATGGTCGAGGCGCTTCTGGCACTGCCGATCGACGCTCTCGTATCGGACTTCCGGCTCTCCGACGCGTCACCCGTTGAATATGATGGCGGGCAGTTGGTCACGGCCTATCTGGCGACGCGAGCGGATTTTCCCTGCTTCATTCGTACCTCGTGGGACAATGACGCGTTACACGGTACAGACGACGTTAACCGCGTCTATTCGAAGGAAGATGGTTCGCAGGATCTCAATCGGCCCTTGTTCGATCGTATCAGCCTCCAGATTGCCCATTACAAGTCGCAACTGCAGAGATGGTCGGCCGAACTCGAAGCGCTTTTGGCAATCGAACGCAGCACCCTCTCCGCCGCCCAGATCGAGCGGATCGTACAACTCGACACGCGCATAGAAGCCCAGTTCGGAGCAGACCATGCCGTGAGCCAAGAGGCGCGCCGGGCGATCTTCGACGGCGGCCTGCACAGCCGTAAGCAGGAGCTTCTGGCGGATACCGAAAGGCTCATCGCGGATATCAGGCGATCGCTCGGCGAGGAAGGCGCTGCCGATGGCTGACGGTCTGACGATACGCGCCAGCCTGCCGATGCGCGGAACAGTTGCTGCGCAGACGCGCTACGCACTCTACCGAGATGATCTCCGCCGCGATTTCGCCAACGCCTGCGGATATTGCGGCGACGACGACCTGAGGGTCGACCGGATTACGTTCCACATTGATCATTTCGCCCCGCGCAAGATTTTTCCGGCGCTCGAATGCGACTACGGAAACCTCGTATACGCTTGCCGCTTCTGCAACATGGCCAAGTCGGACCATTGGGTCGGCAGTGACGCCACTGTTCCTAACGACGGGAAACGCGGGTTCGTCGATCCATGTAGCGATCAATATGAAACGCATTTCCGGCGCGATCCCTCCGGTCGCATCGTGCCTGTGGGGGAACTCGGAGCCTATATCGCGAAACGTCTGCGCTTCGATTTGCTACGGCACGAACTGTTGTGGCAGGCGCGACGAGCACGTGCGTTGCGAGACGAGGTCAGAGCGCTGATTGCAACAATGAAGGCTCGCGCGGTAGGCGGTGATGCATATATCGAGCTGCTCGAACGCTATGTGAGCCTGACTGAAGCGATTGATGACTATGAATTACGCGCTGCCGCTTAGGGATCGAGCATCGATCCGGCTTACCGGCGCGATCTACACACCAACGGACGTCGCCTCGGCGGTGACATCCCACGTCCGGGACCTGGTTCGCGCCTTGCGGCCCGCGATCCTCGAACCCAGCATCGGGGACGGTGCCTTTGTGGATCCGCTTGCGCGGCATTTTCCGGGCGCTAGTCTGACCGGGGTCGATATCGACGCCGGAGTTATCTCAGCGCTGGACCTATCCGCAGGTCTCTGGCCCGGTGAGACTGCGTTTCATGCGAGTGATTTTCTGGCATTTGCCTGCGAAAGGATTGCATCGAACGGTGACCGGTTCGACCTCATTATTGGTAATCCACCGTTCATCCGGAAGCACAACTATTCCGATGAATTCAAAGAAAATTTGGAGAATCTGGCAGGCTTTGTCGAGTACCCGCTCCACCAGCTCAAGAATAGCTGGGCAGCTTTCCTGGCAGCGTCGACGCGCTTGCTCGCGGACGGCGGCGTCGCTGCTTTTGTTATACCCTATGAGATGATGACGGTTGCCTATGGGCAGCAGGCCCTCCTCTGGCTTTGCGCGGAATTTCCCAGGGTCGACCTTTTCATTTCTGACCAGAAGGCGTTCCCTACGCTCGATCAGGATGCGATAATCTTTGTCGGCCAGAAGCAACCCGCAGTACCGGCGGGTCTGTTCATTCAACGTGTTGTCGAGATGACAGACTTAGGAGCGGCTCAGGAGCACGCACTTGAGATCGCCGGGGAAGAATCGCTTGCGCTAGAACTCAACAAGTTTCTGATCCCTCCGGCGACGCTGCCTTTGATCCAGCGCCTCCAACGCGAGAGCCCAAAAGTCTCCGATTATTGCACCAGCGCTCCCGGCATCGTCACCGCAGCGAACGACTTTTTCATACTTACCGAAGCGCGCGCGAAGGAACTCCAACTCCTGGAATTGACGCTGCCTATCCTGAAAAAGGGCAGCTTTGCGAGCCGGCTACCCATCTTCTCGGCGAGCGACTTTGCAGCGATCGTAGAGCGCGAACCTTGCCGCTTTCTTCGGTTGAAAGGCAAACGAAGCGAATTTCCGGCGGAGGTCGAGGCTTATCTCATCGCGGGCGAGGAACGCGGTTTTCATAAGCGCTACAAGTGCCGCAACCGCGAGAGATGGTACGAAGTGCCACTCGTCCCGCGCGCTGAAGGGTTCGTCTTTAAGCGTTCGCACGAATATCCGCGAATATGCTTGAACGCCGCGGATGTCTACATCACCGATACCGCCTATGGCCTGAAGGTGCGTGAAGGCTATTCAATGCGGGGGATTTGCTTCTCATTCTACAACTCCCTGACGCTGCTCTTCTCTGAGATAGAGGGGCGCTTCTACGGTGGGGGAGTGCTCGAATTGTCGCCGAACGAATTTCGTGCGCTACCCCTGATCTATCATGAACCGAGCGACACCGAGTTCGAGGCGTTTCTCGCCGCGCACTCCGGCGCAACCGGCATATCGTCGATACTCGATTTCGGCGACCGATGGCTTGGCGAGAAATTAGCGCTGGACGAGGCGGAACTCCGGTCGTTGCGTGTTGCTTGGTCATCGGTGCGCTCGCACCGCCTTCGGCATGGCAAGCCGATTTAGTTGCGACGCGTTTGCGCCAGGTCGATAAGATTGAAAGGCTCTGTGCAGCGTTGGCGATCATCGATGCGCGTCGGACTCATACGGCTATGCTGATGGACCAATGGCAGCTCGGGATGCGCTATAAGGAGTTTATGACCGGTCCCAGGGTGCGAAGGTGATCTATCGGGTCAGCATCTAGAAGGTCCGTTATCCCAATGCAGATCCCACAAGCTGCCGTTCCAGACCGTCCGACATGCCGGCCGCCTTGGCATAGGGCTTAATCGCCCCCCTTCTTGCGGAAATCCCACACCCGGATGCCCATCTTGCGGGCCTTGTCGGCGAGATTGTCCTGGATGCCGGTGCCCGGAAAGACGATGACACCCTTGGGCATCTTCTCGAGCATGGCATCATTGCGCTTGAAGGGGGCGGCTTTCTTGTGCCGGTTCCAATCGGGCCGGTAGGGATCCTGCGGAACGCCGCGGTCACGCGCCCAGCATGCGGCGATTCGTTCGGCCCCAGTGGGCGTTGCGCCATGCATCAGGATCAGGTTTGGAAGCTGAGCATAGACCTTGTCCAGCACGGCGTAGATGCGCTGATGATCGTTGCAGTCGACTCCGCCGGTAAAGGCGATGCGAACGCCATCGGGATCGAACACCCGTTGCTTCTCCCAGGCGCGCTTGTCGAGCGCCTTGCGGCTGTCGAGCACGGCCGAGGTCAGCGCCTTGTGGTTCACCATTGCCCCTGAACGCGGCAGCCAGGGCTTGCGGATATGGATGCGGAACTGGTCGGCGGCGGCGTCGCGGAAGAATTCCATGGTGTCGCGGCGTTCGATCATAGTGATGCCTTCGGCGATCTTGCGCTCCAACTCGACCGACTTGACCTCGCTGCCATCCTGTTCGCGCTGAAGCCGCTTCTGCGCACGCTCATTGTCGTCGAGCTCGCGTTCGACCCGCTCGCCGGCGCGGTGAAAGACATTGACGATGCCCCAGGCGAGATCTTCAAGGTCGGGTTCGATCCTGGTGTCGATGAGGCAGGAGGCCAGCGCGTCGAACATCTCGGCGACGGCGCCGCCGGCGATGCGGTCGTCCGGCAAGGGCCGATGGTCGGGTTCGTCCTCGAAGGGACGGTAGCCGTAGAGCTGCATTTCCTGAAGCAGATAGGCGGTGGAGCCGGGCTGTGTTTCGCGATCGTCGTCCTGGTTGGTCGCCATCGAAAGTCTCCGTCATCTGACAGCCGCGCCTCTCGCGGCCTTCGTGGCGACGTCCGGCGGCGGGCGGAGCGGGACAGAACCGCGCCCCTTCGGGCGCGGCCGGAGCGAAGCGGAGGATGGCGGACGGGCAGCTATTTTGCTTCGCGATGCAAAGAACCGAAGGTTCGGCGGAAAATAGCCGTTCGGCCGCCATTGCCGCCCCGATCCATTTGCCGCAGTCGCCCTCTACCGAAGGCACGAGCGCGCGGCGTCTCGAAGTTGCCGGAGATGATGGCGATCACCCGGGACCGCGGACGTTCCCGGCAGCCCAGCCCTTACACCTGCGTCAGGAAGCGTTCCGCATCCTCCGTCCGGAGTTGATCCCGCAGCCTCGCAATGAGCCGCTCCCGCCCAAAGGCGGTAAGATCGTCGTTGAAATCCCCGAGCCTGGGTTCGAGCGGCATGACCTCGATCCCCGCCGGGATCCCCCGCTCGGCAAGTGTCTCCAACGCTCCCGACCCGGCGGGATCGTCATCGCGTGCGACATAGAGCCGGCGCAGCATGGCCGGGAAGAGGATGGCAGCGAGATGCGCGGCCGAGAGCCCCGCGATCGCGGGCATCATGGGCATGACCTGGCGCAGCGACAACATGGTCTCGATGCCTTCGCCCGCCATCATGACGGGGCCACCTGGCCCGAACCGGACGCCATGTCCGAGCAGGTGGCCCATGGCGCGGCGCGGATAGGCGACCGGCGCCTTGTCGGAGCCGTCTAGCGCCAGCCAGGTCCGGTGAACCCCGGTGACGCCGCCGTCGAGATCGGTGACTGCCGCGATTATTGCCGGCCATGCCGGACGCGTATCGGGCGCATTATCCTTTGACGCGCGATACCAGCAGTTGCCGTGAAACCGCAGCGCCTCGCAGCCGGTGAGATCAGTGATCTGCCGGGATGCGAGATAGGCCGCTGCAGTACTGTTCGCGACCGGCTTCGATGCCACCCAGAGCCGCCGCGCCGCTTCCGGCGTGCCGGTCGGCACCTTGCTGCGTCGGACGGGCCTGTCCTCAGACGGTGGCGGGATCGGCATGCTGAGGAAGTGCCGAGCTTCATCGAGCGTCTCGCGCATGCTCCGGCAATTCCGCGCGATGGCGATGATATCGAGCAGATCGCCATGGTCGCCGCTCTGCGCATCGGTCCATTTGCCGGCCTGGCCGCGCCCATCGGGGGACGCGGCCAAGCGCACATAGAGGCTTCGCCCCGGCGTGTTGTGAACGTCGCCGACCAGCCAGTAGCGGCCTTCCCGGTGCCCTTTGGACAGGTAGCGGCGACAGACGCCCTCCGCATTCTCGGCGAGACGTTCGGCAATGATCGTTGCAGGGCTTTGCATGGCGGGGCTCCTCAGGCGGCCTTGCGCGTGGAGAGCCTGTCGATCGGATATCGCTCGAGCAGCCGGTCCAGCACATCGGCGCCGACAGCCCCTGCCGGCACATAGAGCCTGAGTTTCCACGAGACGATCTCCGAGATCAAGCCCATGGCCTTGAGGCGTTCGACGCCCAGATCGTTGAAACCGGTCAGTTCGATGCGCCAGTCGTGCATGGCGCGGACACGCTGGAGCTTCTGGTCCTGCGCCAGATGCATCACGGCTTCGCCGGACATCAGCATCGACAAGGCTTCCTCGCCGGAAAGCCGCACCGGGCCATCGTCATTGGTGACGCTTGCCGCCCAGGCCGGAGACACGCGGCGGCCGATGACCCGCTCGCCGTCATCGCTCTGGAGCCGATAAACGCGTGTCGACTCGTCGGGCAGTCGCTTCCAGATCGGGAGCAGCAGGCCGGAGACCATGTGCAGGGTCGAAGTCTCATGCGTGGGTAGTCCTACAAGTTCCGCCTTCCACGCCGCGCTGAACCTGTCGTGGTCGGCTTCCTCCCATTGGCTTGCCAGCAGCGTTTCCGCTGGAACGACGCTGGCGGTCAGCGGCCAGATCAGGCGCACGCGCGGATGAACGGCGCCGTCGTCATCGGTCACGCTGCGCGCCCGGCGCTGGACGGCGCCGCGGCCCGTCTTGCTGTTGACCAGCAGCTTTGCGCCCTTGCTACCAACCATAGCCAGCGCGTCCTCCAGAGACAGCGGCGTCAGCCGGTCCTTGCGCTCGATGGTCAGAAGCTGCGTCTGCGCGCCCGTGCCCGGATGGGTATAGATCGGCGTGCGTCCGACGATGCGGAAGCTCTCGGCCTGCAAGGTCTCCAAACCGATTTCATAGCTGCCCGACGCCCGCGCCTGTTCGATCCGGGCGGTGAGCAGGCCTTCGAATGCCTCGAACAGCAGGTTCTGCATCGCGACGGCGAGCGCGAGCATGCGGTTGAGGAAGGTGTTGATGCCGGGCAGTTCGTCCTTGAGGCCGCCGTCGCCGTCGAGAAGCGAGAGTCCAGTCGCCGTTTCGAAGCGGGCGAGCGAGCAGCCTTCGACCTTGCCGCGCGCGAGAAGGACATAGAGCTGGCGCAGCGCATCGCGGGCATACCAGCTTTCGAGATTATCCTCGGGCCGGAACATATTCTGGCCGCCGGTCTGGCGCTGGCCGCGGGTGATCGCGCCCAAAGAATCCAGACGCCGGGCGATGGTCGAGATGAAGCGTTTCTGCGCCTTTACATCGGTCGAGACCGGCCGGAACAGCGGCGGCTGCTTCTGATTGGTCCGGTTGGTGCGGCCGAACCCCTGGATCGCCGCGTCGGCCTTCCAGCCTGCTTCGAGCAGATAATGGACGCGGCGGCGCTGGTTCGCGGCGCCAAGATCGGCATGATAGGATCGGCCGGTGCCGCCGGCTTCGGAGAAGACGAGGATGCGCTTGGCGTCATTCTGGAAGGCGTCGGTCTCGTGCAGAGCTGCCGAAGAGGGGCGGTTCTCAACCGCAAAGCGGATTGAGCCGTCATCGTTGCACCGGGGAACGATGCGGCGCGAACGCCCGGTTACCTCGGCGACCATGTCCGTCCCGAAATGCTGGACAATCTGGTCGAGCGCGCCGGGAACGGGCGGGAGTGCGGCGAGCCGTTCGATCATCGCATCTCGCCGACGCACGGCCTCGCGGTTGACGACCGGGTTGCCGTCGTCGTCATGGACCGGACGGGAGGAGAGATTGCCTTCCCCATCGGTGAACGGCTCGTAGAGCTGCACCGGAAAGCTGTGCTGGAGGTAGGACAGGACGCCGTCGCGCGGCGTGATGTCCACCGAGACGTCATTCCATTCGTCGGCGGGGATTTCGGCGAGGCGGCGCTCCTGCAAGGCCTCGCCGGTCGAGACGATCTGCACCACGGCCGCGTGCCCTGCTTCCAGATCGCGTTCGATGCTGGCGATGACGCTCGGCGTCTGCATGCTGGTGATGAGGTGATTGAAGAAGCGCTGGAGCATCCCCTGATAGGCGGATTTCGCGGCGGCTTTGGCCTGCCGGTTCAGAGTGCCATGGATGGCGCTGGTGACGCCGGCGGCTTCGAGCGCGGCATCAAGGTTGTTGTGGATCACCTCGAACGCAGAAGCGAAACTATCATAGATGCGGACCTGCTCAGACGTGAGCTTGTGCTCGAGCATCTCATATTCGACGCCATCGAAGGACAGCGAGCGGGCGGCATAGAGACCGAGGGCCTTCAAATCGCGGGCCAGAACTTCCATCGCAGCGACCCCGCCATTCTCGATCGCGCTGACGAATTCACCGCGCGTCGCGAACGGAAAATCTTCGCTGCCCCAAAGGCCCAGCCTTTGCGCATAAGCGAGGTTCTGGACGGTGGTCGCGCCGGTCGCCGAGACATAGACGATTCGGGCATCGGGCAGCGCATGCTGGAGACGTAGGCCGGCGCGGCCTTGCTGTGAGGGCGCGACATCCCCGCGCTCCCCCTTGCCGCCCGCCGCATTGGCCATGGCATGGGCTTCGTCGAACACAATCACGCCGTCGAAGTCCGGCCCTAGCCATTCGACGATCTGCTCGACCCGCGACTTCTTGCCACCGCGCTCCTGCGAGCGCAGCGTCGCATAGGTGGTGAACAGCACGCCCTCGTCGAGTCGGATACCGGCGCCTTGACGGAAGCGCGAGAGCGGCGTCACTAGGAGCCGCTCCTGGCCAAGCGCCGACCAGTCGCGTTGGGCGTCCTCAAGCAGCCGGTCCGATACGGAAATCCACACCGCGCGGCGGCGCCCCTTCAGCCAATTGTCGAGAATGATACCCGCGACCTGGCGGCCCTTGCCCGCGCCGGTGCCGTCGCCCAGAAACCATCCGCGCCGGAACGTCACGGCGTCTTCGGTATCCTCCGGCGCGGCGGAGACGACATCGAAGGTCGCATCGGCCTTCCATGCGCCCGACAGATGCCCCGAATGCGCTTCTCCTGCAAAGATGACGGATTCGAGCTGGGCGTCGGACAATATGCCAAGCGTCACGAGTTGCGGCGGCAGATGCGGGCGGTAGGAGGGCTTGGGCGGCGCGACCGAAGCCATCGCCGCAGACTGGACCATTGGTGTCGGATGCGTGGCTGAGCCGGAGATCGCGATCGACTGGAGCACATAGGGCTCATAAATGCTGTCCCCCAAGCGTTCCGCCGGCGGTGTCCAGTCCATAGTGTCATAGGCCAGCTCGACCGCCTCCGGTTCGGGCTCTGAAGGCGCCGAGACTGCCACCGCAGCCCACGCGTTCGTTCGGACAGGCGAAGCCGATGCCGTGACCGGCAGGACCGCGACTGGTGGCGGTGTGATAGGTGAGCGCGGCGGAACCTGTGCCTGAACCCAGGCGAGCAGGATCGCGGTATCCGGGGCGACGCCCGCGCTCGGCGGGAAGCTACAAGGATCTTCGGCCGGCAGCTTGTCGATGACGGTCAGGCGGGTGTCGATCGTCGTGCCATGCTTCGCATAGACTTTGCCGTCGATCGCGGCGGTGAATACGACGCGGCCCGTCTCCTGCAACCGCGCGAAGGTGTCGCGCCAGGCTGGCGCATCGGGCGCACAATTCGCACCCGTGATCGCGACCAGGCGGCCGCCGGGCTCCAGGCGCACCAGCGCTGAGGCGATATGGCGCAGAGCCGCGTCCTTCATGGTGCGGTCGACATGCGCGACCGCTGAGAACGGCGGATTCATCAGCACGATGCTCGGGCGGATGGCGGCAGGCAGCCGGTCGTCGATCGAAGCGGCATCATGACCCGAGACCGGCACGTCCGGGAACAGCAGCCTCAGCATCTCGGCGCGGGTCTCGCCCAGTTCGTTGAGCGTGAGCCCCGCCCGCGCCAGCGGGGCATGGACGGCGAGCATGCCGGTGCCGGCGGATGGCTCCAGCACATGATCGCCGGGATGGATCGACGCCGCCACGCTTGCGACGAAGGCAAGGCCGGGCGGCGTGCTGAACTGCTGGAGTGCCTGCGAGGTTTCCGAACGGCGGGTGTGCGTGGGCATCAAGGCGGCGATGCGCTCGATCAGCGCCAGTGCGTTCGGCGCCGCGCGGCCGACAATCGCCTGGCCATAACGCCGCAGGAACAGGATTTCGGCGGCCTCACAGGCGTCGTAGGCGCTTTTCCAATCCCAGGCGCCTTCGGAATCGCTCGCGCCGAAAGCATCTGTCATCGCCGAGTGGAGCAGGGTTGCGTCAATAGCGCGGCCTGCCTCGAGCGCTGGCAATAGGCTGCGCGCGGCTGCTAGCAGAGCTTGCGCCCGCGCCTCAAAGTCGAACGCAGCGGTAAGGGACGCGGCGCGAAGCGCCGCGTCGGACAGGATCTGGATCATTGGTGGAGGCCTCCGGGAGAGCGGGAACAGGTGAAGCCCGCCGGATGCTCTCCCTTTTGAGGCCCGGCCGGGTTCCCCCTCCCGGTCAGGACTCTTCCTCTCAACTGGAGTGGATGGCGCCAGCGTATCCGGATTACTACATGAGCGGCCGCACTGCGGCGCACTCAAGCAGGCGGAGTGTAGGCCTCGTAGGGATTGCCAGGAGCGAGATGGCCGAACGGCGTCATCACATAATCGCCTTCGTCGCGGTGGACGGCGCAGAGGACATAGCGGGTCTTACCACTCACGACTTCGGTGCATTCCATCAGCGCCAGATCGCCTGCCTTGGCGGCCTTCACCAGCGTCTCGAAATTGGCGCGGGCGTAATCAGGGATTGCCATGACCGATTTCCTCGTTGGCCTGAGCTTCCTTGTAGAAGCGGTCGAACAGCGTGTTGGTCGATTCCGAACGGATGGTCTCGGCGGTGATCAGCATGGCGAGCCCGCCAAAGCCGTCGGATCGCATCTTCGAGCAGGTGAAAGCC
The DNA here is from genome assembly GCF_059424385.1 of Sphingobium sp. GW456-12-10-14-TSB1. Lineage (NCBI taxonomy): Bacteria > Pseudomonadati > Pseudomonadota > Alphaproteobacteria > Sphingomonadales > Sphingobiaceae > Sphingobium > Sphingobium sp. GW456-12-10-14-TSB1. The sequence continues at coordinate 2,875,490 of NZ_JBWKZI010000001.1, read as the reverse complement.
ATAGTCACGGTCAGATGATCGAGGGCTGGCGAGCGGCGCACGATGTCCTGCAACACGTCGGTCCAGAGATCGCCGCACATATCGAGTTCGATGTCATCCTCGCCAAGGATCGCATCGGGCTGTTCATCAATCAGCTTCTGTGCAAGACGGCTGGTGCCGGGCTTGGCCGCGTCAAGGGCCGCCCGGACGTCGCCAGCGGGCATGAAGATAAGATCGTTGGCGCCCTCCTCGCTGTAGTAATAGGCAGCCTCGTCAGCGATTTCCTCTTCGAACACCTGTGCGAGGAACAGGCGTTCGATCGGCAGCATAGCGCTGAGCGGAATAAACGGTTCGACCACGGTCGGGGTGTAATAATCGGCCATCGTCTGGCTCCTTGATATGCTTTGGCCCCGGCGATCGGCGCCGAGGGCAGCGGCTTGATTGAAAATGCGTGAGTGCCGTTAGTCAGGCGGCAAGGGCTTCGAACGGATCGACATCGCGGTGAATCGGCTGTGCGCGACCCATCCAGGGCTCGGGCCGGATGCATCGCACCCAGTCTGCGAAGCTCGGGATAAACCCCAGATCCTCGCAAACGTGCTGCTCCCCGACAAGGCGAACGGGAACGACGCGCCCCGTCGAGACAGTGATCGTCGCGCCGAAGAAGCGCTCGAGCATGAAGATGCCCTCGGCATGATGACGCAAAGCGCGGTGCCGGAAATCCGCCGTGATCGCCTTGGATTCATCGAACCACTGGTGAAGTGGCAGATAGTCTTCCGGCTCGCCTCCCCATTTGCGGACCGAGGACAGCGCATGGTGATAACAATGTCCCATCATCGCCTCCTCACCATTCGTGCGCATAGTTTTCGGACGAGGTGAACCGCTCATTATAGTCGAGCGTGATCGTCCCGGCGGTCACGTCGAACGTGAATTCGCCATATGCGCCGTCATTATTCTCCCACCCGCAATGCGTCTGGCGGAGCAGGTCATAGGTAAGGTTCTCGATCGCTTCGCTTGCCGAGTGGCAATTGGCGACGGGCTGGTCGGCGCCATGGTGCAGCGTCTTCATTTCAACGGCGCCGCCGGGCAGATCGGCTGGCTGATCGCCGATGAAGGCCGTGATATCCTCGATTTGGCCGCTATCGCCATAGCCGTCGAAGGTGACGGTTACGAGCGTGATGCCCATCGAAGCGAGGCAGGTGAACAGCTTTGCCTTGTTTTCGGGAACGAGGTTCGCGGCATCGGCTTCCCATTGAGAAAAGCGCTGCATGATCGCCGCCATGTCGATGGCAGGCCGGTTTGCGTCCGTCATTGGAGGTCTCCTGAAAGGCAAAAGCCCGGCGTGGAGACCGGGCTTGCGAGAATGATTGGAAACAGGGTGGATGGCGCCGCCGGGTCATTCCCGAAGGCCGCCAGAGGCGATGTCCGCGATCCATTCGGCCGCTTCATCGAAATCGGCGTCATCATCCTCGACCCGCCGCGCGAGTGCGATGGCGCCGGGGCGGCCAAGCTGCCCGAGCCGCTGAAGGGCGAGCAGCAACACGGGCGCCAGTTCATCGGGTGTCGCGGTGTCGATCTGGGTGGTTCGCATCATATGTCTCCTGAAAATGCGAAAGCCCGACGCGGTTACGCCGGGCTCGAATGATGGACGGGGAGATAGGCGGGACGGTCGAAATCGCCCCGCTGGAAGGTCAGGCCGCTGCCGCGATGCCGTCACCATCGTCATCGACCGGCTGCGCCTCGTCGTCGAGAAAAGCCGGCAGATCGGTAGCTTCGGCATCCGCCGCCGGGCCGTTGGCAGGCACGTCGAGCAGTTCGGGCGTCCGCATCGGCTCGGGAAGCCATCCGGCGTCCTCAAGCAGCCGCTCGGCCTCGTTCGCCATGTCGCCCTTCTTCAGATGGTCGATCATTTCGGCGAACTTCGATCCCTTGGCCTCGGCGACGTCGGCAAGGATGCGTGGTTTGGTCACGCTGCGGAAATAGCCATCGACCGTCGGACGCCAGCCCGCGCCGACCAGATCGAGGCCAACGGTCCGCGCCAGGACATGGCTGTGCGCAATGCGCCGCTCGACGCTGTGCTTCGAGATGCGGCCATTGTCATACTTCGGCACCACCTCGGCTTGCGCGTTCAATGCCTGCGAAGCGCAATGCGCGAACAGCGCGGCCTGTTCGGCACCGTCGAACTGGAGCAGCGCGTCCCACAGATCCTTGTCGCTGTCCGGCAGCCGGTCGGCCCAGCGCTTGTGGCGCTCAGCAATCGCCTTGGCCGGCGTGCTGTCGCGCAAACCTGAAGGCGCGAACCCGAACGACACCTTGCAGAGCGACAGTTCCAGGCAGGATTCGCGGCTGTAGGTGTAGAAGGTGCTGAGCACGAAAGTGTGCAGCACCGCCGCGAAGGCCGTGGATGGGTTCTGCGCGAGGGCATCCTGCAGCGCGAGCGTGCGCCATGCTGTCAGTTCGGCGACCAGGCGGTCGGGAAGGGGCTTGAGAATTTCGCCACCTTCCTCATCGTCTGCGGCGGATACCGTGTCGATCGGCACGACATTGGTCCCGGCCGCACCGTTCGCCATCTCGCTGCCCTCATCGGCAGAATGCCTCTCGGCGCTGGAATCCGAATCCGCTTCGTCGTCTTCGTTCTCGGCGACTGGCTCATCCTCCGGGCGGATATAGCCGCGTTCGATGCAGAGCGATCCATCGCCCTCGATTGAAAGGAATACGCCAGACCGCGGCATCTCTTGCGCGTTGAAGGTCAGTGGACGCTCGACCAGAGCGCCGATCTCGGCATCGATGGCGGCGATGCGTTCATGCACCTCTTCCGGGACATTCGGGTCGTCGGACCACTCCGCCTCGATCTCTTCGGCCTCGGCCTCCAACTTCGCGAGCCGTGCATCCTCTTCGGCAGTCCGCAGGACCGGCACGCCGTCGATCTGGCGCAAGCCATTGGTCACGCCCCAGGGCAAATCGACGGCGGTCGCGACCCACTTCCAGCCTTCGGCGCCGATTTTCTCCCCTTCGGCTTCGAGCTTTGCAGCGACGAGCCGGTCGAGCAGCGCGGGATCGGTCAGCCAGCCGCCGTCGTCATCCTCGAAGAGGTCGCGCATTACGCCACCACCCGCTTCGAAATAGGCGTCAGTCCCGACGAACCGCACCCGCTTGTCCGAAACACGCACGCTGTTCTCGGTCAGCTTCTGCCGGATGTAGGCGCCCGACCGGTTGTAGCTATGGGCAAGCAGTTCCCAGACCTGCTCCTGACGTTCATGATCGTCGGAGACCGAGAAGGCGATGAGCTGCTCCAGCGTCATGCCGTCTTCGGCATAGACCTCGTGCAGCTTGGGTGAAACTCTCGCGAGCTTCAGCCGCTGGTTCACGACGGCCGGCGTCACGAGGAAGTGCGCGGCGATCGATTCGACATCTTGTCCCTTGTCGACCATCGCTTGCATGGCCCGGAACTGGTCAAGTGGGTGAAGCTGCTCGCGAAAGGTGTTTTCCGCGTAGCTGTCTTCTTCGGCGGAGATCACGTCGTCGGCCGCCTTGACGACACAGGGGACGGCTGCGTCCTTCGCGAGCCGCCTCTGCTTCACCAGTAGCTCCAGCGCGCGAAACCGCCGGCCACCGGCCGGCACCTCGAACTGGCCGGTCTCATGGCCCTCGCTATCCAGGATGGGCCGCACGTTGAGGCTCTGGAGCAGAGTGCGGCGGACGATGTCCTCTGCCAGCTCGCCGATCGATACGCCGGCCTTCACCCGGCGGACATTGGACTGGGATAGATGCAAGCGGTCGAACGGAATATCGCGCGAGCCGCTAAGGGTGATTTTCTGGGGCGCTTTGGCCATGGGACTTCTCCATGACGGGCCGCCGCGAGACTCTCTCCCGGCTCCCAGCCCGTCACAAAGGCCTCCGGCCTTCCTCTTCCTCTCCCGCCCGCCTCAGGCGGGCGGGCACCGGTCGTTGGTGCGCTAAGCCGCGCCGGGCTATTGATGCGCCATGGGCAATGATCTCGACGACATCAGGGCACAGGCCGATTGCCCGGTCTGCGGACGCGAATTCAGCGTCAGCTATCGGACGCTGCGACTCGATCGCACGGTCGAGTGCCCAGGCTGCGGCGAGACCATCCGGCCGATCGACGACACGTCGATCGGCATGGTCCAGCGCCTGATCGACGAGACTGATGGGAAATAGTTCAATCAGGGATCGGGCCAGTCCCGGCGCATTTCCAGCAGATTGAGGATCTTCTGATAGCTGTGGTCCGGCCGTATCTCGCCGGTATAGCCCGCGTCGCGTATCTCGGCCTCCCGCTCCTTCGTTTCGAAGGAAATGAGCCGGGGATCGAAGCTGATGCTGTGGAAGAGCGTGTTCGGCTCTACCCGGACATTGCGAACCTGAGGCACGGCCTGATCCTTCGGCCAGGAACGTGCGATCAGCATCAGTCGCACTTCCTGCTCATGTGCAAAATAATTCCGCTTCCAAAGGAGTGATTCGGCGCGTCCCTGCACGGTGCGGAAGAAGGCGGGGCCATACCCGTCGGTGTTGCACGCATTGACGATGCGCTGGCCGATTTCGTTGTCTTCGACATAATCGACGCAGCCGATCACGAAATGACTGTCGGCGCCGTCAGCATGCCAGCCTTCCGCCGCCGCCAGCAGGTGCCGGACGGTCGTTGTGACGGTAACGCCTTCCGCATCACGATCGCTGTTCCGCCGGCTTTGTGGATCGATCCGCACGCGCGAATAGGCGCGAAGCAAGGTGTCCGAACCAGGATTGAGCGACCAGCATTGCGCCCAGACCGGCGCCAGATAGGCAGAGAGTGGTTGTTGTCCTTTCGGCGGAGAGAGCTTGCTTCCCTCCAGCATGCACAAGGCTGCCGGATCCTCGCGCGGATCTTCCCAGAAATGAGGTGCGACCAGCCCCATATCTTTCGACCGAAGGATGTCGAGGAAACGGCCGAGCGGGAATATCCTTCGAACCGCTGCATCCAGATCGGGCAGCCGCGCAACATGACGGCATGGATCGGCACTGATTTGCATGAGGTCCACCCGTCACTCCTCCTCTGACAAACGCAGCTATGGTAACCGGGGTCAGTGAACAATTTGTCGAGAGATCCTGCCGTTGGACCAGGTCCAGCGATATTCGTCTGACGGATTCACCTCATTCCCCTCCGTCGCTATCCGTCGCCACCCGCCGAAGGATGCATTCACCCTCAACCAGCGATCCGGCGCGGGAAGCGGCCTCGGCATAAACCGAGAGCGGAAACTCGCCCTCGAAGAGGACATCGCGCTCGATGCCGAGACCGAAGGGAAGCTGGATAGATTCCAGTTCCTCCAGCGCAAAGCTCCCCAGTTCCGGACAGCCGAAGCCGAGATCGGCGAGGCCAAAGAGAATCCCGTCTTCATCCAACTCCGTGGCGAGCCAGGTGGCGGGGCCAAGGGGATTGAAGAAGCGAACCACTGGCATCGGGTCCGGCGCGGGTTCGCCGCGGCGAAGCGCCTCGCAGCGGGCGCGGTGATTGGCGCGCAGTTGGTCGCGCAATTCTGGTGTGACGAGGATCATGCCGCCAACTCCTTGGCTTGGGGCTGCTGTGCCCACATCCAGTCGGCCGCTTGCTGAGCCTTGCTGGCAGCAGTGAAAATCGCGCGCGGATCATCTTTCAGCGCTCGCAACCACGAGGCAACGTAAGCGGCATGATCGGGTCGCGGATGGTGCGCGATGCCGAGGTCAGCCAGTACGAACGACGCGGTGAGTTCGGCGCAGGCTTCTTCGATAGGCAGCCAATTGCGCTTGAACCGATCGCCGAAATTGCGATCGAGACGATGCTTTGCCCCTGTAGCGTGCGCGCACTCGTGGAGGATCGTCCCCATCTGGGCGACTGCATCGCGGAACGCCGAGAAAGGCGGCATGAAGATCTGATCGAGGTCGATCCGGTAATGGGCGTCATAGGCGCCTTCGGTGATCGGTATCTTTAATGCCGCGACGAATGTCTCGGCATGGGCGATGCGCTCACACTCGGGCAGCAAGGTCGCCGGTTCCGGTTCATATCCCTCGACCTGGGCAATGTTGAACACGGTGAACGCGCGGGCGAACATTCGGCCTGGGCGCGGATCGCCGTCATCGTGATCGTCATCGGCTCGGCAAGCCGCCTGCTTCCAGAGCACGACGGTGGTGCCGCGCTCACCCTTGCGAACCTGCGCGCCAACGGCCTGCCACTGGCGATAGGTTCCCCAGATGCCACTGGGATAGCCGGACGCCTGTGCGGCAATCCAAAGCGCCAGAACATTCACGCCGCGGTAGCGCCTTGATGAAGCGATGTTCTCGGGACGGGTGACGGCGGCGCCGTCGTGATGCCAGGGCATGCGCCAATCGCCGGCGCCGGCTTCGATCGCGGAAATAATCTCGGCGGTGATGCGCGAATAGACGTCGGCGCGCTCGGCCGATCCGTTGGTTCGGTTCATGGGAGGTCTCCATGACGGGCCGACGGCGAGCCTCTCTCGCCGTGCTAAACCCGTCACGGCCAACCGGCCGCACTCTCCCTCTGGCAGGGCGTTATGGGGCGGCAGCCCCGTTCGAAGGGGTCCGGGGAGACGAGGAACGCGGCTCACGGGGAGGGGAAGGCTTCCCCACCACCCGATCTCGTTGCGGACACGTCTCGATGAGAATCGGCAATGGCGAGGACATGATCGACGGATCGTCGTCGCGGCACCGCTCAAAAAACGAGCGGAGCGGAACGGATCAACGCGAGCTCATTACCGCAAAATCGGTGGACACCAAGTGGACACCAATGAAATTTGGCATCTACCCGCCAATGGCGGTGATCGCAGAACTAATTGATTTTCTTAGGAAAACTGGAGCGGGCGAAGGGATTCGAACCCTCGACCCCAACCTTGGCAAGGTTGTGCTCTACCCCTGAGCTACGCCCGCTCGACGCTTGATGGAGACGCTGTCCCCGTCGGGTGAGGCGGGCAACTAGCAGCGCTTTTCGGGATGGGCAAGGGGAGAATTGCCAAGATCGTGAAATTCCTGCTCCGACTGGCAAAGTGGGCGACTTTGCAGGGCTTTGCGCCCGTGTCACCCGAAGCGAAAGGCGTGCGCGGCAATGCCAGGGCCGCCGCTGCTGCCCATGATTGATTCGCTCTGTCCGAAAAATCAACGTGGGTGGCATTTCGCAACTTTGCCTGGGTGGTCATTCTGTTAATCTGGGGATCAAACTCCATATTTATGTCCAGCGGCGGATCATTTGTCGCGTCCCTTCGTATGACAGTCCAAGCAAGAGGAAGCACCCGCGATGCCATCCGATCATCTCACGCGCCGTTCCCTGTTGCAGGGAAGTGCGGCGGTTGCCGCAGCGGCCCCCACGCTGGCGTCTGCCGGTGCGGCCACTGCACGACCCACAGCCAAGGGAGAAACCGGGATGATTCCCGTGGAATTGACCGTGAACGGGCGCGAGGTGCATCTGCAAGTCGATCCGCGCACCACCCTGCTCGACGCGCTGCGTGAGCATCTGCATCTGACCGGGACGAAGAAGGGTTGCGATCAGGGGCAGTGCGGTGCGTGCACCGTCATCGTCGAAGGCAGGCGTATCAACAGCTGCCTGACGCTGGCGGTCATGCATGATGGCGACACGGTGACGACGATCGAGGGGTTGGGAACTCCCGACAAGCTCCATCCGATGCAGCGCGCCTTCATCACGCATGACGGTTATCAATGCGGCTATTGCACACCGGGACAGATATGCTCGGCTGTCGCGGTGCTGGAAGAAATTGCGGCGGGCGTCCCCAGCCATGTGACCGATGATCTGGACCGGGTTGCGCTATCCGACCGAGAATTGCGCGAAAGGATGAGCGGCAATATCTGCCGCTGCGCCGCCTATCCCAACATCATAGCCGCCATGAATGAAGTGGCCGGGGAGAAGAAGGCATGAAGCCTTTTACCTATAGCCGCGCGACCAGCGTTGCGGATGCCGCCAAGACCGCAGCCGCAATGCAGGGCGCGCGCTTCATTGCCGGCGGCACCAATCTGCTCGACCTGATGAAGCTCCAGATCGAAACGCCGACCCACCTGATCGACGTCAATCATCTGGGCCTCGACCGGATCGAACCGACGCCAGAGGGTGGATTGCGCATCGGCGCGCTGGTCCGCAATACCGACCTGGCGGCCGACAAGACGGTGCGCCGCGACTATGGCGTGCTGAGCCGCGCGCTGCTGGCGGGCGCTTCGGGACAATTGCGCAACAAGGCGACAACGGCAGGCAACCTGCTTCAGCGGACCCGATGCCCTTATTTTTACGACACCAACATGCCTTGCAACAAGCGCAAGCCCGGCAGCGGTTGCGGCGCGATCGGCGGGATCAGCCGTAGCCTTGTCATATTGGGAGTAAGCGACGCCTGTATCGCCCAGCATCCCAGCGACATGGCAGTGGCGATGCGATTGCTCGACGCGCAGGTCGAGACGGTCGGGGCGGACGGCGCGGCGCGCGCCATACCCATAGCCGATTTCCACACGCTGCCCGGTGACACGCCCCATATCGAATCCGCGCTCAAGAATGGCGAGATCATCACATCGGTGACCTTGCCCAAGCCAATCGGCGGCACCCATGTCTATCGCAAGGTGCGCGACCGGGCGTCCTACGCCTTTGCACTGGTGTCGGTCGCCGCTGTGTTCGGCAAGGACGGCGCAGGCCGCTTCGCCTTTGGCGGCATCGGCGCAAAACCATGGCGAACGCCAGCGGCAGACGCTGCCGCCTCAGCCGGGGCGAAGGCGGTGGCGGAAGCAGCACTGAGCGGCGCGCGCACGACCCATCACAATGCATTCAAGAAAACGCTGGTCGAACGGACGCTGGCGTCGCTCTATCGGCAGAAGGAGGCCCGGTCGTGAAATTCGATACGCCCGCCACCACCAACCCCATCGACAAGGGCCGCGTCGTCGGCGTCGCACAGGACCGTATCGACGGCCCTGCCAAGGTTACCGGCAGTGCGCCCTATGCCTATGAACGGCATGATGCTGCGCCCAACGCCGTCTATGGCTGGATCGTCGGGTCCGCGATCGCCAAGGGAAGGATCGCGGCCATGGACCTGCGCGCGGCTGAAGCAGCGCCCGGCGTGCTGGGGATAGTGACCCACGCCAATGCCGGTAAGCTGGGCAAGGGAAATTATAATACCGCTCCGCTGCTGGGCGGCCCGGCGATCATGCATTATGATCAGGCGGTGGCGCTGGTGATCGCCGACACATTTGAAAATGCGCGCGCAGCCGCCAAGCTGGTGCGGATCGATTATACGCCGCAGGATGGCAAGTTCGATCTGAACACCGAACTGGACAATGCCGTCAAACCGCCAGACAGCGGCTTTGGCGGGGCCGCCGATACCGCCGTTGGCGATTTTGAGGGAGCCTTTGCCAAGGCAGCGGTCAGGATCGACCAGCGCTACACCACCCCAGATCATAGCCATGCCATGATGGAACCCCATGCGACCACCGCCGCGTGGAACGGCGACAAGCTGACGCTGTGGACGGCAAATCAGATGATTGCCTGGAGCGTGGGGGAAGTCGCCAAGACGCTGGGCATTCCCAAAGACAATGTCCGTCTCGTTTCGCCCTATATTGGCGGAGGTTTTGGCGCCAAGCTGTTCCTGCGCGCCGACGCTTTGCTCGCGGCATTGGGGGCCAGGGAAGTCGGACGTCCGGTCAAGGTCATGATCGCCCGCAACCAGATACCCAACAATACCACCCATCGTCCCGCGACGGTCCAGCGCATCCGCATAGGCGCCGACAAGAATGGGGTGATCGATGCCATCGGCCATGAAGTATGGTCGGGTGACCTGCCCGGCGGCGGCCCGGAGACGGCGGCGATGCAGACGCGGCTGCTCTATGGTGGCGCGAACCGCCTGACCGCGCATCGCCTCGCCACGCTCGACCTGCCCGAAGGCAATGCGATGCGCGCGCCCGGCGAAGCCGTCGGTTTGCTGGCGCTGGAAATCGCGATGGACGAATTGGCGGAAGCATGTGGCGTCGATCCGGTCGAACTGCGCATCCGTAACGATGTGCAATATGATCCCGAAGCGGGGCCGCAACGCCCCTTTTCCAGCCGCAAGCTGGTCGAATGTTTGCGCGCCGGGGCTGACCGGTTTGGATGGAGCAAGCGCAATCCCACACCTGGCAAGGTGCGCGATGGCCGCTGGCTGGTCGGCATGGGGGTGGCCGCCGCATTCCGTAACAATATGGTCGGCAAATCGGGTGCGCGGATCGGCGTGGATGGCACCGGCAAGGTCATAGTCGAAACCGACATGACGGACATCGGCACCGGCAGCTATACCATTATCGGCCAGACCGCGGCGGAGATGCTGGGCGTATCGCTGGATGACGTCATTGTGCGGCTGGGCGACAGCCGCTTCCCCGCATCCGCCGGGTCTGGCGGTCAATGGGGGGCGAACAGTTCTACAGCCGGCGTCTATGCCGCCGCCATGGCGCTGCGGGCAAAGCTTGCGGAAAAGGCGGGCTATCCGGCCGACCAGGCGCAGTTTGAAGATGGTCTGGTGAAATTGGGCAATCAGTCGCAAACGCTGGCTGCGCTCGCCGGTCGCGAGGGTCTATGGGCGCAGGACAGTATCGAATTTGGCGATCTGGACAAACGCTATGCCCAGGCCACGTTCGGCGCGCATTTCTGCGAAGTCGGGGTGGACATCGACACCGCCGAAGTGCGCATCCGCCGCATGGGCGGGGCGTTTGCGGCCGGGCGCATTCTCAATCCCAAATCCGCGCGCAGCCAGGTGATCGGCGCGATGACCATGGGCGCCGGTGCGGCATTGATGGAGGCGTTGGAGGTCGACACCCGCTTTGGCCTGTTCATCAATCATGACATGGCCGAATATGCCGTGCCGGTCCATGCCGACATACCCGAACAAGATGTGCTGTTCATCGACGAACTGGACGACAAAAGTTCACCGATGAAAGCCAAGGGCGTGGGCGAGCTGGGCATTTGCGGCGCGGGCGCAGCGGTTGCCAATGCAGTCTACAACGCTACTGGCCTGCGGCTGCGCGACTATCCGCTTACCATCGACAAGCTGTTGAAAGCGCAGATGATCTGAGGATGGACCGACCCAAGGTCTAATGGAGCGCCGTCACCTGCCCCCCTAGCCTTCCTCCCATAGACATAATGGAGGATGGCATGAGGGGTGTGACGGCGCTGTTGGCAACAAGCGCGATGGTGCTGTGCGGCGGCATCGCGCGGGCGGATGAGGCAGATGCCGGTCGCCAGCCCATCATCGTGACGGCGCCGGGCGGCGGCATCGACAGCGACGACGGCCTGTCGCTGTCCGCGGCCGACATCGCCAAAGGCGGCAGTCCCGATCTGCTGGGCGCGCTGGTCCGTAACTTCGCCGGTGTCACCTTGCAGGACGCGCAAAACAACCCGTGGCAGCCCAATCTGGTCTATCGCGGCTTTGTCGCTTCGCCGCTTCAGGGACAGGCGCAGGGGATCGCCACCTATCTGGACGGCGCGCGCTTCAACCAGCCGTTCGGCGACACCATGCAGTTCGACCTGTTGCCCGAAGCCGCCATTGCGCGGATTAGCCTGCTCGACAAAAGCGCGGTTTATGGCCTCAACGCTCTGGGCGGGGCGTTGCTGATCGACACCAAGACCGGGCTGAGCGATCCCGGACTGGAGGCCAGCGTTTCACAGGGCCGGTTCGGCATGACCGAAGCGAGCATCGCGGCGGGCGGGGCACGGGGCGATTTCAGCGCCTTCGCGGCGTTTCAATACACACGGGACGATGGCTGGCGCGCCTTTTCGCCCTCGACATTATACAATGGCTATCTCGACCTTGGCTTCGACGCGCCTGGTGGTGGCCTGCACATCAAGCTGGTCGGGGCGGACACCGACCTGACCGGCAATGGCGTTTCGCCGGTCGAACTGCTCGCGGTCGATCGGCGTGCGGTATTCACCTGGCCCGACAATAGCGCCAGCCGCTATGGCCGGGTCAGCCTGCATCCCTGGGTCGCGCTATCGGATACGACCCGGATCGAAGGGACGCTCTACGCGCAAAAACTGACGCTGCGCAGCGTCAATGGCGACGCTGCCGATATCGAGGGTTGCGAGGAAGAGGATGAGGCTGGCCTGCTATGCCTGGAAACGGTGGGGGATACCGAAGATGAGGAGGAACAGGCGGTCCTGACGGACGCCAATGGCGATCCGATCGCCGATAGCCTGGGGGGTGAAGGCTATGGCGTCCTCAATCGCGGGCGCACCGCGACGCGGGCGATGGGGGCGCTGGTGCAACTGATCGACCAGCGGGCTTTGGGCGCGGGGGACAATCATCTGGCGCTGGGGCTGAGTTACGACACAAGCCGCACCCGGTTCGACACATCGACCGAACTCGGCGCGATGACCGAGGAGCGAAGCGTCGAAGGGCTGGGACCGATCATCATCCAGCCAGACGGCGCCATCGCGCCGGTGGGATTGGTCGCCCATACCGATTATTGGGGGGTATTCGCCCAGGATCGGTTGCCTATCACCCCGCGCCTGTCAGCCGAAATCGCACTGCGATATAATTGGGCGCGGGTGGTGTTGCAGGACCAGATCGGCACCGCGCTCAATGGTCGGCATCATTTTTCCCGGCTGAATCCCGGCATCGAGTTCGACTATGAGTTGTCCGACGCTTTGGCGCTGCGCGCGGGCTATGCGGAAAGCAACCGCGTGCCGACTCCGGCCGAACTGTCCTGCGCCGATGAAAATGCGCCATGCAGCCTGACCAATTTCTTCATCGCCGATCCGCCGTTGAAGCAGGTGGTCGCCAAAAGCTGGGAAGCGGGTGCGAAGGGCAAGGCGCAGCTTGGCGGCTTTGCGGTTGATTGGCTGTTGTCGGCCTGGCGGACAGACAATCGCAACGACATTCAATATGTCGCATCGGAAATTCGGGGCCGCGCCTATTTCCGCAATATCGGCAGCACCAGGCGGCAGGGCGTGGAAGCGACGATCCGCGCACAGCGGGGCGGGCTGCAAGCGGGCCTCAGCTATGCCTTTACCGACGCCACCTATCGCGCGCCGCTCAGCCTATCCAGCCCGGCCAATCCGACAGCGGACGAGGACGGCCTGATCGCCGTCGAGCGCGGGGATCGCCTGCCCGGTATAGCCCGGCATAGCGCGACGCTGAACCTGGACTATGCCGGTCAGGGCTGGAGCATTGGCGGCGATGTGATCGCGCGATCGGGCCAATATCTGGTCGGCGACGAAGGGAATGATACGCCCAGGCTGGGCGGCTACGCCATCGTCAATCTGCGCGCGAGCGTGGATGTGGTGCGCGGCGTCAGCCTGTTTGGCGAGGTGCGCAATGCGCTGGGCAGGCGCTACGCGACCTTTGGCACGTTCAGCGAGGTCGATGAGATCGAACTGGAGGAAGCGCCGGGCGCATCCAATCCCCGTGCCTATGGACCGGGCGCGCCGCGCCGCTGGCAGGTGGGGATCAGGGCGCGCTTTTGACGTCGATACGCGGCAGCAATGCCGCTTCGATGCCAGGATAGAGATGCGACACGCTGCGCTGCACTTCGTAGCGGGCGGCGGCCATCCGGGCAAAGCGGGCGGGGATAGGCAGGTCGCCCGCCTCCACCATGTCGAGACCATCGCGCACCGCCTGCGTCAGTGCGCCTTCCAGCCAGTCGATCCAGTCGCGCGTCTGGGCAATGGCCGCCGTTCCTGTCGGGTCGAGCGGCCCATGGCCAGGCAGGACGCCGCCATGGGGCAAGGCCTTCAGCTGCTCCAGACTGGCGCGCCAGGCCGCAAGATCGGCGGTCGGGGTGCTGGGCGCGCGATCATGAAAAACCAGATCACCCGCCAACAGCAGGCCGCTTCTTTCGTCCAGCAGCGCCAGATCCGCACTGCTATGGCCGGAAAGCGCAAGCAGGCGCAGCACCCGCCCGCCAAAATCCTCCTGCGCCGCCATGATGGTCCGGCCCGGCAGGATCAGGTCCGTGCCGCGCATCCAGTCGCCCAGCAGCCTGTACATGCCATCGGCATAGCCCTGCCCCTGCGCCGTCAACGCCGCGATCGTGCCCGGCAGCGCGGCGACGATGGCAGGATCGAAGGCGGCCAGCCCCAGGCCATGATCGGGATGGAGATGGCTGACATAGACCCGTATTATGCGCTGGCCCGTCAATTGCTCGGCCACCTGGCGCAGGGCGCGGCCATAGCGAAGCGAAGGGCCGCATTCCCATAGCACCGTCCCGGCGGGCGTCGCGATGATGGCGATATTGGCGATGGCCCCGCCATTATGCTCTTCGATCGGCTCGTCCGCGCCGCGCACCATCCAGATGCCATCGCCGACCGGCACCGCCGTGATGCTATAGTCGGCCGCACGAGCCGGCATCGTCGCCAGGCCCGCTATCCCGCCCAGCATGGCGCGTCGCGACAGCTTCATCGTCCGCCCGGCATCGGCGACTGACGCGCCAAAATGAGGTTGGCCCGATAGTCGCGCCCGTTGGTATCACGCGCCGCGACCCGCAGCGCCGCATCCGGGCTGCCGTCCACCATCAGCGTGATCGCCGGGTCTTCCGCCACCGATGCCCAGATATCCATGTCACCCAGCACACGCCCCTCCCCGTCGGTCACCGCCAGCGCCTCCAGATGATAAGTGGCGATATTTTCGACAAGGCCGGTGTCCATCGGATGCCGGAAGCTCAGCCGCACTCGATTATAGCCCTGCGCCATCGGCCAGACTTCGCCACGTATCTCGCCCAGATGGTCAGCCCAGTCGCCCTTGACCCGGCTGACGGGTGGCGCGGAACAGCCGCCGCCCGCGGCATCGATCCAGCCGCCCGACACCAGCCATTGCCCGCTGTCCAGTTGCACCGCGCCGCGTATCGGAGTGCGCTGATCCAGTTTGATCCGAGTCGCGACATAGGGCGCGGCATGCAGGGGGCGATAGTCGATCGCGACCGGAATGGGATTAAGGTCCGCGAGCAGGATCATGCGCCTGACCCCCGCTATTCCGCGCGCATCGATAACCACCGGAAAGGCGCGCTGGTTTTCCGCAATCATCGGGAAGGACACATGGACTCGGGGGTCGAACCGCACCGGATCATCACCGAACAATGTGCGCGCATGGGCTATCCACATCGGTGAGCCGAGCGGATCGGCAGGCGGAGCGGCCCCGGCACCGGCCGGCGCCAGCGTCAGCATGATCGCGACCCATAGGCTCTTTGCCCTGCGCATATCCTTCTCCCTTATGACAGGGTCTAATAGAGGGCGCGACGCGCTACCATTGGCCCTTGGGTCATAAGCCGGGGAGAGGATCATGCGGCGCTTCATCATGACGGCGATGCTGGTTGCGTCGTCCGCGCTGGCGCAGGAGCCATTGTTCGACGCCGATGGCTATCGCGTCGCGCATTATCGCGCGCCAGTGCGCCAGCCGCCCGCCGGCGTCGGCCGAATCGCCTTGGCAGCAGCGGCGCAGCTTGTGCCGGACAGGGATGCCATCTTCATCGATGTCCTGCCGGCCGAAGGTGGTCATCGTGAACCGGACGGGCGCTGGCGGCTGGCGTCATCGCATGACTCCATCCCTGGCGCGCACTGGTTTCCCGATGCCGGGCGTGGCCAGCCCGATCCCGCCATTGCCGGGGATTTTGCCACGGGCGTTGTCCGGTTGACGGGGCGCGCGCGCGGCAGGATGCTGATCCTGTTCTGCCGCTCCGACTGCTGGATGGGCTGGAACGCTGCCAAAAGGTTGCGATCGATGGGCTTTGCCAATGTCTGGTGGCTGGCGGAGGGGACGGATGGCTGGCGCGACCTTGGCCTGCCACTCGCGCCGGTCCAACCCGAAGGCGGCACGGCCACATAGGACCAAAGACCCATTGTGCGCAGGCGCGCTCCGGTCGCACTCTTGGCGCAATCTGGCGGCCATTAGCCGCGTGCATCTTTGGAGAGTGATGTGATCCATCTGCGCCTGTCAGCTGGCCTTGCCGCTGCCCTGCTCCTTTCGCCGCTGCCCGCTGCGGCAAAGGACATTGTGGTCCATATGAAAAATCAGGGCGCGGACGGGGCGATGGTGTTTGAACCATCCTTCGTGAAGGTTGCGCCGGGCGATACCATCCATTTCAAGCCGACCGACGCCAGCCACAATGCCGAAACGATGGCGAACATGCTGCCCGCGGGCGCAACGCCGGTGAAGGGCGCGATGAACAAGGAGATGGTGCTGACCGTCGCCAAGCCTGGCCTCTACGGCATAAAATGCATGCCCCATTATTCGATGGGCATGGTCGCGCTGGTCCAGGTGGGCAAGGTGTCCGCCGCCGACCTGGCAGCGGCCAAGGCGGTCAAGCTGCCCCCCTTTGCCGCCAAGCGCATGACGGCGGCGCTCGCAAAAGTGAAATAGACCCAAGGTGCAATGGCCCGGCACAGGTCGCCGCGCCATGTTTTCAGCCAATTTCGACAGGACAGGAGTAGGACGATGCTGCAGCAGGCGATGGAGCGGTTCACCGGCAAGACGCTGATCCGCAACCAGTATGACAATTATATCGACGGCCAGTGGGTCGCCCCGGTCAAGGGCGGCTATTTCGAAAATATTTCCCCCGTGACGGGCCAGGTCGTCGGGACCATAGCACGCGGAACGGCCGAGGATATCGAGCTGGCGCTCGACGCGGCGCACAAGGCGAAGGATGCCTGGGGCAAGACCTCCACGACGGAACGCTCGAACATCCTGCTCAAGATTGCCGACCGGATGGAAGCCAATCTGGACCTGATCGCGATGGCCGAGACGATCGACAATGGCAAGCCGATCCGCGAAACGACCCATGCCGACATTCCGCTGGCCATCGACCATTTCCGCTACTTTGCAGGCTGCGTTCGCGCCCAGGAAGGGTCGATCAGCGAGATCGATCATGACACTATCGCCTACCATTTCCACGAACCGCTGGGCGTGGTCGGCCAGATCATTCCCTGGAACTTCCCGATCCTGATGGCGGTGTGGAAGCTGGCCCCGGCACTGGCGGCTGGCAATTGCATCGTGCTGAAGCCCGCCGAACAGACGCCCATGTCGGTTCTGGTGCTGCTGGACATTATCGGCGACCTGCTGCCGCCCGGCGTGCTGAACGTCGTCAACGGCTTTGGCGTCGAAGCGGGCAAGCCGCTGGCCAGCAACAAGCGGATCAGCAAGATCGCCTTCACCGGCGAAACGACGACCGGCCGCCTGATCATGCAATATGCGTCGGAAAATCTGATTCCCGTCACGCTGGAACTGGGCGGCAAGTCGCCCAACATCTTCTTTGCTGACGTGATGGATGCAGACGACGATTATTTCGACAAGTGCCTGGAAGGCTTTGCGATGTTCGCCCTCAATCAGGGCGAAGTGTGCACCTGCCCCAGCCGGGCGCTGATCCAGGAATCGATCTACGAAAAGTTCATCGAACGCGCGATTGCGCGCGTGAAGGCGATCAAGCAGGGTAGCCCGCTCGACCCGGCGACCATGATCGGCGCGCAGGCGTCGAATGACCAGCTGGAAAAGATCCTCTCCTATATCGAGATTGGTCTGGCCGAAGGCGCGGAACTGCTG
The DNA here is from genome assembly GCF_059424385.1 of Sphingobium sp. GW456-12-10-14-TSB1. NCBI lineage: Bacteria > Pseudomonadati > Pseudomonadota > Alphaproteobacteria > Sphingomonadales > Sphingobiaceae > Sphingobium > Sphingobium sp. GW456-12-10-14-TSB1. Next base: position 2,857,992 of record NZ_JBWKZI010000001.1, on the reverse strand, counting down.
ACCGGCGGCGCGCGCGCGCAGCTGGATGGCGAACTGAGCGAAGGCTATTATGTCACCCCGACGGTGTTGAAGGGGCATAACAGGATGCGGATATTCCAGGAGGAGATTTTCGGTCCGGTTCTGGCCGTCACCACCTTCAAGGATGAGGCCGAAGCGCTCGCCATCGCCAACGACACGCTCTATGGTCTGGGCGCAGGCGTGTGGACGCGCGATGGAAGCCGCGCCTATCGCATGGGCCGTGGCATCCAGGCCGGTCGGGTGTGGACCAACTGCTATCATGCCTATCCGGCCCATGCCGCCTTTGGTGGTTTCAAACAGTCGGGCATCGGCCGCGAAAACCACAAGATGATGCTGGACCATTATCAGCAGACGAAGAATTTGCTGGTCAGCTACAGCCCCAAGGCGCTGGGCTTCTTCTAAAGGGTCGCAACGAAGGCGCTTGCCTTTCCCCTGTAAGCGCCTTCGTCCCAGGCGGGCGTCCCTAACGGACGTCCGCCCCTTTTTGTAAAGGAAAGCCTGGCTGTGACGAACCCGCTTCCGCCCCGCATATTGGCGACAGATGCAGCGCTGGCGCTGATCGCGCAGCTGACCGACAGGCATGGGCCGCTGATGTTTCACCAGTCGGGCGGCTGTTGCGACGGGTCCGCGCCAATGTGCTTTCCGCGCGGCGAATTCAAGGTGGGCGCGCAGGACGTGCTGCTGGGCCATGTCGGGGGCGAAGTGCCGGTATGGATCGGCGCGGCCCAGTTCGAATATTGGCGCCATACCCAGGTGACGATCGATATTGTGCCAGGGCGCGGCGCGGGCATGTCGCTGGAAAGCCCGGAAGGGATGCGCTTCATCGTCCGGTCGCGCATTTTTACCGACGACGAAAACGCCCTGCTGGAAGCGGCCGGCGATCCACCAAGAGGCAACGCCATCGCCTGACGTGACAAATGCGCAGCACAGTGCATAACCCCTAAGAAAAAGGGGAATGCGATGGGAGAGAGCGAAATGAGTGTGGAGGCGGCGGATATTGTCTTTGCGTCGAGCCACATGCCCGATCCGGCCGATGCGATGGCGCAAGTCGCCCATGCCATGGGTGATTCACCATTGGCCGGCATGCTGCTATTTTGTTCGCATCGTTTCGATCGCGATGCGCTGGCCCGTGCGGTGAACCGCCATGGCGAACATCGGGTCGCGATCGGCTGTACCAGTTCGGGCGAACTGACCGAGCAGGGCTATGACGAGGATAGTCTGAGCGTCATCGGCTTTCCGGCCGCCAGCTTTCATATGGTGTCCCATTGTTTCGACGATATTGATGCGTTCGATCCGGTCGCAGCGCGGGAAGCCATCCGATCGCTCGCAGCGGTGGCGGAGCGCGACAGCCGCCATCTGGGTGACCGGGTCAATCATGTCGCGCTGTTTCTGGTCGATGGCTTGTCCCATCGCGAGGAACTGCTGACGATGACGATCCAGGATGCGCTGGGCGATGTACCGCTGATCGGCGGATCGTCAGGCGACGGGCTCGATTTCCGCGAAACAGCGATCTTCCACGGCGGCCGTTTCCACCATCGCGCCGCCGTGATCGCCATCCTGTCCACCCCCCGGCCGATCCATGTGTTCAAAGGGCAGCATTATCGCCCTGGCGCGGCCAAGATGGTGGTGACGGGCGCTGTCCCGCAGGACCGGATCGTCACCGAAATCAATGCCGAGCCTGCTGCGCAGGAATATCTGCGGCTGGCGGGCCATGCCGGGGAAGCGCTGGGCCTGGCCTTCTACGCCGCCCATCCGCCGATGGTGCGGGCGGGCGGGGACTATCATGTCCGCTCGATCCAGAGCGCCAACCCGGACGGCAGCCTGACCTTCTACTGCGCGATCGACGAAGGCATCGTGCTGACCGTGGGTGAGCCGGTGGACCGGATCGCGGGGATGGAGGCGATGTTCACCGACATTGCCGCCCATGTCGGCACGGTCGACCGGATCATAGCGTTCGATTGCGTGCTGAACCGGATCGACGCCGAACAGCGGCAGATCAGCCGGGCCGTATCCGAACTCTATGGCCGTCATCGCGTCATCGGCTTCAATACCTATGGCGAACAATATCATGCGCTGCACGTCAACCAGACCTTTAGCGGACTTGCGATCGGGAAATGAGCAAGCGGGCGGAAACCGACACTGAGCTGGACAGGTTGCGGGAAGACAATCGCAAGCTGCGCAAGATCAATGCCGCGCTGATCGACCGGGTCGAACGGTCGAGCGATATGGTCGGCAATGCCTTTTCGATGTTCGAGACCGCGATCACGCTGGAAGCCATGGTGCGAGAGCGGACGGGCGAACTGGAGGATGCGCTGGGCCGTCTGGCCACCGCCAATGCGGAGCTGGCCCAGGCCCATGCGACCGCCGAGGAAGCCCAGACCCGGCTGCGCGACGCGATCGATTCGATCAATGAGGGCTTTGTCCTGTTCGATGCAGAGGACAGGCTGGTCCTGTTCAACGAGGCCTATCTGAGTTTCTGGCCCGAAATTGCCGACCAGATTCGCCAAGGTCAGTCTTTCGACGAGATTGTCCGGCTCGCCGCCGCGCATCATCACGCGCTCGGATCGCTGGTCGCGCCCGACCGCTGGGTATCGGACCGGCTGGCGCGCCACAGCATTGCGGACGGCGGGCATGTGCAGGCGCTGTCGGATGGCCGCTGGGTCCAGATCAACGAGTTGCGCACGAGCGAAGGCGGTATTGTCGGCATTTATACCGACATTACCGAGGTGAAGGCGCAGGACGCCCGCAACCGGGCGCTGGAACTGGCCGAGCGTAACCTGATCCTGCAATCCACGCTCGACAATCTGTCCGAAGGCGTCTGCCTGTTCGACGCGCAGGGGCGCGTGGCGGCGTGGAACGACGCGCTCCAGCATCTGCTCGACCTGCCCGGCGGCTGGGCGCAGGAGAGCGGCAGCCATGGCGCGCTGGTCGCCTGGTGCCGCGAGCATCTGGGCATGGCGGATGAAGGGTGCCTGGACTGGCGGGGCGACCAGCCCGGCGGCGATCCGCGCCACGCGCTGGTCCATGCAGGGACGCGCAGCTTCGAGCTTCGCAGCACTGCGCTGGAACGGGGTGGGCAGGTAATCGGCTTTACCGACGTCACCGCGATGTTGCGGGCGCAGGCGGGCTTGCAGGAAACGGCCGAGACGCTGGAACGCCGGGTGGCCGAGCGGACCGCCGAACTGGAGACAGAGATCGCCGAACGCCGCGCGATCGAGGCACAGTTGCGCGACGCCAAGACAGCGGCGGAAAAGGCCAACCTGTCCAAGACCAGCTTTCTGGCCGCCGCCAGCCACGACCTGCTCCAGCCATTGAACGCCGCGCGGCTGTTTGTCGCCGCGCTGGGCGACCGGCGACTGGCGCTGCCGACCCGCGCGCTGGTCAACCAGACGTCGACGGCGCTGGATTCGGTCGAGGATCTGCTGGAGGCTCTGTTGGAAATCAGCCGTCTGGACGCAGGCGCAATCCAGCCTGAGGTTGGCGATTTCCGGCTAGACCGACTGCTCGACACGCTGCGCGTCGAATTTGCCCCGATGGCCCGCGCTGGCGGGCTGGAACTGGTGATCGCCAGCGAACCGGCATGGGTGCAATCCGACATCCGGCTGTTGCGACGCATCCTGCAGAATTTCCTGTCCAACGCGCTGCGCTATACCCAGCAGGGATCGGTTCGGGTGGATTGCAAAAGCGGGCCGGACGGCGTGCGCATCAGTGTGACCGACAGCGGCCCCGGCATTCCGCTCGACAAGCAGGCATTGGTGTTCGAGGAGTTTCGTCGGCTGGACACCCGCACCAGCGGCAAGGGGCTGGGCCTGGCTATCGTCAAGCGGGCGAGCGACATGCTGGGCCATCCGATCACGCTCGAATCGACGCCCGGTCGTGGATCGACCTTTGCGATTTGCCTGCCGGCGGGTGAGCCGGTGACCGATCCCGACAGCGAGCCGAACATATCCGGACGCGATCGCACGATGCGGGGTCTCAACGTGCTGGTGATCGACAATGAGCGGGCAATCCAGACCGGCATGTCGACCCTGCTCGGCGGCTGGGGATGCAGTGTGCGGACGGCGGGCGGCTTTGCCGATGCGACCGCCCTGTTCACAGATGACGCCAAGCCTGACATCATCCTGATCGACTATCATCTGAATGACGGGGAGACGGGCGACCATGTGATCGACCGGCTGCGCGCCCATTTCGGCGGGCCGGTGCCTGCGGTGATGATTTCGGCCGATCGCGGCAAGGATCTGAAGGTCCGCCTGGATGCCTGCGGCATCCCGCTGCTGAGCAAGCCGGTCAAGCCTGCACAGTTGCGCGCGCTGTTGCGGACGATGCTGAAATAGATGGAAGGTCGTGCCGGGTCAGTCGGCGCGGAAATGTACCCGGTTCGCCTTGATCACTGCCTGGGTGCGGCTGAGCACCCCCAGCTTTTGCAGGATCGCCGATACATGCGCCTTGATCGTCGTCATCGACACATTGAGGTCGTGGGCGATCTGCTTGTTGAGGCGACCGTTGACCAGATGGCCAAGGACCGTCTTCTGCTGCGGCGTCAGGCTGTCGATGCGACGGGTGATGTCATCTTCGTCAGCGGACGGCGCTGCCCCTTCCCCCATGGTTTCGGGCAGATAGATTTCGCCCGACACGACCCGGTGCAAGGCGTCGACGATGGCGCTGCGCTTGAGCGATTTGGGGATGAACCCGGCCGCGCCGGCGGCCAGCGCCTCCTGCACGATCGCGCGGTCGAACGCCCCCGACACCATCACCACCGGCAGGATCGGGAAGCGATCGCGCAGCAGTTTGAGGCCATCCAGCCGCCGTACGTCGGGAATGTGGAGATCGAGCAGGATGAGATCGAAATTATCCTGCTTTTCCAGCGTGGCGATCGCCTCGTCCAGGGTCGCAGCTTCGAAAATCTCGATATTGTCGAAGCTGATCGCGATGACGCTGCGCAAACCGTCGCGCACCAGCGGATGGTCATCGACGATCAGCACGCGTTCCATGATCGCTTCGCCGCCCATATATTGGCCCATATCCTGCCCCTGGCCCGAATGATCGACCAAGTCATGGGATGTGGCAAGCCGCAAAGCGCAAGGCGGCAGTACCGGAGCCTGCATTGCATAGCTGCCACGTCCCATGACGATCATGACATTCTCTTCCTTATGACTTTGGCAGTTTGAACACCCAGAGCGCGCCGCCCTGATTGATGTCCTTGAACGATTTGGCGACTTCGCCGCCCCACAGAGGCACAGCGCCGCCCCAGCCGGACATGACGGCGACATATTGTTCGCCATCCTGTTCCCAGGTGACAGGCGAACCGACCACGCCGGACCCGGTCTGGAATTTCCACAATTCCTGGCCAGTCTTGGCATCGAAGGCCTTTAGATAGCCTTCGGGCGTGCCGGTAAACACCAGATTGCCCCCGGTCGTCAGCACCCCGCCCCACAACGGCGCCTTGTTCTTATATTCCCACACGATCTTGCCGGTCTTGGGGTCCATGGCCCGCAGCACGCCGATATGATCTTCGGCAATCGGCTTGATGGTGAAGCCCGCGCCCAGATAGGCAGCGCCCTTCTTGTAGGCGATAGGCTCGTTCCAGATGTCCATGCCCCAGTCGTTGGACGGGATATAGAAAAGCCCGGTGTCATGGCTGTAGGCCATCGGCATCCAGTTCTTGCCGCCCAGGAAAGACGGCGAGGCGAAGACCGGCTTGCCCTTTGCATCGCCCGGTGCCGGCGGACGGCCTTCCACGATGTAATTCGGCTTGCCATTCTTGTTGAAGCCATCGGCCCAGGTCGTCTGCATCACGAACTTGCTGGCGCTGACAAACTTGCCGTTGGTCCGGTCGAGCACGAAGAAATAGCCGTTGCGGTCCGCCTTCGCGCCAAGCTTCATCGGCTTGCCGTTGATGGTGGCGTCGAAGGGAATGAATTCGTTGACGCCGTCGAAATCCCAGCCGTCGTGCGGCGTGGTCTGGAAATGCCATTTGATGACGCCGGTGGCCGGGTCGATCGCGATGGTGGATGCGGAGTAGAGATTGTCGCCGGGACGCAGATGGCTGTTCCACGGCGCAGGGTTGCCGGTGCCGAAGAAGAGCAGATTGGTTTCAGGATCATAGGTGCCACCCAGCCAGGTCGCGCCGCCACCGGTTTTCCACTGGTCGCCCTGCCAGCTGGCGTTCAGCTTGCCGGTGATGCCATTATCCTTGCCATTGAGCGTGCCCATATGGCCTTCAATCACCGGGCGGTGCCAGATCAGCTCGCCGGTGTTGACGTCGCGCGCATCGACCGCGCCGACTACGCCGAATTCGCCACCCGAATTGCCGGTGATGACCATGCCGTTGACGATCAGCGGCGCGGCGGTGGCGCTATAGCCTTCCTTATAGTCGGCGATCTGCTTGTTCCAGATCACCTTGCCGGTCAGGCGGTTGAGCGCCACGAGGCGCGCGTCGAGCGTGGCGAAGATGATCTTGTCGCCATAGATCGCCGCGCCCCGGTTCACCACGTCGCAGCAGGGCATGATGCCGTCGGGCAGGCGGGCGTCATATTGCCATTTTTCCTCGCCAGTGCGCGCGTCGAAGGCGAACAGGCGCGAATAGCTGCCGGTCACATAGATGGTGCCGTCGTAGACGATCGGCTGCGCTTCCTGGCCGCGCTGCTTTTCACCACCCAGCGAGGCGGAGAAGACAGGCACCATTTTCGACACATTGCCGCTGTTGATCGCATTGAGCGCACTGAAGCGATGCGCCTGCGGTCCCATGCCATATGTCAGCACGTCGCCCGTCGATTTGGCGTCGTTCATCAGATCGGCATCGGTCGGCCCGCTTTGCGCCACCAGCGGCGCGGCCCCCATCGCCATTGCCATCGCAGCGACGCCCGACAGCGCCCGCATGATCGGTCCTTTCATAACCATCCTCCCTGTGTAATCGGGCGCATTGGGCGCCCACGATTTCTGTGCAGACTATGCCGCTCCCGATCAGCGACAATTAGACCTTGGGTCGGGATACTGGCGGTCCGCGCTCAGCCTGCGGCGTTGGCCGCGGTCCAGTTGACCCCGTAGCGCGCGAACAACGCCTTCATCTCGCCGCTTGCCGCCATGGCGGTAACGATCTCCTCCACCGCGTCGCCCAGCGTGCGGCTATTTTCCTTGACCGCCATGCCGATATCCCAACCGGGCGAGGTGAAAGCGGGCAGCGGCCCCTTGCGCAGCGTGACGCGGCCAGCGCCCGCACCGTGCAGTCCGTGTTCGATCTGCGCCCGGCTCGCCAGCACGGCGTCCGCCTGCCCGGCCAATACTGCCGCCACCGCCGCCGATCCGGTCGGATAATGGACGACATCCTTGGCCAACACGCCGCCAAAAGAGCCTGTCAGATAGAAGTCGGGGATGGAGTCGAGTTCAGCGGCCAGCTTGCGGCCGCGCCACTCGGTCGGCATCCCTTCCAGCGCGACCGCGCCACCGGAACCGGCCAGCGCAAAACTCTCGCGATAATAGGGCGCGATGATCGCAACCTGATCATTGCGCGCCGCGAAGGTCCGGTCGAAGGGGACATGCAGCATCAGGTCGCCGGGCATGAAGCCCAGCAAACCGCCCTTCCACACGCCGTTGCGCAGATCGTCATCGGCGCTTTCGTCCGCGACCAGTTGGGCCACGTCGGCGCGCACGCCCAGCCTGCCCGCGATCGCCTGCGCCAGGTCAGCGTCCAGACCGACGATCTTGCCGCCCTCCTCCCACGACCAGGGCCGGTTGTCCTGATAGACGATCACGCGCAACGTACCGAGCGCCTTGACCTTGGCCAACGGGGCCGCGCTGCCGCGGCCCGCGGCCAGCGCGAGCGCCACACCCGCCCCGCCAATCAAGGCGCGACGGGTGAGCATCGCCCTATCCCTCATGTTTGGTTTCAAGCCAGGCGCGGATGGCCCAGCCGGCCTTTTGCCCCAATACGTCGCCAAAGGGCGGCATATAGACCTTGCCGTCATGGCTGGAGCCGTGGCGGAAGCGTTCGGCGAACCATTGATCGCCGGATTCGCCTTCCTCCAGATAACGCAGGTCCGGCGCGATGCCGCCGGATTCCGCATCCAGCCCATGGCAGCGCGCGCAATTTTGACCATAAGCCGACTGGCCGATCTCGATCGCCTTGGCGTTGCCGCTATAGGGGTTTTTTTCGAGCCAGGCTTCGCCAATCTCCGGCAGCGCGCTCGTGTCGACTGCTTGCGGCGTGACATCGCCATGCGCCAGCAGCGCGCTCGCCCCGGTCATGCCCAGCGTGGCAATGGCGCCCAGCAGCGCGATCCGTCCCAGTTTCATATGCGTCATCCTCTCACGCGGATTCTCGTTGACCGGAATATCGGCTAAGGCAGGCGCGCGGCCCATTGGCCATTGGTACAATCCCGTCGATCGTTACCAGCCGATAGGATGGCGGCCAAAGCGGTGAGAGGATCAGGATATGAAGCGCATCGGCATTGCCGTCGGGGCCGTCTGGCTGGCGCTGCCCACCGCCGCGCAGGGGGAAACCCTCTATGTCTCCAACGAGCGCGGGGACAGCGTGTCTGTGGTCGATACCGCGTCGGGGCAGGTGACGGCGACCTGGGCCGTGGGCGGCCGCCCGCGTGGCATCACCCTGTCGAAGGATGGCCGCTACCTCTATCTGTGCGCCAGCACCGACCATGCGGTCCAGGTGATCGACCGCGCAACCGGCAAACTGGTCGCGGAATTGCCATCTGGGCAAGACCCGGAGCAATTTGCCCTCTCCCGCGACGGCAAGACGCTCTTCGTCGCCAATGAGGATAATGCCGCGCTGACGGCGATAGACCTGGCCAGCCGCACCGTCGCCTTTCAGGTCGATGTCGGCGGCGAGCCGGAAGGGGTGGCGCAAAGCCCGGACGGCCAGTGGGTGGCAGTGACGTCCGAAGAGGATAATGTCGTCAACTGGATCGACCTTGGCACGCGCCAGATGGTCGCCGAAACCCCGACCGACCAGCGCCCGCGCCATGTCGAATTCACCGCCGACGGCGCGCAATTATGGGTCGCGGCAGAAATTGGCGGCACTGTCCAGATCATCGACACGACAAGCCGTGCGGTGCGCGAGACGCTGCGGTTCGAGATACCGGGCGTCCCGGCGCATCGCATCCTGCCGTGCGGCATCCGTTTCACCCCCGATGGCAGGACCGCCATCGTTGCGCTGGGCCGGGCCGATCATGTCGCGCTGGTCGATGTCGCGACCCGCAAAGTCCGCGCCTATGTGCCCGTGGGCAGGCGGGTCTGGCATGTCGCGGTCAGCGCCGATGGCACCCAAGCCTATACAGCCAATGGCCTGTCCGATTCGGTATCGGTGATCGATCTGGCCAAGGCGCAGGTGAGCGCGACGATCGCCGTCGGGAGCGCGCCCTGGGGGATCGTCGCCGCACCCTGACCGGGCAGCAGCGCGATTGCAGCGACCCGCGCCAGATGGCATGGCGGGGCTATGACACGCATCGGCCTGCTCGGCGGCTCCTTCAACCCGGCCCATGGCGGGCATCGCGCGATTTCGCTGTTCGCGGCAAAGGCGCTGGGGCTAGACGAGATTTGGTGGCTGGTGTCGCCGGGCAACCCGCTGAAGCCCCGCGCAGGCATGACGCCCCTGCCCGCCCGGCTGGCCCATGCGCGCAAGGTCGCGCGGCGCGCCCCGATTCGCGCCACCGCGATCGAGACGCAACTGGGCACGCGCTACACGGCAGACACGCTGCGCGCGCTGACCCGCCGCTACCCGCGCAACCGCTTCATCTGGCTGATGGGGGCCGATAATCTGGCGCAGTTCAGCCAGTGGAGGGACTGGCGCGGCATAGCGCGTCAAATGCCCATTGCCGTGATCGCCCGTCCGGGCTATGATGGTGCTGCTCGTGGCTCTGTGGCCATGAACTGGCTGCGGCGCTTCGTCCTGCCCGCTTGCCAGAAAGCAGGCTGGACGAATTGGAGACCGCCGGCGCTCGTGCTATTGCGCTTTCGCCCTGATCCAAGATCGGCGACCCTGTTTCGGCAGGTGAACCCCCTCTGGCATCGCGAATATGAACATGCACGTGTGCGGGACCCGCTCACGCGTCGGCTGATCGTCTAGAATGGAGCTTTTTTGACCAGACCCCTTATTGCCAACGATACGGCCGCAGCGGCCGATAGCGTGGCCGCCCTGCACGCCCTCGTCATGCAGTCGCTCGACGACGACCAGGCCCAGGAAACCATTTCCATCCCCCTCGAAGGCAAGAGCAGCATCGCCGATTATATGGTGATTGCGAGCGGTCGTTCGTCGCGCCAGGTCGCGGCGATCGCCGAGCATCTGGCCGAGCGGGTCAAGAAAGGCACGGGCCGTTCGTGCCGCATCGAAGGGCTGCCGGTCGCCGACTGGGTGCTGATCGACGCGGGCGACGTGATCGTCCACCTGTTCCGGCCCGAAGTGCGCAGCTTCTACAATCTGGAACGGATGTGGGGCTTCGTCGACGCGCCAGTGGCGGGGACAGCGTAACCCAACGCCGTTCGGGCTGAGCGAAGTCGAAGCCTTCCACTGAGCGTAGCGAAGTGGCTTCGCCTGCGGCTCAGCCGAACCCTTCGACTTCGCTCAGGGTGAACGGATTAAGGCTGAATGCTCCTCCATATCATCGCGCGCGGGAAGATCGGGCGGTCGCCCGAAGCCGAACTGGTCGACCGCTATGTCAAGCGGCTGACCATGCCGCACAAGATCACCGAAATGCCTGATCGGGGCGGCAAGCTGCCCCCGCAGGCGCCCGGCACCGTCACGGTGATGCTGGACGAAAAGGGCAAGCAGCTATCCTCCATGGACTTTGCCCGGCGGATCGAAGGCTGGCGCGACGCGGGAACGCGCGAATGCCGCTTCCTGATCGGCGCGGCGGACGGGTTTGACGACGCCGAACGGGCGAATGCGGACCTGCTGATCGCCTTTGGCAATATGACCTGGCCGCACATGATGGCCCGCGCGATGCTGGCCGAACAATTGTGGCGGGCCTGCTCCATCCTTGCCAACCACCCCTATCATCGCGAAGGATAGGCGGGTGACACGGGGCGGGATCATGATCGCGATGATGGCGGGCCTTGGCGTCCTGGCCGCGTCGCGCCTGCCCGCCGCCGATGACGACGCTATCATCCTGCCCGGCACCGCCGGCACCACATTGCAACAGGAACAGGCCGCGCTGAAGGCCGCGCGCCGCCAGTCGGACGAGGCGCGCGATCGGTCCGCCCGGCTCGACCAGCAGGCGAGCGCAGCGCGCGACGAGGCCGAGCAGGCGCGCCGCCGCGCCGCCGCGATCGCCGCGCGCATCCAGCAGGCCGAAGCCGACATAGCGGGCGCGCAGGCGCGCATCGCCATCGTCGCGCGGATGCAGCGCGCGCAGGCGGCCCGGCTGGCGGCCAAGCAGGAACCGGTCGTGCGCCTGACCGCCGCGCTCCAGATGATGGCGCGCCGCCCGCTGGCGCTGGCGCTGGTCCAGCCCGGCTCGATCACCGATGCCGTGCATATGCGCGCGGTGCTGGGGCAGATACTCCCGGTGATCCGCCAGCGTACCGCGGGGCTGCGCGCCGAGCTGGAACGCAGCCGGGCGCTGCGCGCGACGGCGCAGCAGGCGGCCGATGCGCTGGCCAGCAGCCAGCAACAGCGCAAGGAAAGACAGGCCCAACTCGCCGCGCTGGAGGCGCAGAAGTGGGTGGCCGCGCGCGACTATCGCACCAATGCGGGGATGGAGAGCGAGCGGGCGCTGGCGCTGGGCGAGCGGGCGCGCGACATTGTCGACCTGATGGACCGGCTGGAGGAAGCGGGCGACCTGCGCGACAAGCTGGCTGCGCTGCCTGGTCCGCTGCTGCGCCCGGCTCGCCCCGACGAGACCGACGCCCCTGCCCCTGACCGGGCCGTGGCGATGCGCGGCCCGCCGCCCTATCGCCTGCCGGTCGTGGGCCAGCTGGTCACGGGCATGGGCGAGGTGAATGATGGCGGCGTCCGCTCACGCGGGCTGACGCTGGTGACGCAGCCGGGGGCGCAGGCGGTCGCGCCGACCGCCGGACGCATCGCCTTTGCCGGGCCCTATCGCGGCTATGGCCAGATATTGATCATCGACCATGGCCAGGGCTGGACCACGCTGATCACCGGCCTGCATCGCATTACCGCGCAAGTGGGCGACAGCGTGCGGCAGGGCGAGCCGGTCGCCATCACCGGCCCTGGCCGTCCCACCATCACCATAGAACTGCGCCGCAACGGCCGTCCGGTCGACATCGTGCCGCTGGTGGGGCTGGGATGAGGATCGCGCGCTCATTAACCTGACGCTCATCGACCCTACGCAACATTCGTCGAAGCGCGCTTTTGCGTCGGGACGCGAATCGGCTTATGATGGAACGCAGATGCCGGAATCAAGGACAACCATGAAATCCACCTTCCTCCAGGGCACACTTGCGCTCGGGGCGCTTGCGCTCATTCCCGCCACCACCGCGGCGCTCGCCGATGGGGAGGCGTCGAGCTACAAGGCGCTCGACGAATTCATGGACGTGTTCCAGAAGGTCCGCAGCGATTATGTCGAGAAAGTCGACGATGAAAAGCTGATCAAGGGCGCGATCGACGGGATGCTGGCCAGCCTGGACCCGCACAGCAGCTTCCTGGACGCGCGCGATTTCCAGAATCTGCGGACCCAGACCGAGGGCAGCTATGGCGGCCTGGGCCTGTCGGTCACGCAGGAGGATGGCGCGGTCAAGGTGATCGCGCCGACGCAGGATACCCCGGCCTGGCGCGCGGGGATCAAGGCGGGCGACTATATCACCCATATCGACGGGCAGCTGATCTATGGCGGCACGCTGGACGAAGCGGTCGACAAGATGCGCGGCGCACCGGGCACCAGCCTGAAGCTGACGATCGTGCGGGCCGGACGCGACAAGCCGATCGACCTGACACTGACGCGCGAGATCATTCAGTTGAAGCCAGTGAAATGGGAAGTGAAGAACGGCATCGGCGTCATCAACATCGTCAGCTTTTCTGCCAATACCGGTGCCGATGTACGGCAGGCGATCCGCAGCATCGACAAGTCGCTGGGCCACAAGCCGACCGGCTATGTGCTGGACCTGCGGTCCAATCCCGGCGGTCTGCTGGATGAAGCCGTATCGGTCAGCGACGCTTTCCTAGAACGCGGCGAGATCGTGTCGCAGCGCGGCCGGGCCAAGGGCGATGTCGAACGCTATTATGCCAAGCCTGGTGACGATGCGAAGGGTCTGCCGGTGATCGTGCTGGTCGATGCAGGATCGGCGTCCGCATCCGAAATCGTCGCCGGTGCGTTGCAGGACCAGCATCGCGCGCTGGTGATGGGCGAACGCAGCTTTGGCAAGGGCAGCGTGCAGACGATGTTGCCGCTGTCGAACACCACCGCGCTCAAGCTGACCACGGCGCGTTACTATACGCCTTCGGGCCGCAGCGTGCAGGAAGGGGGCATCCAGCCCGACATCCGCGTCCCGCAGCTGTCCGACCCCGATTACAAGAACCGCCCCAAATATCGCGAAAGCGACTTGCGCCGCCATTTGATCAACGAGATCAAGACCGACGACAAGACGCTGGAGGAAGATGCCAAGGACGATCCGCGCTTTGCCATGTCGGCCGAGGAATTGAAGAAGAAGGGCGTCGAGGATTTCCAGCTCGACTATGCGCTCAAGACGATTGGTCGCCTGGCCAGCACGCCGGGCGCAACCATCGCGCAGGCTGCGGCCAGGAAGCCGGGGGCGAAGTAAGGGGGTCCCTATCATTCCCGTTCGCCCTGAGCGGATGGTGTGGGAATCCCGCAAGTTCAGCATGACGAAAGGTGCCTGGGGGTTTAAGCGGGGATGATGAGCAAACTTCCCCTCGCTCGCGCCCTGGCGCTGCTGATCCCCGTGGCGCTGCTGGGCGGTGCCTATGCGTCGCAATATGTGGGCGGATTGCATCCGTGCGAAATGTGCTGGTGGCAGCGTTATCCGCATATGGCCGCGATCGCGCTGGCGCTGCTGGCCTTTGCGGCAAAGGGCAATCCGAGGACCAGCGCGATGTTCACGACGCTGGCCGCCATCGCCATCGCCATAAGCGGCGCCATCGGCCTGTTCCATGCCGGGGTCGAATATGGCTGGTGGGAAGGGCTGACCGCCTGCTCCACATCGCCGACCGGCGGCAATGCGGCCGATATATTGACCCAGATCATGGCGACGCCCATCACCCGCTGCGATGTTGCGCCATGGAGCCTGCTGGGCATATCGCTGGCGGGCTATAACGGCCTCTTGTCGGTCGGTGGCGCACTCGCCATCTTGGCGTTGTTGGGACGCAAAGGACGCAATGCATGAGCGCGAAGCAGGATTTTCCCCGACCCGGTCGCCGTCCCAAGCCCGCCGATCGCGCGTCGATGCTGCGGGTCGATCAGGCCGGTGAGTTCGGCGCGACGCGCATCTATGCAGGGCAGCTTGCCGTGATGGGCGATCGGCATCCCGATGCCCGCATCATTGCGGGCATGGCCGCGCAGGAAGAGCGCCACCGCCAGACGTTCGACGCCATGATCGCCCGGCGCGGCGTGCGACCGACCGCGCTGGCACCGATCTGGAACGTGGCGGGCTTTGCGCTGGGTGCGGTGACGGCGGCGATCGGTCCCAAGGCCGCCATGGCCTGTACCGCCGCGATCGAGACGGAGATCGACCGCCATTATGGCGAACAATTAGTGCAATTAGGCAGCGACGATCCGGAACTCTCCACCGCCATCGCGGATTTTCAGGCAGAGGAAGTCGAGCATCGCGATGCCGCGCTGGCGCATGGAGCGCAGCAGGCCCCTGCCTACCCCCTCTTGTCGGGCGCCATTCGTTTGGGATGCCGGGCCGCCATCGCGCTATCAAAGCGCATCTGAAAAGGACCGACGGATGACCAGGATACCGATGATCGCCGCGCTGTTGCTGATGAGCGCTGCCGGCCCCGCACTGGCCCAGCCGTCAAGCGCGCCCACCGCGGCGGCCGCGCCGACGACGGAGAAGGTCAACCTTGTCATCGTTTATGGCGACGATGCCTGTCCGCAAAGCCAGGGCGACGACATTGTCGTGTGCGCGCGCAAGGGGGAGGAAGAGCGCTATCGCATCCCCGAACCGCTGCGCGGCGATCCCAATGAACCCAGCAAACAGGCCTGGGGCGAGCGGGTGCGGTCGATGGAATATGTCGGGCGGTCCGGCACCGAAAGCTGCTCGCCGGTCGGCGGTGGCGGCGCAACCGGCTGCTTCGCGCAGCTGGCGCGGCTGGCCAAGGCGGAACGGCAGGCGCTCGACAATGCCAGCTGGAAGGATCTGGTAGAAGCCGAGCGCGCCAAGCGCCTGTCCACCATCGACGCCGACAGCGAAGCGATCGAAGCGCGGGTCGTGGCGGAGGAAAAGGCCAAGGATACGGCGCCCGCATCGCAACCCTGACGGGTCCGGGCGCCGAACGGCGTCTGGACAAGGAGTCTCCGCTTTCGGGCAAGGCGGGCAATGACAGGGGCGAATGAAGGATTTTCCGATGATGCGTCTGTCTATGTCCCTGGCCCTGATAGGGGCGGCTTTGATCCCGGCGACGCCCGTGCTGGCGCAGCCTGAACCGCCGCCCGACCGCATATTCAACCTGATCGTCTATGGCGATGATCCCTGCCCCAAGGGCAAGGATGACAGCGAAATCGTGGTGTGCGCGCGCAGGCCCGAAGCCGAGCGCTACCGCATCCCCAAGAAGTTGCGCGAAAAACCGGCGGTGGCGGGTGGCCCCGGCTGGGGCAGCCAGGTGGCGACGATGGAACAGGTCCAGCGCCAGACCCTGCCGGGCAGTTGTTCGGTGATCGGCAGCAACGGCTTCACCGGCTGTGCGGCCCAGAGGCTGCAACAATGGTTCGCCGAGCGACGGATGCTGGAATCGAAGGGCGAACCCTGAGCTTTTAACGACCCATGCCGGGCTGATAGCGCTGCTTGGCCGCGTTGACCTTGTCGATCAGGCTGGAAAGCGGTTCGGATGCTGGCATCGCACGGCAGGGTTGCTTCATGCTGCTCATCCGCTGGCTGAGCGTGCCGAAAATATGGTCGATGCGATCCATCAGTCTGTCCCGACAAGTGATAACCCGCTATCGCGCCGCTGTGGTTAACAAGTGGTAATCGGCGGCCAGTCTTTGCGCCGAACCGAATCACGCACCCGTCGAGTCGCAGGCAGCAAGCCCCTGCACATAGGTCGGGTAACGTGGCGACCAGCCAAGCAGGCGTTTTGCGCGTCCATTGGCGACGCGGCGGTTCTCTGCATAAAAGGCCAGCGCCATGGGCGACAGCGCGGCCTGTTCCAGCGTCAGCAGGGGCGGATGGGCCATCCCCAGCATGTCGCAGGCGGCCTCTATCACCCGGTTTTGCGCGCAGGGCAGGTCGTCGGCCAGATTATAGATGCCCGGCGGCCCATCGAACGAAGCCATGATCCCTGCGACAATGTCATCGACATGGACGCGGCTGAAAATCTGGTCGGGCAGGTCGATGCGATGCGCTTTCCCCGCCCGCACCCGGTCCAGCGCCGAACGGCCCGGACCGTAGATGCCCGGCAGGCGGAAACGGCGCATATCAGGCCGCAACGCGCCCCAGGACTGGTCGGCCTCCGCCCTGGCGGTACGGCGGCCGGTGCCGACCGGGCTGGCTTCATCGACCCACGCTCCGCGCGTATCGCCATAGACGCCGGTGGAGGAGAGATAACCGATCCAGCGCGCCGGTGCGGCGGCTATCGCGGTACCGTAGCGGGCCAGCACCGGGTCGACATCACCTGCGGGCGGGACGGAGGAGAGGATATGGGTGGCGCTGGCGATGGCCGCGCGGACAGAGGGATCGTCATCGAAGGCCAGCGTGTCTGCGTCGGCATGACGGCGGGTGGCGGTGATGCGCCAGCCATCCGATCGCAGGCGGTCGGCCAGCCGTGACGCGGTATAGCCAAGGCCAAAGATCAATAGATGAGGCAATATACTCCTCCGTCCGTTTCGAGCCCTTCGACTGCTTGCCAAGGCAGGCGCTCAGGACAGGCAAGGTCGAGAAACCTGTGCGTACCGTTTCTCGGCTTCGCTCGAAACGAACGGAGACAGAGACTAGACCGTGAAGCTCTCGCCGCAGCCACAGGCGCCCTTGGCATTGGGATTGGCGAAGGTGAAGCCGGCGGTGAAGTCATCCTCCACCCAGTCCATCGTCGATCCGACCAGATAAAGCACCGACGCGCCGTCAATGTAGAAGGTGCCGCCGGGCGTCACGATCTTCTCATCGAATTTGGCTTCCTCGCTCACATAATCGACCGAATAGGCCAGGCCCGAACAGCCGCGCCGGGGCGTGGAAAGCTTGACGCCGATCGTCCCCTCCGGCGCGTTGGCCATCAGGTCGGCGATGCGCTGTTCGGCGCTGGGCGTCAGCGTGACGGCGGCGGGGCGGGCGCGGGTCTTGGTCTCGGTCGTCATCACAGCATCCCCAGTTCCAGCTTGGCCTCATCGCTCATCTTGGCCGGATCCCATGGCGGATCCCAGACCAGATTGACCTGTGCATCGCCGACGCCGGGGACGGCGCCGACACGCAGTTCGACTTCGCCGGGCATGGATTCGGCCACGGGGCAATGCGGCGTGGTCAGCGTCATGGTGACGACGACATGATTGTCGGGCGACACATCGACGCCATAGATCAGCCCCAGATCATAGATGTTGACCGGGATTTCCGGGTCGAAAATATCCTTGAGCGCGTCGATGACGCCATCATAGACATCGCCGCCCGGTTCACCCGCCGGGGCTTCAGCAGGCTTGGCGGCGAGGAAGCCGTCGAGATAGTCGCGCTGGCGCGGCGCTTCTTCCACCCGTGCCTTGGGCGGGGCGTCAACGGCCTCTACCTCTTCCACCACGATCTTGTTCGCCTCGGTCATCCGAAGATCTTCCTTACCCGTTCCAAACCCGCGACCAGCGCATCGACGTCGCCCTGATCGCTATAAATGCCAAAGCTGGCCCGTGCGGTCGCTTCCACGCCCAGATGGCGCATCAACGGCTGGGCGCAATGATGCCCGGCGCGGATCGCGACGCCCGCTTCGTCCAATATGGTGCCGACATCGTGCGGATGCACCCCCTCGACTTCAAACGAGAGGATGCCCGCACTGTCGTCCGGCCCGAAAAGCCGCACGCTGTTGAGATTGTCGAGCGCCGCGCGTGCCTGCGCCACCAGTGCACATTCATGCGCGTGGATCGCGTCCAGCCCGATCGCCTGCACATAGTCGATCGCCGCCGACAGGCCGATTACGCCGCTGATATGCGGCGTTCCCGCTTCGAACCGGGTCGGCGCGGGGGCGTAGGTCGTTTTTTCAAACGTCACCTTGTCGATCATCGATCCGCCGCCCTGATAGGGAGGCATGGCGTCGAGCAGTTCCTGCCGCGCCCACAGCACGCCGATGCCGGTCGGGCCGTAGAGTTTATGCGCGGAAAAGACGTAGAAATCGCAATCGAGCGCCTGCACGTCGACGGCGAGGCGCGGCACGGCCTGACAACCGTCGATCAATATCCGCGCGCCGACCATATGCGCGATGTCGGCGGCGCGGCGGCAATCCAGCACGCTGCCCAGCACGTTGGACACATGGGCGAGCGCGACCATGCGATGCCGGGGCGTGATCATGGCGCGCATCGCGTCAAGATCGATCCGGCCATCATCGGTCAGCGGCACGACGTCGATATGGGCGCCGACCTTTTCCGCCACCATCTGCCACGGCACGATATTGCTGTGATGTTCCAGCGTGGACAGGAGGATGCGGTCGCCCGCCTTCAGCTGTTCGCCCGCCCAGCATTGCGCGACCAGGTTGATCCCTTCGGTCGCGCCGCGGACATAGACGATTTCGCTGTCCGACTTCGCGCCGATGAAACCGGCCACCTTGCGCCGGGCCGATTCATAGGCGAGCGTCATGTTGGCGGACCGCGCATAAACGCCGCGATGAACGGTGGCATAGTCGGGGCCATAGGCGCGGGCGATGGCGTCGATCACCGCCTGCGGCTTTTGTGCGGTGGCGGCACTGTCGAGATAATGCCAGTCGAGCACGCCGGGGAAATCGGCGCGGAGCGACAGGCGTTCGGGGGCGATGACGCTCACAGGATTTTACCTTCCTCGTCATGCCGGACGTGATCCGGCATCCAGAGTCTCCCGCACCACGCGTGCCGCCCTGGATCCCGGATCAAGTCCGGGATGACGGAGTGGGATGGAACAGCGTTCATACCATTGCCTCCAGCTTGGCGATCGCCGCCGCTTCGAGCCTGTCCTTCACCGCCTCATCCGCCACGCTGTCGAACACGCCCGCCACGAAGGAGCGCAGCAGCAGCGTCTTGGCGGTCGCCGGGTCCATCCCGCGCGAGGCCATGTAGAAAAGCGCTGCCTTGTCCAGTTCGCCCACGGTCGCGCCATGGGCGCATTTCACGTCGTCGGCATAGATTTCCAGTTCCGGCTTGGCATTGGCGGTCGCGGTACGATCCAGCAACATGGCCTTGACCGACTGGAAGGCGTCAGTGCGCTGCGCGTCGCGGGCGACCGCGATCCTGCCGAGATAGCTGCCGGTGGCGCGCTCGCTCAGGATCGAGCGGATCGTCTGGCCGCTGGTCGCGTCGGGCTGCGCATGGGTGACGCTGGTGACGATTTCCAACGTCTGATCACCGCTGCCCAGAATGGCGCCGCCCAGCTCGAAATGGCTGCCCCGGCCCAGCGTCACGTCGATTGTCACTCGCCCCAGCTGGCCGCCAATGTTGAGGACATGAAAATCGCAGCGCGCGCCATCGGCCACGGTCACGACATAATCATGCACCGCCGTCGCGCCATCGGCTGCGTCCTGCAACAGATGGTGATGCGCCGCTTCGCCCGCCGCAACGTCGATTCGCACCGGCGCGGGCAGCGGCCAGACGCTCTGGAGCGCCGAAAGGTCGCTATAACGCCAGCTTTCGTCGCGGCGGGTGGGAAGGTCCAACATGTTCATCGCTTTGTTTTCAATGCCTTGCGGTTCAAACTCGTCCAACTTCGTCCATATGCACGGTGTTTTCGGTATAAGCCTTTGTAATTTAAGTATATTATCCCGCATTTCACCGCGATAGGACAGATATTCGGTTATCCGACCACCTCGGCCCCAACCACATCAGAATAGCCTTCACGTTCCAGTTCGAGCGCCAGTTCCGGGCCGCCCGACTTCACGATCCGCCCGCCAGCCAGCACATGGACATAGTCCGGCTTCACATAGTCGAGCAGGCGCTGATAATGGGTGATGAGCAGCACTGCCTTTTCTGGCTTGCGCATGATCGCGTTGATGCCAGCGCCCACAATCTTGAGCGCGTCGATGTCCAGCCCGGAGTCTGTTTCGTCGAGGATCGCCAGCTTGGGATCGAGGATGCCCATCTGCACCATTTCGGCGCGCTTCTTTTCGCCGCCCGAAAAGCCGACATTCACCGGGCGCTTGAGCATATCCATGTCGAGGCCGAGCAAAGCGGCCTTTTCCTTGGCGAGGCGGATGAATTCGCCGCCATTCAGTTCCTTTTCCCCGCGCGCGCGCTTCTGACTGTTGAGGCTTTCGCGCAGGAACTGGAGGTTGGAGACGCCGGGGATTTCGACCGGATATTGAAAGCCCAGGAACAGGCCGGCAGCGGCGCGTTCATGCGGGTCGAGATCGAACAGGTCGGCACCATCGAACGTCGCGGTGCCGCCGGTCACTTCATAACCCGGCCGCCCGCCCAGCGTGTAGGCCAGCGTCGATTTGCCCGCGCCGTTCGGCCCCATGATCGCGTGGATTTCCCCCGCGTTGATCTGGAGCGACAGGCCTTTCAGGATCGCCTTGCCGTCAATTTCGTTGGTCAGTTGGTCGATCGTCAGCATCATTTATCCTTCGTGCGCGCGCTGGAGCGTGCGGGCGGTCCAGAAGGCCATGTCCCGCACGTCACCGGGCGCCGGAAACAGCGTGTCGATATGCCGCTTGATCGGCATATAGGGCCACCAGTCGACATTCTCTTCCGGCGGCCCTTTTTCGAGCAGCGCCACGACGAATTCGCTGACCGGACCCATGCGGGCCAGGTTGGGGGCCTTCGCCTTGTGGAACGCCTTGTCCTTGCGCAGCTTCTCGGTCATCGCGGCGTCCGCCTTGTCCAGCGCGGCGCGGCTGTCGGCCTCGAATGTGTCGAGATCGCCGAAATCGGCGCGGGCGCGCTGTTCCAGCTCGCCGTCCTCCAGCTCATAATCCTCGGTCAGGATGCGGATCGCGGCGGTCCATGACTGGCCATTGCCAACATCCTCCGCAAAATCCGCGAGGGCATCCTGAATATCGTCTTCGTCGCTCAAAATTCTGTTCCTTGAGAGGGAGAAAGCCCCTCCCCTTCAGGGGAGGGGTTGGGGTGGGGCGTTCGCCGATCGGGGAGGCTTTCGAGACAATCGAGCAGCGCTCGTCCCACGCCTTCCAGATTGCACATCACGTCATCATTCGTGATCCGAAAGACATGATAGCCAAGCCTTTCCAACTGGTCAGTGCGCCGCGCATCAGCGCTATGATCGACATGCGTGTGCCCATCTATTTCCACGACTAGCGCTTTGCGCGGGCACAAGAAATCAGCGATGGCGTTGCCGATCACGGCTTGGCGACGGAATTTATAGCCTCCAAGCTGCGAATGAGCGAGAATGCTCCATAGCCGCACTTCCGGCTCGGTCGGATTGCGACGATTGGTGCGGGCGTAAGTTGCCATCGAATCGAGCTGCCCGGCCGAGACGCCCCACCCCCGGCCCCTCCCCTGAAGGGGAGGGGAGTCTATCTGGATTGCCCAGTCGTTCAGGTCAGTCTGCTTGCCCACTAGCCGACCGACCCTTCCAGCGAGATCCCCAGCAATTTCTGCGCCTCGACCGCGAACTCCATCGGTAGTTGTTGCAGCACTTCGCGGGCGAAGCCGTTGACGATCAGGCCGACGGCGCTTTCCTGGTCCAGGCCGCGCTGCATGGCGTAGAAGAGCTGATCATCGCTGATCTTGCTGGTGGTCGCTTCATGTTCGATCTGGGCGCTAGGGTTCCGCACCTCGATATAGGGGACGGTGTGCGCGCCGCACTGGTCGCCGAGCAGCAGGCTGTCGCACTGGGTGAAGTTGCGCACGCCTTCTGCGCCGGGCGCGACGCGGACGAGGCCGCGATAGGTGTTGTTGCTGCGTCCCGCGCTGATCCCCTTCGACACGATGGTCGATCGGGTGTTTTTCCCGTTGTGGATCATCTTGGTGCCGGTGTCGGCCTGCTGCCTGTTGTTGGTGAGCGCGACCGAGTAGAATTCGCCTACGCTGTTTTCGCCGTTCAGCACGCAACTGGGATATTTCCAGGTGATGGCGCTGCCGGTTTCCACCTGCGTCCAGCTGACCTTGGAATTGCGCCCCTGGCAGAGCGCACGCTTGGTCACGAAATTATAGATGCCGCCCTTGCCGTCCGCGTCGCCGGGATACCAGTTCTGGACGGTCGAATATTTGATCTCCGCATCGTCGAGCGCCACCAGTTCGACGACGGCGGCATGAAGCTGGTTCTCGTCGCGCATCGGTGCGGTGCAGCCTTCGAGATAGGAGACATAGCTGCCTTCGTCGGCGACGATCAGGGTGCGTTCGAACTGGCCGGTATTTTCCGCATTGATGCGGAAATAGGTGCTGAGTTCCATCGGGCAGCGGACGCCCTTGGGGATGTAGACGAAGGTGCCGTCAGAAAAGACCGCGCAGTTCAACGTCGCGAAATAATTGTCGTGCATCGGCACGACCTTGCCCATCCACTTCTTCACCAGATCGGGATATTCGCGCACCGCTTCGCTGATCGAGCGGAAGATGACGCCCGCTTCCTCCAGTTCCTTGCGGAACGTGGTGGCGACCGACACCGAGTCGAACACGGCGTCGACCGCGACGCGGCGGCTGCCCTTTACCCCGGCGAGCATTTCCTGCTCGGCAATCGGGATACCCAGTTTCTGGTAGGTGGCGAGGATTTCGGGATCGACCTGGTCCAGCGAATCCAGTTCCACCTTCTTCTTGGGCTCGGCGTAATAATAGGCGTCCTGATAGTCGATCGGCGGGACGTTGAGCTTTGCCCAGTCGGGTGGCGTCATCGTCTGCCACATCGCAAAAGCCTTCAGCCGCCAGTCGAGCAGCCATTGCGGCTCATTTTTCTTGGCGGAGATGAAGCGGACCGTGTCTTCGTTCAGCCCCTTTGGCGCGAAGTCCTGTTCGATGTTCGACGCCCAGCCATGTTCGTAGGTGGACGCACGATCGGCGGCCTCCTGCGCCTGGGCATTGCGCGCTTCTCTGGTCGTCACTTCGGTCATGCCAATTCTCTCGTCAAACTCGCGATCGTAACCCCGGCCAGCGCCGAACGGATCGCCATGTTCGCCACATTCATATGCGGGCGGATGCGGCAGTCCTGCTCCAGCGTGCAGTCATGCGCGCCGGTGTCGGCACAGGCGGTCATGGCGATCGGTCCTTCGACCGCCTCCACCACGTCGGCCAGCGTGATCGTGGCGGGGGGACGCGACAGGCGCACGCCGCCCCCGGTGCCACGACTTGATTCGAGCAGGCCCGCAGCGGACAGGCGGCTCACCAGCTTCTGCGCGGTAGGCAGCGGAATGCCGGTTTCCGCGCTCAGCGTCGTCGCGTTCATCTTGGCCGCGCCGCAATGGCGCGCGGCGGCCGACATCAGGACCACGGCATAGTCAGCGAAGCTGGACAATTTCATGCGCGTTGCGAACCATTCTCAAATCAGACTAAATTCGTCTGATTGGGCATTTGGTCCCGCCCGCATCAATTATCAAGGCTTTTTTGGCTTTGCCCTTGCTTCAGCTCAGCCGGTTGAGCGTCGCCACATCCCCACCCAGCGACCGGCGCAGCAGGGTCAGTTGCGCGACGGCGGACGGTTCGGTCTGCAACTGGTGCGGGGTCAGGCCGATGAAATGCTTGATTTCCCGGATGAAGTGGGACTGGTCGTAAAAGCCCGCTTCCTCGCACATGAGTTGCCAGCTTTCCCGATCGAGCGCGATCTTGGCCGAACAGCGCAAAGCGCGATATTTGCGGGCCAGCAATTTGGGCGGCGCGCCATAATATTTGTTGGTCAACCGGGCGAGCTGGCGCGGGGACAGGCCAGTGGTTTCGGCCAATATCTCGATCCGCGGCGACCCTTCGTCCATCAGCCAGGCGTCGACCGCATGGAGCAGCGTCCAGATGGCCCGGCGCGGCGGTTTGATCTTTGCGCCCAGTCGCGCCCAGCACAGCGCCGCCATAACGTCCGCCTGATCATCGTCCAGCGCGCGCAGATCATCGAGCAGGCGTGTATAGGCATCGCCCTTTTCCGCCGCCATGTCGCACAAGCGGTCCGCCAGCAGGCTGGCATCCTTGCCATATAGAGCCAGCCAGCCGGCGGGCAGCAGCGAAATGCCCACGACGCGTGCGGGCCGGTCCAGTTCGAACCGGGTCGCGCCCATGGTGGGGCCAAGCAGGCAGACGTCGGGCGTCGCCATCGCTACGCCGTCCTGAAAATGATAATGGCCCCCGCCGCTCAGCATGAAGCGCAATTGTGGCACATCGGCACGGGTTGCGTCGGCATATTGCTCCGCCGACACAGTGAACAGATAGAGCGAGCCGAAATAGGCGCGTAAATGTTCCGGTGGGGCAAAGTAACGCAACCGCACCGGCCCCTGCGCAGCCGCCACGGTATAGGATAGTGGCCCCCGGTCGTCCGGCAGAGCGACACCGCCCCCGGTCCTGTCGATGTTATGCGACCCCATATTCTTACCCCAGTTGGGATTTACTATGCGCCAACATCGCCGCCGCGCAAGCAGGATGGATAATGAATCGTAACTTTTGTTGTTTTCTGTTGCGCCGCACAAAAAAATGACCCGGCAATTTGCATTGCCGGGTCAGGAAAAGGTCTCATCGGCTGGAAGCCTAAGAGCCTTCGGGTCGCAGGGACGCTTTACCCCCGAATCGCGGCAATATTATTGGACGGATCAGACATTTTTTCGCCGAAAACGATCCCAAACATGACGTTTCCTGTTATGAAATGACGTGGGGCGAGTCTGTTGCCATGCTGCAACAGCGACTCGACGGGCCGCCCCGCCGCTGGCATAGCGCGGCCATGCCCTACCGTCTGATCCGCCCGCTTTTGTTCGCTCTGGATGCCGAGCGCGCCCATAATCTGTCGATCGCCGCGCTGCGCCTGATGCCGACTCCGGCCCCGCTGGCGCCCGATCCGGCGCTCGCCAGCACGGTCGCGGGACTCCATTTCCCCAACCCGGTCGGCCTGGCGGCTGGTTATGACAAGGAAGGGCGAGTCGCGCACAAGATGCACGGGCTGGGCTTTGGCTTTGCCGAACTGGGGACGCTGACCCCCCTGGCCCAGCCGGGCAATCCCCGCCCGCGGCTGTTCCGGCTGGTCGAGGACAGGGCGGTGATCAACCGTTTCGGCTTCAACAATGGCGGACAGGGCGCGGCGGCGGACCGGATCGCGCGCTATCGCCGTCCGGTGGGGGAAGGGCCGGTGATCGGCATCAACATCGGCGCGAACAAGGATGCGACCGACCGGATCGCCGACTATGTCACCGGGGTTCAGGTCATGGCCCCGCTGGCGGACTATCTGACGGTCAACATCTCCTCCCCCAACACGCCGGGCCTGCGCGCCTTGCAGGATCGCGCTGCGCTCGACGAGTTGCTGGGCGCGGTGATGGCGGCGCGGGGTAGCCGCGCGACGCCGATTTTCCTGAAGGTCGCACCCGATCTGGAACCGGCGGATGTGGAAGATATTGCCGCCGCCTGCCTCGACCACCGGGTCGACGCGCTGATCGTGTCCAACACCACGATCACGCGCCCGGCGCTGCGGTCGGCCCATGCAGGGGAAACAGGCGGGCTGTCGGGCGCGCCGCTGACTGACCTGTCGTTACAAAAATTACGCGATTTCCGTCGCTTGCTGGGCGATCGACTGCCGCTGATCGGCGTTGGCGGGATTGGCAATGCGGAGCAGGCCTATGCCCGCATCCGCGCAGGCGCGTCGCTGGTCCAGCTCTACAGCGCGCTGGTCTATGAAGGGCCGTATCTGGCGAAGCGGATCAATCAGGGTCTCAAGACGCTGATGGCGCGCGACGGCTTTGCCACCATCGACCAGATTGTCGGCATCGACGCCTGACGGGCGCCACCTGTCAGATTAATCGGTCCGCCTCCAGCGCGAGCGCCAGCGAATCGCGACCCCTGGGGGTCCGTGCGTGAAGATGGGCGTCCGCCTGGACCAGCCGTTCCACGCCGATCGCAAGCTGGGCTTCGGGCAGGGTGAAGGGCAGGCGCAGGAAGCGTTCGAACGCGCCGCTGACGCCGAATCGCGGCCCGGCGGCGACCCGCACGCCCAGGCTTTCGGCCAGCGCGGCGAGCGCGGTCGCCTCCGCACGGGGCAGTTCGGCCCAGAGCGACAGGCCGCCCGCCGGCGATTCGACCCGCCAATGGGGCAGATGCTGTTCGAGCAGCGCCAGCAGATGGTCGCGCCGCCCGCGCAGCATGTCGGCGCGCGCACCCAGCCCTTCGTCGGCGTCGATCAGGTGCGCCACGGCAAGCTGTTCGACCACGGGACTGGCCATATCCGTCGTCGTGCGCAGGCGGCCAAGGGCCGCGACCGTCTGCGGATCGGCGCGAATCCAGCCGACCCGAAGCCCGCCCCAGAAAATCTTGCTGGCCGACCCCATGGTGATGACCTGCCGCCCGGACGGATCATGGATCGCGACCGGCGGGGGCGGGGCGAAGTCCAGCCCCATCGCCACCATCGTTTCGTCGATCACCAGCGGCGTGTGGCTGCGCGTGGCGGCGGCGACCAGCGCGCGACGAGTCGCCGGGTCCATGCTGCGCCCGGTGGGATTGTGGAAATCGGCGATCAGATAGGCAAAGCGCGGCGCGGTCTGGCGAAAAGCCGCGTCCATGGCGTCAATATCCCAGCCATGAGCCGGCAGGCCGACCGGCACCGGCACGACATGCGCGCGCTGCAACGCCTGGATCGCGTTGTGATAGGTCGGGTGGTCGATCACGACGCGATCGCCCGGCCCGGCAAGCCAGTGGAGCAGCAGCGAAAAGCCCTGCTGCGCGCCATTGGTGATGATGATCTGATCCGCATCCGTCGGGCAACCGCGCCGATCGAAATGGGCGGCGACCGCGCGCCGCAAGACGGGCAGGCCGAGCGGATCATAGCCCAGATCCCCCAGATAGGCGGGCAGCGCCTCGACCGCCGCCTGCATCGCGCGACCGACGCCCGGCGCAGCGGGCAGCGCGGCATGGGTCCAGTTGAGCAGATTGCCGCCGGTGATCATGTCAATGTCCGCCTGGGGTGGTTCGACCCGGCCCGGCGGCAGGCGGGTGACGCTGCCCGATCCCTGCCGACTTTCCAGATAGCCTTCGTCCCGCAGCCGGTCGAACGCCGCCGCGATCGTGGTGCGCGACAGGCCAAGCGCAGCGGCCAGTTCCCGCTCGCCCGGCAGGCGGACGTTCAGCCCCACGCGCCCGTCGAGCACCAGCATCCGCAACGCCTGCGCCAGTTGGCGATAGGCGGGCTGGGCGCTGTCCTGCGCGCGCCATGCACCCAGCAGGCGGAGCAGGGAAGGCGGGCGAAGGAAAGAAGTGGACATGATGATCTGATCCAATTGGCGGATGGTCAGGGCCATTTATGTCGAAATGGTCCTTTTGGAAAAGGCCAATTGTGAAGAAGAAGCCTGCCCATGATGATGCACCGCCGCCTTTTCCAGCTATTCTGGGGCCTTGGCCTTTATGGTTTTTCGATGGCGCTGATGCTGCGCGCCAATCTGGGCCTCGATCCCTGGGACGTGCTGCATCAGGGGATTGCGCCCCGGCTTGGCTTAAGTTTCGGCATGACGGTCAATCTGGTCGGCGCCATCGTGCTGTTGCTGTGGTGGCCGCTGCGCCAGCGGCCGGGCATCGGCACGGTGACCAATATCATCCTGATCGGCATGGCGGTGGACCTGTCGCTGATGCTGCTGCCGGTGCCGGAAGGCTATATGATGCGCGCGACCTGGCTGGCTGCGGGCATCGTGCTGAACGGCATTGCCGGGGGCGCCTATATCGGCGCGGGGTTGGGGCCGGGGCCACGCGACGGGTTGATGACCGGATTTTGCCGCCGCAGCGGGTGGCCGGTCAAATGGGTCCGTACCGGCATAGAGATCAGCGTGCTGGCGATCGGCTGGTTGTTGGGCGGGACCGTGGGCGTCGGGACCATCCTCTATGCCATGAGCATCGGCTGGATCGTCCATCACGCCCTGCCCTGGTTCCGCATAGACGCGTCGGCGCGTGCAGCGATCGCCTGAACAGTGATTGACCGGGGCGGCTATCCGGGCATGATCCGCCTGCCCCATCCTGATAGCGGAGCCGACCGATGCGCCCCCTCCTCGCCGCCGCCCTGTTACTGACCCTGACCGCAGCAACGCCCGATGAGCGCGCGCTCGCCCCGCTGGCCTTTGAACAGGTCGCGCCGGCGGGCACCAAAATGCCGCGGTTCAAGGTCGATGCGGCATGGCCGACCATGCCCGCCGACCTGCTGCTGGGCCAGGTGAGCGGTGTGGCGGTCGCGCCCGACGATTCGGTCTGGGTCGTTCATCGCCCGCACAGCCTGACCGCGACCGACACGGGCCTGGCGCAAAGCCCGCCGATCGCGGTCTGTTGCAAGCCAGCCCCGCCCGTGGTCCATTTTGCCAGCGACGGGCGCTATCTGGGCGGTTGGGGCGGGCCGGACAGCGCGCCAAGCGTTGGCGGCGTCAACCAGTGGCCAGCCAGCCTGCATGGCATCTTCGTCGATGCAGCGGGAACAGTCTGGTTCGGCGGCAATGGCAAGGACGATCATGTCGTGCTGAATTACCGTGCCGACGGCACCTTCATCCGCGCGTTCGGCCAGCGCGGCAAAACCGGCGGCAATGATGCGACGGACCAGTTGGGCAACCCGTCCGATGTCAATCATTCCGACGGCATGGTGCTGATTTCCGACGGCTATGTGAACCGGCGGGTGATCGGATATGACGCGCGCACCAATGGCTATAAGGGACGTTGGGGCGCCTATGCCAGGCCGCCGATCGCGCCGACGCGACAGGGCGCGTTCGACCAGAGCCATGCGGTCGACCCGAGCAAGATCGCCGATCCCAAGGCGCAGACCTTCGCCGACATCGTCCATTGCGTCGTGCCGACCAGGGACGGGCATGTCTATGTCTGCGATCGCAACAATAATCGCGCGCAGCTCTTCAAGCGGGGCAAGGATGGCGACCTGACGTTCGTGCGCGACCTGGTGATCGCGGGCGAGACGGGCGGCACCCATACAGTCACCGACATCGCCTTTTCGCCCGATCCCGACCAGACCTATCTTTATGTCGCGGACATGATGAACGGGCGCATCTGGATATTGGAGCGCAAGACGCATGCCGTGCTGGGCGCGATCGGCCGGGTCGGACGGCAGGCGGGACAATTTACCTGGCTGCACAGCATTGATACCGACAGCGAGGGCAATATCTATGCGACCGAGGTCAATACCGGCCGGCGCGTGCAGAAGCTGGTATTCACCGGCATCCAGTGAGAGGGGGACGCTTCATGGCGACCGCATTATATGATCTGACCGTGCCCGTCTTCATCCGCGGGCTGAACGCGCTGTCGGGGCTGCTCGACAAAGGCTCTGCCTTTGCCGCCGAAAAGGGGATCGACCCGGCGACGCTGACCGGCGCGCAATTGATCGCCGACATGAAGCCGCTGACCGCGCAGGTGCAGTTCGCCTGCGATACCGCCAAGGGTACGGTGACGCGACTGGGCGAGCTGGAGCCGGTGGCGATGGCCGACACCGAACAGACATTTGCCGAGTTGCAGGCGCGGATCGCCAAGACGATCGCACTGCTGGAAGCGGTGCCGCGCGACCGGATCGACGGGCGCGAGGATGCCGATGTGGTGTTGAAGGTGCCGGGCGCCGACATTCCCTTCACTGGCCGGTCCCATGTGCTGACCTTTTCCCTGCCCAATTTCTATTTCCACCTGACCATGGCCTATGCGCTGCTGCGTCAGGCGGGTGTGCCGATCGGGAAAATGGACTTTCTGGGCGGGGTCTAGTGGTCCACTAGCGCTTAACCGGCGATCAGCCGGACATAGGCGCTGGCGACCCAGCCGCTGACGCAGGGGCCGTCATAGGGCTGTTTGCGATCGACGGGGGAGGAGACGCCGCAATCGGGGGCTTGCGCGCCATTGTCGGCGGCAGGCGGCGGTGCCAGCACGACGCCCAGCCATTTCTGGTCGAGGCTGCGGGTGCAGATATAGGCGCGATCGCCTTCGTTGAGGGTCGCCAGCACCTTCGCATCGCCAAAGGGGGCGGCGCGCAGCGGCTGCCCCCCTGCCCCGGTGCGCAGCACCTGTCCCATGCCGCCGCAGGCGTCGAGGCGCGGGCCATCCTCCCCAATCGTCACGGCGCGCGCGACCGGCGCGTCCATGCGGCTTTCCGACACGTCGGCGCGCGGTGCGCCCGCCAGCGAACTGTTGGGCAATTCATCCAGCACCTCGCGGCTGTCGGAACAGGCGGCGAGCAGAAAAATCAGGGCGATGGCGCGCGTCATGGCACAGGGGATAGACTGGTCTGGCGTGCGGGGAAAGGCACCATGTTTCGCTTTAGTTTCAGCAAGGCTTTCCCTATATGCTCGGCATGAGCGACGAACCCCAGAATAGCCCGAACAGCAACGCATATGGCGCCGACAGCATCAAGGTGCTGAAAGGGCTGGACGCCGTGCGCAAGCGGCCCGGCATGTATATTGGCGACACGGACGACGGATCGGGCCTGCACCATATGGTGTTCGAGGTCAGCGACAATGCGATCGACGAGGCGCTGGCCGGCCATTGCGACCGGATCGACATCACCCTGAACCCCGATGGATCGGTCAGCGTCATGGACAATGGCCGGGGCATCCCGACCGGCATCCACAGCGAAGAAGGCGTGTCGGCGGCGGAGGTCATCATGACCCAGCTGCACGCGGGCGGTAAGTTCGAGAATACGTCGGACGACAATGCCTACAAGGTGTCGGGCGGCCTGCATGGCGTGGGCGTGTCCGTGGTGAACGCCCTGTCCGACTGGCTGGAACTGAACATCTGGCGCGACGGGCAGGAACATTGGATGCGGTTCCGCAACGGCGACGCCGAAGCGCCGCTCAAGGTTCTGGGTCCGGCGGCGCCGGGGCAGAAGGGCACCAAGGTCACCTTCCTGTTTTCCGCCGAGACGTTCAAGAATGTCACCGAATATGATTTCGACAAGCTGGAGCATCGCTATCGCGAACTGGCGTTCCTCAACAGCGGCGTGCGCCTGTTCCTGACCGATGCGCGGCATGAGGAAAGCAAGACGGTCGAGCTTTATTATGAAGGCGGCATCGCGGCCTTCGTCAAATATCTCGATCGCAACAAGGTCGCTATGATGCCGGAGCCGATCGCCATTTCCGGCACCCGCGACGATGTGACCATCGACGTCGCGCTGGAATGGAATGACAGCTATTATGAAAATGTGCTGTGTTTCACGAACAACATCCCGCAGCGCGACGGCGGCACCCATCTGGCCGCATTCCGCGCGGCGCTGACCCGCACCCTCAACAATTATGCCGATAAGTCGGGCATGTTGAAGAAGGAGAAGGTGTCGCTGACCGGCGAGGATATGCGCGAAGGGTTGACCGCGATCGTGTCGGTCAAGCTGCCCGATCCCAAATTTTCGTCGCAGACCAAGGACAAGCTGGTCAGTTCCGAAGTGCGCCAGCCGCTGGAAAGCCTGATGGCCGACAAGATGGCCGAATGGCTGGAAGAAAATCCCACCCATGGCAAGATGATCGTCCAGAAGGTGATCGACGCCGCCGCCGCACGCGAAGCGGCCAAGAAGGCGCGCGAACTGACCCGGCGCAAGGGGGTGCTGGACATTGCCAGCCTGCCCGGCAAGCTGGCCGACTGTCAGGAACGCGATCCGGCCAAGTCCGAACTGTTCCTGGTCGAAGGCGATTCGGCAGGCGGGTCGGCCAAGCAGGGCCGCAACCGGCACAATCAGGCGATCCTGCCGCTCAAGGGCAAGATATTGAATGTCGAGCGCGCGCGGTTCGACCGGATGATTTCGTCCAAGGAAGTCGGCACGCTGATTCAGGCGATGGGCACCGGCATTCGCGACGATTTCAACATCGAAAAGCTGCGTTACCACAAGATCGTCATCATGACCGACGCCGATGTCGATGGCGCGCATATCCGTACGCTGCTGTTGACCTTCTTCTACCGCCAGATGCCGCAGATCATCGAGGCCGGGCATCTCTTCATCGCCCAGCCGCCGCTGTACAAGGCGACGCGGGGGCGCAGCGAACTATATCTGAAGGACGACGCCGCGCTGGAGCAATATCTGGTCGACAATGGCGTCGAATCGATGGTGCTGGACGGACCGGGCGGCAGCCGGACCGGCCATGACCTTAAAAATCTGGTCGATCATGCGCGACGGATGCGGTCGGTGATGCGCTATGTCCCGCGCCGCTATGATCCCGCGATCATCGAGGCGCTGAGCCTGACCGGCGCGCTGGACCCGGAATTGTCGCAAGATGCGCAGGCAGAGCGACTGGCGGCTGCGGTTGCATGGATGGGCGCGCAGGATGCGGAGGGCAAATGGACCGGCCGGATCGCGGAGGAAGGCGGCTTCCATTTCGAGCGGCTGTGGCGCGGCGTGACCGACCATCATGTCATCGAGCATGGCTTTGTCGGTTCGGCCGAAGCGCGCAAGCTGCACACGCTGGCGAGCGAGGAATCGCAAAGCTATGTGACGCCATCGCGGCTGGTGAGTGCGAAGGCCGCGCAGGCGGCCGAGGATGCGGGCGAGGATGATCTGCCAGCGGTCGCGGCGAAGGGTTCGACATTGGTGACCCGGCCAAGCGAATTGCTGGCCGCGATCCTGGCCGCCGGGCGCAAGGGTCTGGCGATCCAGCGTTACAAGGGGCTGGGCGAGATGAATGCGGAACAGCTGTGGGAAACCACGCTGGACCCCGACAATCGATCGATGCTGCGGGTGGAGGTCGAGCAGGCGGATGTCGCCGACGAGATTTTCAGCCGCCTGATGGGCGAAGTGGTCGAACCGCGCCGCGAGTTCATTCAGGACAATGCGCTGAACGTCGCCAATCTGGACGTCTAGACATGTCTTAACGGACGCAATTAGGCTGAATTTGGACGCAATTAGGCAGTAGTTGGACTCAATTAGGCTTAAACGCGCGATTGAGGTCCATCATCCGCTCCTCCGCACTCGTGGCTCGGGCCGCCATATTTTGGGCGATGCTCCGGCTCGACCAGCAGGAAGTCGTGCTGGGAATTCGTGAGGCGGCTGTGATGAGGTCACGGCTGCCCCCCCCTTTGGGATATGAGACCGGCGGCGACCTGAAGGTATCCGCTCATTCGCCTGGAGGGCAACTGCCGCTGCGTCATGCAGCGGCAGTCGAAGAGACTATGCAGCCTTCCGATTTTTCGGCGCTGCTCTTCGCCCCGTCTTGCGATTCGCCTTCAAGGGTTTCGGCCCATTGGCGATCTGATCGAGCATCTCCCCCAACACGGTGGTTCCATGAGAGTAGGCCACCTGGATCAATGTCGCCGCATGGTTGCAGTTGTCGCCGGTGTAGAACCAATCGAGGAACTGCTTGCGCTTGGCGGCCGTGTCGAAGCGGTGGACGTAGAGTTCTTCCGTCACCAACCCGGTAGCGCCGTTCAGCATCTCGCCGACCATTAGCGCGCGGGGATCGTCGAGCGGCTGCATGACGCTGGCGACGCACTCGCCGATCGGCTCCAATGCCATGCGTTCAGCCATGTGGTGGTAGAACCGGTCGCGGCCAAGGGCTTCTGCCAGCCGGCCCCACTCTTGCCAGCGGCTGCGCCGCACGCCGATCCAGCGCACGAGCGCCTTGAATGAACGCTCATCGCCCGCCTCGCGGTGCCATAGGGGCTGGACGGGCGTGTTCGCCGCAAGCAGCGCTTGCGACGCGAGCACGATGCAGAGCGGGTTGCGGTGATCGATGACGAACTTGTAGTTCTCGTTCTCTTCGATTTGAGCAGGAAGCATTTCGGTATCCTCGACGGTTGTGTTCAGCCGTCGGCAGGAAAACCATTTTTCCCTTCAAGTGCCTTCGGCACCCACCATCCAATCAGAGGAAATCCGCCGATCGGCGGATCAATCGTCATCTCTTGTAGCTCATCCGGGGACCCGGCGAGCATCGAGCTCGCACGGTCGGACAGATCTTCCACAACCTGGCGAACCGAAGAAGAGCGGGAGGCGCCGCTGGGCGCCTCCCGTCCATTCAATGGCCGGCGTGGTCCGACGGAGTGGCGGCAGCAGCACCGCCCGGCTCCTTGCAGCAATCCATCTTCCGTCCTGCTGCACGCGCCTTTTCGCAGCACGCCATCTTGCCGTTCGCGTCCTTCTCGCAGCAGCCGTCGCCGTGCTGGTGCTCGGCCGGCTGCCCAGCCGGAGCGGCCGGGGTGCTCTGTTTCGGCGTGCAGTGTCCCATCGCCGCATGCTCGGGGGAGCAGGCGGTGCCAGCCGCGGGCGCAGCCTGTTCGGCGTGCTGCGCGTGTCCGGCGTGGGCGCCCGCAGGCGCGTTCTGGGCGAGAGTGGGTGTGGCGATCGCGAGCGCGATCACCGAGAGAAGTAGTTTCATTGATGTGACTCCAGAATTTCGATCGAAGATGATGTCAGGTTTCTGGATTCAGTCGCGGCGGAGGTGTTTCCACCCTCGGCGCGATCCCGGTTAGCGGAAGTGTCGCCGCCGCGACGAGGATCGTCCTCGGCGTTGCGGGCAGCGCGCGCAGGTCGGCAGGTAGCGCGGGGATGGCTGCGCAGAGGGCTGCGCAACTTGGCGATCCGCTCGTCTTGCTCTTCTCGTCAGGTGCCGGGTGCGGCATGTCCGCGCAGCCATGTTCGCCTGCACCTATGGTCTGCGCGGCGGCCATGGCCGGACCCATGTCCATGGTGATCGGTCCTAGGAAAAGGCCAAGGGCGATCAGGAGTGTCGAGACCAACCGGAACATGGCGGGCTTGTAGGAGCGCGCCCGCCATGCGGCAAGCGGGCCGTGCGGGCGCGCTCCCTCGGGATCGCTCGATGGCATCCTCGGGGAGGGGCCAATCGTTTTGGTGTGGCGAGTCATGCCGTGGTCAGTGCCGCGCGAAGACGCGCTCGCCGGCTGGCCCGAACGACATCACGACATAGGGCTGCCGGTGCTGGCCCGGAACCTCCATGCCGGGAGAGCCCAGCGGCATCCCCGCGACAGCCAGTCCGGCGACGCCCCTCGGGCGCTGAGCCAGAAGCCGCTTGATGTCAGCCACCGGCACGTGGCCTTCGAAGACGAGCCCGTCGATGACGGCGGTGTGGCACGACGAGAGCCGCTGCGGGACCCCCCGCGCGCGCTGGAAGGCGGCGCGCGACGGGTCGTCCACGACGGTGACGCGCCGCTTGAACTCGGCGCGCACCTGCTCGGCCCACTTGGCGCAGCAGCCGCAACCCGCGTCGCGGTGCATCAGGATCGGCGTCGCGGCGTTCGCCGCCGTCGCGACGAACACGGCGGCCAGTGCCGCCACCCAGTGTTTCTTCAACTGTTTTTCCCTTCAGGTCATCCAAGCGGATCACTGCGCCCGCTTGCCGTGCTGCCTCAGCCAGGCCTCCAGTTCGCCCACCTCACGCTGCTGCTGCGCCGAACTCTTGGTCGCCATCTGGCGCACGCGCGGATCGCGCGTCTGCCTCAGCACGATCTGCGACATCGCGATGGCGCCGCGGTGGTGCTCGATCATCTTGCGGACCCAGGTTTCGGTCGCGTCGCCTCCGACCGCAGCCGTCATCTTGCGGTGCATCTCCATCTCGGCCGGCGGATACGGGTTAGCCGGCGTGGGCTGCATCATGCCGCCCATGGCGGAATGGTCCATCTGGCCGTGGTTCATTCTGCTGTGGTCGTCCGCCTGGCCGCGACTCTGGGCGGCTGCGGGGTTGGCCATGGCGATCGCGATTGCAGCCAGGGCGAGGGGCGTCTTCCTCATCAGGTTCTCCTTCGTCTCTCCCGCCACTGCCGATACGCAGATGGAGCAGCCAGCCCTCGCCAAAATCGCGCGCACTTCCGCAGGGGCGGCGCGCGATGTCGTCAGAGGCGTTCGAGCATCCCCTTCATCTGGTCGATCTCCCGCTTCTGGGATTCGATGATCTGGCTGCACAGCTGCTTGATCTCGGGATCCTGCAGGTCGGCTTCGCGGCACATGAGCACCGCGCCCGAGTGGTGCGGGATCATGGAGCGGAGGAATGCCCGATCCCCGATGGTCGTCTGGGTCCGGATCAGGGCGAAGGCGCCGAGGAAAGCGATGGCCGCGGCGCCGATGATCAGACCGTTGGCCGCTCTGGAGGGGAACATGTGCCGCATGGCCACGATCATGAGCACCACCATGGGCGCGACCATCATGACCGTCATGTAGAGCATGTTCAGGTTGTTGTAGAAGCTGTCGAGCCCGTCGATCATGACGAACATGACCAGATACATGATCACTCCGCTGATCAGGGTCTGCACGGCGAGACTCAAGTAGCCGTTTGCCATCCCGCCCTTATGTTCGCCATGTTCCATTGCCTGTCTCCTTTCCGAGTTGCCCGTCCGCCCTAGAACCAGGTTCGCACGCCTGCGACGAAGCTGAACCCGCCCGTGCCGTCGCCGCGCGCCCGGCTGAAGCGCGCGGTGTCGCCGAACTGCCGTTCCCAGGACACGCCGACGTAGGGCGCGAACTCGCGGATTCGCTCGTAGCGCAGCCGCAGCCCCACCTCGAGGTCGGTGAGCCCGGACTCAGTGCCGAGTTCGGGCACGTCCTGCACCGAGAAGTTCGCCTCGACGCGCGGCTGCAGGACGAAGTCCTCCGTGATCCGCTGATCGTAGTAGGCCTCGGCGCGTGCCGAGACCTCGCCCTTGTTCGACACGAAGAGCGCGCCCTCGACCTCGAACCAGTATGGCGCGAGACCCTCTATGCCGATCGTCGCGTAGGTCCGCGATGGGTTCGGCGTGATGTCGTGGCGGATGCCGACCTGCAGGTTCCAATAGGGATCGAACGCGCGGCTGTAGAGCGCCTGCACCTCGGCCTGTTCGAGCGGCTCGCCGAACGTGCCTTCGCCCTCGCTCTTCAGCACGAAGCGGTCGATGTCCCCGCCGAATGACGCCTCGCCGTCCCACCGGTAGCCGTCGCGGCCTTCCCTCGCCTGGTATTCGGCGATGTTGAGCATGACCGTCGGATAGGTCATGCCGCCGTGCTCGCGCCGCAGGTGGCGGTCCGCCTCGGCCATCGCCTCGGCGCCCCAATAGCGCGCCGCGGCAAGGCCGGGCTGAGGTGCTGGAGCCGGAGCGTCGCCCGCTGGAAGGTCGGTGCCGACCTTCGGCTGGCCGGCCATCGGCATTGCTGGCATCTCGTGGCCCGCATGCGGATCGGCAGCCGCCGGCATCTGTGACATGTCGTGCCCGGCCTGCGGATCTGCTTGCGGCGCCATCTGAGACATGTCGTGCCCGGCATGCAGGTCGGCCGTCGGAGCCGTCTGGCCCATCTCGTGGTCGGCATGCGGGTCCGGCGGAGCTTTGGGTGGTGCGGCCGTATGCCCCGCGTGTGGGTCGGCGGGCCCGCTGACGACGGGCACCGGCGCGGGTGGACGAGGCGCCGCCTTCCCGGCCGCGGGCGGGCGCTTCGCCGCCGGCCTGGCCCGCTGCGGTGAAGGTGCCGACGCGGCAGGCGCGGCCGCACCGTGCCCGGCATGGCCGGCGTGCTGCGCGGCGACGGGGGTGGTCAGGGCGAGCGACGCGAGACCGGCGAGGAGGAGCGCCTTCATGCCGCGTCTCCCTTGCCGGAGCGGACCTGGACGGTTTGCATCATTCCCGAATGCATGTGGTAGAGGAGGTGGCAGTGGAAGGCCCAGTCCCCCTCGTTGGCGGTCACGTCCCAGCTCACCTTTCCGCCGGGCTGCACCAGCACCGTGTGCTTGCGCGGGCTAAATGCGCCGTGCCCCGTCACGAGCTCGAAGAAGTGGCCGTGCAGGTGGATCGGATGCGCCATCATCGTGTCGTTCACAAGGGTCACCCGCACCCGCTCGCCGGTGGTGAAGGGGATCGGATCCTTGATCTCGGAGAGCTTCTCGCCATCGAAGCCCCACATGTATCTCTCCATGTTGCCGGTGAGGTGGATCTCCAGCTCGCGCGATGGCGCGCGCAGGTCAGGGTTCTGCTCCAGCGCGATGAGATCGCGGTAGGTCAGCACCTTGTGGCCGACATCCTCGAGACCCTGTCCCGGCTCGCCGGTCCGATCGATCGGCATCGGCGAGATCGTCTGCACGCCGGGGCCCTTCCTCACGCCGGGCGCGTTCGAGAAGTCGCGCATGCTGTGGTCCATGCCGGCGCCGCCGTGCGACATTCCCGCCATTGCGCCGGCTGCGGCGGGCGCGGCGTCACCCATCTGCGAGTGGTCCATGCCGGGCATCGCGTTCGCGGGCCCGCGGCCCATCGCCGAGTGGTCCATGGCACCCGCCGCGGCGCCGGCGGTCGCGCCGTGGTCCATGCCCGGCATCGAGCCGTGGTCCATGGCGCCCATGCCCATGTCCTTCATGGTGGCGAGCGGCCGCTTGCGCAGCGGCGGAACTTCGGCGGCCATCCCCTCGCGCGGCGCTAGGGTCATGCGGGCCATTCCGGACCGGTCCACGCTCTCGCCGACCAGTGTGTAGGCGCGCTCGTCGGTAGGGGTGACGATGGCATCGTAGGTCTCGGCCACGCCGATCTGGAACTCGTCGACCCGAACGGGGCGCACGTTGAGCCCGTCTGCCTGGACGATGGTCATGGGCAGGCCCGGTATCCGAACGTTGAAGGTCGTCATGGCCGAGGCGTTGATGATGCGCAGGCGCACCCGTTCGCCGGGGCGGAACAGCGCGGTCCAGTTGTCACGGGGGCCATGGCCGTTGACGAGGTAGGTGTAGGTTGAGCCGGTGACGTCCGACACGTCGGTCGGGTCCATCCGCATCTTGCCCCACATCAGCCGCTCGTTCAGCGGCTGGTCCTCGCCCTTGAGCAGGCCGGCGAGCGTCTGGCGCTGGCGGTTGAAGTAGCCGGCCTGCTTCTTGAGCTTCAGGAAGATCTCGTGCGGGTGGAGCTGGCTGTGGTCGGAGAGGACGACCACGTGCTCGCGGTCGTATGCGACCGGATCCGCCCCGGCTGGATCGATGACGATTGGCCCGTAGTGGCCCATCTGCTCCTGAAGGCCCGAGTGGCTGTGATACCAGTAGGTGCCGGACTGCACGATCGGGAACTCGTAGGTGAAGGTGCTGCGCGCCTTGATCCCGGGGAACGAGATGCCGGGCACGCCGTCCATCTGGAACGGCAGGATGAGCCCGTGCCAGTGGATCGAGGTCTCCTCGTCGAGCTCGTTGACGACGGTCAGTCGCGCGTTCTGCCCCTCGCGCAGGCGGATGAGCGGTGCGGGCACGGTGCCATTGATGCCGATGGCGTGCGAGGTGCGGCCATCGATAGTCATGGTCTGGTGCGCGACGCGCAGCTGGATGTCCTCGCCCGAGACCGTGGGCAGCGCCCTGGCGATGCCAGCGGACACTGGCTGGGCCCAGGCCGGCATCCATGCGGAGAGCGCGAGGCCCCCTCCCGCGAGGCTGGCGCCGCGAAGTAGCTGGCGTCGGTCGATCTGATGGCTCATTCGAATACGGTCTTCCATTTGCGAGGACTTCGTCCCCGGTGATTACGCGCCAGGGGGCCACACCCCTCGGCCAATTAACGATGTGGGGTTTGACATAGTGTCAGGGTCAAGCTTCTATCTTCGGGCACGACCGATGGACCACGCCTGGTAGCGAATGCTCCATTTCGGCTTCGATGGAACTGGACGTGGACGGGGGAGCCCCCAAGGTGCGTGTTGGGTCGGAATGGGGGAATGCAGGCGCATGTGGAGCGACAGGGACAGCAAGACCGACTTCCTCAACTTCACCGAGGTCGCGGAACAGATCTCGGCGCTTGCGCGCAGTCCTGAGATGCTGCCGGTGTCCGTCGGGGTGTTCGGCACATGGGGCAC
Source organism: Sphingobium sp. GW456-12-10-14-TSB1 (assembly GCF_059424385.1). Lineage (NCBI taxonomy): Bacteria > Pseudomonadati > Pseudomonadota > Alphaproteobacteria > Sphingomonadales > Sphingobiaceae > Sphingobium > Sphingobium sp. GW456-12-10-14-TSB1. The sequence continues at coordinate 2,817,891 of NZ_JBWKZI010000001.1, read as the reverse complement.
CGGCAAGTCCACCGTCCTGAATCTGGTGAAGCAGGACCTGGAGCGACACGATCCGAAACCGGTCGTGATCGAGTTCGACGCGTGGCTGTTCCAGGGTTTCGACGACTCCAAGGCTGCCCTGATGGAGGTCGTGGCGGACACGTTGATCAAGGCCGCCAAGGACGATGAGGGCATATTGGGCAAGGCCAAGGCGCTGGCGGCGCGCGTGAACTACTTCCGCGCTCTGGGCGTGGCTGCGGATTTTGGCATCGGCATGGCTCTGGGCGTGCCGCCGGGGCTGCTGACGAAGGCGGGTGACGCGATCTCGTCGCTCGTGTCCGGCAACGTCAAGTCGGACGACGTCGACGCCGCCAAGGAGGTGGGGAAGGCGGCCAGCGAGGGATGGGGCAAGCTCATCAAGCCGGAGAAGGCGAGGACGCCGCCGAAGGAGATCAGCGCGTTCCGCCAGGAGTTCAGCGACATCCTGGAGGAGCTGGGCCGTCCTCTCGTAGTGTTCATCGACAATCTCGACAGGTGCCTGCCGGATGTCGCGATCGGGACCCTGGAGGCGATCCGGCTTTTCCTGTTCATGCCCGGCACGTCGTTCGTGATCGCCGCCGACGAGGACATGGTCCGGCATTCGGTCGCCCGCCACTTCCGCGATCCTGACAGCTCCCACGTCAAGGACTACCTCGACAAGGTCATCCAGGTCCCGTTCCGCGTTCCGCGCATCGGTGCCGAGGACGTGCGGGCCTACCTCTACTCGCTCTTCACCCAGCTGATCGCCCCTGCCCGGCTCTCCGACGTGCAGGCCGAGCTCCTCAAGGCGCTGCAGAATTCCTGGCAGGGGACCACCTTCGACGCCACCGGCATCGACCAGACGGCCGGGCGGGCGGATGGCCTTCTGGACATGCTGGGGACGGCGGATCGGGTTGCACCGATACTCGCCATCGCGCCGAACATCGGCGGCAACCCGCGCATCGTCAAACGCCTGCTGAATGCGGTTCTGCTCCGACGCGACCTGGCGCAGTCGAGGAAGATGAATGTCGATCTGGCGACCCTGCTGAAGCTCGCCATCTTCGAGCGTGTCACCGACGCGGCCGCGACGGAGGCGCTCTACTCGATGGTGATGGCGGGTGGCGACGCGGCCCGGCTCATGATCTTGCCCGCCTCGAGCATGAAGGACGGCGAGGAACGGCCGGCCATGCCGCCGGCGTGGACGGGACTCGAATCCTTCATTGACCAGTGGCGGGATCTCGAGCCGCACTTCACGGACCCCGATGCGCTGCGCCCCGCGCTCTTCCTCAGCCGCGATGTGATGGCGCCCGCGACCAGAGGCGGCCCGGCCGACCTTGTGGTGCGCACGGTCGAGACGCTGATGACTGTGGCCAGCGCGAACTCGCCCGCTGCGACCGCCGCCATCGGTGCGCTGGCGGATGAGGAGCGGGTCACGGCGATGGGTCTCATCGTCGGCAGGCTGCGCGAGATGGACTGGTCGAGCAAGGTCGAGGGCATCCACGGCGCCGTCATCCTCGGCGAGGCTTCGGCGGCGGCCAAGCGGCAGCTAGGCGCGCTGGTCGACACGATGCCGGCGAAGGCCATGCATTCGGGCACGAAGTTCCTGCTGAAGCGGATGGGTTACATAAAGGGGGATTGAGTGGGCACGTCGCAATCGAAGCCGTCGCCGCCGGGCGGGTCGCCGTTGGTTCCGCCATGGGCCGACCAGGACCCGCCGCCGCCGGACCAACCCCAGCCGCCACCCGGGGCCGACGTGCTACCCGCCTCGCCCCTTGCGGGCACTCGGCGGGCTCTGCGCGACTACATGGGCACGGGTGACGTCGCCAGGGGCAGGACAGCCTTGGGTCGCTACGCGCGCGCCATGGGCGGAGGTGGCGCATCGGCCCGGCACGCCAGGGCCGCGCGCACCGGCGGGGCGGCCATCGGCTGCTTCGCGGCTGCGGCGCGCGGGCAGCCCGGCGCCGACGGGTTCGACCTGGGTCAGCTCGCCGGACTGCCGATGGAGGCCGCGATCGACGCCATCGTCGATCGCTTCTGCCCGCCCGGAATTCTCGACGAGGAGCTTGTCCGCGCTGCGATAACCGAGGCGCTGGTCGAGAGCTTGGACGGTGCCGACGTATTCGATCCGGCTGCGATCGACGACCGCACGGTCGTGATCGCGACGGTCTGCTTCGTGGCCGAGCTGGTCTTCGCTTCCGTCATGGCGGAGCAGGGCCACTCGGCCGATCAGGTCGACCCGGCGACGGCCGTCCGGCGCGAGAACGCGCTGCGCGACCTCGTGCGCGAGGTCGCGGACCACGTCGCCACGCCGATCGTCCAGCGCAACGGAGGTGCGCTTGCGCCCGCGCAGATCGAGAACATCGTCGTGGAGATCACGTCCACGGTCTACGGGGAGCTCGCCGAATGGTAGGCACTATGGTCGTCGCGACGCCGGTCGCGGCGGACGCCGCCGCTGCGCATGCGCGGCCGGGCACGATCGGCGTCTGGCTGTTCGGTCGTGGCAGCGCTGAGCTCCCGGGCCTGGGGGCGGCGTTGCTGGAAAGCGTGCGAACCTTGCCCGGACCGATCTCGACGACGGCTTGGGACTTTCTGGCCGTAGCCTCGGCAGTCTTCGCGGCCGACCGCTTCGTCCTGCGCGCGGGCTCGCCCGACGGGTGGACCCGCTCGATCGGTCTGCGCGTCTCGGTCCTCGATCCGGCACCTTGGCTGTCGCAGGTGGACGCGCTGACGCGCGCGCTGCGTTTCCTGACGGGGGACGTCTGGCATCTCGAGATAACGGGTGGAGGCTCGCCCCCGCCGGACGTGCGGCTTAGGCCGCACTCATACGACGCCGTCTGCCTTTTCTCCGGTGGCCTCGACAGCTTCCTGGGAGCGCTCCATCTGCGGGAGTCGGGCGGACGGCCGCTTCTGGTCAGTCAGGGCTCGGCCAAGGAGATCTCGCCGCAGCGTATCCTCGAGGCTGGCCTCGGTCTGGCCGGTGACCGCTTCGAGGGGCGCATCCGCGAAAGGTGGCGGCAGCCCTATGAACCGTCGACCCGGTCGCGCTCGCTCCTATTCTACGGCTATGGGGTCGTAGCGGCGGCCGCTTGCGGGCTGAACCGCCTGATCGTGCCTGAGAACGCGCTCATCGCGATCAATCCGCCGCTGACCCGGCGCAGGATCGGTTCGCTCAGCACCCGGACCGTCCACCCCTACCTGCTATCGACGCTCAACGAAGTGCTGGCAGGCGTTGGCCTCGACGTGCGGATCGACAACCCGTTCTTCGCCACCACGAAGGGCGAGATGCTCGGGCAGGCGCGCCATCCGCAGCTGGCGCGCCTGGCATCGCAGTCCTACTCGTGCGGCAAGGGCAAGCGCGGCAACGGACAGTGCGGCCGATGCGTGCCGTGCCTGATCCGGCGGGCGGCGTTCGACGCGGCAGGGGTGCGCGACGGCACGCCATATCTGAACGAGCTCCGCGACAGTGCCCGTAACGACGATGTCCTAGCGGCAAGGCAGGGGGCGGCGCGGTCCGTGGGCATGGACTCCAGGCAGCTTGAGCGCTGGGTGCTGCGATCAGGCCCTCTGCCGTCCGATCACGTAGCTCGCGTCGCCACGGTCGATGCTGTCGGTCGGGGTTTGGCAGAACTCGGCGGTCTGTTTAGACGGGTGCGATGGCGCTGATCGATTTCCACTGTCACCTCGACCTGTTCTCCGATCCCCAGGCGGTGGCGAACGCGGCGGCGAGCCGCGGCATGTACGTGCTCTCTGTCACGACCACTCCTAGCGCCTTCGAGGGCACTCGCCGTCTGGCGCCGGAGGGCAGCCGCATCCGCACCGCCCTTGGCCTTCACCCCGAACTCGCCGCCGCTCGGCGGCATGAGCTGCCGCTGTTCCGCTCGCTCATCAACGAGACCGACTACGTCGGCGAGGTGGGCCTCGACGGATCGGCACCGCACCGGGCCACGCTCGATGTCCAAGGCGAAGTCCTGTCCGAGATACTGTCGATCTGCTCGGCCGCAGGCGGGAAGATCATCTCGCTGCATGGCCGGGGCGCCGCGGCTATGCTCCTGGAGCTGATAGAGACCGAGCCGACGGCGGGCGAGTGCGTGTTGCATTGGTTCTCCGCGAAGCCATCAGTGGTCGAGCGGGCGGCCGGGCTCGGCTGCTGGTTCTCGGTCGGGGCGAATATGCTCGCCAGTGCGGCGGGGCGGGCGGCCGTGAAGGCGATGCCGCGCGATCGCCTGCTCACCGAGACGGACGGTCCGTTCGGTTGCACCGAGGGGAGGCCATCGACGCCGCTCGACGTCGGTGCTGCCTACGACATGCTGGCATCGACGCTGGAGATGACCCGCGCGGAAGTGGACCATCTGGTCCATCGCAACCTTCGCGCGCTACTCTCGTCCGATCGCCGCCGCTCCCCCGCGCAGCACGCCATCACCGGTCCTCTAGGCGGTCCGCGAGCTTGACCCTCGCCCGGCGCAGCCTCGTCTCCACCGCCTTCTCGCTGATCCGAAGCAACTCGGCGGTCTCCGCCTGGCTGAGCCCCTCGACGGTGCGCAGCAGGAGCGTATCCTTGAGGTTCGCGGGCAGGTCTGCAATCGCAGACATCACCGAGGCGAGTTCCCGACGATCGGCGAGGCCGTCCTCGGCGGACGCCGACGCATCGGCGACGTGCTGGGCCTCGTCCATCGGACGGGCGAACGTGAGGAACCTGCGCACGGCGCGGCGGCGTGCCCAGTCGTGCGCCTTGTTGATCGCCATCCGCGCTACCCAGGCGCGGAACGGCCTTGCCTGGTCATATCGTGCAAGCGCGCCGAACGCGGCGATGAAGGTCTGCTGCGTGAGGTCGAGGGCGGCATCGTCGTCGTTGGTGTAGCCGCGCAGGAGACGGAACACCTGGTCCCGGTGGCGACGCATCAGCTCGCTGTAGGCGGGCTGCCGCCCGCCGAGCGCCAGCGCGGCGAGTTCGCCGTCCGGGCACGCGGCGAGTTGCGCGTTCACCGTTCGGGGGCCGTCAGCGCCTTCACGACCGCCGCGTCGAACTTGGCGGCCTGATCGGGTCTGAGCACCGACCGCATCGCGAAGATGTGCTCGAGCGTCTCCTTTTGCAGCTGTCCCATGGCGGAATGCGAATGGTCGACGGCGGCACTGACGGCCGGGCCGTAGCCGTGTTCCGCCTCGATGGCCTCGGCGAGCCTCACGTTGTCTGCGCGTAGCTCCCTTTCGAGGGCGGCCTTGCGCGTCGCGAAGTTCCGCTCGATCGCTTCCATCTTCGCTTCCTGGGCCTTGTCGAGGCCGAGGTCGTGGTGGAGCAGCGCATGCAGCTCGCTCTCCACAGCCACCTGCGGTGTGATGAAGGCGCGGCCCAGGAAAGCGCCCGCGATGGCCGCGAGGAAGGCGATCAGGGCTATGACGAGCAGTCGGCGGCGATCGGTCATTCGCCTGTTCCGAGCAGGGTGGAAGGCGCGAGCGCGGGTGGCGCGCCGAATGGCGCGATCGGCGAGGCGCGGTTCTCCCAGCTCGGCAGGGCCGTCCCCAGCAGCCCTATGGTGAGCGCCAGCCCCGCCGCCAACCCGAAGACCGAGCCTGATAGGGGCGGGCCATGGCGCCGCTGGAAATCGACCTCCGCGAGAACGGCCTGGCCGATGTCCGCCAGGCGGGGATCGACCGGATGGTCCCTCAGGCGCGAGAGCGCCGCGTCTACTTGGTTCATCGTCTAACTCCCGCCCCTGCGTCCAGGCATTACGCATTGTAGCGTGAGAACCCTCGGCTCCAAAGCGTAGCCGGACCGAGGGGGGCGGGCCCAAGCTGCGTATCTCAGTCAAATCCAGACGGAGATACGCGATGAAGAAGTTCCTCCTGCCCGCCGCCCTGCTTCTGCTCGGCCAAGCAGTCCCCGCCATTGCCCATCCCAAGCTCGTCAGCTCCGCCCCGGCGGCGCGCGCCGTGGTGCGGAGCACCGACGTGGCCACGCTGGCATTCAGCGAGCGGCTGATGCCTAGACTCTCAGGCGCCGAGGTGACCATGACGGGCATGTCTGGCATGGCGAACCACGGCCCGATGAAGGTTTCGGGTGTCCGGACTACGGTCGGTCCCGACGGCAGGACCCTCGTCGCGCGCCTGCCCCGGCCGTTATCCGCCGGGACCTACAGGGTCGACTGGCATGCGGTGTCCGCGGACACGCACCGCATCACCGGTAGCCTGAGCTTCACGGTCCGTTGATGCTGGAGGAGCAGCTCATCGTCGCCCGCTGGTTTCTATACCTGAACCTCGGGCTGCTCTTCGGTCTTCCGCTCTTCTCGCTCTATACGCCGCAAGGGAGCCAGGTGCCCGGGCCGTTCCGGCTCCGGGCGCCGTTGTCGCTCCTCGCGATTGCCGGCCTGCTGCTCAGCGTCTGCGGCTACCTCGTCACGACGGCCGGGATGATGGGTGTGCCGCTGCTCTCGCTCGATCGCGCGACGCTCGGGTCAGTGACGCTGGAGACCGCCGTCGGCTGGGCGTTCGTCGTGCGCGTGATCGCCCTGCTGGTAGTCCTCGCGCTAGCCTGCGCCTGGCGGGCAGGCGGCCGGGTCACCGTCCCGGCGATAACGGCGATGGCGGCCCTCGCGACCGCAACGCTCGCGTGGAGTGGCCACGGCGTGGCGAGCGAAGGTATGGCAGGGTGGATTCACCTCACCAGCGACGTGATTCACCTGCTCGCGGCGTCGGCCTGGCTCGGAGCCCTTGCGGCGCTTCTATGGGCGGCCGCGACCACCCGCGGCGGATCTGCAGGATCGCTGCACCGTCTGCACCGGGCCCTTGACGGGTTCGCCGTCAGCGGAAGCGTCATCGTCGGCCTAATCGTTCTAACTGGTCTCGTGAACGGCGCGCTGTTGGTCGGAGTGGAGGGGGGCTGGAAGCTGGGTGCTAGCACCTACGGCCAATTGTTGATCCTCAAGCTCGCGCTGTTCGCCGCAATGCTCGCTTTGGCCGCTTCGAACCGGTTTCGTTTGACCCCGGCGATCGCGGCCGGGATCGATGGTGGGTCTGCGGCCGTGGCCCGGCTTCGGCTCAGCGTCGGCCTCGAGGCGGCGACGGGGGTCGCGATACTCGGCCTGGTCGCGTGGCTTGGGACGCTCGAGCCTCCGGCTTCGGGCTGAGCGTTGAAAAGGGTTCGGCCGCGGTCTGAAATTGGCTCTTGACCCTGACACGGTGTCAAGCCCTACATCCTCATGCGTCGAACAGGAGAAGGCTATGACCGACCCGAAATCTACGGCGCATGCAGGCCACGGTTGCTGCGGAGGAGCCGGCAAGAACGTCCGCGATCAAGTGGACGGTCAGGTGAAGGACCCCGTCTGCGGCATGACCGTGGACCCGGCGGCCACGCCCCACCATGCCCATTACGGGGATCAGGACCATCATTTCTGCAGCGCCGGCTGCCGGGCGAAGTTCGCCGCTGATCCGGCGCGCTATCTGGAACCGGTGCCCGTGGCGGCGGCTCCGGCAGCCGCGCACGCGTGCTGCGGCGGGGGTCAATCCAAGGGGACCGAGAAGGATCCGGTCTGTGGAATGGATGTCGATCCGCTGACTACGATGCATCATGCTGAGCACGCCGGCCATGACTACCACTTCTGCAGCGCTGGATGCCGCGCGAAGTTCGTCGCAAATCCGGCGACCTACCTGAGCAACGCGCCCCGCCCGGAAGTGCAGGCCACTCCAGGCGCAATGTGGACCTGCCCCATGCATCCCGAGATCCGGCAGGAGGGACCGGGCACCTGCCCGATCTGCGGCATGGCTCTCGAACCCGAGGAGCCATTTCTGGATGACGCCCCAAACCCGGAGCTCGTGGACTTCACGCGTAGGACCTGGGTCGCGGGCGCGCTCGCCGTTCCGCTCCTGCTGGTCTCGATGGTCGCCGAGATGCTCGGGGTCCACTTCGTGCCGGCCGCCTGGAACCCGTGGGTGCAGCTGGCGCTGGCGGCGCCGATCGTGCTATGGGCCGGCTGGCCCTTCTTCGAGCGCGGCTGGTCATCCATCCGCACGCGAAACCTCAACATGTTCACTCTGGTCGCGATCGGCGTGGGGGCGGCGTTCCTATACAGCCTGGTCGCGACGGTAGCCCCACAGCTCTTCCCGCCGACCTTCCGCATGCACGGGATGGTGCCCGTCTACTACGAGGCGGCCGGCGTCGTGGTCACGCTCGTCCTGCTCGGGCAGGTGCTCGAGCTGCGCGCCCGCGCAGCTACGGGCCGGGCGATTCGAGCCCTGATGAACCTGGCGCCAAAGACGGCCCGCCGCATCGGCGTGGATGGATCCGAGGTTGAGGTCGACCTGTCCGAGGTTATGATCGGCGACCGGCTACGGGTCCGTCCCGGCGAGGCCATCCCGGTGGACGGCGCCGTTGTCGAGGGGCGCTCCGCCGTCGACGAATCCATGCTGACCGGCGAGCCGGCCCCCGTTGCGAAGGAGCCTGGCGCGAAGCTGACGGGCGGCACCGTCAACACGACCGGCAGCCTGGTCATGGAGGCGCAGGCGATCGGATCCGACACGGTGCTCGCCCGGATCGTCAGGATGGTCGCAGAGGCGCAGCGCAGCCGCGCGCCGATCCAGGCCGTTGCCGATCGCATCTCGGCGTGGTTCGTGCCCCTCGTCATGGCGGTGGCGGTCGCGACCTTCGTCGTCTGGAACCTGGTCGGGCCCGAGCCGCGCTTCGGCCACGCGCTGCTCAACGCCATCGCCGTGCTCATCATCGCCTGCCCGTGCGCGCTCGGGCTGGCGACGCCGATGTCGATCATGGTCGGCACCGGGCGCGGCGCGCACGCCGGCGTCCTAGTCAAGAACGCCGAGGCGCTGCAGGCGCTGGAAAAGGTCGATACCCTGGTGATCGACAAGACCGGCACACTCACTGAGGGCAGGCCCAAGCTGATCGCCGTCGAGACGGTGGGCGGCATCGGCGAGGACGAGCTTCTGGCGCTTTCCGCCGCGGTCGAACGCCGGTCCGAGCACCCGCTTGCCCATGCGGTCGTGGTCGCCGCCGAGGAGCGGGGGCTCGACGTCCCTGCGGCTGAGGATTTCGCCTCGACGACCGGCGCGGGTGTGGCCGCCACGGTTTCGGGGCGGGCCGTGGCGATCGGAAACGCGGCGATGATGCAAGCCGCTGGTGCTGATCCCGCGGGGCTTCGGGCGCAGGCCGAGGCGCGCCGGGCGGAAGGCGCTGGCGTCATGCTCGTCGCGGTGGACGGCCAGCTGGCCGGGATGCTCGCCGTGGCCGATCCGGTGAAGGCGTCGGCCCGCGGCGCAATTGCTGAATTGCATGTCGAGGGCCTGCGGATCGTGATGCTGACCGGCGACGGACGCGGCACTGCCGATGCTGTCGCGCGGATGATCGGCGGCATCGACGAGGTGCACGCCGATCTGCGGCCAGAGGACAAAGCGAGGATCGTCGGCGAGTTGAAGGCCAATGGGGCCGTGGTCGCCATGGCCGGAGATGGGATCAACGACGCGCCCGCGCTCGCCGCGGCTGACGTGGGCGTGGCTATGGGCACCGGCACGGATGTCGCGATCGAAAGCGCGGGCATGACGCTGACGAAGGGCGACCTGGCCGCGATGGTGCGGGCGCGCAGGCTGGCGGATGCCACCATGCGCAACATCCGCCAGAACCTGTGGTTCTCCTTCGTCTTCAACGGTGTCGGCGTGCCCATCGCGGCCGGCGTGCTCTATCCTGTGGCGGGCATCCTCTTATCGCCGATGCTCGCCGGCGCGGCGATGGCGCTGTCGTCCTTTGCGGTGGTGACGAATGCGCTGAGGTTGAATACGGTGCGGCTGTGAACATCGGCCAGGCCTCGAATGCGAGCGGCGTCTCGCAGCGGATGATCCGCCACTACGAGAAGATCGGGCTGATCCCGTCGCCGCCGCGCCGGGACAGCGGCTATCGCGACTATTCGGACGCTGATGTCGCTCGGCTTCGGTTCGTGGCCCATGCACGCGACCTCGGCTTCCCGATCGAAGAAATCCGTGCGCTGCTCGGGCTCTGGCAGGACCGGTCGAGGTCGAGCGCTGACGTGAAGGCGCTGGCGACCGCGCGGGCCGAGGAACTCGGGCGCAAGGCACAGGCGCTCGAGCAGATGCGTGCCACGCTGCTCGACCTCGCGTCGAAGTGTCACGGCGACGACAGGCCCGAGTGCCCCATCATCGACACGCTTGCCGAATAAGACGCCAGAGTGCGGTCATAGCCGTCCGGCGCCAGCCTTTCGCATTGCCAATCTTCTCTTCGGCATCCGGGGCCCGGCATCCGTCGAATCTTGAACCAGCCGTGGGTAGTGCCGCCGATGGCCTGCCGAGCTGAGCGATTCTGCTTCCCGGGGCGTCGTCTCCACAGCGGGGAGTTCCGCGGCCCGAACGCTTGTTAACGAAGCTGTGCTGGCACCGCACCGATGCTTTTCCCGTTGCCGCCATCACGGCTACATCTATGCTACCGCGAAGGTAGGGCCTCACGCGCTGAGGTGTTCTATCAGTATCTTTATTCCAAGACTGATCAACGCGATACCGCCTGCCAGTTCAGCTTTCTTCCCGAGCTTCGTCCCGATCCGAGCGCCAGCTACGTATCCGCTCGCGCATAGCACGCCGGTCACCCCGCCTATCACAAGGCACGCGACCGGTATCGGCACACCGAGTAGCGGGAGGGCGACTCCCGCAGCGGCGGCATCAATGCTCGTAGCGAATGCGGCGACCAGTAGGCCCAAGGGTGAGAGTGGCCCTCTTGCGACCGTCTCGGTCTCTTTTGAGCGAGCCTCCCTGATCATTCGCAGGCCAAGGACCGTCAGCAGCGCGAACGCGATCCAGTGGTCAATTGACCTGAAGGTCTCTGCGAAAGCGACGCCTAGCAGCCAGCCGACCAACGGCATGAGGCCTTGTGCTAAACCGAATGCGCTCCCGAGGATCAGAGCATCAATCTTGCGACCTTTGCCTGCGGCACCCCGCACGAGCGACACGGCGAAGGCGTCCATTGCCAGTGCGAGGGAGAGAAGAAGAAGTGCAAACATGGTGTTCCGTTATCAGACCGCGCAGCAACTATCAGCCGGACTTTCCTGAAAAATCGCCCGTCAGTCTTGAAGCTTGTCGCGCCGCACTTCTGCGCTTGCGTCGCGCAGGATCTCGACGCCTCCCTTGATCGCGATCGCGGCTACCGCCACGCCGACGAGCAGGTCCGGCCAGTTGCGGCCGGTCCAGAGAACCAGGGCCCCTGCCACCACGATCCCGCCGTTCGAGATGAAGTCGTTCAAGCTGAAGGTGGTCGCCGCGCGCATGTTCACGTCCGGCTCCTCCACCCGCTTGAGCAGCCAAAGGCAGATCCCGTTCACCACGGCGCCTGCCAGGGCCATGGCGATCATCGTCGGCCCGAGCGGTTCGCTGCCGGTAAGGTAACGCCGCGCCGCATCGAACAGCACGCCAGCGGCGAACAGGAGAAGCAGCACGCCGGAGGCTCGCGCCGCGCCTCGCTTCCAGGCCGCCGAGCGGGTGAGCGCCAGCAGGCTGATAATATAGACAAGCGCATCTGACGCGTTGTCGAGGCCGTTGGCGATGAGCGAGCTGGAATCCGCCGTCGCGCCGGTGATGCCAAAGGCCGCGGCCAGCGCGACGTTCAGCAGCAGGACGATCCAGAGGGTCCGCCGCTGCTCGGCGGTGTCCAGCGAGATGTGCTCTTCGCTCATGTCGTCGCCTCGTCAACCTCGGACCCGACGCCGGCTGCCGGATCCCGGCGTTCGCCGTAGCGAGCGTAGAGCGTCGGCAGGACGAAGAGCGTCAGCAGCGTCGCCGAGATCAGCCCGCCGATGACCACGGTCGCCAGCGGCTTCTGCACCTCGGCGCCGGCCCCGTGTCCGAACGCCATCGGCACAAATCCAAGCGAAGCGACGAGCGCCGTCATCGCGACCGGCCGGAGTCGAACAAGCGCACCCTCCCGCGCGGCGGCGGCTCGCTCCAGGCCTCGGCGCAGCAGGTCTTGAATCGAGGTGACCATCACCAGGCCGTTGAGGACGGCCACGCCCGAGAGCGCGATGAAGCCGACTGCAGCGGAGATCGAGAACGGCATGCCCCGCAGGGCCAGCGCCAAGGCGCCGCCCACGAGCGCAAGCGGAACACCGGTGAAGACGATGAGCGCGTCGCGGATCGATCCAAGCGCTCCGTAGAGGAGCAGCATGATGACGGCGAAGCAGACCGGCACCACGATCATCAGGCGGTCCCTCGCGGATGCGAGGTTCTCGAACTGGCCGCCCCATTCGAGGTATGTGCCGGCGGGCAGCTTCACCCGTGCATCGATCGCCGCCCTTGCGTCGTCGACCACGCTCGACACGTCCCGGCCTCGCACGTTCGCCTGGACGACGACGCGCCGTTTGCCGTTCTCGCGGCTGATCTGGTTGGGCCCGTCCACGATCGCGATGTCGGCGACGGTGGAGAGCGGCACGAACGCGCCGTCAGGCGTCGGCACCGGCACCTTCGCGATCGCGGTCAGATCGGAACGGGCGGCCTCGGGCAGCCTGATGACGACCGGGAAGCGGCGGTCGCCCTCGAAGATCATGCCTGCTTGGCGGCCGCCGATCGTCGCGGAGACCGTGTCCTGGACATCGGCCGCCGTCACGCCGACCCGCGACATCGCCGTCCTATTGGGGCGGATGTCGAGCATCGGCAGGCCCTCCGTCTGCTCGACGCGCACGTCTGTGGCACCTTCCGTCCGCCGCAGCACGTCGGCGATGGCTTCGGCGGTCGCGTTCATCTGTGCGAAGTCGTCGCCGAACACCTTCACGGCCACGTCGCCGCGCACGCCCGCGATGAGCTCGTTGAAGCGCATCTGGATCGGCTGGGTGATCTCGTAGGCGTTGCCGGGGATTGATGAGAGGCGCTTTTCCAGGCGCTCGACCAACTCGGCCTTTGCGAGGTCCGGATCGGGCCAGTCGTCGCGGGGCTTCAGGATCACGAAGGTGTCGCTGATGTTGGGCGGCATGGGATCGGAGGCGATCTCCGAGGTGCCGGTGCGCGAGAACGCGAAGGCGACCTCGGGCTGCTTGGCGATCGCCCGCTCGACCTGCGACTGCATCGCCTGGCTCTGGTCGACCGAAGTGCCGGGAATGCGGATCGCCTGGACGAGGAGATTGCCCTCGTCGAGCTGCGGCAGGAACTCCTGGCCGAGGGTTGCGAACGTGACGCCGCCGAGGGCGAGCGCGCCCAGCGCTATGCCGAGGGTCGCGCTGGGGCGGCGCATCGCCTTGTCGAGGCCCGGTTCGTAGCGCTCGCGCAGCCAGCCGAGCGCCCGGCTTTCCTTCTCCTCCACCCGCTTCGACAGCCAGATGGCGATCGCCGCCGGGACGAACGTGAGAGACAGGACGAATGCGAAGGCCAGGGCGATGATCACCGTGAGCGCCATTGGCTCGAAGGTCTTGCCCTCGACCCCCGTGAAAGTGAGCAGCGGCGCGAACACGAGGATAATGATCGCCTGTCCGTATACAGAAGGCCGGATCATCTCCCGCGCCGAGGCCGCGACGATGTCGAGGCGTTCGCGCAATGACAGCACATCGCCGCGGTCGTGCTGCGCGTGCGCGAGCCGGCGCAGCGAGTTCTCGACGATGATGACGGCGCCATCGACGATCAGGCCGAAGTCGAGCGCGCCAAGGCTCATGAGGTTCGCCGAGACCCCGGCACGGAGCATGCCGATGCTGGTGAGCAGCATCGTAATCGGAATGACGAGGGCTGCTATCAGTGCCGCGCGGAAATTTCCCAGCAGAGCGAAGAGCACGACGATGACGAGCAGTGCGCCTTCGCCGAGATTGCGCGCGACTGTCGCGATGGTCGAGTTGACCAAGTCGGTCCGATTGAGCACGGGCTTGACGATGACGTCCACCGGGAGGGACCGGCCGAGGCCCTGCAGGCGTTCGGCGACGGCGGTGGACACGGTCCGGCTGTTCTCGCCGATACGCATCACGGCAGTGCCCACGACGACCTCGCGCCCATTCTCGGAAGCCGAACCCATGCGAAGGCCTTGGCCGATCTGAACGGCCGCAACCTGGCTGAGGACGATCGGGACGCCCTCGCGGGTGGCGATCACGGTGGCGGCCAGTTCGTCGGCGTTGCGGACACGGCCATCGGCTCGAACGGACAGACCTTCGCCGTTGCGGTTGACGATGCCAGCGCCCACGCTGGTGTTGTTGCGCTCGAGCGCCTTGGCGAGGTCCTCAAGCGTGATCTTCATCGAGGCCATGCGCTGGACGTCCGGAACGACCAGGTATTCCTTGTTATAGCCGCCGAGCGAGTCGATGCCAGCGAGGCCGGCGGTGCCCTTAAGCTGGGGCGTCACGATCCAGTCCTGCACGGTGCGCAAATAGGTCGCCTTGTCGGCCTCGCTGACGAGGTGGTCGCCCTCCGGCGTGATGTAGCTGCCGTCCTTCTGCAGCCCGGGCTCGCCGTTCTTGTGGTTGACGCTGTCGAGCTCGCGGAACTCGACGGTCCACATGAAGATGTCGCCGAGGCCCGTGGCGATCGGCCCCATCTCCGGGTTCACGCCGTCCGGCAGGTCCTCCTCCGCCGTGCGGAGCCGTTCTGCCACCTGCGCCCGCGCGAAGTAGATGTCGGTGCCCTCGTCAAAGACGGCGGTGACCTGCGCGAAGCCGTTGCGGCTGAGCGAGCGCGTGTATTCGAGCCCGGGAATGCCGGCGAGCGCCGTCTCCACGGTGAACGCGACCTGCTTCTCGACCTGGTCCGGCGAGAGCGCGGGCGCGACCACGTTGATCTGCACCTGGTTGTTGGTGATGTCGGGGACGGCGTCGATAGGCAGGCGCTGGAGCGCGAACATGCCGAGGATGGATGCGGCGGCTGTGAGCAGCAGGACGAGCCAGCGCCGCTCGACTGAGAAAGTGACGATGCGTGCGATCATGGCTCAGTGCTCGTCGTGGCCGGCTTCGCCCTTGCCGAGCTCCGCCTTGAGGGTGAAGCTGTTGGCCGAGGCGATCTGCTCGCTTCCGGTAAGCCCGGACAGGACAGTCACCTGGCCGCCGTTGGTCCGGCCTAGCGTGACGGGCACCGCCTTGAACCCGGTCGGAGTGCGCACGAACACGTGCGGCCGGTCCTCGATCATCTGGACCGAAGTCGAGGGCACCGCGACGGTGCGGTCGCCACTTGCCGGAACGATGATCGAGGCGTTGACCGTCTCTCCCACGCGCCAGATTCCGCCATTGTTGGCGAGCCTCGCGATCACCGGCACGAGCCGGGTCGTCTCGTCGAGCACGGGCGAGACGAACGTGACCCGCGCCTCCTGGCGCCGCCCGGCCGCGGTGACCGTGACCCCTGCGCCCGGCCTCACCCGCCCCGCGTCGGCCGGCAGGAGCGACATCGCGATCGACACCTGCGAGAGGTTGGCGACGCGGAACAACTCGGCGTCGGCAGCCACGGTCTGGCCGAGCGTGGCCGAGCGGGCGATGACTTGGCCTGAGATCGGCGCGCGGACCGCGATGCGGTTGAGCGCTCCGCCGCCGCCGCCGGTCGCGGCCAGCTGCTGCTGGGCGAGCCGCAGGGCGACGTTGGCCTCGGTCGCGGCCGTGCGGGCGGCAACGAGGTCCTGCTCGGGGGAGACGCGCTCGGCGAACAGTCGCTGCTCGCGGCGCAGGTTGGTCTGCGCGAGCGCGGCCCTGGCACGCGCGGCTTCGACCTCGGCCTTCAGTGAAGCGGCCTCGCGGCTCTCGAGGATGGCCATTGCGTCGCCGCGGCTGACGGGCTGTCCGAGGTTGCGCGTCAGGGAGACGACACGGCCACCGATGGCGGCCGAGACGACCTGCACCCCCTGCGGATCGCCCTCGACGGTGCCGCTGATCTCGATCGCGCCGGCCTCCCCGCCGATGGTGGGTCGGACTATGGCGATGCCGGCCTCGGCGATCTGCTGCGGCGAGAGGCTCACCGCGCCCTCGTCGGCATGGGACTCCTTCTCGCCGCGCTCCCCGCCGGCCTTCTCCTCGGGCTGGCTTCCCCCGCAGCCGGCCAGGGCCAGCGCCAGGGTGACGGGCGCAAGCGCCCGCAGGTATTTGCTCGTCATGGCTGGTCCTCGGTGATGGGCGTGCGGGCGGTAAGCCGCGTCAGTCGCGCCTCGGCGTCGTGGTATGCGGCAAGCGCGTCGATCGCGGCCGCCCTGGTTTCTGCGAGCGTGCGCTCGGCCTCGAGCAGGTCGAGCTGGCCGAACTTGCCCTCGCGATAGCCGATCCGGGCGATGCGCGCCGCCTCCTGCGCGGCCGCCAAGGCCGGTCCCGCCGCGTTGCGGGCGTTGGCCTCGGCGTCGGCGAGATCGTTCTCCGCCGCCGCGATCGCCTGTTCCGCCTCGATCCTTGCGGCGCGTGCGAGCGCCGCAGCCTGGTCCCGCTGGGCCTGGGCGGCATCGACCGCCGCCCTGCCGTTGTTGAACAGCGGGAGGGGAATGCTCACCCCGACGACCGCCGCTACGTCGTTGGTGGCCTCGAGGCGGCGTGCGCCGGCGCTGACGGTCAGGTCGCCGATCCTCTGGCTCCGCGCGAGGCGGAGCTGCGCGTCCGCGATGTCGGTGTCCGCTCGCGCGGTGGCGAGCGCCAGGCTTCCCTGGCTTGAGGCTGCCGGCCGTGGACCAAGAGCCACGTGGTCGAACCAAGCGGTGTCGATCTCCCCGGGGTCACGCCCGATGAGCCGCGAAAGGTTGGCACGGGCGAGCCGGGCCGCACGGTCGGCGCGATCGGCGGCGGTCTCGGCGTTCACCCGCGCCACTTCGGCTCGCTCCGCCTCGAGCGGCGAGGCGCGCCCGGCCCGGACGCGCACCTGCGCCACGCGTAGACCCTCGCGGGCGAAACCCGCCTGCTCGCGCATGATCGAGGTCCGCAGTTCGGCGGCCGCGAGCGTGCTGAACGCCTGCGTCACCCGCAGCGCGAGGTCGGCCTCGGCCACCGAGGCTGCGAGGCCTGCGCGGCGCGTCTCCGCGTCGGCCACGCCGATGCGCGCGGACCGCTTGCCGCCGAGTTCGATGGGCAGCGACAGGCTGGCCGTGGCCTCGACGGACTGGATGCCGGCGTAGGGACCACTGCCGGCCACGTTCTCGGCTTCGAGGCTGGCCGTGGGATTTGGCCGCAGGCCAGCGACCCGACGCTGGGCCCGGGCCGCGCGGAGGCCTGCGCTGGCGGCTTCCACGGCCGGAGCGCCGGCGCCGGCGAGTTCGAGTGCCTGCGGCAGGGTGAGGCGCTCCCCGCCGGGCGGGGCGCTCTACGCCTGCGCGGCCTGTGCGCAGAGCGCTGCGGCGAGGACGGCCGCGATGACACGATGCATGTTGATTGCTCCTGACGATGTGGGCTGCGGCGCGCGTTCACGCGCACGCGGTCACGGCGTCAGGCTATCGGCGGTCTCAGTTCGGCCAGCGGAACGACGGGCGTGCCGAGGGTGACGGGGGCTATGTTTGGCGAGACACCGCCAACGAGCGCCGGTCTCAGGACTTGGCCATCCGAGGGTGCAGCGAGGTGGTGCCCGCTGCAGGTGCCATGGTGATGAGCCTGGCCCTTTTCACCGTCCCGCTTCTGGTCGCGATCCCCGTCGCTGTGGCCTTCGGCGATCGCTTCTGTGCCAGGCAGGCAGATCCGCTCGGCCGCGTGCGCGACCCCGCCCGTCGCCAGCGACAGGGCGAGCGCGATGCCGATCAGGATGCCGACCATGCGAGCCATGCGGCGCCCGATAGCATTTCGAGGACCGCGCGTCACCCGATGGCACGCAAGCTCCTCCATCAGGAACCCGCGCCGAAGCGTGCTACCCCGGTTCACACCGCCCTCCGTTCGCGGCTTCCGGTGGCTTCAGGCGTCGACGCAAGTTCGCCACCGGCCTGCCGCATGATCTGGATGCCTCCGGAGATGCCGAGCCCAGCCATGATCGCCGCCACGAACAGGTCAGGCCATGCCGTGCCGGTGCCGAACACGCCCGCTGCTGCGAGCACTACGGCGACGTTGCCGATGGCGTCGTTCCTCGAGCATATCCAGACCGAGCGCATGTTCGCGTCACCGCTGCGGAAGCGGTAGAGCATGAGCGCCACCGCGCCGTTCGCGACGAGCGCCGCGATGCCCACGATCCCCATCAGTTCGGCCTCGGGCGTCCGGCCGTGCCAGACCGCCCAGACCGTGGATGCCAGCACGTAGAGGCCGAGGACCGCCAGCGTGGCGCCCTTGAGCATCGCGGCTCGGGCGCGCCAGGCGAGCGCCATGCCGGCGACGCCGAGACCGATGGCGTAGTTCGCCGCGTCGCCGAGGAAGTCTAGCGCGTCGGCCTGGAGCGCCTTCGACCCGCCCGCGACGCCGGCGGCCATCTCGGCCGCGAACATCGCGCCGTTGACGCCGAGCGCGATCCAAAGCGCCCGGCGCCAGGCGGGATCGTTGCTCGGGCTTACCTTGTCCGATGGGCAGCTGGTGCAGGCCATTTCCACCCCGAAAGAATCGTAGTGGAAGCCTATATGCACCCTGTAGTAGCTACAGGCTCAAGAGGTTTTTTTCATGACGGCGATCACCATAGGGCGGCTGTCCACGGCGACGGGCGTGAAGATCGAGACGATCCGCTACTACGAGCGCGCGGGACTGATCGATCCGCCGGCGCGCACCGAGGGGAACTACCGTTCCTACGGCGCCGACGACGTGTGGCCCGGCTTGGATTCATCCGTCGGACCCGGGACTTGGGCTTCAGCCTGGAGGAGATCCGGGCGCTGCTGGACCTCGCTGGGCAGCGGGATCGGGACTGCGGCGAGGTAGATGCGCTGGCAAGCCAGCATCTCGTCGAGGTTGACCGCAAGATCGCCGACCTGCAGTCGCTTCGCCGGCAGCTTTCGGCGGCCATCTCCACCTGCGCGGGCGGCACGGTCGCGGAATGCCGCATTCTCGAGGCGTTTTCGAGCGATATGGCGAATGTGCAGAACGGAGCTCAGGGGTAGGCGAGAATGGCAACGATGAACATCAGGGTGGACGACCTGGCCGGGTTGAAGGCGTGCTTGGCCGAGTTCGGCGAGGATGTTCTGTTCCGCGGACAGACGCAGCACTACGGCCCGGCGAACCGGCCCTCCGCCACCACGTCGTTCGATCGGCACGGCTGCATTCCGACCGAGATGCTTCGATGGGGCCGCTACGCTGACGAGGTGCTGGGCGCGTTCACCGGCCAGCACTCCGATCTGGCGCTGAACCAGGCGATTCTGCAACACTACGGGTGGCGGTCGTTCTATCTCGATTGTTCGGGCGAGGCGTCCGTCTCGGCGTGGTTCGCTGGGAACCGGTATTCCGACAAACTCACCGCAGAACTCTGTGAGGACTGCGACGAGCGCCCGTTGTTCCTTCGCAAGAAGATGGCGAGCTACGAGGCCGCCGATGGTGTCGGTCATCTCTACGTGCTTGATCGGGCGGCTTGCCAGGCGGTCGGCCTGACAGATCTGACGGCCATCGCCCTAGAAGGCGCCCGGACCCGTGCCAGCGTCCAGCGGGCCTACCTCCTCGGACCGTTACGCAACGCGCCGCTGCCGGCCAAGTGCTTTGTCGCGCACATAGAGGCGGATTGCGCCACCTTTCGCGAGTTCGCCGCAGAAGCCGGTCTCGTCTCTACAGGTGACGTTTTCCCCCCGTCCACCGAGGATCCTATCCTCGATGCGCTGCTTAGTCTGCCCTGGATCCCGATACCGGGCGTAGAGAACCCGCTGGGTGATATTCCGGCATTCCGCCGCGGGATCGAGCTGCCGGAATACGACGACAGCTTCGTGAAGATCGCCTCGCCTGTGGTTGCATTCTATCGTGGCGGGAAGATCGAGGACTTCTTCGATCAGGTTGATGGTTTTTCTGGCGGGATCGGCGTCCAGGTTCCCGAAATCACCCTTTTCGGTTCGCCCGATCGAGGCTTCCCGCGCGTCTACCCAAAGGTCATGCAGATGCTGCGGGAGCACGGGGGCATCGTGTTCGAGGCGCCAACGCTGGTTAAGTTTCCCCAGCACGCCGGCGGCCTGTTCTATCAGAAGGGGCTAGCGCTCGATCTCGTCGAGCCCGACCTCGTTCACCTCGGCGCGCTGATGGTGCGGCATCCCGGCCAGGAGATTGATGCAGTAGGTGTTGATCGCGGCTGGTATCACCGCGTTGGCGAGGATGGCGTGTGGCGGCGCGAACCGCGGGATGACGATTGCCCCTGCGGAACGGACTGGCCCCACGAGCGGCATCTGGCGTCGCTCTGCATCGTCGAGCACTTCCTCGCCGAGCCGGCCGAGTTCGACGACTGAGGCGGGTATTTAACCCCATTGACCGTTCAGTTGTGCGAGCAACGCTTGTCGTTGCCGGCCTTGCTGGCCACGCTTAGGTCAGAAACGCATGGATGGTCACGAGCCCGGGTCGATATGGCCAACCGGTTCCTTCGAGGAGGAGCAGATCCGCGAGGTGTACTCGCGCTATGGCTTGGCGATGTATATGGCTCAGGTGCTCGAGCATGGCATGGTCAACGCTGACATCGTCATGCGCACGCTGGGCACCAAGGCGTCGCACGACAATGAAGCAAGCTGGCATGTCGCGTTCGACGCGGCCTACGAGGTTGGCCTCGCCAGGACCTATGGCAACATGCTGAAGCAGATCGAAGGATTGGAGGGCTTCCCGCCGGACCTCCTGGCACGGCTCAGGCAGGCGAAGGAAGATCGCGACGTGCTGGCCCATCGCTTCTTCTGGCAGAACGACATAGCTTTCATGAGCCCGCAGGGGAGGACGGCGATGATCGCCTGGTGTGAGGCGCGGGTCGAGCTCTTCAAGGAACTGTCTGACGAGGTTGACGCCTTCATCCGGCCGATCAGCGAGCGCCACGGCATCTCCGACGAATGGATCGAGCAGGCAATGGAGCTGTCGCTGAAGCAAGCCGAGGGCTGGCAAGTAGGTGATTAACCAGCATACCACGCCGATCGGCATGGTATTAGCCTAGGACGCGTCATAACGGGAGATGATGATGCCAAGTTGGACACTGCTTCCGGACGCGATGATCGCTCGATTTCTGGGCCGCTCGGCGGTCCTGGTCGCAACACTAGCGGCGATATCGGCCACCCCCGCGCCTGCGTTCGCCGACGACGCGCGGCTGCACACCTTCCACTGCGTCGAAGCCTGCCCGCTCGGCGCACCGGAGAACGCGGACACGATCGTGCGCGAGATCTACACGCTGTCGGCCGATCCGCTGACTAAGATGGCGGTCTGGGTCGCCTACCGGATCACCCCGGAGACCGTCGGCAAGTCGCAGTCGCGGGGGTGGAGCGTGGATCCCTGGCTGGCGCCGGAAGAGACGCTGGAGGAGCAGGACTACGACGGTGCCAACGAAGCCCTCGGCGTGGATCGTGGGCACCAGGCCCCGCTCGCGGCGTTTTCCGGCACGCCGTTCTGGCCCGACACCAACAGGCTGTCCAACATCACGCCGCAGTCATCAGCGCTGAACCAGGCGAGCTGGCAGCGGCTCGAGGCCCGCGAGACGCGGCTTGCGCAGAAGGAGAAGGTTGCCGTTCACGTGCTGACCGGCCCATTGTTCGAGCGCCTCATGCGTCCGATGCCCGGCGCCGATGAGCGGCACCGCGTGCCCTCGGGCTATTGGAAGGTGGTCGTCACTCTCGATGGCCGTATGACCGCGTTCATCTTCGACCAGGATACACCGCGCGCAGCTAACTACTGCGGGATGCGCCGCTCGCTCGACGAGGTGGAGCTTCGCGCACGGCTTCGGCTCTTCCCCATGCGCACCGCACCATTCACACCGCTCGATCAGGAATTGGGCTGCGCCGAGCCAGCGCCAAGTGGCGGCGCGGGCGAGACGCCGGCGTCGGAGCCCGTTCGACCCTGATCAGGTCGTCGGCGGAGGCGCAGTCGCGGCTGGCAACCGTGGAATCCTGATCTCCTGGCCCGGGAATATCTCGTCCGGATCGTCGAGCACGTCCTGGTTCGCTTCGAGGATGTGCGGCCAGAGGTCTGCCTTGCCGTAGTGCCGATGCGCATAGGTGCTCAGCAGGTCGCCAACCTTGACTTTCTCGGTCGCCAGCAGGTCGGCGGGCGGGATGAAGTCCCACGGTCCCATGGCGTCGAGCTGATGGGCCACCTTGGCGAGTGAATCTGGCCGGTAGGGTTTGCCACCCAGCCGTTCCGCCGGGGTGCGCCAGCGGCGGATGGCGCTCGCGGAAAGCTGCCAGAGATGCTTTGGGCCATCGCGGTCGTCCTTGGCGAGCTGCGTCATGCTCCATTCGGGGTCGGCCTCGTTCACCAGCGGCGCGAGCGGATCGGGGCGGAAGCCGTGGATGCGCGTGCCCACGGTAGTATCCAGCTTCAGCCCGGCCCGCTTGGCGCCAGCGAGGACCCAGGCGAGCGCGTCGTCGGACAGGCCGCGGATATCGCCGCCGCCGCCGACCGACCCGTGCACGCCGGGAAACCAGCGCTCCTGATAGGGCGCCTTGGGATCTTCGTTCTCGAAGCCCGCGGCGGTATTCAGCGTGACGAGGTCACCGAACAGCACGGGCGGAAACAACTCGCGCCGCTCGTCGATGGCGACTGCGTGCCGCGCGCTTTCGACGAAGGAGTCCAGGCTGGGATCATGGAAGTCGTATTCGCTATTGAGCCAGCCGCTGAAGGGCAGGATCTCGGGGACGCCGAGGGCGCCCACCGTATCCCAAACGCCCAGGAACTTGACCCTGAGCTGCGGAGCGCTGCCCGCCACGTAGCCGGGCTGATTCGCGCAGCGCCAGTCGTCGTCGGCCGTGCCGATGCAGACCTTGTTAGAGAACTCGGCGCGGAATCGGCGCATCGCCTCGCCGGCACCGTCCTTGCCCTCCTTGCGCTCCTGGTAAAGCTTCACCGCCTCGTCGATCCGGCCGACGTGGAGCCGGTGGAGCGGGCCGACGTGGCGGATGAAGCCGACGAAGGTCCGAGCGCTGTATGCGCCGCGCGAGAAGCCGAAGACGTAGATCTCGTCGCCCGGGTCGTAGTTGAAGACGAGGAAGCGGTAGGCCTCGCGCACGTTATCGATGAGGCCGGTGCCGAACATTCCGCCGCGCAGCGAGTCGAGGGCACCGGTGCCGACGCCCTCGTCGTAGTGGATGATCTGCGCGACGCCCTTCTTGTCTATGCGGTCGATGCTTGCGGCCGTGAGCACCACGTTGGTGGCGAGATCGGGAACGAGCTTGTTCCACGTCCCGTCGAAGCAGAACACCAAGCGCTTCATGCAACTTCCTCCACCGCCATTTGACCGCGCGGCCCATATAGGGTGCATCGGCGCTGGTGGAAACTACGCAGGGTCAGCGTGCATCTCCAATGGCGACGGCCGAATGGTCCGTCTGCGGATTCCCGGACGATCCCGCTGCCTTGCGCTCCGAATAACGGTCGACCAGCTGCGCTGCGTGAGGCCGCATAAGCACGGTGATGCGCACCAGTTCCTCCATCACGTCTACGATCCGGTCGTAGTAGGCAGAAGCCTTCATACGCCCGTCCTCGTCGAACTCCTTGTAGGCCATGGCGACCGAGGACTGGTTGGGGATGGTGAACATGCGCATCCAGCGCCCGAGCAGGCGCAGCGTGTTGACCGCATTGAACGACTGCGATCCGCCCGAGACCTGCATGACGGCGAGCGTCCGACCCTGGGTTGGCCGCATGCCCTTCATCTCGAGCGGCAGGTGGTCGATCTGCGCCTTCATGATGCCGGTGATTTGCCCGTGCCGCTCGGGGCTGCACCAGACGTGCCCTTCGGACCACATCGAGAGCTCGCGGAGCTCATGGACGGCGGGGTGGTCGTCGCCGTGTACCTGATCGGGAAGCGGCAGGTCCGAGGGGTCGAAGATGCGCGTTTCGGCGCCGAACAGCTGCAGCAACCGTGCGGCTTCCTCAACCGCGAAGCGCGAGAATGAACGCTCGCGCAGCGAACCGTAGAGCAGCAGGATCCTGGGGCGCGGCTCGACATCTCCCAGGCCAATTGCTGGCCGCGCGATGAGGTATCGATCATCTAGCGCCGGGAAGGCGTCCGGCGCAGGGAGATTCCGGACGCGCATCATGCGGTCCTCGGCGCGAGAAGGATCACCGCCGCGCCCACGAGGCAAAGCGATGCGCCGATCAGGTCCCAGCGATCCGGGCGCAGTCCTTCGATGGCCCAGAGCCAGGCTAGCGATGCGCAGATGTAGACCCCGCCGTATGCGGCGTAGGCCCGTCCTGCCGCGTCGCTATCGACGAGGGTGAGTAGCCAGGCGAACAGCGCCAGCGACACCATTCCGGGAAGCAGCCAGAGTGGCGACCTGTCCAACCGAAGCCATGCCCAGAACGCGAAGCAGCCGCCGATCTCTGCGAGGGCCGCGCCGATGTAGATGGGGATGGTCATGCCGAGCGCTCATACCAGAGGCGGCTGCGCTTCACGATCGAGACGACCGAGAGCATCACCGGGACCTCGACCAGCACGCCCACCACCGTGGCAAGGGCCGCGCCCGAGTTCAGGCCGAAGATCGAGATCGCGGCCGCGACCGCGAGCTCGAAGAAGTTCGACGCCCCGATCAGCGCGGCCGGAGCGGCGACGCACCACGCGACGCCGAGGCGCTTCGACAGCCAGTAGGCGAGACCCGCGTTGAAGTAGACCTGAATGAGGATCGGCACGGCGAGGAGCGCGATGACGAGCGGCTGCGCGAGGATCTGCTCGCCCTGAAAGCCGAAGAGCAGCACGAGCGTCGTCAGCAGCGACACCAGCGAGACGGGGCCGAGCGCTGCGAGCAGCCGATTGAGCGCCGCATTGCTGCCGTTCGCCAGAACCGCAATTCGGATCAGCTGAGCGACGATCACCGGCGCCACGATGTAGAGCGCGACCGAGAGCAGCAAGGTGTCCCAAGGCACTGTTATGGAGGCCACGCCAAGGAGAAGACCCACCAGCGGGGCGAATGCGAACACCATGATCAGATCGTTGAGCGCGACTTGGCTGAGCGTGTAGTTGGGCTCGCCATCGCACAGGTTTGACCAGACGAATACCATGGCCGTGCATGGCGCTGCGGCCAGCAGGATCAGCCCGGCGATGTAGCTCTCGATCTGCGCCTCCGGCAGCAGCGGTCTGAACAGCCAGCCGATGAACACGGTGCCGAGCAGTGCCATGGAGAACGGTTTGACCGCCCAGTTGATGAACAGCGTGACGCCGACGCCCCGGGCGTGCTCGCGCACCCGTCCCATCGCGGCGAAGTCGATCTTCAGCAGCATCGGGATGATCATCAGCCAGATGAGCAAAGCCACGGGCAGGTTCACGCGGGCGACCTCCGCCGCGGCGATCGCGCCGAAGAGACCCGGCAGCGCTGCACCCAGGCCGATGCCGACGATGATGCAGAGCGCCACCCAAACGGAGAGGTAGCGCTCGAACGTCGAGATCGCGGGCTTGGCGGTTGTGGTGGGCGAGGTGGACATTTCAATCAGCCCGGGCATCGGCCTTCACCACCTCGCCGTCCTCCTTGATGAAGTCGGTGGCGAGGGGCGTCGCGAGGACTTCGAGCACTGCTTCGGACGGACGGCAAAGCCGCACACCCCGTGGTGTCTCGACGAGGGGGCGATTGATCAGCAGGGGGTGTTCGACCATCGCGTCGATTAGCTGGTCATCGCTGAGCGTCGGGTCGGCGAGGCCGAGATCCGCATATGGCGTGCCCTTCTGGCGGAGCAGGTCTCGGGGCGATAGGCCCGCGTCGCGCATGAGCTGGACCAGCCGCTCCCGCGAGGGCGGATCCTGAAGATACTCGACGATGGCCGGTTCGGTGCCGCTGGCGCGGATGATCGCCAGGGTGTTGCGCGAGGTCCCGCAGGCCGGGTTGTGGTAGATGGTCGTGGTCATTCGCAATTCCCATTGGGTGAGCAGGAGAGCGGGTCGCTGATGCGGGGCCCGCAGAGTTCTGGGCGGCCTTGGCAGCAGTCCTCGGTCAGGAATCCAAGGAGTTCGCGCGTGCCCTCGTAGTCGGCCACGTAGATTACGGTGCGCCCTTCACGGTGCGATCGCACAAGGCGCGCCCGCTCCAGCAGCCCGAGATGATGCGACATGGTGGACGGCTGGGCTGACAGGGTGCTTGCGATGCTGCCTGCGGTCATCCCGCTGGGACCCGCCCGGATCAGCATCCGGAACACGTTCAGCCGCGTGTCTTGGGCAAGCGCGGCGAGCGCTTCAACAGCTCTATCTTGCTCCACTCTAAACCCTCGGTTTGACGATCATCGAACTATTCGATGATCGTCAAAGAGTCAACGTCGAGGAAGCTTTCAACGTGGGATTGTGGTCGCCGGTCGGATGCTGAGGTATACGTCTGGCATGGCAGGAAACCGGTCGGACCTCGAACGCGCACTCTTCGGCATCTCGCGTATTGACGAGCTGATGGGACGCAGCGCGCTGGACGTGATCAGGCGCGACCTGGGGATGTCCATCGGCAAAGCGGAAGTGGGCTCCGCTTTGGACGTGGCGCGCGCGTCGGTTCTGAACATCGAACGGCTCGGTTTGGGCGCAACGATGGACAGGTTTCAGGGGCTGGCCCGGAACGATCTCGGTGTCGGCAAGATCATCCGCGATCTGGCCGAACAGCAGCGGCGGATGAGTGGGATCATCGATCGGGTTGGCGGCATCGGCGAGCTTGATCGACTTCGCATCGGCAATTGGGCCGCCGCGCTGCAGGGGCCGAAGGTGGCCGACATGTCGATCATCGGCTCCGGCTTCGCCGAGATCGCCGCCGACCTTGCTCGCGCTAGGGGCCGGCTGGGGGATTTTGGCGCCGCTGTGGGAACCTCGCAGCTGGGCAAGACGCTGGCCTCGATCGGCCTTCCCGATGACGTTCGATCTGCGATCGCGGGCACGAGCCTCAAGATGTCGGTCATCGCGGGCGTGGGGGACATGCGGGGCATCGATGGCTCGTCCTACGACGAGGCGGTGCGGAGCCTGATGGGCGGATGGCGGACGCGCCCCGACCTGCCGCCAAGCTTCTGGCGGGACCGCCGGGTTCGAGAGCGCCACT
The DNA here is from genome assembly GCF_059424385.1 of Sphingobium sp. GW456-12-10-14-TSB1. Classification (NCBI taxonomy): domain Bacteria; kingdom Pseudomonadati; phylum Pseudomonadota; class Alphaproteobacteria; order Sphingomonadales; family Sphingobiaceae; genus Sphingobium; species Sphingobium sp. GW456-12-10-14-TSB1. The sequence goes on along the minus strand of NZ_JBWKZI010000001.1, from coordinate 2,790,929 downwards.
ACCGGCGTGCGGAGGTCGACTCCGGATTGGTCGCCGCACCTCCTTTGGTGGCGGTGGAGGTCATGATCGAAAGCGGACTCGCCGCCGGCGGACGCGATGAGGACGGCGCCGTCGCGCTGTTCTCGTTCGGAGGGGTTTCGGTGTCGATCCGCGCGACGGACGCACAGATCGACGCCTACCGCGGTGTCCTGGCCTTCGAGCGGCGATTGCGGGAATTCCTCGCAGAGAAGCTCCTCGCACACGCGGGTCCGAAGTGGTTCAAGCAGCGTGTCGACCAGGGGGTGTTCGCCAAGGCCAAAGGCGTCCGGGAGTCGGCGCTGAAGTCGGGTGAGCAGTCGTCGGCCCTGATCAACTACACGGAGCTCGGCGAGCTGAAGGACGTGATCCTCCGCAAGGACAACTGGGAGCAGGTGTTCGAGGTGATCTTCGTCAACCGCCAGCGCTTCGATCACGACATGCTGACGCTGATGGCCGTCCGCCGGCCGGCAGCCCACGCCCGCATGGTTGACAGCACCCAGATGCTCGAGGCGCTGCTGGTGATGAAGCGTCTCGACGACCGGATGAGCGACGATGGCGGGTGGAGTCTCGCGGCAGCCTCGGACGAGTAGCGAGCCCGGCTTTAGTTCGCGCGGCCAACGCCTGGCGAGCCGGCGCGCACCCGATCATGCCGGTCGCCCTGACCCGTCGGCCATTACGCAATCCGATTTGTTCTCACAATGTTCTTGACGGCAACCCTGACATCATGTAAGGGTTTACACTCTTTCGCATGTTGGCCAATTTTCTCGAAGGGGGAACCGCCATGAGTGATGCTGAAACAAACGCCGTCGGAAAGCGCGATCTTTCCGGCCTCTTGGATATTCTCACAAGCGCCGTGACGACCCTGGATGCCTATGGTGTCGACGGATACAGCGACCTCTACCTCTACGTGTCGGGGCATCGAGGCGACGAGGTCGTAACCGAACTCGCCGTGGAGAAGAACAGGTTCTGGATGTCGGAAGCCGGGCTCGGCGGAACGGTGCCCCGCTACATTCGCGCGGACGAGGAGGGCAACCGGCGTTCGCTGCTCGTTGCCGAACTCTGCTATGCCATGTTCCACTGGCACCTCGGCTCCGACGACATCGCCGGCTATCTGGGCTGCGGCACCTACCTGCTCGATCGCTGGATCGCCGATGCCCGCTCGGGCAATGGATCGGCGGTGCTCTCGGTCGCCATCGCCAACGACATCCGCCGCCTCGTGATCGTGGAGTCCGAGCGCATCATACTGGGCATTCCCGACGGCATGGCTGCGGATTGGGTCCGTCAGCCCCGCAGCGCCTTCGGTGGCCGGTCGATCGCGGACCTTCTCCTCAACGACGGGGAGATCGGCTTCCGTCGCATCCAGATGTTCCTGCTCAACGGTATCGCAGCTGCCTACCCGACGGTGCATTGATGTTGCGCGAGTCTGACCCCGCGCTTGCCAGCGCGGCCGCTCTGCTCTCATCGAGCCTGAACTACCGCGTCCTGCGCCGCCTGGACCTGGGCGATGGTTCCCTCGAGCTGCACGCATACGATGCAGCCCGGCCGCTCTCCGTCGCTGCCGCTCTCGACGTCGAGACGACCGGCCTGGATGTCGCCTGCGACAAGATCATCGAGCTGGCGATCCGCCGCTTCGCCTATGACGAGGAAGGGCGGATCGTTCGGATCGGGCGAGCGCGTTCGTGGCGGGAGGATCCCGGTGTTCCTCTCCATGCTGAGATCACGCGGGTGACGGGTCTGACGGACCCCGACCTCGCCGGGCAGAGCATCGACGCCGCCGAGGCCGCAGCAGTTCTGACGTCGTGCGGGGCGGTATTCAGCCACAACGCCGCCTTTGACCGGCCCTTCGTCGAGCGCCGTCTGCCCCGAGCAGCCGGGCTCGATTGGGGATGCAGTCTGGCGGACGTCGACTGGGACGAGTTCGGATTCGAGGGCCGGGCACTGGGCTGGCTGGCGGCGCAGTCAGGCTGGTTCTTCGACGCCCACCGCGCCGCTGCCGACGTCGATGCGCTGATCGCCCTTCTGGCCCATGCGGGCCCCGATCGGCGCACGGTGCTGGCGTCGGCGCTGGAGGGGATGAACAGGGCCGGGTGGAAGGTGAGCGCCGAGGGCGCCGGCTTCGAGGCGCGGCACGTGCTGAAGGCACGGGGCTACCGCTGGGACGGGCGCCTCAAGGAATGGTGGCGCGAGGTCCGCGATGGCGACGTCGACTGCGAGCGTCGCTGGCTGGAGGACCACGTCTACGCGCCGGGCATGGGCGCGCGCCGCCCTGGTCCGCGGGTGCAGGTCATCCACAGCGGCAACCGCTACTCGCTGCCGAGCTAGCTTGGGTTGGAGCGGTCTGCGAGCGAGACGCGGCCGTTCGTCAGCCGTTCGACCTCGAGGTCCAGCTGTGCCGGCCATGTCCCCGGCATCAGTCTCCCGTTCCTCCGCGCGATCGCGGCGTCGATAACGAGGCGGGCATCCTCGATCGAGAGGACGGCGTGCCTCGAAGGCACCGACTGCGCGGTCCGGAAGTCGTGGCGCGGTTGCCTCGTGAGAAGCTTCACCTCGTCGATCCTGGTTCCCACGAGACGGCGCGAGACATGTCCGCGGTGCAGCTTTGGCGACCGGCGCACGACAACGTCCGCGCCGGCTTGCTTCAGCATTTTCTCGAGTTCGCGCCATTGAGTGGACCAGTCCGCCGGCAGCAGGATTGTGGGCGTTATGCGGTTGCCCGCGGGGGCGAGGCTTCCCGTGCGATTCACCGCATCGACGATTGCCTGCCTGACCTCGTCTGCGGTAGGATCGCCGCGGTAGACCCGGCTGCCGAGTACGGTCGTCGAGAAGAGGTCGATCACCAGACAGAGCGATGGCCTGAATTCAGCGTCGTCCGCCGCCACGAAGAGGTCCGGCCGGGGGTGATCGATGACCAGCACTTCGCCGAAGGAGTGGGCCACGTGGCCTGTCGGACTTTTGGCGTTGAGGCTGAACGGCGGCACGGTTGCGTCGCGTTTCAACGCCGCGCCTTCGATAACGCGCGCCACGATCTCGTCACCCGCCCGGCCCGCCTCGTCTGCGATGCCTTCTTCCACGCGGCTTCGGCCCCTGGCATGTGGCGCCAGGTCGATCAGGCTCCTGCGTCGCGTCCACTTGCGCAGCAGTGAATAGAACCTGGTGCGGCCGAGGTTAAGTGCGGCCATTGCCTCGGCCAGGTCGCCCTGGGTGGGCACCGCAAGCGCGGTGTATTCGTCGAACACCAGCGCGCGGCTCCGCGCGACCGCCTTCTTCGTCTCCGGCAGCGCGAGCCATGCGGGATCCTTCTCGTCCTGCGCGGGCGCGGATTGTGGCGGTGCCTTGTCAGTCATGTCTTTCCTTCGGGACGATCGCACGCGAACTTTCTCCACTCAAACGAAAAAGTGACACTCATCTTGATTTTCCGTTTGGCCGAGGTTAGATCGATGTCACTTTATAGCTCATGTAGGGGAATTGCATGGAAGGGGCAGCCAAGGTCTCGTCACATGATCGTGATCACGCGAAGCCGGCGCTGGACATCGTGCTGGACGGTTTTTGGGAAGCGAGGGCAGGTGGTCAGCGGTTTTTGCGAAGCAGCCCGAGCGCGCGCTGCAGGAGCGACGGATCGCGCCCCCAGCGCGGAGGTCCGAAATGATCGCGGGCGTCCTCGGGCAGAGTGTCGAGCACCTCGGCGGGCGTCTGCGCAAGCTGGACCGGCCGCGACGCCAGGACGAAGCGCGTGCCGCTGGCGGAATTGCGGCTGGCCGTGATCGTCAGACGGTCGAACTGGGGCAACTTCGTCTCCACCACCGCGGACAGCAGGCGCCCTACGCATGCCGAACAGATGCTGGCGGGAAAGACCTCGCTGGTGATCAGCTCAGACCGTTGCGCGACACGGATGACGAGGCCTTGCCCGATAGGCAGCGTAGCCGTGATCAGCGGGAAGACTCCCGTCAGGATCATCGTTCGCGGTCCCGCCGGATCTCCGGTTTCGATGGTGACGCGCCCGCCATCCCGTCTGGCGGCGATCTCAAGCACCTCGACGGCCGACAGCCCGCAAGCGGCGAGCACGTCGCGAACAGCGGCGTCGATGGTCCAGGACCATGCGGGCATAGGCGCCCGGAACTGCAGGAGGCCACCGGGAGCCGCCACGTCGATATCGCGAATGGAGGGCGCGGCCGCGTGCAGGAGAGCGGCGTCGCAAGCGGCGGCGTCGGCCAGGCGCGTCACTTTCCGGGCATCCCGCCGCAGGTCGTTGGAGCCGTGCCGCACGACCGTCGTCCGCTCCCCGAGGCGAAGCTCTCCGGTGTTCCAGTTGTAGGTCGGGGTCGGAAGTCGGGTGATCTGCAGCTCGGCGAGCGGTGGCGTGCTCGCTTCGCCGATCCTGGGTGGCAGGATCTCGATCAAACTTCGGACGCAGCTGGAGATGGACATCGCGCCTTGATAGTCGGTGACGCTTTCCATCCTGTTACGGCATCGGCGGCGTCAGGCAGGATCCTGGTGGGGCTTGATGCGCGCCAGGCCGGTGCCGCGCCATATGAACGGCAGGCCGCCCCCTGTTACTACCACGTGAGCGCAGGCGAATGTCTCGGCGGGGCCGGCGGCGGCTTGGAACCGTTCAATCTGATGATGGAAGCTGGCGCGCGCGTCCCCGAGCCACTCCTCGATGTCGGACACTCCGAGCAGTGGTGTAGCGCTTCCCGCTGGCCATTCCGACATCAGGAAGGCGTGGGTGCCCGCGTCGACGGCGACCACACCGAGGCCGCGATCCTGGGCGAAGGCATGGATCGCCGGAACGGCCTCTCGTTCCTCGATCGGCTGGCATATGGGATCGCCCTCCTTGCCGAAGTAGTAAGCCGCGCAGTGGATGCCTCGTTCCTCGTCATGGATTGCATGGACGAGGTCCTGCGGCCGGCCCGTCTCGTCGAAATTGATCCAAACGTAGGTCAATTCGGATGGCCTGCTGATACGCGTGCTTCTGGCGGTCATTTCTATCTCCTTTGGGGGGCTTTCTTTCGGCACGGAGGAGCCGTCCCGTTCGTGCGATGCGCGATCGCGCCACTGCGCCGCGCACCAAACAGGTGCGCTGATCACGTCGGTGCTTTGGCTAAGCGGGGTGCTCGATGATGAGCGGAGTGGCCATCGAGAGGACCGTGCCTCCGGTGCCGCCGTCGGGCCGCAGGCTCGACGCAGGCGCCTTCCTCTTTTCGGACCTCGCCGCTGACCTTGTCCGTGACCCTTCTCGCCGGACGAGCTCACAGTCCTGCACCGGTGAGTTCATGTCGCTCACGACCTCAAGGCGACTTGTGTTCGAAAGCGCGGGCGAGCGCGACCTGCTCATGATCCTCGACGTCGACTACAGGACGGTCGAGCTGACGACCCAGCCCGAGCGCTTCCGTGTTCACAACGGGCGCCGCTGGACCACCTACGTGCCCGACGTGTTCGCCGCGTCCCTTCATGGCGAACGCTGTTTCTTCCAGGTCAAGCCGGGCGCGCGGTTCGCTGCCGATCCGACGCTTAAGGGCCGTATCGACGCGATTGAGGAAGAGTCGGCGCTCCGCGGGGCCGTCCACCGGCTCTGTCCTCGCGAAGGCCTCAGGGTCGGCCACCGTCTTCGTAATGCGCGCTGGATACACGCTGCGGCGACCGCGATCGATCCGATTGAGGCGCGCCTGGTCCACTCCATTCTGCGCGGCTTCAATTCTCCCTGCCGTCTGGGCGAACTCCGGCAGGGCGGCCTGGATACGCGTCTCCGCAACTGCCTGCTCGGCCTGGTCGGGCATCGCGAGGCTGCAATCGCGCTAGCGGCACCCATAGACGACGAATTGGAGGTGTTCTGGTGAGTACGGCGGTGAACCGGCTCGCCCTGAACGTCGGCGACACCGTCCTGATCGGCGGTCCGGCGGACGACCTGCTGAAGGTCGTCAAGCGCATCCGGCGGGGTTGGCTGGTCCAGCGCCACGGCTCCGAAACGACCGAGACCGTCACTGATCTGGAATTGGTCCACGCCTATCATGAGCAGCGCCTGACGAGGTGGGCGATCAATCTCGAGGGCATGGACGACGTCCGGGCCGCGAAGCTCAAGTCAGCGTTCGACGCCTGGCCTCCGCACTGCCAGCGCGAGTGCTTGCGCCGGCTCGCCTTCGTCACGGCTGTCGACGAGATCCGCGACGCGCATCGAACGGCGTTGTCCGCATGCAAGGCGGCAGTGACGGTTGTTTGGGACGAAATGTCAGCTGATTGGCAGCAGGAGGAGCGCGATGCCGCGGTCAGCGGGGCGTCGGGCAAGCGCCGTCGCAATGGGGTGGAGCAGGGCGGCGACGCGGTGACAGTCAAGACCCTGAAGTCGCCGAAACCGTCCACCGTCCGCACGTGGTATGCCGACTGGGTGGGGTCCGGTCGCAACGAGATGGCGCTCATGCCCGCCTTCGAGAAGCGGGGTCATCGCACACCGCGGTATGCAGTGGCCGCCAACGACGACGAGAAGGACACCTATCAGTTGATGGAGGAGGCGGCGAAGGGGGCCTACCTCGATCTGTTAAAGCGCTCCAAGCAGATCGCGTTCGAGTTCTACCAGTCACTGTGCGCCAAACTCGAAATCCCGAGCGTGTCGGGCAGGACTTTTCGGCGTTTTCTCTCGCGCCATTACGACGACTACGACCGCTGTGCCGCCCGGGAGGGAAAGAAGGCGGCTTGGCTGAAGTTCGGTATCTTCGTGCTGCGCGATCTTCCGGATCGTCCGCTCGAGGAAGTCGAGGTCGACCATTGTCTGGTCGACCTGGTCGTCGTGGACGAGAACGGAAAGGCGATCGGCCGTCCCTGGATAACCGTGCTGCTTGACCGCGCGACGAAGTGCATCGTCGGCATCCACGTCAGTTTCATGCCTCCGAGCTACCTTACCGTGCAGCGGGCATTGGCACATGCGCTGTATGAGAAGGACCTTTCGGCCTTTCCGGGATTGAAGAACGGCTGGCCCTGCTTTGGGTTGGTTGAATGGCTGATCAGCGACCGGGGCAAGGAGTTCCTGAGCCGCAGCTTTCGGACGGCGTGCCTGCTGCTGCACGTTTACCCAATCGCCCTTCCGGGGCGGAAGCCGTGGCTGAAGGGGGCGGTGGAGCGCATCTTCAGGACGCTTCACGCCCGTGTGTTCGACTTGCAGGAGGGTTCCACGAAGGCTTGGAACGCCGACACCTACAATTCAGCCAAGCGCGCGCGGGTCACACGACCTGAGCTCGACCGGATGATCGTCGAGTGGATAGTGGACGACTACCATCAGCGCCCTCACCCTGCCCTGAAACGCAAGCATGGTAGGGAAATGACGCCGGACGAGGCTTGGGCCATGTTGGTCGAGCGTTTCGGGGTGCGCTTTGCACCCGACCCCCATCATGCGTTCCGTCTCACCGGCGAAATCTTCGAACGCAAGATACTCGGCACTGGGATCCGTATCAAAGGGCATATCTACGTAAACGAGCCGCTGCTCTCGCGGCTCCTCCGGCGGACTGGGGCGAAGGAGCGGTATTGGACGTTCCGCCGCGACCGGGCCGACCTTGGGCGCATCTGGATCCTCGTGGAGGGTGAGGGCTGGCACGAGATCCGCAACCTCGATTACGATCTGACCGACGGCGTGTCCGAGCAGCAGTTCGCGATCTGGAAGGGAGATGCTCTCGATCACGCCGCATCTGACGAGGAACCCTGCGTCGCCGATCTGTATGAGGCGCGCGCTCGCGTGGAGGCTACACGCGATGCGGCCCTGTCAGGCGCGAACACGCTGGCGTCGGCGCTGCGGTGGGCCCGCTACGGCGACATGGGTGAGACGTTTACCCCTATCCCGGGGTTTGGTCCGTCGCGTGAACAGGCGAGCTCGCCTGTTCCTTCGCTGCTCCCGCCACCGTCGCCTGCGGAGCTGGCGATCACCGATGAGACCAGCTCAGACCGGTCGGTAGAGAGTGACCCTGAGGGCGATGACCCCCCTGAGGGCGCCGGGCAAGGCACCGACGCTCTCGCCGCGATCATCGATGAGGAAGCGCTGAAGCTGCTTGAGGAGATGGGCGGATGATGTTCCCGGACGGCTATGACGAGGGCGAGGTCGAAGCCGCGACGGTGGCGGCAAAGTTGGAGAATGGCATCATTCCCCATCCTGCGCTGAAGAACGCGCAGAAGGCGCTGCGCCTGCATCAGCTCCGGAGCCTTCCATTGGACGGTCGGGCCCCCCAGGCGGGACACCTTCTACTGGTTACCGGCGAGCCTGGTGCCGGCAAGAGCACTCTTCTCGCGCTGCACAAGGAACGGTTCAAGGACGTGCGGGACGAGGACGGCCTGAGGATCACGGCCGTGCTCGCCGAAATGCCCACGCCCTGCACCAAAAAGGGCGTGGTGGAGGCGATTTTCCGCAGCATGCATCATGACGTTCCCAAGGATTGGAATGCCGCCCACATCATCGAGGAGATCGCCAGGCTGGTGCGCGAGCACCACGTCTTGATGATCATGCTCGACGAAGCCGATCGCATCTTCGGAGTTGATACCGAGGGGGTCGCCAAGTTTCTCGTGTCGCTGCTCAACACCGTCAAGGCGCAGTTCGTTCTGGCGGGGGCGCCCACGCTGCTGAAGCTCAATTCGACCTACGGACTCGAGCGGCGGACGGAAGAGGACATCGTCTTGGCGCCCTACCGGTGGGACACCGGCGACGGGCAGAAGAACTTCAGGACCCTGCTCCAGGTGTTTGACCATAGGTTGGGACTCGGCAAGCTCGCGGGGCTTCATGAGTTTGACCTCGCGAGACGTATATACGTGGCCACGGGCGGGCATGTCGGCATAGTCTCCAAGCTGCTCGTCGCCGCTGCCCGGAGGGCCGCCGAGGGTGGCCGGACACTGGATCGTAAACTCCTCGGCGACACCTGGGCTGATCTGCGAAGGAAGGATCAGGAGCCGGAGGACATCGACTTCGACCGGGACGTGATGAAGGATCCGGTGAAACCGAAGCCACCGGTTCTTCGCGAGGACAATCCACTTCTGTGCCGGGCGGATAGGGTCAAGGCCATCTGGGCGGCACAGCGCGCGGCGGCGGCCGAGGCCGAGGCCGCGCAGGAGGTGGCGAAGCGCGGCCGCCGGACGATCCCCGGGCGCCGACGGTCAGCGCGGACCTAGTTGGCCCGTGAGCTCCCTCCTTCCCCTTACCTTACGCTCGCGGGAGCATGAACCGGCTCACGCCGCGATGGTTCGGCTCGCGCGCCGTTGGGGTGCTGGAGACGCTGTGCGCTTCGCAAGGTCTTTCGGTGCCTCGTTGCGTGACCTGACATCGGGTCGCCGGGTAGCCCTGTTTGCGGACCGCGCCGGATTGGATGCTGCGGAAGTTGTTCGAGCGTCGCCCCTGATCCGGGCCCGAAGTCGGACGGTGGAACTGCACGGAGAGGTTCTGCAGCTTGGCGACTGGTCTCTCCGTTCACGCCGCCGTTGCCCCATCTGCGTCCAGACGGATGCCGACGACGCCGGGCAGATCGGGATACCTGCGGAATGGTGGGCGACTAGCCGGAGCTGGTGGGACATCCGTTCAATCGACGTCTGCCCGGAACATCATGTTCGCATGATTGACCGGTGTGCCTCCTGCGGATCACTTCATGACTGGAAGTCCGGCCTTCTGGTTTGCCGGTGCGGAGCGACGAACGGCCCTCGCGTCTGCATCGAGGGTGACCCGGCGTTCTCCCGATACGTGCTCGGGCGGCTCTCACTTTGCCATCCGACGTTGGTTCCCGTCCTCGACGGCATGGCGCTGGACGAGGCAGTGAGAACGGCTGAACTCCTCGGCGCTTCGCGCCTCCCCTGGAGCCCGGTGAAGCCGAAGCGCACCTATGCCGACGAAGTGACGGATCGTCTGCAGGGGCTTCGGCTCGCCCTCGACTGGCCGGCCGGTTTGCTCAAGTCTTTGGATGAACTCGTCGCTGGCTACGATCTGCGGCCGGCCCAGGGCCTGATCGCCGCATACGGCTGGGTCTACTCTGAGATGTGCATGGGCGACGTTTCGCAGGCCACGTCGGGCCTGGTGGCTGGCGTTGTGCGAGAGCACGCGGTTCGGAGCGGCATCATTGCGAGAGACGAGGACCGGCTTGGCGGGGATGTTCCCGAGACGATGACCGCCAAGACGGCTGCCAAGTGCCTCGGTTATGGCTACGAAAGGACCCGGCGCACCCTGGAGCAGGCAGGGGCGATACCGACTGGTTCTCGGCGGGGGGTGGCCTTCGCCCTCGACCCCTCCGCCGTGGGGCGGCTGAGCCGCAGGGAGCAGAGCGTGCCGCCATCGGCTCTGCTTTCGATTGGCCGCACTCAGGCGCGGAAACTCCTCCGCGATGAGGGTCTGCGCGCCGCAATCCGTCCGGATGCCGGGGACCAGGCATCTGCGCTGGTAGGCATCATCAGCTCGCTCGCGATGCCGGGAGACCGGCAAGCAAACGTGCCTTTGTCCGCGGCCTGCCGGAATATGTCGGTTCCGCTGGCTGCGGCTTGCCGGGGCATTATCGAGGGCAACGTGCGTGTCCGCCTGAAAGGCTCTGAGGCCGGGCTCCGCGCCGTCCTTGTTCGGCAGGCAGACCTCGCCCCACTCCGGAAGCCCAGAGACAGAATGACCGTCGAGGCGATCGCACGTCAATCTGGCCTGCACCACGACGCAGTGAGAAGCCTCGTCCGGTGCGGCGCGTTCGGGGAGGCCGAACGCGGGCAGGTGGCCGCCACCGCGGTGCGCCGATTTCTAGACGAGCATGTGACGGCCGCAGAGCTGTCCCGCGATCGGAACACGTCTTCCACCGCCATTCGGCGGACATTGGAAAAGATGGGAGTGGTCCCGGCGTTCGGGCCGCCGGAGTGCCGCCAACTGATATACCGTCGCTGCGACTTGCCGACGATACACTGATGGCCGCACTCGCGATCGATCTTGACCGCGTCACTTTGGCGCCGCTCACCGTCCGTTTTCGTGAAGGTGAGGCGGCGAGCTCCCTGCTGCGCCGTCTAGCCGTGCGACGGGGCTGCGAGACCGTCCAAAGTTTCCTAAAGACGATCCCTCACTGCCCCGCCGTGCTCGCTAAGAGCGTCCCTACGGGTCAGCATCTCGATGTCGTCGCACGCCTTTCTGGAATCGGCTTGGAAGCTATCGCAGCATCCACTCCGGTGCGCACCACCCGCGGTTACATGTTGGGCGAGGTCCTGCTCGAGCGTGGCGGCAAGCTTGGAGTGGGGCCCGGATCAACCGGCAAGGTCTGCCCGGCTTGTCTCCTCGAGGATCGGGAATCATTGGATGGACCGCTGGAATGCCGACCCTATCGTCGCTTCTGGTGGGATCTTGACGGGATCGATGGCTGTCCGACGCACAACATCCCTCTGCTAAGGCAATGCCCTGACTGCGGCGTGTCGTCCCACGTTATCAACATAAGGCCGGATCGCTGCAGGTGCGCCCTCGATCTCGCAGGGCCAGCGGAAGAACCGGCGACGGGCTATGATGCGGACGTGCTTCGCATGGTCAGAGGTGGGCCGCGCCCGTGGTGGGCGCACGGCCTTTCGATTCGGTCCGTCACCAGTCTCGCGCTCAGGGTTGGGCTTCTGGAGGCGAAGGGTTCCCGAGTGGCTGAGGTGCGCCGCCTGGAGTCGCGTGAACGGATGGGGATGACGTCACTCGGGGCGACTCTGCTGGACTCAGGGTGGAGCGAGATTGATGCTCTATTTGACAGGCGAGCCGCGGCTGGTCGCCGCAGAAATGCGGGCGAGATATATGGCGATCTGCTTAAATGGCTGGAGAGGCGGGACGAGGAAGGCCTCACACCTTTCAAAGAGCGAATGGCCGAACATGCGGCGGGTGCCCTTCGGGAAGTGCACGGCAGCTCCATGTTCGGACTGAACCTCGATGAGGTCGGGCGCTCTCGGCATTCGCTCCGGAGCCCTGAACCTGCTGGCTCGGCCTTTCGTGATGCCCTGAACCGGGCAAGGCAACATGTAGAACATGGCCGTAGCGAAGACCTTGCCGCTGTTCTCGGCCTCACCCGCGGACAGCTCCAGAGCATGATGCACAAGGATCCCGTAGACAGGCTCGATGGTGCGGTGCGAAATCGCCACAACACATATCGCTACGACACTATCGGCGCGCTCGGATTCATGGACCTGGCAGCGGGTGCCCCGGTTTTCGTGGATGTCCCCGAGACCTTTGTGCCACTACTTGAGGTGCGTCGGCTTCGGCGCACGTGGGTCGCGGTCTACAGGGCCCTCCGGGAGAAGCGGATGAGCGTTGCTGGACTGCGCGATGGTCAGTCCGGCCTGGCCGCCATTCTCGTCCACCGGGATGAGGTTCGCGCCGCTTGCCCTGTTGAGCGGCCGGGATGGGACGAAAGCTCGCTTTCCAATCCGGAAGCGCGGAAACGGCTCGGCGTGACCTCAGGGACGCTGCAAGCGCTGCGGCGACGTGGGATCGTGCGCTTCGTTCGGCGCCGGTCAGCGGACGACAAATCGAGCAACGCGCCCTCCCTCGAATCGGTGGAGGCTTTCGAGAGGGATTACGTGACGTTGAAGGGGCTAGGTTGCGAGTTCGGGGCCCCGAGTTTGGAACTGGCGCAATCACTGGAGGACGCTGGGATCCGCACCATACTGGAGGATGGGCACCAAGACTTGATCTTCCTCAGGGGAGAGGCGATGTTCGCGTTGGCTTCCGGCAAAATCGCGTCAGTCTAATTGAGTCCAAACCATCCCGCGTTTAAGCCTAATTGAGTCCGAGATGATCTTTTATGTGGCCATATGACCGATAATTCGCACCTTAATTGGTTCCGCTAAGAACATGATCGGGCTGCGGCTGGCTGGCCTCGTGGCGATGGGCGCGGGGCTGGCTGGCTGCGACAGTAAGCCGAACAATGATGCAGCGTCGGTCATGCAGACGGTGCCGGTGGTGGTGAACAGCGCGCCGCCAGAGAATGTCGCTGCGCCTGTTTCGCAGCCCAAGAATCTGAAAAATAATCGCTTTCCTGTTTCACGTGAAACGCTGGCACCCCCGAAAGCACCCCCGGTGAAAGCGCAGCCGCAGCCCGATTATCGCGCCATCGGCACCGAGCCGTTCTGGGCCGTGACGGTGCGCGGAACGGTCGCGACGCTTGAACGACCCGACCAAGGCCCCATGCAATTTGCGGTGGCGCGCGCGAGCGAGAAACGCACGATCCGCTACATCGGCGACGGCTTCGCCATGACGATCAGCCAGGGGCCGTGCAGCGACGGCATGAGCGACGCGCTATGGTCAGACCGGGTGGCGGTGGCCTTTGCCGATGGTGTGCTGAAGGGCTGCGGGGGTGAGCGGGACACAGGCGACAGCCCGCCTGTCTAATCCGCGCGCATGGCTGTATTGACCAGCGCCTCCGCCTCCATCAGCAGCGCGTCCTCCGCCGCGCTTTGCGCGACCTGCTCGCGACCGATGAGGATCAGCACCGGGACGGCGAGCGGACTGACCCGGTCAAGGCTGACATGCAACATGGTCGTGGCCGCACGATCGATCAGGTCGCCCAGCCGCCCCACATCGGTCATGCGCGCACGCGCATCGGCCCAAGCGGCCTTCAGCAGCAGGTGGTCGGGCTGATATTTGCGCAGCACGTCGTAGATGAGATCGGTCGAAAAGGTGACTTGCCGCCCGGTCTTGCGCTTGCCCGGATGCTGCCGCTCGATCAGGCCGGATATGACGGCGACGTCGCGGAAAGCGCGCTTGAGCAGGCTCGACTGTTCGACCCAGTCGATAAATTCATGGTCGAGAATGTCGGCGGAAAACAGGCTTTTGGGATCAGTGACAGGCTTCAGGCCATAGATGGCCAGCGCATAGTCATTGGAAACGAAGCCCAGCGGCATCAACCCCTGGGCATCCATCCGCCGGGTCAGCAACATGCCCAGCGACTGATGGGCATTCCAGCCTTCGAAACTATAGCAGAGCAGATAATGACGCCCTTCGTGCGGGAAGGTTTCGATGAGCAGCTGACCCGGTTGCGGCAGGACGGAGCGCAGTTTCTGCATGTCGAGCCATTCGCGCACGTCCGGCGGGACGCGGTGCCATTGATCGGGCTGTGCCAGAAACGTGCGGACCCTTTCGGCAAGGCGCGTGGACATGGCCATGCGGGTGCCGCCCCAGCTGGGGATGCGGGCCTGTTTGGAGGTCGCCCGCACGATCAGGTCGCTGGTGTCCATCCTGACGACTTCCAGCGCCATGCCGGAAAAGAAGAAGCTGTCGCCGGGGGTAAGCTGGGCGGCGAACCCCTCCTCCACCGTGCCGAGCTTGCGGCCATTGGCGAAGCGGACGGCGAGCGCTGGCTGATCGACGATGATGCCCGCATTCAGGCGATGCTGCTGAATGAAACGCGGGTGGGACACGCGCCAGTTGCCATCAGGATCGTGCGTCAGCCGCTTGAACCGGTCATAGGCGCGCAGGGCGTAGCCGCCGCCTTCGATGAAATGGAGGACGGAGGCGAAGGCGTCGGGCGTCAATGCGCTATAGGGCGTTGCGGACTGGATTTCGGCCAGCATGTCCTCTTCACGGAACGGCCCGGCGCAGGCGAGGCCCATGACATGCTGGGCCAGCACGTCGAGGCTGCCCGCGCGAAAATCATCGGCGTCGCGTTCGCCCGCTTCAACAGCGTCGAGCGCCGCGCGGGCTTCGAGATATTCAAAGCGGTTGCCGGGGATCAGGATGGCCTCGCTCGCCTGATCGAGCCGGTGGTTGGCGCGGCCTATGCGTTGCAGCAGGCGGGACGATCCCTTGGGCGCGCCCATCTGGATCACGCAATCGACATTGCCCCAGTCGACGCCAAGGTCGAGCGAGGCGGTGGCGACAAGCGCGCGCAGCTTGCCGTCGGCCATGGCGCTTTCCACCTTGCGCCGCGCCTCGATCGACAGGCTGCCATGGTGGATGGCGATGGGCAGATTGGCGTCGTTCGCCGACCATAATTCCTGAAAGATGAGTTCGGCCAAGCCGCGCGTGTTGCAGAATACCAAGGTCGTCTGGTGCGCGGCGATTTCCGCCATGACCTGATTGGCCGCATATTTGCCCGAATGGCCCGACCAGGGGACGCGCCCTTGCGGGATGAGGATGGTGACGTTCGGCTCCGCGCCGGCTTCGCCCAGCACCGTGGCAACCGTGTCGATATCGCCATCGGGCGCGAGCCAGGCCCGGTAGGCGTCGACATCCGCGACGGTCGCGGACAGGGCGACGCGGCGCAGGCCGGGATTGATCCTCTGGAGCCGCGCCATCGACAGGCTGAGCAGGTCGCCGCGCTTTTGCGTGGCAAAGGCATGGACTTCGTCGACGATGACCGTTTGCAGATCCGCGAACATCAGCGCCGCATCGGGATAGCTGAGCAGCAGCGAGAGCGATTCGGGCGTGGTCAGCAATATGTGCGGCGGCTTGATCCGCTGGCGCGCCTTGCGGTCCGATGGCGTGTCGCCGGTGCGGGTTTCGACGCGGATCGGCAGCGCCATCTCCTCGATCGGGGTCAGGAGATTGCGGCGGACATCGACCGCCAGCGCCTTGAGCGGGGAGACATAGAGGGTGTGCAGCCGATCGGTCGGCTGTTCGATGAGGTCAGTGAGCGTCGGCAGAAACCCGGCCAGCGTCTTGCCCGCGCCGGTGGGGGCGACCAGCAGCGCATGATCGCCCCGGCGCGCGGCGGCGAGCATGGCGCGCTGATGGACGCGCGGCGTCCAGTCGCGCGCGGCAAACCATTGCTCCAGCACCGGGGGGAGGATGTCCATGACAGCGATGTAGGGAGGCGCTGGCCCGGTGTCACCGCCTTCGTCCAAGTCGCGCAACC
The DNA here is from genome assembly GCF_059424385.1 of Sphingobium sp. GW456-12-10-14-TSB1. NCBI lineage: Bacteria > Pseudomonadati > Pseudomonadota > Alphaproteobacteria > Sphingomonadales > Sphingobiaceae > Sphingobium > Sphingobium sp. GW456-12-10-14-TSB1. The sequence goes on along the minus strand of NZ_JBWKZI010000001.1, from coordinate 2,775,114 downwards.
CTGGTAACTAAAATACCATCGGGCGAAATATTCTTACGCACACCTCTGGCCCTCCGCCCCATCCCTGCGTTATCATCATGCCATCAGGAACGGCGCAACAGACGCCGTATCGAGCAGGAGATATATATGCCGGGCGAAACCGAAGCCGACCTTAGCGGGGTCGAACCCAACCGCCGCCGTCCCAAGCCGCCGATCATGGAGATTGACGGGCGTCCGCTGAAACCCGCGACGCTGATGATGGGCCATGGTTATGACCCCACTTTGTCGGAAGGGTCGCTCAAGCCACCGATTTTCCTTACTTCCACTTTCGCGTTCGAGAGCGCGGCGGCGGGCAAGCGGCATTTCGAGGGCGTGACGGGCATCCGGCCGGGCGGATCGGACGGCCTTGTCTATTCGCGCTTCAATGGCCCCAATCAGGAAATCGCCGAAGACCGCCTGTCGGTGTGGGAGGAAGCGGAGGACGCCCTGCTCTTTTCCAGCGGCATGTCGGCCATCGCCACCACCCTGCTGGCGATGGTGCAACCCGGCGACGTGATCGTCCATTCAGCGCCGCTCTATGCCGCGACCGAATCGCTGATCGGGCGGATATTGGGCAAGTTTGGCGTACAGTGGCTCGATTTTCCCGCTGGCGCGACCGAGGAAGAGATTGGCGCAGTGATCGAAAAGGCCAAGGGGCTTGGCCGCGTCGCGCTTATCTATCTGGAAAGCCCGGCGAATCCGACCAACGTACTGGTCGACATCGAAGCGGTTGTCGCGCGGCGCAACTTCCTGTTCGACGGCGAAGCGCATGTGCCGCCGATCGCGATCGACAATACGTTTCTGGGGCCGCTATGGCTGAAACCGCTGGCCCATGGCGCGGATCTGGTGATTTACAGCCTGACCAAATATGCCGGCGGGCATAGTGACCTGGTCGCAGGCGGGGTGCTGGGGTCCAATGCGCTGATCACCACCATCCGGCTGATGCGCAATACGATCGGCACCATATTGGACCCGCATAGCGCCTGGATGCTGTTGCGGTCGCTGGAGACGCTGGAATTGCGGATGAGCAGGGCGGGCGAAAATGCCGCCAAGGTGTGCGCCTGGCTGAAGGACCAGCCGCAGGTGGAGAAGATCGTCTATCTGGGCTTTCCCGAAAGCGAACGGCAGCGCGATATTTATGCGCGCCATTGCAGCGGGGCGGGATCGACCTTTTCGCTCTACCTGAAAGGTGGCGAAGCGGAGGCGTTCGCCTTTCTCGACGCGCTCAAGATTGCCAAGCTGGCCGTGAGCCTGGGCGGGACCGAGACGCTGGCGAGCCATCCCGCCGCGATGACCCATTTGTCGGTGCCGGCCGCGCGCAAGGCGGCTTTGGAGATTGGCGACAATATGGTCCGTATCTCGATCGGCTGCGAGGATGCCGATGATCTGATCGCCGATTTTGCCCAGGCGTTGCGGGCGATCGGCTGAGATGGGCGACAAGGTGGATCGACCGCTTCTGTTGGTGGGCCAGCCCTTGCTGGCCCCCTTGCTGCCGCTGCTGGCAAGCGATCATGACGTCATCGCCCTTTGGGAAAAGCCCGACGCCGCGCAACTGGCGCGCGTCGATGCGGTGATATGGGCAGGCGAATTCGCGCTGGACCGATCGCTGATCGACGCAATGCCGCGCCTGTCGCTGATCGCCTGCTTCACCGTGGGCTATGACGGGGTGGACCTGGCGCTGGCCAAGGCGCGCGGCATTGCGGTCACCCACGCGGGCGATGCCAATGCGCAGGATGTGGCGGACCATGCGATCGGGCTGATGATCGCCCATCGCCGCTGGATCGTGGGTGGCGACCGGCATTTGCGGGCGGGATTGTGGACGATCGAGGCCAAGACGCGCACCCGGTCGATGGGCGGGGCGCGGCTGGGGATTATCGGCATGGGGTCGATCGGCATTGCAGTGGCGGAGCGGGCGCAGGCGATGCGGATGCAGGTGAACTGGTGGGGGCCGCGCGACAAGCCTGCCCTCCCTTGGCCCCGCACCGACAGTCTGGAGGCGCTGGCGCGGCAGAGCGACATATTGCTGGTCGCGGCGCGCGCGGACGAAAGCAATCGGGGCATGATTTCCAGGGCGATCATGGATGCGCTGGGGCCGGACGGGCTGCTGGTCAATGTCGCGCGCGGGCAGTTGGTGGATGAAACAGCGCTGATCGCTGCGCTGAAATCCGGGGATCTGGGGGGAGCCGCGATCGACGTGTTCGACCCCGAACCGACCGACCCCGCGCGCTGGGTGGATGTGCCCAATGTGGTGCTGACCCCGCACACCGGCGGGGCGACGCACGAGGCGGTAGGGCGAATGGCGCAGATGCTGATCGCCAATCTGTTCGCCCATTTCGCAGGCGAGCCGCTCCCCTCCCCCGTTCGCCTCTGAACCCTGCGGCGAGTCGTGCGTTGAGCGCGGCACGGCGATGAGGCCGTTGCAGGAGGGGGTGCGCCGTGGGGATGACAGCAGGATCGCGATGGGCTGTCCGCATTGGCGTCGGGCTGCTTGTCCTGATCGGGCTGCTGATCCTGCTGCTGGCGGCATTTCCATGGGGCATGTTCAAGGGCCGGATCGAGGATCGCCTGTCGGACCGGATCGGCAAGCGGGTCACGATCGGCTCCATGGTGCGCGAGGATAGCCTGTCCTTTCACCCGGTCGTGCGCCTGACCGACATAAAGGTGCCGCAGCCCGACTGGGCGCCGGGCAACGCCGATCTGGCGCGGGTTGGCGAGGCGCGGGTCGGCTTTTCCGCGCTGGCGCTGCTGACCGGCGGGCCGGTGCTGGAACGGCTGGACCTGGCGCATGCGCGCCTGTCCTTCTATCGCGCCGCCGACGGACGCGAAAGCTGGAGCGGCGAGCGCAGCCGCGCGAGTGACGACAAGGGGCAGCGCCCGGCCCTGCGCAGCCTGACGGTCAGCGACAGCCGGATCGCCTATCGCGACGACAAGCGCGGTCGATCGGTCGACGCGGCGCTGACGGTCGACGCCAGGGGATTACGCCTGTCGGGCACGGGCGATGTCCGCGGCCATCCGGTTCGGGTGACCGCCAGCGGCGCGCCGATCGTGGGGCACAAGACGGGTGCGCGCTGGCCGTTCAAGGCGGAGATTGCCGGCGAGGCCGTGGGCATGACCATCGACGGCACGATGGATGGGCCGCTCGACATCGGCCATTTGCGCGGCAAGGTGACTGGCCATGCGATCGACCTGCGCGTGCTGGATGCGATCATAGAGGCGGGCCTGCCCGGCACCCAGCCCGTGCGACTGGCGGCGCAGGTCGTGCGCAACCGGCCCGACTGGACCATCGAGAATCTGAAAGGCACGATCGGCCGGTCCGACATTGCAGGGCACGCCACCATCCGCAAACGCGATGGCCGCACGCGCATCGACGGCGCGATCGCGTCGGCACGGTTCGATTTCGACGATCTGTCGTCCAACGAGGGCAAGCGCAGGGCGGCGGCCAAGCGCGCGAAGCTGGGCGAACGGCTGATTCCCGATACGGCGATCGACCTGACGCACATGGCGCGGACCGATGGACGCCTGGAGGTGCGGGCCGACAGGCTGTTATGGCCCGGTTCCAGCCCGTTCCGTTCCTTGCGCGGCACATTGAGTCTGGAACGCAGCCGACTGGTGGTCGAACCGCTGCGGCTCGGCCTGACGCGCGGGATATTGACGGGCCGCCTGGCGGTCGATCAGCGGCAGGGTGGGCCACGTTTGGAACTGGCGCTCAATCTGCGGTCGGCGCGGTTGCTGGATTTCTTCCCCGAAGCGCGGATCGATGGCGGGCTGGCCGGGCGGGTTGTCCTGAATGGACCGGGCCGCACGATCCGGCAGGCGGTGGGGCGATCGTCCGGCACCATCGCGCTGGTCGGGCGCGACGGATCGATCCCGGCGCGCACGGCGGCGCTGATGGGACAGGATGTCGGCAAGGGGCTGACTGTGGACAAGGACAAGATGGCGGTGCTGCGCTGCGTGGTGGCGCGCTTCGACGTCAGCAACGGCGTGGCGCGCGCGAACCCGGTGCTGATCGACACGTCACGCGCCCAGACGCGCATTGCCGGGACGATCCGCCTGACGGACGAGGTGATGGCGCTGAAAGCGAGCGGTCAGCCCAAGCAGGGCAGCCTGTTGCGGCTGAACGGCACGGTGCCGATTGGCGGGACGATCAAGCAGCCCGATATTCGCGTGCCGACCGAGGCGCGATCGGCCAAGGGCATATTGAAGATGATCGGCAAGGCGATTGCCGGCGACAAGGTGCCGCGGGCGCGCGACGCGGACTGCGAGGGGCTGGCCAAAACGGCTATGCGCTAGACACATTTCCGTTCGTTTCGAACGGATGTGGGGATATTAAACCCAGTCCACCCGCGTCCAGCCGCGGGCGGCCGCCAGTTTCGCCAGCTTCCTGTGCGGGTTTGATGCGAAGGGGATGTCGGCGAATTCCAGCATCGGCGCGTCCGAGACATGGTCGGAATAGGCGCGGATATGCGCCTGGCCACGATCGATCGCCTCGGCCGCCATCCACGCCTTGATCATCCGCAGCTTGCCCGTGTCATAGCAATTTTCACCGGCAATCTTGGCACGGACATAGCGCAAGTCCTGCGAAAGATGATCGGTGGCGATCACGGCGTCGAAACCCAGTCGCCGGGCGATCGGCTCGACATACAGGCGGTAGGATGCGGTGGCGAGGACGAGGCGATAGCCATCGGCGCGGTCCTGCGCGATCTGGGCCACCGCGCCCTGCCGCAAATTGGTCGCCACCACCTTGTCGGCATAGGTTTCGACATGCGGCATGAGCCGCGCACGCTCGACATTGAAGCCGATCATCAGCGCCTGATTAAGCTCCTTCAGCCGCTGGCGCGTGATCAGCTTGACCACATAAGCGAGCATCAGCAATCCGACGCAGGGGAGCAGCGCCAGCCGCCACGGGGCCATGGCGCGCGCCATGTGAATGAGGAAGCCGGTATAGGTGCCGCTGAACGTCACCGTGCGGTCCATGTCGTAAATTGCCAGACGGTGCGTCATGCCGTGTCCGAAACTTTTGCCCTTGTCCTTCGTTCTGACTTGCAGTTGGGCCGTTTCGGCTTGCCGCGCAACCGATATTGGACCAGTAATCCCATCGCATGAACAAAGCCGCCGATCTTGCCGAAGAAATGCGTGACGACGGCACAGTGATCCGACTTTCCGGATCGCTGGCCGTTGCCTGCCTGCATGACCTGCCCGGTCGGCTGGATGCGGTGCAGGGCCCTGTCAGCGCGATCGACCTGTCGGAGGTCGACCATATCGACACGATCGGCGCATGGACCGTGCATCGCACGGCCAGGCGGCTGAGCGCCCCGATCACCGGCGGGCAGGGCGATACGATGCGGCTGATCGACGCGGTCGGGGCGCTGGACGAACCCGTGTCGATCCGGCCCGATCATGTCCCGGCGATCCGCCGCGTCGTCGGCCAGATCGGCGAGGCGGTCAGCATGGCGGGATCGACCATGCTGGGCCTGCTGGGCTTTTTCGGCGGCACGCTGGTCGCGACGTGGAACATCATCCGCCACCCCAGCCGGTTCCGCGTCAATGCCGTGGTCCAGCGGTTCGAGGTTGTCGGCGTGTCGGCGCTGGGCATTATCGGCCTGATGAGTTTCCTGATCGGCATCGTCATCGCGCAGCAGGGATCGGTGCAGTTGCGCCAGTTCGGCATGGAGATGCTGACGATCAATCTGGTGGGTCGGCTGACCTTCCGCGAACTGGGCGTGCTGATGACCGCGATCATGGTCGCGGGCCGGTCCGGATCCGCGTTCGCCGCGCAACTTGGCACGATGAAGCTGACCGAGGAAGTCGATGCGATGCGCACGATCGGCGTATCGCCGATGGAGGCGCTGGTGCTGCCGCGCACGCTGGCGGTCGTCGTCATGATGCCGCTGCTGGGCTTTTACGCGTCGATCATGGCGGTCATCGGCGGCGGTTTCCTCTGCGCCATCGCGCTCGACATACCCCCGATCACCTTCGTCCAGCGCCTGCGCGAAGTCGTGCCGATCACCGACCTGTGGGTGGGGCTGATCAAGGCCCCGGTATTCGGCCTGATCATCGCCATTTCCGGCTGTTTCCAGGGGATGCAGGTCAAGGGCAATGCGGAGGAAGTGGGGCTGCGCACCACGGCTGCGGTCGTGCAGGCCATCTTCCTGGTCATCGTTCTGGACGCGATATTCGCCGTGTTCTTTACCTGGGTGGGGTGGAACTGATGGCCGAGCATGAGGACATCGTCGCCGAGGAAGAGCGGATCGAAACCGTGATGGAGCAAAGCGACATCGCGATTTCGGTGCGCGGCATCCGCAACAGTTTTGGCGATCAGGTGGTGCATGACGGGCTGGACCTGGACGTGCGCAAGGGCGAGATCATGGGCGTTGTCGGCGGGTCCGGCACCGGCAAATCGGTGCTGATGCGGGCGATCATCGGCCTTCAGACCCCGGACGAGGGGGAAATCCACGTCTTTGGCGAATCGATGATCGGCCGTTCCGACGATGAGGCGCTGGCGATCCGCAAGCGTTGGGGTGTGCTGTTTCAGGGCGGCGCGCTGTTTTCGACGCTGACCGTCGCGGAAAATGTCGAAGTGCCGATCCGCGAATATTATCCCAATATCGGCGCGGAACTGCGCGACGAAATCGCCGCCTACAAGATCCGGATGACCGGGCTTCCTGCCGAGGCTGGTCCCAAATATCCGTCGGAACTGTCGGGCGGGATGAAGAAGCGGGCGGGGCTGGCGCGCGCGCTGGCGCTGGACCCGGACCTGTTGTTTCTGGACGAGCCGACGGCCGGGCTGGACCCGATCGGCGCGGCTGCGTTCGACGAACAGACCCGCCAGTTGCAACAGACGCTGGGGTTGACGGTGTTCCTGATCACCCATGACCTTGATACGCTCTATTCGATCTGCGACCGGGTCGCCGTTCTGGCCGACAAGAAGGTGATTGCCGTCGGCACGATCGACGAATTGCTGGCCACCGATCATCCGTGGATTCAGGAATATTTCAACGGCCCGCGCGGCCGCGCCGCGACGGCGGCGGTTACCCGTCAACATGACCGCGAACAGGATAGGGTGGCCCAGACGTCGCCCGATGGAAGGCAATAGGATATGGAAACCCGGTCCAACCATGTGCTTGTGGGCACGGTCACGCTGCTGCTGCTGGCGGCGATCATCGGTGCCGCCTTCTGGTTTTCGCGCCTGTCCGATGGCGAGAATAAGGAATATGACATCTTCTTCAAACAGTCGGTCAACGGCCTGGCGAAGGGATCGAGCGTCAATTATTCGGGCGTGCCGTCCGGCCAGGTCGAAAAGATCGAACTGTGGAAGCGCGATCCCGGATTTGTGAAGGTCCGCATTTCGGTGAAGGACGGCACGCCCGTCCTGCAGGGCACGACCGCGACGATCGCGGGCGTGGGCTTTACCGGCGTCAGCGAAATCGTGCTGGATGGCGCGGTCAAGGGCGCGCCGCCGATCATTTGCCCGGCCAACAATCCGTTGACGGTTTGCCCCGATGGCGTGCCGGTCATCCCGACCAAGCCGGGCGCGCTGGGCGAATTGCTTAACAATGCGCCGCAACTGCTGGAACGCCTGTCGACCCTGACCGAGCGGCTGACCGAATTGCTGAACGACAAGAATCAGCAGTCGATCGCCGGCATCCTGGCCAATGTCGAGCGTATTTCGAGTTCGCTGGCGGATCGCAGCCCGGAAATCTCCGCCACGCTGGCCGAAGCGCGCATCGCGGTGCAGCGCACCGGGGTTGCGGCCGAACAGATTGGCAAGCTGGCCGCGACGACCGATTCGCTGCTGACCGACGAGGGCAAGCCGCTGATGGCCGACCTGCGCAAGAGCGTTCAGTCGGCGACGCGCAGCATCGACACGCTGGATAAGACAATTGCCGAAGCCCAGCCGGGCGTGCGCGCCTTCAGCAACCAGACCATGCCGGAGGTCAACCAGCTGGTCCGCGACCTGCGCGAAATGTCGCGCGCCTTCCGCGGCGTGGCCGAAAAGCTGGACCAGCAAGGCGCTGGTTCGCTGGTAGGATCGCCCAAATTGCCGGATTACAAGCCATGATGAGAGGGACAAGGCGTATGTTCAACCGCCAAACGCGCAGCGCCACGGTTGCGCTCACCGCAGCCTTCCTGTTGGCTGGCTGCGTCTCCTTCGGCGCCAAGCCGCCAGAACAATTGCTGGCGCTGAGCGCCACGCAGACCGTCGCGCCGGGACGCCTGCTGACCGGCGCGCAGGGACCAAGCCTGACCGTGGCCGATCCCGAAGCGCCCAAGACGCTCGATACGGTGCGGGTGCCGGTAAAGCTGTCGCCCACCTCGATCGCGTATGTGACCAAGGTGCAATGGGCCGACACGCCCCGCCACCTGTTCCAGAAACTGCTGGCGGAGACGATTGCCGCGACCAGCAACCGCATCGTGCTGGACCCAGGCCAATATGCGGGCGACGCTGGCCAGCGGCTGATGGGCGAACTCGTCGCTTTTGGCCTGGATGCGCCAGGCAACAGCGCGGTCGTGACCTATGATGCGATATTGACCAAGGGCAGCGGCACCGTGATCGCGCGGCAGCGCTTTACCGCCACCGTACCGGTCGGCGCCAAGATCGAGGCAGGCACGATCGGCGTGCCGCTCAATGCCGCAGCGAACAAGGTCGCGGCGGATGTGGCGGCCTGGCTGGCAACGCAGCCGGGTTAAGCCCGCTCCAGCGCTTCACTCACCTCGCCGCCTGCCGCTTCGAGCAGGCGGCGCTCAAGCGTTTGCAACCGCGCCTTGCTCTCGATCTTGCCGCCGAGCAGGTCGGTGACATAGAATGTGTCGACCGCGCGTTCGCCATAGGTAGCGACATGGGCGCTATGGACGGTGACCTTCGACTGGAACAGCGCATTGGCCAGGCTGAACAGCAGGGCTGGCCGGTCGGCAGCGTTGATTTCCACCACGGTGAAGCGATTAGACGCCTTGTTGTCGATCAGCACGTTGGGGACGATGCGGAACGCTTCGGCGCGGGTCCGGGTCAGCGGGCGCGCCGACAATTTGGTGATCATCCGGTGGCGATTGGACAGCGAATCCTCGATCGCGTTGCGGATGCGGGTCAGCTGGTCGGGATCATGAAAGGCGCCGCCGAACGGGTCCTGCACCAGGAAATTGTCGATCGCCACGCCGTCGCGCGTCGTGTGGATGCGCGCGTCGATGATGTTCCCGCCCGCCAGATGGATGGCGCCCGCGATGCGATAGAACAGCCCCGGATGGTCGGTCGCATAGACCGTTACCAGCGTCGCGCCGCGCTGCGGATAATAATGGGCGGCGATCGACAGGGGCGCATCGGCAGACGCCAGGATGTGCTGCGCATTGTGGATCAGAATATCCTCTGGCTCGGCGATCCAGTAGGATTCGGGCAGCCGACGACGCAGCCGTTCAAATTCCGCATCAGGCAGACCCAACGCCTGCCGCGTCGCTTCCTGCTTGGCCGCGACCCGTTCGCTGCGGCCCTTCTGCTTGTGACCCAGCCGCAGCAATTCTTCGGCGGCCTCGTACAGGTCGCCCAGCAACTGCCGTTTCCAGCTGTTCCACACCCCCGGCCCGACTGCGCGAATATCCACCACGGTCAGGCAGAGCAGCAGGCGCAGCCGCTCCGGGCTTTGCACGACATCGACGAAATCGAGGATCGTCTTGTAGTCGGCCAGGTCGCGCTTGAAGGCGGTGGCCGACATCAGCAGATGATAGCGCACCAGCCAGGCGACCGTTTCCGTCTCCGCCGGGGTCAGGCCCAGCCGCGGGCACAGCTGTTTGGCGACGTCTGCGCCCAGGATACTATGGTCCCCGCCCCGTCCCTTCGCAATGTCATGCAGCAGCACCGCGACGTACAGGACGCGGCGCGACAGCAGCTTGCCCATCAGTTCGGTCGCCAGCGGATGATCGCCGGGCAGGTCGCCCTTTTCGATCCGGGCCAGCAGGCCAACGGCGCGGATCGTATGTTCGTCCACCGTATAATGGTGGTACATGTCGAACTGCATCTGCGCCACGACGCGGCGGAAATCGGGGATGAAGCGCCCGAAAACAGTGGATTCGTTCATCCAGCGCAACACGGTTTCGGGATCGCGCGGGGATGTGAGCACATCCATGAAGGCCGCATTGGCGCGCGGATCCTTGCGCACCTTGGCGGTGATCAGCCCGGCGTCGCGGCTGGCCGCGCGGATCGCGCCGGGGTGGATGGCCAGGCCATGGCGGTCGGCGACGGCGAAGATTTCCAAAAGCCGGACCGGATCGACCTGAAAAAAATCATCGCTGGGCAGCGACAGCCGACCGCGTTCGAGGACGAAGCCGTCCAGCTTTTTGGGCCGGCGAAACAGGGCGGGGATGTAGCGCCGCCCCCTGGCCCCCAACTGATCGTCCAGATGGGCCAGGAACATGGCCGTCAGGTCGCCCACGATCTTGGCGTTCAGGAAATAATAGCGCATGAAGCGCTCCACCCCCGACCGGCCATGCCGCCCGGTAAAGCGCATCCGCGTCGCGGTTTCCAGCTGGAGGTCGAAGGTCAGTCGATCCTCCGCCCGGCCAGTGATGGTGTGCAGGTGGCAACGCACCGCCCACAGAAAATCCTCCGCCTTCTGAAACTGGCGCAGTTCCAGCTGGGTCAGCAGCCCGACATCGACCAGTTCGGCCACCGACCGCACCCGGTTCACATATTTGCCGATCCAGAACAATGTGTGCAGGTCGCGCAGGCCGCCCTTGCCCTCCTTCACATTGGGTTCGACGACATAGCGGCTGTCGCCCATCCTTTTGTGGCGCTCGTCACGCTCGGCCAGCTTGTCGGTGACAAAGGCGCGGGCAGTGCCCTGCATCACTTCCGCGTCGAAGCGGGTTGATGTTTCCTCATATAGCGCGCGATCGCCCCAGACATAGCGCGCCTCAAGCAGGGCAGTGCGGACCGTGAGGTCGGCCTTGGCCATCCGCATCGTCTCGTCAATCGAGCGGCTGGAATGCCCGACTTTCAGACCGAGATCCCAGAGCGAATAGAGCATGGATTCGATGACCTGCTCGGTCCAGCCGGTCGGTTTCCACGGGGTGATGAAGCCGATGTCGACATCGCTATGCGGCGCCATTTCGCCCCGGCCATAGCCGCCGACCGCGATCAGGGCGATCCGCTCCCCCGTGCTGCGATTGCCCGACGGGTAGAGATGATGCGTCGTCGCGTCATAGAGCAGGCGCAAAATCTGGTCGATCAGGAAGGCAAAGGCCGTCACCGACTCCCGCCCGCGCGTGGGCTTGGCATGCAGCCGCCGGGCGATTTCGGCCCGGCCGTCGTCCAGTGCCGCCTTCAATTCCTTGACGATCACGCCGCGCAGCAGCATCGGATCGCTCCGGTGCAGTTGCGCCTGTGCGGTAATATTGTCGGAAATCGCACGCCGATCGATGATCGCGCGGCGCGATCCCAGCGCGGGAAATTGCATGACCATGATGGCTATCTAGTCTTGCTCGCTGGTCGCGGCCAGTTGTTTCAGCCGATATATGTGATCGAGCGCTTCGCGCGGCGACAATGCGTCGGCATCAATGCCATCAAGCGCGGCGCGCAGCGGATCGACCAGCGGTTCGGGCTGGGCGGCGACAGCGGCAAACAGCGGCAGGTCGTCCAGTCCCGCCGCGATGCCACCCGTCCTGGCCTTGCCCGCCTCCAGCCGGGCCAGCACATCCTTGGCACGCTTGAGGACCGCAGCCGGGAGGCCCGCCAGCCGCGCGACGGCCAGGCCATAGCTGCGATCGGCCGGCCCGTCGGCCAGTTCATGCAGCAGCACCAGATCCCCCTTCCACTCGCGCGCGCGCACATGATGGAGCGAGAGCGAGGACAGGCTTTCCGCCAGCCGGGTCAGTTCATGATAATGGGTGGCAAACAGGCAGCGGCAGCGATTGACCTCATGCACCGCCTCCACCACCGCCCATGCGAGCGCAAGCCCGTCATAGGTGGATGTGCCGCGCCCGACCTCGTCCAGAATGACGAAGCTGTCGGCGGTCGCCTGCGCCAGGATCGCGGCGGTCTCCACCATCTCGACCATGAAGGTGGAACGGCCCCGCGCCAGATTGTCCGACGCGCCGACCCGGCTGAACAGCCGGTCGACCAGACTGAGCGTCGCGGCCTGCGCCGGGACATAGGCGCCCGCCTGCGCCAATATGACGATCAGCGCATTTTGCCGCAGGAAAGTGGATTTGCCGCCCATGTTGGGGCCAGTGACCAGCCATAGCCGGTCGTCCTGCACCAGACGGCAATCATTGGCGACGAAGGGTTGCCCTTCGCGCCGCAGCGCGTCCTCCACCACCGGATGCCGGCCGCCGACAATGTCCAGGCATGGCCCGGCCCCGTCCGCCACCACGAAATGGGGCCGCTGCCAGCCGCCCTCCGCCGCCCGTTCGGCGAGCGCCGCGGCGACATCCAGCCGGGCCAGGGCCTGCGCGGCGCGCGCAATGTCCGCCTTGCGATCCAGGACGGCGGCGATCAGGTCTTCCAGATGGGCCGCTTCGGCGACCAGCGCATGCCCCCCCGCCTGCGCGACGCGCCCGGCTTCCTCATGCAGATCGACCGAGTTGAAGCGCACGACGCCCGCCAGCGTCTGGCGATGGGTAAAGCCGCTGTCGGGTTGCATCAGCGTGTCGGCGGCGCGGGCGGGGACTTCGACATGATAGCCGAGCACGCCATTATGGCGGATCTTGAGGGCGGAGATGCCGGTTTGCGCGCGATATTTCGCCTCTAGCGCGGCGATCGCCCGGCGGCCATCGCCCGCCATGCGGCGCAATTCGTCCAGCGCCGGATCATAGCCATCGGCAATATAGCCGCCACTCGCCGTTTCGGTCGGCGGTGCAGGCACCAGCGCGCGCGCCAGATTGTCGACCAGCGCGCCATGGCCATCGAGCGCGGGCAGCAAGCGGGCGAGGAGCAGCGGCTGGTCGGGCTGACGCCCCAGCCGCTCCCGCAAGAGGCGCGCTTCGCCAAGTCCGTCGCGCAACTGGCCAAGGTCGCGCGGGCTGCCCCGGCCCACCGCGACCCGGCCCAGCGCCCGGCCAATGTCCGGCAGTGCGCGCAAAGCGCCACGCAACTGGTCGCGCAGCCCCGCATCGTCATGGAACAATTGCACCAGCCCCAGCCGCGCGTCGATCAGGCCCATATCCATCAGCGGCGCAGACAGATCCTGCGCCAACAGCCGCGCCCCCGCCCCCGTCACGGTGCGATCGACCGCGCCCAGCAGGCTGCCCGCCCGCGCGCCATTCATCGTCGCGACAATTTCCAGGCTCTCGCGCGTCGCCGCATCGATGGCGACATGGCCACCGCTCGTCTGGCGCAGGGGTGGCGCAAGGAAGGGCAATGTCCCCTTGCCCGCATGGTCGAGATAGCCGATCAACCCGCCCATCGCCGCCAGTTCGGCGCGGCTGAACTGACCAAACCCGTCCAGCGTCGCGACCCCGAACAGCCGTTTGAGCGCGGTTTCGGCGCGGCTGCTGGAAAAGGCGGCGCGATCAAACATATGCGCGTCGGCTATGTCGAGCGTCGCCCCTTCCGCCACCACCGTCTCGCTGGGGCGCAGGCGGGCGAGTTCGGCGGGCAGATCGGCGGGCCGGCAGGTCATCGTTTCGAACCGGCCAGTCGAGATGTCGGCGGCGGCCAGGCCGACCTCGCCCTCTCCGCCCACCTGCGCCAGCGCGACAAGCATGTTGTCGCGACGGGAATCGAGCAATGTTTCCTCGGTCAGCGTGCCCGCCGTCACATAGCGGACAATGTCGCGCGCCACGAGCGTCTTGCCGCCGCGCGCCTTGGCCTGCGCCGGCGTTTCGGTCTGTTCGGCGATGGCGACCCGGTGGCCCGCCTTGATCAACCGGGCCAGATAGCCTTCCGCGCTGTGCACCGGCACGCCGCACATCGGGATCGGCACCCCGCCATGTTCGCCCCGACTGGTCAGCGCAATGTCGAGCGTCGCGGCCGCTGCCTTCGCATCGTCGAAGAAAAGTTCGAAGAAATCCCCCATGCGGTAGAAGAGCAGGCAGTCATTCGCCTGAGCCTTGAGCGCCAGATATTGCGCCATCATGGGCGTAGGGGCGGGCTGGATCGCGATGTCGTTCGGGGCGCTGGGCATGAAGCCCGGATAGCGCCAAGCTGCACAGCAGGAAAGAAGCCTTCTCGCACTTGCCCACAAGGCGCGCTTGCCGCTAGGGCCGACGCAACGGACAGCAAAGGGCGGATGAGTGATGACCGACAAGTCGAATGTGGAATTTTCCGAGCGCGAGGCGCTGTTTTTCCATTCGACCGGACGCCCCGGCAAGATCGAGATCATCGCGTCCAAACCCATGGCGACCCAGCGCGACCTGTCGCTGGCCTATTCCCCCGGCGTTGCGGTGCCCGTGCTGGCCATCGCAGCGGACGCCGCCACCGCCTATGATTATACCGCAAAGGGCAATCTGGTCGCCGTCATCACCAACGGCACGGCGATTCTGGGCCTTGGCAACCTCGGCGCGCTCGCATCCAAGCCGGTGATGGAGGGCAAGGCGGTGCTCTTCAAGCGCTTTGCCGACGTGGACAGCATCGACATTGAACTCAAGACCGAGGATGTCGACCGCTTCATCGAGGCGGTGGAACTGATGGAACCGACATTCGGCGGCATCAACCTTGAGGATATCAAGGCGCCTGAATGTTTCATCATCGAACAGGCGCTCAAGGAGCGGATGAACATTCCGGTATTTCATGACGACCAGCATGGCACCGCGATCATCGCGGCCGCAGGCGTCATCAACGCCGCGATGCTGACCGGGCGCGAATTGAAAGACCTGAAAGTCGTGGTCAATGGCGCGGGCGCGGCATCGATCGCCTGCACCGAGCTGATCAAGGCGCTGGGCGTGGCGGGTGACAATGTCATCATGTGCGACAGCAAGGGCGTGATCTACCAGGGTCGCACCGAAGGCATGAACCAGTGGAAATCGGCCCATGCGGTCAGGACCGACGCGCGCACGCTGAAGGAAGCGATGAAGGGCGCAGACGTGTTCCTTGGTCTGTCGGTCAAGGGCGCGGTGACGCCGGACATGGTCAAGGATATGGGCGAAAAGCCGATCATCTTTGCGATGGCCAATCCCGACCCGGAAATCACCCCGCCCGATGCGAAGGCGGTGCGCCCCGAAGCGATCGTAGCGACGGGCCGGTCGGACTATCCCAATCAGGTCAACAATGTCATCGGCTTCCCCTTCATTTTCCGCGGCGCGCTGGACGTGCGGGCGACGACGATCAACGAAGCGATGAAGGTCGCCGCCGCCCATGCCATCGCCGAACTGGCACGCGAACAGGTGCCGGAGGAAGTGGCCAAGGCCTATGGCCGTTCGCACAGTTTCGGGCCTGACTATATCATCCCCGCCCCGTTCGACCCGCGCCTGATGGAAGTGGTGCCGTCCGCCGTCGCGCAGGCGGCGATGGACAGCGGCGTGGCGCAAAAGCCAATCGCGGACATGGCCGCCTATCGCCAGTCGTTGAAGGGCCGGCTGAACCCGACCACATCGGTCCTGACCACGGCCTATGAAGTGGCCAAGGCCAATCCCAAGCGCGTCGTCTTTGCCGAAGCGGAAGAGGAAGTGGTGTTGCGCGCGGCGATCCAGTTCCGCGACCTGGGCTATGGCATCCCGGTGCTGGTCGGTCGCGGCGATGTGGTCGACAAGCTCAAGGCGCTGGGCGTGCGCGATCCCGACAGTTTCGAACTGCACAACAGCGTCAACTCGCCGCTGGTCCCGCAAATGGTCGACCTGCTCTACGCGCGCCTGCAACGGCGCGGCTATCTGCGCCGCGATTGCGAGCGGATGGTGAACCGCGATCGCAATATTTTCGGCACATTGCTGGTCAGGATGGGCGTGGCCGATGCGATGATCACCGGCATGACCCGCCCCTATGCGCAGACATTGCGCGAGGTGAAACGGGTGATGGACCCGGCGGCAGGACGCACCCCGTTTGGCATCCATGTCATGGTGGCCAAGGACAAGACCGTGTTCCTGGCCGACACCACCGTCAACGAGCGCCCGACGGCAAACGAACTGGCCGATATAGCAGAAGGCACCGTCGCCGTGGCCCGCCGCATGGGCCATGACCCGCGCGTCGCCTTCCTCTCCTACTCCAATTTCGGCAACCCGCCCGGCGCGTTTCTGGAAAATGTGCGCGGCGCGGTGAAGTTGCTCGACGAACGCGGCGTCGATTTCGAATATGAAGGCGAAATGACCGCCGATGTGGCGCTCAACCCGGCGGTCATGAAAAGCTATCCGTTCAGCCGCCTGTCCGGCCCCGCCAATGTGCTGGTGATGCCCGGCCTGCAATCGGCCAATATCTCGGCCAAGCTGCTGCGCGAACTGGGCGGCACGTCGATGATCGGCCCGGTGCTGGTGGGCATGGAAAAATCGGTACAGATTGCGACGATGGCGTCCAACGCATCGGAACTGCTGACGCTGGCAGTGCTGGCGGCGGGCGGGATTGCGCTTTGATCGACATAAAATCGCACCCCATCCTGTGGCAGCAAGGAAACATGATGGGGTGCAGGGGAGAGTCCGCATGAATGACGTGATCAGTTTCGACAGCGCAACCTTTCGCCGGGTGCTGGGCCATTATCCCACCGGCGTATGCGTCGTCACCGCCGTAGAGGCGGACGGCGCGCCCGTCGGCATGGTGGTAGGCTCCTTCACCTCGGTCTCGCTTGATCCGCCGCTGGTCGCCTTCTTCCCGGCCAAAACGTCGCAAAGCTGGCCACGTCTGGCTGCGGTCGGCAAATTCTGCGTCAATGTGCTGGCCAGTGACCAGCAGGCGCTGTGCCGCCAGTTGTCCGGGCGCGGCGAGGACAAGTTTGCCGGCGTCTCGCACCGTGTATCGGCCAATGGATCACCGATATTGGACAATGTCGTCGCCTGGATCGACTGCACGCTGGACGCGGTGCATGAGGCGGGCGACCATTATATCGTGCTGGGCAAGGTCATCGCGCTGGAAGTCGACCGGCCTGAAAGCCCCTTGCTGTTCTTTCAGGGCAATTACGGGGAATTTTCGCTGCTCGCGTGACGGAGTGGGCATTGTCGCAGCGTCGGATAGGGATGGCAGCGGATTGACGGCCCGATGCTATCTTTCCAATATGTGGACCAGAGGACATATTGGGGACATATCACCGGTCCTTAACTCCTGATCCCTATTGCTGTCCAATTGCCTCCCCCCGACCGGATCGCCCATGACCGCGCTGCTCATCACCGTCGATACGGAACTGTCCGCCTCGCTCCAGCAGCGCGGCGTCGACCTGGATGACAATATCCGCCGTTCGATCTGGGCCGAAGCGCAGGGGCAGGCGCATGGCATAGGCTGGCAGATGGACATGCTCGACCGCCATGGCCTGAAAGGCGTGTTCTTCCTCGATCCCCTGCCCGCGCTGGTCCACGGCGCCGATTTCCTGACCCCGATCGTCACCGCAATCGTGGAGCGCGGCCATGAAGTGCAGATGCACATCCACACCGAATGGCTCGCCTGGGCGAAGGAATCGCCGGTCGGTGGACGACAGGGCCGCAATATCGGCGATTTCACGCTGGCGGACCAGATCGTTCTGCTGGGCCTGGCCAGGCAGCTGCTGGAACAGGCCGGGGCGCCCGCCATCACCGCCTTTCGCGCGGGTAATTTCGGGGCCAATGACGACACGCTGCGCGCCCTTGCGGCAATCGGCCTGTCGTGGGACAGCAGCGTCAATCCCGCCTATCTGGGCCTTGACTGCCATATCGATGCCGATCCGGGCGAGATAGGCGCAAGCCGCCTGCACGGTATCAGTGAATTGCCGGTATCGGGCATATCCGACCGGCCCGGCCGCTTTCGTCCGGCGCAAATCTGCGCCATGTCCGCCGCCGAAATGCGCGCGGGGCTGCGCCATGCCGCGCAGGAAGGCCATGATGCCTTCGTCATTGTCACCCATAGTTTCGAAATGCTGTCCCGCGACCGGCAACGCCCCAATGGCGCGGTCAAGGCGCGGTTCGTCGCGCTCTGCCGGGAGGCGGCCCGCCTGCCGCAGATCCGTGGCGCAGGCTTCCACGACCTGCCCGACGATCTGGCCGATCGCGCTGGCCGCAGCCTGACCCGCGTGCCGCCCAGTCGTCTGCGCACCGGGTTGCGGATCGCCCAGCAGGCCTGGTCGACATGGCGCTACGAACATCGGCTGGTGCCTGCGTGACAGCCCTGCCCGGCGCCATCGTCCTGGGTCTGGAGAACGCCATCGGCCTGACGGTCGTGCGTGAACTGGGGGAGCATGGCGTGCCCGTGCACGGCGTTGCGGGCGATGCGGACAGCGTGGGTGCGGCCTCTCGCCACTGCACCCGGTCGCATTTGCGCCCCGACGGTCCTGCCGCGCTCTGGCTGCCGGACCTGATCGCCCGCACCGGCGCGGGCGCGGTGCTGGCCGTGTCCGAATCGGACCTGCTGGAACTGGCGGAGCTGCCACCCACGATCGGCGATTGCCACATATTGGTGCCCCGACCCGACCGGCTGGCCAAGGTCATCGACAAATTCCGAACGCTGGACATTGCCGAAAAGGCTGGCCTGCGCGTGCCGCAAACCTGGCAACCACAGATCGGCGAGGATTTTGCCGCCCGTGTCGCGACGATGCAGTATCCGCTGGTCGCCAAATGGGCCAATCCGCCCGCGATCATGCCAATCTTGGAGCAGGCCGGGCTTGAATGGCTCAAGACCGAATATGTCCACACGCCGCAAGAACTGGTCGCACTGCTGGACCGCTACGCGCCTGTAGGCCTTTGGCCGTTGATCCAGCAATATTGCCGCGGCGTCGGCCTGGGGCAGATGCTCTACATGGAACAGGGACAGGCGACGCTGCGCTTCCAGCATCGCCGCCTGCACGAATGGCCCCCCGAAGGAGGCGTATCCACGCTGTGCCGGGCCGAACCGGCGGACCTGCATGGCGATCAGATGGCGCTGTCCGAACAATTGTTGCGCGCGCTCGACTGGGACGGGCAGGCGATGGTCGAATATCGCTATGAGCCGGACAGCGGACGCTATTGGCTGATGGAGGTCAATGGCCGTTTCTGGGGCAGCCTGCCGCTGGCCCGCCATTGTGGCGCGCATTTCGCCTGGGAAGCCTATCGCCGCACCGTGCTGGGCCAGCGTGACCCGGCGCCGCCGCCGCGCGATGATCTGCGCGCGCGCTATATGGTGCCGGAAACCAAGCGTCTCATACGCCTGTGGATTGCGCCGGGACGCATCAGCGATCCGTTCTTCAAACGGCGGCCAGTCAGGGATCTGATCGGCTATGTGCTGGGCTTTTTCGACCCGGCAACCCGCTATTATGTGCTGACGCTATCCGATCCCCGTCCCTGGATGCGGGATATGGCGCAGATGTTCAGGAAAGCCGTGCGCGGGGGAAAGCGCTGACCAGCCGCTCGACCGCCTGCTCGATTCGGGCAAGGCAGGTCGCCATATAAGGGTCGTCCAACCCATAGGGATCGTGCAGATGCGGCAGCACCGGCACCGTCCACCGCCCAAGCAATGTCCGCGGCAGATGGTTGAGGCGCGGATCGGCAGCCAGCCGGTGCAATTGCCGCACCTCCATCGCCAGCAGCAGGTCGCCCGCCTGCGGCACATAATCCGCCATGTCGACCGCACGATGCTGCGCCAGATCATGGCCCAAGGCGCGGGCGGCGGCGATGGCGGGATCATGCGCGGCCCGCCCCGTGGTGGTCGACAGCCCGAAAGACGCCGACCGCAGCCCCGCCCTGCGCGCCACGACATCGGCAAAGGCGCTGCGGCAGATATTGCCCTGACACACGAACACCAGCCGCCGCACCTGCGCAGGATCAGCCGGGCGACTGGCGGATAGGCCCAGCGCCAGTTGCGGATAGGACAGGATCAGGCGGACCAGGCCGCGCAAAGTGCCGAAACGGGCGCGGATCATCGGTTCAGTCCGAAAAAGGGTGGCGGAGACGGAGGGATTCGAACCCTCGGTAAGGAGTTATCCCTACGACGGTTTAGCAAACCGTTGGTTTCAGCCACTCACCCACGTCTCCAAACATGGCCTGAACGCCCGCTTGGGGCGGGGCTGCGGCTAGGCGACGTGTCCTATAGCGACGGCTTTGGCGCATGGCAACGGTCCTGTTCGGGGATTTTTTGCGCTAATGTCATGCTTGTAAATCGTTCCGGCCCGGAATCGACTCAGGTGGACGTTCGTTCATTGTCGTTTCAGGTTGAAAGCCGATAGTCTGGGGGATGGTTAGAATGGAAATTTGCGGGGAGCATCGGGCATGATCGGGATTATGGGACGGAAAGGCGCCCGCCTGGCACGCGCAGGCGCGCTGGTCGTGGCGCTGGCGGGGCTGGCGCTCAGCCCGGTGGCGTCTGCCCAGGTGCGCACGATCGATCCCAACACCGCGATCGACGCCGATCTCGCGCCGCCGCCACCCGCGCGCCCCGCCCCTACGGAGCCGGGCGTCGATCCCAGCGTCTATAATGACAGCCCGGCCAACAGCGCCGTCACGTCCGGCACCACCGCAACCGGCGCACCCGTTACGGAATCATCCCCGCCTGCCGCCATCGCGCCCAGCGATTCTTATCAGCAGGACGATCTGATCGGCGCGGCGGAAGGCGTGTTCGGCAAGGGCGCGGAAGGGCTGGCGGGCCTTATCGAAAAGATATTGAAGGATCAGGGTCGCCCCAACGCCTATATCGCCGGGCGTGAGGCGTCGGGCGCCTTCGTTGTCGGCCTGCGCTATGGGTCCGGCACGCTCAATCACAAGGTCGAGGGCAAGCGCGAAGTCTATTGGACAGGGCCATCGATCGGCTTCGATGTCGGCGGCAACGCGGCCAACACCTTCGTGCTGGTCTACAATCTCTACGACACGCAGGATCTCTATCACCGCTTCCCGGCGGCCGAAGGCACCGCCTATTTGGTCGGCGGCTTCACCGCCAGCTATCTGCGCTGGGGCAATGTCGTGCTGATCCCGATCCGTCTTGGCGTCGGCTATCGGCTGGGCGTCAATGCCGGTTACATGAAGTTCAGCGAAAAGCGGACCTGGCTGCCATTTTAAGGGGCGATCATCGGCGGGCGGACTGACGGCTGGGGCTTATAACCCCAGCGCCAGTTGATCGCCCTGCCCCGCTTCTTCCTCCACTTCCAGATTATGCACCCCCAGTCCCAACAACCGCGCGCCCATGCGCAGCGGTAGCTGGGCCAGCAGCAAGTCCCGCGCCGCTTGCGCCAGCAAGTCGGGCGAACGCACCGGCGTAGCAAAGCTGCGTGAGCGGGTGATGATACGGAAGTCGGCGAATTTGATCTTGAGCGTCACCGTCCGGCCCCAGGCCTGCGCCTTTTCGATCCGGCCCCACAGACTGGCGGCGATTCGCTCTATCTCCGCCACCAGCCGATCCCGATCGGTCAGATCGTCGAAAAATGTATCCTCGACACTCACCGACTTGCGCTGCTCGCGTTCGCGCACTGGCCGGTCGTCCTGCCCGCGGGCGGCCCGGTAATAATATTGGGCGGCGTTACCGAAATGCGCCTGAAGGAAGGGCAGGTCGCGCGCGCGCAGGTCTGCCCCCGTCTCGATCCCCAGCGCGTGCATCCGCGCCGCCGTCACTGGACCCACGCCATGAATGCGCCGCACCGGCATGGCGGCGATAAAGGCCGGGCCTTCGCTTGGCCGCACGACACATAGGCCGTCGGGCTTGTTCTGGTCCGATGCCAGCTTGGCGATCAGCTTGTTATAGGACACGCCGGCCGAGGCGGTGAGCCCGGTTTCCGCGCGAATCAGCGCGCGAATCTCCGCCGCCACCTGCGTCGCGGACGCGATGCCTGGCTTGTTCACGGTGACGTCCAGATAGGCTTCGTCGAGCGATAGCGGCTGGATCATGTCGGTAAAGCGCGCGAAGATCGCCCGGATCTGCCCGGACACCGCACGATAGGCTTCGAATCGCGGCGGCACGAAGATGAGGTCGGGGCAGAGCCGCCGCGCCCGTGCGCCGGGCATGGCGGACTTCACCCCGAACGCCCGCGCCTCATAGCTGGCCGTGGCGACCACCCCGCGCGGGCCGCCCCCGCCCACCGCGATCGGCTGGCCGCGCAGCGCGGGATTGTCCCGCTGTTCCACCGACGCATAGAAAGCGTCCATGTCGATATGGATGATCTTGCGCGGCGATGGCGGCGGGGCGTCCATGGCCCGATCTTATGCCATGACAGGAACGAAAGGGAAACAGCGCAGCCGCGACCGCGACTTATTCCTTGCCCTTGAGTGCCAGCAAGGCGGCAAAGGGACCGGCCTGATCCTCCTGCAACACGCCTGCTTCGCGCAAAATGGCGTCGGCATCGGGCGCGCGGGGATAGGGCGCCATCGCCAGCGCCACTGTCTCGGCGACGGCTTCGCCCATGTCGATGCTGTTGCCGCTATAGCCGATCGTGTCGCAATCTTCGGCGTCCAGCTCCATTTCGGCGCCTTCGACGACATCCTCATCGTCAGGAACGAAACGGAGCAGGAATTCTGTGTCGATGGTTTCTGCCACCGGCTGGCCAGTTGCGACACAGGCCTGCGCCAGGCTGGCCCGCACCCGACCGCGCGCGAAGATGCTGCCATTCTCCTCACTGATTCGATAGTCCGCCTCCAGCGCATCGAGCGCCAGCAGGCCGAACCGGCGCATCAGCGCTTCCCGCTCGGCCGCGTCGGCGACGATGCTGGTGCTGCCGCTGATATGGCCGATCTGGTCCAGCCGGACGGGGCGCGAAAATTCGGGCGTCGGCAGCGCGCTCATCCCAAGTCCCCCGCCAGCATCGCATCGCGGGTCAGGCAGCCCAGCCGCGTCCAGCGTTCCCGCAACGCGCCTTCGACATGGGCGAGCGCGGCGTCGCTCACCGGTGCGCCGCGATAGAGGTTGCGGCGCAGTGCGTCGGCCATGTCGGCTTCCCCGGCCAGCGCGGCACGATAGGCGCTGATCCGGCCACCCAGCGCGCTCACCATCCGGCCGATATGCTTGCCGACCACGACATCGCCTATGCCTTCCTGGCGCAACTGGCCGTCCATGTCATCGACGAACAATTCGGTCAGCCAGACGCTTTCCTGCGTTGCCCCCTGCTGCTCCAGCCGCATTAGCACCTGCGCCAGGACCGCGACGATCATGTCGAACCGTCCGTCCAGCGTGTCGGGCACCGCGCCGTCGATATACCAGTGCGGCTGCCGCCCCTGCGCGACGATGACATTGTAGAGCGGCAGCAGTCCATCCTTGGGATCGGTGCGGCCAAACAGGCGCTGGAGGAAGGAAGGGGAGGCTGTGGACATGGGGACTATGCTTTTTTAAGATGGATCGTTCGACGGAGCACCGTCTTGCCAAGTGTCGCCCCTTGCCGGGAGCGACGCATTTCCATATTGATCGAGCCGCTGCCCAATGCAATGGCGGCGTCATGTTTATTGGGTTCGCGGGAGCGTTCCGCCAGGAGAAGTCCATGCGTCAGTTCAGCCGTCATTCCACACGCGGGCGTGTCCTGTTGGCTCTTGGCCTGGGCGCGCTGGTGCTGGGAGCATCGGGCTGCACCCGCATCCGCACCCATCAGGGCTATCAGGTCGACAAGCTGCTGGTTGATTCGGTTCAGCCGGGCATCGACAATCGCGCATCGGTGGAAGGCACGCTGGGTCGTCCCAGCTTCGTCTCGCAATTTGGCGAGCAGGACTGGTATTATGTGTCGCGTGACATGCGCGCGCTGGCCTTCTCCAACCCCAAGCCCGTTGCCCAGACGGTACTGCGCGTCCATTTCGACGCGGCGGGCAATGTCGCAGCGGTGGACCGCATGGGGCTGGAACAGGTCGCCCATATTTCGCCCATGGGCGACAAGACGCCGACGCTGGGTCGCAATCGCAGCCTGTTTGACGAGATATTCGGCAATATCGGTGCGGTCGGCGCTGGCGGCATGGGCGGCAATGCCGGCGGCAGCGGTCCGGGCGGCGGCCCGAACGGCAGCTAAGCCAGCCTGCCCCTCACTCCAGGCTTTTGCTGGCCTGTTCGGTGACATCCTTCGACAGGCCCGGCTGCGCCAGGATGCGTGACAATTGCGCACGCATCAGCCCGGCCCGATCAGCATCGAAACGCTTCCAACGCCCCAGGGGCGGGACCAGCCGTGCCGCAGTCTGCGGATTGCGCTTGTCGAGCGCGATGATGCAGTCGGCCACCAGTTGATACCCTTTGCCCGACCGATGGTGGAACGCCCATTGGTTGCCCGAAAATGCGCCATAAAGGGACCGCACCCGGTTTGGATTGGACAGAGTGAAGGCCTTGTGCCGTCCCAGTTCCTCGACCTGACCGACCGTATCGGGATGCAGCGCGAACGCCTGGGTCTGGAACCATTTGTCGAGCGTCAGCGCGTCATGGCCGTAGCGGTTGTAGAATATGTCGATCGCCGCGTCGCGTTCCATGCTGGTCCTATTGGCCAGCGTGGCGAGCGCTGCCTGCCGCTCGGTCATATTGTCCGCCTCGTGGAACTGGGCGAAGGCAATGGCGGGGCCATCCTCCGCGCCCGACGCCACCAGATAATGCAGCGCTGCGTTGCGCAGCTTGCGCGCACCTTTGGCCGCCGGTGACAGCGAAAAGCCGTTCGCCTTGGTGCGGCTGTGCATGTCGCGCCATAGCGGCGCCAGATCCGCGCCGATCCGCCGTTGCAGCGATTCCCGCGCTGCATGGATGGCATCGGGGTCGACGACCGCCATCTGGTCGCCCAGATAGGCTTCGCTGGGCAGACGGATGGCTTCGGCAACGAAGGCAGGGTCCAGCAGCGGATCGTTGATCGTATTGCGCACTGCTGCGACGACGGCGGCGTCATCGACTGGCTGCCCCGCGATCGCGCCGACCAGCACGTTGACCATCAGTTGCTGCATCGCTTCATAGCGCGCGAACGGATCGTCATCCCGCGCCGACAGGAACGCGAGGTCATCCTGGCTGCGGTTGGTTTCCACGATCACCGGGGCCGAAAAGCCGCGGTTGATCGACAGGATCGGCGGGGCAGCGAAGCCTTCGAAACGAACATTTTGCTGCGCCTCCGTCAGCATCAGCAATTCATCGCCATGATGCGTGCCGGTAGCGGGATCGAACAAGGCGACCCGGAGCGGAATGGCCATGGGCTGCTTGTCGGGCTGGCCGGGGGTTGGCGGTATGCTCTGTTGCAGATCGAGGTCAACCGTGCCGGTCGCCGCGTCATGGCGCAGCAGCGCGCGGACATGCGGTGTGCCCGCCTGCTCATACCAGCGGCGGAACTGGGTCAGGTCTATGCCTCCGCCCTCTTCCATCGCGACCACGAAATCCTCGCAGGTCGCGGCCTGCCCGTCATGCCGGTCGAAATAGAGATCGCTGCCGGCGCGGAAGCGTTCAGCACCCAGCATCAGCGCCATCATGCGGATGATCTCCGCCCCCTTATTATAGATGGTCGCGGTGTAGAAGTTGCTGATTTCCATATAGGATTCAGGACGGATCGGATGCGCGAGCGGGCCGCTATCCTCCTGGAACTGGGCGGCGCGCAAGATGCGGACATCCTCGATCCGCTTGACCGCATGACTACCCATGTCGGCGGAAAAATTCTGGTCGCGAAAGACCGTGAATCCTTCCTTCAGGCTCAATTGGAACCAGTCGCGGCAGGTGACGCGATTGCCCGACCAGTTGTGGAAATATTCGTGCGCGACGACGCCTTCGACCCCGTCATAATCAATGTCGGTCGCGGTTTCGGGATCGGCCAATATGTAGCGCGAATTGAAGATGTTGAGACCCTTATTCTCCATCGCACCAAAATTGAAATCGGCCACGGCGACGATGTTGAACACGTCCAGATCATATTCGCGGCCATAGACGCGCTCGTCCCACGCCATGCTGTTCTTGAGCGCCTGCATGGCGTGCGCGGTGCGGGGCAGATCGGCTTCGCGCACCCATATGCCCAACTGCACCTCCCGTCCGCTCATCGTCACGAAGCGATCGGCGTTGCAGGCCAGGTCGCCGGCAACCAGCGCGAACAGATAGCAGGGCTTGGGAAAGGGATCGTTCCAGAGCGCCCAATGGCGGCCATCGTCCAGCACGCCCTGCTCGACCGGATCGCCATTGGCCAGCAGGATGGGATAGCGCGCCTTGTCGGCGGTCAGCCGAACGCTGTAGCGCGACAGGACATCGGGCCGATCGGGGAAGAAGGTGATGCGCCGGAACCCTTCCGCCTCGCACTGGGTGCAGAGCAGGCCGCCGCTGGCGTAGAGGCCCATCAGCTTGCTGTTGCTTTCCGGGGCCAGTTCGACGAGCGTTTCAATGCTGTGCGCCGCGCCGGACAGCGCGATGATCAGCGACCCGGCCTCCATATGCCAGTCATCCGCAGCCAGCGCCGTGCCGTCGACCTTTACCTCCAGCGGCACCAACCCGTCGCCATCGAGGCGCAGTGGCCTGTCATGATCGCCATTGCGCGTGACCGACAGCGTTGCGCGAACGATGGTCAGCGCCGGGTCGAGATCGAAATCCAGCGCGATGGCGGGGACCAGCCAGTCGGGCGGGCGATAATCCGAGCGGCGGATGATCGTGGGAGCGGCGGTAGAGCTTTGCATGTCGGCCATGCCCGCAACCTAGGGAGCGGGTGGGTAAAAGACCAGTCTGCTTTGGTTCAAACTCTTCAAACTTCGCCCATGTCGCATATGGCGATTCACGGTCGGCAGCGCGCTACCCATGGTCGCCTAAATGCGTTCGCCCGACAGGCGCTGGCACAGCATGTCGAGCTGGTCGAGCGTCGAATAGCGCAGCGACAGCGTGCCGCCCGCGCCGCTGGCATGATCAATATCGACCTTCAGCCCCAATATGTCGGCCAGATGCTGCTCCAGCGCGGCAATATCCGCATCCTTGTCGCCCGAACCGCCGCCGCGCCGTGCGGCCGGTGCGTCCTCGCCCTTCTTGACCCGGCGAACCAGCTGTTCGGTATCACGGACGGACAGCCCCTTCTGTTCGACCTGCCGCGCCAGCGCCTCGCAATCGGGTGCGCCGATCAGCGCGCGGGCATGGCCCATGCTGATTTTCTGTTCGACCACCTGCTGCTGCACCGTTGCTGGCAGATCGAGCAGGCGCATGAGATTGGCGACATGGCTGCGCGATTTGCCGACCAGGCGGCCAAGCGCTTCCTGGCTATGGCTGAATTCGGCGATCAGCTTGCGATAGGCTTCCGCCTCTTCGATCGGGTTGAGATCTTCACGCTGGATATTCTCGATCAGCGCGATTTCAAGCGTTTCGGCCTCATCGAAATCGCGCACGATCGCGGGGATGCGGTGCAGATGGGCGCGCTGGGCCGCGCGCCAGCGGCGTTCGCCCGCAACGATCTGGAAGCCGCCACCATGGGGCCGGACGATGATCGGCTGAATCACGCCGCGTTTGCCGATGCTTTCGGCCAGTTCCTGCAACGCGCCTTCGTCGAAATGGCGACGCGGCTGTTCCGGGTGCGGCTGGATCAGCGCGACCTCGATGGACTGGATTGCCTTGCCCGATGGCGATGGAGCGACCGCCGCGACAGGTTCTTCGCGCGCGACGTCGCCGAGCAGCGCGGACAGGCCACGGCCCAGCCCGTGCGGGCGCTTGGCCATTTTGGGCTTTTCGCTGGTTTCGTCGCTCAAGCCGCCACCTCCTGCCGGGGCAGGCGCGCGATCAGTTCGCGTGCCAGTCGCATATAGGCTTCCGACCCCGAACAGCGGAAGTCGTAGATCAACGCCGGGACGCCATGGCTGGGCGCTTCGGACAGGCGCACATTGCGCGGGATGACAGTGGAGAATACCAGATCGCCCAGGCAGGCGCGCACATCGTCGGCAACCTGATCGGTCAGCCGGTTGCGCCGGTCATACATGGTCAGCGCCACACCCATGATCGACAGGCTGGGATTGAATCGGCCCCGGATGCGCTCGACCGTCTGGAGCAGTTGCGACAGACCTTCCAGCGCGAAAAATTCGCACTGCAACGGCACCAGCAGCGATTGCGCCGCCACCATCGCGTTGATCGTCAGCAGGCCGAGCGACGGCGGACAATCGATCAGGCAGATGTCCCATCGACCTGCCGGGGCTTCGGACAAGACCCGTTCCAGTCGGTGCGTACGCTCTTCATATTCGATCAGCTCAATCTCGCAGCCAGACAGATCCTGCGTCGCGGGAACGATGTCCAGCTTGGGCACGCGGGTCGCGACAATGGCGTCCTCCAGCGCGCAGTTACCGACCAGAAGATCATAGCTGGACTGCGCCCGATCCGCCTGCATGACGCCCAAACCAGTCGACGCATTACCCTGCGGATCGAGATCGACCAGCAACACGCGCAACCCCGTGGCCGCCAATCCCGTGGCCAGATTGATGGCGGTGGTGGTTTTGCCCACGCCGCCCTTCTGATTGGCGATGGCGATGCAGATCATGCGCGGCCTTTCCTCCTGGCGACGGGTTTGACGGATCGGGCGATCAGGATGGCGCTATCCGCATCCGTTACGCTGGCTTCCATGTGAAAGTCACCTTGCCACGATGGGCGCACGGCCTCCAGTTCATTTTGCGCATTTCGTCCCTTCGGCAGCACCCATAGCGTTTTTTCATTCGCCAGATGCGCCGCGGACGACAGAAGTTTGGGCAAGGGCGCATAGGCACGCGCGCTGATGACCGCCGCTGCCGTTGGCGGAACCGCTTCGACCCGACCACCGAACACATGCGCGCGCTTGAGACCCAGTTCGTCGATCACGCCGTCCAGAAATTCGATCCGCTTGCGCCGCGATTCCACCATCATAACTGGCCGCGTAGAAAGGCAGGCGATGACGATGCCGGGCAGCCCCGCACCAGAACCGAGATCATACCAATCCCCCTCCTCTGCATCCTCCGCATGGCGCAGCAACTGCGCGGAATCCACGATATGCCGCGCCCAGACATGGGGGCGGGTCGATCGGGCGATCAGATTCTGCTCGTCCATCGCGGCCAGCAGGATCGCGACATAGCGCTCCAGCCGGTCCCATGTTTCACGTGAAACATCGAATTGTGAATCGAGCCAGGCCCGCGCTTCATCCTCCGTCACGCGGCCACCCGGCGGACGTGAACAAGGATTGCTGCCAGTGCCGCCGGGGTGATACCCCTGATCCGGCCAGCCGCCGCGAGCGTATCGGGTCGCGCCGCATCGAGCCGTTCGATCATCTCCGTCGACAGACCGCCGATCCGTGCAAAGTCGAAATCGGCGGGAATCATCACCCTCTCGTTGCGGCGCATGTCGGCAATCTCGGCATCCTGCCGTTCGAGATAAGGGGCGTAATGCGCGTCTTCCAAAATCTCGGCGCGCAGATCATCCGGCGCATCACGCAGACCGGGCACCAATTCGAGCAACAGCGCCTCGTTCACTTCGGGGAAACGCGCCCATTCGAACAGGCTGCGCCGCGCGCCATCCTGCCGAACCGATGCGCCCGCACGGGCCATTTCCGTGGCGGTCATCATGCGCGCCAGTTCTGTTTCGATCGCCAGACGTTGCGCCGCGCGACTCCCCAACCGCGCCTGCCGCACCGCGCCGATCAGTCCATGCGCCAGGCCGATCGCGCCCAACCGCGTTTCGGCATTATCGGCGCGGAGCCGTAGTCGATATTCGGCGCGCGCCGTCAGCATGCGATAGGGTTCTGTCACACCCTGCAAAACCAGATCGTCGATCATCACGCCAATATAGCTGCTGGCGCGATCAAGGACCAAAGCCGCCTCCCCCCGCGCTCGTGCCGCGGCGTTGGCGCCGGCGATCAGACCCTGCGCCGCCGCCTCCTCATAGCCGGTGGTGCCGTTAATCTGTCCGGCGCAGAACAGGCCGGGGATAGCGCGTACTTCCAGCGAGGAATCCAGTGCGCGCGGATCGACATGATCATATTCGACGGCATAGCCCGGCACGACTATCTCGGCCTGCTCCAGCCCGCACATGGAGCGGACCATCGCAACCTGCACATCGGTCGGCAGCGACGTGCTGATGCCATTGGGATAGACCAGCGGATCGTCCAGCCCTTCTGGCTCCAGAAAAATCTGGTGCCCGTCACGATCGCCGAAGCGCTGAATCTTGTCCTCGATCGACGGGCAATAGCGTGGCCCCCGCCCCTCTATCGCACCGCTGAACAGAGGCGAGCGCCCCAGCCCGTCGCGGATGATGTGATGGGTGCGTTCATTGGTGCGGGTGATGGCGCAGGCGAGTTGCGGCAGGACGCGGCCATCCGATAGCGGGGACATGGTCCAGTTCGCGCCGTCGGAAGGCTGCGCCTCCAGTCGCGCCCAATCGATCGTGCGACCATCGATGCGTGGCGGCGTGCCGGTCTTGAGCCGCCCGATCGGCAAGCCGATCTCGCGCAACTGAAGGCCAAGCGTCGTGGCCGCGCGCTCCCCTACGCGACCGCCGGCCTCGCGCTCGTCACCCCGGAACAGCTTGCCGCCCAGAAACGTCCCGGTCGCCAGCACGATGGCGGGGGCTGACAAGAGACGCCCATCCGCTAGCTTCAGCCCGGCAACAGCCTCCCCGGCGAGCAGCAACGCATCGGCCTCACCCTCCACGATCGTCAGCCCCGGCTGCGCGTCGAGCATCTGATGGATCGCCGCGCGATACCGCTTGCGGTCCGCCTGAACGCGCGGCCCCTGTACCGCAGCGCCCTTGCTGCTGTTCAGCATGCGATAATGGATTGCAGCGGCATCGGCGGCGCGGGCGATCAGTCCGTCCAGCGCGTCGACTTCGCGCACCAGATGGCCCTTGCCCAGACCACCGATGGCCGGGTTGCAGGACATCGCGCCCACGGTCGCCCGTTCAAAGGTGAGCAGCGCCACCGTCGCGCCTTTGCGCGCTGCGGCAGCGGCCGCCTCACACCCGGCATGGCCGCCGCCGACCACGATCACATCATAGCTTGTTCGCATGGTGCCGCCCTTATCAGAAAGGCGCGCGCGGAGCAAAAGCGTTCCACGTGGAACATGCCGCTCATTTGCCGATACAGAAGCCCGCAAACAGCCGGTCTAGCATATCCTCGGTTCCGGCTTGGCCGGTCAGCGCGTCGATCTCTCGCCGCGCCTGTCGCAACTCCTCGGCCAAGATCAACAGGTCATGCGCGCCAGCAGCGGAATCGAGAAATGCCGCAATCTGTCCAACGCGCTGGCGCTGTCGCGCGTGCAGTGCATAGTCGCCTTCGCCCGGCAGCATGTGCGCGGCGCGCTCCAGCAGCATCGCCACCAATGCGTCCATCCCTTCCCCCGTGCGCGCGGACAGGCGCAGGCCCGGACGCTCTGCCGCGCCGTCGCGGTCGCACTGCGCCGCGATCAATATCGCATCGTCGCGCGGTGCCTCTGCCTCATCGCCCAGCCACAGGATGATGTCCGCCGCCGCCAGCGCCGATCGCGCCCGGTCGATGCCGATCGCCTCGATCGCGTCGCCTGTCTCGTCCCGCAGTCCCGCCGTGTCGGTGAACAGGAAGGCGACGCCGCCGATCGCCGCAGGCACCTCGATCCGGTCACGCGTCGTCCCGGCGATGTCGGATACGATCGCTGCATCCCGTCCGACCAGCGCATTGAGAAGGGTCGACTTGCCCGCATTGGGCGGCCCGGCCAGCACCACTCGCACGCCGTCCCGCAACCGCTCGGCAGACGGCGCGGCGAGCATGGCGGCGACATCCTGCGCCAGCGCCGTGATGCCCGCGCCGATCCGCGCCTCGATCGCGGCGTCGGGCACATCATCCTCATCGGAGAAATCGAGCGCGGCTTCGGCCATCGCCGACAGGTCGAGCAGGGTCGCGCGCCAGCCCTCTATCCGTCGGGAGAAATGCCCTTCCGCCATCATCAGCGCGGCGCGGCGCTGTTGCTGGGTTTCGGCGGCCAGCAGGTCCGCCAGCCCTTCCACCGCGTTCAGGTCCATCCGGCCATTGGCGAAGGCGCGACGGGTAAACTCGCCCGCTTCGGCGCGGCGCAGCCCCGGCATCGCCGCGAGCGTTGCCTCTACTGCCGCCACGACCGCGCGGCCGCCATGGCAGTGCAACTCGACCAGATCTTCGCCGGTGACGGTTGCCGGACCGGGGAGCCACAGGGTCAAGGCCCGGTCGAGCGGCGCATCGTCCTGCGGGTCGACCAGCAGCGCAAGACTGGCGGTGCGCGGTGGCGGGACGCGGCGGGCCAATCGTTCCAGCGCGGCGCGGGCGGCGGGACCACTGACGCGGATCACCGCAATCCCCGCGGGCGGCGCGCCGCTCGACAGGGCGAAAATCGTGTCGGTCACGGTCGGTGGCGTGGCTTATTTCTTCTCGGTGCCGGACATGCCCGACAGGCCGATATTCATCATCTGCTGGAACAGGCGCACGCCCGCATCGCCCATGGGGGAGAAGCTTTTGAACAATGTTTCCATCTGTTCGGCGCTGCCGACGCCCTCAAACCCTTCCAGCATCGTCTTGATATATTTGTCGTGAATCGGGGTCACGTCCGGCAGGCCCAGGAAAGCGCGCGCTTCGGCCGGGCTGCAATCGACATCGACGGTCACTTTCATGTTCAAAGCCCTTCCAGCGCGGAAAATTCCGTTGCGCCCGTCATGCCGCAAGTGGGGCGGTCATGGCAAATATTTTGGGCGATACGCCCGTTGCGCTGCCTGTCGATCAGGCCAATATGGGCCGGACACAACAGTTGGAAGGGATTCCCATGGCAGGCTTTATTTCCGTCCCCACGCTGGAAGAGGAGGGCGCATTCGACGCCTATGTCGCCAAGCCGGCAGAGGACGCCACCGCCGCGATCGTCGTCATTCAGGAAATTTTCGGCGTGAATGAGGGCATCCGCCGCAAGTGCGACAGTTGGGCCAAGGCAGGCTATGTCGCCTATGCCCCCGACCTGTTCTGGCGCGAAAAGCCGCATGTCGAACTGGACGCCGACGTGCCGGAGGATTTCCAGGCGGCGCTGGGCCATATGCAAAAGTTGAATCAAGACCAGGCGATCCGCGACATCGAAGCGACGATCCGGGCGGCGCGGGCGGCTGTCGGCGGTGGCAAGGTCGGGCTGGTCGGTTATTGCCTGGGCGGGCGGCTGGCTTTCATGGCCGCGTGCCGGACCGATGGCGATGCGTTCGTCGCTTATTATGGCGTGGGCATCGACGGCTTGCTGGGTGAGCAACATGCGATCGGCAAGCCGACCATGCTGCATATTCCGACCGCGGACGGCTTCGTCCCCGCCGAGGCGCAGGCCGCGATGCATGCCGGGCTGGACGATAATCGCCATGTTACGCTGCACGACTATGACGGTCTGGACCACGGCTTTGCCGCTGAAATGGGCAATCGCCGGGACGAGGATGCGGCCCAACTGGCGGACAAGCGTACGGCGGATTTCTTTGCCGAGCATCTCGCCTGATGGCGGACGCGTGGCGCATGGTCGCCCGCAGCCATGGCGGGCCGGAAGTGATCGTACGCGAGGATTTCGATCCCGGCGCACCGGGTGAAGGCGAGCTGCTGGTTGCGCAGGACGCCGTCGGCCTCAACTTCATCGACACCTATTATCGCACCGGCCTCTATCCCGCGCCCCTCCCCACCCCCCTGGGGTCGGAAGGCGCGGGCCGCGTCGTGGCTGTTGGCGCGGGCGTCACCGGCTTTGCCGTTGGCGATCGGGTCGGCTGCGTCAGCGGGCTGGGCGCCTATGCCAGTCACCGCATCATCGCCGCCGACAAGGCTGTCAGGATTCCCGATGGCGTGTCGAACGAAGATGCGGCCGCGATGATGCTCAAGGGCATGACCGCCTGCTACCTTGCCGAGGACAGTATCGACCTGCACGCCGGGCAGGTGGCGCTGGTCCATGCGGCGGCTGGCGGTGTCGGATCGGTGCTGGTCCCCTGGCTGCGCGACAAGGGCGTGACCGTCATCGCCCATTGCGGGTCCGCCGAAAAGGCGGCGCAGGTCGATGCCGATCATAGCCTGCACGCTCCCTTTGACGAGTTGGCCGCGACGGTGCGCGACTTGACGGGCGGCAAGGGCGTTGATGTCGTCTATGATGGCGTGGGCAAGGATAGCTGGGCCGCATCGCTCGCCAGCCTCAAGCGGCGCGGACTGACGGTCAGCTATGGCAATGCGTCAGGCGCGGTGCCGCCGGTCAGCCTTCTGGAACTGAGCCGTGGCGGATCGCTCTATGTCACCCGCCCTACCCTGTTCGATTATATCGCGACGCCACAGGAACTGGCCCATACTGCCGAGCGATTGTTCGACCGGATGCAGCGCGGCGTCGTGAAGGCGGTGATCGGCCAGCGTTTCGCGCTGAGCGATGCGGCGCAGGCGCACCGCGCGCTGGAGGCGCGGCAGACGATCGGTGCGACGGTGCTGGTGGTGTGATCCTCCCCCGATGGGGAAGCACCGCTATCGCGTACGGAACGGACCTCATTTTACTTCGTCATGCTGAATTTATTTCAGCATCCATTGTGCCCCAAGAGCCACCGCTTGGGGCGAGAAATGGACCCTGAAACAAGTTCAGGGTGACGAGTATAGTGGGGATGGCTCCATATGCGACAGCCTCATTGGGGCCATAAACGCCACAAAAAGGGGGGGCGGAACCTGTGTGGTTCCGCCCCCCTTTTTGTTGCGTCGCTGCGTTCAGCCTCAGGCGAACAGCGTCAAAATCCCGACCTGATGATCGACAAAGCCTTCGTAGATCATCTTGACCGCGACATAGACGATTACCGCCAGGCCGAGATAGGCGATCCAGCGGAAACGCTCGATATATTTGGCGATGATGTTCGCCGCGATGCCCATCAGCGCCACCGACAGGATCAGCCCGATGATCAGGATGCCCGGATGGTCCTTGGCCGCGCCAGCGACCGCCAGCACATTGTCCAGGCTCATGCTGACATCGGCGACGGCAACGGCCCAGGCGGCGGCGGCGAAGCTCTTGGCCGGGCGCAGGCCCGATATATCATCGTCGCTTGTGTCGCCGGGCGTTTCGCCACCCCGCTTGGGATGCAGTTCACGCCACATTTTGAAGCTGACCCACAGCAGCAGCAGGCCGCCAGCCAGGATCAGGCCGACAATCTGCATCAACTGGCTGACCACCAGCGCAAAGGCGATGCGCAGCACCAGCGCGGCGATGATGCCGATCAGGATGACCTTCTTGCGCTGGGCGGCGGGCAGTCCAGCCGCCAGCGCGCCGACGACGATCGCATTGTCGCCCGCCAGCAAAATGTCGATCATCAGCACCTGACCAAAGGCGGCCAATGCGCTGGGCGATGTTATATTGCTGAAATCATTGACGATATGCGCCCAAATGTCAGCGGGCGAACCCAGCCCCTGAGCGGCGGCGGCTGCGGTGGTGAGAAGGTCGAACATGTCGGCGCAATCCCGCTTACTGGTTCATCGAATCGAAGAAATCTTCGTTGGTCTTGCTGTCCTTCATCTTGTCCAGCAGGAACTCCATCGCGTCGATCGTACCCATCTGCATCAGGATGCGGCGCAGCACCCACATTTTGGAAAGCTTGGCCTTGTCGACCAGCAATTCTTCCTTGCGGGTGCCCGACTTGCCGACGTCCAGCGCCGGGAAGATGCGCTTGTCGGCAACCTTGCGGTCCAGCACGATTTCGGAATTGCCGGTGCCCTTGAATTCTTCAAAGATGACTTCGTCCATCCGGCTGCCGGTGTCGATCAGGGCCGTGGCGATGATCGAGAGCGAACCGCCCTCCTCGATATTGCGGGCCGCGCCGAAGAAGCGCTTGGGCCGCTGGAGCGCGTTGGCGTCCACACCGCCGGTCAGCACCTTGCCGGACGAGGGAACGACCGTGTTGTAGGCGCGGCCCAGGCGGGTAATCGAATCGAGCAGGATCACCACATCCTTCTTGTGCTCCACGAGCCGCTTGGCCTTCTCGATCACCATTTCGGCGACCTGGACGTGGCGGGTGGCGGGTTCGTCGAAGGTGGAAGACACGACCTCGCCCTTCACGCTGCGCTGCATGTCGGTCACTTCTTCCGGGCGCTCGTCGATCAGCAGGACGATCAGGAACACTTCGGGATGATTGTCGGTAATGGCCTTGGCGATGTTCTGGAGCATCACCGTCTTGCCGACGCGCGGCGGCGCGACGATCAGCGTCCGCTGGCCCTTGCCCTGCGGCGACACGATGTCGATGACGCGCGCCGACTTGTCCTTCTGGGTCGGGTCGCCCGGATCGAGCGTCAGCTTCTGTTCGGGATAGAGCGGCGTCAGATTGTCGAAATTGACGCGGTGGCGGACCACATCGGGATCGTCGAAATTGACGGTGTTGAGCTTCACCAGCGCGAAATAGCGTTCGCCGTCCTTGGGTGCGCGGATTTCGCCGTCCACCGTGTCGCCGGTGCGCAGGCCAAAGCGGCGCACTTGATTGGGCGAGACATAGATGTCGTCGGGACCGGCCAGGAAATTGGCTTCCGGGCTGCGCAGGAAGCCAAAGCCATCGGGCAGCACCTCGATCGTGCCCTCGCCCATGATCTGCTCGCCATTTTCGGCCTCGGCCTTCAGGATCGCGAACATCAGATCCTGCTTACGCAGGGTCGACGCGCCCTCGACGCCCAGTTCCTCTGCAAGTTGCACGAGGTCGGCTGGCGCGGTTTTCTTGAGGTCCTTGAGATGCATTGCGAGTCGATCCGATGACGAGAGGAGAATTGTGCCGGAAACGGCGAGATACAGGCAAGCAGGACGCCGCCAGACGCCTGCCCAGGACGGACAGGGTCGATAATGCGCGCATTTAGCGAAGCGGGCCGGCCCAAGTCAAGGCGGGACTATGGGCAGGGACCAGAGAAAATGGCTTTTCAGCGCGGTTTCGGGCCAAAGAGTGTCGCTGGTGCGACCACGCGGCTTCATGCTATAACGGGCCGATAAAATCGGGAAAGGATGCGGCAATGGGACGGCACCGGCTCACAGGGTCAGGGGCCATGGGGCTGGGGGCGCTGGCCATCGGCCTGGCGATGGTCGGCCTGATGACCGCCGGAGCGCCGCTGGCCGCGCAGGACGCGCCGGCGCTCGATCCCGCCGTGCCGCCAGCCATCGTCCGTACCGGCCCGTCGCCTGACGAACGGGTGACCATCCCCATTCATATCGACGGCAAGGGGCCGTGGAACTTCATCATCGACACCGGATCGCAGCGCACCGTCATTGCCCGCGATCTGGCCGAGCAGCTGGCGCTGCCGCCCCGCGCCAATGTGACGATCCTGAGCATGACCGGCCGGACGGAAGCGGAGACGGTCGCGGTGCCCAAGCTGGGCTTTGGCGGCGGGACGATCGACGATATCGAGGCGCCGGTGCTGGAGGGCGAGAATCTCGGCGCGCCGGGCCTGCTGGGGCTGGACAGTCTGCACGCCAAGCGGCTGCTGCTCAATTTCCGCACCGGGCGGATGGAAATCAGCGCCAGCGGCGGATCACGCCGCCGCATCGCCATAGACCCCGACGCCATCGTGGTGGAGGCGCGGCGGCGGCGCGGCCAGCTGATCCTGCTCGATTCCGAAGTCAACGGCATGACGGTCGCCGTCATGCTGGA
The DNA here is from genome assembly GCF_059424385.1 of Sphingobium sp. GW456-12-10-14-TSB1. Taxonomy (NCBI): domain Bacteria; kingdom Pseudomonadati; phylum Pseudomonadota; class Alphaproteobacteria; order Sphingomonadales; family Sphingobiaceae; genus Sphingobium; species Sphingobium sp. GW456-12-10-14-TSB1. The sequence goes on along the minus strand of NZ_JBWKZI010000001.1, from coordinate 2,737,622 downwards.
CACAGGCAGTCATTTCAGCATCGGCAATCTGGCGCTGCGCGACCGGCTGATCGCCAAGAAGCGCGCGCCGGACATGGCGGAGGCCGTGCTGACCAGCGTTACCGGCGGGCAATTGACGGGCCAGGTGGGGCGGATCAAATCGGTGCGGATGGGCCGGGTCAACCTGATCCAGGTGCCCGTGCTGTTCGCCGACGCCAGCCCCTTTGCCGAACTGGGCATGAAGGACAAGCCCGCCTTGCTGCTGGGGATCAGCGCGCTGCGGATATTCGACCGGGTCGCAATCGACTTTGGCCGGGGCAAGGTGGATTTCCTTCTGCCCGACGCCAGCGCGATCAGCCAGACGCAGCTGGCGGCAGCAGTGCCGCCGGTTAAACTGCCCGTCCAGTAATCGAGCGAGCGGGGCAAAAACCTCCGTTCGCTTCGAATGGATCAGGGTGACGTGATCAAACCCTACGGACCAGGCGCTGGCCGCGGAGGCGGCTGGCGCTGACGGTCGCGGCCCAGCACATTGTCGATCCATTGCTGGTCGATCCGCTGCGACGACAGACGGTCCTGCGGATCGACCTCCATGTCCTGATCGTCGCGCGGATCAGGCTGCGCGGGACGGGCGCGCTCGATCGGCAAGCCATTCTCGTCCACCATCATGCCGTCATCGACGCCATTGTCGGGGCTGCCATAATAAGCTTCGGCGTCCGGCTCCAATTGCCATTCGGGCAAGGTCACTTCGGTTTCGAACGGTTCGACCGGGCGTTTGGCGACCGCGACCTTCATATAGTCGGCAAAGGCGCGGGCCGGCGCGCGTCCCCCCTGCAACCCGCCGACCGCGCGGGCATCGTCGCGGCCCATCCATACGCCGGTGGTGACGCCGCTGGAAAAGCCCAGGAACCAGCCATCCTTGTTGCTGGTGGTCGTGCCGGTCTTGCCCGCCACGGGCCGTCCGATCTGCGCCGCCTTGCCGGTGCCGGTGCTGACGGCGGTCTGCATCAGGTCCGTCATCCCCGCCGCGACCCAGGGCGCGACCAGCACGCGGCTGGTATCGTCCTGATGCTCGTACAACAGCCGCCCGTCGGCGGTCGTCACCTTGGTGATGCCATAGGGCGTCACTGCAATCCCCTTGCGCGCGATCGAGGCGAAGGCGCGGGTCATGTCGATCAGGCGCACGTCCGACGTGCCCAGCACCATGGACGGATGGGTGTTGATCGGCGTGGTGATGCCAAAACGACGCGCCATGTCGGCGACGGTCGGAAAGCCGACTTCGACGCCCAGCTTCGCCGCGACCGTGTTGATCGAATAGGCAAAGGCGGTGCGGATATCGATATCGCCGGAAAAACGCCCCGAACTGTTGCGCGGCTTCCACCCGTTAATGTCGACGGGTTCGTCCGTGATCCCGGTGTCGGGGGTATAGCCCGCCTCCAGCGCAGCCATGTAGACAAAGATTTTCCATGCCGATCCGGGCTGGCGCGTCGCGGTGGTCGCGCGGTTGTAATTGGACGTCACATAATCGAGGCCGCCGACCATCGCCCGCACCGCCCCGTCACGGTCGAGCGACACGAGCGCACCCTGCGTGCCCGCGGGCACATTGGCCTGGATCGCGGCGGTCGCCGCCTTCTGCATGTTAAGGTCGATGGTGGTATAGACTTCCAGCGGTTCGTTCGGCTCGTCGATCAGCACGTCGAGCTGGGGCAGCGCCCAGTCGGTAAAGTAGCGCACGCTGTTCTGAGGCGGTTCGGGGGCCAGCTTCACCCCCTGCATGTCGACCGCCGCCCGTTCCGATGCGCTGATCACGCCATTGTCGCGCATCAGGTCCAGCACCACGCCCGCACGGCCAATCGCGGCTTCGGCGTCGGCGGTGGGCGAATAGCTGGACGGCGCCTTGACCAGCCCCGCGATGATCGCGGCTTCGGGCAGATCGAGCGTCGTGGCGGAGTGACCGAAAAATTTGCGGCTGGCCGCGTCGATGCCATAGGCGCCGCCACCGAAATAGACCTTGTTCAGATAGAGTTCCAGGATCTGGCGCTTGGAAAATTTGCGCTCCAGCGCCATCGCCAGCACCATTTCCCGCACCTTGCGGCCCCAGCTATAGCTGTTGTTCAGGAAGATGTTGCGCGTCACCTGCTGGGTGATGGTCGATGCGCCCTGCCAGCGGCGGCCCTTGCCGCGATTTTCCACCGCAACCCAGGCCGCGCGCGCCATGCCGATCGGGTCGACGCCGGGATGAAGGTAGAAACGCCTGTCCTCGGTAGAGATCATCGCGTCGACCATGACCTTGGGGATCTGGTCATAATCCATCCAGCGCCCGAAACTTGGCCCCAGCGATACGATGACGCTGCCGTCGGCGGCATGCACGCGGATCATCTGGCCATTGGGGGAGGATTTCAGACTATTGTAGTCCGGCAGCGACTGCATTGCGATGACGACGGCGATCACCACCGCCAGCAGCCCGGCGACACCCGCCGCGACGCTGATCTTGAGGCCGCGAACCAGCCATCGCTTCGCCTTGCCCGGCGTGCCCTTGCTCTTGCCTGATCCTGCCATCTGTGCGCCCCGGATACCCGCTAATCCCGGCCCCGGCCAGCATGTTTCATGCGTCCCGCCCGGAAAATTGCCTAGATCGTCTCCATGACGATGGCCGCTTTACGGGCGATGAACGATCCATCCATGAAATTGCGCCCAAAAGCGCATCTCGTGCCGAACGGCTACGCGTCGCCGTCGCGCGGCTTGAAGTCCAGCGAAGCGCTGTTCATGCAGTAGCGCAGGCCGTTGACGCCCGGACCATCGGGAAACACATGGCCCAGATGCCCCTCGCACTTCGCGCAGCGCACCTCGGTACGGATCATGCCATGGCTGGTGTCACGGATTTCCTCGACCGCGTCGATATCCACGGGCGCTGTAAAGCTGGGCCAGCCCGACCCGCTGTCATATTTTTCTTCCGCGTCGAACAGTTCCGCGCCGCAGCCAGCGCAATAATAGACGCCGTCGGCCTTGTTGCTGTTGAGCTTGCCGGTAAAGGCCCGCTCCGTCCCGCCCTCACGCAACACATGATAACGGTCGGGGGAAAGGCGCTCGCGCCATTCGGCATCGGTCAGATTGATCTTGTCCATGGCCGCAATATGGGCGCTGGCAGCGCGCCGATCAAGCATCCGCGATCCGGGTGAGCCGCATCGCCAGGCGTGCCGCCCCCGGCGTCGCGGTCAGCAGCCGCAGCAGCCCCGGCGAGCGTCCCAGCGCGCGAAACCCGGCCGCCGCGCGCAGCGGCAGCATCGCGCGACGGGAAAAATCCCTCTGATAGCGGACCGCGCCATCGCGCCCCTCCCCCTGCCAGCGCGCCACCGCCGCCGCCGCGCTGGCCAGCGCGATGCCGATCCCCTCCCCCGCCAGCGACGGGATCACCGCCGCCTGATCGCCCAGCCGGTAAAGACCCGGCCAGCTTGTCGTCGCGCGCCAGCCATAGGGCACATCGCCAATAGCATCGACCTGCGCATCGTCCGGCACTTCGCCCAGCCGGTCGGCCAATGCGGGCGAGAGGTCGGCCAGCCGCGCAATCAGGGCAATCGGACGCCCGCCCGCCGCTGCCAGCGCGCTCTTGCGCACCGCCATGCACAGATTGGCGCTGCCATCCTCCTGCAACAACAGCCCGACATAGCCACCATCGATCCAATGAAGTTCGATCCGGCTGCCGATCAGCCGGCGCCGCGCAGGACTGGACGGCAGGCGCAGACGCAGGCCGAGTTCCGGGTCCGCGCCGCCATGGGGCCGCGCCGCGCCGCGCAGGTCATGCTTGCCCGTCGCCAGAAAGAGGCTGTGCCAGTCGATCGCGTCGCCATCGTCCAGCGTGATCGTGGTGGGCGTCAGCGTCCGCACCGCGCGCCCCAGGCGTAACGTGACGCCCGCTTCCTGCGCCGCAGCCCGCAACATCGTGTCGAGCCGATGACGCGACAGGCCCATGCCCGCCGCCGGGAGCGGCAGGACGATTTCCTGTCCGCCCGCAAACAGCGCCAGCCTATCGACCCTGTGGCCGCCCAGCGCCGCCGCCTCTATCCCCAGCGCCTCGATCTGCGCGATCGTCGCCCAACTCAGGAACCCGCCGCACAGCGCATCGCCCGGCACAGTGTGCCGGTCGATCAGCAGCGGTGCCGCCCCTGCCCGCGCCAGCCGCATGGCCGCCGCCGCGCCTGCCGGCCCCGCGCCGACGATTATCGGCGCCGGGATACGCACAGCCGGAACGGAAAAACGCGCGCGATCCGCGCGTCGCTGATATACGCCGCGTCCAGCATCGCCCGCCATTCGGCGGCGACGAAGCTCCGCGCGATGGAAAGTTGGCCGTCCGCCCGCACGATCGGATGCACCCGCAGCAGCCGGGCCAGCCAGGGATAGCCATGATAGGCAAAGCCATGGCGGTGCAGGTCGTTGACGAACCAGCCCATGCGCGCCTGATCCTCCATGAAGCGCAGGAACGCCAGCCGCTCCGCATCGTCCATATGGTGCGTCACCAGGCTGGAAATCAGTATGTCCCATGGTTCATGCGCCAGCGCGGCATAGTCCCCGGTGCGATAGTCGATCGCCATGGCCGGATCGGTCCGCGCCTGCGCCACGGCCTGACTGCGCGGATTAAGGTCTATGCCCACCAGTTCGCAGGCCATGCCGCGCCGCTTTGCCCAACGCGCGACCTGCCGCAGCATACCGCCATCGCCATAGCCGACGTCCAGCAGGCGGAACGGCCCGGTCACAGCGCGATCCAGAAAGGCCAGCGTCGGCCGCGCCGCCATCGTCACCCGGTTCACCCGGTCGAGATCGGCCAGCACCTGCGCATAGACATTGGCGGGCAGGTCGGCTGCGTCCATCTGCTCGTCGGCAAGCGACCGTTTCATGGTGCTTCGCGGCGAAAGGTCAGCCCCTCCGCCGCCAGGCCCGGCCCGAAGGCAAGCGCAACGCCCTGCCCCGTCGCCTGCCCGGCCAATATCCGCGCCAGCACGAACATCAGCGTCGCCGACGACATGTTGCCGAACGCGCGCAGCACCGCGCGGCTATGGTCCAGCGCGTCCGGGGCAAGGTCCAGCGCGCGCGCCACCGCGTCCAGAATGGATCGTCCCCCGGCATGGACGGCCCACATATCGACGCTGTCGGCCGGAACCGGCAGCGTCACCGTTCCCGCCAGCGCCTGCGCGATCGCGCCCGGCACTTCGCCCGACAAATGCATCGCAAAGCCATGGTCGCCCAGATCCCAGCGAATAAGGCCCGCCGTATCCGGCACGGTCATGGCAAAGGGCTGGTCCAGCGCAATGCCGCCCGGCGCGGCGCTCACCAGCGCCGCCGCCGCGCCATCGCCAAATTGCAGCATCGCCAGCAACGGCTCGACCTCCGCATTCGCCTGCAAATGCAGGCTGCTCAGTTCCACGCACACCACCAGCACCCGCGCGCCCGGTTCGGACCGGACGATATGCCGCGCGGATCGCAATGCGACGATCGCGGCATAGCACCCCATATAGCCGACCATCAGCCGCTCGACCGAAGGATCGAGCCCCAACAGCCTGATCAACTGCTGGTCGATGCCCGGCGCGGTAAAGCCAGTGCAACTGGCGACCACCAGATGGGTGATGCCGTCGATCGCGACCTGATCCCCCAGCGCCGCCACAGCCCGCGCGGCCAAGGCCGGCGCTTCATCGGCATAGATGGCCATGCGCTGCGCCGTCGTCGGCCAGGCGTCGCCGTAAAAGCCGCCCTGCGCGGTCGGCGATCCGCCGCCGCCGTCCAGCACCGACCAGCGATGATGGATGCCGCTGCGCTGCGCCATCCGCATGAACAGCGCCCGCTCCCGCGGGTCGGTTATGCGCGCGCCTGCCCAGTCGATAAAGGCCGGGTGGACATCAGTGGCGGGGACGGCTGTGCCGATGGCTTGGATGGTGGCGGTGGACGAAATGATGCGCTGCCTTTGTTGCGCGCTGGCACATGGCCACGCTCTACCCTGTCTTATTCGTCAAAGCGCACGTCGGCGTCTATCGTTCCCGTGCCGCCTGCCGCGCGATCGTCAACAATTCGTGCCGTACCAGCAGGTCGCCCGTGCCCCGGCCGGACCGGGTCGCGCGCTCGGCCTGCGCCAGCCTCTGGATGACACGGGCGATGCCGGTTGCGTCCCACAGCCGTACCTGCCGCGTGACCACGCCCTTTTCCTTCCAGAACACCGCTTTGCCCGCCGCCTCGACCGCGCCTTCCAGCCGTCCGCTACTGTCGAAATCGGCGCGGATATTGGCCAGCAGCATGGCGCGGGTCAGCAGCGGGCGAATGACCGACGCCATGCTTGCGCCAACCTCCGACAGGCTGGTCAGTTCGCGGTGCATGGCTTTCAGGTCGCCGCCCAGCACGGCATTGACCAGGGGCGCGACCTCCGTATCGGGATTGTCGGCCGACAATGCGTCCAGCGCTTCCGCCGTCGCCTCGCGCGGGCGGTCGGGCGCGGCATCCAGATAGAGGATCAGCTTTTCGACCTCGCCGCTCATCAGCGCCCGGTCGCCATTGGCCAGATCGACGATCCGCCGCGCCAGTTCGGTCGACAGCCGCAGCCCGCCTTCGCGCGCGATGCCGATCGCGATCTGCTCCGATTCGCGCGCGTCGGGCTGGTAGGACACGAAAGCCAGTGCCCCCTTGTGATCGAGCGTCAGCTTGAGCAGCTTGGACGTCGCTTTCAGCGCGCCCGCCACCGCGATGACCGGATTGCCCGCCGCCTCCGCCTCCAGCAGCGCGGTCAGCGCAGGCAGCGATTCCTCGCCCATGCCATGCACGCGAATCCAGCGCTTGTCACCGAACATGGAAAAGGATGCGGCCTCGTCCGCCAGCCGGGCCGGATCGTCGCGCAGCGTCGACCCGTCCAGGTCCACCCGCTCCGCCCCCGGCCCCATCGCCCGTTCCAGCCGCCGGACCAGCGCCTGACTGGCGGCTTCGTCCGGGCCGTAGAGCAGGATGAAGCGCAGCGCCGCCGATGGCGCGTCGAGCGCCTTTTCAATCTGGCCGCGATTGGCCTTCAAGGGGCGGCGTCCCGGCTGGCATAGAGCGCCAGCCGCGCGATGATCTGGTCCGCCACGGTCTGCGACAGGCGTTCCAGCGCTGTATCCTCCGCTGCGATCGTCGCATATTCGCTTGACGTGACGTCGATGCCCGCGTCCGATCCGGCGCTGTCGTCCAGCAACTGCGCGCCGGTCGCTTCGTCCACCAGCTGATAGCGCGCGCGCAACGTGCGGCGTTCGCGGGTGACGGCGGCGTCGGACCGCAGACCGAAACCGCTGATCTGGTCGTCCAGCTTGACCACCAGCTTGTAGCGCGGCCCGGACCCGCCCTGCTGCATCGCGGCCAGCCGGTCATTGAGCGCATTGCGCATCAGCCAGCCATTCTTGCCCGCGATCGGCTGAACATCGACATGGCCCAACGTCTGCGCTACGGCCCCGTTAGCGCCCCCGCCATAGACCGGCCGCAAACCGCAGGCGGTGAGGAGGAGCGGAAGGCTCAGGAGCAGGGGCCAAGATTTCATGCCAACCTCCATAACCGTTCGCCCTGAGCTTGTCGAAGGGCCGTTCTTCTATTCGCAGAAGGGCGGGGCTTCGACAGGCTCAGCCCGAACGGACATTGTTAGATAACCAGATTCACCAGACGATCCGGCACGACGATGACCTTCTTGGGCGTCGCCCCGTCCAGGATGCGCATGACATTGGGCGCGGCCAGCGCCAGACGCTCCAATTCGTCTTTCGCCGTCCCCTTGGGCACGGTGATGGTGTCGCGCAGCTTGCCCATCACCTGGCAGGCGATGGTCACTTCGTCATCCACCAGCAAAGCCGGATCGACTTCGGGCCAGGCAGCGTCGGCGATCAGGCCGGTTTCGCCCATATCGGCCCAGGCTTCCTCCGCCAGATGCGGGGTCATCGGCGCGACCAGCAGCGCCAGCGCACGAATGGCGGCGTTGCGCGACGCGGACGGTGCCGCTTTCTCCACCGCATTGGCCAGTTCGTAAATCTTGGCGACCGCCTTGTTGAAGGACAGCGCCTCTATGTCCTTCGCGATCCCGTCGATCGTCTGGTGCAGCTTGCGGTCGAGCTGCTTGTCCTGCCCTTCCGCTCCCGTCTCGACCTGACCGAACAACCGCCACAAGCGGTTGATGAAGCGCCACGATCCCTCGATCCCGCTTTCGGTCCAGGGCAGGTCGCGCTCTGGCGGGCTGTCCGACAGCATGAACCACCGCACCGCGTCCGCGCCATATTGGGCGATGATGTCATCGGGATCGACGACATTCTTCTTGGACTTGGACATTTTGACGACCCGGCCAATCTCGACCGGCGCCTTGTCGGCGATCAGGGTCGCGCCATCGGCGGCGCGTTCGATCTCGCCCGGCGCGAAATAGACCGGCGGCAGGCCATCGCCCTGTTCGCGGCTATACGTCTCATGCGTCACCATCCCTTGCGTGAACAGGCCGGTAAAGGGTTCGGCAAAACCCAATTGCCCCATATGCTGGAGCGCGCGCGTCCAGAAACGGGCATAGAGCAAATGCAGGATCGCATGTTCGACCCCGCCAATATATTGGCCGACCGGCAACCATTGCTCCACCGTCGCACGTTCGAACGGCTTGTCCTTGGGCTGGCTGGCGAAGCGGATGAAGTACCAGCTTGAATCGGCGAACGTATCCAGCGTGTCGGTTTCCCGCACCGCCGGCTTGCCGCACGATGGGCATGCCACATGCTTCCAGGTCGGGTGGCGATCGAGCGGATTGCCGGGGATGTCGAACGTCACATCGTCGGGCAGCACCACCGGCAATTGCGCCTTGGGCACCGGCACCACGCCGCAATCGGCACAATGGATCACCGGGATCGGCGTGCCCCAATAACGCTGGCGCGACACGCCCCAGTCGCGCAGGCGGAACACCGTCTTGCCCGCGCCCCATCCTTCGGATTCGGCCCGCGCGATGACTGCGGCCTTGGCCTCCTCGACCGCCATGCCGTCGAGGAAGCGGCTGTTCACCAGCCTGCCCAGCCCGACATAGGCTTCGTCATGGATCGGCGCTGCTTCGTCCCCCTCGGCCGCGACCACGCGCTCGACCGGCAGCATATATTTGTGCGCGAAGTCGAGGTCGCGCTGGTCATGCGCGGGAACGCCCATCACCGCGCCGGTGCCATAGTCCATCAGCACGAAATTGGCGATAAACACCGGCAGTTGCCATGCGGGATCGAACGGATGGGTGACGGTCAGGCCGGTGTCGAAACCCAGCTTCTCCGCTGTTTCCAGCTCCGCCGCCGTGGTGCCGCCTGCCTTGCACAGATCGATAAAGGCCTGCGCCTGCGCATTGTCCGCCGCCAGCTGCTGCGCGACCGGATGGTCCGCCGCGATCGCAACGAAGCTCGCCCCGAAAATCGTGTCGGGGCGGGTGGAATACACCTCTATTTCGCTCTCGAACGGCGCGACCGGCTGAAAGCGGAATTGCAGCCCGACCGACTTGCCGATCCAGTTTTCCTGCATCGTGCGGACCTTGTCGGGCCACTGGTCCAGACCTTTAAGGCCCTCCAGCAGATCATCGGCAAATTGCGTGATTTTCAGGAACCATTGGCTGAGCTTGCGCTTCTCGACCGTCGCGCCCGATCGCCAGCCCTTGCCGTCGATCACTTGCTCATTGGCCAGCACGGTCATGTCGACCGGGTCCCAATTGACCGCCGATTCCTTGCGATAGACCAGCCCTGCGTCCAGCATGTCCAGGAACAGAGCCTGTTCATGGCCATAATAATCGGGGTGGCAGGTGGCCAGTTCCCGGCTCCAGTCCAGCGCAAAGCCCAGTTTCTTGAGCTGCGCCTTCATATTGGCGATATTCTCATAGGTCCATTTGCCCGGATGAACCTTTTTCTCCATCGCGGCATTTTCGGCCGGCATGCCGAACGCGTCCCAGCCCATCGGGTGCAGTACCTCATGCCCCGTCATCCGGCGGAAGCGCGCCAGCACGTCCCCCATCGAATAGTTGCGGACATGGCCGATATGGATGCGCCCGGACGGATAGGGGAACATCTCCAGCACATAGGATCGCGGCTTGGGCGAAGCATCGTCCGCCCGAAAACTCTGCTTCTCGTCCCAGATCGCCTGCCAGCGGGCGTCGGCCTCCAGCGGATTGAAGCGCCTTTGCATGTCCTGTCCTACCAAATGCGAGGGGGCTGGGCCTTTGCAAGCCCAGCCCCGAACCGTCGAAAAACCGGGGCTTCGCGCACGCAAAACCCAGGCGAAGAAATATCAGCCGGAAATCGCGGTGCGGCGCAGGTCGCGGGCCTTGGTCAGGATGACCTCTTCCAGCTTCTGCACCGTCGCCGCCTTCACCGGGGCGTCGATCCACTGGCCATTCTGGTTCACCTGACGGCTGGCCGCGACACGCAGCGCGTCCGCGCGCAGATCCTGATCCAGGATCGACACGGTCAGCTTCATCCGCTCATTGGGGCTGTTGGGATTGGCATACCAGTCCGTGACGATGACGCCGCCGTTGGAATCGGTCTGCACCATCGGCATGAAGGACAGCGTGTCCAGGCTGGCGCGCCACAGATAGGCGTTGACGCCGATCGTGGTGACCCTGGACGCGGCCAGATCCGCCTTGGGCCGGTCCTTGGCCCCGCCACCGCAGGCGGCCAGCGGCAACAGGGCGGTCAGCAGCAGACCTGCGGAAACGGAACGAAAAAAGCGGCTGGCCATCAGGCATGTCCTAGCTGAAAAGACGAAAAATGCTCGCGCCTTCTATAGTGGTCCCGCGCCAAGGAGCAAGGGGCGGCGGGCGACGGCGCATGCGATCCGGCACGGATCATTCTGCGCGCCTGTGTGTTCCGTGCAACATCTCTGACAAAAAGGGGTGCAAGAAGGGGGTGGCACTAGCCAGTGGCGGCTTTGTACGTGTAGAGCGTTGTGCAATATAAGTGGCGGGGAAAGAATCGAATCATGCGCGTGAATAGGGGACATTTGGCATTGGCGGGCGCGGCGGTTGCCGTGGCTGGCTTCATGCTGTCTCCTGCCATCGGCGCAGCGACCGATCTGGTGCGCACGCAATCGCCGGTTTCGCTCGGCGCGCTGGGCAGCATCTCTTCCTTCACGCCCACGACCAAGGACCCGCGCCTTGCCGCCGCCTATGCGAAGATCGCAGCGTCGGCCAGCCGTCAGGGCTTCCGCTTCACGCCGACCAGCGGCTCGCTCAGCGGCCAGCGGGCGATCACCGTGATGGTCCGCGCGGGCGACAATGATCGCGTTGCGGTCAACACCACCCTCACCCCGGTCAATATCGCGCCCGTCGCCTTCAGCCTGAACGGCGCGCATGGCTGGCGCAAATTCGCCCTGCCCGAAGCGATCGGCCGCAAGGCGCTCGATCCGGTGCCGGTCGAAACCATGGTCGATGCCAAGAATTTCTCGCTGGATAGCGGCAAGAAGGATCGGTTCAGCACCAAGATGCTGATCGAAACCCGCCGCGACGCGGTTGCCGCGACACGCAATCCGGCCGCCGACAAGGATTATTCGCTGGATCTCGCCAGCTCCTATTCGCTGACGCGCAACCTGAACGTCACCGCAGGCGTGCGCTACAACAACAGCGTCGCAGGCCGCCTGACCCCGATGACCGACGATCGCCAGGACAGCCAGGCCGTCTATCTGGGCACCGTGTTCAAATTCTGATCGGCTGAAAGGCTGGCGGGAAAGAGCGACGGGCGTATCGCCTGATCGCGTCTCCCTCCGTCATCCCGGCCCCTTCGACAGGCTCAGGACAGGCTTGATCCGGGATCCATTCACGCAAGCGTTGCGATTATGCGTGAAGATCGCGCCAATGGATCCTGACGTCAGCTACGCTGCCGTTCAGGTCGTCAGTCGGCCATTTCCTTCATCGTCACCCCAGCGAAGGCTGGGGTCTCAAGCGTCAGAAGATAACGTCTGACATATCGCGCCAATCTGGATTGGCTTCTTCCACAAGGCGGATTTTCCATTCGCGTTTCCAGGCTTTAAGCGCCTTCTCGCGGGCGATGGCGAGCCTAATGTCATCATGTGGCTCGACCAGAACAAGGCGGGTCAACCCATATTTCTTGCAAAAGGCGGAGCCGGTGCCTTTTCGATGGTGTTGGGCGCGCGTAGCTATGTCGGCTGTGACGCCAATATAGAGCACGCCCCTTGGCTTATTGGTCATGACATAGGTGTAGCCGCCTCGCGCCATATCCAACTGTAGCGCATCTGCGCCAGAGACCCCAGCCTTCGCTGGGGTGACGGTGAAAGGCATCTGCCCTCTACGGTTCTTGCACCCACAAACCCTCCATTCCGCAATCCATCCAAGACCAACAAAGTCCCCCCTACTCGCTCACTAGCCCATCAATCGCCGCCCATCCCGCAGCGCCGATAGTGCGCAACATCCGGCCATGCTTTCGCTTCACGCCGCCCAGCGCGATGACGGGCATGTCTGCCCCCCTCGCGAGCTTCGCAAACCTTACCCGCCCCAGACTCGCCCCTCCCGGATGCGAGCGTGTCGGAAATAGGGGCGACAGCAGCACCATGTCCGCCCCGCCCCGCCGCGCCGCCACCATCTCCCGCGCGTCATGCACCGGCGCGCTGTGCCGCATCGGTCGTGCTGCCCGGCGTACGTCGCGCCCGTGCCAGCCATCCGCTGCCCAGGCCGCGGCCTGCCGCGCCGTCCCCGCCAGCAGCAACGTCAGCCGCCGCCGCCGCGCGATCGCCCGTACCGCATCGAACAGCGCCCGCCGCGCGCCCGGCGCCGTCCTGTAATGGCGAAAGATGATTCCCGCCCGCCCCCTGGGCAATCGCGCCACCGCCGCCAGCAAGGCCGCCTCCCCGATCCGCTCGTCGGTCATCAGCCAGATCAGCGGCATATTTTTGCGGTGGCGACAGGTCATGACCCTGCCCTATAGCAGCGCGCATGACGACAGACAGCAGCATTGCCACCCAGGACGCCGCCAGCCGCCTGGCCACCATTCAGGATGAGATCGCCAAGGCCGCCCGCCTGACTGGCCGGACCGCGGACGCCATCACCCTGATCGCCATATCCAAGACCAAGGATGCCGCCGCCATCCAGCCGCTGATCGATGCGGGGCAGCGCGTGTTCGGCGAAAACCGGGTGCAGGAAGCGCAGGAGAAATGGCCCGCGCTGCGACAGGCGCATCCCGACATCCGCCTGCATCTCGTCGGCCAGCTGCAATCCAACAAGGCCGCCGATGCCGTCGCCCTGTTCGATGTTATCCACAGCCTTGATCGCCCTTCGCTGCTGACCGCGCTGGCCAAGGCGATGGACGCGCAGGGCAAGCGCGTCCCCTGCTATGTTCAGGTCAATATCGGTGCGGAGCCGCAAAAGGGGGGCTGCGCGATCGCCGACACGCCCGCGCTGATCGCCGCCGCCCGCGCCGCCGACATTCCCCTGCTCGGCCTGATGGCCGTCCCGCCCGCCGATGTGGAGCCAGCCCCCTATTTCGCGCTGCTTGCAAAAATGGCGCGGGAAGAAAGCCTCCCGCGCCTGTCGATGGGCATGTCCAGCGATTATGAAACCGCGATCATGCTGGGGGCGACCGATATTCGCGTCGGCACCGCCCTGTTCGGCGATCGTCCCCCGCCAGCCCGCCCCGTTCCCCGGAGCGGGCTGGGGATGCTTAGAAACTCCCCCGGAGCGTGATGCCGTAGGTGCGCGGCTCGGCGAGGTAGGAGGAGATCAGCTGGTTCGCCATCGGCGCGCCCGCTGCGAACTGGCCGGTGGTGGAGGTTGCCGGGCTGCTCGACTGGAGCGGGCTGCTGAACGACACCTGGGTATAGTCCTGGTTGAAGATATTCTGACCCCAGAACTCTACCGCCCAGCGCTGGTTGGGACCGCGAATGCCGACGCGCGCGTTGACGATGGCAAAGCCATCCTGCCGCTTTTCGGGGAACAGGTCCGACCCGGTATTATAGTCGCTGGTCAAGCGGCCATCGACATAGAAGAGCGCTGACAGGCCGCTCGTCCCGATGTCGGGTGTCCAGGCCATGCTGGCGGTCGTCACCATCTTGGGCGCGTTGCTGTTGATGGAGCCGGGCAGCAGGAACAGGGCAGGGTCCAGCGGGACCGCGCCATTGCCGCTGCCCACCAGCCGGTTGGCGAATTTCGCCTCGGCATAGGTTGCGCCGCCCGCCACGCGGAAATTGCGCGCCGGGGTCACCGACCATTCCAGTTCGACACCCTGGCTGATCAGGCCCGGCCCGACATCCCCCGCCGCGCAGGTCCGCGCCGCGCTCAGCGCACTGTCGCAGCCATTGATATTCTGGACGACGAAGCTGGTGCCGTTGAAGGTGTTGAGCTGGAAATTCTTGAACTCCTGCCGGAAGCCGGCCAGGTTCACGCTCCATTTGGGCGCGCTATATTTGAGGCCCACCTCGAACGAATCCACCTTTTCCGCGGCAAAGCGCAGGCTGGTCACGTCGGCGTTGGTGCGCGGCGCGAACACGGCGGGGATGACATTCAGCCCGGTCGATCCCAGCTGGAAGCGATCGAGGTTGAAGCCGCCCGCCTTATAGCCCTTGGAATAGCTGCCATAGACCATCAGGTCGTCAGTCGCCTTCCAGGACAGGACCGCCGTGCCGGAAAATTCGCCGTCGCTGATCTTGTCGTTCAGGTCGAGCGCATTGAGCGTGGTCGATCCGTTGCCCAGGCATCCCAGCGTCAATATGCCGCCCGCCAACGCCGCAGCGCTGCCCAGCGACGGGTTGGTCGCGATCGGCGCCAGTCCGGGCTGCAATGCAGCGCAGGTCGCGTTGTTATTGTTGAAATCGGCGGAGAATGTCTTGCTCTCATGCGTGTAGCGCAGGCCCAGCGTCAGATCGAGCCGATTGGTGATGTGCACGATATTGTGGGTGAACAGCGCCCAATTCTCGCTCTTCTGGCGATAGATGGACGCGATGTCGCCCGTGCCCGACGGGATCGCCGCCAGCGCGCGCAGACCGTTGCCCAGACCCGTCGAGATGGCGGCCGCCTGGCCCGCAGCGACTGGCGCTGGCAGGCCGGCGTTGAGGAAGGCGGCGTTCAGCCCGGCGTTCAGGTTCGCCTGCGTGCCCGTGATCAACGCGCCGGTCGCCAGCCCGCTGCCACAGGCAGCCAGCGTCGACGCCGGGAAGTTGCTCGTCGCGCCAGCCCCTGCCATCAGGCGGCAGGCGGCAAAGCGGCCATAATCCGCGCCAAAGCGGATATTATCCTGCAAGGTCAGCCGTTCATTGGCATAATAGCCACCGACCAGCCAGTCGAGCATGTCGCCAAAGGCCGAACCCTGCGCCCGCAATTCCTGGGTGAAGGTCTTGAACTGGCGATAGGTATTGGGATCGCGATAGAGCAGGTCGGCGCGATTATAGTCATAATCGCCATAGTCGCTCGACTTGTAATCGCGATAGGCGGTGATGCTGGTCAGCTTCACGTCGCCCAGGTCGTAATTGACCTCGCCCGACACGCCCCAGTCCTTCAATTTGCTCACATAGTCGCGACCCGGCGTGATCGTCAGTTCGCGATCATAGGGGTCGGCCGCGATCACGCTGCCCTGCCCTGCCAGAATCGCGGCGATGCGGTTGAACGGCGCGGTGTTATATCCGCCACCTGCCGCCGGGGTCCGTTCGCGCGCCTCGGTATAGGCGGCGCCGCAACAGCTTTCGTCGCGATTGGTATAATCGCCGATCAGACGGATCGACAGATCGTCGTTCGGCTCGATCAGCGCCTGTCCACGCAGGAAATAACGGTCGCGGTCATTGGTGTCGCCTACATTGTTCCCGGCCGTATCGACCAGCTTGTAGAAACCGTCACGCTTGGACCATACCCCGTCCAGGCTGAGCGCGATGCCATCGGCCACCGGCCCGGTGACGCGGCCCGACAGCCGCCAATAATCATAATTGCCGTAGGTGATCTCACCCTTGGCGCTGAACGTGTTTTCCGGCGCCTTGCTGATTATGTTGATCAGGCCCGCCGACGCATTGCGGCCAAACAGCGTCCCCTGCGGCCCGCGCAGCACCTCGACCCGTTCGATCTCGCCCAGTTCGTTGAGGCCCGCGCCGGTGCGCGAGCGATACACGCCGTCGATGAACACCGCGACCGAGCTTTCCAGGCCGGGATTGTCGCCGACCGTGCCGATGCCGCGAATACGCGCCGACGCATTGGCTTCCGATCCGGTCGATGACACCAGCAGCGACGGGGCCAGCTGGTTCAATGTGCGGATGTCGCTGGCGCCGCTATTCTGCATCGCCTGCGCGCTGACGGCGGACACCGCGATCGGCACGTCGGACAGGGGACTCGCGCGCCGGGTGGCGGTCACGATGATTTCCGCACTGTCCTGATCGACGGCGGCTTGCGGCGCGGTCGTGTCTTGTGCGGCGGCGGGCATCGCCATCGTCAATGCGATCATGCCGGCGGTCGTCAGCCAAAGGCTCTTGTCTGTCATCATGGTCGTTCCTCTCCTGCCCGCACGCCTTTTCGACGTATCGGGTGCTGCCCTAGTTTATGATGCCACAGCAGGGCGAAGGCAAGAGAGCCTAGCTTTTCTGCGCCTTTTGCGATGTCTGGTGGCGTGATATTCACACCCTGTTGCCTATCAGCAACAGCTTAAAATCCGGTTTCCGTAGCGTTTCTTTACGATAACGGAAAGCGTAACAATCGGTCGGAAACAGGGACCAAAGCGCTCGCACCCGGTCCCACCACCCGCCGAATCTCTCCATGACCCGCATCCAGCCCTCCCGTCAGCGCGCCCAGCGCGGGTAGAATCAGCTTTGTCGACGACTCCACGAAGCAGCGGCGCGCGACATGGCGTCCGCGCACCGACAGGCGGAATTTGGGGTGGAAATGGCCGGAGATTTCAGGCCGTGGATCGTCCGGTTGCGCTTCATGCCGCAGGATGATCCCGCCCAGTTCCGTCTCGACCAGCCTGCGTCCTCCCGGCATGTCCGCCACGCCGACGTCATGATTACCCGTAATCCAGGTCCAGTCCAGCCTTTCCGTAAGGGAAACCAGCCGCTCTCTCGCGCGCGGGTCCAGCCGCGCGGCGCCATCGGCATCGTGAAAACTGTCGCCCAGCGACCAGACCGACCGTGCGCCCGTCTGCGCCACCAGCCCCTCGATCAGGTCCAGCGTCGCCTCGCTGTCATGGGGCGGCAGGAACTGGCCAAAGCGCGCATACCAGCTCGCTTTCTCGAAATGCAGGTCGGCGACCAGCAAGGCCGCGCGAGCGGGCCAGAAGAGCGCAGCCTGCGGCAGCGCCAGAAACGCCTCACCAGCGAACGAAAGGGGAACCATGGCCCGGCTATGCGCCGATGCGGTCCCGCTTTCAAGAGGGCCGATGAACGCCTATAGCGCCGCCATGTCCGATACCGCGCCTTGCCCCGACCCTTTCACCGTCGCCGCCCTCTATCGCTTCGCCACCTTCGATGATCCCCAGGGCATCGCGGCGGATCTGCGCACGCTCTGTACGGCGCTCGACATGCGCGGCACGCTGATCGTCGCGGGCGAAGGGATTAACGGCACGGTCGCTGGCCGTGCGGACGCGATTACGGCCTTGATCGATCATCTGCGCCAGTTGCCTGGTTGCGCCGATCTGGACGTCAAATATGCGACCGCGCAGGCCGCGCCGTTCGCCCGGATGAAGGTGAAGGTAAAGCGGGAGATCGTGACGCTGGGCGTGGGCGATCTTGATCCGGCAAATCAGGCCGGCACCCATCTCGACCCGGTCGACTGGAACGCGCTGATCGCTGATCCCGACACGATCGTCATCGACACACGCAACGCCTATGAAGTCGCGGTCGGCACCTTCGATCGCGCCATAGACCCCGGCACCCGCGCCTTTCGCGACTTTCCCGGCTGGTTCGACGCGTTCGCCGCCGACCTGAAGGCGCAGGGGCGCAGCCCGAAGATCGCGATGTTCTGCACCGGCGGCATACGCTGCGAAAAATCCACCGCCCTGGTCAAGGCGCGCGGTTTCGACGATGTCTTCCACCTGAAAGGCGGAATCCTGCGCTATCTGGAGGAAATGCCCGAAGGCGATAGCCGCTGGCAGGGGGATTGCTACGTGTTCGATGAACGGGTGGCGGTGGGCCATGGCCTCAAGGTTGGCGACTATGTGACCTGCCGTGCCTGCGGCCTGCCCTATCCCCGCGATGCGGCCCATGCATGCGCCGCCGACGGATCAGGCGTGTGGCCGCATCGGGGATAGAAACACCCAACTCCGTTCGTTTCGAGCGAAGTCGAGAAACCTGTGCGCTACGTTTCTCGACTTCGCTCGAAACGAACGGCTTTAGGCGCTGTCTCCGTCTCCACCAGTTCCGCAATCTCGAACGCATAGCTTTTCCAGCCCCGCATCCGCGCGCCGTCCTCCGCTGCCCCACGCTTCTTCTTCGCCTCGGCCAGGGAACGGCTATGGCCCCAGAACACTTCCGTCTTGCCATTTTCCAGCACCGCGACGATCCGCCAATAATGGGTGAGGGGGTCCGCCGTCGGCCCGATCGTCTTGACATAGCCGTCCGCCATGGTGGCGGTCAGATAGCGTTTCCGGCGCGCCATCGGCTCAGGCCCGATAGCGGTGCAGCCCCGCCCCGTTGGCGCGCAACCACGCCCGCGCAGGCCGGGGGTCTGCCCCAAGGATTCGCGCATGTGCCGCATGAAAGGCCGCGCTATGATCCATATGCAGCAGATGCGCCAGTTCATGCGCCACGGTCGACCGGCGCACGTCGGGCGGGCAGAGGATCAGCCGCCAGCTATAGCGGATCGCACCGGACGAAGTGCAACTGCCCCAGCGGCTGCGCGGATCGCCCACGCCCACCGACGCGACGATCAGGCCATGTTCGCGCGCCAGTTCCGTCGTTTCGGTCTCCAGCACCGCCCGCGCCCGCGCCACCAGCCAGCGCTGCACCCGCGCGCTGACAGACTCCGCCGCCCCACCGAGCATCAGCCGGTCGTCCGCCAGCCGGATCGTACGCGACGCACCCTCGACCCAGCAGATGCGGACGGCCCGTCCCTCCAGCGGAAATGTCGCGCCATCGTCCAGCAGGGTCATCGCCGGTTGCGCCGCCATTTGCGTACGCACCCAGCCTTCATGCTGCTGCGCCCAGCCCAGTGCGCGCTTCAGGTTCGCCCGCACCGGCATCGACAGGCGCAATTCGCCGCGCGCGCCGTCGATCGTCAGCCGGTAGGCGCGCGCCCGTGCGGACCGGCGCACCCGCACCGGCATCGCCACGCCGTCGATCAGGATCGCGACGTCGGGATCAGATGTCCCGGTCGACAAGATGATTCTCCAGGTCGCCCGCTTCCGCCTCCGCCACGGTCCAGCCGCGCACCGATTCCTGCGCGCGATGCACCGCTTCCCGGTCGCCGCAGACCAGATAATGCCAGTCGGGCAACGGCTCGCCCGCTTCACGCAGGCGATAGGCGCAGGTGCGCGGCAGCCAGCTGATCTGCTTCACCTTGGCCGGGGTCAGCCGCACGCAATCGGGCACGAATTTGCGGCGGTTCCTGTAGCTGGTGCACTGGCCGCTATGGCGGTCGAGCAGGCGGCAGGCGACATTGGTGGGGTAGATATGCCCCGTATCCTCATCCTCCGCCTTGTGCAGGCAGCATTTTCCGCACCCGTCGCACAATGCCTCCCACTGGGCGGCATCCAGCGTGTGGAGAGGCTTTTCCCAGAAGTCCAAGCCCTATTTCACCCATTTCCTGAGGGCAGCCAGCACCTTGTCCGGCGCGCCTTCGTCCACGTTCGGCGTGCCCGGATCATCGACCGGGACCAGCGCAACCGGCTTGCCGTCGGGATCGAACAGATATGGCGTGCGGCTGTGGCTGACCAGATAATCCTTGTCCCCCGGCTTACCGTCCACATTGTAGAGGACGACGAAATCCTTGGCGACCCTGGCGATCTGCTCCGGCGTGCCGGTCAGGCCGATGAGGCGCGGGTGGAAAGCCGCGACATAGGGTTTGAGGACCGCGGGGGTATCGCGCGCCGGATCGACGCTGATGAAGATCGGCTGGACCTTCGCCGCCAGCGCGGGCTGCGCCTTTTCGAACTGGCTGAACGCCTGCATGATGCGTTGCAGGTCGACCGGGCAGACATCCGGGCAATAGGTGTAACCGAAATAGACCAGGCGATACTGGCCCTTGAAATCGTCCCAGCTTCTGGGCTTGCCATCCTGATCGGTCAGGGTGAAAGGCGCGCCGATCCGCGCGCCCGCCAGTTCGCCCTGCGCGCTATCGCCGCTTGATGCGTTCCCGTCCGTCCCCATATTGCACGCAGCCAGCAGGGCCAGCAGCGGCAGGGCGATCGCAATCTTTGCTTTGTTCATGGTGCCGCCAGCCATGCCTTGCTATGGGCCGATTTGCAAATGATACGGGGCAGATGATGAGCAAGACCGGGTTGAGCGCATGGATGGGTCTGGGGCGCGCCGCCGCATTGACGCTGGCGCTGCTGTCCCCGGTCGCCGCGCAGGCGCAATTTTCCGACAATTATAATTTCCTGAAGGCCGTGAAGGATGCCGACGGGCAGAAGGTCACCGACCTGCTGCAAAAGCCCGGCTCCACCGTGGTCAACAGCCGTGACGTCACATCGGGTGAGACCGCGCTGCACATCATCATCGCCCGGCGCGACGCCACCTGGCTCGCCTTCATGCTGGCCAAGGGGGCGAACCCCAATCTGGCCGACAATGAAGGCAACACCCCGCTGATGAAGGCGGTGCAGGGCCGTTTCGAAGAGGGGGCACGCACGCTGATCGCGCGCGGCGCGCAGGTGGACAAAACCAATGGCAGCGGCGAAACCCCGCTGATCCGCGCGGTGCAACTGCGCGATCTGGGGCTGGTCCGGCTGCTCGTGGCGCAGGGCGCCGATCCCGACAAGCGCGATTCCATCGCCGGCATGTCCGCCCGCGACTATGCCAACCGGGACAACCGCACGCCCGGCCTTGCCGAAGCGCTCGCCGCCGCCAAGACCAGCACCACGCCCAAAGGCCCGGTGCAGGGTCCGGTATTCTGAGCTAAAGCCCGGCCTACCAGCCGATCTCGGCCGCATGATCGGGATCGTTGATCGCCGTCAGCCGCCGCGCCGCCCGCCGGGCAAAGCGTAATGTCTCCGCCTTGCGCCGGGCCGCGGCCAATGGCTCGATCGGCGCGGGACGGACCAGTTCGGCGTCATATTGATCCGCGACGATCAGGCCGGTGCGCGCGGGCCACAGCGATTCACTGTCGAACAGCGACAGGTCGAACCCCATCGGCACTGCCCAATAATAGCGGTCGCAATAGTCGAAATAATCGGGCCATTTCATGTCGCCCAGCAAGTCCGCCCGGCTGCACTTGATCTCCACGATCGTCAGCCGCCCCGCCCCGTCGATCGCCATGATGTCGGCGCGCCGCCCGTTGGGCAGCGGCACTTCCATTATGCCGCTCATGTCGTGGCGGAAAAACAGCCGCAACGTCCCCCGCGCCACCGCCAGCGCAGTGCCGTCGGTCAATGGGGAACAGCTTTCGATCGGGGCGCTACTCATGGCGCGACTTTAGAACAAGTCAGGAACAAAAGAAAAGGCCGATTCGGTAGAACCCGAACCGGCCTTTTCATGATCCACCCCAAAGGAAGCGCGCCAATCGCGCGCCGTCGCTCAACGATAGAAGATATGATTGTCGATCATCGCCAGCTTGGCCTTGCCCCAGCCCGGCGAAACGCGGCGGGCGTGGAAGAAAAGGGCGCCTTCGGCCCGGCTGTTCCAGCTGTCGTCCATGGCGATCTGGGCGATGGCGACGGCCTCGCGCCAGGCGTTGCTTTCGATGCGGATCGGCGGCATCCCGTGCCCGCGCACGAAGCTGAACTGGCTGGGCTGATAGACGACGCCGCACAGGCTGTCGGCAAAGCGGCCCGATTTGGCGCGGTTGATGATCACCCGTGCCACGGCCAGCTGGCCTTCCAGGCTTTCGCCCTTGGATTCGAAATAGACCGCTCCGGCCAGGCATTTCATGTCGCCGTCCACGGCTTCGGCGTCGCCATGGGCGTCGACCAGCGCGGCCAGGCTGCTCGCCTGCATGTCGGATTCGGTGGAATAGGTCAGATCGGCCTTGGAGGCCGAAGCCAGCGGCTGCACGATTTCGCGCGGCGCGGCAAAAGTGATTGCGGGCTTCTGTGCGGCCGCAGGCGCTGTCGTCAGCGCGTCGCCGCTGGACAGGGACGCTACCGAATGGATCGACTCACCGGCGATCGACATGTCGGAAGCGGTCACGGCCGCTGTAGCGGACAGCGCAAATGCCACGATGATCGCGGCCCTCAATCGAAAACTCATTATGACTCAAAAACGTGCGGTTCTTGGCCTTGGACGTCGTCTTATACCCATATTCCTTGACGTCTGGCCGCCCCCCGTCTGCGTGTTTACCAAATCCGCCCCCCTTGGACGAATGCAGCAACCTGCGCGTTCAGCGTTGGCGGGGCCTCTGCACGGACCATTGCACTAAGTCAACGATCAGCAGATCGTTTCAGCGGCGAACCGTTCTGCTTCCGGGATATCGAGTTCGATTATCCACAGGTCGGGGTCCGACCTGCGCCGACGCGCCACATAGGTGGCGAGCGCCTCCGGGCCATCCTCCAGGGACGGTCCACAGCGCATCAACGCATAGCCGCCGGCAAAGTTCGATACACGCTCGAACAAACCAGTTTCTTTGCCCTTTTCAAGGACTTGTACCAATATGACGCCGCTCGTTTCGTCGCCCTTGACGATGATCGTGGCAAAGCCGCCAGCCGCATTGGTGCGCCGCACCAGCGCATTGACCAGGATAGCGCTGGTCAGCCGCGCGCCGTCCTGCGACTCAGCCACCATATCCCGGCAGCGATGACAGCGGGAATTGCGACCGCATGAAGGTGCCGGTGCCGCGCCCGACCTCCTCGCCATCGGAATCGATCAGGCTGGCCTCGGCCACATAGACGCGGCGCTTGCCACTGATCCAGCGTCCCTCGGCCCGAATCCGGCCCGGCGCAATTGGCCTGGTGAACAGCAGGTTGAACGCGGTGGTCAGCAGGAATCGGTCACTGACCAGGCTGTTGGCCGCGTAAAAGGCCGCATCGTCCAGCATCTTGAAATAGACGGTGCCGTGGACCGCGCCGGCGGCATGAAACTGGCTTTCATCGACATCGAAATCGATGATGCAACGCCCCGGTTCCTGAATCGCGATATCCGACCGGAACAGCCGGTTGATCGGCGCGGAGCGATAGAGATTTTCCAGCGCACGGAAATGCGCGGTCTCGCCGCTTGCGGGCGTGCCTGCCTCAGGCAGCGTCACGCGCCCCGCCACCGGCCAGCAGCGCGTGCAGCGCCGCGTCCGACTTGGCCCCGCGCAACCGCGCGACCTGATTATCGTCACGCAGATAGCGCGACACCCGCGCCAGCGTCTTGAGATGTTCCGCTCCGCTATCGACCGGCGACAGCAGTGCAAAGACGATGTCGACCGGCGCATCGTCGACCGCATCGAACGGCACTGGCGGATCGAGCAGCACGACCAGCCCGCACATTCGGTCCAGCCCGGCAATCTTGGCATGGGGAATGGCGACACCGCCGCCAAATCCGGTCGAACCCAGCCGTTCCCGCTCGAACAGCGCGTCGCCAACCTCGTCGGCGTCCAGCCCATAGGCGCAGGCCGCGAGCGTCGCGATCTTCTGGAACAACTGCTTCTTGCCGTTTACCGTCAGGCCGGTGGCGAGCGCGTCCGCTGAAACGATGTCGTGGAAATCAACCATGGTCTGTCCGAACCAGCCGAGCCGCGCTCAGCCTGGGGTCTAGATGCGCGGTGATCGGGGAATAGAAAGCCCGGCCCCATAAGCCGCCTGCACCATCAGGTCAACAGGCGGCCCATGGCGACTGGCTGGTTCAGCGCGCCGTCATGCGCGGTTCGACCCAACCGATGGTCCCGTCATGGCGACGATAGACCATGTTGTAGGCCGCGGTGCCGGCATTGACGAACAGCAGCGCATTGGTGTTGCGCAGGTCCAGCATCATCACCGCGTCGGACACGCTGGCTTCGGGAATATCGACGCGCGTTTCCGCAACGATCAGCGGGGAATCCTCGACCTCCTCCTGCTCGTCCGCGGGCGAGGCGAAGATGGTGTAGCCCGCCCCGTCAATATCATCGACGCTCAAGCTGCTGACCCGCTGCGCTTCGGCCGCACTGGCTTGGCTGTGCCGGTCCTTCAGGCGGCGCATATAGCGGCGCAGCTGCTTTTCGATCCGGTCCGCCGCCTGGTCAAAGGACGGATGCGCCTCCTGCGCCTCGCCTGCTCCCTTCAGGATCAGGCCGGTCATCACATGACAGATGATGTCGCAGTGGAAGGCGCCGTGCGGCGCGGGTCGAAAGGTCACATGGGCCGAAATCGTGCGGGAAAAATATTTCTCGGCCATCGCCTCCATGCGGTCTGCGACATGCTGCTTGAGCGCATCGCCCGTGTCGACCTGATGCCCGGAAACACGAATATCCATATGCCTTCTCCTTATTCTTGCCGGGTCGCAGGAAGCGGCCCGGATAAACTGGAGGCACGGACACGGGCCTTTGTGTCAGCCCGCCAGCGCCTCCTCCAGCCAGATCGGCTTGTCCAGGGTCGCGATGAACCTGCCATGCCGTTCCAGCTCCACCGCGCTCGCTGCAAAAACGCGCGCGGGACGAACAGGGCGAACCATGGCGCCAGCGCCAAGTTCCCCGTCGATGGCTGCTTTTTCCTCCTCCTGTGCAAGACCCAGGCCGATCTGACGGCCGCCGGTCAGTTCGATGTAAAGCTGCGCCAGCAATTCGGCGTCCAGCAGCGCGCCATGCTTGATGCGATGGCTGCGATCGATGCCGTATCGGGTGCAGAGCGCGTCCAGGCTGTGCTTAGCGCCCGGATGCAGCGTCCGGGCGATCGCCACCGTGTCGATCATCCGCGTCATCGACACGTCGGGCCGCCCGCACAGCCGCAATTCATGGTTCAGGAAGCCGAAATCGAAGCGCGCATTATGCGCGACCAGCGGGCTATCCTCCAGAAAGGCGAGCAGTTCGTCCACGCCGCTGGCGAACAGCGGCTTGTCCTTCAGGAAAATCGACGACAGGCCATGCACCGCCTCGGCCGCCGCAGGCATGTCGCGCTGCGGGTTGTAATAGGCATGGAAGGTCCGCCCGCTTGGCACGCGATTGATCAGTTCGATGCAGCCGATCTCGACCAGTCGGTCGCCGGAGGCCGGATCGAATCCGGTCGTTTCGGTATCGAAAATAATCTCGCGCATCGCCCTCTTCATATCGACTCTTGGGCAAACCCTTATCGGCCTATCTTTGCCCCAAGGCAAGCGACCAGACGCCGCACCTGCGCGCGAGTCTGGGTAAAGGTCGTGCCGGTGTGGATGATATGATCGGCCCGCCGCCGTTTTTCCGCGTCGGGGGTCTGGAGATGGACGATCCGGCGGAATTTGGCGGGCGTCATGCCCGGCCGCGCCAGCACCCGCTTGCGCTGTTTCCACGCCGGCGCGGTGACGACGATGACGCCGGCCAGCCGCTTGTGCCCATGGGTCTCGAACAGCAGCGGTACATCGAGAATCACGAAACGGCGCGAACGGTGCCGTTGCAGGAACGTGCGCCGCGCCGCCTGCACCGCCGGATGGACGATCGCTTCCAGCGCCCTGAGTTCATGGGGATGGCCAAAGACAGCCGCGCCCAGTTTCGCCCGGTCCACGCCATCGGGTCCGGTCGTGCCGGGAAAGCGCGCCTCGATCGCGGGAATCAGCGCGCCGCCCGGCCCTTGCAGCCGATGGACTTGCGCATCGGCATCGAACAGGGGCACGCCCTCCCGCCGGAACATCGCCGCGACCGCGGACTTGCCCATGCCGATCGATCCGGTCAGGCCGTAAATCTTCATGACGCTATCCGTCAGTCCGCCGCCAGCAGCAACGCGCGCAATTGCTCGTCCAGCTCGCGCGGTGCCTGCGCATCGAAGAAGATGTCAAAGGCCAGCGCCGCCTGCCCGATCAGCATCTCCAGCCCGTCGAGCGTCTTGAGACCCCGCGCCCGCGCCGCCTTCAGCAAGTCCGTTTCCAGCGGCGCATAGACAATGTCGTAAACGGTCGCGCTGGCGGGCAGGGGGGTAAGGTCCAGGTCCAGCACCGGCTGGCCGACCATCCCCAGCGACGTGCTGTTGACCAGCAGGTCGCAGGCCGGCAGCGGATCGGTCATGCCGATGACACGACCTTTCAGCCCCGCCCGGTCGAACAAGGCCTGCCCCTTGGCGACATCGCGCACCATGACGGTCAGGTCGGCCACGCCCAGGCTCGACAGCGCAAACAGGATCGCCCGCGCCGCGCCGCCCGCGCCGATCAGCACGGCGCTCTGCCCTTTCCATTTGTCGCGCAGCAGGGGCTGGAGGAAGCCGCCCGCATCGGTATTGGTGCCGATCAGCGGCCCGCCGGTTTCGCTGGCGATCGTATTCATCGCCCCGATCCGCGCGCGCACCCCGCCCGGATCGTCGGTATAGTCCATCACCGCAATCTTGTGCGGAAGGGTGACATTGCAGCCCAGCCAGTCGGGATCGGCGCGCCGTTGCAGGAAATAGGCGGCCAGCCCGTCGGGCGTCACATGCGTCTTGCGATACTCCGCCTCTATATCCAGCGCTTTCAGCCAGAAATTATGGATCAGCGGCGATTTGCTGTGCGTGATCGGGTCGCCAATCACTTCGGCATAGGGGAGCGTGTCGGTCATGCCGCCAGAACGCCGCGCACGCGCAGAAAGTCAAGCAGGGGCAGCAACGGCAAGCCCTGAATCGCAAACTGGCTGCCCTCCACCTTGCTGAACAGCTGCGCCCCCGGCCCCTCGATCCGGTAACAACCCACGCACCAGCGGCATTCCTCCCAATCGCTCTCCAGATAGGCGTCGATGAAGGCGTCGGACAATGGCCGCACCGTCATCCGCACTCGCTCGACATGCCGCCAGATCGGTTCGCCGTTCAGCACGATCACCGCTGCGCTGTGCAGATGATGCACCCGCCCGGACAGCAGGCGCAGTATCCGCGCTGCGTCCGCCCGGTCGACCGCCTTGTCGATCATGCTGCCATCATCCAGGCTTAGCGTCTGGTCGCACCCCAGCACCAGCCCGCCCGGCACCCGGCGCGAAACCTTGAGCGCCTTCAATTCCGCCAGCGCATCGGCCAGCGCCCGCGCGTCCAGCCCGTCGGCGCGCAACGCCTCCTTGGCCGCCTCCTCGTCCACGCCGGGCGAAAGCGCTTCAAACTCTATCTTCGCCGCCTCCAGCAGCGCCCGGCGACTTGCGCTTTGCGACGCGAGCACGATCATGATGCCGCCCCTTCATCCAGAACATGGTCGTTGAACAGGTTGATGATCGCCGCGGCCGCTTCCTCGATCGACCGGCGCGTCATGTCGATCACCGGCCAGCCATTGTCGGCGAACATGCGCCGGGCAAAGGCCAGTTCCTCCTGCACCTTCTCATTGTCGACATAGGCGGTTTCCGGCGCCTGATTGAGCGAGAGCAGCCGGTTGCGCCGGATCTGGATCAGCCGATCCGGGCTGACCGTCAAGCCGACGATCATCGGATGCTTCAGGCTATAGAGGCTTTTGGGCGGCGGGGATTCCGGCACCAGCGGGATGTTGGCGGTCTTGTAACCGCGATTGGCAAGATAGATCGACGTCGGCGTCTTGGACGCGCGCGACACGCCCGCCAGCACGATGTCGGCCTCCTCCCAATTTTCATGGCCCACGCCGTCATCATGGGCGATGGTAAACTGGATCGCCTCGATCCGGGCGAAATAGGCTTCGTCCAATATATGTTTGCGCCCCGGCCGGGTCCGCGTTTCCTGCCCCAATATGTTGGACAGCGCGTCTGCCACGCTGTCCAATGCGGCGACATGGGGCAGGCCCAGCGCCCTGCAGCGCGTTTCCAGCCGCCGCCGCAACATATGGTTGGTCAGCGTGAACAGCACCAGCCCCGGATTGGCCGCGATTTCCTGCATGATCCGGTCGAGATGGACTTCGGAGCGCACCATCGGCCAGAAGTGCCGGATCGCTTCCACATTTTCGAACAGGCCGATCGCGGCCTTGGCTATATTCTCCAGCGTTTCACCGGTGGAGTCCGACAGAAGGTGCAGGTGGATGCGCGACATGGCCCATATCTGTGTGGGCAGGCTGTGGATAAAGCAAGGGAGGAGTTGGGGACAAAATCCCGCCTTTCGCTTCGTCCACGAAGCCCGGAATCTTATCCACAGACCCCCAACAGACCGATAATTTCATCCACAGGCTGTGGATAACGGGGATAGAGCGGCTGACTCGGACGGCAAAGCGTCAGGCAGGGGAGTCAAGCTGTTGGCAAATCCGGGCACAGCGCATAAACCCCGCTGCCAACGTCCCTACTATCTCCATCATCCTTCTGAATCCTATATTAAGAGAGAATAGATGAGCCTCGACGCGCCGCCGGTCCTTGCTACCAAGCCTCTGCTTGGCGTCCTCTCTGGCGACCGTCCGGCCGTGCCGCCCATGTGGCTCATGCGCCAGGCCGGGCGCTACCTGCCCGAATATCGCGCGCTGCGGGCTGACAAGGGCGGATTCCTCGAACTCGTCTATGACAGCGCCGCCGCTGCCGAAGTGACTCTGCAACCCCTGCGCCGGTTCGGCTTTGACGGGGCGATCCTCTTTTCCGACATTCTGATCGTCCCCTACGCCATGGGACAGGATCTGTGGTTCGAGGCTGGCGAAGGCCCGCGTCTCGCGCCCATCCTCGCTGAAACCGACCTTGCCGCCCTCAAACCCGATTTCAGCCGCTTCGACGCGGTCTATGAGACGGTCCGGCAGGTCAAGGCAGCGCTCGACCCTTCCGTCACCTTCCTGGGCTTTGCAGGCAGCCCCTGGACCATCGCCACCTATATGGTCGCAGGGCAGGGCAGCAAGGATCAGGGCGCGGCCCGTCGCCTCGCCTATGGCGATCCTGTCCGCTTTGGCGCGCTGATCGATGCCATTGTCGATGCGACGGTCACCTATCTGTCGGGCCAGATCGATGCCGGGGTCGAAGCGGTGCAATTGTTCGACAGCTGGGCCGGCAGCCTGGCCCCGCTTCAGTTCGACCGCTGGGTGATCCAGCCCAACGCCGCGATCGTGCGCAAGTTGAAGGCGCTGCATCCTGCTATCCCGATCATTGGCTTCCCCAAGGGCGCAGGCGCGAAGCTCGCCGATTATGCCGCTGGCACCGGGGTCGATGCGATCGGCGTGGATGAAACGGTCGATCCCCACTGGGCCAACCGCGTCCTGCCAAAGGGGCTGGCCGTACAGGGCAATCTCGATCCGCTGGCGCTGATCGCGGGCGGGCAGGCCGTCGAACAGGCGGTGGACAATATCCGCGCGGCCTTCGCCGACCGGCCGCACATCATGAATCTGGGCCATGGCATCCTCCCCGACACGCCGATCGCGCATGTCGAGGCGCTGATCGCCTATGTCCGCAACGGAAAGGGCGTCTGATGGCTTATCTTGGTGCCGCTTATCTCTGGGTGAAGGCTGCCCATGTGATTTTCGTCATCTTCCTGATGGCGGGATTGTTCATGATGCCGCGCTTCTTCGTCTATCATCAGGAAAGCGCGCCGGGATCGGACGAGGATCGCAAATGGATCGATCGGGAAAAGCGGCTGCTCAAGATCATCCTCAACCCCTCGCTTGCGCTGACCTGGATTTTCGGGCTGATGCTGATGGTGGAGATTGGCGCGTGGAGCTTTGGCTGGTTCCACCTCAAACTGCTCTTCGTGCTGGGCCTGTCGGCCTATCATGGCTGTATCGCTGGCTATGCCAGGAAACTGGCCAAGGGACAGCGCACCCTGACCGACAGGCAGTTGCGCCTGTTCAACGAAGTCCCCGGCATCGCCGCCGCAGTCATCGTCATCGCCGTGATCGTGAAGCCTTTTTGAGTAGGGGAGGGGTCGTCTGTCCTACACCGGTCTGTGCTGCTATTATCCCCTGGTCACTTTCCGATAGGATCAGCCCGGCGCAATAAAATGTCCGATTCACCGGGAAAAGTGCGAAGTTAAGCGGAATGACTTCACTTTGATCCGGTTGAGATAGTATCTAGGCTGGATCGACGGCGATATTGTCGATGAGCCGCGTCCTGCCCAGCTTGGCGGCGCCCAGCAGCCGGGCCGGGCGGTCCAGCACATGCATCGGCTCCAGCGTCACCGCATCGCACAACATCACATAGTCGACCGGATCAAAGCCCTGGGCGATCAGCGTCGCGCCCGCTCGCGTCAGAGCCTCCTCGACCGATCCGCCCTTTTCCATCTGCCGCTTCGCCTCGCCCAGCGCCCGCGGCAAGGCCAGCGCCGCCTTGCGCTCCTCATCGTTCAGATAGGCGTTGCGCGATGACAGGGCCAGGCCGTCCTGCGCCCGCTGGGTTGGCAGCCCGATAATCTCTATGCCCAGATCCAGATCGGCCACCATCTGCCGGATGACCGCCAGTTGCTGATAATCCTTCTCGCCGAATATCGCGACGTCGGGCCGGACCTGGTTGAACAATTTGGTCACCACCGTCGCCACGCCATCGAAATGACCCGGCCGCGCCGCGCCGTCCAATCCTTCGCTGACGCCGCTGACGCTGATATTGGTGGCAAAGCCTGCCGGATACATGACGTCGACAGTGGGCGCCCATAAAATGTCCACCCCGGCGGCGGACAGCATCTGCGCGTCCTTCGCCTCGCGCCGCGGATAGGCGGCCAGATCC
Source organism: Sphingobium sp. GW456-12-10-14-TSB1 (assembly GCF_059424385.1). NCBI lineage: Bacteria > Pseudomonadati > Pseudomonadota > Alphaproteobacteria > Sphingomonadales > Sphingobiaceae > Sphingobium > Sphingobium sp. GW456-12-10-14-TSB1. The sequence goes on along the minus strand of NZ_JBWKZI010000001.1, from coordinate 2,706,922 downwards.
TCGTTCGGGCCGAACTGCTTGGGATTGACGAAGATCGACACGACGACATGCCGCCCGTGCCGCCGCGCTTCCTCGACCAATGCCATATGCCCGTCATGCAATGCGCCCATGGTCGGCACCAGCGCCAGCGGCTTCCCGTCGCTTTTCAGCGCGGCGATGGCAGCGCGCAGCGCTGGCAGGTCAGACAGAGTTTGCACGGGAGGAACGGCTCCGATAAGGGCAGGGGTGACAAGGACGTCCTGCTAGGCGCGCAGTCGCTGGACGGTCAAGAATCATTGCGACAATAACGGGGTTATCAGGGGTCCAATGGCCAATTCGCAGCCACATCTCATCGTGTTCGCCAATGAAAAGGGCGGAACCGGCAAATCGACCACGGCCGTTCACACCGCGATCGCGCTGACGGCGCTGGGCCACCGCGTCAGCATGATCGACCTCGATCCGCGCCAGCGCACCGTCACGCGCTATCTGGAAAACCGCGCAGAAACCGCGCGCCGTCGCGGCATCGAACTGGTCGCGCCCAGCTTTACGGTGTTGAAGGGCGACAGTATCGACGCGCTGGAATCCGAAGCCGCCGCCGTGTCGCAGGACGCAGATTTCCTGATCGTCGACACGCCGGGCCGCGACGATCTGTTCGCCCGCCACATGGCCGCCCGCGCCAACACGCTGGTCACGCCGATGAACGACAGTTTCGTCGATTTCGACCTGATCGGGCAGGTCGATGCGGAAAGTTTCAAGGTCAAGCGCCTGTCCTTCTATTCCGAACTCATCTTTGAAGCGCGCAAGACCAGGGCCAAGGCCGATGGCGTGTCGATCGACTGGGTCGTGCTGCGCAACCGCGTCCAGCATCAGGATGCCCGCAACAAGAAACGGGTCGGCGACGCGCTGATGGAATTGTCCCGCCGCGTCGGTTTCCGCGTCATTCCGGGCCTGTCGGAACGCGTGATCTTCCGCGAACTGTTCCCGTCCGGCCTGACCTTGCTGGACAAGGGGCATCTGGGCGAACTGGGCGTCAGCCACATCGCCGCGCGGCAGGAGTTGCGCGAAATGGTGGCGGGCCTGGCGCTTCCCGAACGCAGCGGCGTCGGCTCCATGGACTTGATCGGCGCGGCTTGATGGGCTGGCTTGCGCTGTTGCTGGCGGGCCTTGCGGGCTGGCTGATCTGGACAGGAAGGCTGCAACGCATGAGCGCAAAGGACGGAATGGCGCTGGGGGCGGCGCTGGTGGGCGCCGTGCTGTCGGCCAAGGGCAAGCCGGTGATCGGCGCGCCCATGCTGATCGGCGCGGCGCTGTTTTTCGCAGGGCAGGGCAAGCTGCTCCGCAAGGGCAGGACCGCCACGCCCAAGCCCCTGCCGCCGCAGGATATTGCCCAGGCCCGCGCCCTGCTGGGCGTCGCGCCCGATGCCGATGCGGACATGATCCGCGCCGCCCATCGCCGCCTGATCGCCTCGGTCCATCCCGACAAGGGTGGGACGGAGGCATTGGCGGCCCAGATCAACGCTGCCCGCGACCTGTTGCTTCGTCATCAGGCGGAGCGTTGACCCACTGGTTCGATCCGACGCTGCTGCGCGACTATGACATGCGCGGCACGGTGGGCGAAACGCTGGACGCTGCCGACGCCTGGGCGCTGGGGCGCAGCTTCGGCACGGTCATCGCGCGGGCAGGGGGATCGCGCATCGCCGTGGGCTATGACGGGCGGCTGAGTTCACCCATGCTGGAAGAGGCGCTGGTCGACGGGCTGTGCGCCAGCGGCATCGACGTGCTGTGCATCGGGGTGGGACCGACCCCGATGCTCTATTATGCCGAAATGGTCGGCCAGGTGGACGGCGCCATTCAGATAACCGGCAGCCATAATCCCGGCGATCAAAATGGCTTCAAGCTGGTGCAGGGCCATGCGCCCTTTTTCGGCGAAGCCATCCGGCAACTGGGCGTCATGGCGGCGGCGGGCGACTGGGACGACGGCTTTGGCCAGAGCCGGAGCGTCTCGATCATCGACCGCTATGTCGATCGGCTGATCGAGGGTTTTGACGGCTGCGGCTGGCGCATCGGCTGGGACGCGGGCAATGGCGCGGCCGGGCAAGTGGTCGAGCAGCTGGTGCAGCGCCTGCCCGGTGAGCATCATCTGCTCTTCACCCACATAGACGGCCATTTTCCCAACCATCATCCCGATCCTTCCGAGGAACGGAATCTGGCCGACCTGCGCGCCCTTGTCTTTGCCAAGCAACTCGATTTCGGTGTGGCTTTCGATGGCGATGGCGACCGGCTTGGCGTGATAGACGGGCAGGGCAGGGTGATTGCGGGCGATCAGCTATTGGGCCTGTTCGTTCCGGCGGTCCTGGAAAAGCGGCCCGGTGCCGCGATTGTCGCTGATGTGAAGGCGAGTCAGGCGCTGTTCGACAGCATCGCCGCGCTGGGTGGTCGACCCGATATGTGGAAAACCGGCCACAGCCATATCAAGTCCAGAATGAAGCAGATTGGCAGCCCGCTGGGCGGCGAGATGACCGGGCATCTCTTCTTCGCCGACGATTATTATGGCTATGACGACGGTCTCTATGCCGCTGTCCGCCTGATCCGGGCCGCCCGCCCCGGTCGCAGCGTCACTGACCTGCGCGGCGCGATGCCCGACCTTGCCAATACGCCGGAGCTGCGCTTTCCCGTGGCGGAGGATCGCAAATTCGCCGTGATCGACGAGATACTGGCCCGGCTGCGCGGGGCGGGCGCCGATGTGAACGCCATTGATGGTGCCCGCGTCCGTACGGCCGATGGCTGGTGGTTGCTGCGGGCCTCCAATACGCAGGCGGCGTTGGTCGCCCGCGCCGAATCGCATGATCAGGCGGGGCTGGTGCGGCTTGTCACCCAGATCGACGCCCAGTTGCACGAATCGGGGATCAGCCGACCTTACGTCGGCTTGGGGGCATGAGCCGACACCGAAAAATTCGATATCGCTATCATCTCATCCTGCGCCTTTCCCTTACGGAAAGCTGACAACGCAATCATCGTTGCATTTTATGCAATCACTCCATCATATTTCGCATTTGCAACAATCGTCGCTGCGCCGCAAAAGAAACTCGCCTTTCAGGCATCCTCTCCTAAAACTTATACAGCCGTCCTTCGGGGCGGCTTTTTTTTGTCCAGTCGCCGCGCGGGCCTGCCGTAGCGTCCGGCCGTCCCCGACCCACGCAACCACCTGTAAATGCGATGAATCGGACACGCCCGATACTGGAAATTAACCATGATGCTGCTATCCGCGCTGCGCAAAGTCGACCTGTGCGCGCATCAGCGTGACGGCGTCGGCACGATAGTCAAAAGAGGATCGCCCATGTCGTTTAGCCGTCGCCTTCTTCCCTTCCTCCTGTCAGGCATGCTGGCAGCCCCGGTCCCGGCGCTGGCGGGCGGCTTCTATCTTCAGGAACAATCGCCCAAGGAAACCGGGCGTGCCCTGTCGGGTGGTGCGGCGGCGGGCGATGATCCATCGACCATCTATTTCAACCCATCGGCCATGACTCAATTGCCGGGCATCCAGACGTCGGTTGGCGGCGTCATCCTGTCGGCGACCGCCCAGCAGAGCAATCGCGGGTCGAGCCGTTCCGTGCCGGGCCTGCCTGTATCGGTGCCGGTCACCGGCAATGATGGCGGCAACCCGTTTGCCAAAGTCATTCCCATTCCCAGCTTCTATGCCACCGCACAGGTCAGCGACCGGCTCTGGCTTGGCCTGGGCGTCAACGCCCCCTTCGGTCTGAAGCTGGATTATGACGAAAGCTATTTCGGCCGGTATGATTCTCTGCACACCGACCTGAAAACCTATAATATACAGCCCTCTGCCGCCTATAAGCTGAGCGACAACCTCTCCATCGGCGGCGGCGTCGACGTGCAATATGTCAAGGTGAAGCTCACCAACGCGCTGCCCCAGCTGTCCCCGCTGCTCGCCGACGGCCATGCCTCGGTCGAGGGGGACGACCTGTCGGTCGGCTGGAATGCGGGCTTGTTCTACACGACCGGCGATACCAATTTCGGCGTCCATTATCGTTCGCGCATGACCCACAATCTGAAGGGAGACCAGACGATTTCGGGACTGGTGGGGCCGCTTGCCGCCGCCAACGGCACGTTCGACGCCAATGCCCCGCTGGAACTGCCCGACATCGTGACCGTCAGCATGATGCACCGGCTGACCCCGAAATTGCGGGCGATGCTGACCGCGCGCTGGTATAACTGGTCGGTGTTCAGGGCGATCACCATCAACACCGCCACCGGCGCTTCGGTCAAGGAAATGCATTATCATGACAGCTACAGTGTCAGCGCTGGCGGCGAATATGATGTCAGCGACCGCCTGACCCTGCGTGCGGGGACAATGTTCGACCGCACGCCGACCAATCCGCAATTTCTCACCACCCGCGTTCCCGATGGCGACCGCGTCTGGCTGAGCGGTGGCGCGACCTGGAACATGTCGTCCGCAATGGCGCTGAACCTGAGCTACGCGCATACCTTCGTGGAAAAGGCGAATATCATTCGCCCGGATCATTATTATCCCGCACCCGCCACGGTGACGACCACGACCCTGTCGAGCGCCAGCGGCAATGCGGACCAGTTGGCCGCGTCCCTGACGGTCCGTTTTTGACGGGCCGCGCCAGCGACTCAGCGCTGCGCGTTTCGGCTTGGCAGAAACAAAAAACAGCAACGGTTTTAACCGTCACCAAACATCCCTATAGCGGCTCCATATTGATGGAGCCGCTTACAGATGTCCGACCATAATCCCGGCCTGCGCCCCTGGCGCGACATTGCGCGGCGCAACAGCCGCCAGATCATGGTCGGCAATGTGCCCGTCGGAGGCGGCGCGCCGGTCACGGTCCAGACCATGACCAACACGCTGACCCACGACATCAAGGGCACGATCGACCAGATCCGCCGTTGCGAGGAGGCGGGCGTCGACATCATCCGCGTGTCCTGCCCCGATGAGGAATCGACCGCAGCGCTTAAGCAGATCGTCCGCGCCGCGCGCGTGCCGATCGTGGCCGACATTCATTTCCACTATAAGCGCGCGCTTGAAGCCGCCGATGCGGGCGCGGCCTGCCTGCGCATCAACCCCGGCAACATCGGTTCGTCCGCGCGGGTCAAGGAAGTGGTGGACGCGGCAAAGGCGAACAATTGCGCCATTCGCATCGGCGTCAACGCAGGAAGCCTGGAGCGCGACCTCCTCGAAAAATATGGCGAACCCTGCCCCGAAGCGCTGGTCGAAAGCGCGCTCGACCATATCAAGCTGCTGCAGGACCAGGATTTTCATGAATATAAGGTCGCGGTGAAGGCCAGCGACGTGTTCCTGGCGGTCGCTGCCTATATGCAACTGGCCGATGCGGTCGATTGTCCGCTGCACCTTGGCATCACCGAAGCCGGCGGGCTGATCGGCGGTACGGTCAAGAGCGCGATCGGCATCGGCAACCTGCTCTGGGCCGGGGTCGGCGACACGATCCGCGTTTCGCTGTCCGCCGAACCGGAAGAGGAAGTGCGGGTCGGCTATGAGATTCTCAAATCGCTCGGCATCCGCACCCGTGGGGTCAAGGTGATCTCCTGCCCCTCCTGCGCGCGACAGGGATTCGACGTCATCCGCACGGTCCAGGCGCTTGAGGAACGGCTCCAGCATATTCACACGCCGCTCTCGCTTTCGGTCCTGGGCTGCGTCGTCAACGGTCCCGGCGAAGCCCGCGAGACCGACATCGGCCTGACCGGCGGCGGCAATGGCAAGCATATGGTCTATCTGTCGGGCGTCACCGACCACACCATCCAGGACGAAAATATGATCGACCACATCGTCCGACTGGTCGAGACCAAGGCCGCCGAGATCGAGGCGGCCAGCGCCGAATCCGACATGACCGACGCAGGCAAGGCCGAGGCGGCGGAATAGCGCCGGGCATCACAGCCGCCATGTCGTCATCGCGCGCATTTCTCATTCCCTTTGCCGTCTGCTGCATGGGCGTCGCGTTGTTTTCCGTGATGGATGCGGCGATGAAGGGCCTCAGCCTCGCCATCGGCCTCTACAACGCCCTGTTCTGGCGGGCGCTGACCGGGACGCTGCTGGGGCTTGGCCTGATGCTGATGACCCGCCAGCGCTGGCCCGACGCCATGGTATTGCGCCTGCACCTGCTGCGCGGATCGGTCGTGGCGCTGATGGCCGGCTTGTTCTTCTGGGCGCTCATGCGGATGCCGCTGGCCGAAGCGATCGCTCTATCCTTCATCGCGCCGCTGATCGCGCTGTATCTCGCTGCCCTGCTGCTGGGCGAAACCATCGGACGACAGGCGATCTTCGCGTCGCTGCTGGGGCTTTTGGGGGTCGGGGTGATCCTGTCGGGGCGTTTGCAGGGCAGCTATGATCGCGGCGCCCTGCTTGGCGCGCTGGCGGTGCTGGCGTCGGCGGTGCTCTTCGCCTGGAACCTCATCCTGCAACGTCAGCAGGCGCAGCGCGCCTCGCCGATCGAGGTCGCCTTCTTCCAGCATCTTGTGATGCTGGGCGTGTTCGCCATCGGCGCGCCTTTTTACGCGCGACTGCCAGTTCCGTCAGCCATACCGCTGATCCTGCTGGCGGCGGGTCTTGCCTTCACCTCGCTTGCCGCACTGGCCTGGGCCTATGCGCGCGCGGAGGCGCAGCGGCTGATCCCGGTCGAATATAGCGCCTTTCTCTGGGCAGCCGTTGTCGGCTGGCTGGCCTTTGGCGAGCGGCTGACGCTGACCACCGTGGCGGGCGCGGCCCTTATCATCGCCGCCTGCCTGATCACCGCGCGCGGCAAGCGGGCCGCCATTGCCCATGTCGAACCGGGAACTGCCTGAATGACCCTGACCATCCGCCCCGCTATGCCGGACGACATCGACATGATCATCGGCTTCATCCGCGCGCTGGCGGACTATGAAAAGCTGTCCCATGCGGTGAAGGCGGACCCGGCGACGCTCACGCATTATCTGTTCGGCCCGCGTCCCATGGCTGAAGTGCTGATGGCGGAATCGGGCGGCGCAGCCATCGGCTTCGCGCTTTTCTTCCACAATTTTTCGACCTTTGAAGGGCGACCGGGACTTTATCTGGAGGATTTGTTCGTCCAGCCCGAATCGCGCGGCGTCGGCGCGGGCAGGGCGTTGCTTGCGCGGTTGGCGCAGATCGCGCTGGAACGCGACTGCGCCCGGCTGGAATGGTCAGTGCTGGACTGGAACGCGCCAGCCATCGCGGTCTACCGCGCGATCGGCGCGCAGCCGATGGATGAATGGACGGTCCAGCGGCTCGATGGGGAAGCCCTGCGCGCGCTTGCCGCCACGGCAGCGATCAGCGTTTGATCGCGTCCTCGACGCTGACGAAAATCAGCATGGCGGCAAAGGCGCCCAGCGACAGGGCAACCACGGTGGGGAAATATTCGGCGATCATGGCACATTCCTTTCGGGTCTGTTCCTGCCCTGCCGCCAACCCCGTTCGCCATACGGAATGTTACGGATCGGGCGGGACGAGCCGTGGGCGCGCACCCTTGACGCCGACTCCCCGCTCGGCGCAATGTGCGCAAACGGAACATTTGGGGGACATGGGGTTAAGATGGCTGTCAGCCGCACAGTGAAGCGCACGCCCGAATGGCGCGAAATGCTCAAGCGCAGCCTGCTTCGCAGCGGTGCGCTGATCGGGGCGATCGCGCTGATGCTGGCGACCCTGTTCCTGGCGCTGGCACTGCTCAGCTATACGCCCAGCGACCCGTCGATGAACACCGTGGCGGGCGATCATGTCGCCAATGTCATGCAGGCGCCTGGTGCCTGGACCGCAGATTTCCTGCTCTGGCTGCTGGGCGTGCCCATAGCGCTGATCCTGCCGCTGATGGCGATTACCGCGCGCCGCCTTTGGGGCGATCAGGATATGAGCGCGTGGAAGGGCCAGTTTGGCCAGTGCCTGTTTGGCATCATCCTGATCGGGATCGCGCTGGCCCTGTTTCAGAGCAATCCGCTGGTTGGCCTGCCCGCTGGCTGGGGCGGGGTGATCGCGCTCGTCACGGCCAAGGGGATCATCAGCCTGACTACGCAGGTGCCGGTGGCGCAGCCGTGGATCATCGGCGCTATCGTCATCCTCGCCATGATCGGCGGCCTGTTCGCCTGCTATCGCAGCCTGGCGCTGGAAAAGCCGATCCTTGCGCTCCGTCGCCCGACCCTGCCCAGGCTCAGCCTGCCCCGGCCCAGCCTCGGCCTTGCCGGCAGCAGCGCTGAGGATGACGATGAGGACGAAGTGATCGGCGAACGGGTCATCGCCCCGCGCAAGACCGTGTCGAACGAACCCAAGCCGCCCATCACCATCCAGACGCCCAAGCCCGCACCGGCCCAGCGGCCCATGGCCCCGGTCAGCCAGGACGACCTGTTCGGCCACAGCTCGCTGCCGTCGCCCGACCTGCTCAACCCGGTTCCCGTCAGCCAGGGCGGCAAGATCGACAAGGCGGCGCTGGAGCGCAATGCCCGGTTGCTCGAATCCGTGCTCGACGACTTCCATGTGAAGGGCAATATCGTCGAGGTTCGCCCCGGCCCCGTCGTCACCATGTATGAACTGGAACCAGCCCCCGGTATCAAGGCCAGCCGGGTGATCGCGCTGGCCGACGACATCGCCCGCAATATGTCGGCGCTCTCCGCCCGCGTCGCGACGATTCCGGGCCGCACCGTCATCGGCATCGAACTGCCCAACGCCCATCGCGAAGGCGTGTCCTTCCGCGAACTGATCACCAGCGAACAATTTGGCGGCGAAGGCACGCTGCCGATCATATTGGGCAAGAATATCTCCGGCGAACCGATCATCGCCGACCTTGCCCCCATGCCCCATCTGCTGATCGCGGGCACCACCGGATCGGGCAAGTCGGTCGGCCTCAACGCCATGATCCTGTCGCTGCTTTACCGCATGACCCCGGATCAGCTGCGCCTGATCATGATCGACCCCAAGATGCTGGAACTGTCGACTTATGACGATATTCCGCATCTCCTCTCCCCGGTCGTGACGGAACCGCAAAAGGCGATCCGCGCGCTCAAATGGGCGGTCGAGCAGATGGAGGACCGCTATCGCATGATGGCGTCCATCTCCGTCCGCAACCTGGCCAATTACAACGAAAAGGTCCGCGCGGCGAAGGCCAAGGGCAAGCCGCTCGGCCGACGGGTCCAGACCGGCTATGACCCCGAAACCGGCAAGCCGATCTATGAGGAAGAACAGCTCGATTTCCAGCCATTGCCCCAGATCGTGGTCGTGGTGGACGAACTGGCGGACCTCATGATGACCGCTGGCAAGGAAGTCGAATTCCTGATCCAGCGTCTGGCGCAGAAAGCGCGCGCGGCCGGTATCCACCTGATCCTTGCGACCCAGCGCCCTTCGGTCGACGTCATTACCGGCGTCATCAAGGCCAACCTGCCGACCCGGATCAGCTTCTTTGTAACGTCGAAGATCGACAGCCGCACGATTCTGGGCGAACAGGGCGCCGAACAATTGCTGGGCAAGGGCGACATGCTCTATATGCACGGCGGCAAGGGGTTGATGCGCGTCCACGGCCCGTTCGTGTCCGACGATGAAGTCCGCGTCGTCGCCGATCACTGGCGCGCGCAGGGCCAGCCCGACTATATCCAGGCCGTTACCGAGGAACCGGAAGAAGGCAGCTTCGCACTCGATGGCGTGGACCTGGGCGACGACAGCCCCGACGCGCAACTCTTCCGCAAGGCGTGCCAGCTGGTGTTCGAAAACCAGAAAGCCTCGACCAGCTGGCTGCAACGCCAGCTTCGCGTCGGCTATAACAGCGCCGCGCGCCTGATCGAGAAGATGGAGGAAGAAGGGCTGGTCGGTCCCCCCAACCATGTCGGCCGCCGCGAAGTTCTCCGCGATGAAAATGGCAATCCGCTATAACGGTTCGACTCAGGAAAGACTCGCTTCGGCGTATTTTTCGCGCCCGACAGCGCCGATTGCCGCGAAACAATGATAGCCTCTTGCCTAAAGGGGACAAGGAATGAGCCATAGCCAAGCCGCCGAAGTCGATGCGAATTACGACTATTTCCTTCGCCATCTTGGCGAATTTTTGACTAACCATGCGGGCCGTTATGCGGTACTGAAAGATCGGAAAGTCGTAGATTTTTTCGACCAGCCCGGAGAGGCGTATCGATTTGCGCGTGACAGCATCCCAGATGGTGTTTTCTCGATTCAGGAAGTGACCGACGAACCCATTGATCTGGGTTTCTTCTCGCATGTCGGAAATTAATTGGTCACATGACGGGCGCAGGATTACATTGCCCGTTCGCATCCTGCGCGCCGATAATCCGTTCGATCTGACATTTTTGGATGCAGTTGCACTCGTCGATACCGGTGCAACGGTCAGCGGGATCGACCAAAGCATTGCTGAAAAGCTCGGATTGGAATCGCTGGGTAAGCGGCCACTCCAATCTGCTCAAGGGCTGGGTCATACCGAACGTTATATGTTTCGGATTGGATTGATGCCGGATGGGTCTGATCAGGCCAGTTTGCCGTTCATCTTTGATGCCTGCTACGGATTTAGCCTGACTGGCAGCGAACATTTTACAGCATTGATTGGCATGGACATATTGCGCCAATGCGATTTCGCGATCGATCGTCAAAGCCGTTGCCGCCTTGTCTTTGGCTGAACGGCAGGGAACGGGGGAGTTCACAGGTCGTTCAATCGCTTCGTTCTACACGGCATCCGTAACAACCGGAGAATATTCCATGAAGCGCATCAGTCTCGCGCTGGCCGCCGCGCCTGTCCTGCTTGCCGTCCCGCTCGCCGCGCCGCTGCTCGCGCAGCAGGACCAGTCCGAATTGAACCGGGTCAACGCCTATATCCGCGCGGTCACCAGCATGACTGCCGATTTCAGCCAGACCGATCGCAACGGCCAGACGCTGACCGGCCAGCTGACGCTCAAGCAACCGGGGAAGATCCGTTTTCAATATCAGAAGGGCGTGCCGCTGCTGATCGTTGGCGATGGCAAGGCGCTGACCATGATCGATTATGAAGTGCGGCAGGTGCAGCGCTGGCCGATCGGCAATTCTCCGCTGGGCGCGCTGCTCGATCCGAACAAGGACCTGTCCAAATATGGCAAGGTCGTGCCGACCGGCGCCCCGTCGATCCTGAGCGTGGAGGCGCGCGATCCCAAGCGGCCCGAATATGGCACGATCACCATGATTTTCCGGCGGGACGCGGCCAGCCCGGCTGGCCTGCAACTTTATGGCTGGGTAGCGCTCGATTCGCAGAATAATCGCACGGCCATCCGACTTTCCAACCAGCGCTATGGCGTGCCGGTCGCCGATTCCGCGTTCCGCTGGACCGATCCCCGGCCAAAGGGCCGCTCCGCAGGCGGCTGAAACGAGCGCCCTGCACGATGGACGGAAAAACTTGGCTTTCCGTTCATCTGCCGCTCATATCCAGAGCGCTATCTAGAACTCCACGGCGAGAGGCCAACCGGGATTTCCCCCCTGTTACCCGGCACACTCCTCCCGTCGCATAGCGCTTCAAGGGCGCGATCGAGACCCCCGTTCCATGCCCCCGGAGCGGGGGTCTTACTTTGTCCGCGATCCATGCAGCCCCATGGCCGAGCAGCGATCTTGCAAGCCGCGGATTACGCCCCTAGTGCCGGACCATGGCCGACACTCTTTCCATCGCATCCTGGAACATCAATAGCGTTCGCGCGCGTATCGACATTGTCGAACAATTCCTGACCCAGGAAGCGCCCGACATATTGTGCCTTCAGGAAACCAAGGTGGTGAACGAGACTTTTCCGGCCGATATGTTCCGCCGGCTGGGCTATGTCCATCAGGTGCTGAACGGGCAGAAAATGCACCATGGCGTCGCAATCATGAGCCGGGTGCCGATTTACGAGGATGACCGGCTCGACTGGCAGGCCAATGGCGAAGCCCGTCATGTCGGCGTCCGGCTCGACAATGGGGTGCGGATCGAAAATGTCTATGTTCCCGCTGGCGGCGACATTGCCGACCGGGATCAGAACCCCAAATTCGGCCAGAAGCTCGATTTTCTCGAACGCATGATCCAATGGTCGTCGACGCTGGCTGACAAGCCCACCATCCTGACCGGCGATTTCAACATCGCGCCGCTGGAATGCGACGTGTGGAGCCACAAGCAACTCATCAACGTCGTCAGCCACACGCCGATCGAATGCGAAACGCTCGCCCGCCTTCAGGCATCGAACGACTGGGTCGACATAGGCCGCCATTTCCATCCTGCGCCGGCGCGGCTCTATACGTGGTGGAGCTATCGCGCGAAGGACTGGGCCGAATCCGATCGCGGTCGGCGGCTGGACCATATGTGGATGACCCGCGACGTCGCCGACAAGGCGGTCGCCCACCGCGTCGTCGAACCCGCGCGCAACTGGGGCAAGCCGTCCGATCATATCCCCATCATCACCGACTTCGCCTTCTGATGGGCGGGCGGGCGACAGGGCGTGACGCAGCGCGCGCTATCGACGCGCTGCGCCGTGGCTGGGCGGTGCGGGTGTCGGCCGCCGACGGTGCGCTGCGGCTGATGGCAGTGGAGGGCGCTGACGCGGTAACGCTGGCCGATTTCGATCCTGCGGGCAAAGCCGACATTTTGATTTCCGCCGCGCGTGGCCAGACGCTCAAACTCGCCAACCAGATCGCGGCGGCCGATCCCGACATGCCTGTGATGATCGCCCGCGCGCCATGGATCGACGCCGATGTCGCGACCGCCATATCCGATCCCGTGCTGGACCTTGCGTCGCCGCTAAAGGGACCGTTTCAGGCCCGCGCCCTCGCCGCACCCCTGGCTGCCAAGGCGGCGCTGCGCCTCGCCCGGCTTGCCGGTATCCTTCCTGCCTATTTCGCGCTGGATGGCGACGGCGACCGGGACATCGACGTCAGCGTCGACGCGATCGACGCCTATGACGATGCCATCCACCTTGCCATCGCCACCCGTGCCAGACTGCCGGTATCGGCTAGCGAAAGCGCGGAAATCATTGCCTTTCGCAGTCCCGATGAACCGCGCGAACATGTCGCACTGATTGTCGGCAAACGGGACTCGTCGCCCCCCGTCGTTCGCCTGCACAGCGAATGTCTGACCGGCGATGTGCTTGGCAGCCTGAAATGCGATTGCGGCCCGCAACTGCAAGAGGCGCTTCACCAGATCGCCGACGCGCCCTGGGGCGTGCTGCTCTATCTGCGGCAGGAAGGGCGCGGCATTGGCCTCGTCAACAAATTGCGCGCCTATGCGATGCAGGATCAGGGCTTTGACACTGTGGATGCCAATGTCCGCCTGGGCTTTGCCATCGATGCGCGCGATTTTTCGGTCGCGGCGCGCATGCTGGACCTGATCGGAGTTCATACCGTCCGCCTGCTCACCAACAATCCGCAAAAGGTAGCGGGGCTGGAGGCGGCGGGGATCAGCGTGGCCGAACGACTGTCGATCATCCTGCCGACCAACCCGCATAATGAACGCTATCTTGCCACCAAGCGCGACCGGACCGGCCACCAGCTATGAGGCTGATCCGCGTCGATAGTGGCGCGGGCCGCCTGAGCTTCGGCACGATCGCCATGCCCTGCGCCATCGGCCGGAGCGGTGTTTGTGCCGCGAGTGACAAGCGGGAGGGCGATGGTTGCACCCCGCTCGGCGTCTGGCCGATCCGGGGCGTATTGCTGCGACCCGGCAGGATCGATCCGGCGGGCATCCGCTTGCCATGGCGCTGGGTGCGGGCAGGCGATGGCTGGTCGGATGACCCGGCCGATCCCGCCTATAACCGCCCGGTTCGCTTGCCGCGCGGCTTTTCGGCCGAAAATCTGATCCGCGCCGACGACGCCTATGATGTGATCGTCATTCTGGGCCATAATGACCGGCCGCCGGTGCCGGGGCAGGGCAGTGCGATCTTCTTCCATTTGTCGGAAGGACGGCCGACCGCGGGCTGTGTCGCGGTGGAACGCGGTGACATGGTGCAATTGCTGCCGCTGCTAGAACCTGGCGATGCCATGGAGATTGTTTGACGCCCAGGCGGCGTGTTCGATCGTCCGTCGACTCGCGGGTGGTCGTGAAGTTGATAGCGATATTGCCGGACATCGTTGAGATTCGAGGCGGCGGGCATCCCAACAGCATGATATTTGCGTGTGGCAGCGCATGGCTTGCACGCTGTGAATGGAGCGACGCTCTCACTTTGCGCCGCGATCCCGACTTGAAATATCAAACGGATGGTGGCCCCGGTTCAGCCAATGTTCGCCTGATCCTACACCCGACTCAGCCGAGGCATATTCGCTGATCAAAGTGCTTTTGGCTGGATATTGTGCAGCGCAGTAACGCTTGCGTATTTTTTTTGATGTAAAATGCCTATGCAGGACATGAATCATTATTTGGGTGACGACGTAGGTTTCACCGGGTTTGAGCAATGCGAGGAAGCGACGACAGATGAAAATCGCGGTTTTTGGGCTTGGATATGTGGGTCTCTCCAACGCAGTGTTGCTGGCGCAGCATAATGAGGTGGTCGCCGTCGATATCACGCCTGAACGGGTCGACATGCTCAATGCGCGCAAATCGCCGATCATCGACGCTGAACTCGAAGAATTTCTTGCCACGCGTCCGCTCAACCTTACCGCGACGCTCAATCCGCAGGAGGCTCTGGACGGTGCCGACTATGTGATCGTCGCTACGCCCACCAATTATGATGTGAGCAGCGACAAATTCGATACATCCTCGGTCGAAGCCGTGATCGAGATAGCCAAGGTTGGCAGCCCCGCTGCCACGGTCGTCATAAAATCGACGATCCCGGTCGGTTTCGTGGAAGATGTGCGCAAGCGCCTGGCGACCGAACAAGTCATCTTCAGCCCGGAATTCCTGCGTGAAGGCCGGGCGTTGCATGATAATCTTCATCCTTCGCGCATTATCGTGGGCGAACGGTCAGAACGGGCGCGCATCTTTGCCGATATGCTGTTGCAGGGCGCGGAAAAAACCGACGTCGAAATCCTGTTCACTGATCCCCGCGAGGCCGAGGCGATCAAGCTGTTTGCCAACACTTATCTTGCCATGCGCGTCGCCTTCTTCAACGAACTGGACAGCTATGCCATCGCGCACGGCATGGATTCGCGCCAGATCATTCAGGGCGTTGGACTCGATCCGCGCATAGGGTCGCACTATAACAATCCCAGCTTCGGTTATGGCGGCTATTGCCTGCCCAAGGATACCAAGCAGTTGCTCGCCAATTATTCCGAAGTGCCGCAGAATCTGATCCGCGCGATCGTTGACGCCAACCGGACCCGCAAGGATTTCCTGGCCGACCAGATCATCGCCAAGGGGCCGAGGAAAGTCGGTGTTTTCCGTCTCGTCATGAAGGCGGGTTCGGACAATTTCCGCCAGTCTTCGATCCAGGGCATCATGAAGCGGATCAAGGCAAAGGGTATCGAAGTGGTGATTTTCGAACCCGCGATGACAGACGATCAATTTTTCGGTTCAAAGGTCGTGCGTGATCTGGCTGCTTTCAAGGAAGATTGCGACATCATCATTGCCAACCGCATGACGCCGGACGTTGCCGATGTGGCGGACAAGATCTTCACCCGGGACCTGTTCGGATCGGATTGATCTCCTGTCCCGGCGATTGCTTTACACCGTCTGAGTTGGTGCACGACAGGCCGCAGGGCCTGTCGTGCATCATGCCGTTTGGTTGAGAAAAGACGACGCCCAGTGCGCAACGGGTTTAATCCCGTCATTTGTTGATAGCGGAACGGGCATCTCCTATTGCTGGCACCATGTTGGAAATCGGGAATAAAGCCCGACAGGATATTGATGCTGAAGCTTCGCCCACATTATGTTGAAAAGCCGTGGGGCCGGACTGACCTCCCGTCCATTTTCTCGGCGACCGAAAGCCGCCAGATCGGGGAAGTGTGGTTTGAAGGCCCAGATGGACAGGATTGGCCGCTGCTGGTGAAATATATCTTCACCAGCGAAAGATTGTCGATCCAGGTTCACCCCAATGATGCGCAGGCAATGGCCAAGGGCTTGCGTCGGGGGAAGGCGGAAATCTGGTATATATTGGATTGCGAGCCTGGCGCAGCATTGGGGATCGGTCTGATCCGCCCCATGACGGCCGAGGCGTTTCGCGCGGCCGCGACGGATGGATCGATCGAACAGCTTGTCGATTGGAAGCCGGTGAAACCGGGAGATTGCTATTTCATTCCTGCAGGGACGGTTCATGCGATCGGGGCAGGCATTACCTTGGTTGAAATTCAACAAAATGCGGACATCACCTACCGGCTTTATGATTATGGCAGGCCGCGTGCATTGCATCTGGAGGATGGTGCTGCTGTCAGCCACCTTGCGCCATATGCGTGCGACCTAATCGAAGCGCCGTTAGGCACTGAACGCCAAATTATCGCCGATACGGAGGCGCCGTTTACGCTCGACCTGGTGCATTGGCACGGCGAAAAATCGGTAAGCCTGCCTGATTACAAGCAGATGTGGTTTACGCCGCTAAGCGGGGCAGGGACGGTCAATGGGGAGGTATGGGCGAAGGGCGATTGCCTGCTGCTGACTGGCGACTGCACAATCGACGTCGCGACGCCTGCCTCGATCCTGCTGGCTACCCCGCGATAGAGGCGCTGCGCCAGGCGACCTGATTGACCTGCCAATATTGTCGATCGCATGGAGCCTCAATTGAGGCTCCATGCGTCCCAAGACGACGAACCCTATCCTGCTACAATCTCTTACGGCAGTTGCGATGAGCTGCAGGTTATTTGGGGCACATTTTGCTTATCGGATTGGGGCCCTTGGCAGTGATCACGCCGAGCCTGTAGGGCAACTGGATATATTCATATGTCTTGCCCTTCTCCATATCGAGCCCCTGGTAGAGAAACTGAAGAGGCTTGCAGGGATCGATCGCCATGGTCTGATCGCTCGTCGAGCGGATCATTTCACCGTGGGAAACGCCTTCTGACCAGACCCGGCCCTTGAAGCGCACATTGTCGGCACTGGCGAATATATTCATCGGGTCCGGGGTTAGCGGCTTCCATTCGCCGGCCAGACTGTCGCTGGTCCACGCGCGGAAATAGCGGCCCTTGGGACCAATTGCTTCGATCAGCGTCAGATAGTTGTTCGTGCCGGCGATCTTATAGGTATTGCTGGCTTCGAATATATCTTCCTTCCGGCCTTCCATGACGCGGGTGGTGTTGTGGAATCCCTTGGGAAATTCCGCCAGCGATGTTTCGGCGCGGTAGAAGCTGCCATTGTCGTTCGTGAAGAAGAGATAGCAGTTCTGGTCGTCGCAGATCGTCCAGAAATCAAGCCATCCCGGCTTGCCGTTCGGCTGCTTCACGATTTCGGGTACCGTATCGTAAAAGGGCTTGGGCGCGCTCCACGAAGTGGGGTCGCTGATGTCGCTGCTGGTCGAATAGAGCGGATCCCCACCCTGATAGCCCAGATACCATAGCTTTTGCGGCGCGAAGTAGAAGACCTGCGGCGCGGCGCGATAGCCCGGCCCCATCGGTGCCTTTTCCAGCCCGACGATCGGCGCTTTCGGTGCGTCTTTCCAGTCTGCGAACGAGGTATAGGCGACGCCCCAGCCGTTGCTTGTCGCTGTCGTCAGAAAGACATGATATTTGCCGTCATGATAGACGATCGACGGGTCTTTCACGCCGTGAAAGCCCGGCGCGCCGTCCGCCGGGGGCGTAATCAGCGGAAGAGAGGATTCCCAGCGAAACCCGGCCGGTTGCGACGAACCGGCCCATGCGCTTGCCGATGCCATTACGCCCAGTGCGGCAATGGCTGTCAGTATCGATCCGGAATAACGCCTGTTTCTCAATGTCCTAAATCCTCTCATGATGGTTTCCGGCTTTGCGGCCGATGGCTTGGCAATCGCTTCAGACGGCCGTGGCATGTCAGGTTGATGGCGCTTTCCCGCCGGCAACGGTCCTGCATTCATAGACGGTCACCCACTGGTCGCTGTTCGCCTCGAAACGGACGGTGATGTCGCGGCCGCTCAGCAGATGATCGGGCAGGGGATAGCTCACGATGTTTCGCTGAACGGTCGGCTCCCCGGCCAGCCTCTCCCTGACGAGCGGCTCGCCGTTGACGAGGATGGCGAAGTCTCTGTGGCGATCCGGCCCGGCATAGACGACGCGCAGTTCGACCGGCCCAGGCCGGATCGCCAGCTTGAACTGGAAAAAGCCTTTCATGACGACGCGGCCGCGCTCGGCGAGATGCTCGACCGTCCCTGTGTTGGCCGTGCCGGAAAAGGCGTGGTCGCGCTCGGGCTGCATTTCCCCTAAGCGGATCGTGTCGATGGTTCGCGCCAGCGCTTCGGCCTGCTCTCGCGCGTTCGCCAGATAGCCGACCTCCGCCGTCGTCCATTGCGTCGGGGTGAAGTGGCGGAAATAGACGGCAGTGCGGTTGTCGTGCTGATTGAAAAAGGGCTTGAGCATCAGCTGTTCCGGCCTGCTCTGGCCGCCAAGCGCAAATACGGGCTCCCCGCCGACCTGGCGCACACCGTCTTTGGCGCTACCGGAAACGACCACGGGATCGAAATATTGATCGCGGGGCTTGTCGGACGGGCCAAGGTCGGCGGCAAGGACCATCGGCCCGTAGAGATAGGCCAGGATGCGGTCGTCATCGGGCATTGTTTGATGATGAAGGCTCATCGGCAGCGTCAGGTCGATGACATCGCCCGTCGCCAATTGGTCCAGCATCAGATAGCGGTTCGCGATCTTCGCCCGCACGGGCTTGCCATTGATCCTGATCCGGGGCGCTGCGCACCAGAGCGGCACGCGCAGGCCGAGGTCGACGGCGGCATTCGCTTTGACCAGATGGATGCGCACCCTGTCCTTGAAGGGGAAGCCCGTGTCCATTTCGATCTGGACGCCCTTTTCCGTCCAGTCGAGCGAGGAAGGGTAGTACAGGTTGACCAGCACCCTGTCGTCCCGATGCCACCAGATGCTGTCGCCATGCTTGGAATGACTTTCCATGCCGGAGCCGACACAGCACCAGAAGGAATTGTCCGGCGTGGAACGGACGCGGCCGAAACCGGACGCTAGCGGGGTGAAATAGCTGTACATCCCCGTCGCAGGATGCTGCTGCGACATGATGTGATTGAGATGGGCGCGCTCGTAAAAGTCGAAATAGCGCGCATCCCCGGTCCAGCCGTAAAGATGGCGGCTGAGCTTGAGCATATTGTAGCTGTTGCAGGCCTCGCAGGTTTGCTGGCCCAATCGTCCTGCAAGTTTGCGCGGCTCCCCGAAATGTTCATAGTTGGAATTGCCGCCGATCACATAGCTGTGGTCGCGCGTCACCGTGTCCCAGAAGAACATGGCCGCCCCCGCGCTGTCATGGCGATGCTGTTCCGATGGCGCGACTTCGTACAGGCGCGCCAGGCCGATCAGCTTGGGAATTTGGGTATTGGCATGCTTTCCGTTCAGTTCGTCGCGCCCTTGCGCCAGCGGATCGAGCACCGCGCGATGGCGGAGGCGTTCCGCAATCTTCAGCCAGCGCGCGTTGCCAGTGCGCGCATAAAGTTCGGCATAGCTTTCATTGATACCGCCATGTTCGGCGACCAGTATCTGCTGAACCTGATCATCGCTCAGCCCTTCGATAATAGTGCCGAGATAGCCGGCGAGGCCAATCGCGACATCAAGTGCGACACTGTCCTGACAATGCAGATGGGAGTCGAGCGCGCCCGCAAAGACCTTGTGATAGGTGTAGATGGGCACCCAGCCATCGTTAAGCCCGAACCCGGATGTGCGAATGTCGCCGCGTCGAAGCTCTTCGAACACAGCCTTGCCGTCCACCGTCTTGCCACCGCGATCGACCGTGGTCGCCCCGGCATAGCCGTCGCCATGTCCCGCCTGCACCGCCGCCAGTTCGCGCGAGATGGCGAGAGAACGGTCGCGAAAGCGGCTGTCGCCTGTCTGTGCAAAGACGAGGCTGAGCGCGGATTGATAATGGCCCAGGCTGTGTCCGGCGATTCCCTGCGCTTCCCAGCCGCCATATTTCGCGCCCTTGGGCGCGATACCGGCGAACAGGTGGAAATTATGGAGCAAACGGTCTGGATCGAGCGAGAGCAGATAGCGTTTGTTGGCTTCGACCGAATCAAGAAAAATGGATGGCCTCAGGCGGACCTGCGACAGGGGAAAGGGCTTGGCGGGCCCGTTGGCCGCAGCCAACTGGCCAACCTCCTCCGCCGCCAGTCCGGCGCTGGCGATGGTGGTCAGGCCGGTCATCCCTGCAAGGACCCCGCGCCGCGAAAAGCTGCTCATCCAAATCCTCTGCCATGCATTGTCGAGATCATGCCGAGTCTATCTGCGCGAAGGTGGCCTGTAAATACTCAGACAAAATCTTTGAACATGAAATTGCGCTATTGCGGCAGCATGAGCCGACCAGTGCCATTTTCTGCCAGTTTGACCCGATGGACCACGCCGTCGTAGCGCAAGCTGAGTTCGCCCCCATCTCCTTCATTGCCGAATGGGCGCCTGGATCTGTGCGGTTGCCCTCAATGGCCAAACCGCAACGTCATCGCGTGCCCGTCATAATTGACGCTGCGGTCGGCGCGCGCGGGGGCTATGGCCGTCGCATTGGTAGGATCGACGATGGCGATATTAAGTTGTCGCCGCCGGATCATGTCCGGAAAGCTGCCTTGCCGTGTGCCGATGGACAGCGTCCGCTTCGCATCGTTCCAGTGCAAATCGTAACGGGCGGACTGACCACGCTCATAGGCGTAGGTCTCATTATCGTCTTCATAGATGGTGAAGCGGCCGTCAGCGCCGGGATAGACCCGGATTTCCAGCGGAGCCTCCGGCTTTTCTGTCGCATATTGCACGATCGGCCCCATCGGGATGATCGACCTGGCGCGGACGTACAAGGGAATGACGTCCAACGGTGCGTCGCGCGTTACCCTTTGCCCGCCCGCCAGGCGCTGGTTCGTCCAGAAATCATACCAGGCGCTGCCCCTGGGCAAGTAGGTGGTCATCGACAGGTCTTGCGCTGGTTTGGTCGCCGCCATGGTCCGTAGCTCGCCCGGCGTGCGCCACGCCAGTCGCAGCGATCGACCGCCCCCGCCCTGATAATAGTCGATGCGGATGGGGACGCGCTGCCCCTTGCGCAGCACGCGCTTCACGCCAGCATAGCGATTGGGCCCGTCGTTCCAGTCCTCCAAGACCTTTTTGCCGTCCAGAAACAGGCGATAGCCATCATCGCCCGACAGGCCGATTTCATATTCGCCGTCCTCTGGCGCGACCAATTCCCCTTCCCAACGTGCCGAAAAGTCGGTGAGGGCGGTAAGTCCGGCGGGCATTTCCGCAAGCGGCGGTCCCGGCCAGATATGGTCGACCCGCTCGTCGACCTGCCCGGTCCCCCTGGGCGCGTCGAAGTTGCGACCCTGGAAATATTGCAGGTTCAAACCCTGTTTGCCTTCCCCGGTGCGCAGATAGGCCGCGGGGATCGTCGGGGGTGGCGGCGGCTGGATATGATAGATGGCCCGCGTGACGGGGTGGACCAGCAGCGACGATCCGAACATGAAACTGTCGTTGATGTCGTAGGTTGCCGGGTCGTTCGCAAAGTCCATCGGCAACGGTCGCATGAGCGTATAGCCGTCCGACGTCACTCTGGCGCTCAGGCTGTATATATAGGGTAGCAGGCGGTAGCGCAGATGGACGGTATCGAGCAGCGACTTGTACATCGCCGGGTCCATATCCTTGAAGATATAGGGTTCCCGCTCGATGCTGGTGCCGTGCACGCGCATCAACGGATTGAAGGCGCCATATTGGAACCAGCGCGCGAACAGTTCGCGGTAGGCCGGGTTCTTTTCACCGCCGGGGAAATCATCGACGAAAAAGCCGCCAATATCCTGCGTCCAATAAGGGTTGCCGGTGACGGTGACGTTGACGCCGCCGGCGACCTGCTTCCTGAGCGTATCCCAGCTTGCCTTTGTATCGCCGGACCAGGATGCCGCCGCCGTTCGCTGTGCGCCCGCCCACGCGGATCGCGTCAGCGTCAGCACGCGCTTGTCACTTGTCGCGCGTTGGCCGTCATAGGTGCCCTGCGTCGTCAGCAGCGTATAGGGATTCAGGTATCGCGAAAAATCGCCCATGGCGTTGCGGCCCAGCGCCTTTGTATCGACGATGTTGGAGTGGGGATCCCACATGGCGGAGCTTGCCTCCACTTCCGTTCCGTCCATCCACAGGGCATCGACGCCATTGTCGAGCAGGCCCGATTTGATGTGCTTGAAATAGATGTCGCGTCCCTTGGCGCTGTATGCGTCATAGACGCGCGCCTTCTTCGAAATCCAGTGCAGCGGGGCGAAGCGCAGGCCATATTGGTCCAACTCCTTCGCCAGCGCCGTGTCATTGCCCACTGACGGCCAGATCGAGATCATGAATTTCATGTGGAGTTCGTGGATCGCCCGCGTCATCCCTTCGGGGTCCGGATAGCGTTCCGGGTTCCAGATCATGCCCGACCAGGTGCCATCCTTGTCGCTGCCCCAATATTGCCAATCCTGCACGATGTAATCGAGCGGGAAGCCTTCCTTGCGGAAGGTGCGGGCGACCTCGACCAGGCGGTCTTGCGTCGGGTAGCGCTCCTTGCTCATGAACAGGCCGAACGCCTGTTTGGGATACATGGGCGCCTGACCCGTCAGCCGGCGATAGGCGCCGACCACATCGTCCATGGTGTCGCCCGCCATCAGATAATAGTCGACGCCGCCCGGCGCGTCCTCGGCCCACAAGCGCGCGCCCTGCGCATTGTCGGTAAAGCGCATTTGCGAATAGGTGTCCCATAGGACGCCATAGCCTTCGGTCGACAGCATGACGGGGATGATGATGCCGATATTGGTCTGGACGAGCAGCAGATCCTTGCCGCGCCGGTTCACCTCTGCATCGTCGGTAAAGCCGAAGCCGTAGATGCCCTCGCCGGGTTTCAAGGTGAAGCGATTCTCGACCTCATAGGTCGGTGAGTCAGCGACGGTGCGTGCGGTGATCGACTGCGGCGCGCCGGCTTTTTCGCGCGTCAACAGCCGGCTCTTTGCGTCGAAGAAGCTGATCGCCCCGTCGCGCTTGTCGATCGCCACCCGCACCTTGTCGCCAGTCAGGCTCAGCGTTGCGTCCGTTTCCGCCACGGCAAAGCGGACTGGCTGGAGCGTTTGGGTGACGACCAGGCTTGGCTGGCCCCAGTGTGACTGGCCAAGGCTTGCATTCACGCGCACGACGTCCGGCCCGTAGAAAAGGACCGTCTTGACCGTTCCGTTCAGTTGAAACTGAACGCCGTTGCGCAACTGGACGAAATGAAAGGCGGGCGAGGACGCAATCGCGACATTGGCGATCTCGCCGGTCGCGGTAAGCCCGCTATGGACCTCTTCGGCCGCTGCTGGCAGCGCAAGCGCGAGACCAACAATCGCCACAGACAAGCGTAACCGATACCGCATCCTGACCCTCAAATTGTATGAGTAGTTTTTCCGGCTATGTCATGACTGAGACGTCAGTTCAAGGTGAGAGCAAAAACCGCAGGGCCGGGGGCAACACGCTGTTGAGCGACGGTTGAATGATGGAGACATAGACATTCAAGGGCGCTCAATTGACGCATATTGGCCATACGCCTGTGGGGAGCGGATTGTCATATCCCGCTGAGATGGCGCGCGCAATCATCGGCCCGGTATGAGACCAAATGCATGCCAACCGGTCGGCTTTCATATTGACGAACTGGCCATCCAATTATACTCATACAAATATATTTGCCCGTAAATGCGATGGGCGCTGGATCGGACGGGCGCGGTCATCACCGTCAGCCACTCGACAGAGAGGATAGTATGACGATCACCCGACGTATGGTGATAGGTGCCGGTGCGGCTCTGGCGACGGTGCCCTTACGGGCGTTGGCGCAGTCGGCGCCCGCCGACGAAGTGGTCGACCTGTGGCCCGCTTCCGCACCCGGTGCATCCGGAAACAAGATCGCCCGCAAGGTTGAGGATCAATCGCGTGATCCCGCCAAACCTGACCGCTGGATCAGCGGGATCGATCGGCCCTTCCTGGTCGTGCGCCGCCCGAAACATCCCAACGGTACTGCGATGCTGGTCGTTCCAGGCGGAAGCTACTGGTTCTTGTCCTATGACAATGAAGGGGTCAGCCAGGCCGACTGGCTCAATGCGCAAGGGGTGACCGCGTTCATCCTGATGTATCGCCTGCCGGGCGAGGGCTGGCGGCAGCGGGAAAATGTGCCGTTGCAGGATGCGCAGCGGGCCATGCGCCTGATCCGGTCGCGCGCGCAGCAGTTCGGCATCATGCCGGAGCGCGTGGGGGTGCTTGGTTTTTCGGCTGGCGGTCATCTGGCAGGATCGCTCGCCACATGCCATGCCGAGCCCGTCTATGCCCCGGTCGATTCCGCCGATCGCCTTTCGGCGCGGCCCGATGTTGCCGGCCTCATCTACCCGGTGATCAGCGTCGATGCGCCGTTCACGCATGAAGGGTCTCGCGCGGCCCTGCTCGGTCAGAACCCGACGGAAGCGTCCCGCAAGGCGCGATCGGTCGAGATGCGGGTCACGGATGACACGTCACCAGTCTTCCTGATGCACGCCGCCGACGATGGAGCAGTGCCGGTGGCCAACAGCATCGCCCTGTTTCAGGCGATGCAGGCCAAGGCACGACCAGTCGCGCTGCATGTCTTCGAGCATGGCGGGCACGGATTCGGCGTGCGTTTGCCGGCAAGCGAACCCGCGTCCATATGGCCGACATTATTTGCGGCCTTCGCCGCCCGGCACGGCATTTTCCCGCCACAGCAGCATTGATCCTTCGCCGTGCCAGACGGGAAATAACAGGTTTGAGAGGAAAGTCCGTGTCGGGCAGCCAGTCGCCGATCGTCCTCAAACGCAGGGAATTCATGGTGGCTGCGGGATCGGTCGCCGCGATGGCTCCTGTGGCGGGAGCCGAGGCGGCCAGTGTCAGGACCGGCCCGCATCCCGGCCTGCCGATGCCAGCCTCACGAACGGTCCTGCCCCCCCGTCCGGAGCCTGATGAGCCGGGACGCCTGCTGCTGGATCGTGCCTGGCAATTCCATCAGGGGGACATCCCCGCTCCTGAGATCAAGGGCCATGGCTGGAGCTATTCCAATGCCATATGTGGACGGCTCCCTCTTGCAAGGGCTGAACGGAAAATTTGATCGGATCGCTTGCTTCCATATGTCCGGCCTTTCGGTGCGGTCGCACGTGACCGCTGGCCAAGATGGTTTCCGCGGTGTGTGTTCCCAACAAGGCAGCGGCCTGTGATGGCCATTGGAACTGACGGAGTGTCACACGCCTCGGATCGATCGATCGCACCATCTGCTCTCTTCATGCAAGATCACGGATCAGCTCAGTACGATAGCATTGATATTTTGCTCATCGTCCCTGGCTAATTCTTATGCTGCTACCGCAGTTAGCGCGGGCGGCGCGACGCACTGGTATCGCTCGCCGCTCACCATGAGTTTCCACGCGACACGTGCGGCTTTGTTAGCAACGGCAACCGCAACGAGCTTAGGCGATTTTCGTGCAATCAAGCCGATAAGCCACGGTGTTAGATTCCTGCCTCGCCCATTGCGGGCGTGCTGAACGACTGCGGTGGCTCCGACCACGAGCGTGCTTCTGAGAAGCTCATCACCAGCGCGAGTGATAACGCCGTGTCTTGTCTTGCCGGCGGTCGAGTGATCTTTGGGGGTCAGGCCCATCCATGCCGCAAAATCCCGACCGGATTTGAATAGATGCGGATCGGGCGTTTTCATCATGAGCAAGGTCGCGCCGATAGGCCCAACGCCGGGAATTTTGGCCAGTCGCTGACTACATTCGTCGTTGCGATGCCATTCCATCAGCTTCGCGTCGATCCGTTCGATCTCGCACTGGAGCTGCGCATATTCCTTTCCCTGCAGCGCAAAAAGTTCGCGCGCCAATTCGGGTATCGTTTCATCTTCCGCGATGCACTCGAGAAGCGGTACGACGCGACATGCACCCGTCGCCGCGGTGATGCCGAACTCCGCGCCATACCCTCGTATAGCGTTGACGAGCTGGGTGCGCTTCTGAATAAGCCTTTCGCGCACCCCGACCAACATGAGCGCGGCCTGTTGTTCTGCAGTCTTTACCGGAACGAAGCGCATTGTTGGGCGGCTCACCGCTTCGCAGAGAGCTTCGGCATCCGCAGCGTCGTTCTTGCCGCGCTTGACGTAGGGCTTCGCTAATTGCGGCGCGATCAACCTTACATCATGCCCGAGCGATCCGAGAAGACGAGCCCAATGATGTGAACTGCCGCATGCCTCGATAGCGACGAGGGTGGGTGGCAGCTTTTCGAAAAACCGAATCATCTCTCGGCGCGTCAACTTCTTGCGCAGCACTGGCTTCTCCGCTGCATCGACGCCATGCAGTTGAAAAACGTTCTTTGACGTATCCATGCCTATGCGGGTAATTTGCTCCACGGGCGGCTCCCTTGATTGAGTCTTGCAACGCACTCACTCTGGCACATTGCGATGCCGTTGGGAGCCGTCCACCCCAACAAGGCAGGGCAGGCGCAAGGCGCGGCGGCAACCAATTTCGACGATTCGGACTGGCCGAATGTCGACCTGCCGCATGATTGGGCGGTGGCTATGCCGTTCGACAGGGACGCCAACCCGTCGCAGGGATACCGCCGACGCGGCTATGCCTGGTATCGGCGTACCCTGCGGCTGGAGCCGGAGGACCGGGGCAAATATATCGAGTTGCAGTTCGGCGCGATCGCGACCAACGCCACGATCTGGTTCAACGGATCGGTCATCGCGCATAACTGGAGCGGCTATAATTCCCTCTATCTCGACCTGACTCCCACCGCGCGCTTTGGCGATCATCTGAATACCATCGTCGTGCGCGTCGATGCGGAAAAGATGGAAGGCTGGTGGTATGAAGGGGCCGGCATCTATCGCCATGTGTGGCTGGCGAAGCGTCCGCCCGTCTATATCGAGACCGATGGCATTCATGCCGATCCACGGCTGGGGCCGGACGGTCGCTGGAGCGTGCCTGTCACGGCGACGCTGGGCAACATATTGAAGGCAGAGGCAAATGCGACTGTCTCGGTCGAACTGACCGACGCCGGGGGCGGCGTGGTCGCACAGGGAAGCACCGGGGTGACGGTGCCGCCACTGGCCAGGCGGGAAGCCCATTTTGATCTGGCGGTACCGGACCCCAAGCTCTGGTCCGTCGATGCGCCCAATCTCTACACGCTGCGCGCCCGTCTGACGCGCGAGGGTCAGCCCGACGACCGGCGCACCCTGCGGATCGGCTTTCGCACCTTCCACTTTGACGCCGACAGGGGCTTTTTCCTCAACGGGGAGCCGCTCAAGATCAAGGGCACTTGCAATCATCAGGATCATGCGGGCGTGGGCGTCGCCGTTCCCGATGCGCTGTGGGAATGGCGGATTGGGCGGCTGAAGGCGATGGGATCGAACGCGATCCGCTGCTCGCACAATGCGCCAGCGACCGAGTTGCTCGATGCATGCGACCGTCTGGGGATGCTCGTCATGGACGAGAATCGCAATTTCAACACCAGCCCTGACTATATCGAGCAACTCCGCTGGCTGGTCCGGCGCGACCGCAACCGGCCGAGCATCTTCATCTGGTCGGTGTTCAACGAAGAACCGATGCAGGGCAGCGAGGCGGGCTATGAAATGGTCCGCCGCATGGTCGCCGAGGTGAAGGCGCTGGACGACAGCCGGCCCGTCACGGCGGCAATGAACGCGGGCCTCTATGCGCCGAAAAATGTCAGCCAGGCGGTCGATGTGGTGGGGTTCAACTACCAGCCCGGCGAATATGACCGGTTCCATGCCGCCAATCCGCACCTGCCAATGATCAGTTCGGAGGATACGAGCGCCTTCATGACGCGCGGCGCCTATGAAAGCGACCAGGCGGCGCACGTCTTTGCTTCCTATGACGATGTGCGGTCAAGCTGGGGCAACACGCATCGCGAGGCGTGGAAGGCGATCGCTACCCGCCCGTTCGTCGCGGGCGCCTTCGTCTGGACCGGGTTCGACTATCGCGGCGAGCCCTCGCCCTATGAATGGCCGTCGGCGTCAAGCTTCTTCGGGATCATGGATCTGTGCGGCTTTCCCAAGACGGCTTTCCTGCTCCATCGCGCGCAATGGGTGGACGACCAGCCGCTGATCGACATCGTGCCGCACTGGAACTGGCCGGGGCGCGAAGGGCAACCTGTCACGGTGATGGTGCTGACCAATATGGATCGGGTGCGGCTCGTCCTCAACGGCAAGACCGTGGGCGAGCAGGACGTCGATCGGTTCGAGATGCCGCGCTGGCAAGTGCCCTATGCGCCGGGGCGGATCGAGGCGATCGGCTATCGCGGTGGGCGGGAGGTCACGCGCACGGTGGTGGAGACGACAGGTGCGCCCGTGGCATTGCGCCTGACGCCAGACCGGATGCTGATGGCGGGCGACGGCGAGGACGTGCAGCCGATCACGATCGACGCGGTCGATGCCAGGGGGCGCCACGTCGCCACCGCCAACCTGCCGGTCAGCTTCACGATTTCGGGCGGGGAGATCATCGGGCACGGCAATGGTGATCCTAACAGCCATGAGGCGGAAAAGGGTGAAAGCCGCCGTCTATTCAATGGCTTGGCACAGCTGATCGTGCGGACGCAGGCGGGCGCGGGGCCACTGGTGGTGACGGTGAACGCGCCAGGTCTGCGCCCAGCGCGGACTAGCATAGGCCGCCTTCCAGCGACCCCACGCGCTCAGGTTCCGCCGACGGCGTCGGTGCAGGTGATAGAGGGCTGGCGTCAGTCGCCCACTTTCGCCGAAAAGCCTGATCCGAACATGAAACCTGCCGAAACCGACATGAACAGCTGGCTTTGGCTGGGCGCGGGCGAGCTTCAGGCCGCCCCGGAAGACAAGCGCTGGATCGTGCTGCGCACAAGCTTCACGCCGCGCCGCGGAGTGCAGGCGCGTGGCGGCATGCTGAAATTCGGCGGGATCATCGGTCGCGCGGAAATCTGGCTGGACGGCAGGCAGGTCGCGACCAAACCGGGATATGACGAGGCTGCGCTGGCCATTGCGCTACCACCGGGGAATGGCGAACGGATTGTGACGCTGCTGGTGGAAAATGAAGCCGCCAAGCCGGGGGGGCTGGTCCAGCCGGTCGCGGTCGCCAATCACTGATACCCCCGCTGGCCTGCGCAGCGCGATGTCCCCATTCACTTTGCTCACCCATGTGGCAGGCATCAGCCCCTTCGGAAGAGGGCGACTATGACATCCCGGTGATTACCATCGACCATTCGACTCCTCCATATCTGGATTATAACTCCGACATTACAGAATGATTCGGACGGTTTAGCGCACAGAATATTTTGTAGCTGGAGGGGATTGAACATGGCCGGACGAGTTTGAGTCAGCACTCTGATCCCCGCCAAGGCTATATGATCCTTTGGTCCAAGCTCTCGACGAAGTAGTGGATCATGCAGCATCCTTTCACATTATCTCGATCCCTTACCACAGCAAAAAACAGATGCATTTTGCCTGACATTTTGTACGAGAAATAAACACCGAGTCGAGGACGGGCGATTGGCGCGCCGATCCGTGGGACTCCCTGTTGGCCGGCGTCCTGGGAGGGGCAGCACGCATGCACGGAACCATGTCCACGACGGAGGTCTTTCTCATCGCGTTGCTGATCATTTTCTCGATCCCCTATCTCGTCTGGCGCATCGCCCGTATCGACTATTATGTGCCCTTGGTCGTCATGCAGATCATCGGCGGTGTGGTGCTTGGCCCCCGTGTCATTGGTGCGGCCTTCCCCGATTATTACAGCTTCGTATTTCGGCCCGAAGTGGTAGCGGCGTTGAACGGCATCGCCTGGTGGGGGGTGATGATTTTCGTATGGATTGCCGGCCTTGAGCTAGACCTGAGGCATGCGTGGCGGCATCGTTATGAAACGGGTGTGACGTCCGGCCTGGCGCTGATGGTGCCGCTTGTTCTGGGATGCGTGGCAGCCCTGGTGCTGCTGTCACTAGACGACGGTTGGCGCGGCCCACTTGGCGAAGATTGGCAGGTTGTGCTCGGCATCGGCATGGCTTGTGCTGTGACGGCGCTTCCTATCCTCGTCCTGTTTCTGGAAAAGCTCGCAATTTTGAGAGAGCCCCTGGGCCAGCGGATCCTGCGCTATGCCAGCCTGGATGATATCGCTATCTGGGGCGTGCTAGCGCTGATCCTTCTCGACTGGGATCGCATCGGTCGGCAAGCGATGTTCATCATGGCCTTCGTCGCTGCGGCATGGCTGGTTCGTCGGGTGGTCCCGCGACTGGCTGAGCGTGATCGCTGGTATGGCGCGCTTGTCTGGCTCGCCGCCTGCGGGTTCGCGGCGGATTGGTGCGGACTGCATTTCATGGTCGGGGCTTTCCTGGCCGGCGCCGTGCTCGATGCGGAATGGTTCGATCGGGAACGGATGGACCTCTTCCGCGATCATGTCCTGCTGGCGGTCATGCCCGTCTTTTTCCTCAGCACGGGGTTGAAGACGCAGTGGGACGTCGGGGGCATCGCCGTTTTCGGCGCGGCGGCGCTGCTGCTGATCGCTTCCGTTGGCGGCAAGCTGCTGGGTTTGTGGTGCGCGGGCCGCGTCCTGAAATGGCGCAAGGGCGAAGCCACTCTTATCGGCTGGCTGCTCCAGACCAAGGCGCTGATCATGATCATCTTCGCCAACATCCTGCTGGACCGGCAGATCATTTCGCCGGAAAGCTTCACCGCCCTGCTTTTGATGGCAATTGCCAGCACGATGCTGAGCATCCCGCTGGCGGCGCCAAAGCTTCGGCTCTTGATGGCCGATCCGGGGGTTGCGCGGGACTCGGCCGAAGCGAACCGGCATCGATGAACTCAATGCCCCTGTCAGGCCGCATCTATGATGCTGAACGGATCGGCCTGCCCAAGGTCGAAATTGAAATTCTCTTGACAAAAGACGTACACACAGGAAATGGTAGCGTTATCATAATGTCTAGCGGGAGGAACAGTAGGTGAAGGACGCTTCCACAGCGGCAGATTTGCTGTGCGCCGACTGGCGGTCGGCGGTATTTGTCGGGCGAATTGCGACAGTTGCGGGACCGTCACCGATCCTTATTCGCGATGGCGAGGTCTATGATGTGGCGACCACCGCACCGACCGTCTCCGCGCTGCTTGCCATGCCTGATCCCGCCGCCGCAACGGGCGACCATCTGGGCGCGCTTGACGACTTGCTGCCCGGCTTGAACATCCTTTCGCCCGTCGATCTGCAATGCGTGAAGGCCGCAGGTGTTACCTTTGCTGTCTCGGCGGTGGAGCGGGTGATCGAAGAACGGGCCCGTGGCGACGCCGATGCCGCAGCGGCGGTGCGCGCCAAGCTGGAAGGCCGGATCGGGGGTAGCATCCGTTCCGTCGTGCCGGGCTCGGCAGAGGCGGCTGCGCTCAAGACCGCATTGGCGGATGAGGGCCTCTGGTCGCAATATCTGGAAGTCGCGATCGGCCCGGATGCGGAAATTTTCACGAAGGCTCCCGTCCTTTCGACCGTCGGTTGGGGTGATGACATCGGCGTGCGTTCGGATTCATCATGGAACAATCCAGAACCTGAAATCGTCCTGATCGTCGATCCGCGCGGGCGTATCATGGGCGCGACGCTGGGCAACGATGTCAACCTGCGCGATTTCGAGGGACGCAGCGCGCTGCTGCTGGGCAAGGCAAAGGACAATAATGCGTCATGCTCGCTCGGTCCGTTCATCCGGTTGTTCGATCAGGACTTTACGATGGATGATGTGCGCGATGCGGTGGTGGAACTGACGATCTCGGGCAGCGACGGCTATCATCTGGCCGGTGTTTCTTCCATGCGCGAAATCAGCCGCGATCCCGAAGAACTCGTCCGTCAGGCGCTTAGCGAACATCAATATCCCGACGGCTTCGCGCTGATGCTCGGCACATTGTTCGCGCCGACGCAGGACCGCGATGTGCCCGGCCGCGGTTTTACCCACAGGACCGGCGACGTCGTGCGTATTTCCTCCGAGCGCCTCGGTACCCTGGTCAATCGCGTCACGACGTCGAAGAGCGCGCCGCCATGGACGACTGGTATCGCCACGTTGATGGCTAACCTTGCTGGCCGTGGGTTGTTGCAGCCGCCTGTCATGCAGGACCATGCCTGACATGCGCCCGGCCCGTCGATTCCAATTCCCCGTTTCTGCCGGAGACCATCATTGTTGAAGCTCAAGACCCCGACAGCTGTGCGCGCTGTCTATCCCAGCCTGACGGACAAGCATGTGCTTGTGACCGGCGGCGGCGCCGGTATCGGAGAGGCGCTGGTGGAAGCCTTTGCCCGTCAGGGTGCCAGGGTCTTGTTCATCGACATTCTCGATTCCCCTTCACACGACCTTGTCGAACGGCTGAGCGGCGACGTGGCGCACGCGCCCCTGTACCGCTACTGCGACCTGCGCGACATCGAAGCGATCCGGCAGACGATTGCTGATGTTGAACGGGAACAGGGCGCAATCGACATTCTGGTCAACAACGCCGCCAATGACGACCGCCACAGCATCGATGATATTACCCCCGAATATTGGGACGACCGCATTGCCGTGAACCTGCGACACCAGTTCTTCGCGGCGCAGGCGGTTGTTCCGGGAATGCGGCGTTCGGGTGGCGGCGCCATCATCAACCTTGGTTCGATCAGCTGGCATCTCGCGCTGGCCGACCTTGTACTCTACCAGACCGCCAAGGCGGGGATCGAAGGTTTGACCCGCGCACTGGCGCGCGATCTTGGGCCGGACAATATCCGCGTCAACACGATCGTTCCCGGCAATGTCCAGACTCCGCGCCAGATGCAATGGTACACGCCGGAGGGCGAAAAGGAGATCGTTGCAGCACAGTGCCTGAAGGATCGAATCCAGTCCGATGATGTCGCCGCGCTCGCCCTGTTCCTTGCCTCTGACGATGCGCGCATGTGCACGGGCCATGAATATTTTGTCGACGCGGGCTGGCGTTGATGCCTGTCCCTGTCGAACAGGCTTGCAAGGTCGGCGCGACGCTGGGCGAAGGACCCTATTGGTCCGAGAGTGAAGGCAAGCTCTGGTTCGTCGATATCAAGGAACAAAAAATCCATCGTTTCGATCCGGGGGCGGGCCGACTCGAAAGCTGGAATGCCCCTGCCCAGCCCGGCTGGATTTTTCCGACCGACAGCGGACGGATGGTGGCGGGCCTGCAAAGCGGCATCCATATGTTCGATCCGGCAAGTGGCAGCTTTGAGTTGCTCGCCGCGCCAGAAGCGTCCGAGCCCGGCAACCGGCTGAACGACGCCGTCATCGATCGTTTTGGCGCCATCTGGTTCGGCAGCATGGATGATGGCGAGACGCGGGCGACGGGCCGCGTTTACCGCTTCGCTGACGGGAAAGTCGTTGCCACGACCATTGCGCCCTGCGCGATCACGAACGGCCCTGCATTGTCCCCTGACGGCAACACCCTCTATCATGTCGATACGCTGGGGGGATCCATCTACGCCTGTACGCTGGGCGATGACGGCTTGCCCATTTCCCAACGCCGTCTTGTCACCATCGACCCCGCACAAGGGTATCCCGACGGGCCGTCCGTCGATTCCGAAGGCTGCATCTGGATCGGTCTGTTCGGTGGATGGAAAGCCCATCGCTATGCCCCGACAGGGGAATTGCTGGACACCGTCAGTTTCCCCGTGGCCAATGTGACGAAGATCGCGTTCGGCGGTGCGGATCTTCGCACGGCCTATGCGACGACGGCGCACAAGGGTTTGTCGGCGGCCGAACGTGCGCAGCAGCCTGGTGCGGGCGACCTTTTCAGTTTCCGTGTGGATGTGCCGGGCCTTCCGGCACCCAAGGTCGCCCTGACCGCCAGCTAGATCAAAATCGTTGCGCAATGTTCCGACGGAATGGTGCGCGCCATGGGGGAGAGAAGGACATGCCCGAAACTGCGTCGGCGCAAGTCAATATTCCATGGCGGCAGTGATAAACGAATAAGGAAAGGAAGACGGACGTGATCCCCATTTTGCTGGCAGCCGCGACTGCGCCGGTGGCCGTAGCGTCGCCCGACAAGAGCATCGTCATCAGCGTCGCCCCCGATGGCAAAAGCTATTCGGTGACTCGCAAGGGTGAAATCATCATCCGCAATGCGCCGCTGGGCCTGGAGATGGCGAACGAGCCGCAATTCTCCAACCTCAAGTTCGTCGATGCCAGCAAGCAGGCGGTCAATCGCACGATTCCGCTCACGGCCACGAAGGCAAGCGAGGCCAAGGATCATTATAACGGCGCTGTCATCCGTTTTCGCGAAAAGGGCGGCAGCGGGCGGACCATGTCGATCGAGGCGCGCGCCTATAATGAGGGCGTTGCCTTCCGCTACGTTGTTCCCGGCGGCAAGCCGGTCGCCATCGCTGGCGAAAAAACCGGCTTTCGCCTGACTGGCGACACGCGCTGCGAGGTGACCGAATTTGCCAGTTCGCACGAGTTGCCATGGAATTCGATGACGATCGCGGCGCTTGATCGAGCCAAGCTTTATGACCTGCCCATGGTCTGCGCCTCATCCACCGGACGGACCCATTTCGCGTTCGCCCAGTCGGGGATTGCAGGCTATGCAAGCTCGGCGTTGCAGCCGGTAGAGGGCGGGTTAGACGTTCATCTGTTTTCGCCCAAGGACCGCCCGAATGTGGCTGTCCGCTCTGCTGATGGTCTGCATAGCGCGTGGCGCGTCATCATGGCCGGCGACCGTGCAGGCGACCTGATCGCCTCCCCCATCATCGGCAATCTGTCGCGGCAGGCCACTGGTGACTTTTCCTGGGTAAAGCCGGGCAAGGCGGCGTGGGACTGGTGGTCCGGTCCGTCGACGTCGGAAAAGCCGAGCATGGATCGGTATCGCCGCTTCATCGATTTCGCGGCGCAATCGGGCTTTCAATATTTCATGGTCGATGCTGGCTGGGCCTATAATTCGGGCGAGTGCTGCGGGGTCGAACCGAACCCGGATACCGACATCACCCGCGCCGAACCCGGCATCGATATCCCCGCTCTGGTGCAATATGCCAGGAGCAAGGGCGTGGACCTGCTGCTGTGGGTGCATTGGGCACATCTCAATTCCCGCATGGACCAGGCGCTCGACCTCTACCAGCGCTGGGGCGTCAAGGGCGTGAAGGTCGATTTCATGGAGCGCGACGACCAGAAGATGGTCGCTTTCTATGTGCGCGCGGCGGAAGCGACGGCAAAGCGGCATTTGCTGCTCAACATGCACGGCGCCTTCCCACCTTCGGGGCTTCAGCGCACCTATCCCAACTATATCACGCAGGAAGGCGTGATGGGCGCTGAATGGAACAAGTTCGGCTGGGGTCGCATAACGCCAACCCATAATGTGAAGCTGGCCTACACGCGGATGCTGCTGGGGCCGATGGATTACACGCCAGGCGGGTTCCGCAACGGCGCGAAGGCCGCAGGACCGGGCGATGGGTCCATGCCGACGACGCTGCATACGCGCGGACAGGCGCTGGCCCAATATGTGGTGTATGACAGCCCGCTCCAGATGGTGTCGGACAAACCGGAAGCCTATGCGAACGCCAGCGGCTTCGATTTCATCGAGCAGGTGCCGACTGCCTGGGACGAAACGCGCTTCATCGATGGCACGCCGGAGAGCCATATCGTCCTCGCCCGGCGCAAGGGGACGGATTGGTACATCGGGGCCATGACGAACGGAACCGCGCGGCGCGTCGACATTCCGCTCTCCCTGCTGGGATCGGGACGTTTTGAAGCGACGGTCTGGCAGGACGGCGCGTCGCCCAACATGGTGGATCGCACGGCGCGGCAGGTCACCAGCGGCGATACGCTGTCGGTCCAGATGAGCGCTGGGGGCGGTGCCGCCATCCACATCAGGCCCGTTTCCTGAACCATTCCGGCGCAACAAAATAGGCCGCCATGCTCAGTCAGCATGGTGGCCTTCCTGTCATTTGGTACGATTATCTGTGGGTATCATTTCCCACCCTCGGAGATGCAGACCGTTCGCCGCTCCATGCGGCGATCCGGCCGCCGCCCGCCATCATTGCCTGGCCGGAGGATCGACATTCCCGACCGGCAGATTGGGGAGCGGGGCGTTAGGGTCATAGGTCCAGAGGGCCTCGTCCCGCAGGTCACCCGACGACAGAGCGATCCGGTTGCTTCCCGGCGTCATGGCCACGTCGGTCCAGGTCGCCACATGATCGACCACGGGGACTTCGGGATAGGATCGACCATTCACGGTCAGGCGAACCGACGGCTGATTGCTGTACGCGCGGACGGTCACCCGATCCCGCGTCCGGTAGCTGTGGCGGCGTTCGGTCAGGTGCAGCATCGGCCGGTCGGACCAGTTTGCCTGATACCAGTAATAGGCGTCCTTTTTGACCGCGCGGTCATATGTCACCAATCCCTTGTCATTGATGCCGCTACGATCCCCTTCGCTTCGCCCATCGGACGCCAGATCGAAGGCGACCCAGATGAAGGAGCCCCACAGATAGGGAAGATCCCGGATTCCGCGCCAGCTCTGTTCATGGGAAAGCGCCTGATATTGTTCGGGATGCCAGGCGCTGGTCGTGACAGGTGGGGCGGGGTCGCTTTCCTGCGCACGGATACCGCCACCCGCGCCATATTCGCCAATTGCAAAAGGACGGTCGGGGAAAGCGGCATGGAATTTCCGCGCCCATTCGCCCAGTGAGCCCTTCTGGTCGGGATACCAGCCGAAATAGCGGTTGAAGCCGCTGAGGTCGGCGACGAGCGCCTTGGGGTTGTCGTCATTCTGGCAGCAATGCGCATAGCTGGTCGGACGCGACGGATCGGCGGTTTGCGCCGTCGCCTGCGCAGCGCGCAGCAGGCGCAGCACATCGTCGCTCACCTCATAGACCTCGTTACCAAGCCCCCAGACGGCGACGGAGGGATGTTGGGCGTTCTGGGCGATCAGTTCTCGCATTTGCTGAACCACATTGCGTTCGAAAGCCTCGCCCTTGTCGATCACGCCGTTCAGGGGAATTTCCGTCCACACCAGCAAGCCCCGGCGATCGGCCTCTTCATAGGCGCGCTGAGGGTGTTGGTAATGCACGAACCTGACCGCGGTCGCGCCCATATCGGCGATGATCTGCATGTCATCGGATATTTCCTCGTCAGTGACGGCTGTTCCCCGGCCGGGCCGCTGGGCGTGGAAATAGT
Organism: Sphingobium sp. GW456-12-10-14-TSB1; assembly: GCF_059424385.1. Classification (NCBI taxonomy): domain Bacteria; kingdom Pseudomonadati; phylum Pseudomonadota; class Alphaproteobacteria; order Sphingomonadales; family Sphingobiaceae; genus Sphingobium; species Sphingobium sp. GW456-12-10-14-TSB1. The sequence continues at coordinate 2,669,787 of NZ_JBWKZI010000001.1, read as the reverse complement.
TCACGCCATGGAGGCGATAGGGCTTGCCGTTCAGCAACAGCCCCTTGTCGGCGGTCACCTCGATCGTGCGGATGCCGAGCGGCAGTTCGATACGGTCGCGGACCTTGCCCCTGGCGTCGGACAGGGTGGCCACGACCGTGTAGAGATAGGGATCGGCGATGCCGTTCCAGAGGTGCGGGTTTGACAGCGCCATGTCTGCTGTCACCTCGCTCGTGCGGCCCGATCGCAAGCGGGTCCGGTCTTCCGCACGCGCGACTTCGCGGCCATCGGCATCGTGCAGGCTTATATGAAAGCGCACGCCTGCGTCGGCCTTCATATCATTGGCCAGCCGCAACCGCGCGCGAATCCGGGCGGCGCCCGCGGTTACGTCGGGTGTGGAGACATAGACCCCGGGACCGCCGCTATCCTTCATGTCGAAATGCAGCGCGTCGGCCGATACCAGCCAGACGCGGCGGTATAGCCCCCCGAAAACCGTGAAATCCCCACCCAGCGGAGCGATATCGGGCAGGCGGGTGCTATCCACGCGGACGGCGATGCTGTTGCGGCCAGCCTGCAACGCATCGGTGACATCGAAGCGGAAGCGGGCGTAGCCGCCTTCGTGCCGACCGATCCGGTGACCGTTGACCCATAGGTCGGTGGCCAGCGCAGCGCCGTCAAATTCCAGGAAGTAACGGCGATCGGACGCCTTTATCGGCATCACTACATTCGTGCGATACCAGGCCGGACCCCGATAATAGCTGCCGCCATCATCGCCATCGCTGCCATTGAAGCTGTGGGGCAGGGTTACCCGCGACCAGCCTGAATCGTCAAAATTGGGCGACGCAGCATCGGGCGCATCTGCGCGCATGAAGGACCAGACGGCGTCGATTGGCGTCCTTCCGCGCTCCGCCGCCAAGGCTTCGTCCATTGCCAACAAGCCAGAAAGACCGAGAAAAATCGACAGCAGAAGCTTGAGATGCCGGGCGATGACGTTGCCGATGCTGCAGGACATAGCGATAATTATCTCCCCAAACCCACTTCGCGGGCTTTTTTCTCTGAACAAGGCCTGTGATGGCGAAGGATATGAGGGCAATCGTATAGGTCGTTGACCCGGACGCCATTAATGGTATCGGTATCATTCGATAATCAAAAAGTCCACTCAGGGGAGGCGCCGCAGTCCGGATCAGCGAAAAAGTGAAGCGATCGTAAGCCGTTGGCCAAAAGCTGCACGGACATTGTTTGCCGACCAGAGCTTCATCCATACCCAATGCGCTGCGCACGATATCCGCTACGAGCGGTTGTCGGGACGAAAGACGCCGCACAAATCCATCTGATGGGGCCTGATCCAGGTCGGACAGAGGCGGCAAATCCAGATTTTTACTTGATAGCGCTATCATTTAATAAGTATGAGTAATAAGAATTGCAGAATGGCGCTCAAGGGAGAGTGAGTGAAATGCTATTGAATCGTGCGCAAACCGCCTTGCTTGGCGTCTCCTTGTCCGCGGCGAGTCTTGCGCTTTGGGCGGCGTCCGCCGGTGCGCAGTCAGCCGAGCCGGGTAAAGCCCACCCGGCACTTTGGCCCCAGGCCAAGAGCCAGGGTCTGATCGACGCAAAAACCGAATCCCGCATCACCACCCTGTTGAAGCGCATGTCGCTCGAGGAAAAGGTGGGGCAGATGATCCAGGCTGACACGGCATCGATAAAGCCCGAGGATCTGCGTCGATATCCGCTAGGTTCGATCCTGGCGGGTGGCAGTTCGCCGCCGATCAACGCGCCGGACCGTTCGGCGGCCGGACCGTGGATCAAGACCGCCCAGGCATTCAACGCGATCGCGATGGAAAAGCGGCCGGGGCATGAGCCCATTCCGATCATGTTCGGGATCGATGCGGTGCATGGCAATAATAATGTCGTCGGTGCCACCTTGTTTCCGCATAACAGCGCTCTTGGCGCCGCACATGACCCTGACCTGATTCGCCGAATCGGTGAAGCCACCGCCCGGGAAACCGCTGCCGCCGGCATGGATTGGGCCTTTGCTCCGACGCTGGCGGTCCCCCAGAACGATCGTTGGGGGCGGACCTATGAAGGCTATTCGGAAGATCCGGCGCTTGTTCGCACTTATTCCGCCAAGATGATCGAGGGGCTTCAGGGCGCGCCGGGGAAGGGCAAGCTTCAAAACGGCTATGTGTCCGCGAGCGCCAAGCATTTTCTGGGCGACGGCGGCACCCTGAACGGGGTGGATCAGGGCAATACCGATATTCCTGAAAGCGAATTGATCGCCATTCATTCCGTTGGCTATCCGCCCGCGATCAAGGCCGGGACCCGCACGATCATGGCGAGTTTCAACAGCTGGCAGGGCGTCAAGATGCATGGCAACAAAAGCCTGCTGACCGACGTGCTGAAACAGCGCATGGGGTTTGACGGGTTCATCATCGGCGACTGGAACGGCCATGCGCAAGTACCAGGCTGCACCGCGACGGATTGCCCGCAATCCTTCAATGCCGGTCTGGACATGGCCATGGCACCGGACAGTTGGAAGGGCCTGTTCGAAACCACGGTCAAGCAGGTCCGTGATGGCGTGATCCCCATGACGCGGGTGGACGATGCGGTGCGCCGTATCCTGCGCGTGAAGTTCAAGTCCGGATTGTTCGATCCTGCGCGCCCCTATGAAGCGCGTACCGATGTCATCGGTTCGCCCGCGCATCGGGCGATCGCCCGCGAGGCGGTGCGCAAATCGCTGGTCCTGCTCAAGAATGACGGCGTTTTGCCGGTCAAGGCTTCCGCCCGCATCATGGTCGCAGGTAGCGCGGCGGACGATATTTCGCAGCAATCGGGCGGCTGGTCGCTGTCGTGGCAGGGCGACGGCAATACGAACGCCGATTTCCCCAACGCGCAGTCCATCTATGCGGGCATTGCCGAGGCGATGAAGGCCGGTGGCGGCAGCGCAACCCTGAGCGTTGACGGAAGCTTCACCCAGAAGCCCGACCTTGCCATCGTCGTGTTCGGCGAAAAGCCCTATGCCGAGGGCCTGGGCGACCTACGCAGCCTGGAGTTCGAGGCGGGCGACAAACAATCGCTGGCGCTGCTCAAGAAGCTGAAGTCGGCAGGTATCCCGGTGGTGTCGGTGTTCCTGTCCGGGCGGCCGCTATGGGTCAATCCCGAACTGAACCAGTCCGACGCCTTCGTCGCGGCCTGGCTGCCCGGCAGCGAAGGCGGCGGTATTGCGGACATGCTGATCGGCGACGCCAAGGGCAAGCCGAGGGCTGATTTCACCGGTCGACTGTCCTACAGCTGGCCCAAGACCGCCGCGCAGTTCACGCTGAACAAGGGACAGGCAGGCTATGATCCGCTGTTCCCGCTGAACCATGGCCTCAGCTATGCGGCGCCTGGCAAGGTCGGTCAGCTAAGTGAAGTGGCGGGCATCGACGCCACGCCTGCCAACAAGAGCCGCTATTTCGCGGACGGTCGGGTGCATGCGCCCTTCTCGCTCGCTCTGGGCGCCGACATTACCCAGCGTCCGGTCGATTCCGCCAGCCGGCAGGAGGGCGCGCTTCAGCTCAGCTGGAAAGCCGGTGCCATGGCCAAGGCAAGCATTGACGGCGAGGGCGTCGACCTTCGTTTTGAATCCAGCGCGGAAATGATGCTCAAGATGACCTATCGCGTCGATACCCCCGCGGGCGGCAGCATCAAGCTGGGCATGGGTCAGGGCATGGTGAATGCGGATGAGATCTTCAAGGCCGGGGCGGGCTGGCGCACGGTTCGGATTCCGCTGAAATGCTTCGCTGAAAGGGGTGCGGACATGGCGCATCTCCAGCCTGTGTGGACGCTGTCTTCTGCCGGTCCCCTGACGATTTCCTTCTCCGAAATCGAACTTGCCACCCAAGCGCCTGGCGGCGTCTGTCCGTCACAGCCGTAAGATCATGGAACGGAGATTTCCCATGCGCCGATGGACCAGCTGGCTGCTGCCGATTGCCGCCACATGCGTGCCGGTCGCTGCGACGGCCGCCGAGGGCAATGCGCTGCCGCGCCTGGAAAGCCGCAACGGCCAGCATGCGCTGATCGTCGACGGCGCGCCTTTTCTGATGCTGGGCGCGCAGGTCAACAACAGCGCCAACTATCCCGCGATGCTGCCCGAAGTGTGGCCCGCGATCGAAAAAATGCATGCCAATACGGTCGAAGCGCCTGTCGGCTGGGAACAGATCGAACCGGAAGAGGGCAAATTCGATTTTTCCTTCCTCGACGCCCTGTTGCCCCAGGCACGCGAGCATAATGTGCGACTGGTGCTGTTGTGGTTCGGCACATGGAAGAACACGGCGCCCAGCTACGCGCCTTCATGGGTGAAGCTGAACCAGAAACGCTTTCCCCGCATGATCAACGCCAAGGGAGAGGTGCATTACGCGCTCTCGCCGCACTATCGCACGACGTTGGAAGCGGACAAGCGCGCCTTCGTCAAGCTGATGGAATATCTCAAGAAGAACGACCCGCAAAACACCGTGATCATGGTGCAGCCGGAAAATGAAGCAGGCAGCTATGGTAGCGTGCGCGACTTCTCGCCTGTCGCTCAGAAGCTGTTTGACGGACCGGTTCCCGCGCCGCTGCTCAAGCAGATGAAGAAAAAGCCCGGCACATGGCGCAATGTGTTCGGCGCGGATGCAGACGAATATTTCCATGCCTGGTCGATCGCCAGCTATACCAGCGAGATCGCCGCCGCAGGCAAGGCGGTGAAAGCGCTGCCCATGTATATGAACGCTGCGCTGGCCGCAGCTTCTGGCCGCCAGCCGGCGATGACCTATGCCAGCGGCGGGCCGGTGCATCATGTCATTGATGTCTACAAGGCCGCCGCCCCGGCGATCGATATCGTCGCGCCGGATATCTACGCGCGCGATCATGCCGACTATATGGCGTATCTCAACTTTTATGACCGGCCCGACAATGCACTGTTCGTGCCGGAAACCGGCAATGACAAGGACTTCGCCCGCTTCTTCTTCCCGACCGTAGGCAAGGGGGCGATCGGTTTCGCACCCTTCGGCATGGATTATACGGGCTATCAAAATTTCCCGTTGGGCGCGAAAAAGCTAGACGACGAGACGATCAAACCCTTTGCGCGCAATTATCGCCTGTTTGGGCCGATGCAGCGGGAATGGGCGGCCTGGGCGGCTCAGGGCAAGACCTGGGGCGTCGCCGAGCCTACCGATCCCAAGGCCGAGCACACCCAGCATATCGCCATGGGCAAATATAATATGACCGTGACCTTCGGTCAGTGGCAGTTCGGCACCGACAAGCCCACCGGCAATCCGCAGCCTTCGGGCGGCGTGGCGGTGGCGCAACTGGGCGAGAATGAATTCCTTGTCACCGGTTTCCACTCCCGCGTCTATTTCGGCCTCGCCAAGCCCGCGCCGCTTGAATCGATGATGACGCTGCGCGTGGAGGAAGGCTATTTCGACAAGGGCAAATGGGTTTTCCGTCGCGTGTGGAACGGCGATTCCACCGACTATGGCCTGAATTTCACAGACCGCGAGCAAGTCCTTCGTGTCACCCTAGCAACCTACAAGGGCACGCCGCCTATCCCCGTCGGGAATCCCAATTGAAGAACCGGAGCAGGATAATGAAAACGCTTTCCCGCCTCGCCCTTTGCGCGCTGCTTGCGACGTCGAGCACCGCCGCACTCGCGGGCAGTTTCCAGAAGGTCGATCACGGCATCATCGTATCGCCCGACAAGGGCCCCGCCAAGCGGGTCCGCATTCTTGCCTTCGGCGATGAGGCCTTCCGCGTCACCGCCATTCCTGACGAGAATTTCGAGGCTGTGTCCGATGGTGTGATGGTCACGGCCAAGCCGGACGGCGACCCTGTGGTCAGCGAAGACAGGGGCACGGTTACGCTCAAGCTCCCTTCGGCGACCGCGCGCGTCAACCTGACCAGCGGTCAGGTCAGCTTTCTGGACGGTAGCGGCAAGACCATTCTGAGTGAATCGTCCCGCGCCGCATTCGAGCCCAAGACGGTCGAGGGGCAGAAGTTTCTCGCCGTTCGCCAGCAGTTCAACCGCGGGACGGACGAAGGCTTTTACGGCCTTGGCCAGCACCAGAACGGACAGATGAACTATCGTGGCGAGGACGTCGAACTTGCCCAGCACAATATGGACATTGCGGTCCCATTCGTCGTTTCGACGCGCAACTATGGCCTGCTCTGGAACAATAATTCGATCACCCGTTTCGGCAACCCCAAGCCCTATGCCCTGGCAGGCAGCGAAGGCGACGGCCTGAAGATCGTGGGCACCGATGGCAAGCCCGGCTGGACCGCCCAATATTATCTGGGCGACAGGCTGGCCGTCACGCAGAGCGAGAAGGTCATCAATTACCAGTATATCCGCGACAATATGCGCTGGCCCGAAGCCGCAAAGGCGCAGACCGTCGCCTCGACCGCGGGGCAGAACACCGCCGGCAACGCGGTCCAGACGCAGCGGGTGATCTGGTCCGGCAAGGTCACGCCCGACAAGAGCGGCCTCCACCGCTTCCGCCTCTATTCGTCGAGCTATGTAAAGGTGTTCGTCAACGGGAAGGAGGTGCTGGAACGCTGGCGCCAGAACTGGAACCCCTGGTATCATAATTTCGACGTGCCGCTGACGGCGGGCAAGGCCGCCGACATCCGGGTCGAATGGGAGCCCAATGCGGGTTATATCGCGCTCGTCCACAATGATCCGATCCCCGATGCAGATCGTTACTCGCTCTCCTTTACGTCCGAGCTGGGACAAGCGGTCGATTATTTTGTGACTGCGGCCAAGGACATGGACGGCGCGATCGCTGGCTATCGCAAGCTCACTGGCAAGTCTGCGATGCTGCCGGAATGGGCCTATGGCTTCTGGCAGAGCCGCCAGCGCTACGAAACGCAGGATCAACTGCTGGACGTCGTGCGCGAGTTCCGCCGCCGCAACCTGCCGCTCGACAATATCGTTCTGGACTGGCGCTATTGGGAGGATGACAATTGGGGTTGCCATTGTTTCGACAAGACGCGCTTTGCCGATGCGAAGGGCATGGTCGATGAGGTCCATGCGCTCAACGCGCGGATCATGATTTCGGTCTGGCCGAAATTCTATCCGACGACGGACAATTACAAGGAACTCGACAAGATCGGCGGCATCTACCGCCGCATGGTCGAGCAGCGGCCCGGCGAATCAAAGGATCCGAAATATATATCGAAAATGTACCGCGACTGGGTCGGGCCGGGTTACGCCAACGCCTTTTATGATCCCTACAACCCCAAGGCGCAGGACATTTACTGGCGGCAAATCCGCGAAAATCTGGGCGATCTGGGCTTCGATGCCTGGTGGCTCGACGCGGACGAGCCGGATTTCCACTCGAACCTTTCGATCGAGGAACGCGCCTACCGCATGAGCCCGACTGCGAAAGGACCGGGGGCAGCGCTCTTCAACAGCTTCCCGCTGGTGCATAGCGAAGGCGTCTATCAGCGCCAGTTGATTTCGAAGCCCAATGTGCGTCCGTTCATTCTGTCCAGGTCCGGCTTCGGGGGCATCCAGCGTGCTGGAACAGCGGTCTGGTCCGGCGACGTCGCATCGCGCTGGGACGACCTCAGGGACCAGATATCCGCGGGCGTCAATCTGTCGATGTCGGGCATTCCCAACTGGACGCACGATATAGGCGGTTTCGCGCTGGAGGATCGCTATACCAAACAGGATCCCGCCCATATTGACGAATGGCGGGAGCTCAATCTGCGATGGTTCCAGTTCGGTGCCTTTACGCCGCTGTTCCGCAGCCACGGCGAAGCCCCCAAGCGCGAGATATACGAAATCGCGCCCGCCGGCTCGCCCATGTACTCTTCGATGGAATGGTATCTGAAGCTGCGGTACCGGCTGATGCCCTACATCTACACGCTGGCGGGCGATACATGGCAGAAGGACGGCACGATCATGCGCGGCCTGGTCATGGATTTCCCTGCCGACATCAAGGCGCGCAACATCAACGACGAATATATGTTCGGCGGTGCGTTCCTAGTGGCGCCGGTAACGGAGTTCAAAGCCCGCAGCCGCAAGGTTTATCTGCCAGCCGGTGCCGACTGGTATGATTTCAACAGCGGCGCCTATTACAAGGGCGGTCAGGAAATCCGTGCTGAAGCGCCCTATGAACGCATGCCACTGTTCGTGCGCTCCGGTTCGATCGTGCCGACCGGGCCTGAGATCGAATATACGCGCGAAGAGCCCGATGGCCCCATCGTGCTGCACATATTCACCGGCGCTGACGGCAGTTTCTCGTTCTATGAAGATGATGGCACCAGCGAAGGGTATAAGCGCGGCGAATATACGCGCATTCCCATTCAGTGGAACGAGGCCAAGGGCGAACTGACCATCGGCAAGCGCGAAGGCGGTCATGGCGGCATGACCTCCAAGCGTGCCATTTCCGTCCGGTTTTATGACAAGGGCACGTCGCGGCCAGTCGACTTCGCGGAAAATGGAAAAAGCGCTGTCGTCTATGACGGAAGCGCGGTCACGGTGCGCAAGCCCTGATGACGGGTGCTGGCGGGACGTTGCTTCGACACCATCCCGCCATCCTTGCATAACGGCATATAGTGAAAGAGCCGGGTGCGATGCTGTCGCGCCCGGCTCTTTCATATGTTCCTCAAAATCCGTGCTCAGGCCAGGCTGGTGAGCCCCTCGCCGCGCAACCGGTGAGGATCAGCGTGCAATAGGCACCCCCTTCGTGGGGTGATCGGCGTGCAAAAAGGACCCCTTCATCCCGGGGATTTAGTCGGCCGACTGGTTTTGATCAGTTGGCGAGAACGGGATGTTGATCGTGGAGACAGTGGTTCGGATTCGGCGTGAGCATGCAGCGGGTAAGGCGATCAAGGCGATCGCTCGTGACCTTCGTTTGTCGCGGAAGGTCGTCCGCAAAGCGATCCGGTCGCCGGAGGCGGCGTTCAACTATCAGCGCAAAGTCCAGCCGCTGCCGCGGATCGGTCCTTATCAGGATCGTCTCGATGCGCTGCTTGAGGAGAACGAAGGTCGCGGCCGCCGCGATCGGCTACGGATGACGCGTATCCATGACCTGCTGGTGCGCGAGGGGTTCGATGGATCCTATGATGCGGTGCGCCGCTATGCGGCGCGCTGGCGTGCTGCGCGGCGGAAGGATGCTGGCGAAGGCGCACCGGCGTTCATCCCGATGACCTTCCAGCCGGGTGAGGCCTACCAGTTCGACTGGAGCCACGAGGATGTGGAGATCGCCGGCAAGCCGATGCGGGTGAAGGTGGCGCATATGCGTCTCTGCGACTCGCGCGCACCCTATGTCCGGGCCTATCCGCGCGAGGGCCAGGAGATGCTGTTCGATGCCCATGCCCGGGCGTTCGCGTTCTTCGGCGGTGTGCCGCGACGCGGTATCTACGATAATATGAAGACGGCGGTGACGGCCGTGTTCACCGGCAAGGAGCGTGTGTTCAACCGCCGCTTCCTGATCATGACCGATCATTACATGGTCGAGCCGACCGCCTGCTCGCCGGCGGCGGGATGGGAGAAGGGCCAGGTCGAGCAGCAGGTCCAGACAATCCGAGGCCGCTTCTTCCAGCCGCGGCTCCGGTTCGCCAGCCTGGCCGAGCTCAACGGGTGGCTGGAGGCCGAGTGCCGGCGCTGGGCCGAGCATCATGCCCATCCCGAACGCGGGGATATTACCGTCGCCGAGGCGCTGGATATGGAGCGACCGGCCCTGCAGCCGATCCTGGCACCGTTCGACGGCTTCCATGAGAGCGAGCATGCCGTCACCGGCACCTGCCTCATCAGCTTCGATCGCAACCGCTACTCGGTCATGTCGACGGCCGCACGCCGGACCGTTCAGGTGCGCTCCTATGCCGATCGCATCGTCATACGCTGCGGCGATGCGATCGTCGGGGAGCATGAGCGCCACTTCGGTCGGAACCGCACGATATACGATCCCTGGCATTATCTGCCGGTCCTCGCGCACAAGCCCGGCGCGCTGCGTAACGGCGCACCGTTCCAGGACTGGGATCTGCCGCCCGCCCTGCACCGATTACGGCGAAGGCTCGGCACCGGGGACGAGGCCGATCGCAGGTTCGTGCGGGTCCTCTCGGCGGTGCTCACCGATGGCCTGGAGCCGGTAGAGGCTGCCGTGCGCGAAGCGTTGGCGAACGGAACGGCCAGCGACGAGCTGATCCTCAACATCCTCTCCCGGCGCCGCGAGCCGGCGACACCCCACAGCATCGTCACTTCGGAAGACCGGATGCTGCAGCATCCTCCGCTCGCCGACTGTGCCCGCTATGATCTGCTGCGAGGCTATGATGCAGCGGCATGATATGATCGACACGATGCGCGGCCTCGGACTCAAGGGCATGGCGGCGGCGTTCGACGAGGCGGTCACCACCGGCCTCCAGCGCAAGCGCACCACCATGGAGATACTGACCGACCTGCTCCGTGCTGAGGCGACCCACCGGGATGCAGCCTCCATCCGCTATCGGATGACGGCTGCGAGGCTGCCCGTGGTGAAGGACCTGGAGCGGTTCAGCTTCGAGGGCACACCGATCAATGAGGAGATGATCCGCTCCCTTCACGATGGCTCCTTCCTCCCGCCTCGCCGCAATATCGTGCTGGTCGGCGGCACGGGGACAGGCAAGACCCACCTCGCCATCGCGATCACCGCCAATGTCGTGCGAAGGGGCGCTCGCGCCCGCTACTTCAACACCGTCGATCTGGTGACACGCCTCGAAGAGGAGACCCGGATCGGCAAAGGCGGGACCCTGGCGGCGCAGCTGTCGCGGCTCGACCTGATCGTTCTCGACGAGCTCGGTTATCTGCCGTTCGCCCGCTCGGGAGGGCAGTTGCTGTTCCACCTCATCAGCAAGCTTTATGAGCGGACCAGCGTCATCATCACCACGAACCTCGCCTTCGGCGAATGGCCGACCGTGTTCGGCGATCCCAAGATGACCACGGCGCTGCTCGACCGCGTCACCCACCACTGCGATATCGTCGAGACGGGCAACGACAGCTGGCGCTTCAAAAACCGCAGCTGACAGCCACCTTCGGCGCCTTCAAAAATCTATCTTGCGCTGCGCGCGCCTCCGGTCGGGCTACGCCCGCCCTCCGCCGCACGCAGCGCAAGGCCATCTTCAACAAACCAGCATCATATTATCTGAAAAGGGGGTCCCTCTTCGACGCCGATCGGGGGTCCCTTTTGAACGCCGTTTGACACAGTAGCGGATCATGGCCTGCCAGCGGTTGAGCGGATAGCGACACGCACGCGCCAGATTGCTGTCGGACGACAGGCCACGGTTCTGGGTTTCAAGCCAGACGCGCACAGCCTCCAGCTTCGGCACCGCCTTGATCTGGCGGATGCGTCTTCGCTCATCGGGCGGCGCGCCCTTGATATCGCGCTCGATTGCGAAGAGTTCGGCGATCCGCACGACCGCGTCCGCCGCGCTCGGCGACGGGTTCTTCTCCAGTATGTCGGTAAATTTCCTGCGACTGTGAGCCCAACATCCCACTTCGACGATATCCCTTGGCGCCTTGGTCTTGGGATCGCGGTAGAGCGCGTTGTACCCGGCAAAGCCGTCCGCCTGCAGACGGCCTTGATAATCGGCCAGATGTTCCGCCGGATGCGCGCCGCCACGATCGGCACTGAAGCGGAAGGCAACGGCGGGCGGGCTCATGTCGCCGCTCGATCGATCATCGCGCAGATAGACCCAGAAGTGCCCGGTCCGGCTGCCCTCGTCGTTGCCCAGCAGCGTGACCGGTGTGTCGTCACCATGGATCTTGGCGGCTTCGCGGATATAGGCGAACAGCCGCTCGCCCAAGGGCGCCAACAACCATGCCAGTTTCCGCGTCCAGCGGCTCATCACATCCCGATCGATGTGGAGCCCCACGCGGCGGAAGATCACCGACTGCCGGTGCCATGGCTGATGATCGACAAAGCGGCTGACGACGAGATTGGCCTGCAAGGCGCTGCTCGCCATCACCTTGGGCAGCGGTAGATCGACCGCAGGCCGCCGTCCCCACGACCGCTCATATGAGGCTCGTTTAACTGCTCACTGTCCATGCTCACGCCTCCTCAAAGGCCGCGAGCTTTCCTATTCTGGGCCCGGTCACAAGGTCGCATTCCGTAGGCGCTTACGTTGTAGAAGCCATTAATGTACTGGAAGATGACAGCTTCAGCTTGCCGCCGCGTCGGCCAGCGCTGCCGCCAGATCATTTCGGCTTTCAGAGATTTGAAGAATGTCTCGACGGCAGAGTTGTCGTAACAATTGCCCTTGCCGCTCATTGGTGGATGCAGGCCATAGGCTCGCAGCTTCTTCTGAGAGTCATAAGAGCAAATATTAGCTGCTGCGATCGGAGTCGAAAATGCAGTTCCGCGGTGGAATACGCATACGCACCGCCATAAGCGCCCGGCGCCCGGATCGCCAAATCCTTCTTCATCCTGTCGCTGACAGCCCAGCCAACGATGCGACGGCTATGCAGGTCGAGAATAACGGCGAGGTAGAGCCCGCCTTCTGACGTCCAGATATAGGTGATGTCACCGGCCCATTTGCGGTTGGCGCATGGGCGGCAAAATCCCCGTCCAACCAGTTTGCCGCGACACCCAGGCGACGGTGGCTGTCCGTGGTAACCTTGTGTTTGCGCGTGCGAACGGGCTTGATCCCGTTGATCCGCATGAGGCGGCCGACCCGACGCTCGCCGACGTCGAGCCCGGCCTCCCTCAACTCCATCGTCATCCGGGGACGACCGTAGCTGCCAAGGCTGAGGCGGTATTGCTCCCGGATATGCGCCAACACCTTCATGTCTGTCCGTTCCCGGCGACTGATCGGCCGCGAGCGCCACGAACTAAAGCCGCGCTCGCTCACCTGAAGGGTATCGCTCCGGTGAGGGCCGCCTTGCGGTGATTGGCTGATATTTCGAGATGGCACCGGTGCAAGCGCTGGTGTTTGCACCGGTACTAGGGACGGTGCGATGAGTCAGATCACGGTAATTTCAGGCCCGGAGCGGCGGCGAGTATGGACCGATCAGCAGAAGCGCGAGTTGGTTGCTGCTGTTTCGGCGCCCGGTGCGAACGTGGCGGAGATTGCCCGTCGTGCCGATCTTCGGCCGAACCAGATCTACAGATGGCGGCGCCAGATGGGTCAGGCAGCGCACGGCTTTGCAGAGGTGCAGGTGCGCCCTGATCCGGCACCGGCCATGGGGACGGCGATCACCGTGGAGTTCGAGCGGGCGATCGTGCGTATTCCTGCAGGCGCCTCGCCGGGGCTGGTGTCGGCAGTGCTGCGGTCGGTTAAGCCGTGATCCCAGTCCCCTCCGGCGTTCGGATATGGATTGCAACGGGGCACACGGACATGCGACGCGGCATGCGCAGCCTGGCCCTGCAGGTGCAACAGAGTTTCGGACGTGACCCATTCGCGGGCGATCTCTACATTTTCAGAGGTCGCCGCGGCGACCTCTGCAAGGTCATCTGGCACGACGGCGTGGGCATGTCGCTTTATGCCAAGCGTCTCGAGCGGGGGAAGTACATCTGGCCCTCCGCGGTCGACGGCGTGATCGCCATTTCCCCCTCGCAGATGGCCTGCATGCTGGAGGCGATCGACTGGCGTAATCCGCAGGCCACATGGCGCCCGACATTGGCCGCATAAAAGGTCGAGATTGCCTAAAAAGCTAGGGATTCCAGCGCTTTTCTGCTATACGCGCCGGCATGGGTGACGAGGCTCAAGCACAGATCGATAGCCTTCGCGAGCGGCTCGCCGCTGCGGAAGCTGTTGCCGCTGAAGTCGCCCGGATCAAGCCTGTCCTGAGCCCGTCGAAGGGGCGATCAACGCCGACCTGGAAGCCCGTAACGTCCTTCTCGAACTGCAGAATGAGAAGATGCGCCGCACCCTTTTCGGCCAGCGCTCCGAGCGCACGCGCCATCTGCTCGACCAGATGGAGCTGACCTTCGAAGAGTGCGAGACCGCTGCCAGCGAAGATGAGCTCTTGGCTGCGCTGGCAGCAGCGAAGACCAACGTCGCGCCCTTCGAGCGCAAGCGGCCCGCGCGCAAGCCTTTGCCCGAGCATCTGCCGCGTGAGCGCGTCGTCATCGCCGCGCCCGAGGCCTGCCCCTGCTGCGGTTCGGATCGGCTGTGCAAGCTGGGCGAGGATATCACCGAGACGCTTGAGGTCGTGCCGCGCCAGTGGAAGGTGATCCAGACCGTACGGGAGAAGTTCTCCTGCCGCGATTGCGAGAAGATCAGTCAACCGCCGGCACCCTTCCACGTCACGCCCCGCGGGCTTTTTGGCCCTAGCTTCCTGGCAATGCTGCTGTTCGAGAAGTTCGGGGCGCATCAGCCGCTCAACCGCCAGCGCGATCGCTATGCCCGCGAGGGCGTAGAGCTGAGCCTTTCCACCCTGGCCGATCAGGTTGGCGCCTGCACCGCCGCGCTCATGCCGCTCTATCTGCTGATCGAAGCCCACGTCCTTGCCGCCGAGCGGCTGCATGGCGACGATACGACTGTGCCAGTGCTGGCCAAGACCAAGACCGATACGGGCCGGATCTGGACCTATGTCCGGGATGATCGACCTTTTGGCGGGCCCGCGCCGCCAGCAGCGATCTTTCATTATTCCCGTGACCGGCGGGGCGAACATCCTGTGGGCCATCTGCGTAGTTGGAGAGGCATCCTCCAGGCCGATGCCTATGCCGGCTATAATGCGCTGTTCCATGGCGATCGCCTGCCGGCGCCACTCACCCGTGCTTTATGCTGGAGCCATGCGCGCCGCTATTTCTTCGAACTGGCCGATGTCGCCGCGCAGCTCAGAAAGCGCCGCAAAAAGGCCGTCATCTCGCCGCTGGCAGTGGAGGCGGTTCGCCGTATCGACGCGATCTTCGACATCGAGCGCGCCATCAACGGCAAATCGGCGCAGGATCGTTTGGCTCTGCGGCAGGAGCACAGCGCCCCGCTGGTGGCCGATCTGGAAGAATGGATGCGCGACAGCCGGTCGAAGCTATCGAAGAACAGCGATGTGGCCGAGGCCATGGATTACATGCTCAAGGCGTGGCCCGCCTTCGCCGCGTTCCTCGACGACGGCCGTATCTGCCTCTCGAACAACGCGGCGGAACGGGCGCTGAGGGGCATTGCCCTGGGGAGAAAGTCGTGGCTCTTCGCTGGTTCAGATCGCGGCGGCCAGCGCACCGCCTTCATGTTGAGTCTCATTGGCACGGCAAAGCTCAACGACATCGATCCGCAGGCCTGGCTCGCCGATGTGCTCAGCCGCATCGCCGACATCCCCCAGAACCGTCTCCACGAACTGCTTCCATGGAATTGGCGTGCCGCCGAGGATCAACGAAAAGCCGCCTGATCCGCGGCCTTCACCGCATGCCTACCCTGAAGGACACGGCACATCAACTCCACCCGCCAGCGATGCCGCCAGCTTTGCACAAAGGCAAACCTCACGGCCTTTGGCTCGCGAAGAACTGAGTCGCCTTCTTAAGAAACAGCCATATCAGGCTCCGGTGTCAGTTCCTGAAGCGAGAAGCGCTCTCTTCATGCCGGCGCTCATCGCCGCCCGCTTCAATCCCGACCTAAAATCCAAATATCAGCAGATGGTCGCCGCTGGCAAACCAGCCAAGGTCGCCATCACTACACTCATGCGAAAGCTCGTCGTCACGGCCAATGCTCTGCTCAAAGCAGATCGCCTTTGGCAGCAATCTCGCGCTTGACCATCATAGATACTCTAAAGCTTGATAAGGTTTCAATCAGACGTCATCAGTATGGGAAAACCTATTCAATTGAGCAAGACGAGACTGCAGTCGATCGGCCAGCGAATTCCTAACCGGCTTACCTATTTTAATCTTACGCCACGTGTTGTAGCTAATCCCGAATCTGTAATTCAACGCTTCGTCTGTTTGACCAGTAAGAAGTCGTTCCATATCTCGAACAACAGATTCATCAATTATAACTTGACCTTTCATGGAATATTTCACTCATTATTATTGACAGGACACATAAGAATGATCTTGCGAGAATATCCACGAACTGAGATTTCGATCCACGAAGCTTCGAGGAGCAGCTATGGATCAAGATGGTAGGCGAAGTGGGCGTCCAGTGTGATGATCTTCGACTGCCTTCGTACGCGGGGGTCGCCCGGTGATTTTCATTCTAGAAAACCGCCCTCCGGATCATCGAAAATGGAACCACGAAGCTGCTTGCGTACCTTTCGCTTCATGAGTGACCAAGCCGCTTGCTTCCCGAGATAATCAAGCGGCCAAGCGGGCCACCTCTGCGGCTTGCGGTTGACGATCCAAAAATCGGTTAGATCACTACGGCGACCGGCGAGCATGTCTGCGACAGTCTGACCATGTAAATGGCTGATGGCGAGCCCATGGCCCCAGCACCCGCCGATATAGATCACGCGCTCGTCACCGACATTCGTGAGGTGAGGCACCAGGTCGCGCGTCCCCGACATGTGTCCACCCCAGTTATGTGCCAGCCTGACATCTTTTAGCGCAGGAAAGATAGCCTTCAAGTGAGCAAGCGACACCTGGCCCCCCTTGGCATCGACGGTTGGCTCCATCTCGGTTCGCGTCGGATGGCCGCCATAATAGATGAAGTAGAACTGGATGCGCTTGTCCGCAGTGGGTGCCATATAGTGGAACAGATCGAGTGAGCTTTCAATCGCGTTGCCCTGTTTCCAGCCAATCGACGCCCATTGCTCGTCGGACAAGCGCTCGGTCACCGCGCCGCGCGCGAATACCGGAGCTTGATACCGGTCGAGTTCCCTGCCGAGTGGACCTTGTAGCTGGTGCGTGAATGCATTGGTCGCCAGTACGACCTTGCTCGCAAAGATTCTTCCCCCCGGCGTCGACACTCGCACCCCGCTGGGCGTCCGCTCCAGATGAGTCGCTGGCGTGTTTTCATACACCGTAACCCCTGCTGCCTCCGCAATGCGCTTTAGTTCACGCACTTGTTTGCAGGGATTCAGCAGACCTAGATCAGTGTCTGCGATTGCAGCCTTAAAGTGGGTATTTCCGTTGTAACTAGCCTGCACCTGACGGGCATCAAGCCAGGATATCGTATCAACGCCCACCTTTTGGTGAGCGGAGTACAGATCGTGGAGATCATCGATCCATCGATCATCAAAAGCGACACGCATCAGTCCAGGAGCACGATAATCACTGTCCAGACCATTTTGTTCGATAATCTGGCGAGTGTAAGCGGTCGCGCGACGACAATATGCAAAGGCCGCCGCAGATCGTTCCACCCCGTATTTCTTGTGTATGGCCAACTGGCTCATGCCAAACTGTGGCATGAGCCAGCCAGCGGCTCGTCCGCTGGCGCCGAAACCGATGATTTCGCTTTCGATCACGACCACCGAGCCCAGACCGTCCTTCGCACAGTGCCAGGCCGATGAAAGTCCGGCGATGCCGCCGCCTATTACGAGAATGTCGCATCGCAGATCGGCAGCCAGGTCCGGATTCGCGGTGTAATTTCCATAATCCCGAATCCAGAAGGACTTGCCTGCGTGCGGGGGCGACGAGGGCTTTGCTCGCTCGTTCGTGCCCGACGCCGGGTACGGCACATCATGGCCAGGCCCGGGAGTTTGATTGTGCATCCTACCAACTCCAACTATTAAGC
Organism: Sphingobium sp. GW456-12-10-14-TSB1; assembly: GCF_059424385.1. NCBI lineage: Bacteria > Pseudomonadati > Pseudomonadota > Alphaproteobacteria > Sphingomonadales > Sphingobiaceae > Sphingobium > Sphingobium sp. GW456-12-10-14-TSB1. Next base: position 2,652,213 of record NZ_JBWKZI010000001.1, on the reverse strand, counting down.
CAGGCCGACATCGCATCGTCCTTGGCGCAGCGCTATGAGGGCTTCAAATCCTGACATCCGGTCCGACCCGACCGATCGCTTTACAAACGCGCCACCCTGAAGTGGCGACGCAAGCCATGGTTCAGGAGGCAGCAGGCACCCGCGCCGCTTCGTGGGGCCTTCGGGCTGCATATACCGCAATTATCACAAGGGCAGCTGCGGCGGGGAAGGGCGCGGCAAGAAGGACGATGCTCAGCGAACCTTTCGCGACCAACATCGCACCGATGGCAGGGCCTATGGCCTGCGCAGCTACGTTGATGATATAGATCATGCGGGTGAACTTTTCATCTGGATCATTGTCCGCAACGAGTGACATATAATAGGTCAGGCCCAAACCCCAGGCGGATAGGTATGCTGCGAATGCTATCGTGTAGGAGAAAGTTGTCGTCGACTCGTACAGCGCCCAAATCGCGCCGAAGAATAACAGGGTAGTAAAGGCGATCCACTTGAGTCGGCCTCCGATCACGCCGACAGCAGTCGGGATCAGGACGGCCACTATCGACAAGATGTAGCTGAACGCGGCGGCATTCGCGACCTGGGCCGGATTAAGGCCATTGGCGAGGCCGACCCGTTCCGTAAATCCGGAAACCACGTTTGCCCCCACGGCGAACAGTAGCAAGCCCACCAACGCGATCTTTCCGAACGCTATGGCGCCAAGCCGGGTGCCTTCTCCATCACGGCTCCCCAGATCAACCGTGCCACCGCGCAGGTCGGCGGGAAGCAGCAGCGATAGAAACACCGCGGCACCCAGCCAGAGCGCGCCCGATGAAAGAGCGGCGCCGTAGCCGATATACTCACGCAAGGCGTCAAGCAGCCAGATTGCGGCGGCCGACAGCAACAGGGAGATGGCCATTCCGGCGCCGAACGCGCGATCCGGAACGGTCGCTCGAGCCATGATGCATGCGCACACGGTCGTCAAAAGCACCACGCTCAATCCTGATGCGAACCGCACCGAGCAGAGCAGTAAGTAACTGTCCGCCATGCCGGTCAGCGCGTTGGCGACGGTTGCCGCCAGGGAAGCGCCCAATATAAGCAACCGCCACGGCGCGCGTGGCATCAAGATGAAGCCGAGTACGGCTCCCACGACGCCGCCGGCCTGGTCGATGGTTTGAACAAAGCCCGCCTGGCTTAGGCTGATACGCAGCGTGTCGTTGTACATGCCCACAAAAAATGGCGCCACATCGATCAGAACGAGTGATAGACCATAGAGGGTACACGCTATCGCCAACGTAATTCGAGGGTGTGCACCAAGTCCGCTCTTCACTCTCTAATCTCCTGATGACAGCCTGCTCGCAGGGTGAGGTCGTTCGATGATGCCCTCGATGCAAAAGGACCGCAGGCGGGGAGCTTATCACAGGCCACGAGGCCAACAAGAATAATTCATCAATCGAATATTTATCGGCCTATCGGGCCACGCGCCCGTATCTTTCCACACCAGGACGCTTCAGGGATGGTCCTGAAGAATGGCTGCGAAACGCGATGGCCGATAGCGACGAAGCCAGAGCGCGAAGCCGATGCCGACAACCATCGCCACCGGAATACCGATAGGGATCCGATTAACGACAGGGTTGCTGCTCCCGCTGAGATACTCGAAGTTTTCAAAGGCAAAGTATAGCGCGCCCAGCAGGCCGATAAACGCCAGTGCGGGTGCGATCACGTGCTGCCAGAGCTTACGTTGCGGATGGTCCCGGAAGTAGGAGATGACCGCAAGGCTGGTCAGCGCCTGCATGAACATGACCCCAGCCGCGGCGAAGCCGAGCGCCACCAGTCCAAGTCCCAGCATCGGGTGCAGGCCAAGATATGCGGCTCCAACGATGACTATGAGCGAGATGCCCGATACGGTCAGACTGGCCATGGTCGGTGAACCATGAACGGGATGCGCACGGCCGAGCACGAGCGGAAGGCAACCTTGGCGGCCAAGCACAAACATGTAGCGGGCAGCCACGTTGTGCATCGACAATACGGTAGCGAACATGCTGGTGATGACCGCGACCTGCATGATCGTGGTGAATCCGCCGCTGATGAATTTGTCGCTGAGCTTGAAGTAGATGAGGCCGACGTCGGACTCCGGTATGCCCTTGATGTTATCAGGTCCCACCCCGCCAACGGTGATCCACGACGTCACGAAATAGAAGACACCAATGGCGCCGATCGCGAGATAGGTCGCCCGCGCAACAGACTTTTGTGGAGACTTGGCCTCCTCCGAAAAAAGTGCCGCGGATTCGATTCCGAAGTAGCATGTAAAGGCGAGCAGGATCGCGACGCCCGGCGCACCACTGGCGAGGCCACCGATATCCAATGACTGTATTGGAAATGCGCTTGTGCCGAGCTTGTCGACAAGGGCGGCATCGAAGAACAGCAGGAGAATGAATTCGATAAGGATTACGATCAGCACGGCGCGAGCGCTGAAATCAATCTTGCGCAGACCGAATAAGCCGACGATGACCCAAGCTGCCAAGGAATAGGTTACCCAGTGCAAGTCATAGCCCAGCAAAGTCTGCACCGTGGTATGCATGATAAAACCCAGGTAACTGAAGCCGCCAGGCACAAACATCGTGTAGGAAACCACGGCCACGCACGCCGCGCCCATACCCACCACTGATCCCAGACCGCGCGCGATATAGGCATAGAAGGCGCCACCCACCAAAACCTCGCGGCTGATCGCCGAATAGCCTACAGCGAATAGCGCTGTAACCACCGTGGCGATGACGAAGGCCAGCGGCAGGGCAGTCCCGCTGCCGAACACAAGCGCAACCGGCAAAACACCGATCACGCAGGCTAGAGGCGCGACCGCAGCAATGACAAATACGGCTAGCCTGAATGTGCTGAGCGTGCGCGGCAACGCAACGGGCTCGGCTCCACGGGGAGGAGGGACGGCTATTGATGCAGTGTCAACTATGGTTTGTGTCATCCCAATCTCCCGAAATTCTTTTCGTCTCGCATGGCACCGGATGGTTGACGGTGACCGTTGGCAATAGAGCGCAAGTGCCGCGACCATAATTATTCATCTGCATAAATGCAATCGCCAAACTTGAACCTGTAACATGCGTGGAAAAGGAAGCGCGAATGGACGTTCCTGGCTAACTTTGTTCGCCGATGCGGTCTGCCAGGAACTGGCCTGATTTAATAAGAATAGCCCCGGTCTTGCGCCTTCACGAAGGTGCAAGCCGGGGCAAAGTTATGCAATACCAGGAAGACTGGTGGGGAACATAAAGCTATTTTCCGAAGTCACCAGCCTGCCACATTTCGCGCACTACGCGCCAACCGAGCGGCGAACGCTTCAGCACGAAGAGCTGACGGATCGTCTCTTCCTTTTTGGTCTTGGGAGTCGGCTTGCATTTCAGCACGGCGAATACCGAAGCAAGGTCGCCCGATGCCACAAGCGAGTCTTGCACACTAAATTCGCAGCCCTTGTTTCCATTCGGACCCAGATAAGCGAACCAATCGTCAAGCGCGGTGACGGCATCTTTGATACCGCGCCTGGGAACGGCATCCCCTTCACCCGTGATGATCACGTCTTCAGCATAGAAGCGCTTGACCAACTCGGTGGTCGACAGACCATCCCGATTTGCTTTGTCCTGACTAGCGAAGAACGCGCGGAGTCCTTCCGTGATTTCCGCCTCCGAATTAGTGGTGCCCATGTCATGCGCCATGGCGCCGACTGGTGCGAGGCAAAGGGCGGATAATAGGGTCAAGCCCGCTTTGAAGTTGAGAGCCATAAGATCTCCCCGATGATGATTGGTGGATACAGTAGTTATTAGGCGTTCGGATAATAATGCCGGTTGTGCCTTTGTCAACGTGTCACCATCCTGCACAGGGACCAAAAATCTCTTCTAACCCGCAGGGCGCTTCATGGTGAAGGCGGCTGTCGAGCCGATCTCAAAATAGTCGGCGGCATAGCCGGCCCTCAACACGATCCCGGCAGAAGCGGTGTCGAACAGCCCGTCCCGCAGAAGCGTGCGATCGATGTGTACGCCGACGATCTCGCCAAGGGTCAACCAGGCCGAGGTACGGCTACCCGCGGCATCGGTCAGCCCCCTGATGTCGATCAGGCGGCACTCCAAAGCCACCGGAGTTTCCGCAACGCGCGGGCAGTCGATGATCGTGCAATCGGCCGACTTAAGGCCCGCCTCTTCAAATTCATCGATGCCCGGTGGCGCGGGTCGCGAGCTGATGTTCATCGCCTCGGCATGGCGCCGCGTGACGAGGTTGCAGGCGAAAACCCCCGTTTCGCGGATGTTGGCCAATGAGTCCTTCTCGCCGATGCTCGAGAAGCCAATGATCGGCGGCTTGTCACAGAGCATCGAGAAGAAGCTGTACGGCGCAAGATTGGCCACTCCCGCAGCCGATCGGCTCGATATCCAGCCGATCGGCCGGGGGCCAAGGATGGCGCGCAACGGATCCCGAGTCAGGCCATGTCCGGCACGAGGTTCGTAGAAATGCGTGTCGTGCATGTGCTGGTCCGTTTCGTCGGATGAGATGGGTCGCCGGTGTCGCGCGCAGTCCGACGCGCAAATCCGCTCCGGTCGGGACTTGGCCCAACGGGAGCGGAATGGCTCGCCCTATTTCGAGCCGGTGCCCGCCAGATAAGCGACCACGGCCTTTCGATCGGAACCCTTGGCCAGGCCTCCGAACGCCATGGCGGTGCCCGGATAAGCCTCCATCGGGTTCTTCAGGAAAGTGTCAAGCTTCTCGGGCGTCCAATCCCCCTCAGCCTTTGCCAAAGCCTGGGAGTATGGATAGCCTGCCGCGCCACCGATCTTGCGGCCAAGCACCCCGGCGAGGGTGGGACCGGCCGGAGACGGCGCCCCCGCCTCTGCGGAGTGGCAAACGGCGCAATTGCTGAAAACCTTCTTCCCGGCCTCGACCTCCGCAGGATTGCTCGCCAGGGCGGAATAGTCCGCCGAGGCGGCTGGTGCGGGGGCGGTGTTTCCGTCCTGCTTGTTTCCGTCGGCCGTCGGGTTCGAGCATGCAGCGAGCGCGCCGAGGCACAACGTCGCGCATGCCGTCAAACGGCGGTACCTCAACAACCGGTTGATCATTGTTGGTTTCCCTTCTCGAGCAACTGCGTCACCTCACGGCACGCACGAATACCACTTTCGACAGCGCCGTCGATATAGGCGTGCCAGCCGTCCGCCGTCCCGGAACCTGCGAAGAACATGCGGCCTTCCGGCTTCGCCATGTCCTTATACTTCTTGAACCATCCCGCCCGGTAGGCAGGCCACGCCTGCTTGGAAAACGGGTCCTTGACCCAGTTATAGGGTGCGATGTCGGTGATCTCCGCAGTCGGATGGATCTTGCGCAGTTCGGCGTTGACGGCGTCCTGGTCGTTGATGTCGAGGAGGGATTGGCGGCCAAGGGTCGCCTTCAGGATCGTACCCACCGTGTCGTCAGACTCCTCGGTCTGGATGGCGTTCAGGGGATTGGGATCGTCGCAGAAGGCGAAGGTGTTGCCGATATTCTGCTTGATGCGCATATACATCGTCGCGCCGTCGCAGATGTCCCCGTTCTTGATGAATGCGCGCTTCTCTGCGGAGAGGCCCGGCTTGAATTCTATGTCCGGATAGACCTGGGTCGGCAACGTGAAAAGCACCGCTTTCGCCTCGACCGTCTGTCCATCGGCAGTACGCAGCGTGACGCCTGTCGCGGTGGTCTCCACCTGCTTGACTACGGTGCCGAGCCTGACGTCGGCCTTGCTGTCGTCGAGGATCGCTTTCGCGAGTGCGGCAGTGCCGCCGTTGGCGATGTGCCAGTGCTTTTCTGAGTCTGTGAAGGTATATGGATCCCAGGCCGCGAGTGCGGCCAGCTTCACGAAGCTCATGGCGCTGAACGTGTTTGTGGGGGATCCCGCGTAGAGCACCAGCTCCGCGTTCAGCGACGCGCGCTGGATAGGGTCAAGGTCGAGCTTTGCCATCCTCGCGGCGCCTGAAATCTCGTCCAGCTTGGCAACCTCCGGGTTGGCGAAGGGCGAGAAGGGTTGCGGGAAAAGGGTCCTGGCGCCTTCGCAGAACTTCTTGAACGCGTCGTCGTAGCCAGCGTCAAAACGTGCCGGTGGCACATCGTGCACCTTGCCATCGGCAGTCATCACATAGGCCTTGTCCAGGTTGCGCAGCGGCACTTCCTGGAAGCCGAAGCCGTAACGCTGCATCTCGGCGAAGACATGCGGCTGTAACCAGTGCACCGACGAGCCGCCCAATTCGATCTGGCGACCAAGGAATTTACTTGTGAAGGTACGGCCACCAATGCGCGGACGCGCTTCGAGGACCACTACTCGCCAACCCTGGGCAGCCAGTTCGCGGGCGGCGGTGACACCGGCGTAACCAGCACCAACGACCACGACATCGTAGGGACCTTCGTCCTTGCCGTCACGCGCTTCCCGGTTCGGGTTTTCCTTGGCGCAGCTGACCAGCGCGATTGAGCCCGCAGCCGCGGCGCCGAATTTCATCAGCGATCGCCGATCCAAGTGTCGATCGTCCATTGGCTCGTCATTGTCCTGATGCGTAGTCATGCTGCTCCTCTTTGGCTTCCGGTGCCGCTATCGCGAATGCTATCCTGCGGCATTGATCACTTGTAATCGGGTGTATTCGTACACCCCCTCAATCCCGCCTTCCGAACCAAGACCGGACTGCTTTACGCCCCCAAACGGGATATCGGGATGGATGGCGATGTGCTGGTTGATCCAAACGCTGCCCGCCGTGATGCCGCGAGCAAGCTGCCGCGCGCGATCGATGTCCCGCGTCCAGATGGAGGCGCCCAATCCAAAAGCGCCCTCGTTGGCACGCGCGATCGCGTCCGCCTCATCCGTAAAGCGCAGTAGCGGCACGACGGGGCCGAATTGTTCGTCGGTAACCAGCGGAGCCTGATCGTCGAGATCGGCAATGATGGTCGGCTCGATGAAAAAGCCTGGTCGATTGGCGACGTGGCCGCCGGTCAGTACCGTGCCGGATGCTGCTGCCTCTTCGATCATGCCGCGCACCTTGTCGAACTGCATGCGGTTCTGAACAGGCCCGAGCGTTACGCCGTCCTCGTCGCCAGCCCCCATCCTGATTTCGCGTGTGGCGGTCACGAACCGCTCCCTGAAATCATCATATATCTGGTCGGCGACATAGAGGCGCTTGGGCGCTGCGCATACCTGGCCGGCATTGAGGAAGGCGGTGGCAGCGAGGCCCCGGGCCGCCGCCTCGACATTAGCATCCGCCAGCACGATGGCGGGATCGTTGCCGCCTAGTTCGAGAGTAACGCGCTTCATATCGTCCGCAGCGCTTCTCAGAACGGCCTTGCCGGTGTTCGTGGAGCCGGTGAACGAAACCTTGGCGATGTCCGGGTGCCCGGCCAGGCGCGCACCAAGGTCGTTGTTGTCAGCAACGATATTGAACACGCCACGGGGGAAAATGTCGGCGGCCAGACGGCCCAGTTCCAGGGTTGTCAGAGGCGTGGTCGCCGCAGGTTTGAGGACGATCGTGTTTCCGGTAATGAGAGCGGGCGCATATTTGTTGCTCGCCAGGATCATCGGGAAATTCCACGGCGTAATACCGGCCACGACACCAAGCGGGCGGCGCTCGACCTCATAATCGCCCGTGGGGTGGGTTCGCGTCTCGGCCTTCAGCTCGACATTCGCATAGAAACGGATGCCGCGGATCGTTGCCTCGACCTCGAAACGGGCTTCGCCATAGGGTTTGCCCTGCTCCCTGATAAGGAGGTGCGTAAAGCTATCCGTCTCGTTTTCGAGGCGCTGCGCGAACTCCAGCAGGCACGCACGGCGCGTTTCCCAAGGTGCCGCCGCCCATGCCGGGAACGCACGCGCCGCAGATGCGACCGCTTCGTCGATCTGCGCCCCATCGGCGGCGTGGGCCTGGGCGAACGGTTCGCCCGTCGAAGGATCTATGACCGGGATGATGCGCGCACCATCCACCAGCTGACCATCTATGAGCATTTTGTAGGCGTTCATTGCGGCTCCTGTCCTCTCGATAGTGGGTCCAACAAGTGGTCTTTATGATCTTCGGCCTGATTTTGCGGAAGCCGACCCGCTAATCGTTTCGGATGGACCGATTGCTAAGATGCTGCGAACCGCCCGAACCGATAAGGTGACGGATCTATTATGGGGTCGGCGCCCGTTATCAGGTCGGCCGCCAGTTCACCCGCCGTAGGCGAGGTTCCGAAGCCATGACCTGAAAAGCCCGTGCAGACGGTCAGCCCGGGGATGCTGCTCACGTGATCGATGACTGGCGTTGAGTCCGGGGTGACATCCACGGTTCCTGCCCACGTCTGGACGATTTCGGCCTGCTCGAATACGGGCCAGGCTGCGCTCAGAGCAGCGAAAGCTTCACCGATTGCGCGTTGATCGATCGCCGGATCTTTTGTTCGGACACGCTCAAAGGGTGAACGGGCATCAGGTTTCCAGCGGCGAGGAAGGGCCAGATCCTGAAAGAATTCGCGCCCGATCGACACTCGAAGATACCGCCCTTGGGTCTTCAGGGAGGAAATATATCGTTGGCCGATCAAGAGATGGTCAAGCGTGATCGGCGCCTTTACGGCACTGCGCTGGGTTACGATAAAGCCGCCATCCGCATGTTTCCGAAAGGAAAAGTCCGGCCCTCCCACGGCAATCTCGGTCGGCCCCTCCATCGGAGCGGTGCGGGCCACCGACACAGTAAGCGGCAAAGTCGGAAGATCGACGCCCAGATTACCCAGGAAGCGCCGCGACCACAGGCCGCCCGCCAGCAAAACGGCATCGCTGCGGATCTCGCCATGCTCTGTCACTGCACCCGTGACACGACTGCCAGAAAGGACGAGCGAGCGCACCGCACAGTTTTCGAGTATGATCGCCCCCTTGGCGCGTGCGGCGCGCGCGATCGCGTAGGCGGCTAGCGAGGGCTCGGCACGCCCGTCCGACGGCGTATAGATGCCCCCAGCCCAGTCGCCGCGTCCGCCAGGAACGAGGTGATCGATATCCCGCAGGGTGAGCAGACGAGAATCCAGATCGCACTGCTCGACGGATTGTAGCCATTTCTCGTGGACATGCATTTCCGCCTCGCTTTTAGCGAGAAAGAGAATGCCGGCCTGCCGATAGCCTACATCGGAACCGACCCGCTCTGCCAATCCAGCCCAAAGCCGGTCTGAAGCGGCAGCCAGCGGCACGTCGGCCGGAGCGCGACTGGTCTTGCGAATCCAGCCCTGGTTACGGGACGACTGCTCCCCCGCTACCGACCCCTTTTCCAGGACAACCACCTGAACACCGCGCTCGCTGAGCGTGAGCGCCGCTGTCAGCCCAACGATCCCACCCCCGATAATGACCACGGAAGCGGATCGCGGAAGCCTGTCGCTAGTTGTTATGGATGCGGTTGGCGATTCCACCTGGCTATCCTTCATACATATATATACCCGCCGCCGATGGAGCGACGACGACGTGGGTCAGATCGACAGTCGTCGGGTTTCCACCTTACCCTTCGAAGCGCCCCGGAATGCGGTCACTTCGATCTCGACCTTGTACACGTTCGAACTAAGTGGAGGACACGTCAATGTCATCGCCGGATCGACGCCGCGGAAACGTTCCCCTACCTTGGCCATGACCGCTGGTACGTCGGCCGGGTCCTGGATGAAAATGCGGGACGCAACCACGTCGCCAAGGCTTGCTCCGACCTCGCCAAGCGCGCGCTCGATGTTGGCTATCACCTGTTCGGTCTGTTGGGTGACATCGTCCGGTATCTCCTGCGTTTGAGGATTGCGGCCCGCGGTGTTGGAAACGAATATCAAGTTATCGACCGCTACCAGTCGCGAATAGCTCGCCAGATCCTCATATCTTGAGCCTGTCTTGAGTTTTACGACATTAACCATTTGTCCTCCGACTAAGTAGCGCGGCCGATCTGGCCGAATACGGATTATGCATCAGCGCAGAACGGGCGTTTCCCAAAGGTTCAGGGTTTGCCCGATGTTGCGTTCGATGGCGTTTCGATAGATGATTGTGCCCCAGGCGACGTCCTCAACCGGCATTCCGCCTACCGACATGATGATGATCTCCTCATCATTCGTCCGGCCCGGCGCCTCTCCAGCGACGATGCGACCCAAATCCTCGAGATCCTCTTTGGCCATTCGGCCTTCGGCGATCATGTCCATGAACTTTACGCCAATGACGGGCACCACATTGTGTGCAGGCTTTGGCAATTCTTCAAACCAGGCTTCATAGAGACCAGTATTGTCCACGACCTTACGAACTTCCGGAGCTTCCATGTCACTGTCGATCTCACAGCTGGATGGCATAGCCAGGAAAGCGCCGGGCTTGACCCATTCACGTTTGACAAGAGGATAGGTCGATGGGTCGCCGGACAGACCGGTGTTGCAGTAGGTGACGATGTCGGATTCGCGAACCGCCGCCTCGATCGTATCGACCACCTCGATGTTCGCGATCTGGGGCATGTCGGATTTGAGCCAGGCGAGGAAGCTATCGATACTGGATTTGCCGCGCCCTTTGATCTTGATCGTGTCGATGTCGGGACAAACGGCGCACAGAGCCATGAGCGTGGTCTTACCCATGACGCCGGGGCCGACAAGGCCGACCACTTTGGAGTCCCGACGCGCCAGATGGCGAGCCCCGACGCCGGGAATGGCGCCGGTCCTGTACGCTGACAGGAGATTGGCGGACATGAAGGCAAGAGGCGCACCCGTGTCTGCGTCATTGAGCACGAACATCAGGATAGACCGCGGCAGGCCTTTCTCACGATTTTCAACGTTCGATCCATACCATTTGACGCCGGCTGTACGGAAGCGACCGCCAAGATAGGCGGGCATGGCCATGAAGCGGCGGTCGGCAGTCGCCTTCGGCATGTCGGGGAAAGGAGACTCCTTTGGAAACAACACCATCGCGCCATGGGAGTCATTATTGGCACCCGCCATGCGATAGTCGCCGTGCCACAAGAGCCCGAACATCTCCTCCATCGTATCGACGCAGGTCGGCATGTCGGTCACACCCGCTGCGATCATGTCGCTCTCGGATAAATAAACAAAATCTATCTTTGCCGGGCTGGCCATTGAATCTTCTCTCCAGAATATTCTTCAAGTCAATAATAAAAAGATCGGGTCGTCGTCGGTTTGAACAGTGTCCCTGCGTCGGTTCTCCGAGCCGGTATCTACCCGGCCAGACTGCTTCTCCACGCTCGATCGCCGGATACTGCGAACATGCCTTTAGTCCTATATTAAGAGAGCCTGGCTTTCCGTGCCGATCAAATCTGCTCAGCTGATTTTCGACCAGACGGGCTCCACATATGCGCTGAGCTTTCCCGGGTAAGTTCATCCGAACGATGTTATTTCAGGCAGGGATATCTCGCGCTAGACTCTCTCAGATTTCCGGATTAATTCTACAGATGCAAAATTATTGGTCAAGTCAAGAAAGGCGGCTCTGCTCGGTCGAAAGGGCAGGGCGCATATACCTCGTTTCGAGCGGTTTGTTTTTGTTGTCGTAGGGCTTTCCTGGGCGGATAGTCGATGCGTCGTTTCGGCGATCATCTGGAGCCATGCGCGAGGGGCGAAGGAGATCGACGGATGCTGAGCGAAGGCCAGTTGATCGATCGCAAGTGCAGATTTCTACCGTTATTTACGCCACTCGATGCCTCCGACTGCTTCGCAATGGGGCCATGGCGGCCACCTTGCTCCGTGCATCACGCCCGGCTTACTGCCCAGGTCGCCTCAAGGTCGAGCACTACCACGACATGATATCCTGCCGGTTGCGCGCAACAAAATCGAGAATATAACGTTGGCGGCTCGGGCTAAACGGCGAGATAGTAAAGAGTTTCATCTTGTAATATTGCAGGTGTAGAATTAACGCGCGTCTGGGCAGCATAGGAGGTGGCGGTTGAAGGCCCATCGCATCGGAAAGACCGTAGCGAGTTGGAATGTGACGACGAGGGCGGGAACAGCTGCTGCACGCCGCAGCCGCGAAACGATACCGACCGGGCGTCGTGCGTTAGCTTCGGCGCGAGTGCGCCCGCCGCTGCCCACCTTCCTCGTCGGTCGTTACAACATCAATGCTATGGTTCTGGCGGCGTATGCGCAGATGCTACCCCACCTGTCCATTCCAACAATGGACAGGCAAATTGACCATCGGCGAAATCGCGGAGATATTATTCAGTGACTGGACGTGACGTTATCCAAGGACGTGGACGAGCTCGGCTTCTCGCAAGCCTGGTACTTGCCCATGCGATTCAGAAATCTTGATGTTGGAAGCGGCGAGAATGGAAGCTGAAGCGCAGGCCGCGGCCGCTCCGGAAAAAAAGACGGAAGCTACAGAAAGGCGGCGTAAGCCTGGTCGGCCAAGGAAGGACGGCAACCATCGCGAGACGATCCTCAACAAGGCGGAGATCGCCTTCGCAGAAGGGGGCTATGCGGGCATCAGCATCCGCGATATCGCCGAGCGGGCGGGCGTTAACCAGGGGTTGATCCGCTATTATTTCGAGAGCAAGCAGCAGCTGTTCGATGAGGTTTATCGTCGTCGCGGCGGATTGTTGTCCGGACGCCGTCACGTTCTGCTGGATCAGCTTCTTGAAGGAGGAAAACCGTTAACGGTCAAGGCGATCGTCCGCGCTTATCTTCAACCACAATGGGATCTGAAGTACAGCGGAGAGGCGGGGTCCGCCTTCGTGCGCCTTCAGGCCCGTCTGCACGCCGAGCCGGAAGAGCATGCGCTGAGACTGCGGCGGGAGGTCTACGACGCCTCAGTCAAGCGGTATGTCGATGCGCTGGCGAAGGTGCTCCCCGACATTCCCAAGAGAACCATCGGCCTGCGCATGGCGTTTCTCGTGGGGACATATCTCTTCATGCTGAACGATCTCGGCCGCATTGAGGACCTGACTGAAGGTAAGATCAGGCATATTTCCAAGGACGAGATGCTCGACCATATGGTCGAGTTTCTCGCTGCGGGCATCCAGGCGGCCGTGCCATAAGCGAACGCTGGCCGGGCATATAGACCAGCCAGCGTTCCGAGCTCATCCGGTTGGAGTCAACTCGCCGAACCGGATTCCCGCCTTTCTGCCATCGTAAGTAGCCTGCGCGATTTGGCCAGCGCCGAGGCAGTCTCCGACCCGATCGACCGAGCGGATGAGGCCCGCCCCGCGCTTCGCGACTAGCTCCTGATAGAGTTCATCGTCAGAGATCTGGCCGGTAACCAGGACAACTGTGTCCGCGTCGATGCGGCTTTCTGCCCCGTCAAGCAGGCGGCTGGCGGTCACCGAACCTTCGTCGATCGATGTGATCATTGTGCCGACCACGATCGCGATCCCGGCTTCATTCATTGAATTGATGACGTGCACGAGTTCCAATGTGTTGTGCGTCCAGGGGGAAGGATCGCTGGCCGTCGTTACATAGGTCACCTTGCAACCCGCCTTGGCAAGGCGGTCGGCTATAACGGCCGCCATATAATAATAGTCCTCGTCGTAGACGACAACGCTGCCGCCACTCGGCACATTGTCGTTGAGGATGTCCTCCGCGCAAAGCACATGGGGAAGGTCGTGCCCCGTGATGGGCTCGTCGTGATGGCGTCCCACGCCTTCGCCGCGCCATTTGGCGCCCGTCGCAATGATGATGTGGTCGGCCCCGAAACCCACGATATCGTCTGCGTTGAGCGGACTTTCGAGATACATGTTGACGTTCGGCATCGTCTGTAGCTGACTGACGCGGTAATCCACCACGCGACCCCAGGCACTCAGCCGCGGCATCCTCCGCTCGCGTACGAGGCGGCCGCCCCATTCGCTGCCCGCGTCCGCGATAGATACCTGATATCCACGCTTGGCAAGCGTGTGGGCTGCCTCCAAGCCAGCCGGGCCGCCGCCCACTACGAGTATAGATGCGTCGGGGTCGTGCGCCTCCGGCACATTCTCAGGATGCCAGCCGTTCACATGCTCCTCGCCTGCGGAGGGGTTCTGCGTGCAACGGATTCTGGAATAGGTCATCACCTCAGCGGTGCAGGCGTTGCAGCCGATACATTCCCGGATGTCGTCGTGACGGCCCGTGTCGATCTTGTTCGGGAGGAAAGGGTCAGCTATCGAAGGGCGCGCGGCCCCGATGAGATCAAGCACTCCGCGCTTGATCTGACTTACCATCGCATCAGGCGAGGTGAAGCGGCCGACGCCAACAACCGGCTTGTTGGTGACCTTTTTCACAAAATCGATGAACGGCTCCTGCTGGCCCTCCTCAAAGAACCGACTGCTGCCGCTATCCCAGGCCCAATCGCTGACGTTCACGTCCCACAGGTCAGGCACATCGGCAAGCGCCTCCACCACACGGCGACCATCCTCGAGTGCGGTGATGTTCGAAGGCCGACGCCGATCCTCGACAGCGAAGCGAACGGCGACGGCACAGGTGTCCCCCACCGCGTCCTTCACGTCGGAAAGCGTCTCCCGGAGCAAGCGGACGCGATTCTCAAATACGCCGCCATATTCGTCGGTGCGCTTGTTCGTCCTGGTATCCAGAAAGTCCTGCAGCAGCGACAGGTTGTGCGCGCAGTAGACGTAAATGATATCGAAGCCGGCCTTGCGGGCACGCAGCGCCGCGTCCCGATACCACTGGCGGAAGTTTGTGATGTCCTGCCTGTCGATGGTTCGCGCCGAGATGGGATTGATGAAATAATGTGGGAACTTGCCGGTGGGTGAAAGCGGATGTTCGCGATGGTTGATGGCAGGGCCGGAGGCACCCGCATGCGCGAGCTCTATACCTGCGAGCGCGCCATACTCCTTCACGGCTGCGACCACGCGTGATAGCGGCTCGATATATTTGTCGTTGTACATCCGCGGATCAGGCAAAGGTGCGTGGTCCGAGGTTTCGTGGATCATCGTCTCCTCAAGACAGACAACGCCCCAGCCACCCTCGGCCCTGGCTTTCCGGAACGCAATCATCTCATCCAGGGCGGGCATGCCCATCGCGGTGGCGTGCGGCACAACATAGAACCGGTTCTTCGTTCTTACAGGGCCGATCTGCAGCGGTTCGAAGAGAATATCGTATCGAGGGTCGCGCATTTGTTACTCCACGTTATCACGCAGTCAGTTTTCGGAATGACGGGAAGACGCCGCCGCGCATCCATCTCGTCCAGAGCCGGATGGATGCGCGGGACCATAGTGCCAACGGCGTGAAGTCGCATATGGAAAGCGGCCAAAAAAGGGGCAATCACACAGCTAAGGGCATAGATGAGTTGAAAGGCGGGCCTGTTGCTTCCACGCTGATGTGGACGCAAAGATGTACCGACATAAGCGATCGATCAAGGGCCGATCTATAGTTCTCAACCTATTTTTGCCCCGCGTACCAAGCTGTTACTCATGCTCATAAGGGCTGAATGCCTTGGCTATGGCGAAGTCGTCACTTTCAAGGACGATGCTGGGCTCGTTCATCTCAACCCAGCCGCAGAATGGCGGCGACATCTCATATCCCAAAAGCTGTTGAACCCGCTTGGGATATTGTTTCACCATGTCTCGCGGCACAACCAGATACTGATTCTCCTCCTGACGATGATAGCCTTGGGTGAAGGATAGTGCGATCGCCAAGCGGCACTCGTTCGAAATATTCGCGCCCCCTCCATGATAGACGCTGCCCACATACATAAGACCCGATCCGCGCTTCATTTCAGCAGGAACCGCTTCATGGGGCTGAGGCCGCCGGTCCATGTCCCATTTATGGCTGCCCGGGATCACCATCGTTGCGCCGTTGCTTGCGGTGAAGTCCGTTCCTGCAAGAAGCGTCTGGAGGAGCACATGGGGACCGGGATGGCGGACGTGGTACATTCCATCGTCACGGTGCAGGTCCTGTGCAGCCTGGCCCGGACTGATCTCGATTGCTTGCGTCACCGATACCTGAACCGTGGGCCGTACCATGGTCTGCCGTTCGCCTGCCATCATCGGGAACTCGACGCAAAGAAGTCTCTCAGCCGTGCCTAGAAACAACGGATGGAGAACAAATTCCGTCATATGCCGTGATTTGGCAAATAACGCGGACGTGCGCCGGGTTCGATTGCCCGAGAAGCCAGCCTCTCCGAACGGTGAACGCTTTATCCATGGCTCCAGGTCGCCGACTAGCTGATCCATCACACCCGGTGTGATCATGCCCTCAATGATGACGGCACCATCCCGGTCAATGATTTCACATACAGCGTCAACCGAGGTGTCATTCGAGACAGAAGCTATTGTAGCCATGACTATACCTTATCAACGTAAACGAAGGCGAGGACGGGAAAAATGGAGCGGCAATTTCTGCAATTCATGCACTTGATCACGGACGTCACAGAACAGCGGCGGGATCGAAACGATCTATCATGCGCTCTGTGTCGGTCGAACGACTCGCGCCACATTCACCCGACGCTGTCTGGAGCCTGATCCGATCAAACTGGATCGGATCAGGCTCTAAAGTCTTTCGATTCCTACATTTTCCGATCCAGCAGGTGATGCCATCTGCTTCGAAAATGCTCTAGCTGCGCACTCCTATATGCGGACGACTATGGTCCTGATATAAGCTCCCCGGCTCCCGCTGTCGAAGCTTAGTGCCGGGGAAGCGCAAAGTCGGCAGAACTTCATTTCACCGATCGTATGGCAAGTCCATTTGCTTTGCAGAAGGCGTTCTTCGAGATGAGCTTGCCGTCGCGAAAATCCAGGATATCCAGCCCGTCGACGCAAGATTGCTGGCCGTCTGCGGCCGTCATCATCATCGTCCAGGCGACAAGGGCGCGGTCGCTTGCTTCGTCCAGCATCGTCGAGGAAACCGTATACTGGACGCTTCCAAGAGTGCCGTCGAAGATGGACTTGAGTGATGCGCCGATGGCATCGACACCCTTATGCTCGATGCCGTTGGGATCCATGTACACGCAGTCTGGAGACAGAAGACCGAGCATTTTGTCGTAATCGCCGTCATTGAATGTGCTCATAAAAGCGGTAGTGTGTGCATTTAGGTCAGACATGGTCGCTCCTTTGACGTGTTGCGTGCGGAAAGATGACGGCCGCCTATGCTGGCCTTTGTAATCGGCTGGGTCAGAGGGCTCGCTCGTCCTGGCTGAGTCAGGCCTATCAAGTCGCGGAAAGCCTGTGGTGAAACGTGCGCCCATCGTTTGAAGGCGTTCCTGAAGTTGCTCACTTCGGTGTAGCCCGCCCGATCAGCCACGTCGCCAATCGTCAGTTGTGGATCGGAAAGGCATTGCTTGGCGAATGCGAATCGGACTTCCGCGATAATTTGTGCGTAAGACGTCTCTAGACAATGGAGTCGTCGGCGCAGGGTTCTTGCTGACAATCCCAAATCCCGCGCAATATCGGCTTCGGCCGCATCGAAGCGTGGGCCATTCAGAATCGCCTGCTTCAATCTGCGGATTAAAAAGGCGTCCGAAGAATGGCCCTCGTCGGAAAGCAACTGAAATAGGCCTGGCATTGCAGCGGTTATGGGCTCTTCAGCAGCACCACCGTTCTCCTGGCAATGATGATGAGTGGGCGCGTGACGCGGCGTACACCGAGGGCGCGCGTGCTTTGAATTGGCAAAGGAGTGGGAGGACTTATCCCCTGAACTCCTCCAGGTATCACGCGAGATGCACGAAGCACGCGTAACGCTCGAGCCTTCGATACCTGCGGCGCTCACCAGATGCCGCCGATTCAAACTTTCGGACTGTTTCTGGACGTTTGTTATTTGCGGTGGCATCCAGTGCATTCCTCTCGTATCTTCGCTGGCGCGCCTTGTTCGGCCGCGCGACGAAAATCTTTCAATCTCGTTATAAACTGGATCCGGTCGGCGGTTCGCAACCAAACAGACAGGACCCACGGGCAGCCTGCAATCGCACATCGGCCAGACATGCTGCGCGCAAGGTAACTTCCCGATATTTCCACAATCAATTATACAGAAAAAGAAATCAAGTGAGAATGTGCATGGGCAGTGGCCGCCGTCGCAGGCGCAGCGTCCCATCGGTCATGTGTTTGACACCTGACTAAATTAGGACCGGCTCCGATATGCATAAGCCAAGCTGGATCCCATGGATATTCGACCTTGTATTTATCCAACGGACGAATTAATGTTGCCACAGCAGCAAAGGAGAGGGCAATTGAGGGCCTACCGTATAGGGCAGATCGTGCCGAGTTCGAATGTTACGATGGAGACTGAAATACCGGCGCTCCTCCGTGCCCGCGAGACCATCTCGCCCGAGCGCTTTACCTTCCATTCGGCCCGCATGCGCATGAAGCACGTGACCAAGGAAGAGCTGTCCAAAATGGACGGCGCCAGCGACACGTGCGCCATCGAGTTATCTGACGCGGCCGTCGACGTGATGGGTTATGCATGTCTGGTGGCTATCATGTCGATGGGCAAGGGTTACCATCGTGAGTCCCAGGCCCGCCTGCATCAGGCAACAATCGATAATGGCCATCCGGCCCCCGTCGTATCGTCAGCTGGCGCGCTCGTGGATGGGATCAAGGCGATTGGCGCGAAGCGAGTGGCGATTGTGGCGCCATATATGAAGCCGCTAACCGAGCTTGTTGTCGACTATATTCGTGCCGAAGGCATCGATGTCGTCGAATGGCGCGCTCTTGAGATTTCGGATAATTTGGCAGTCGCCGCTCACGACCCCGCCCGGCTTCCGGGCATCGTCGCGTCGATGGAGCATTTGGCCGAGGTCGATGCTGTAATTTTGTCTGCATGCGTGCAGATGCCGTCGCTGCCCGCCGTCTCGATCGTTGAGGCGCAGGTCGGCAAGCCGGTGTTGACCGCAGCCATCTCCACAACCTGGGCGATGTTGCGAGCCCTTGACCTCGACACGCGCGTGCCCGGTGGCGGGACGCTTTTATCAGGGGCATTCTAACAATGGACGGCAGTCCTTTCGGATACAACGTTCATGCGAACGGCATCCGGCACCATCTTGTGCGCCATGGCGCGCCTGGGCGGCGTCAGATGCTTCTCGTGCCTGGCATCACGTCGCCAGCGGTCACGTGGGATTTCGTTGCCGCTCGCCTGGCCGAGACGTACGAGGTTCATGTGCTCGACGTTCGGGGCCGCGGATTAAGTCAAGCTGGCGACCTTGATTATTCCCTGGATGCAATGGCGGATGATGTCGTCGCGCTGACGGGTGTTCTTGATCTCGATCGTCCGGTGATTCTTGGTCATTCCATGGGCGCCCGCACCGCGATCCGCGCCGCCCGGAAAGCGCCCGGGATTTTTGCCGGGCTGATCTTGGCCGATCCGCCCGTAAGCGGGCCGGGCCGTCGCCCCTATCCCTCGGCATGGCCATGGTATGAGGATTCGATCTTGCTGGCGCAGCGCGGCTGCTCGGCGGAAGAAATGAAGGCATTCTGCCCGACCTGGACTCAGGATCAGCGCGCGCTGCGTGCTGAATGGCTCCACACGTGCGAACTGCGTGCGATCGACGCGGCCTATAAAGGCTTTCATACGGATGACGTTCATGCCGACCTGCCGCACCTTGACCTGCCGATACGGCTCGTCGTGGCCGGTGGCTCGCCGGTCATCGAAACGGCAGATATTGAAGAAATTCGGACACTGGCGCCCGGCATCGAGGTCGTGACCGTCGAAGGCGCAGGGCACATGATACCGTGGGATGATCTGGACGGTTTCCTCGGCGCAGTCGCAGGTTTTCAAGCCGACATCAAGGAGGCCACCGCAAATGGATCGCGCTAGTTTCGCGGAGATATGCCTCCACCAGCTGAAAATGTCCTGTGTTCGCGCCGACGAGCGGCTGGTCGTGCTGACTCAGGGTGACGAGCGACTAGATTATGCCGACGCGTTTCTCGCTGCGGGCCGGGCGCTCAAGGCGAATATCTACCACATGCGGCTGCCGGCGCCTGCACCGATGGGCAATTGGGCGGTAGGGCAGACGCCGCTTTCGCGGATGCCTGAAGCCGTGGAGGCATTGAAGAATGCCGATATGGTGATCGACTGCGTCTTCCTGCTGTTCTCGCCCGAGCAGATGGCGATCCAGGCCGCGGGTGCTCGCGTCCTTACGGTTGTGGAGCCGCCGGAGTTGCTCGCGCGGATGCTGCCTTCCAGGGAGTTGCGTGAGAAAGTGGAGGTCGCAGGCGAGTTGCTGTGTCGCGCGAAATCGATGCACATCACGTCGCCTTATGGGACGGACGTCACGTATAAGCTTGGCACCTATCCCACTGTCACCGAATATGCCTGCACCGACACGCCGGGCCGATGGGATCACTGGCCATCCGGCTTCGTCTTTACAGGCGGCGACGACGACGGCGTGGACGGGCAGATCGTCATCGCGCCGGGCGACATATTGCTGCCGCAGAATATTTATGTGCGCGAGCCTATAACATACACGATCGAGAAGGGCGTCGTCACCTCGATCCGGGGCGGCTTGGAAGCTGATCTGGTCAAGTCGTACATGGCGGACTTTAATGATCCGCGCGGCTTTGCGCTGAGCCACATCGGCTGGGGAATGAATCCTGACGCCAAGTGGCACCGGATGACGCCCGGCGAATTCCCCGGCGGAATGGGCATGGAGATGCGTAGCTTTCTTGGCAACGTGCTGTTCTCAACCGGTCCAAATAACGAGCTTGGCGGCATGAACGACACGGACTGCCATCTCGATATACCGCTGCGCGGTTGCTCGCTGTTTTTGGATGGAGAACCGGTGTTGCTGGACGGAGCAGTCGTAGCGAAGGACCTGACGGCTTGCGAAGGGGGTAAGGTGTTCGATGTCGCAGGATGAAGTCTATGAAAAGGCGGGGTTCGGAGGCAGCGTGCCCCGCGGCACTCGGCCGGCGGTCGTGGTGGTCGATTTTACCTATGGCTTCACCGACACTGTTTACCCGACGGCGGCGGATATGCATGCGCAAATCGCGCGAACCCGTGCCATCACCGATCTGGCCCGAAGCCGTGGTTTTCCCGTTATCTACACGACTATCGCCTACCAGCCCTGGGAGGTCGAGACGTTGGCCTGGCTGCGTAAGGCCACCGGAATGAGAGCGCTTCTCGCGGGGAGCAGGCTCGTTGAGATCGATGCGGCGACCGGGATCTCCGATGGCGATCCGATCGTGGAGAAGCATGGCGCATCAGCATTCCATGGCACGAACCTGGCGGCCATGCTCACCGGGGCGGGTGTCGATACCATAGTGGTAACGGGCGCGACTACGTCCGGTTGTGTCCGGGCGACCGTCGTGGATGCAGTGCAGTCTGGCTTCAACGTTCTGGTGCCGCGCGACTGCTGTGCTGATCGCGCGAACGCGCCACATGAAGCCAGCCTTTATGACATCGATCAGAAATATGGCGACGTCACCGACGCCGCGGACGTGACCGATTGGATCGCGAAGCTTTGAATAACGCAGGTGCATGCGCATCAGAAAACAACTGGAGGGAACCGCAATGGCTCAACATGTAATCGTCGTTGGAGCCGGGCCCATTGGCCTGCTAACCGCTTTCGGACTCGCGAAGGAAGGCACGCGTGTCACGATTATCGAGGCGGAGGAGCAGTTCAACGATAAGCCGCGTGCGCTGGTCTATCACTATCCCGTTCTGCCCCATCTCGACCGGCTTGGACTGTTGCAGGACTGTGAAGCGGAGGGTTTCCTGCGCCAGACCTTCGGCTGGCGTATCCACAGCACGGGCGAACTTATTGAGTGGAAATGGACGCCTGAGGGGATGGGGGGGAATGCGCTTCATCTGCACCAAGGGTTGTTGTCCAAGATCATTGCACGGCATGTCTCGGCGCAGCCGAATGTGGAGATATTGCTGCGAACTAAGCTGACCGGGTGCTGCCAAACTGCGGGCGGCGTGATCGCGGAGGTCGAGGGACCCAATGGATCGGCAGTGCTGGAAGGCGACTATCTCATAGGGGCGGATGGCGCGAACAGCACGGTACGCCAGAATGTACTGGGGCTCCAGTTTCTGGGGACAACCTGGCCCGAGCGCTATGTGGCGACGAACACGAGAATCAACCTGTCGGCGCTGAACTATCCTGAGTCCGTCATGCAGCTCGATCAGAAGCACGGCTCCATTATCTGCAAGATCGAGCAGCCAGACGTCTGGCGGGTAACCTTTGTCGAAGACCCCGAGCTACCTTTCGAGGGGCTGGAAGAGCGCATCCACACGATGTTCGCTGATCACCTGCCCGACCTGCCCTATGAGGTGCTCGCCTACTCGCCCTACCGCATGCACCAGCGCATAGCCGATCGGATGCGTGTGGGGCGGATCCTGCTTGTCGGTGACGCTGGCCATATCACCAACCCCACAGGCGGGCTTGGCCTGACTGGCGGCATGTTCGATGCTTTCGCCCTGATCGGCGCTTTGAACCGGGTCATCCATGACGGGGCAGGGGAGGAAATACTCGAATTTTACGAGCGCGATCGTCGTCGGGTGTTCGCCGAGGTTACGTCGCCCCGCGCGTCGTTCAATCTGCGCAACCTCTATCACCTGAAGGAAGGACAGGAGAAGGAGGACCGCATAGCTTTCCTCCGCGCCGTGGCCGCAGATCCGCGGCTAGTTGAGCGGGAAATGAGCTTCACGACGCAGATGGAAACGCATTTCTGAGCAACATGCGCACCTTTGAAATGGCAGACTTTGGCGGTGTCTTCCTGACATCGCCGCCTGTTGATGCCGGGGACGCGGTGTGGCCCGGCATCAACGCCTATGTCCAGTGGTTCATTCCTGTAAATCCCCGTCCGGTTTCTATCCTCTTCGTCCATGGTGGCGGCGGACAGGGCGCTGACTTCGTCAGGACACCGGACGGTCGGCGCGGATGGGTGCATCGGTTCCTGCAGGCGGGCTATGCAACATATGTCCTAGATCGGCCGGGGCATGGAAGGTCAGCCTGGAACGAAAACGTGCTTGGCCCGGCAACGCCCACGGCAGACTACGGAATGCTATACCCCCGGTTCGTGGAGCCGGCGAAGCACGACTTATGGCAAGGTGCCTCCAAGCATAACCGCTGGCCCTCCGATCCGTTGGCCGGTGACCGGTTCATGGCAAGCCAAGGACCGATGGCCACTTCGTTAGGTGCGAGCCAGCGTCACGTTGAGGCTATCGCCGAACAACTGCTCGATCTGACCGGCCCGACCGTGGTAGTGAGCCACTCGATGGGGGGGCCATGCGGATGGGCTCTGAGTGCCGTTGGCGGGCAGCGGGTCGCGGCCGTACTGGCGGCGGAACCTCTGGGGTACTCGGGCATGGTGCATCCGCTTGGAACCTTCAATAACGGTCTCGCGCCGGAGGCATATCAAGGACTTCACGACCCGTTCGCGAAGCCGGTCGCCATTGTTACAGGCGAAGCCACGTGGATGAGAGAAGCCAATAGGCGCGCAGCGGAGTACGTACGAGCACGGACTCCAGTGTTTGAACACATCGCCTTGGAAGAACATGGCATAACTGGAAATGGTCATATGCTAATGGCCGAGTCCAATAGCGACGAAATCGCCGATCTGATGATTCGATGGTTGGATGCGAATGTTTCGTGTGGGCTGGCTCAAGCTAGAGCTTGATCCGATCAGACTGGATCGGCTCAAGCTGTATTTGTTTTTTGTTTTCCGCATTTTCCCAGCCAACAGATGATGCTATCTACTTCGAAAATGCTCCAGATGTGATCAGTATCTCTGCACTGACATAAATCGGAGCGTAGTCGCCGCGAGGGTGTGATCTGCATCCGTGCGAAATTCGCGATGCGCCCCCGCGGCGGTTTGATCGGAAGAAGCATCGTAACCGACTATTCGCGGCCATCGACGGTTGAATAGGGATAATGCCATCACTGCATGTCGCGCTTTTGGATAAGCAAAAGCGGGGGTTGTCTGGCAGTGAGGAGGCTGCCCCGAACCGGCGCTACTGATGGCCGATCCTATCTAAAGGTTGCCTGATGGTTTGCCAGGCAACGCGTCTGAGCCGTCCTGTTTTCTAAATGACAACACATGATCGCTGAGCGGAAGCGAGCGAATCCTCGGCCCACCAGCATCATAAATTGCGTTCAGCATCGCAGTCATCACAATAGGGACGGCGTCCTCTCCAACGCCGGCAGGATGATCGTCGCTCTCGACAAGTTCGACCACGATGTTTCTACAGGCAGTGGCAAGCCGAGCGACGTTGTGATCCTGGAAATTGCGCTGGACCACACGACCGTCCTTGAGTGTGATTTTGCCGTAAAGCGCCGTAGTGATTGCCCAGAAGATGCTTCCTTCGACTTGGCCGCGGACTACTTCGGGATTGAGGATGCGGCCGCAGTTCATCACCACATATACGTGATCGACTCTAAGCCCGCCTTTGCCGTCAAGCGTAACCTCCACAACCGATGAGGCAGTGCCAGTGTGGTAGGTATCCCAATAGCTGAAGTCGCTGACCGAAACGCCTTTGCCGCGGCCCTGCGAGAGAGGCGTTTCCCAATCGGCGATTTGGCAGACCCGCTTCAACACGGCGCGCATGTGCCGGATGCGTCGAATGGCGACGTCGCGGCCTTTCAGGTCAGTGGGCACCGAACCCTCGTCCAGCAGGTCCATGTAAAGGTCGACCGGATCACGTCCAGCGGCGACCGCCAGTTCGTCCTGAAATCCCTGGTTCATCCAGACATGCTGTGTGAACGCCACGCCGCGCATCCAGCCGAACGGCTGAGGCGTCTTGACGCGAGCATACTCGATCCTAAGGTTCGGCACATAGTGCGGTAGGCGAGCCGGTCCATAGCTTTGATCGGGCGCTGTGCCACTAATCACGCGATTGAACCACGCGATCACATTCCCCTTCTCATCAAGCCCCGCCTTGAAGCGTGAGATGGTAATCGGTGGCGGATAACCGCGCGCCATCATCTCTTCGCGGGTCCATATCATCTTGATGGGCTTGCCAGGAATGGCCTTCGCGATCTGGACCGCCTGCGATACATATTCGTTCTGGCAACGCCGTCCGAAGCCCCCCCCGACATATGGCAGATTAAACTGTACCCGTTCAGGCGGCAGCCCGGCTGTAACCGCGGCGAGTCGATGCGCTTCCTGGGCGAACTGCGTGGACGCCCAAACCTGGAGTCCGTCCGAATTCAGCCATGCGGTGCAGTTGATCGGCTCAAGCGGCATCGCGTCCATGAAGGGGTAGGAATAATCCGCCTCGATAACGCGGTGAGCACGGCCGATCGACCCTGCGAAATCTCCGGCTTCCCGGACTACCGGCTGCGGCCGCCCAGCCCGGCTGACCAGGTTCGCCATGATGGACTCACTGCTGGTGTGAGCAAATTCCCCATCATCCCACTCGATCGGAAGCGCCAGAAGCGCCTTCCTTGCCCTCCAGAAGCTGTCCGCGACGACGGCAACGGCATCGTCCATCCCGTAATCTTCTCCGCCGTCGGCAAGCGGACCGTTGAGGCCGCAAGGTCCTGCCGCGATCCGGACGACCCCGACAACGCCCGGCATCTTGGCAATCGCTTGTTCGTCGAACGAGACAAGCTTGCCGCCATAGACAGGGGATTGTTGCACGACCGCATACAACATGCCCGGCAAATCGACATCGATGCCATATTCCAGCTTCCCGGTCGTCTTGGGAACCAGATCGAGGCGCTTGATCGGCTTTCCGATCAGCCGGTAGTCAGCAGGGTCCTTAAGTTTGACCCGCGAAGGGTGCGGCGGCGCAATATGGGAGGCGGCGGACGCGACCTCCGCGTAGCTTTGCCGTCCCCCGCCGGGCAATATGATGCTGCTCTCCTCGGTTCTCAAATCCGCTACGTCGAACCCCGAGCGCCTGGCGGCAGCGGTCAAAAGCATTTGTCTGATCTGAGCGCCTGCCATTCTCATGGGATTGAAGAGACGGTCAGCTGACCAACTGCTCTCCGTGCATGTATATACATACACATTGTTGCGCTTGAGGTTCGTCAATGGATCGAAGAATTCGGGCCGGATCGATGACCATTTCAGATCGAGCTCTTCCGCAAGAACCTGCGAGAGGGTTGTGACCACACCCTGTCCAATGTCGCTCTGTGGAATGCGGATGCGAACCGTGTTGTCGGGCATCATTACAACCCAAGAGAATAGCTCGACCGAATCGGAAGGCTTAGGATCGGCGACCCGGCAACCAGTCATGGTGACGGGAAAAACCACACCTGCCGAAACGGCGGCGATCGACTTCAGCAAGGAACGGCGGTCAGTATTCATGGCTTCTTCACGTGCGCCCGTTCGCGGCCGCGTGGATCGCGGCGCGTATGCGATCATAGGTCCCGCACCGGCAGATGTTCGTGATCTCGCGATCGATGTCTTCATCCGTAGGGAAAAGTTTCTTCCCGAGAAGTGCGGTGGCTGCCATTATCATGCCGGACTGGCAATATCCGCACTGTGGAACACGAATATCCTGCCAAGCTTTCTGTACAAACTGGTCGCCATTGGCCGAAAGCCCCTCAATCGTGGTTACTTCGAGCCCGACCGCGGCCGTCGCAGCCAAGGAGCAAGATCGGGCAGTCTGGCCGTCCACTATGACCGTGCAGGCGCCGCACTGGCCGATGCCACAGCCATATTTCGTACCTTTGAGCTTCAACGTGTCACGGAGCACCCAGAGTAGTGGCGTATCATCGTCGACCTCGGCGGGCATGGTCGACCCATTAATCTTCAGCTCAATCCTCATCATTATACTGCCCATCTGGCATACACTGCCGACCGCGGTAAATTGGCAATCCTTTTGAGCACGCGGAGGCCGGGGCGTCAATATAATTATCCACACGCTGAATTGGTGCAGCCCGCCTGACGCAAGCAGGGCCTACACCATTCAGGAGATCCGCACCGCAATGCCGTAGGAGTGCTTTGGGTCGGTTGTCCGCGCGCCTCGCCCGCCGGAATTTTCTTGTGAAATGGAGGGCTCCATCTGCCTTGTCGCACGTTGATGATATGTCTAGCGACAGGAGGTCAGGCGCATGATCATTCGAGCTTTGAAGCCCTGTTCACTCCTCGTCGGCGCGCTTCTCCTTGCGATTTCCGCCCCAACTGCGTTTGGCAACGGTCCCCCATCTTCGTCCCCTATCGAGGCCCGGAAGCTTTTAGCCAAGGTGGACGCAGATCAGGACAGGCGAATATCGTTGGCGGAATGGCGCATGCAGAGCCTGCCGAAAGCCAACTTCAAAAAGCTGGACCGTAACCGGAACGGCTTCATCACTTTCCGGGAACTGGCTGCTTTCCCGCCGTCGACCCTTGATGCAACGCGCGACGGAAAGCTTTCCGCCCGTGAGTTGAAGTTTGGCAAAGCCGCGGCCCGAATAGGAGCTGCACCAGCTTCCAAGTAATATTAAGGCCGCGTTCGAAAATGGATTCTTCTGACCGACTTTGGTGAAGGACGAAAATATCCATTGAGAGGCGTTCATTGGAAGAGTGATCATCCATCTTTGTAGCATTGCCACTTTTTTGGCGGGCGCTTCGACAAAGTCGAAAATCGATCGTTCAGCGTCGTCGAACACAAAATCGCTACCGGCCGCGATGCTCGGTAAATACGCGAAAAAATGGGGCGATGCTTGCCCCCTGCATGGCGAGGAGTTGCAGATATCGTGAATTTGGTTTAATAATATCGCCACAATATCGATCCATTCGCAACTGTCGGCAATGGGGGCGGCAATGATTGTGTTGTGCGCGACGAGGCTTATCTCATATTGTTCGTGGTCTTGTCTGGAAAGTCGGCCTGGGAAACGTCTGTTTCACAATCTTCGGCCGTTATTGCTTGTCCCCTTGTGAAGCTGGTGGCGCCTGCGCAACCCAGACCCGAGTCCGATTTGGTCGAATTTTTCATTGTCGAGGATAAGATGAGCGGCTGCGCTTCGTCGCCGCAGAAATTTCGCTCCCATGGCCGATAATTTATTCGGCTGTTGATTTTCGAAAGAGCTGTGAAATTGGTGTTGTGAGTGTTCCAATATAACCGTGGATTACATGCTATCTATTTGAATATAAAAAGATAATCGTCGGGAAGGGGTCGGCTGATCCATTTGCTGCGAGGCGCGTGTCCTGCCCAGCTCTAATGGGCGTTGACAATGCGATTAATTATGCGACAACGTAATTACTGCATGTTGCTCGGTCGACTCCGCTTAGGCGGAATTTCGTTCGGCGCGAGGAGAAGCAGTGGCGGTTCGCAGGTGCTGAGGGGGCACCTTGGCCGACGCGAACGGGAAGTGCCTTCGGCGAAATGCACTCTCGCTCTGCAGAGGACGTATAATGAAAGGGAGAAGTATATGATTGCTCGCATCACCCGCGGTTCTGCTCATACCGCACTGGCGATTTCGCTTGCTTCGCTGCCGCTGGCAGTCTCTGCTACTGCTTATGCCAAGGATCAGGTCCAGCCTGAACCGAGCGCTGCTTCCGCAAGGGGCAATGGCGATATCGTTGTTACGGCGATGCGGCGCGAACAGCGCCTTCAAGACGTTCCAGTCGCCATTTCTGCCTTTGGCGGGGAGGCGCTTGAGAAGCGTCAGGCGGTGCAGATCTCCGATCTCATTCAGCTGTCTCCCAATTCGCAGGTCAACTATCCATTCGGTGAAGGTGGCCCGCCCAACTTCGTCATCCGCGGCATTTCCTCGACCGACTATTCCGCTAACCAGAGCAAGCCGATCGCGATCTACATCGACGAAGGCATCCGCGGCCTGTCGACATTCGAAACCATGCCTCTTTTCGATGTCGAGCGCGTCGAGGTATTGCGTGGCCCGCAGGGCACGCTCTACGGCAAGAATGCGACCGGCGGTGCTGTCAATATCGTCACGAAAAAACCGGGCTTTTCCACCGAAGGATATGTGACGGGCAGCTACGGCAACTTCAATCGTGTTCGACTGCAAGGGGCTTTGCAGGTCCCCTTGATCGACAATGTGCTGTCGATGCGCGTTGCAGCGCTCTATGTGCACGATACAGGTGTTCTCAAGAATGTTACGCCTGGCCTTGGCGACCTCGACCAGACGGATGTTTTTGCCTTCCGCGGCGCGCTTCAGTTTGAACCTTCGGACAGATTCGAGGCGACGCTCCGTTTCAACCACATGAGAAGCGGCGGCCGCAATTACGCGCCGTTTGCGGGCAACATCAACTTCAACGATCCCCAAATCATCTTTCCCGGTAACAATCTGTCCAACCTTCCGGGGTCTAACCGCGATGGTCTGGGTTTCTTCGAAACTGCCGTCAATCGCGCGCCCGAGCGTGATATCCGCAGCGACGGGCTCAACCTGATCATGAATTGGGAAGCATCCGACAACCTGAAGCTCACCTCCGTGACGACCTATGACTGGGGCAGGTGGGTTGATACCGGAGATGATGACGGTCTCGTCATCGAGGCGGATGATCCGATCGTCACCTTCGGCAAGAACATGAAGCAGTTCGTCCAGGACCTGCGGCTAGCCACCTCCTTTGATGGCCCCCTAAACGTCCAGGCCGGCCTCCTCTATACTTATGACTCGGTAAATGCAGGCTTCAACTATTCGCTCCTGACGGATCCGGGTTGCGGTGCCGTATGTAGCTTCGGCTTCACGCCCACTGGAACCGGCTTTATCCAGTCGAACAGCTTCAACCAGAAGCGCAACAGCTATGCCGGTTATTTTCGTGCTGACTATGAGGTAACCGACACGCTTTCCGCATATGGGGGTGTCCGTTTCAGCCGGGATAAGGTCGCTGTCTCTAATTTCAACGCATTCCTCGGTGACAATGTAGATCCCGTAGCCATTCAATCGATCAGCAATTATTCTGATCGCCGCACCTTCAACAATACGAGTTTCGAGGTTGGCGTAAATTGGAAGCCTACGCAAAATATCCTGCTTTACGCTTCAATGCGCGAAGGGTATCGCAGCGGCGCCGTGAACGCGCAGGCCTTCAGCGATCCCTCCGAAATCACGTTCGCGCCGCCTGAAACTGCGCGGACTTATGAGGCCGGGTTTAAGTCCACGCTTCTCGACCGTGCGCTGACCATCAACGGTACTGTGTTCCAGACCGATTACGCAAATCAGCAAGTTGTCGTGACCGAGGCGGGCGGGCTATTTCCGCTCCGTTCGATCAGCGCCGCGCGCGTTCGCGGGTTCGAAGCTGATATTACCGCGCGGCCGATCGATCGGGTGACGCTTGGCGTCGGCGTCGGCGTGTTGGATCCAAAATACCGGAACAATGCGACAGTTACGGGTACGAGCGGCATCGACGTCTCAGGAAATCAGATATCCAATGCCGCAAAGTTCAGTCTCAACCTCAGCGGCGATTTCGTGCTCGCCGAAATCAACGACGCTACCGTCGACCTCAGTCTCGACGGTGCATATACTTCGCGTGTCTATTATGACATCGCTCAGACCCGAACGCTGTCTCAACCAGGCTACTGGGTAGCCAACGGTCGCATTGCTTATAACGCCAAGCGTTTTGCAGTGGGTGCAGGCGTAAAGAACATCTTCAACGAGAAGTATTTTACCTACGGCTTGGGTTTGCGGTTTGCAGGATTGGATTACCTGATCCGTGGTACACCGCGGACCTACAGTGCGGATGTCACTTTCCGCTTCTGATTTTCAAAAGATGCCAGTTTAACTTTTTTGTACTTCTTTCTCGCTGACGAACAATCAGCGAGAAAGAAGTCTTTTATTTAGTATAATCAAACTCCATTTCGCTGAAGTCGTTATAAATTGTTCAAGGTTTAGACATAGATTTTGGACTATCATAAAGGATTTTTATACGGCCGCTTTGCAGGATAATAACCTAAAACAGAAGTTGGGGATGCGCGATGTTTTGGTTACCAAAGCGACAGGAACGACCGGGCGTTATGTAGTCGAATGCCTCGCGGAGCGCGGGGCAACGGTCAAGGCCTCATCAAGAAACCCTTCATCGGTCACGCAGAGCAACGTCGTACCGATATTGTTTGATTGGGAGAACCGATCGACTTGGGATGTTGCATTGGACGTAACCGTCCGGCCTGACCCGCTTGCTCAAGTTGCCCGGTGTGCTCAGGACGTCCTTTAGGTCGTGCAATAGGACGTACTTTAGGACAGCCATGACGCAGGTAACGGTGCTGACGGGCGCTCGACGCCGCCGGGATTGGTCGGATGAGGAACGCCTTGAGATTTTGCACGAGGCGTTCTCGCCCGGTGCATGTGTGGCCGATGTCGCACGCCGGCGCGACGTTTCGCGAGGCTTGATCTACTTGTGGCGCCGGACAGCCTTGCGCCAAGTCCAGGAGGCATTCGTTCCGGCGGTGATTGAGGATGACCCAGGTTCCGTCGGCAGCGCATCGGCGGCGAAGCCTGAAGCCGCGATCGTGTTGGAGCTGACCGACGGCCGGCGCTTGCGCATTTCGGCTACTGCCCCGGCTGCGCTGGCGGTAGCGGCTCTGAAGGCGATGCGATGATCCCGCCCGGGGCGCGAGTGTGGATCGCGATGGGCCACACCGATATGCGGCGTGGGATGCAGAGCCTGGCTGCGATGGTGCAGCAGCACTTCCTGAAGGACCCGTTTGCCGGCGATCTCTGGGTCTTCCGGGGCCGCAGCGGCTCGCTGGTCAAGATCATTTGGCACGACGGCCTGGGCATGTCGCTCTACGCAAAGCGGCTCGAGAAGGGCAAGTTCGTATGGCCCTCGGCGAAGGACGGCGTGGTGTCGCTCACGAGCTCTCAACTCGCTTGCCTGCTTGACGGCATCGACTGGAGGAACCCGCGTGTGAATAAGCCTGCAATGTTGACCCCGGTTCTGGGGTGATAGGCGTCCAAAGTTGACCCCCTGAACGATGTAAGCGGGGTCTGACGGCCGCCTTGCGCGGCACCCATTCGCCGGGATGATTGCCGCTCTTTGAGCGGGGTTGCGGGTGTTGGACGAGATCGAGGATTCAGCGAGCAGTGGAGCGACTACTCATACGAGCGGTCGTATGAGTAGTCTGATAGAGGTCGTTAGCAGGGTGTCGGGCCGGCGGCGCTGGACGGTGGAGCAGAAGCTGGCCGTGCTGCGGGATGCATTCGGCCCGGGGGGCTGCGTGCGCGCGGCCTGTGAACGCCATGAGGTTGGCAGCGGATCGATCTACACATGGCGGCGACAGGCGATGTCCGGTGAGCTTGCGGGGGTGCGCAAGCCGATCGAGCCCGTTTTTGCGGAGGTGCAGATCAGCGAGCAGCCAGCCTTACCCGCGCCGACGGTCGCGGCGCGCAGCGGCGGCGTGATCGGGATCGAGCTACCGTCGGGTATCAGGGTGAGCGTGGACGCCACGGTCGATGGCGATGCGCTGTCGCGGGTGATCGGTATCCTGACGCGATGATCCCGCTGCCGCCCTCAACGCGGATATTCCTGGCTTGCGGCGCGACGGACATGCGCAAGGGTTTTGACGGCCTTGCCGTGATGACGCAGCAGGTTCTGGAGCAAAGCCCGCATTCCGGCGCGCTATTCGCCTTTCGGGGGAAGCGCGGCGATCTGGTGAAGCTGCTCTGGTATGACGGCCAAGGGATGTGCCTGTTTTCCAAGCGGATGGACCGGGGCCGGTTCGTGTGGCCGTCGACCAAGACGGGGTCGGTGGTGATGACGGCGGCCCAGCTTTCCATGCTATTGGAAGGCATCGACTGGCGGCGTCCGGCGCGCACTTTTACCCCGTCACTCGCGGGATAAAACGCCCATATTCCGGCGCTTTTCCTAGCATTACGACCGCTGTTTCGCTATAGGATAGCGGTGTCGGACGCAGGCCTTTCCACCGCTGACAAAGACGCTCGGATCGCCGAGCTCGAAGCTGCTTTGGCGGCCGCCCACGCCGATATTTCTGCTCGCGACATCCTGATCGACACGCTGCGCGTGCAGATCGCACGCCTCAAGCGGATGCAGTTCGGCAAGTCGTCCGAGAAGCTCGACACCCAGATCGCGCAGCTTGAGCTGGCTCTCGAAGAGCTTGAAGGAGAGGCCATCGTTGCTGCCGCGCGTCGGGCCGATCCGGCAGATGGCGTTCGCTCAGCGCCTGTTCGCGCGCTGCCCGCCCATCTGCCGCGGGAGGAACAGCGGATCGAGCCTGAGCAGGGCAACTGCGCCTGTCCCGACTGCGGCGGCGTGTTGCGGCCTCTGGGGCAGGATAGTGACGAGGTCCTCGATGCGGTGCCAGTCCAGTGGCGCGTCGTTCGGACCATCCGGCCCAAGTATAGCTGCAGGGCTTGCGAGAAGATCGTGCAGGCGCCCGCGCCGGTAAAAGCCATTGCCCGGGGCAAAGCGACCTTTGGCACGCTGGCCCATGTCGTTGTTTCCAAGTTCGACCATCATCTGCCGCTCTACCGTCAGGCCGAGATCATGGCGGCGCAGGGCATCGAGATCGATCGCTCAACGCTGGCAGGCTGGGTCGGGCAGGCATCCGTGCTGCTCGATCCGATCGTCAGTCGCATTCGGGAGGTCGGCCTGACCGCCTCGAAGATCCATACCGACGATACACCGGTTCCCATGCTTGATCCGGGCCGCGGCAAAACGGCCACCGGCAGGCTTTGGGCTTACGCCGTCGATGATCGCGGCTCCGGCGCCACGACCCCCTCGCTGGTCTGGTATGAGTTCACCACCGATCGCACAGGTGCCCATCCCCAGCGGCAGTTGGCCAGCTTCAGCGGCTACCTGCAGGCCGATGGCTATGCGGGATACGACAAGCTCTACGACACCAACCGTGTCACCGAGGTCGCCTGCTGGGCGCATTTCCGGCGCAAGATATTCGACATCCACGCCACCAAGCCGACGCCGCTTACCACTGATCTGCTGGAACGCATCGGCCAGCTCTATGAGATCGAAGCAGAGGTTCGAGGCCAACAACCCAAGATCCGGCGACGAACCCGGCAGGACCGCACCCAGCCATTGATCGACGAATTGCGCCAGACACTCGACGATGCCCTGCGCCGTCTCTCGCCCAAGTCCGAGATGGCCAAGGCGATCGCCTATGGCCGCAAGCGCTGGGGGGCGCTCACCCGCTTTCTCGACGATGGCCGCCTGGAAATTGATAACAACATCGCGGAGCGCGCCATGCGGTGCGTGGCCCTGGGCCGTAAAAACTGGCTGTTCGCTGGCTCAAAGGCGGGCGGCGATCGCGCCGCCGCCATCTACTCCGTCATCGAAACCGCAAAGCTCAATGGCCTCGAACCGCAGGCCTATATCGCAGATGTCATCGCCAAGATCGCTGGCGACTGGCCCGCTACTCGCTGGGATGAGCTCATGCCTTGTTGGGGTGGACGGCTCCCAACGGCATCGCAATGTGCCAGAGTGAGTGCGTTGCAAGACTCAATCAAGGGAGCCGCCCGTGGAGCAAATTACCCGCATAGGCATGGATACGTCAAAGAACGTTTTTCAACTGCATGGCGTCGATGCAGCGGAGAAGCCAGTGCTGCGCAAGAAGTTGACGCGCCGAGAGATGATTCGGTTTTTCGAAAAGCTGCCACCCACCCTCGTCGCTATCGAGGCATGCGGCAGTTCACATCATTGGGCTCGTCTTCTCGGATCGCTCGGGCATGATGTAAGGTTGATCGCGCCGCAATTAGCGAAGCCCTACGTCAAGCGCGGCAAGAACGACGCTGCGGATGCCGAAGCTCTCTGCGAAGCGGTGAGCCGCCCAACAATGCGCTTCGTTCCGGTAAAGACTGCAGAACAACAGGCCGCGCTCATGTTGGTCGGGGTGCGCGAAAGGCTTATTCAGAAGCGCACCCAGCTCGTCAACGCTATACGAGGGTATGGCGCGGAGTTCGGCATCACCGCGGCGACGGGTGCATGTCGCGTCGTACCGCTTCTCGAGTGCATCGCGGAAGATGAAACGATACCCGAATTGGCGCGCGAACTTTTTGCGCTGCAGGGAAAGGAATATGCGCAGCTCCAGTGCGAGATCGAACGGATCGACGCGAAGCTGATGGAATGGCATCGCAACGACGAATGTAGTCAGCGACTGGCCAAAATTCCCGGCGTTGGGCCTATCGGCGCGACCTTGCTCATGATGAAAACGCCCGATCCGCATCTATTCAAATCCGGTCGGGATTTTGCGGCATGGATGGGCCTGACCCCCAAAGATCACTCGACCGCCGGCAAGACAAGACACGGCGTTATCACTCGCGCTGGTGATGAGCTTCTCAGAAGCACGCTCGTGGTCGGAGCCACCGCAGTCGTTCAGCACGCCCGCAATGGGCGAGGCAGGAATCTAACACCGTGGCTTATCGGCTTGATTGCACGAAAATCGCCTAAGCTCGTTGCGGTTGCCGTTGCTAACAAAGCCGCACGTGTCGCGTGGAAACTCATGGTGAGCGGCGAGCGATACCAGTGCGTCGCGCCGCCCGCGCTAACTGCGGTAGCAGCATAAGAATTAGCCAGGGACGATGAGCAAAATATCAATGCTATCGTACTGAGCTGATCCGTGATCTTGCATGAAGAGAGCAGATGGTGCGATCGATCGATCCGAGGCGTGTGACACTCCGTCAGTTCCAATGGCCATCACAGGCCGCTGCCTTGTTGGGAACACACACCGCGGAAACCATCTTGGCCAGCGGTCACGTGCGACCGCACCGAAAGGCCGGACATATGGAAGCAAGCGATCCGATCAAATTTTCCGTTCAGCCCTTGCAAGAGGGAGCCGTCCACATATGCAAGAGGGAGCCGTCCACATATGGAACTGGCGGCCAGATCAGCAGCCGATCGCAGAAGCCGCCTGATCTGCGGCCTCCAGCCCACGCTTACTGAACGATTGCGGTTCACGCTCTCGCACTTTGCTGCGGGAGCGGGTGGGAGATGCTGATCGTGGAGACGGTAGCGCGCATCCGGCGCGAGTTTTTCGTCAAGGGCAAGTCGATCAAGGAGATCGTGCGGGACCTTGGCGTTTCGCGGAACACGGTTCGCAAGGTGCTGCGCTCGGGCGAGACGGCTTTCACATACGAACGCAGCGTGCAGCCCTTGCCGAAGTTGGGGCCCTGGGCCTCGGATCTGAACAGGCTTCTGGAGGCGAACGACCGGAAGACACGGCGCGAGCGGCTGACGATGGTCAGGCTGTTCGAGGAGCTGCAGGGTCTTGGCTATCGTGGCGGCTATGACGCGGTCCGACGGTACGCGGCAAACTGGCATCGTGAGCGCTCAGCGGTGACGGCGGCGGCCTATGTGCCGCTGAGCTTCGCGCCCGGCGAGGCCTACCAGTTCGACTGGAGCCATGAGATCGTCGTCATTGCCGGGGCGACGACCACGGTGAAGGTCGCGCACATGCGGCTTTGTCATAGTCGGATGTTCTACGTGCGCGCCTATCCGCGGGAAAGCCAGGAGATGGTCTTCGATGCGCATGACAAGGCGTTCGCCTTCTTCGGTGGCGCCTGCCAGCGCGGCATTTACGACAACATGAAGACGGCGGTCGATGCGATCTTTGCCGGTCGCGAGCGCCAGTATAACCGCCGCTTTCAACAGATGTGCGGGCATTATCTGGTCGAGCCTGTTGCCTGCACGCCGGCGTCAGGCTGGGAGAAGGGCCAGGTCGAGAATCAGGTCGGCCTGGTGCGTGAACGCTTCTTCACGCCCCGGCTGCGCTTCAAGAGCTACGCCGAGATGAACGCATGGCTTGAGGATCGCTGCGTCGCGCGGTCGAAGCATGCCGCACATCCCGAGTTGAAGGACCGGACGGTGTGGGAGGTGTTCGAGACCGCGGATCGTCCCGCCCTGATCGCCTATCGCGGGCCCTTCGACGGCTTCCACGCTCTGCCCGCGTCGGTATCGAAGACGCTGCTGGTGCGGTTCGACTATAACAAATACTCGGTGCATGCGTCAGCGGCGGGGCGGCCGGTAGATATCCATGCCTATGCCGACCGTATCGTCATCCGGCAGGAAGGCGAGATAGTCGGCGAGCATGTCCGCCGGTTCGGCCGTGAGCTGACGATCTATGATCCCTGGCATTACGTCCCTGTGCTGGCGAGAAAGCCCGGCGCGCTGCGCAACGGCGCGCCCTTCAAGGACTGGTCGCTTCCGCCGGCAATCGAGCGGGTACGACGCCGCCTTGCCGGCCATGCTGATGGCGACCGCCAGATGGTCGGCATCCTGACGGCGGTCCTGAGCGATGGGCTCGATGCCGTGGAAGCCGCCTGCGCCGAGGCGCTGATCGGCGGCACCGTCAGCCGCGACGTTGTGCTCAATATCCTGACCCGTCAGCGCCAGCCATCGGCGCCGCTGACCATCGCTACGCCCGAGGCGCTCCGGCTCCATCACGAGCCCGTCGCCGACTGCGCCCGTTACGATAGCCTGAGGAGGTTCTATGGAACGCCACGAGATCCTGGAGATGATGGGGACGCTCAAGCTCGCGGGCATGCGGCACGCCTATGATGAGGTGATCGCCGATGCGGTAAAGCGACAACATGGCCCAAGCCGCGTGGTCGGCGATCTGCTGAAGGCCGAGATCGATGAGAAGCAGGCGCGCTCGATCAAATATCAGATGACGATCGCCAAGCTGCCGCTGGCCAAGGAAATTACGGCGTTCGACTTTGCCGAAACGCCGATCAACGAGGGGCTGGTTCGCGATCTGGCCACCGGCGCTTTCCTGGCCAACCAGCGCAATGCCGTGTTGGTAGGAGGAACCGGGACCGGAAAAACCCACCTTGCCATTGCGATCGGACGCTCGTGCGTACGCATCGGCGCGAGGGTCAGATATTATAACACCATTGACCTGGTGAACCGGCTCGAAGCTGAAACCCGCGCAGGAAAGGCGGGGCGCATTGCCGATCATCTGTCCCGGCTCGACCTGGTGATCCTCGACGAGCTGGGCTATCTGCCGTTCGCGCTGTCTGGCGGCCAGTTGCTGTTCCACCTGGTCAGCCGGCTCTACGAGCAGACCTCGATCATGGTGACCACCAACCTCGCGTTCGGCGAATGGCCCTTGGTGTTCAGCGATGCCAAAATGACAACCGCGCTGCTCGATCGGCTGACGCACCATTGCGACATCATCGAAACCGGCAACGAGAGTTGGCGCTTCAAGAACCGCGCAGCTGCCTGATAGCCCAAAATAAACGCCATCGGCATGGGGGTGAGCCGGCTCCGGGCTACGCCCTCCGCCGCCTCACCCCCATGCCGACGATCCTGCGTACTATCAGGGGGTCAGTGTTGGGCGCTTATCCGGGGTGAATATCCGGGGCCGATTGACACTGATCTGCGGCCTCCAGCCCACGCTTACTTTTTGCATCGCTGCAGCGCTCTTCCTAGTACGCTGTGTCACCAGTGTCACTTTACCCCGCCGGTAAAGTGACACTGGTGATTTTTCTGGCGAGTAGGGAATTTAGGGGATTCGCGGCAAGATCGGTTGTGGTAGATTCCTGCTATGTTCCACCAAGCCGACCTCTTCGACCATATGGCACCAGCGCCGCTCAACTTGGCTTCGTCGGTTGTCGCGTTACCAGATCTAGTGGAGCGCGTATCGCAGGTATCGAAGCGCCCTAGGTATGTTCTGCTCATCCTCAATCTGATCGCGAAGGCCGCAGGGGAGAATGGCAGTCTCGGGCCTTACGTACGAAGCGACGCTGCCCAGATACCTGTGCGTGACTGGCTCTGCCAGGCATTGGCGCCGCTGGCCAACCGCGACTGCCGCCGTACAGCCATGATTGCAGCGGTTCGATCAGAGTGGTCGGCGAAGGCTGACGCTTCGGAAAGTGCAGGAGATTTGGCTCAGAAGGAGAATGAAGAGATTGAGGCGCGCATTCTGCGGTCGGGGCGCACGAATGTCAGTCGAGCCGTATCGGATCTTGTTCGGGCTGGATTGCTGCATCGCCACTATCAGGGATACCGCGTCGATCACCCCAACCGGGGCGCGCAGCGCGAAGCGGTATATACGATAGCTCCGGATGTGCGCCTGGCATTAGCGGGAATCTGTTAACACGCCTCCGTATTTGCTGCGCAGTGAATATAGCTGTACGATCAAATTTGGACCGGCGCTGCGGGAATGGGCTGCGTAACCCATTGATTTAACATAAGATATATTATCGAACCGCCATTATCGGCTGCTTAAATCCGAGAGCTGCTGCTCTTACGCGCTATCAATACGCGCGCGCCAGACAGCCTCAAGCAGCATCGGCTCACCCCGTTTATTGGCGCATACGTCGAATTGGGGGTGGACCTGACAGGAAGGCAACGAGAGGCTGCGTCGATGGCGAGTAAATGTGACAAGGGCCGTCTCGCTGATATCAGCGTTTTCGAGCATCAAGCGAAATCAACCACGACGTTCGATCAGCTGTCATCGATCGTGGATTCGTTCGTTAGGCAGGTCGGCTTTCGCTGGTTTGCTCTTCTGCACAACGTCGATCTTGTTCAGCGGAGCAAGAAGGCGATAATGCTCACCACCTATCCGGTTCGATGGCTCGACGAGATCATCGAAACCAGGCTCTATCTCGATGATCCCATTCACGCTGCATGCGCGAAAACGTCTTCGGGGTTGACGTGGGATCGCATCGACGAATTCATAGTGCCTAGCCCTCATCAGGTATCGATCCTGAAAAAAGGCAGCGCCCACGGCCTGCGCACCGGCTTTACGATGCCGATTAGGATGCAGGACGAGCCTGAAGCCGTCTTCACGATCGCGCGATCGACAGACGCGGTGGCAACCACCGAGGACGTGCTCACCGCGCGCCTCGTGGGGACGGTCGCTTTTGATCAAGCTCGCGCCATCCTCGGCGACGAGGGCATCGTCTACCAGCCAGTGTCACTAAGCCCACGCCAGATCGACTGCATCGCGTTAGTCGCCCAAGGCAAAAGCGACTGGGAGATCTCCCAGATCCTTTCGCTCGGCCGCGACACTGTGCACGAGTATGTCGAAGGTGCCCGTCGCCGGTATGGCGTCAGGCGGAGAACCCAGCTAGTTCTTCGGGCGGTGCGCGACGGGCATTTGAACATCAACGCGTTGCTGTAGGCGCCGGCCCCTTGGCGATAAGGCTCGCCGAGGTTCGGTCATTCTGCGATTCGGTCAGCGCCGCGAAAAGCCCCGATGCTCTGTATGATTTCATGCAAGACATCACCGCCAGAATGGGGTTTGCCCATTTTGCTCTCGTCCATCATGTCGATACGGCGGTGCCGGCTACAGGGACGATCAGGCTTGTGGACTACCCGCAAAGCTGGATGGACATTTTCGAAGAGCGCCGGCTTTACGCTGCTGATCCTATCCACCGCGCGAGTCAGCAGACGTCGGTGGGTTTCGCTTGGAATAATGTCGAAGCCCTGATCGCGTTGTCACCGCGTGATCGCGCGGTCCTTACCGCCGCGCGCGATGTCGGTATCGGCGATGGCTTTACGATCCCCGCGCATATTCCCGGGGAGATTAACGGTTCCTGCTCGTTTGCGACGGCGAGCGGCGTCGGGCTCGATGAGGAACAGCTTCCCCTTGTCCAACTCGTCGGCAACTTTGCGTTCGAGGCAGCTCGGCGGGTCAATCGCTCCGTAGGATCCCATCCCCGCGAATTACCGCGGCTGACCGACCGACAGGTCGAGTGCGTGGCTCTCGTTGCGCGCGGGAAGACCGATTGGGAGATCGCCAGAATCCTCGGCGTCGGCTCAGAGACAGTGAGTCAACACCTCAAGGATGCGCGTGACCGATATGGCGTCACGAAGCGCACAATGCTGGCGATGCGCGGGCTGTTCGATGGATCGATCAGCTTCGCTGACGTCTTCGGAAGATGACTGCCATGTGCTGATCTCCCCTTTTCTGGGGATAACGTAGCGGTCAATATTCTGTTCGAAAAACCTCCTCACACAGGAGGAAGACAATGCTTATCATAGGAAATGGCATAGACGAGGCACTCGACGCGCGCGTCTTCCGAGAAATGTTTGAAGAAAGAAAGCGCGTCTTTGTTGATCTGCTTGGATGGGACATTCCGGTTCTCGCAGGTCGCTATGAAATCGACCAGTTCGATAATGACGAGGCCGTCTACATAGTTGTCACCGATGCACAGGGACACCATCGCGGATCGGCCCGGCTCCTCAAGACCGATCGACCGCATATCCTCGGATCAGTCTTCCCGCACCTGTGTGACGGGAATGTGCCGGTCGGCCCGGAGGTGAGGGAGATCACCCGCTTCTGCCTTGCGCGTGCGATGGGCGCCGCCGAACGGCGCACAGTCCGCAATCGTCTGGTGTCCGGGCTAGTCGAGCATGCTCTGGCCTCCGGAATTACAACCTTTTCTGGCGTGGCCGAAGAGAGCTGGTTCAAACAGATCCTCGCATTTGGCTGGGACTGCGAGCTGCTTGGCGACCGCCTCTCGGGGGTAAGCCGGAACCTTGCCGCGATGCGGATTTCAATATCGTCAGAAACCCCCGACCTACTGCGGAGGACCGGCATCTACCTTCCCACGACGCTGGTCGATCTCGACCGTGCAGCGGCGTGACGCGGGAGACCGACCATGGCGACACAGCACTCCCCTGCCCTTGCAGCGCCCCGCGATGCTAAGCCGCATCTCGAGCTCCTCGCACGCGACGGATTTTGCGTCATTCCTGATCTCGTGCCAGCAGCCGACATCGGCTTGCTCAGCGCTGATCTCGACGATCGTTTCGCCGCGACGCCGTTTTGCGAGGGAGGATTTTACGGCAGTCGTACCAAGCGGTTCGGAAGCGTCCTGAAGAGATCACCCTATGCGGCGGCGCTCATCCAGCACAAGCTTATTCTGGAAATTGCTCAGTCGATCCTCGGCCCGTGGTGCGACACGATCCAGCTAAACCTCGCCCAAGCGCTCGAACTCCACCCTGGCGCTCCCTGCCAGTTCCCCCATCGCGACCAGGACATGTGGCGCGGACCCGTTGGTGAACTCGAATATTTGATCAACGTCATGTGGCCGTTCACCGAATATCGGACCGACAATGGCACCACCCTCATCTGGCCCGGG
The DNA here is from genome assembly GCF_059424385.1 of Sphingobium sp. GW456-12-10-14-TSB1. NCBI lineage: Bacteria > Pseudomonadati > Pseudomonadota > Alphaproteobacteria > Sphingomonadales > Sphingobiaceae > Sphingobium > Sphingobium sp. GW456-12-10-14-TSB1. The sequence continues at coordinate 2,610,479 of NZ_JBWKZI010000001.1, read as the reverse complement.
AGCCATGGCCAACGAGCGGTTGCGGAGGACCACGGCATTGGCCCCATCGCGGTCGAATGCAGTCCAGGGGCTGCAGTAGTTTTCCTCGGATCGACGCTTCACGGTGCCGGCGCGAACACGACCGAGACGATCCGCCGTGGCATGATAGTCAGCTACTGCCTCGGCTGGTTGAAACCGTATGAGAACCAATGGCTCGTCTACCCGCCGGAGATAGCGCGCGGGTTCGAGCCGGCGCTGGCGGCACTGGTAGGCTACCAACAGCACAGGCCGAACCTTGGTAACTACGAGGGCCGCTGTCCCTCGATCCTGCTGAACGCTGACCCGCCTGATCATCTGGCAGCCACTGACGCCCTGAGGCCTGACCAGGAAGAAGCATTGGCACAGTATCTTCTCGAACAGCAGCGCGATCCCGCACCGTCATTGCGCAACGGCTAAGGGCTCCACGGCGATCCCCCCAACTGGGGGGATTGCTGAAACAATGCGCAACAGGCTCAAAAGACGGTGATTTTCGAGCCGTGTCGCAAGCGCCGCAATCCACCGCGAGGAGACAATTTGTGCAGCTTCGTCTCATAGCCATGGTCACGCCGATGCTGGCGATGTCCGCGCCGAGCACGCCCGCCCTCGCCAACGATCTGGGCTGTCAGATCCTAATCTGCCTCTCCAATCCAGGAGGGGCGACGCAATTTTCTGCATGTGTTCCTCCGATGGCCAAGCTCTGGCAGAAGCTCGCGACCGGAGCCTCTTTTCCCGGTTGCTCGGGCGGGAGCGTCGCCAAGACAAAGGTCTTCGACCGAGACTCCGCCACGAAGCGCCGGGTCGTGATGACGTTCACCGATGGGCGACAGCAAAGTTATTCCCTAGCCAACATCGAGAACCTTCCGACAGCAGCAAGCGCCACGGGGACACCGGCGCGGTGATTCTCGAACTCGCAACCGTCGTGGGCCTCGCGCAGCAGTGCGCGCCATCGGTTGCGGTCGAGACGATGGTGTCGGTCGTCCACGCTGAGAGCCATTTCAATCCCTACGCGATCGGCGTGAACGCTAAGGGTGTTCCGGCTCCGGATCCTGGCGATCGTGCAGCTGCGGTGCGCGACGCGCGCTCGCTGATAGAGCTTGGCTACAATATCGACCTCGGTCTGGGTCAGATCAACAGCGCAAACCTGAAGCGCCTCGGCCTGTCGGTCGACGACGCCTTCGACCCGTGCCGGAACCTCGAAGCCGCTGCACGGGTCTTGGCCTCCAACTATCTCAGCGTCGTGCGGACAAGCGCTTCGACGGAGGCGGCCATCGCGGCCGCCATGTCGATGTACAACACGGGCAACCGCTGGCGTGGATTTGGAAACGGCTATGTCGGCCGTGTCTATGCATCGTCTGGTGTCGTCGTGCCGGCCATGCGGCGCAGTGGATTTGCGGTCCAGAACATCGCGGTCACGCCGCCGCCGCCGCCGCGAGAAGCTATTCAGACGCTCGCGATGTCGGACGCGCCGCGCGCCGCTGCCGGCAGCGCGAAATGGAATACGGCTGCGGGGGCGCAGTCAGCGACATTGATGGTCTTCGGGGGGGCATCCAGCACAATAGCGAAAGGACAACCCGAATGACGGCCTTGATGACCGAATCCCGCGACTGGTTGACGCCCCGCCGCCGCTCTCTTGCGCAGCATGCGGCCTTTCTTCTGCTGGCCCTCGCCGTGACGTTGCTTCTGACCGATCCGGCTTACGCTCAGGCCGCCGACGGCGTTACGTCGATGGCCGAGAACATCAAAACCTGGCTGACGGGCACGTTCGCCAAAACCATCGCGGTGATCGCCGTGGTGATCGTAGGGTTCATGTTCTTCACAGGTCGGGCCAGCCTTGGACTTCTCGTCACGGTCATCGTCGGCATCTTCATCGTGTTCAGCGCGCAATGGATCGTCGACACCATCACTGGCGGCGCATGAGTGCGGGCCATGGATACCGATGACCAAAAGCTGCGCGAGGAGACGCTGTTTCTGGCGGTCACGCGCCCGACCATGTGGTTGGGTGTGCCGATTGAAGCGTCGCTGCCCATTGCGCTCGCGGCCTGCCTGACCCTCATCATCACGGGCAACCCGCTCTATGCCTTCGCGCTGGCCGGGGCCTTCCTGGCGATTGCCCGACTGATCGTGCGTCATGATGCAAACGCCTTCCGGTTGTTGTGGCTCTGGACGATGACCAAGGCCCGGTGCCGCAATCGCAGCTGGTGGGGTGGAAGCTCCTACTCACCGCTGCCGATCGACGGCGCCAAGCGTCGGGGCTTTGCCCATGGCTAGCGTGGTGGGATCGCTGGGAGGCGCAGGCGCGCGCACACCGTGGCGCATCCTCAAGAACGAGGCGGATCCCGCGCGCTATCTGCCCTATGCCCGACACGTCGACGATGCCGTCATCGCGCTCGACGGCCGCGATCTCATGATGATGTTCAAGCTCGATGGCCTCGCCTTCGAGACGGCGGACCCGGTCAATCTGAATGACTGGCACGAGAAGTTGAACGGAACGCTGCGCAATATCGCGGACGATCGTCTGGCGATCTGGACGCATATCGTCCGCCGCCCGGTGACCGACTATCCTGAAGGCGAGTTTAGATCCGCATTCGCCGCCGATCTTGACGCCACCTACCGCGCCCGCGTTACCGCCAAGAGGATGTTCGTCAACGAACTCTACCTCACCCTCATCATGCGTCCGTCGGTGGGATCGGCAGACAGAACCGGCGTTTTGCTGCGCCGGCTGTCGACAGCCCGCAAAGACGGGCAGGAGGTCGACCAGGACGAGCTCGCACGGTTCGAGGACAAGGCCCGCGATATAGAGAAGTTGCTCGCACGGTGCCGCCCCCAGAGGCTTGGCCTCTATGAGCATAACGGGTTGATGTTCTCTCGGCCGCTCGAAGTCCTCGAGCTGGTCATGATGGGCCGCGCCGCGCGCGTGCCGCTGGTCCGAGGTCATCTCGGATCAGCGATCTATGGCGAGAGGGTGATCTTCGGCCGGGAGACCGTGGAGGTCCGAGCGCATGATGAGAGCCGGTATGTAGGGCTGTTCGGAATCCGGGAATACCCGGCGATGACGCGCCCCGGGCAGATGAACGCTTTGCTCAGCCAGGATTTCGCGTTCGTCGTGACGCAGTCCTTTGCGTTCATGGGCAAAGCCCGCGCCTCCGAGCGCCTGCGCCGTCGGCAGAACCAGATGGCGTCGACCGAGGATGCGGCCGCGAGCCAGGCGCTCGAGCTGGCTGACGCTGCCGATGATCTTCAGAGCAACCGCTTCGTGCTTGGCGAACATCACTTCTCGCTCGCCGTTTTCGGTGAGAACCAAAAGCGGTTGGCGGAAAACCTATCGACGGCGCGGGCGGCCCTCGCCGATGCGGGACTGGTATCTGCCCGCGAAGGCCCGGCTCTGGAAGCCGCATTCTGGTCGCAGCTGCCCGGCAATTTCGCATGGCGCGCCCGACCGGCGGCGATCACGTCGCGCAATTTTGCGGCGCTCTCCCCCTTCCACACATTTCCGGCCGGTAAGCCCGATGGCAATCATTGGGGCGCGGCGATCGCGCTCATGAAAACCGCCGCCCAATCGCCATTCTACTTCAATTTCCACGTCAACGATCTCGGACATACCCTGATCATCGGCCCGTCCGGTGGCGGCAAGACGGTCGTACAGAACTTCCTGATGGCGCAGCTGGAGAAGACGGGCGCGCAGCAGATCTTCATCGACAAGGACCGGGGTGCCGAGATCTATGTGCGGTCGTCGGGCGGAACCTATCTCGCGCTGCGAAATGGTGTGCCGACCGGGTTTGCACCACTTCGCGCGCTTGAGCAGACGCCGGGCAACATCGTTTTTCTAGGACGCCTTATCCGGCATCTCGTTACCCCGTCTGGTCAGCAGCTGGGCGTCTCACAGGAGAAGATGATCGATGAGGGCATAGTCTCGATCGGTCGGCTCCCACCCGAGGATCGTTCGATCCTCGCCCTCCGGCAGCTCCTGGGCCAGCGTGACCCGGAAGGCATCGGGGCGCGCCTGGAAAAATGGGCACGCGGCGGCTCCCTCGGTTGGGTCTTCGACAATGACCGGGATGAATTGTCGCTCGATGCGCGGTTTATCGGCTTCGACATGACCGATTTCCTCGACAATCCGGAGATCCGCACGCCCCTGATGATGTACATGTTCCATCGGATCGATGCCCTTCTCGATGGCCGGCGTCTGGTCATCGATATCGATGAGTTCTGGAAAGCGCTCGGCGACGACGCCTTTCGGGCATTTGCCCAGGACGGGCTCAAGACCTACCGCAAGCAGAACGCGTTCCTGGTCTTCGGCACGCAGAGCCCTGCCGACGCGCTGCGCTCCGACATTTCGCACAGCATCATGGAGCAGGTCGCCACCAAGATCCTGTTGCCGAACCCCTATGGCCGAGAGGTCGACTATATCGACGGTCTCGGCCTCACGCGCGCCGAATTCAAGCTCATCCGCAGCGAGCTGATCCCCGAAAGCCGACGATTCCTCGTCAAGCAAGGACATGACTCCATCGTCGTCGAACTCGACCTTGGAGGCCTGACCGACGAACTCGCGGTGTTGTCGGGGACGACAGAAACCGTCGGGATTCTCGATCAGGTCCGCCGCGAACACGGTGACGATCCAAGCCAGTGGCTACCCATTTTCCACGAACGGCGCCGAGCCAGCAGAACGAAAGGATAAGGTCATGAGAGCATTACGCGCACTGGCGTTGGCCAGCGCACTGACAATCTCGATGCCGGCGTTCGCACAGGGCATCCCGGTCTATGACTCCAGCACCTTCCTGCAGACCCTGTCTACGGTGAAAAACACGCTGTCGATGATCGAGCAGGGAAAGGAACAGATCGCGCAGGCGACCGACATGTTCAACAGCATCAACAAGCTGACGAACGTCAACCGGATTGCCAGCTCGTTGAACACTGATGCCGTTCGGCATCTTCTGCCGAGCGAGGCAAGGGACATTCAAAGACTGATGTCCTCTGACATCAGCGGTCTTGGCAGCCTCAGTTCCTCTGCTTCGCGGATCCGTACCAACAACCGCGTCGCGATTCCCGACCTTCGCACCGACGCCACCGACTTTGAGCGGAGCGGCCGCGATGCCATCTCGCGAAATGGCGACCTTGCGGCGCGCGACGCCGCTGTCGCCGAGGCGGCCTATGGCGTCACCACGCAAAGGACGGCGGGGCTCGAAGAGCTGCGCTCGTCGCTCGACACGGCGTCGGACGCCAAGGACGTAATGGACATACAAGCCCGGGTCGGGGTGGAAAACGCGCACATCCAGAATGACGCGGTCCAGCTTCAGGCGCTGCAGATGCGCCAGGCCGCAGAAGCAAGGCTGCGGTCGCAGCGCGAGAGCGAAACCAGCCTCGCCAAACTCGAACAGAGCCTGGGCAGCCGGCCATGAAGGGCATTCGCTCTGCATCGACCCTCGCGGTGCTGGCCCTGCTTGCAAGCTGCGGCAAGCCTGCGGGCAAAAAGGAACTGGCGGCAGATCCAGAGCTACGGTCTCAGGTGCTCGCGGCCTGTGCGGACGGCACGCACCGTGATGCCCAGGAGTGCAGCAATGCCAAGGCGATCGACAATGCGGAGAAGCTCGATCGCTCGCTGGGTCCGAAATAGGGCGAGCACGCAGGTATGGCATCGACCCTCTTTGCGGACATCTACACCAACATCGACGGGAAGCTTGATCTCTTCCTCAACGAGCGGCTGAACAACGTCATCGATGTCGTGCGCGGACCGCTCGCGCTCGGTCTGGTGATCTACATCGCCCTGTTCGGCTACATGGTGATGCGCGGGATCGTGGCAGAGCCGTGGGGTGAATTGTTCTACCGCATGGTGAAGCTGTGCCTGCTCTACCTCGCAGCCACCACCGTCGCCTATTCAGAGTGGATCACCAACCCGCTGTTTCACGGGATGCCGGACGCCATCTCTCAGGCACTGGCGGGCAAGACGATAACCAGCGTCGGCGCGGTGTTCGACGATTATTTCGGACAGGTCGACAATATCGTGCGGATCATACGCACTGAGGCCGAAACCTATCTCGACATCAATCCCTGGAAGTTGGTGCTCCTGACGCTCGCTATTCTGATCTACGGACTGGCTGGATTGTCTGCTGCGATCGGCTTTGCCATCACCGTCTTCGCCAAGGTCGCGCTTGCCGTTGTGATCGCGCTCGGCCCGATTTTCATAGCGCTTTCGCTCTTCGAGACGACCCGCCGCTTTTTCTATGGCTGGCTTGGTCAGGTGTTCAACTACATCGTGTTGATGGCCGTGATCATTGCGATCACCGCTCTCATCACCGACCTCGGAGCGACTGCGCTCGCCACGGCCGAAGGAACACCGGACGTCACGATCGGCGCGGTCCTGTTCTCGGTCTACATCTTCCTTGGCACGATCTTCTTCTTCCAGGCCCCTTCCATCGCGACGGGCATTGCCGGCGGCGCCGCGGCTGGCGTGGGCGCCTTCGCAGGATCGGCCTGGGGAACGATGGCGGCGCCGTTCCAGCAGCGGCGCATAGCCCGCAACAGCCGCAATCTCGAACGGGCCGCGCAGCGCGGGGGTTCGGTGAGCCGCGCATGACCAGAAGGATGACACCATGAAGTGGCCTGCCAGAACCTTCAACGCTTTGTGCTTATCGGCAGCGGCCGTCGCCCTGCCCCTCTCCGCGAGCCATGCTGCATCGAAACCTAAGAAGCTCCCGGTGTGTGACGGCAAGCATCTGCGTGACGTGAACATCTACGGCAGCGTTTTGCCAGGCTCGTCGATCCCGGCGACCGTCGCGCCGCCCGCCCCGCCGCCTGTGCCGCAGATCAAACGCCCCGCTGACGGGGGCACCCCTCCTCCACCTGTTCCTGGCGCAGCTCCCGACAAGGTGTCGGCGCGGGCGGTGGCCCGCTCGGTAAGGAGCTGCTGATCATGCGAAGCCAGACCGAAGGTGTGCCAGCCAAGGACGCAGAACTTTATTTCGGACAGGCGCGGTCCTGGGACCAGGACCGGCAACGTAAATCGCTTCGTTCAGAGCGGATTGCCTGGATCGTGGCGGGCCTGTCACTGGTCGCATGCACGGCCGAGGCGCTGGCCCTTGCCGGGCTGACACCGCTCAAAACCGTCATGCCCTACATCATTCGCGTCAACCAGACGACGGGCGCGGTGGATGTCCAAACCACCCTCACGCAAAAGCCCATGCGCTATGACGAGGCGGTCACGAAGTTCTTCCTCGCGCAATATGTTCGGGCGCGCGAGAGCTGGCTGCAGGCCGCCGCAGAGGAGAATTTTCGGGCGGTCACCATCTTGTCGGAACCCGGCGAACAGCAGCGATGGGGACGCTTCTTCAGTTCGAACAACAGTGCGAGCCCACAGGTCGTGTGGGGAAAGGGTGCGGTGGTCCAGGCGCGCGTCCGTAATATCGCCTTCATCAACGACCGCGTCGCCAATGTGCGCTTCACGCGCACGGTGCAGACCGACACCGACACGCAAAGCAGCGATTGGATCGCGACCGTCACCTTCCGCTACACCAATGCGCCGATGGCCGAAGGGGACCGCTATCGAAATCCGTTAGGCTTTCAGGTCGAGAATTACCGCGCGGATCCGGAGGTCGTGCGATGATCGACGCTCGCTGGCTTCTTCCGCTCGCCTTGCTCGCCGCGACGCCCGCGCTCGCGGAGGACACGCCGCGCGCCGGCCCTGCAGATCCGCGGGTGAAGTTCGTCGAGTATCAGGAGACGCAGGTCTACCATATTGTCGGGACATTCCGGACCGCGACCCAGGTAGTGCTAGGTCCAGATGAGACGATCGAGCATGTCGCACTGGGCGATACGGTGTCCTGGGAGGTGGCCGTCGCTGGGCACATTCTCTTCCTAAAGCCGCGCGAACGGGCAGGCCCGACCAATCTGATCGTCACGACCAACAAGGGCGGCGAGCTGCGCAACTATGCGTTCGAACTGACCACTCGGCGCGGCCCCATCGGCAGTCGCAGCGGCGAAACATTCTTTCAGGTTCGCTTCCGTTACCCGCGCGACGATGCGGAACGGGCCGAACGCATGCGCGCCGCCCAGGAGGCCCAACGCCTCGCCGCGCTGCAGGCCGCCGCGGTGCGCGGTGCCTTGGATCATGGTGTGATCGAGGGCCCGCGAAACCTTAACTACAAGGTCCAGGGTTCCAGCGACCTACAGCCTTCCGAAATATCCGATAATGGCCAATTCACGGTTCTCCGCTTCCCCGGCAATCACGAGATACCGGCTATCTATCTGGTTCGCCCCGATGGTTCGGAGACCCTAGTCCCGTTCGACGTCCGTGATGAGTTCGTCGTCGTCCACGCCGTTGCTGCGCAACTGCGGCTGCGGCGGAACCGCGAAGTCCTGTGCATCTATAACCTCGCACCGACCCCCTATGGCGTCGATCATGGCACCAACACCGCCTCGCCGCATGTCGAGCGCACAATCCAAGATCCGAAGGAGTAAGCGCGATGGACGAACCGGCGCCAGAAGCCCCTCGCCGTCCGGCTGGCGATCCGACGCCCGAGCGCGATGAAATCATCCGCGAGCGTGGCATCGATCCGATCGGAGGCATGACCCCGGCGAAGCGAAACACAGCGCTGATCTTTGCCGGCACCGCGATGGTTCTTGGGATCCTGTGGGTGAACTCCGGTCCGAGCACGAGCAGCAAACGCAACCTGATGGACAAGCCCGAGGCTATGGCGCGGCGGCCTGACCTCGCGGCGCGCGAGACTGTGGCATACGACGCCGTTGCCGCGAAGCCGAAGCCTCTCGGCGCACCGTCGGCGGATCCGAACGCACCGGTGATCAACCCGGCACCGGGCACTGTTGGTCCCGACGGTCAGATCGTCCCTGCGCTGCAGCCTGGCGCGGCCCCAGCTGCGGCAGCGCAGGACAAAGGGCAAAATCTCGCCGATCAGGCCCGGAGATCGACGCTGATCGCTTATGGTGGCAGGGAAGCACTTCAAGGGGGCGGGCGGACCGCCGGCGGCGGCGCCGACGGATCCCAGGCGGACGATGCGGGCGATGGCGCCGAGGGTCGTGTCCGTGGCAATGCGCCCAACGCGCTTGATGCGCTCCGGCAGAGTTCAGCGGTCGGTGAAGCGCGGGCCTCCATGCTCCCGAACCGCAACTATCTCGTCACCGCCGGAACCTTGATTCCCTGCATCCTCCAGACGGCGATGAATTCGGCGCAGCCGGGCTACACGTCCTGTCTGATCCCGCGCGACATCTATTCCGAGAACGGGCGGGTCGTCCTCATGGAGAAGGGCACGAAGGTGCTCGGCGAATATCATGGCGGGATCCAGCAAGGACAGAATCGGCTCTTCGTGCTGTGGACCCGAGCCGTCACGCCACAAGGCGTCCGTATCGACCTCGCCTCGCCGGGCTCGGATGCGCTGGGTCGTGCCGGCATCGCCGGGTCGGTCGATACATTCTTCTGGGCACGCTTTGGCAGTGCGCTCTTGCTCTCTCTGGTCGACGACGCCGCATATATCGCCGGGCAAGCCGTCTCCAGCGGCAACAACAATTTCAACAACACGACGCGCACGCCCAGCGAAGGCGCGGGCATCGCGCTTCAGAACAGCATCAATATCAGGCCCGTGCTAACCAAGAATCAGGGCGAGGAGGTAGGGATTTTCGTCGCCAAGGACTTCAACTTTGCCGATGTTTACGGTCTTGAGCTCCGGCGGGAGAAATGAGCGATACCGCCGTCCTGCGCCATTATCTGGCACCGATCCTGCCGCTGCTGGAGCCAGCTGAGGTCACCGAACTCGTGATCAACAGGCCCTGCGAGGTCGGGATCGAGGACCATCGCGGGTGGCATTGGCACGATGTCCCCCAACTCGACAGCGACTGGCTTGCGACCCTTGCCATCGCGGCCGCGAGTTTCACGCGCCAGGATGTCAACGCCGAGACGCCGATCTGCTCGACCATCCTGCCGGGCGGCGAACGGTGTCAGGTCGTGATTCCGTCGGTGACGCCAACTGGCGCCCCATCGTTCACGATCAGGAAGCCATCCCGGGTCACGCTCGCGATCGACCAGCTCGCCGAGACCGGATTGTTTGCCGGCACGCGATCGGCCGCCCGCGGGCTGGGCGATGTCGATGCGCAGCTCGTGGCGCAGCGCGACGCCGGCGACTGGCCAGCCTTCTTCAGGACCGCGGTCGCGGCCCGCAAGAATATCCTCGTGAGCGGAGCGACCGGGTCGGGCAAGACGACCTTCGCCAAGGCCCTCATCCAGCTCATCCCGCCAGAGGAGCGGTTGCTCACGATCGAGGATACGCGCGAGCTGGTCGTGGAGCATCGCAATGTTGTCCATATGGTGTACTCGAGCGAGCGGCAGGGTCTTGCGAAAGTAGGACCCAAGCAATTGCTGGAGAGCGCATTGCGGATGCGGCCGGATCGCATCCTCTTGCAGGAGCTGCGGGACGGCACCGCCTTCTTCTATCTTCGCAACGTCAACTCCGGTCACCCAGGCTCGATCACGACGGTCCACGCTGGCTCCGCCATGGGCGCGTTCGAGCAGCTGACGCTGTTGGTCAAGGAATCCGAGGGCGGACGTGACCTGGCCCGTGACGACATCCGCGGCCTACTCCGGATGCTGGTCGACGTCGTCGTTCAAACTCGCAAGCAGTCGGGGAAATTCGCAGTCGAGGAGGTGTATTTTGATCCGCCTGTCGGAGGCGCGACCGCTCACTAGGGTCGCTATCGTCGCGGGCGTCCTCGCGGCCAGCTGTATCGGTTTCGCGTCGGTGACGATCGTCATTGCGCTTGCGGGTCTAGGTCAAATCGGTCCGCGCATGGACGTGTCCGCCGTTCCGGCCTGGCTTTGGTATTATCGCGGCGACCCGCTGCTTCATCTGTGGCTGAAGCGCGGAGCGCTTGTCAGTGCGGCGGTGGCGTTCGTGATCCTACTTGTCGTTCTGAAGCAGCGGCGACCGCTTCACGGCGAGGCCAGGTTCGCGAACGAGTCCGAGATCCGCCGCGAGCAGCTGCGCGCGAAGAGCGGCATCATCGTCGGGCAGAAGTCCGGCCGCTATCTGGTGTTCGGCGGCACCGAGCATGTTCTCCTGGAGGCACCGACCCGTGCTGGCAAGGGTGTCGGGGTCGTCATACCCAATCTGCTGAGCTGGGCAGACTCGGTCGTCGTCCTCGACGTCAAGCGAGAGAATTGGGACATCACGGCCGGCTTTCGTGCGCGTCACGGCCAGGCCGTCCATCTCTTCGATCCTCTCGATCCTGAAGGACGATCGGCGCGCTACAATCCGTTGAGCTTCATCGACCGGCTGGATGATACGGAGGTCGTCAACGAACTGCAGAAGATCGGCGGGATGTTGTTTCCTGCACCAGAGAAGGCAGACCCCTTCTGGGCCGAGGCTGCGCGCGCTGCCTTCGTCGGCGTCGGTGCCCTGGTCGCCGCCAACCCTGCCCTGCCCTTCACTATCGGCGAAATCTACCGGCGGCTGACGAGCGGTGATCCCAAGGTCGAATTGCCGAAGGTCGTCGAGGAGGCAAAAAAGCGGGGCCAGCGTTTGAGCCAAGCCTGCGTTTCCGCGCTCAGCGACTTCACCTCCGCGTCTGACAATACGTTCTCCGGCATCAAGCAGACGATCACGTCGAAGCTCAATCTCTGGCTCAACCCTTATGTCGATGCGGCGACCTCCGAGACTGACTTCGATCTGCGCCAGGTCCGTCGTGAACGGATATCAATCTATCTCGGGGTGTCGCCCGACAACATCGACCGGATTGCTCCGGTCTATAATCTTTTCCTGCAGCAGTTGATCGACCTAAACACGCGCGAGTTGCCGGCGACGGGCGGCCAGGTGCCCGTTCTCATCCTGCTCGACGAGTTTGCGCGGCTCGGCAAAGCGCCTGTGATCGCCTCGGCCTTTTCCTATGTGGCGGGATATGGGCTGCGTCTCCTTCCCGTGATCCAGAGTCGGTCTCAACCACGCGGGATCTACGGCGCAGATGTCACCGACGAAATCATCGCCAACTGCGGTCTGGAGGTGGTCTTCACGCCGAAGGAATTGCGTGTCGCCAACGAGCTGTCGGAACGCCTCGGCTTCTTCACGATGAACGTCCGCTCCAAGAGCCGGACCATTCATGGAATGCTGGCCAATCGCAGCATCTCGGAATCAGATCAGCGACGGGCACTCATGATGCCGCAAGAGCTGATGCAGATGCCCAAAGGTGACCTGCTGCTGCTGCGGGGCGGCATAGCGCCCGTGCGCGCGCGAAAGATCGAATATTTCAGGTCGCGACGCTTCACGAGCCGCGTTTCTGAGGCGCCCAAAGTGGCGGCGCGCCCGGTGACGGTCCCGCGAAGTGCGCCCGTCTCTCCGGCTGCGGGCGCAGCGTCAGGCTCAGACGTGCTGTCGCAGGCTATCGAGGCGAAGCGCGCCGCTTTGCTCGATGTTACACCGACCGAGGAGATGCTCCCTGTGACGCGGCTACTGACAGATGACGAGGTTTCCGGCTTCGCCGAAATCACGGACGACATGCTTGTTCTGGGGGAGCTGGAGGACCTCCCTCACCCCGGCGACGAGAAGGCCGCATTGGACTTCGTAATGGCCATGACCGCCCGTGCCGTCGTCGATGCAGAGAACGACCTTGAGCCAGCTGCGGCAATGATCACGGAAGGGCACGATCATGGACGATAAGAGCGAGGCGCCCGCCCCGAAGGCGCGCGCGCGCGACAATAGCGTCGCGGTTGACGACAAGGATCGTGGCAGGAAGGCTCCAGCCAAGACTCCCGATCGGGCTCCGGAGCCGAACCCGTCCAGTGATCCGGGAAAGCCAGGCGTCGAGAAGACCCAGAAAGTCCCCTCGGTTGAAGCTGGTGATCTGCCTGATGCCGTGCGTAGGCGATACTATGCCAACAAGGCCAGGTGGTCCGGTGATCCAGCATATTTCACCACCGCGGATACGAAGGATCCCGCATTCCGGGATCAGGGCCGTCGCCTCGTCACCGCGACTGAAAGCCAGGAGGTGGTGAAAGACCTTGTCGCCATCGCGCAGCATCGCGGCTGGGATAAGATCCATGTGACTGGCACAGAGGCGTTTCGGCGTTCGGTATGGCTGGAGGCAAGCCAGAAAGGTGTCGAGGTTCGGGGGTACAAGCCGAATGATCGCGATCTGCAGGAGCTCGACCGACTGCGAAGTGACGGGAGCAGGAACACGATTGCCCCGGTTGCCATGGAACGAGCGCCCGAACGCGGCGACGCGCCGTCTCCAACGGGACTGGCCGAGCGCTCCAATCCCAATAAGCCCCCAACCCAGGCCGCGGACAGTCGATCAGCGTCGAATGATCGGGCCGCCGAGAGCCAGATGCGCGTGATGGAAGCCGTGATCCGACGCACGTTGTTCGAGAATCCCGAGGCCGTCACGCGCGTGATGGCCGTGGCGCGCGCGCAGCTTGACGCCCATATCGCGGCCGGCAAGACGATCCGTCCGGCGGTGGTGCACGACAAGGTGTCTATGAAAAAGGAGATCGACGGTGCGGCCGCGCCCGGACGGTCAGCTGGCGATCGGCGAGGGCGCGAGCCTAAACCTCCCGAGCGTCACCGCTCGCGCTAGGTTCACAATATCGGTATTTTGTTCGTTCTTGGCGAACGTCTTGCCGTATCTGGCAAACTCTCTCGTTGCAGGTGGTTTGTGAATTCTCTAAAACGTCGGCCGTGGACGAACATAACCGGCAACCTCTAAACCGCTTGATGGCAAGCCTGCCCCCCGGTCTGCTTGTGGATTCCGCTTGGCTTAAGGCTCAGGGCATCTCCCGCACGTCCATCCACGACTATGTCCAACGCGGCTGGCTCGACCGTGTGGCGCCGCGGGTCTATCGACGGACGAGCGGACCTGGTGGAGGGGGCGCCCTGCGCTGGGAGGCGGCGGTCGTATCGGCGCAGCGGTTTGCCTCGGCTTCGTTTCATGTCGGTGGCACCACCGCGCTCGAACTTCTCGGCCTCGGTCATTTCGCCAGACTGGGCAGCGAGCGAGCGATACATCTCTACGATCCAGAAGGATCGATACCGACATGGCTTCCGAAACTGCCGACCGAGGCGCGCTTTGAACTCCACAAGCGGCAGCTTTTCGCGGCGCCCGCGCTCGGGATTGACTGGCGTCGACTTGACCTTGGGACCACGCGCCTCGGAGGTGTCGTTCCGTCACCCGAAGCAGGTGAGCCATGGGATCATTTTCTCCGGATCGCCGGCGCGGAGCGGGCAGCGATCGAGATGATGGACGGTCTGCCCGATAGCCCGACATTCGATCACGCCGACACGATCTTCGAGAGTCTGACGACATTGAGGCCCAGGCTGCTGACGCAGCTCCTGGAAACCTGCACGAGCATACGGGCCAAGCGGCTGTTTCTGTTCTTTGCCGATCGCCACCACCATAGTTGGGAGAAGCACGTTGATCGCGCCAATATCGATCTCGGCCGAGGCAAGCGGCAGCTTGTCGCCGGCGGCCGCCTGGACGCCCGGTATCAAATAACCGTGCCGGCCGGCATGTCGACCAAAGCGGGAGAGGGCGCGCAATGACGACGCAACGCTATGTCGATCAGGTGAGTCTGCTGGTTCGCGCCATCCCGGAGATCGCGCGTGAGGAGATATTCGCCCTCAAGGGTGGGACGGCGATCAACCTGTTCGTCCGCGACCTCCCGCGGCTGTCGGTCGATATCGACCTCGTGTACCTGCCCATAGCCGATCGAGACAGTTCGCTGGCGGCCGTTTGCGAAGGGCTTGAGCGGATCGCCGGAAGGCTCGAGCGGGGCGGCACTATGGCAGTCGAACGCCGACTGCTGCCCGATGGCAAGCGCCTCGTCGTCTCCGCTGAGGGCGTCACCATCAAGATCGAGGTCTCGCCGGTCCTGCGAGGTACGGTGTTCCCGCCAACGCTTCGTTCCGTCAGCGCGGCCGTCGAGGAGCGCTTCGGCTTTGCCGAAATGCAGCTGGTCTCCGAAGCCGATCTCTACGCCGGGAAGATCGCGGCGGCGCTTGATCGGCAGCATCCCCGTGACCTGTTCGACATTCATTTCCTGCTGGCGAACGAAGGAATTGATGACGATCTCTTCAAGGCATTCCTGATCTATCTCGTCAGCCACCCTCGCCCCGCGCACGAGCTCATAGATCCCCATCGGCTGGATATCTCTTCCCAGTATAATGACGAGTTCCTGGGCATGACCGTAACCGACCTGGCGTTGGACGTTCTTCTGGACGCGCGCGAGCGATTGATCGCGGAGATCGCGGATCGTGCGCGCAGTCATGGAGCGAGGCAATTTTTGACGAGCTTCCACGAGCTTGCGCCCGATTGGAGCACATTCGATTTCGACACCAGCATAGCCGAGCTGCCGGCAGTCCGATGGAAGCTATTTAACCTCAATAAACTGCGCGAGCAGAACCCTGCCAAGTTCGAGGAGCAGACGGAAGCGCTGGAGCACTGCCTCCAGCCTTGACCGCCACCCGGGCGCGCCCAGTTTGATCAGGCGACTTTGCGGCCCTCAAGAGGGCCTCCGGTGCTGCAAGATATCAATGCCGGCAGGCAGACTAATTTTCTTTGCATCTGCCCACGTCATTTGCGTTCTCTTTTCGTTCTGATACAAAAAGGTGACCAGTCCGAGTCTGACGAGGAGGAAGCCATGTCGCGACTGCATGTTTGCGCGGCCTCTATCGCAGACGTCGCCCAGCATTTCGGCGTCTCCGATATACCAGCGATCGCGCCGCTCGGAGAGACGGTCGAGGGTCTGCCCGGACTGGCCGTGCTACAACACAATGGGCGTCGGCGGCTCAAAATGATGGACTGGGGATTTCCTCGCCTGACACGGGAAATGCGCGAGCGCGATGAGCTTCCAGGCAGGGTAGGCCTGGTCGCCGACCTGACCAACCCGATGTGGGAGCAGTTGGTGCAGGACGTGCGATATCGCTGTCTGATCCCGATCTCGCATTTCGCCAATCCCGATGGCGTAGCCGGCGCCAAGACACGCACATGGTTTTCGGTGAAGGGCCAGCCGATCGTCGCATGGGCCGGCTTTTGCCGCAACATCCCCGACTATGGTCCGGTCTACGCCGGCATGACGATGGATGCCAATGCCGCCGTGGCGCCGACCAACGACCGCATGCCTGTTCTGCTCTCACCCAGCGACCATGACCGATGGCTGTCGGGATCTATCCGCGACGTCATCGGGTTTCAGTTCGGAGCGCCGATCGCCGCCGATCGGCTCGTGGTGGAACATACCGAGGATGCATGGCGCAGTGGCAAGCTTCCCAAGACTGCTGAGCCGCAGCGCGCGCTTCTCTGACTGTCGGGCTGCTCTGCCCGCTTTGCTGGCAGGGCGTTTGGCGGCGTTGCACACCGGCGCATGACGAGTTCGCACCGCATGAACGCCGCCGGCCACGCGGTCACCCCGGATGGGCGATACTTCGTCGTGCGCGGCCGCCTGTGGCGGATGACCGACCCGGCGCTGACGGCGGACGCCCTGGAGGCCAACATCTCCGCACTGATGTCCGCGCGCCGAGCCGTCCGCAGTGCCAGGATTGACCATGATGCCGCGGCTGAAGCGGCGGCCCATGCCGCAGTCGACCGGGCAAAGCGTGCGCTGGGCGAACGCGGACCCGTTTGGTGGAGCGACGGAGCGCCAGACTATAGCCGGCATATGGCGCGTAATACGCCTTATGCTGGCTGGTTTGCGGACCTTGAATGACAATGCTGCCCGCCGAACATGCTGTGCGCTGTCGATGAATATGATAGGTTTGGCCCATGTGTAATCTCTACACCGTCAGGAAGAGTGCGGCCGAGGTGGCGGCGCATTTCGGCGTCTCTGATCCGACGCAATCAAACGCGGGTGACGAAGTCTATCCGGGATATCCCGGCCTAGTCGTCCGCGAGGCGGATGGAAACCGGATCCTGCAATCGATGGCCTGGGGGTTTCCGCTCCGCCTGAAGGGCATGTCGCCGACCGCGAAGCCCAAGCCTGTCAACAACATCGCGGATCTTTCAAAGCCGATGTGGAAGGGACTTGCCGCCAAGCCACAATGGCGCTGCCTCATCCCGTTCACCCATTTTGCCGAAGCTGAAGGCCCGAAAGGCGCCAAGACCCGCACCTGGTTCAGCATCAAGGATGAGCCCATCTTCGCATGGGCAGGCCTCTGGCGGGTCAGCGAGGAATGGGGTCCAGTCTATTCGGGCGTCATGACGGACTGCAACGAGGCCATCCGCCCGGTTCACGACCGGATGCCGGTGCTGCTGCATCGCGACGACTATGACGCGTGGCTTCACGGAAGTTTCGACGACGCGCTGGCGTTTCAAGCGCGATGCTTTCCCGACGATCTGATCGAGATGGACCGGACGTCCGAACTGTGGGTGAAGCGAAAGGCGGCGGAGCCTGCCGCTGCGCCGACCTTGATGGTGTGACCGAGCCCGGTCGACGGACGCGATGGCGCACAAGAAGCTGACCCTCCCATCGAAAATCTGCGTGGTCTGCGAGCGTCCCTTTGCCTGGCGCAAAAAGTGGGAGCGGGACTGGGACAGTGTGAGATTCTGCTCGGAGCGCTGCCGCAGGCAAGGCAGCCGGAGCACGTCACAGTCCTGAGCGATCACCGGTGCGGGGTGTCTCGGTTCAGGCATCCTCCGACGGCGGCGCCACATCGGGCGACCAAGGCACGCTGTCGAACTTCAGGCGCATCTTGGCGGCAAAGCCTTCGTCGATCGATTTGGCATAGTCGATCAGCCCGCGGATATGGCGGTGCATGCCAGACACCGTGTCGAACTTGCGCGCATCGCGATGCGCCTCGGGACCGACCTTCTCCAGATAGTAGAGATGTTGGCGGAGATGATCGCGAAACTCCCGGGTAAGCCGGGGCTCGGCTCCGTCGACGAGAAGGCCGAGGACAACCTTGCGCGCGCCGGGAGGCACGATGCAGGTCTTGCGACCATTGACGCTCAACCCCACACGGCGCAGGCGCGCGGTGACCTGCCGGACGAGAAGCATGGCGCGCGCGCGATCGAAATCTCCATTGGTCGAGAAGGTGATATCGTCGCTGTAGCGAGTGTAGGTGACCCCGGCGCGCGCGGCGAGCGCCGCGATCTCCTTGTCGAGCTCGCGCATCACCAGGTTGGACAGCATGGGACTAGTCGGAGCGCCTTGCGGCAGATAGCCGATGTGGAACTGACGATAGGCCGGGATCTTCCGCCGTGTCGCGTGCGCGAGCCATTCCGGTCGGTCATAGCGTTTGCTGCCCGAGGGTGCATGGGTGCACAGGCGCGTCAGCTCGAGCGCGACCAACGGGCTGTAGCCCGCCTCGAGAAAGACCCGATAGACCTTCAGCTCGCTGATCGAGCCGAAAAATCCGCTGATATCCATCTTGATGAGCCAGCGCGCTCCGCAATGCTGCAGCGCGCATCGTCTGATCGACGATTTGGGCGCGAAAGCGAAACTGGCCCGATGAACCGGCAATTCCGAGAGTATGTGGGCCGCGATCCAGCGCTGCACGGCCATCAGCTTGGCGTCGGGCACGCTGATCTGGCGGTGGCCGCCCGAGCGCTTCCTGATCTTGAAGAAGGTGTAGTCGCTCGCACGCGAGCCGAGCACCATCTTGCGCAGGTGATACCATGAGATGCCGGTCCGGCTCGCGAGATGCTTCAGCGTGAGGATCGGCGGCAACTTGGGATGCCGATCAAGGAAATCCTCGATCGCCGTCGCCGCCCTTTGAACCATGGCATCATCAAGGCCGAGCTGCTGCCCCGCCTCGTGATAGTGTTGAGGAGACCACATTCAGGACTACTTCGATATCCGCCGCAGGCGGATGCATGCGGCCTTCTAGGAGACAAGCGCTCGTGAAAGAAGGTCGCATGCAACCTCCTGTCAAGCGCCGGCTTATTCTTAGGGCAACTGAAATCCGCGCCCCGACACAAGCCTGTTGAGCAAGTGTCTATGCGTCCAAATGGACGCGCACTAGCCTCAAGGTGGTCCCCTCAACTGATGGGGATGGTACCCATCTTCGCCCCGCTGGGGAACCCATTTCGCCCGCTCTGCCGGCCAGGCCTCCTCTTTCAGCTCCGCCCGTCCGTGAGGGGTCAGGCGCAGCGTTGCAGTGAGATACCCCCGCTCCACGCAGCGATCGAGCAGTCTCGAACATTCGGCCGCATCGTAGCCGGTCGCGTAGCTGAGCGCCGTGCGGCTGCGCACGCCTGTGGCGACCAGCGCCAGCACCATTGCGGTGGTGAGCCCGAGCACGGACTCGCCCAGGACTGCAGGCGGAAGCTCCGGCTCCTCCTCGCCCGCGAGCTCGAAGAGCATCGCAATCGGGTCGCGCGCCATGATGTCGGGCGGAAATGCCGACTTCTCTCCGAGCAGCACGGTCCTGTCGGGAAACAGCGGCTGCCAGGCCGAATCCTCCGACACCGGTGCCCACAAGATCGATGGCGCGTTGTTCGGACAGCCATGCTCGAACACCAAGGCCGCCATGGTCTTCTTGAATCCGAACCGCATCCCGCGCCGGGAGGTCTTACGCCCGTAGCGATTGCACAAAGCGGTGATGGCCATCTCGATATCGCCGTGCCACGGGATGTCGCTGAAGGTGGGGCAATCGCGAACCAGTGCGATCCTGGGCTTGCAGGTCAGCCCGTTGACCTTCGTCATGCCAACCCGCGTCGCGGTGTAAGCCAGCGCGACGAACCTGATCTGATGCCGGCTATGCCACGACATGAGGCTTTCGGAACGCCACATCGCCCGAATGAAGCCTGCCGTCCGCTTCCCCGATCCGATGATGTCGTCCACCACGATGACCGCCTTCGCCTTGGTTGCGCGCAGCATTTCCAGCGATGGGTGGTTCAACAGTTTGTCGGGGTCGACCTTGCAGAGGTTGCGGATGATCGCGGCAGCGCGCACTTCGCTGCCAACATCAGCCCCCCTCCCCACGGCATCGAGCGGCGCCATCGGATCATCGGGGTCCGCCATCGACTCGAAGTAATTGATGTCGTCGTCGAGCTCCCGAGTGGCGTAGAGCGCGACGGGACCGTCGACCCTCGCCGCTTCAGACAGGATTAGCGCCGTCACCGCCCGTTCGAAAGTCGAATGCAACACCAGGGTCAGCGCACTGAGCAGCCGCGCGGCATTTTCCTGATCGTCTGCGTCGAACTGGCCCAACCAGGCCTTTGCCCGATCTGTATTAGGGAGGCGCAGAGCAAAATCTGACGCGGTGAAAGAGGAATCGGCGGAACTCATCTGCGAACCCTACCGCAAATACATCGCGATGCGAGTGCTTCGCGGACGTGATCAAAGATAGGAGATGGCCGCTCCCAATGGCAAAGGATGTAGCCAGGAAATCGCTCATTTCATGTGGTGCTCTTGGACACTTTATTGCCTCTCGCCGAACAGCTCGACAGGGCCGCCATTGTCAAACGGCGTTCAAAAGGGACCCCCGATCGGCGTCGAAGAGGGACCCCCTTTTCAGATAATATGATGCTGGTTTGTTGAAGATGGCCTTGCGCTGCGTGCGGCGGAGGGCGGGCGTAGCCCGACCGGAGGCGCGCGCAGCGCAAGATAGATTTTTGAAGGCGCCGAAGGTGGCTGTCAGCTGCGGTTTTTGAAGCGCCAGCTGTCGTTGCCCGTCTCGACGATATCGCAGTGGTGGGTGACGCGGTCGAGCAGCGCCGTGGTCATCTTGGGATCGCCGAACACGGTCGGCCATTCGCCGAAGGCGAGGTTCGTGGTGATGATGACGCTGGTCCGCTCATAAAGCTTGCTGATGAGGTGGAACAGCAACTGCCCTCCCGAGCGGGCGAACGGCAGATAACCGAGCTCGTCGAGAACGATCAGGTCGAGCCGCGACAGCTGCGCCGCCAGGGTCCCGCCTTTGCCGATCCGGGTCTCCTCTTCGAGGCGTGTCACCAGTCATGATCAGGAAGCGGCGGTTGAACACACGCTCCTTGCCGGTGAACACGGCCGTCACCGCCGTCTTCATATTATCGTAGATACCGCGTCGCGGCACACCGCCGAAGAACGCGAACGCCCGGGCATGGGCATCGAACAGCATCTCCTGGCCCTCGCGCGGATAGGCCCGGACATAGGGTGCGCGCGAGTCGCAGAGACGCATATGCGCCACCTTCACCCGCATCGGCTTGCCGGCGATCTCCACATCCTCGTGGCTCCAGTCGAACTGGTAGGCCTCACCCGGCTGGAAGGTCATCGGGATGAACGCCGGTGCGCCTTCGCCAGCATCCTTCCGCCGCGCAGCACGCCAGCGCGCCGCATAGCGGCGCACCGCATCATAGGATCCATCGAACCCCTCGCGCACCAGCAGGTCATGGATACGCGTCATCCGTAGCCGATCGCGGCGGCCGCGACCTTCGTTCTCCTCAAGCAGCGCATCGAGACGATCCTGATAAGGACCGATCCGCGGCAGCGGCTGGACTTTGCGCTGATAGTTGAACGCCGCCTCCGGCGACCGGATCGCTTTGCGGACGACCTTCCGCGACAAACGAAGGTCACGAGCGATCGCCTTGATCGCCTTACCCGCTGCATGCTCACGCCGAATCCGAACCACTGTCTCCACGATCAACATCCCGTTCTCGCCAACTGATCAAAACCAGTCGGCCGACTAAATCCCCGGGATGAAGGGGTCCTTTTTGCACGCCGATCACCCCACGAAGGGGGTGCCTATTGCACGCTGATCCTCACCGAAACTGCCACCGCGTCGCTGGCGCATCGGCAAGGGCAGTCTACGGCCGGGCAGTCATGGCGCTGGAACGCTCGACCTCGTGCTCGCGTATGCCCATCTGCGGGTGCGCCGCGATGCCCAGGCTCAAGTTGAAGCCCAATTTG
Organism: Sphingobium sp. GW456-12-10-14-TSB1; assembly: GCF_059424385.1. NCBI lineage: Bacteria > Pseudomonadati > Pseudomonadota > Alphaproteobacteria > Sphingomonadales > Sphingobiaceae > Sphingobium > Sphingobium sp. GW456-12-10-14-TSB1. Next base: position 2,588,653 of record NZ_JBWKZI010000001.1, on the reverse strand, counting down.
GTCGATTTACCTCGTGAGGGTGCCAATTCGGGTCCGCCTTGGTGGCAGAAGGCGCGATCATGTCGAAATCTGCCCTGAGATGCCCGTGGAGCGCATTTGCGACACTGGCACACCTCAGGTGCCCGGGGCTGGTTTTTGCGCTGTAAGGGGCGTTTCCGGCGACCTTATAATTGCCAAGCTATATCAATTATTTATAGTCGAACCAGCGGGATCGGGCCCGCCAAGGCCCGCAATACGGGCGTCAAACTCGGCCATTTCGGCATCAAACGCCGCCAGGACTGAATCCAGCATTGGTGAGGGGGCAGGCACTAGGCCGGGGCGTCCCCGCGTCGGGGCGACCAGGCCGAGCGAGACGGCGATGTCGGGGGTGACATAGGAGCGCCAGGTTCCGCGCCCGGATATTTCTACCAGCAGGCCGAGGCGGGTCGCACGCTCGAGTAGCTTGCCTGCGCCCGACACGGTGAGGTCGAGCTGGAGGGCGAGTGAGCGAGCGGCCACGCAGGGACGGGTGAGGGCGAGCCGGCCAAGGTCGGCAAGCTTGCCGGGACGATGCTGCGCGGCGATTGTCGCCGCGCCGCGCTGCACGGTGTCTTCGAGCCGTTCTAGCCGGGTCAGACCGTCCTCAGCGCTGCGGCGCAGCTGCTTCAGCAGCCGCTTGAGCAGGGCAGGGCGATCACCCTGCACAAAGCGCTGTCCGGGATCGCCCGTGACGAGGCAGGGCAAGGCGCGCTGCGATAATCCCATGCGCCGCAGAACCACCGGGAACGCCAGCCACGGCGTGATGGTGCGGTCGCGCCGGGCCCAGTCATCGAGCAGCGCGAGCGCGCGGGCAAGAGCAGGGGCCTTGTCCCACCCTGCGGGCAGATCGAAGCTGAATGGCAGGTCCTCGCGCCAGTGCCTTCCCTCCTTCTCGGCGAGCCGGTCGCGCCAGGGCTCAAGTGCGGAGAACGGGGCGTCCGCCGTTTCGAGACGCGGCCGTCCGGCCAGCTGGAGGCCGCACCGCCAAGAAATAATATCGATTTCTTCGATTTCGAGATGCTGCAGGCTAAGCGCTTTGGCATAGCCGTTCCAGCTGGCGCGCAGACGCCAGGCCGGAGCGAGCGCAGTCGCGGAAATCCGGGCATCAAGCCGCCCGATCGCACCGCTGGCGTCGGCGAGTGCGCTCACCAGATCGGGCGTCCAGGCGAGCGCGCAGAGGGGCGGGAGAGGGCGGTTCACGGATCAATACTAGACGTAAACCCACCTTTCAGTCCACATGGATGGCATATTAGTGTTGATAATGGATGCTTATCGTGAGGCTATACATAAGCGAAACGCCCGGTTATCGTCGTCCCCATGCCGAAAAAGCACCCCAGACCCGCCGCAGGCAGCGCCCTCGTGCCGCTGAGCGTCGAGCCGGCCGATCTCGTTGCCGATGTCCGCGCCCTGATTGGGACGGGAACCCGTCCGGGTGGCGGTATCGACGAGGCCTTGCTCGACGCCGCGATGCGGGGCTGGTCGATCAATACCCGGCGCGCGTTCCGCTCGGACCTGACTTTGTGGGGACAGTGGTGCCACTCACGCCGGATTGTACCGGGTGCGGCCGAACCCGCCGACGTCGCCGCCTGGATCCGTGCGCTTGCCGGGATCGATCCATCGTCCGTAAAGACCCGCGCCATGGCCACGATCGAGCGCTACCTCGTCCATGTCGGGTGGGCCTACCGCATGGCAGGGTTGACGGATCCGACCGCCGCAGCGCTGGTCAAGTTCGAGCGCAAGGCGGCGCGCAATCATCTCGGCGTGCGCCAGAGGCAGGCGCGCGCCATCCGGTTCAAGGGCGACATCGCTGATCTCGACAGTCCCGCCTCTGGCGTGTGCCTGGCCCATGTGCTCAAGGCCTGCCGCCGCGATGAATTGGGGATGCGCGACGCGGCCATGTTGCGCATCGCTTACGATACAGCCGCGCGGCGCTCGGAACTGGTCGCGATCGATGTCGGGCATATCGAGGGGCCCGACAGCGACGGAGCCGGTTTGTTGCACATCCCTTCAAGCAAGACCGACCGAAAGCAAGCCGGAGCCGAGGCTTATCTTTCTCCCGCGACGATGGCGGCCATTGCCCGCTGGCGTGAAGCGGGCAGGGTGGACAAGGGTCCGCTGCTGCGCCGCGTGACGACGCACTTCGACGGCTCGATCGACAGCATCGGCACCGAGCGCCTGCACCCGAACAGCATCACACTCATTTACAGGCGGCTCATCCGTCGCGCCTGGGAGAAGGGCCTGCTCGGTGAAATGAGCGAAGCCGAACGCGACCGCTGGCTCAGCACGGTCTCGTCACATTCGATCCGGGTCGGGGTGGCCCAGGACAATTTTGCGGCAGGAGAAGGACTGCCAGCTATCATGCAGGCCTACCGGTGGCGCGATGCGCGTACCGTCTTGCGGTATGGCTCAAAGCTTGCCGCTAAAAGTGGGGCAAGCGCCAGATTGGCCAAGCGGTTCGCCGATCAGTAACCGGATCTGCCTGCCGCTGCTGCGCCCTTTGAATGCAGTCTATTGTGGCGCTCAATAACAGCGCATTGCACGCCATTGCGCTCTATTTTGGCGTCCGACATCTGCCTCGTCCACTTGCGGCGTGATGTTCGATTCGCCGTCGACGCGGTGACGGGTCTTTTGCCCAACGGCCCGCGATCATGCCAAGATTGCCATCGCTTCATGGCTGGCGCGCGATTCATTCGACCGGCTGCGCACCGTGGACGTCCTCGACTCGCGTGAACCACGTATCGATGGCCCGATCCGAACTTCCCGTGGCGACGATGCTGGTGCTGAGTCCAATTCCCGGCCTCGTGCTGGGAACACCGGCCCGCGAACGCCCCCGATTAGGATTCTCGATCTCTCCTCGCCCGCCCCGAGGGCGGTTTCCCATAGCGATCACGAAAACTGCGGCTAAAATGGCTGGCACTCTGAAACCCGCAAGCTAATGCAACTTGTGTGACGGACAGCGCCGTCGTGCGCAAGAGTTGCTCCGACTTCTCGAGCCGGATGCGCATATAGCTCTCCCGCATGGTCGCACTGAGATGGTTGCGGAACAGGCGTTCCAATTGCCTGACCGAGACCTCTGCGATTTTAGCTAGGGTTTCGCGCGGGGATGGTTCCTCCACCGTTTCCTCCATATGAGCGAGTACCTTCAGTACCGTGTCATTGGACACCTGATGCCTTTCGCGCAGGCTCAACCGCTGAGGGCGGTCGGCCCTACGGGTATCGGTACGGATGAACCAGTCCGAAATAATCGAGGAAAGGCCGTAACCTTGCTCACGCTCGATCATTTCGATCGCCAGGTCCAAACCCGCCATCCCGCCCGCGCAGGTCACGCGGCGGCGGTCGATGACAAACAGTACGGTTTCTGGCGAAACATTCGGAAAAGTTTCAACGAAGACGGGCCGATGCTCCCAATGGATCGTCGCGCGATAACCATCGAGAAGCCCGGCCCGCGCCAGCAGGAAAGGGCCAGCAGATACCCCTGTGATGACTGCGCCCTGTGCCGCCATGCGCCGTAACCAAGCAAATGTGCGTGCATCCGAAAACCCCGTGGGGTCACCGCCTGCGAAAACGAACAGCGTTTCGCAGTCAAACGGCTGGCCCACCGCGAAGTCGGCTAGGATCGTTGCGCCATTCGACGCATGGATCGGCCTTCCATCAACTGAAATGTGGGACCAGCGATAGAGCGTGCGCCCCGCCAGCGCGTTCGCTGCGCGGAAGACCTCAATTACTGAGGCATAGGACATCAGCGAGAATCCGTCGATCAGCAACAGCCCTAGCGTCCGAATTTCTTCAGCGCTGCGAAGCTTGTCGGTTTTGGTCATATAAGGGTCGCTCATGGACAAGCGATATGGTGCCGAACGGCTACTTACAAGACATCACATCACACGAATTTCGAGGCGCCGCACGCATGACGCGCTTTTCCATTTTCAATCTTGCCACGCACGCTCTCAAGGGGCATCGCGATTGGCGCCCGACCTGGCGCGATTCCGCGCCTGCTGAGGGTTACGATATCGTCATCGTCGGTGGCGGCGGCCACGGCCTGGCCACTGCCTACTACCTCGCCAAGGTCCACGGTATCCGCCGCGTCGCAGTGGTCGAGCGTGGGTGGATCGGCGGCGGCAACGCCGGACGCAACACCACGATCATCCGCTCCAACTACGGATTGCCCGGCAACGAGCCCTTCTACGAATTTTCGATGAAGCTTTGGGAAGGGCTGGAGCAGGACCTGAACTACAATGTGATGGTCAGCCAGCGCGGCATCCTGAACCTGTACCACAGCGATGCCCAGCGTGATGCTTTCGCCCGGCGCGGCAACGCGATGCTGCTCCATGGCGCGGGAGCGGAATTGCTGGACCGGGACGCGGTGCGCAAGATGGCACCGTTCCTGAATTTCGATTCGGCCCGCTTCCCGATCATGGGTGGCCTGCTGCATCGTCGCGGAGGTACTGCCCGGCACGACGCGGTCGTCTGGGGTTATGCCCGCGGCGCTTCCGACTTTGGGGTCGACATCATTCAGAACTGCGAGGTCAAGGGCTTCCTTCGTGACGCCAGCGGCGCCGTCACCGGCGTGGAGACAACGCGCGGTGCAATCCGCGCGAACAAAGTCGGCCTGTCGGTGGCCGGACATTCCTCTGCCGTCGCAGCGATGGCCGGGCTGCGCCTGCCGATCGAGAGCCATGTGCTCCAGGCCTTCGTGACCGAGGGGCTGAAGCCGGTCATTCCCGGCGTCATCACTTTCGGGGCCGGACACTTCTACATCAGCCAGTCGGACAAGGGGGGGCTCGTCTTCGGCGGCGACATCGACGGATACAACACTTACGCCCAGCGGGGGAACATGCCGGTAGTGGAGGACGTGTGCGAGGGTGGCATGGCGATCATGCCGATGATCGGTCGCGCCCGCCTGCTGCGTTCCTGGGGCGGTGTCGTGGACATGTCGATGGACGGCTCCCCGATCATTGACCGCACCCCGGTCGAGGGCCTCTATCTTAACGGGGGCTGGTGCTACGGCGGTTTCAAGGCAACGCCGGCCGCCGGGCGCTGCTTTGCCCATCTGCTCGCGACGGGCGCCCCGCACGATACGGCTGCCGCCTACCGCTTCGACCGCTTCGAGCGCGGTCATCTGATCGACGAAAAGGGCGCCGGCGCCCAACCCAATCTTCACTGAGGGAACGAGGCCATGCGCATACCCTGTCCCTATTGCGGCGAACGTGACTCCCAGGAATTCGTCTATCGCGGCGATGCTTCGCCCCGCCGCCCTGAAGGCGAGGACGGCTTCTACGACTATGTGTACCTGCGCGACAACGTGATCGGCGAGATGGCCGAGCACTGGTACCATGCGCAAGGGTGCCGCAACTGGATCACCGTGCTGCGCCACACCCGCACACACCGCATCGCCGCCGCCACGCTGTCCCGGGAGACACCCGCATGAGCCGCCTTTCTGCCGGTGGCCTGATCGACAGGCAGCGCCCGCTTTCCTTCACCTTCGACGGGAAGGCCTATTCGGGCTTTGAGGGCGACACTCTCGCCTCCGCTCTCGTAGCTAATGATGTCCGTCTCGTCGGCCGCTCGTTCAAGTACCACCGGGCGCGCGGGATCCTCACAGCGGGAAGCGAGGAGCCCAACGCCCTCGTCACCCTGCGTACCGGCGCCCACGCCGAGCCGAATACGCGCGCGACCACCGTCTCGCTGTTCGACGGTCTGGAGGCGAGCAGTCAGAACCGCTGGCCCAGTCTGCGCTATGATCTGCTGGCCGTGAATCAGCTTGCCTCGCCGATCTTTGTGGCGGGCTTCTATTACAAGACCTTCATGTGGCCCGCTAAATTCTGGGAGAAGGTGTACGAGCCGCTTATCCGGCGGGCGGCGGGGCTGGGCAAGCTCTCCATGCTGCCCGATCCGAGCGAGTATGACCGCGAGCATGCCTTCTGCGATCTGCTCGTCATCGGTGGTGGTGCGGCCGGTCTTGCGGCGGCCCTGACCGCAGGACGTGCAGGGCTGCGCGTCATGCTGGCGGACGAGGACGCCCGTCCCGGCGGGCGCCTGCTGAGCGAGCGGCAGGAGATCGACAGCATGTCCGCAGTGCAATGGGTTGCACAGGTGCTGGCGGAGCTGGCCTCGCTTCCGAACGTGCGCGTGCTCAGCCGTACCGGCGTATTCGGGGTCTATGACGACGAATATGTGGCCGTCGAACGCGTTTCCGACCATCTTGTCGCCCCGCTGCCGGGGCAGCCGCGTCAGCGGTTGTGGAAGATCGTCTCCCGCCGCGCCATCCTCGCGACAGGCGCCATCGAGCGGCCGCTGGTGTTCGGTGGCAATGACCGGCCTGGTGTCATGACTGCCTCGGCTGTCTCGACTTACGTCAATCGTTACGCCGCGGTTCCCGGACAGCGCGCCGTCGTGTTTACCGCCAGCGACAGCGGATGGTCGACTGCGCGGGACCTGGCGGCAGCGGGCGCCTCCGTCGTGCTTGTCGACCACCGCGAAGATGAGCCTGCCCTCGCCGCTGAACTACGTACGCGTGGTGTCGAAATCCTGAGCGGCGCGATCGTCACTGACGTGCACGGTGTTCCGGTCAGGAAGGTTGACGTGCGCCTCGCGGATGGTTCGCGCCGCACGCTCCGCGCGGATCTCGTCGCGATGGGTGGCGGCTGGAATCCGGCAATCGGCCTTGGCAGCAACATGGGAGCAAAACCTGTGTGGTCGGAATCGCAACAGACTTTCCTGCTCGACGAGACCCCACCCGGGCTCGTTCCGGCCGGTGCGGCGGCAGGCCGGTTCTCGCTGGCGCAGGCCCTAGTCGACGGCGCTGCCAAGGGTACCGACGCCGTGGCGGACGCAACCGGCCGCGCTGTTCCCCCGCCCTCGTTTCGGGCAGCGGACGAAGCCGCGTCGACCGCGCCCTTGTGGCATGTACCGGGCGCGCGAACCAAGTGCTTCGTCGATTTCCAAAACGACGTGACAGCCAGCGACGTGCAGCTCGCTGCCCGTGAAGGCTTCGTGTCCATCGAACACATGAAGCGCTACACGACGCTTGGCATGGCGACCGACCAGGGCAAGACCAGTCAGCTCAATGGCCACGCACTGCTGGCGGCGGCAACTGACCGCACGATTGGTGCGGCAGGGACGATCATGTCGCGCGCGCCTTATCAGCCAGTGGCGATCGGCGTGCTGGCGGGCCATCACCGCGAGGAATCCTTCCGCCCTGTGCGCCGCACGGCCAGCCATGACTGGGCGGCCGAACAAGGTGCAACCTTCGTTGATGCCGGACAGTGGAAGCGTGCGCAGTGGTTCAGCCGCCCGGGGGAGGCGTCCTGGCTGGAGACAGTCAACCGCGAGGTTACGATGACCCGGCGCGGCGTCGGCATCTGCGACGTGTCAACGCTCGGCAAGATCGACGTGCATGGCCCCGATGCCGCCCTGCTGCTCGACCGGCTCTACATCAACATGTTCTCGACCCTTGCCGTCGGCAAGGCGCGCTATGGCGTGATGCTGCGCGAGGACGGCATCGTCATGGATGACGGCACAACCACCCGTTTCGCAGAGGACAGCTTCTTCGTCACCACCACCACGGTCAACGCCGCGCGGGTTATGCAGCATATCGACTATGCCCGGCAAGTGCTCTGGCCCGAGCTCGACGTTCAGGCCACTTCGGTGACCGAACAGTGGGCCACCTACGCCGTCGCCGGTCCCCGTTCGCGCGAGATGCTGCAGGCGGCATTTCCGGACCTTGACGTATCGAACGACGCCCTGCCGTTCATGGGCGCTGCGAAGTTCCGCTGGCAGGGTTTCGAGGCGCGCATCTACCGCCTGTCGTTCTCCGGTGAGCTGGCCTACGAAGTAAGCGTACCTGCGACGCTCGGCGACAAACTGGTGCGCCACCTCTTCGCTGCCGGCCGCTCCTACGACGCCGTGCCCTACGGCACCGAGGCGCTCGGCGTTATGCGCATCGAGAAGGGCCATGCCGCGGGCAACGAACTGAATGGCCAGACCACTGCAGCCGACCTCGGCATGGGCCGGATGATGTCGAAAAAGAAGGATTTCATCGGCCGCGCCATGGCTGCCAGGCGCGGGCTCGCGGATCCGTCGCGCCCCGCGCTGGTCGGTCTCAGGCCGGTCGACCGTACCCGGCATCTGCGTGGTGGCGGACACCTGCTCGCCCCAGGTGCAGCACCGCTGCCGCAGAACGACGAAGGGTTCGTGACCTCGGCCGCTTGGTCGCCAACGCTGGACCATTCGATCGCGCTTGGCCTGCTGGTCAACGGCGCACAGCGTCACGGCGAGCGCATTGTCATCCACGATCCGGTGCGCGGAGGCGATATCCAGGCGGAAGTCTGCAACCCGATTTTTGTCGACCCCGAAGGAGTCCGCGTCCGTGCCTGAACACCTCACCATCCAGGAGCGCGATGATATCGCTCTGGCATCCGTCATGGCGAGAAAGAGCATGAGTGCCGCGAAGATCGGCACTGCGCTGGGCATGTCGCTGCTTGACCGACCGGCGGCCTGCGGCTCGGGAGCCGTGACCTTCATCGGCACGGGCCCGGGGACCTGGCTCGCGTTCCACGATGGCACCGCTCCCGATTTCGCTGCCGATCTCACGCATCGGCTTGCGGGACTCGCATCGGTATCCGACCAGTCCAGCGGCTACGTTGTCCTGCGTCTTGCAGGCGAAGGCGCGCGCAAGCTGTTACAGCGCGGGGCGGCGATCGATTTCCACTCCGCATCCTTTTCCAGCGGTTCGGTGGCAACCACGGTGATCGCGCATATCGGTGTCGTCATCCGGCAAGTCGACGACGGTCCCACTTACGACCTTGCCACTTTCCGTAGCTTTGCCGGCAGCCTGCGCGAGTGGATCGACCACGCCGCAGCCGCGCTGGCCTTCTAATCCGAGGACACGATGACCAAACCCTATCTCCTGACCCTGTCCTGCGCCAACCGGCCAGGGATCGTCACGCGCGTTACCGACGTGATGTATCGCCATGGCGGCGACATCAAGGAAGCGCACCAGTACGATGACGCCGAAACCGGCCGCTTCTTCGGCCGCATCGTGCTCAGCCTGCCGGATGAGGCCGCTGCCGATGATCTGCGTGCCGGCATCGCGCCGCTGGCAGAAGAGCTCGCGCTCGACTGGACGCTGCGTCCCAAGGATGAACTGCGCAAGGTGCTGATCCTGGTATCCAAGTTCGATCACTGCCTGGTTGATCTGCTTTACCGCAACCGCATCGGCGAACTGCCGATGGACGTCGTGGGCATCATCTCCAACCATCCCCTCGGCACCTATCAAGGTGTCGATTTCGGTGGCATTCCGTTCCACCACCTGCCGATCACCAAGGAAACGAAGCCGCAGCAGGAAGCCCGGATCAAGGCGATTGTCGATGAGACGGGCGCGGAACTGATCGTGCTGGCGCGCTACATGCAGATCCTGTCGGATGACCTTGCCGCGTTTCTCTCGGGCCGGTGCATCAACATCCACCATTCGTTTCTGCCAGGCTTCAAGGGTGCCAAGCCCTATCACCAGGCGCATGCGCGCGGTGTCAAGCTGATCGGCGCAACCGCGCACTACGTCACCGCCGACCTCGACGAAGGACCGATCATCGAGCAGGACGTGGAGCGCATCTCGCACCACGACACGCCCGACGATCTCGTGCGCAAGGGCCGCGACATCGAGCGCCGGGTGCTGGCGCGGGCGGTAGCTTTCCATCTCGACGGCCGCGCGCTCGCCAATGGCGCGAAAACGGTCGTGTTTCGCGACTGACCCGATGGCAGCCATCATAGACGGACGGGCGATCGCCGCGAAGCTTCGTGGCCGGGTCGCGGAAGAAGTCGTCAGTCTGGCCGCGGAAGGGATCGTGCCGGGACTGGCGGTGGTGCTCGTCGGCGACGATCCTGCCAGTCAGGTCTATGTCCGCTCCAAGGTGACGCAGACGCTGGAAGCGGGAATGCGGTCGTTCGAGCACCGCCTTCCCGCCTCCACGAGCCAGGAGGAACTTCTTGGCTTCGTGACCGCGCTCAATGACGACGATGCGGTCGACGGCATCCTCGTGCAGCTTCCCTTGCCGCAACACATCGATTCAGACCTGGTGCTGGACGCGATTGATCCGCTGAAGGATGTCGACGGCTTCCATCCGGTCAATGTCGGGCGTCTTTCCACCGGCACCGGAGGACTGATCCCCTGCACACCGCTGGGTTGCATGATCCTGCTCGACACCGCGATCGACCACTACCGGGGCCTGAAGGCAGTCGTGATCGGCAAGTCCAACATAGTCGGCAAGCCGGTCGCCATGCTGCTGCTTGAACGCGAGTGCACCGTCACCGTCACTCACATAGCCACCCGCAACCTGCCGGACACCGTGCGCAGCGCCGACATCGTTGTTGTCGCCGCAGGCAGTCCGGGCCTTGTGCGCGGAGATTGGGTTAAGCCGGGGGCTGTGGTCATCGACGTTGGCATCAACCGCGTCGAGCGCGACGGCAGGAAGGTGATCATCGGCGATGCCGTGCGCGAGGAAATGGATCACGCCGCCGCTGTAACGCCCGTCCCCGGTGGGGTTGGGCCAATGACGATTGCCTGCCTGCTGAGCAATACCCTGCGGGCGGCGAGGCGCCGACGCGGGCTGCCCGGCGCGGTGCGCGAGGCGGCAGTTGCCTGATCGATATGATGACATCGGGCAACATCCTCTTTATGAAACAGTGCCCGAACAGGTTTTTAACGGAGAGTCGGCATTACTGCTACCGTCAATACCGAAGATCAGGATACCTTGACGGGCTCGGCCGCACCCGGCAAGCCCGATCGCAGTCTGGAAAAAGCACTGGGCACCCAAATTCGTGCCGTCCGGCGCGATCTCGATCTCTCTATCGCCGATCTTGCCTCGGCAGCGGGCATATCCACCGGCATGCTCTCGAAAATCGAGAATGGGGGCATTTCCGCTTCGCTTGGCACACTCCAGGCGATCTCAGGCGTATTGCAGGTTCCCCTGTCTCTTCTCTTCGCGTCGTTCGAAGACCGGCAGGACTGCTCGCACGTGAAGGCGAACGCCGGCGTTACGATAGAGCGCCGCGGCACCAAGGTGGGCCATATCTATCAACTGCTCGGCCATATGTTGCGCGGCGATGTCAACGTCGAGCCGTACCTTATCACCCTTCGCGAAGATGCGGCCCCTTACACCGGCTTCGCGCATAGCGGCGTCGAGTTCATCTACATGCTCGAAGGCGAACTGACCTACCGCCACGGCAACGCGAGCTACCCTATGCAGCCGGGAGATTCGCTGCTGTTCGACAGCGGGACCCTGCATGGCCCGGAACGGATGCTATCGGAGACATCCAAGTATTTGTCGATAATCATATATCCGAAGAGTTGATTTCCTTACAGGCAAATTTGTTTCCTGTGAGTTGACCAATTTTCCATACTCCAGTACGACTTCCTTCTCTGACGAGGGAATCGACCATGTGTGGAATTGTTGGGTTGTTTTTGAAGAACAGCACGCTTGAGCCCCGTTTCGGGGAACTGCTTGCTGAAATGCTCGTGGTCATGACCGGCCGCGGTCCCGATAGCGCGGGCTTTGCTGTCTACGGCAGTGGTGAGAATGGGCGCATCAAACTGACCGTGCGGGGTGATGACCTCGATTCGATCGTCGCAGACCTGGGCGGCGATATCAGTGGCTTCATCCGCGACACGCATCTGGTGCTCACGCTTCCCGAACGCGATGAGCAGCGCGTTCGCGACTGGCTCGCCGCCTCGCGTCCGGATCTTGCGGTTACCGGCGCAGGTGAGCGCATCGAGCTGTACAAGGAAGTCGGCCTGCCTGCCGACGTTGCCAAGCGCTTCGGCCTCGCCGGCATGTCGGGCACGCACGGTATTGGCCACACCCGCATGGCTACAGAGAGCGCCGTCACCACAGCGGGCGCCCACCCGTTCTCGACCGGCACCGACCAGTGCCTAGTTCACAATGGCTCGCTTTCCAACCACCGAAGTCTGCGCCGAATGTTGGAGCCCAAGGGCATCCGCTTTTCGACCGATAACGACAGTGAAGTCGCCGCCGGCTATCTCAGCTGGAAGCTGCAGGAAGGAGCGACGCTGGCCGAAGCACTCGAAGCGAGCCTTGACGACCTCGACGGCTTCTTCACCTTCGTGGTCGGCACCGAGAGCGGCTTCGCAGTGCTGCGCGATCCAGTTTCATGCAAGCCTGCCGTCATGGCCGAAACCGACGATTACGTCGCGTTCGGCTCTGAATACCGCGCATTGGCGGGTCTTCCGGGTATCCAGAACGCCCGCGTGTTCGAACCTGAACCTGCCCGTGTCTATGCTTGGGAGCGCAACTGATGCCTGTCGTCGATCTCGCCGAAACCACCAAGCGCGACCTTAACGCGCAGCTTCACGCCCTGCCTGCCGACACCAACGCGACGCACTGGACCGTCGAGAATTCCGAAGGCCAGCACGCGCTTGCCGTCGGGCTCGATGTACCCATCACCGTCGAGATCAATGGTCACGCCGGTTACTACTGCGCCGGCATGAACAAGCAGGCAACCGTCGTGGTGGACGGCAACGTTGGCGTTGGAGTCGCCGAGAACATGCTTTCGGGCAAGGTTCACGTGAAAGGCGACGCCAGCCAGTCGGCGGGCGCCACCGCGCACGGCGGCCTGCTGGTGATCGACGGTGACGCCTCGGCTCGATGCGGCATATCCATGAAGGGCGTCGACATCGTCGTAAAAGGTTCGATCGGCGCGATGAGCGCATTCATGGCTCAATCCGGCAACCTCGTGGTCCTGGGCGACGCCGGCGATGCGCTGGGGGACTCAATCTACGAAGCCCGACTCTATGTGCGTGGCACGGTCAAGAGCCTCGGCGCCGACTGCATCGAGAAGGAATTGCGCGACGAGCACAAGGCCGACCTGCGCCGCCTGCTTGACGCCGCCGGCCTGGACGAGACCGTCAGCGTCGCTGATTTCCGCCGCTATGGCTCCGCCCGCGGTCTCTACAATTTCCACGTCGACAACTCGTCGGCTTACTGAGGACCTACAGATGGACCTGGAGAACATCCCCCAGACGTTGCCGCGCTTCTCGGCAACTTTCGATCCTCACACGCTGGCGGAAATCCGCAGAGCTGCCGCGACCGGAATCTATGACATTCGTGGCGGAGGTACGAAGCGCAAGCTGCCGCATTTCGACGATCTGCTGTTCCTCGGGGCATCGGTCTCGCGCTATCCGCTGGAGGGTTACCGAGAGAAGTGTGCCACGGATGTGTGGCTGGGCACTCGCTTCGCAAAGAAGCCGATCCATCTCAAGACCCCTGTCACCATCGCCGGGATGAGCTTCGGCGCCCTGTCGGGTGCCGCCAAGGAGGCGCTGGGCCGTGGCGCGACCATCGCCGGGACCTCAACGACCACTGGCGACGGCGGCATGACGCCCGAGGAGCGTGGTCAGTCGCAGACACTGATCTATCAGTACCTGCCTTCGCGCTACGGAATGAACCCTGATGACCTTCGCCGTGCCGATGCGATCGAGGTGGTCGTCGGGCAGGGTGCGAAGCCCGGCGGCGGCGGTATGTTGCTGGGCCAGAAGATCTCCGATCGCGTTGCCATGATGCGGAATCTGCCCAAGGGCATCGACCAGCGTTCGGCCTGCCGTCATCCCGACTGGACCGGTCCCGATGATCTTGAGATCAAGATCGAGGAACTACGCGAGATTACCGACTGGGAAAAACCAATCTACGTCAAGGTGGGTGCGACGCGCCCTTATTATGACGTTGCCCTTGCGGTGAAGTCGGGAGCCGACGTCGTTGTCCTCGACGGAATGCAGGGCGGTACGGCCGCGACGCAGGACGTATTCATCGAGCATGTCGGGATTCCGATCCTTGCCGCGATCCGCCCCGCAGTGAAGGCGCTGCAGGATCTGGGCATGCACCGAAAGGTCCAGCTCATCGTCTCGGGCGGCATCCGTAGCGGTGCAGACGTGGCCAAGGCCTTGGCTTTGGGTGCGGATGCCGTCGCCATCGGCACCGCCGCGCTGGTCGCGTTGGGTGACAACGACCCTGCCTACGAAGAGGAATACCGCAAGCTCGGCTCCACCGCCGGTGCCTACGACGACTGGCAGGAGGGCCGCGACCCCGCAGGCATAACGACGCAGGACCCTGAACTTGCCGCGCGCCTCGACCCGGTTCAGGCCGGCCGCCGCCTTGCCAACTACCTTTCGGTACTGACGCTGGAAGCACAGACCATCGCCCGCGCTTGCGGCAAGAGCCACCTGCACAATCTCGAGCCCGAGGATCTGGTGGCCCTCACGCTAGAGGCTTCTGCCATGGCCGGTGTGCCACTGGCCGGAACGAACTGGATCCCCGGCCAGACTTTCTGACCGGCCGGTGGTCCCGGAGCCGGCAATCCCAGATGCCGGCTCCAACGAAGGCACCCTCGTGCTCGCAGGCAGGAACGGGTTTATCGGACAATCAGAGCGCAAAGCGGCCGGTCGTCCGTTGCTGGAGAAATATGACCATGACCATTAGCCTTGCGGAAATCGCCAAGGAAAAGGGAATCAAGTACTTCCTCATTTCCTACACCGACCTGTTCGGCGCCCAGCGTGCCAAACTCGTTCCTGCCTCTGCCATCGCCGGGATGCAGAAAAACGGCGCCGGTTTCGCCGGTTTCGCTACCTGGCTCGACATGAGTCCGGCCGACCCGGACCTATTTGCGAGACCCGATCCGGAAAGCCTGGTCCAGCTCCCCTGGAAACCCGAAGTGGGCTGGCTCGCCGCCGATCTGTGGATGAATGGCGCTCCCGTAGAGGCCTCCCCGCGCGTCGCCCTCAAGAACCAGATCGCGCGCGCTGCCGAAATTGGCCTGCAGATGAAAACCGGGGTGGAATGTGAATTCTTCCTGCTATCTTCCGACGGTCAGTCTATCGCCGATACGGCAGACTGCCAGGCCAAGCCCTGCTACGACCAGCAGGCGCTGATGCGCCGCTACGATGTGGTTACCGAGCTGTGCGATGCCATGCTGTCGCTCGGCTGGAAACCTTACCAGAACGACCATGAGGACGCGAACGGCCAGTTCGAGATGAACTGGGAATATGACGACGCGCTGCTCACCGCCGATCGCCATGCCTTCTTCAAGTACATGGCCAAGTCGATTGCCGAAAAGCACGGCCTGCGCGTGACCTTCATGCCCAAACCGTTCACCCACCTGACTGGCAACGGCTGCCACATGCACGTCTCGATGTGGAAGGGCGACACCAACGCCTTTGCCAACCCTGGTGGCCAAGACCTGACCGCCGAGGCGCTGCACTTCATCGGTGGCATCATCAACTCTGCGGATGCACTCACGGCCTTCCTCAATCCGACCGTCAACAGCTACAAGCGTATAAACGCGCCGCGCACCACTTCAGGCGCGACCTGGGCGCCCAACTCGGTGACGTGGACGGGTAACAACCGCACGCACATGATCCGCGTGCCCGAACCGGACCGGTTCGAGCTGCGCCTGGCTGACGGTGCAGTCAATCCGTATCTGATGGCCGCTTCAGTGCTGGCGGCGGGCCTCGACGGACTGGCCAACGCCCGCGACCCGGGACCGCGCTCCGACATCAATATGTATACGGAGGGCAGCACGCTACCGGCCAAGAACAAGCTGCCGCTGAACCTGCTCGACGCCCTACGAGCGCTGGAAGGCAGCGCCGTACTCAAGGACGCGCTCGGCCAGCTCATTCCCGCCTATCTGAAGCTGAAGACAGGTGAATGGAACGACTTCACCCGTCATCTCACGCAGTGGGAACGCGACACCACGCTGGACTGCTGAACGGGCTCTCTCGCACCGCACATCGCCGTACCGGCCTGTTCCCGGCCTGCCGCCGGGAGCCGTGGAGACGTGCGCGCAGAACGCGCCGGATTCGTCATGTGGAGGCAGTCAATGAAACTCATCCTGTAAGCGGGGCCTGAGTACCGCAGCTATGCGGCTTGGGCGACGTCTTGCTCGGTCGGATGCCAGTTCCATATGTGGACGGCTCCCTCTTGCAAGGGCTGAACGGAAAATTTGATCGGATCGCTTGCTTCCATATGTCCGGCCTTTCGGTGCGGTCGCACGTGACCGCTGGCCAAGATGGTTTCCGCGGTGTGTGTTCCCAACAAGGCAGCGGCCTGTGATGGCCATTGGAACTGACGGAGTGTCACACGCTGAGGATCAGCGTGCAATAGGCACCCCCTTCGTGGGGTGATCGGCGTGCAAAAAGGACCCCTTCATCCCGGGGATTTAGTCGGCCGACTGGTTTTGATCAGTTGGCGAGAACGGGATGTTGATCGTGGAGACAGTGGTTCGGATTCGGCGTGAGCATGCAGCGGGTAAGGCGATCAAGGCGATCGCTCGTGACCTTCGTTTGTCGCGGAAGGTCGTCCGCAAAGCGATCCGGTCGCCGGAGGCGGCGTTCAACTATCAGCGCAAAGTCCAGCCGCTGCCGCGGATCGGTCCTTATCAGGATCGTCTCGATGCGCTGCTTGAGGAGAACGAAGGTCGCGGCCGCCGCGATCGGCTACGGATGACGCGTATCCATGACCTGCTGGTGCGCGAGGGGTTCGATGGATCCTATGATGCGGTGCGCCGCTATGCGGCGCGCTGGCGTGCTGCGCGGCGGAAGGATGCTGGCGAAGGCGCACCGGCGTTCATCCCGATGACCTTCCAGCCGGGTGAGGCCTACCAGTTCGACTGGAGCCACGAGGATGTGGAGATCGCCGGCAAGCCGATGCGGGTGAAGGTGGCGCATATGCGTCTCTGCGACTCGCGCGCACCCTATGTCCGGGCCTATCCGCGCGAGGGCCAGGAGATGCTGTTCGATGCCCATGCCCGGGCGTTCGCGTTCTTCGGCGGTGTGCCGCGACGCGGTATCTACGATAATATGAAGACGGCGGTGACGGCCGTGTTCACCGGCAAGGAGCGTGTGTTCAACCGCCGCTTCCTGATCATGACCGATCATTACATGGTCGAGCCGACCGCCTGCTCGCCGGCGGCGGGATGGGAGAAGGGCCAGGTCGAGCAGCAGGTCCAGACAATCCGAGGCCGCTTCTTCCAGCCGCGGCTCCGGTTCGCCAGCCTGGCCGAGCTCAACGGGTGGCTGGAGGCCGAGTGCCGGCGCTGGGCCGAGCATCATGCCCATCCCGAACGCGGGGATATTACCGTCGCCGAGGCGCTGGATATGGAGCGACCGGCCCTGCAGCCGATCCTGGCACCGTTCGACGGCTTCCATGAGAGCGAGCATGCCGTCACCGGCACCTGCCTCATCAGCTTCGATCGCAACCGCTACTCGGTCATGTCGACGGCCGCACGCCGGACCGTTCAGGTGCGCTCCTATGCCGATCGCATCGTCATACGCTGCGGCGATGCGATCGTCGGGGAGCATGAGCGCCACTTCGGTCGGAACCGCACGATATACGATCCCTGGCATTATCTGCCGGTCCTCGCGCACAAGCCCGGCGCGCTGCGTAACGGCGCACCGTTCCAGGACTGGGATCTGCCGCCCGCCCTGCACCGATTACGGCGAAGGCTCGGCACCGGGGACGAGGCCGATCGCAGGTTCGTGCGGGTCCTCTCGGCGGTGCTCACCGATGGCCTGGAGCCGGTAGAGGCTGCCGTGCGCGAAGCGTTGGCGAACGGAACGGCCAGCGACGAGCTGATCCTCAACATCCTCTCCCGGCGCCGCGAGCCGGCGACACCCCACAGCATCGTCACTTCGGAAGACCGGATGCTGCAGCATCCTCCGCTCGCCGACTGTGCCCGCTATGATCTGCTGCGAGGCTATGATGCAGCGGCATGATATGATCGACACGATGCGCGGCCTCGGACTCAAGGGCATGGCGGCGGCGTTCGACGAGGCGGTCACCACCGGCCTCCAGCGCAAGCGCACCACCATGGAGATACTGACCGACCTGCTCCGTGCTGAGGCGACCCACCGGGATGCAGCCTCCATCCGCTATCGGATGACGGCTGCGAGGCTGCCCGTGGTGAAGGACCTGGAGCGGTTCAGCTTCGAGGGCACACCGATCAATGAGGAGATGATCCGCTCCCTTCACGATGGCTCCTTCCTCCCGCCTCGCCGCAATATCGTGCTGGTCGGCGGCACGGGGACAGGCAAGACCCACCTCGCCATCGCGATCACCGCCAATGTCGTGCGAAGGGGCGCTCGCGCCCGCTACTTCAACACCGTCGATCTGGTGACACGCCTCGAAGAGGAGACCCGGATCGGCAAAGGCGGGACCCTGGCGGCGCAGCTGTCGCGGCTCGACCTGATCGTTCTCGACGAGCTCGGTTATCTGCCGTTCGCCCGCTCGGGAGGGCAGTTGCTGTTCCACCTCATCAGCAAGCTTTATGAGCGGACCAGCGTCATCATCACCACGAACCTCGCCTTCGGCGAATGGCCGACCGTGTTCGGCGATCCCAAGATGACCACGGCGCTGCTCGACCGCGTCACCCACCACTGCGATATCGTCGAGACGGGCAACGACAGCTGGCGCTTCAAAAACCGCAGCTGACAGCCACCTTCGGCGCCTTCAAAAATCTATCTTGCGCTGCGCGCGCCTCCGGTCGGGCTACGCCCGCCCTCCGCCGCACGCAGCGCAAGGCCATCTTCAACAAACCAGCATCATATTATCTGAAAAGGGGGTCCCTCTTCGACGCCGATCGGGGGTCCCTTTTGAACGCCGTTTGACACGCTGATCCAATATGCCAGTCTGAAGGGCCTGACACGAAGCGCGTAGCTATTGCTTGCCACGAGCAGGCGAACCGGTGAAGTTCACGTTGTGGTCAGTCTGTTCGTCGCCATTACGGACCGGTCGTGGTTCGATCTGCTTTCGGTCGAGCGCCCGGACGAAGTAAATTTCTGGCAGCCAAGCGGTTTCCGGAATTTCAAAGCCGTGTCGGTTGGCGAACTGTTCCTGTTCAAGTTGCATGCGCCCAATGATTTTATCGTCGGTGGGGGTGTATTCAGTCACGCCTCCAACGTCCCGCTATCGCTCGCCTGGGAGGCTTTCGGCATCAAGAATGGCGTGACGTCGCTGCCGGAAATGCGGCGGCGGATCGCGCAATACCGGCGGGACGACGCACTCCTCGATCCCCGCACGGACCCGCCAGTTGGATGCCGCATCCTGACCCAGCCGTTCTTCTGGCCGCGCGAGCAATGGATTCCGGTGCCCCAAAGCTTCGCGCGCAACATCGTCACCGGCAAACGCTACGGCAGTGACGAGGCGGACGGGCGTTATCTCTGGGAGGCAGTCGTCGAGCGAGCCTCGCTCGATCTGGCGACGACGCAGCCGGCTGCGCGCTACGGCGCTCCCCAGACAGTACGTCCACGCCTCGGGCAGGGGGCGTTCAGGCTGACTGTTACCGATGCTTATGATCGGCGTTGTGCCGTGTCGGGCGAGCGCACGCTGCCAATCCTCGATGCCGCCCACATTCGCGCTTATGGCGATGGTGGCGAGCATGACGCCGCGAATGGCCTGCTACTCAGGACCGACATCCACCGCCTGTTCGATCTCGGCTACGTCACTGTCTCTGACGACAATCGCTTCGAGGTCAGTCATCGCCTGAAGGCCGATTTCGACAATGGCCGGCACTATTACGATCTCCACGGCTCGCCGGTTCGGGGACCGCAAACCGGCTACGCTCCGCCCTCGGCCGATGCCTTGGCCTGGCATCGCGATCATCGGTATCTGGGATGAGCGACGATACGATCGATACGGCGATGCGCGCTGCTGCTGTCGCCCATCTGGACCGGCTAGCGGCGGGCCGTCCGCTCACCTCTGACGATCTTGCCGCCGGCTTCATATTCCACGGGCAGCGCATCCCGCTGGTCAACATGCGACGTGGCATTTTCAAGCCGCAGGTGATGCGCCACCTACTCAGCATCCGGACCGTCTATCCTCGTACCGGCGCGAGGGTGTGGTACGACGACCAGCGCCGCGTCCATGAGCAGATCCACGCCGGAGAAGAGTTCGTCGATTACGCCTTCATGGGCAGTGACCCGGAAGCTGCGGACAATCGCTGGCTGCGCGAGGCGATGGAAGCGCGTATCCCGATCATCTATTTTCTTGGCATCGCGCCCGGACGCTACACCGCCATCTTTCCGACATTCATCGCGGACTGGTCGGCGAGGACGCTCACCGCGCGTCTCGCTTTCGCAGTGCCGATGACGATGGGTGCGCCTGCCATCGCCTTGCCGCCTGAGCCGGAGCGTCGCTACGCCCTTCGCCTGGTCAGTCAGCGTCTCCATCAAGCGACGTTCCGCGAGGCAGTGCTCACAGCCTATGATGGACGTTGCGCGATCTCGCGGCTACCCGAACCACGGCTGCTTGATGCGGCGCACATCGTGGCGGATCGCGATGAGGTTCTTGGTCAGCCAGTTGTTGCCAATGGCCTACCGCTGTCCAAGGTCCATCACGCGGCTTTCGATGCGAACCTGATCGGTATCGATCCCGACTTTCGTATCCATGTTTCCGAGCAGCTCTTCGCCATGAACGATGGTCCGATGCTCGAACA
Organism: Sphingobium sp. GW456-12-10-14-TSB1; assembly: GCF_059424385.1. Lineage (NCBI taxonomy): Bacteria > Pseudomonadati > Pseudomonadota > Alphaproteobacteria > Sphingomonadales > Sphingobiaceae > Sphingobium > Sphingobium sp. GW456-12-10-14-TSB1. The sequence goes on along the minus strand of NZ_JBWKZI010000001.1, from coordinate 2,568,145 downwards.
AGGGATCAAGGCGATGCGCGGCAGGACGATCCTGATGCCGAACCGAAAAATCGACTGTCCCGACCGTGATCGACTGGCGGCACGTTTCGAACTCTATCAGGCGGCGAACTGAGACGCGGTACCGGCTGCATTGGAGGCTCAGTGGGCCGCATCATTCTCCGGGTATGCTAGCCGAAAACAGGTCGCGAAGCGGCGCTGATCCGCGTTGCTTAGGCCGGCGTCAGCAAAGAGTGCTTCCCATCGGCCAGCAACAATTTCCTGAAGCTGCCGGACGATGCCTTGCGCGTCTTCCTGCGACAGATCGAACATTGCCGCACCCGCAAGTGCATTTTGCAGCGTAGCGAGCCGGCCTTGAGGACCGACGCCCAGCACCAGTCGGCGTTCGAGGCCGACCTGCGGCTTTGGCACCACGTCGTAGAGAGGCGACAGGTTCCACCCGTCGTCGACACGCAGGAACCCGTGATTGCGAAGATGGTCATCGTCGTTCGTCACGAGGATGTTGAACACCATGCGGCGGAAAAGTTCGTGGAGATCGGCCCGAACATTGGTGCCGTGTTGGCGAATCACGCCCGCCAGGTCGGCATAGCTATAGGCGCTCACCTCACTCTCATGGGCAGCGAGCATCGTTAGACCGGAGGCAAATGGAAGCCGTTCCAAGTCGTTGCTGCGCGGCCGCCGGTCGAACCGTTCGATCATATAGATATCCCGGCCGAGGACGTGCTCGAACGCGAGCTGAGGCACGTTCATGCCGCACTCGGTGGCCAGCCGCATCGTGGCAAGCTCGACGCGGCACTCCGGGAAACTGTCGTTCTTCGCCTGGAATTTCGCGATCCACGGCTGGTTGCCAACTTCCGTCGCGGCTTTTGGGCGTGCGCCGCCCAATGACGATCCCGCGGTCAGCAGGCGGCGCAGATTCTCGTCGAGTTCATCGACGAGCTGCGCACGCTCGGCGGCATCAGCCAGTTCCGCCAAGGTGAAATGCTCACCCGGTGCGTCGCCGTCACCCCAGGGGGTAAGGCGCTCGGGCTTCTCGGGTGTCGGTCCGAACGCGAGCGCGCCTACACGGTTGTCGCCCGAGGCGAGGATGAGGTCGATCTCATTTGGTGGTCGGTCGCCCATCGCCTTGTACATGAGATACTGACCCCAGCCATCGGGAGCAGCGTCGCGGATGCCGCCAAAAACGGCGAATCCTTCTTCGGTCCGGAATGTCTGCTGGGTGCCGGGCGCGTGGAGCGGTAGAGATATCGGATCGACCGCGATGCGATCCTCGCGCTCAAGATAGCGCCGCCCATAACCGAAGGTCGCGAAACGGTTGCGCGGTTCCTCGGTCATGGTCAGCAGCCCGGCGGGCACTGGCCCCTCGGCGAGATGCACGAAGACATAGGTGCGAGCGGTCGTCACGGTCTAGAAATCCAGCTCGTCGTCGCTTGATGCGTGGGTCGTCTTCGGCAGGCGAGCGAGATCTTCGCTCATTCCTGCGCGATCGGAGTCCGCCGCAACGAGGTCAGAAAGGCGCGATGTCATCCCGAAGACCAGCAAGGCACTGGCCAGCACGGCCAGGCCGATCGTGGGATCACCGGCTTCCAGCCGCTGCAAGGTCTGAATGGAAACCAGCATCCTCTCGGCCATCAGCCGCTGAGGGAGCTTGCGCCGACGCCGGGCGAGCGCAATGTCGCTCCCGAGCTGTTTCAGGGCTCGAAGACTTTGAGGCGGTAGGCCGCTTGCAGCTCGTGACGCACGTGGCATGAGGTTTACATGACATATCAGCTGAATTTTGTCAATTTAGCATGATATGTCATGTCAAATCTGGTTTCTGATCGCTCCTACAGCGCCGCCGAAGACGTAACTAGCGCGGCGCTCGCGTTCGAGGCGGTCGTCCGCGGCCGCGTCCCGGTTTCCCCTTCTTCGCCTTGCCCTTGAGGTCAACGGGGGGGCGTGCCGCTGGCGCCGCTTCGCGAAGCTCATCGAGATAGTCAGACCAATGCTGCATCATGGCGATGCGCTCATCCAGATACTCGCCGCGCGCATAGGCACGTCGTACCGAAGATGCATCCTGGTGCGCTAATTGCCGTTCGATCGCGTCAGGATTCCATTGGCCCATTTCATTGAGCAGCGTCGCCGCCATCGCCCGAAATCCGTGGGCCGTCATTTCCCCGGAAGGATAGCCAAGCCGGCGGAGCGCTTGATTGACGGCATTCTCGGACATGGCGAGCTTCGGCTTCCCCATGCAGGGGAACACGTACCTGCGATGGCCGCTGACCTCCTGCAGCTCCTCGATCAACGCCAGCGCTTGACGCGACAGCGGCACCTTATGCGCCCGCCGCATCTTCATCTTGGGTGCTGGGATGACCCACATGGCCTTGTCGAAGTCGAATTCGCTCCATTCCGCCTGGCGCAGCTCGCCGGGCCTCACGAACAAATGCGGTGAGTGTTGATTTCCACTGAGAAGTGACCCGGGTAGGGCGTAAATTTCCACTGAGAATTGACCCATGTTGAACTCGTCCCTGGCTTTGGCAAGCGAGGGTATATGGAGTGTTGGACATGGCGTTATTGAGCGTTATCCGGCGCTGGCATTTTCGCGATCATCTACCGATCCGAGAGATAGCGCGGCGCACCGGACTATCACGCAACACGATCCGCAAATATTTGCGGTCCGAGACGATCGATCCGCGATTCAAGGTGCCTGATCGACCAAGCAAACTGGATCCATTTGCTGAGCATCTGGCGGCCTGGCTGCGGCGCGAGATGGGCCGATCGCGCAAGCAGAAGCGCACGATCAAGCAGTTTCACGCCGATCTGGTGAGCCTGGGTTATGAAGGATCCTACAACCGGGTTGCCGCTTTTGCTCGGGACTGGCGCGAAGATTATCGGCGCCAGCAACAGATTGGCGGGCGTGGGACATTCGTGCCCCTGTCGTTCGCGCCGGGGGAAGCTTTCCAGTTTGATTGGAGCGAGGACTGGGCAATCATTGCCGGGGTTCGGACCAAGCTGCAGGTCGCGCATTTCAAGCTCAGTTACAGCCGGGCATTCATCGTGCGCGCCTACCTTCTGCAAACCCATGAGATGCTGTTCGACGCCCATAATCACGCCTTCCGCGTGCTGGGCGGCGTGCCGCGCCGGGGTATCTATGACAATATGCGCACGGCGGTCGACAAGGTCGGGCGTGGTAAGGAACGCACCGTCAACGCACGCTTCCTGACGATGGTCAGCCACTATCTGTTCGAAGCCGAGTTCTGTAACCCGGCTGCGGGATGGGAAAAGGGGCAGGTCGAGAAGAATGTCCAGGATGCGCGGCACCGTCTGTGGCAACCCACGCCGCAGGCCGAGAGCCTTGATGCGCTGAACCTGTGGCTGGAGGAGCGCTGCAAGGCGTTATGGGAGGACATCTCTCACGGGATCGAACCCGGGTCGGTTGCCAATGCCTGGGCCGATGAATCTGAGTGTCTGATGGTTGCGGGCAGGCCCTTCGATGGTTTTGTGGAATATCGCAAACGGGTATCGCCGACGTGCCTCATCCACTTTGAGCGCAATCGCTACAGCGTACCGGCCTCTTTCGCCAATCGCACTGTCAGCCTGCGCGTCTATCCTGATCGCTTCCAGGTCGTCGCCGAGGGGCAGCCAATCTGCGCGCATCAGCGCATCATCAACCGCTCTCACGACGGTCCAGGTCATACGGTTTATGACTGGCGTCATTATCTGGCGGTCGTGCAGCGCAAACCCGGCGCCCTGCGCAACGGAGCGCCCTTCCTTGAGCTACCCGATGCGTTCCAGCGTCTGCAGCGACATCTGTTGCGCAATCCTGGCGGCGACAGGGAAATGGTCGAAATACTGGCGCTGGTTCTTCATCATGATGAGCAACTGGTGCTGACGGCGGTCACCATGGCGCTGGAGGCTGGCGTTCCGACCAAGACCCATATCCTCAATCTGCTCTATAGGCTGGTCGACGGAAAACCGATCTCCACGCCGCCGGTGACGGCGCCCCAGGCGCTCAAGCTGGTCAGCGAGCCGATGGCCAATGTCGAACGCTATGATGATCTGCGCAAGGAGAAGCGTCATGCGTCATGACCCTGCCAGCGGCGCCATCGTTGTCATGCTCCGCAGCCTCAAGATGCATGGCATGGCGCAGGCCGTCACCGATCTCATGGAACAGGGATCTCCAGCCTTCGAAGCCGCCATCCCGATCCTCTCCCAGTTGCTCAAAGCCGAGACAGCAGAACGGGAGGTTCGGTCTGTGGCCTATCAGCTCAAGATCGCGCGCTTCCCTGTCTATCGCGATCTGGCCGGCTTCGACTTTACCAGTAGCGAGGTCAATGAAGCTCTGGTGCGTCAGTTGCATCGCTGCGACTTCATCGACATCGCCGACAATATCGTGCTGGTCGGCGGTCCTGGCACCGGCAAGAGCCATGTGGCAACCGCGCTGGGCATCCAGGCCATCGAACATCATCGAAAGCGCGTCCGCTTCTTCTCGACGGTCGAACTGGTCAATGCGCTCGAGCAGGAAAAAGCACAGGGCAAGGCCGGTCAGATCGCCAATCGCCTCCTGCACTCCGATCTCGTTATCCTGGATGAGCTTGGATATCTGCCGTTCAGTGCTTCAGGTGGCGCGCTGCTCTTCCATCTGCTGAGCAAACTCTACGAGCGCACCAGCGTCATCATCACCACAAACCTGAGCTTCAGCGAATGGGCCACCGTGTTCGGCGACGCCAAAATGACCACGGCGCTTCTCGATCGGCTTACCCATCACTGCCACATCCTGGAGACCGGCAACGATAGCTTCCGCTTCAAAAACAGCTCTGCCAAGCAGGCCAGAACCCAAAGGAGAAAACCACGGGTTGACCCACCCATGACACCCGAAACATAATCCGCAGACGGGTCACTTCTCGATGGAAAACCCGGGTCACTTCTCAGTGGAAATCAACAGCGGAGGTTCAACGCGGGACCTACGCGCTCATGAAGCTCGCGAAGATGCTCGGCAGACTCGCGGTCGGCGAGGTGGGCGACGACGGGGAGCAAAGCGCGGACCCGGCGCTCAATGCCACCGCGCGTCGCTGCGAAATAGTCTCGTACCACCTCAGGGCCGCGCTTGATCGCCCGCGCAAACTGATCTTCGCTGGGCTTCCCGAAACCGTCAAAGCCAGCGCGTTCAAGGCGTTCGAGCATTGTTTCGAGCGTGGGCCGCCGAACGCCCATCAGTTTTGTGAGCGCTGGTGCCGCCTCACACAGCAAGTCGATGCCGATCGTTCCCGGGGCAACAAGTACCAGCGTCGGCAACTTCGGGTCCGCGACGGGTTGCGCGCGCTCGTCGCCACGGGCGTGTGCGAGTTCGCCATCGATCATAAGCGCGAAGCTGGCGCAGCGGCGGAGTCTGATCTGGCGGAGGCGCCGTTCGAGTTCGTCGGGCGGGAGCGTCCGCAATTCCAACGGGTCGCCGAGATATTCGTGAGCGAGGACTGCCGCATCAATCAACCACGTAAGGCTGCCCGTCGCCAGCAGTGGATCGTCGGTGCGCGGCGTAAATGCCTGCCCATCGACAATCAACTCAACGTCGCCAGCGTCGGCCAGGCGCGAGCGAAAGGCACCGGTTGCCTGGATCAGCGTGGCGATCGCCGCTGCGTCGTTTTCTCCGACGTCTAACACCGCTTCGCCGCGATCGCCCAAGGCGCGAGCCGCAAATCCTTGCCGTTCGCTGGTGACGTGGACCAGCGGTGGTTCGTCCGCGTCAGGACGACAAAGTTCGAGACTGCCACCACGCTCGACCACGAGCGCGAGCGTTGTTGGCAGAGACTGACCAGTATCGACGACGTCGCTCCACGCGCGGCGTAGCTGATCGCGCAGGTCGCGGCGCTCGGCGGCATTCAAATCATCGAGACTGGCCGCCAGCGCGGCGAGACGCGCGCTAGCTGTTTCGCGGTTCGACCAATCCCTAAGGCCGATCCGCGGATCGAACAGGATCGAAGGCAGGGCGGCACGCGCGCCGGTCTCGGATTGAAATCGTGGAACGAACCGCGGCGGAAGCTGGCGGGCGGCAGTAGTCGACCAACTCTCCGCCGGTGCGGCGAACACGATGTCATCGCCCCGAACGCTGGCGACCCAAGGCGCGGCACCTAAGAACACTGCGAGCGGCGTCGGCAGCTCAACTCGGTTTAAACGGCGATAGTGGTCGATGGAGAAGCGAAGGTGCTTGGCACCATGCTCCCGCAAAAACGCGACAATCAGTTCGGACGGCCCAACCCGCGCGTCGGCGGTGAGCTGGGCATATTCAGTTTGACCGGGAAGTCGCCAGATTTCCCCCACCAATTCGTATTCGGTATAGGGGTTCTCGAACCGGGTCCCGCTGACTTTGGCGGTCCAAGCCGACCCAAAGCCGTTTTCGATCGATTGGGTTGAAAGGATGCTTTTCCAATGCCAGCTTGGCGTCCCCCGTCGCGCGACTGCAGCAGGGAGCGGCGGTAAGCCGTCGCTAACTCCCAACAGCGCAAGAAACCGATGCCAGTCCTCCCGGCGATCACCTGCCCCTACGCGCGGCCAATCTGCAAAGCCGATCAATAGGCGCCCGCGGACCATCGCGCAATCGGGCGAAACGGGTGCGGCTTCAAGGAGATATGGCTCAACCGTGCGCCCGAGCGCGGTCCAAGCCGCAGAGAACACTGCGGTTCGCGCGGGATGCCACCCTCCCAGTGTCGGCACCCACAAATCGGCCGCACTGAGCGCATCCTCAACCGCCTTTCCCCCACCACCATTCCACACTTTGAATGACCAGATTAGTGCTTCCTGACGCTGAAGATCGCTCGCTTTGTCCGATAGCGTACCTTTGAGTGTCGCGAGCACGTCGAGCGGGTCGTAACTGCGGAGCAGTCCCGCCTTTTCGAAGGCACGCTGCGTTGTCTCGCTGAGTTCTATCGCATCGCTGAGAAATCTAAATTTCCGCTTGAGCGACGGCGGCGGGCTCGGCGGTCCCTCGTTGCGTCGGCGCCGCCCGGACTTGGTCCTGACAAAAACCGGAGGAGCACCGTCGAGTGCTTTCGCGGTCGCGGCGAGCAACTTGCCATCCGCGTCGACGAATATCTTGCGCCCCCTGAGCGAAGATAACGGCTGGCTGGATGCTGCGAACACTGCGCAAACGTCATCGAGAAATGCCTTCCACCGTGTCGGCGACGCGCGATGTTCTCGCGCGAGCCACCGGGCAACTGCTTCGGACCAGATGCAGAGCGCGTCAGCGGACAGATCCAAAGGCAATTTGACCGCGCTCGCGACCGTCCTGATCCGCGCGAGACGATCGGATCCAAGCGTCTCCAGCACAATGTCGGCTTCGGCAACAGAAGCGAGGCGCTTCGGTGTCATCTGCGTAACCCTCACCTCGGGCCAAGCATAGAGCGCCTTGAAATTTGCCCAGTTCGAAAGTCCGCCTGCCACCACCGGCCAGATCACCACCTCGTCAAGCGGTCGCTCGATCTCAAGAAAGGCAGCTACTAACTTATCAGTATGCGGTGCCGCCCAAGCAGCGAGGTCGACAACGACGCTCGGAGGCAGGTCCATTCCACCGTCGACGATCGTGGTCGCCGCCAACGCGCATGTCCTCGCCGCCGCTTCCAGCAGGAACTTGTTGAACGGTACGTCTGGTTTCATCGATCGGCGATCAATGTCAGCGAAGAACGGCGCATCGATATGTCCGCCGATTGGTGCGATGGCGTTCTCAGTCATCGGCAGAAAATTGAACAGACGTCCAGCGGTGCCATTCCCATTGATTGGTACCGCGACCGAGACAATCGCTTCGCCCTGCCAGTCAAGCCAGCGCTTGAGTGGCGGCGCGGCCTGAAGGCTGGCTTTGATTGCATCGAGGAGCGGCGGCTTAGCAAGCACTGAGCGGGCAAGCAGATAGTCGTGGCCGTCGACCGCGACCTTTGCCAGCGAACTGGTATTGGCGGCGCCTTCGAAGATGGTCGTGGCAGTTCGGGTCGATCGCTGGCGGGCCACCTTCTGTCCGAAGCGCACAATCTCGACATCGAGCGCCTCTAGCCGATCTAAGAAAAGCAGCACCGGCGTGGCTGGATCGAGCAAGGCTTTTACTTGTGCCTCTGCGAGGGCTATCGCTTCAACAGAATTAAGTGGCAGCGAAACCACCGTGGCGAAACCGTTCGCTGCCAAGGCTTCAACTGCGGTGGACTGCGGCATTTCCGGCTTCGGGACGAGGTAGCGCGGCACGGTATCGGCGACGTGCCGTGCCTCGTCTTGCGTCGCACCGAGCGTCAATAGGTCATTTTCGATTTCGCCGCGTGAAGCGAAGCGGAAACAGTAGCCGTCGAACTTTCCACTCGTCGTACCGGGGCGCCCGGAGTAGATTCTTACATCATCGGTCAAAGCCTCGACACTGCGAAAGCCGAGCCCCTTGTTTCCAATTCCCTCGCCAATCCGCTTGTCGCTGGTGCCGATGTTGATGACCGCGTCTAAATTCGACCGGGAAAATGCACGCCCTCGATTGGCGACAAGTAGTTCGCCACAATCGTCCTTGGTTATTAGCAATCGAACAACGATCTCCCCGCATCCACCTGTCGCGTCCGCTGGGTGGGCATCGTGACCGTTTTGCACCAGTTCGAAGAGGACGCGGTCCCCATACTGTGTGCCGATCACCTCGTTGAGATTCTTTAGGCTCTCGTAGACCTTATGCCCGCGGCGGTGCCCGTCGAGCGCATATTCGAGCAGCGAGTTTGCCGTCTCTGCAACTTCGCGTGCATAATCAGGCGAGCTATTTTTCGTTGAATCCGTGACGATCGTATTGTCGCGTTCAGCCATGCAAGCTCCATAACTCTCCTGCTAAACGCAGACTAGGCGGTTGTATTTTGAAAGTTTGAGGAACGACCATGAAAAAGCCGCGGCGCGACCTTTCCCGACTGCGCTTTGGTTTCGATTAAGGGCAAATGTGTCAAAACGCGTGCGGAATCGACGACAGTACTCGCCAAAAACCGCAGTATTCGATCCAAAATAATCGACGGCCTTTTTCAAGTTGGCGGGTCGATGATTTGAATGGCTAAGATGAAGCTGCAAAGCGACCCCCATATCACGCGGCGGTCAGCGGCTCGCTTCGCGTTGTCGAAGCTCATCAAGATAGTCGCTCCACCATTGCGCCATCTTCACGCGTTCATCCCAGTAGTTCCCGCGATTATAGACGCCGCGAATAGCGTTGCTGTCGCCATGGGCGAGAGCGCGCTCGATGGCGTCGGGATGCCAGAGGCCGCTCTCATTGAGCATTGTCGATGCGGTCGAGCGCAAGCCATGTGCCGTCACTTCGTCCTTGGTGAACCCCATACGCCGAAATGCCGCATTGATCGTATTCTCGCTCATTGGACGCTGGCGCGTATGGAACGCTGGAAAAATGTAGCCCTTGCCGCCGGTGATCGATTTTAGGTCTCGAAGCAGTTCCAGCACCTGGCATGATAGCGGCACCACATGGGTCCGACGCGCCTTCATTTTGCCTTCCGGAATTGTCCAGGTGGCCTTGTCCCAATCGATCTCGTTCCACTCGCCATGGCGCAGCTCACCTGGTCGCACAAAAACATGGGGTGCAATCTTCAATGCGAATTTCGTTGCCGGGTAGCATTCGAAATCATCGATGGCGCGAAGTAGCCCGCCCAACTTCTCAGGCTCAAGGATCGCCGCGTAGTGCCGCGCCCTGGGCGTGACCAGAGCGCCCTGCAAGATCGATGTCGGATCGATTTGGCACTGACCAAGCGCGGCCCCATACCGGAACACCCGACTTGCGAAGGATCGGCATTTCTTCGCGGTTTCGAGATTGCCTTTCGCTTCGAGTTTCTTGAGCGCCGCCAGCATCAACTGCGGATCGACGTCGTTGATTGGCATATTGCCGATTGCGGGCTTGAGCAGTTCGAGGAACCAGCGCGCCTTGCACAGCGTGGCCTCCGCCCGACCTTCCGGTACCATCTTCTCATCGATGTACTTGTTGGCGATGACCTCGAAGGTGTTTTCCGCACCTAGCTTGATCCTGGCCTTCTTGCGCTTGCGCTCCAGCATCGGATCGATGCCATCGGAAACCTTGAGCCGAGCTCGGTCGCGAAGCTGGCGCGCTTGCGACAAGCTTACCTCTGGAAACGCGCCGATAGGCAGCTTCTTTTCCTTCCCACCAAAGCGGTACTTGAAATACCAGAGCTTGGAGCCGTTGGGCTTCACCAGAAGCAGCAGCCCACGCGAGTCGTATTTCTTGTAAGACTTGTCGGCAGCCCGGAAGCCTTTGATTTCCTGCACATTGAGGCTCATTTGGGGGCCTCACTTTCGTGCGATTTGGGGGCTTTTGACCTGGAGCCCCCAGCCGAGGCCCCCAGAGACGTTGGAACAAAGGGAAACAAAACAAGACCTCGCTTTCCGCGCTAGAGGTCAATAATGGCAGAATTCCGCCATTTCTGCAATGTTTTGGAACGTTCTGATGAGAACAAATGGTGCCCAGAAGAGGACTCGAACCTCCACGACCTTGCGATCGCCAGCACCTGAAGCTGGTGCGTCTACCAATTCCGCCATCTGGGCACGGGGTAGGAGCGCGCAACTAGCCGCTGGCCTTGGGGCTGTCAACGCAGGAAAGCGGATAATTTTTGTGGCTTGGGCAAAAAGCCGGGTTATGGGCGATCAAGCCCTTTGCCTGACAGGATGCCCCGCCATGACCCATGCCGATTTCGTACCGCCAGCCTTGTTTACCCGGCCTGACGGGGTGCGCCTTGCCTATCGTCAGCGGGATGGCGCGGGGCCGACGATCGTCTTTTTGCCGGGCTATATGTCCGACATGGAAGGGGGCAAGGCGATCGCGCTCGACGCTTGGGCGGCGCGCAGCGGGCGGGCAATGTTGCGGCTGGACTATGCCGGGTGCGGGGCCAGCGACGGGCGGTTCGAGGATGGCACGCTGGCCAGTTGGCGGGACGATGTGCTGTTGCTGGTCGATGCGCTGGTCGAAGGGCCGATGGTGCTGGTAGGGTCGTCCATGGGCGGCTGGCTGGCATTGCTCGTGGCGCTGGCGCGGCCAGAGCGGATGGCGGGACTGGTGGGCATCGCCGCAGCGCCCGATTTTACCGACTGGGGCTTTACCGAGGCGGACAAGGCGTTGCTGATGACCGAGGGGCGGATCGAGGAGCCAACGCCCTATAGTGACCAGCCCTATGTGACGACGCGGGGCTTCTGGGAATCGGGGCAGGCGTCGCGGCTGCTGGGCGGACCGATCGCCATCGACTGTCCGGTGCGGTTGCTGCACGGGCAGTGCGACGATGCTGTGCCCTGGGAAACGGCGCTGCGGATTGCGGCGCAGGCGCGTTCATCCGATGTGCAGACGCTGCTGGTTAAGGACGGCGACCACCGCCTTTCCCGCGACAGCGACATCGCCCTGCTGATCCGCACCGTCGCCAGCCTGCTGGATAGTCTCTGATGCCCTTTTTCCTGCCGCTCCTGTTCCTTGCGCAAGGCTATGACCCGGAAATCGAGGCGGTGATGAACCGCAGCCGGAAGGAGAAGCAGGAAGCAGCGGCGGCTGCGACGGCTGCGGCCCCCAAGCCAGCAGCGGCGCGGGAGGATGGACGGATTCCGGTTCCGGCCAAATATGCCGCGCCTTTTCAGGCCTGCCTGGATCAGGCGATCGAAGCGCCCGATGCAGGCGTCGCCTTTGCCCAGAAGTGGCGGATCGACGGCGGCAGTTTCTATGCGCGGCATTGCATGGGCTTTGCCTATGCCCGCGCCGAGCGCTGGGGCCCTGCGATCGTCGCGTTCGAGCAGGCTGCCGAGGAGGCAGAGCGCAGCGCCGAAATGGCGCAGAGCGCGCGGCTGTGGGCGCAGGCGGGCAATGCGGCGCTGGCCAGTGGCGATCCGGCCAAGGCGCGGCAGGATTTCGATGCGGCGCTGGCGCGGGGGCTGCCGGATGGACTTGAGAAAGGCGAAGTGCATCTCGATCGGGCGCGGGCGCTGGTGGCGCTGGGCGATACGGTAGCGGCACGTGAATCGCTGGATGTGGCGCTCGCTCAGGCCCCACGGGACCCGCTCGGCTGGCTGCTGTCGGCAACGCTGGCGCGGCGGTCAGGCGAGATGGCCTTGGCGCAGGCGCATATTGCCCGCGCCGTGCAACTGTCGCCTGACGATGCGTCGGTGGCGCTGGAGGAAGGCAACATCGCGGTGCTGACACAGCATGACGATGTCGCGCGCTCGGCCTGGCAGCGCGCGGTCAGGCTGGCGCCGACGACAGCGGCGGGGAAGGCAGCGGCGGACAATCTGTCGCGATTGCCCGCCGCGGGTGCGGTTAAACCGAAACTGAACTAGACATATGCAATGATTTTACCGCCATATATCTAAACTATTGTTATTTAAGGTAAAAATCAACCGTTGTGACGACGCGGACCTTTTTGTAGGGCGTATCGCTTGATCCATCGCCGCCTTCGCCGTCGCGTGCGTCGATCGAAAAATAGCCCTGGGTGGCGCTTTTGATGCCGCCGACGCTGGTGCCGCTGTCCTTTGCGAATTGTTCGGCAGCGTTGCGCGCATCCTTGGTGGCGGCGGCGACCATCGGGGGTTTGAGGTCGTTCAATTTGGTGAAGCTGTAGCGCATGCCCGACCCTTCCTGCAGCGTCACGCCGCGGCGGACCAGGTCGAACTGTTGCGCTACGGCGCGCTGGGCGCGGGCGATGTCGGTGGTGCGCAGCAGCATCCGCTGGGTAATGGTGATATTGTTGACGCCATTGTTGAGATATTGGTTCACGCCAGCGCCGACCGGGGTGAGGGCGTCCGGCTTGAAGCCCAGACTGGCAAAATAGGCTTTGAGTTCGCGCGTATTGTTGTCGATTTCGGCGCGCACCGTAGGCAGGTCGAAGCCGGTCGCCGAATAGCTGATCGACCAGGTGGCAAGGTCTGCCGTCACATCCTTTTCGGCAAGGCCGCGCACGGTGACAGAGCGGTCCGCTGCCTTGGCCCGTTTCAGCCCGTCGCCCAGCAGATAGCCGCCGCTCATGACGCCCAGCGCCAGCAACGCGGCACTGCCCAGCAAAACCTTGTCCCGCAATTCCAATGCCATAATGCTTTCCTCTTCCTTCGGGGGATGCGCGACCTTATCTATAGGGTTGTCGTGCCAGAACCGAGATGAACCGTTGCTTTATGGCGACGAATGGAGTGACCCTTGCCCAAATATCTGCATAGCATGATCCGCGTGACCGACGTGGACAAAAGCATCGCCTTTTTCGACCTGCTGGGGCTGAAAGAGGTCAAGCGGTTCGATAGCGAACAGGGGCGCTTCACATTGGTCTTTCTCGCCGCGCCGGGCGATGAGGAGGCGCAGGTTGAATTGACCTATAACTGGCCCCCGACCGACGGCAGCCAGCCGGAAAGCTATGATGGCGGGCGCAATTTCGGCCATCTCGCCTATCGAGTCGAGAATATATACGAGACCTGCCAGCGTTTCCTGGACGCGGGCGTGACGATCAACCGGCCACCGCGCGACGGACATATGGCTTTCGTGCGATCGCCGGACGGCATTTCGATCGAACTGTTGCAGGACGGGCGGCTGGACCCGGCCGAACCCTGGGCGTCGATGCCCAATGTTGGTACATGGTGAGCGCTATGCTGGAAGTGATCCGCATTCCGGTGCTCAGCGACAATTATGTCTGGATGATGCATGACGCAGCAAGTGGCGAGACGGTGGTGATCGACCCTGCCGTCGCCGATCCGGTTCTGGCAGCGGCGCAGGCGCGCGGCTGGACCATTGGGCAGGTGTGGAACACCCACTGGCATGGGGATCATGTCGGCGGCAATGCGGCGATCAAGGCGGCCACGGGTTGCACGATTACCGGCCCGGCGGCGGAAGCGGACAAGATCGGCACGCTCGACCGGATGGTGGGAGAAGGCGATGAGGTGCGGATCGGCGCACATGTCGCGACCGTGATGGAAATCCCGGCTCACACCGCCGGGCATATCGCCTATCATTTGGCCGACGAGCATATCGTTTTTGTCGGCGACACGCTGTTTGCGATGGGCTGCGGGCGGTTGTTCGAGGGGACCGCGGCGCAGATGTTCGCCAATATGGCGAGGCTGGGCGCTCTGCCGGAGGATACGGCGGTCTATTGCGCGCATGAATATACACTCTCCAACGGTCGTTTCTCTTTGGAGGTGGAGCCGGACAATGCGGCGCTGGCTGCACGGATGGTAGAAGTGGAGGCTGCGCGGGCGCGTGGCGAGGCGACCGTGCCGACGACGATCGGACTGGAGCGGGCGACCAACATCTTCATGCGGGCGCGGAACGTTGATGAACTGGCGCAGCGGCGCGCGGCGAAGGATGCGGCCTGACGGATTCTGCGCTATGTTGCCGTCTTTGGGGGCAGAGAAAGAGGAGAGCCATGATGCGTGCATGGATATGCCTGACGCCCATGCTACTGGCCGCCTGCACCGGTAGCTACGAACCCACCCCCCTGACCCAGAAGCAGGCGACAAAGCTGGAAGAGGAGCTGGCTGGCAAGGTTGCAGGCGAAAAGGTCAGCTGCATCGACCAACAGCCGCAGACCAACCTGACGGTGATCAGCAACAATGTGCTGCTCTATCGCGTGAACAAGCGGCTCATCTACAAGAATGAGCTGATGGGCAGTTGCAACGGCCTGACCTTTGGTGACACGCTGATCGTGCGCGTTTTCGGGACGCAATTGTGCCGGGGCGATCTGGCCGCCAGCGCCAATTTGATGTCGGGGATGACGACGGGCAGTTGCGCACTGGGGGATTTCATACCCTATCGCACGCCCGGCAAGTGAGCGGCTGCCCTTATCGTCGTTTGACGGCAGCCGCTTCGCGGGCGAGCCTTTTGTCCAGATTCGAACGCGCAGCAGCGGCGTAGCGGGCGCAAGCCTTGCTATCGATCAAAGGGGCAGTTCCCGCTAGGCGATCGTAAAGAGCGCTGGCGGATGGATGCGGCGTGATGAGCAGGTCGCAGCGGAGCGCCGCGACCTTGGCAATGGTCGTGCGCAGGCGCGCGACATGGGCGGGGTGATCGGCAAAGCGGTACCCGTCCGCCGATACTGCGCTCAGACTGTCGGCATATACGATCCTGCGGCAATTTTTTCCGGCGCAGGCAGTCCATGACCAGCTGGTGCCGCCCGGCGAATGGCCCGGCGTCAGATGGGCGGTCAGGCGGAGCGATCCCAGCGTGACGGCTTCGCCATCCCTGACGATGCGCCCGACGCGCGCGCCGGTAAAGGCATCGAGGCCGCCGCGTTGCGGATCGTCGCGGGCGGGGATGCCGCTTTCCAGCATTGGCCGGGCAGCCGCCGACGCGATCAGGGTGGCGCCGGTGCGCTGCTGAAGGGCGTGCAGCCCGCCGGCATGATCGACATGCTCATGGGTGGAGAGCAGATATTTAACGTCCTTGGGGCGCACGCCCAGCCGCTCGATATTGGCGATGATCGCCGGGACAGCCTGCGCGGTGGCCCCGTCGATCAATATATGGCCTTTCGCCCCGGTGACGAGCAGCACCGTGATGCCGCAACTGCCTACGTCATAGATATTGGCGAAGATGCGGACGGGAGGGGCGGGATCGCTCCAGCCATCCTTGCCCGCGCACTGGCGCTGATGCTCGGCCATGCT
Organism: Sphingobium sp. GW456-12-10-14-TSB1; assembly: GCF_059424385.1. Classification (NCBI taxonomy): domain Bacteria; kingdom Pseudomonadati; phylum Pseudomonadota; class Alphaproteobacteria; order Sphingomonadales; family Sphingobiaceae; genus Sphingobium; species Sphingobium sp. GW456-12-10-14-TSB1. Next base: position 2,552,548 of record NZ_JBWKZI010000001.1, on the reverse strand, counting down.
GGCCGGGCCGGATGGCGTTGCGGCGTGCAATGGCGCGCTGGCGACCATCGCGGCCAAGATCGGCACAGGCAGAGCGTTCAATCCCTCATGCCTTGTACAGCGCGTCCATCCGATCGGCATAGCGTTTACGGATGACATGGCGGCGGATCTTCATCGACGGGGTCATTTCCTCATTGTCGATGGTGAAGGGTTCGTCGGCCAGGATGAAGCGGCGCACCCGTTCGATCACAGACAGGTCGGCATTGACCCGGTCCACTGCCGCGCGCAGCGCCGCCATATAGGCCGGATTGGCATGCGCGTCGGCAGGCACGACGCCATTGGCCTGCGCCCATTCGCGGGTCCATTCAGCGTCCGGCACGATCAGGCCGACCAGATAGGGGCGACGGTCGCCATGCACCATCGCCTGACCGATCTCATTCTGGAGCGTCAGCATCCCTTCGATCTTTTGCGGGGAGACATTGTCGCCCTTGTCATTGACGATCAGGTCTTTTTTGCGGTCGGTGATGCGAATGCGCCCCTTCGCATCGAATTCGCCAATATCCCCGGTGTGAAGCCAGCCGTCTTTCAGCACTTTTTCGGTTTCGACCGGGTTGCGCCAATAGCCGTGCATGACCAGTTCGCCGCGCACGAGGATTTCGCCATCGTCCGCGATCTTGACCTCCACCCCTTTGAGTGGCGGCCCGACCGTGTCCATGGCGATGCCCGCGCTGGGCCGGTTGCAGCTGACCACGGGACCGGCTTCGGTCTGGCCATAGCCCTGGAGCAGGGTGAGGCCCATAGCATCGAAGAACAGGCCGACATCGGGGTTGAGCGGCGCGCCGCCCGATACGAGCGCCTTGAGCCTGCCGCCGAAGCGGGCGCGGATCTTGGGAAGAAGCGTGCGGGCAAGCAGGGCTTTTAGCGGCAGGTCGAGGACGGAGGCCTTGCCCTGCTGTTCCTTTGCGCCGATGCGCAGCGCCTGCGCCATCAGCCAGGTCGGGAATTTGCCCTGCTTCTCGATCGATTTGATGATGCGGGCGCGTAGCACTTCGAACAGGCGGGGGACGACGACCATGATGGTGGGCCGGGTTTCCTCGATATTGCTCGCGAGCTTTTCCAACCCTTCCGCATAGTAGATTTGCCCGCCCAGCAGCATGGGCAGGAACTGCCCGCCGCTATGTTCATAGGCATGGGAGAGGGGGAGGAAGGAGAGGAATGTCTCCTCGCCCCAGCCGAAATCCTCCGCAACGATGGTGCCTGCGCCTTCGGCATTGAGCAGGATCGCGCCATGATGCTGCATCACACCGCGCGGCGCGCCGCCGGTGCCGCTGGTATAGATGATGCAGGCCTGATCCTGGCGGATTGCGGTCTGGGCGGCGGCGCAGGCGGCGACGTCGGTGGGGTGGGCGGCGATCAGATCGTCCCACAGATGGCAGGTCGCCTGCCCCTGTGCGCCGCGCAACGGCTCCATACCGATGACGAAGCTGGCCTGCGAGCGGACGACGGCGGGCATCAGCGCCTGTGCCAGCTTGGCGGTTGAGACGATGACGGCGCGGGCGCCGCTGTCGGTCAGGATATGCTGGTGATCGCGCGTGGTGTTGGTGGTGTAGGTCGGCACGGTGATGCAGCCTGCCGCCATGATCGCCAGGTCGGCGATGCAGAATTCGGGCCGATTCTCGCTGACCAGCATGACCGGGTCGCCGGGCTTGAGGCCCAGGGATTTGAGCGCGGTGGACAGAGCGGCGACCCGGCGGGCGACCTCATTCCAACTGAGCGGATGCCATGTCCCGCCGCTCTTGCGCCACAGAAAGGGGGTGTCGCCGCGCTCTGTGGCGCGCGTGAAGAACATGGTGACAAGGTTGGGAAATGTCTCGATGGCCCTCAAGGCTCGACTCCTGCGGTTCCGACGCATCTGGCGCGCGCCTGATCTTGGCCATGGCTATAGCCCCGCCATGCCGTAGCGGCCATGCTTTTCTCAGTCGAACAGCCCGTTTTGGAAGTCCTGCGGCGGGTTGAGGCCCAGATGCTTCCAGCCCGGACCGTTGAGGCAACGGCCACGCGCGGTGCGGGCGATGAGGCCAAGCTGGATGAGATAAGGCTCGATCACTTCCTCGATCGTGTCGCGCGCTTCGGACAGGCCGGCGGCGAGGGTTTCGACGCCCACCGGGCCACCCCGATAAATGTCGGCGATCATCATCAGATAGCGGCGATCCATCAGGTCAAGGCCCAGATCATCGACATCCAGCCGCCGAAGCGAGGCGTCGGCGACCTTGGCATCGACGGCGGGGACGCCAGCGACATTGGCGAAATCGCGCACCCGGCGCAGCAACCGCCCGGCGATGCGCGGGGTGCCGCGCGACCGGCGGGCAATCTCCACAGCGCCGTCGGGGGTGATGGGAAGGTCGAGCAAGCGGGCGGCGCGGCGCACCACTAGTTCCAGTTCGGGCACGGTGTAGAATTGCAGGCGCACCGGGATGCCGAAGCGATCGCGCAGGGGGGTGGTGAGCAACCCCTGCCGCGTGGTCGCGCCGACCAGGGTGAAGGGCGGCAGGTCGATGCGGACCGATCGGGCGGACGGGCCTTCGCCGATCATCAGGTCGAGCGCGCGGTCCTCCATCGCGGGGTAGAGGACTTCCTCCACCGCCGGGTTGAGGCGATGGATTTCGTCCACGAACAGGACGTCGCCTTCGTCGAGGTTGGTGAGCAGGGCAGCGAGATCGCCCGACTTGGCGATGACCGGGCCGGACGTGGCGCGAAAGCCCACGCCCATTTCCTTGGCGACGATCTGCGCCAGCGTGGTCTTGCCAAGGCCCGGCGGGCCGAAGAAGAGCACATGGTCCAGCGCCTCGCCCCGCGACTTCGCGGCCTCGATAAAGACACGCAGATTGCCGCGCGCGGCTTCCTGCCCGATAAATTCGTCGAGCGATTTCGGGCGCAGCGCGGCGTCGACATCCTCGACGCGACGAGTGGGGGCGAGCAGGCGGTCTTCGGTCATGGGCGACCCTCACCAACTTCGTCATGCTGAACTTGTTTCAGCATCCATCGTGCGTCAATCGTGGATGGACCGGCGGCAAGCCGAGGTTGACCGCCAGATCGACCCAATCGGGATTTTCCGATTCGATGAGATTGATCTTCCATTGTCGATGCCAGCGCTTGAGCTGCTTCTCGCGCAGGATGGCCTGCTCCATCGTATCGCAAGCCTCGAAGCGAACGAGGCGATGGACGCCATATCGGCTGGTGAAGCCCGCCAGTGCATCCGTTCGGTGTTGCATCAGCCGACCGATCAGGTTGGACGTCACGCCGATGTAGAGCGTGCCGTAGGGCTGGCTGGCGAGGATATAGACGCATGGTTGCTTCATCGACCCCCCCCTTCGGCTTGTGCGGCCCAATGGATGCTGAAACAAGTTCAGCATGACGGGTGTGTAACCGCATCACTTCGCGGCCTTCCGCAGAGCGAGCCGCACGAGCGCATCGAGGCTGGCGTCATCGCCCAGTTCGGCTTCGGCGGATGCGACGGCGGTGCTGGCTTCATGGGGTTTGAAGCCGAGATTCTGGAGCGCAGAGAGTGCGTCGGCGGCGAAGCTGCCGGTCGGCAGCATGGCGACGCCGCCCGCGTCGATCGGGCCACCAGCCGGGGTTGCGCCGATCTTGTCCTTCAATTCATTGACGATGCGCTGGGCGAGTTTGGGGCCGACGCCGTTCGCGCGCGCGATCATCGCCTTGTCCCCCATCGCGACGGCGCGGTGCAGTTCGAGCGGTTCGAGCGCGGACAGGATCGCCAGCGCCACCCGCGATCCCACGCCCTGCACATGGGTGAGCAGCCGATACCAGTCGCGCTCCTCTGCGCGCGCGAAGCCGACGAGGCGGATCGAATCTGCCGCGACCAGCATTTCGGTGTGGATCGTCACCGCTTCGCCGATGCTGCCCAGCGCCGCGAGCGTGCGGGATGAGGCGCCGACCAGATAGCCCACGCCGCCCACATCGATGATGGCATGGTCCAGCCCGGTGCTGTCGAGCCGTCCTTTCAATTTCGCGATCATGTCCGCTGCCCCATGGTCATGATCTGTTCTTTACAGGCTCCCGCGCGCGGCGCCAGCGTAAAAGCGCGGCACCTTTTGCGCGCCCATGCGTAGTGCAGCGCGACACCGATCTTCCAAGGACGCGACAATGCTTATGACCGCACCGATGCTGGGCCCAAAGGATTTTGAATATCCATCGATCATGCTGTCGGGGGTGGTCGACCATGGCATGTATCTGCATTTCAAGAACTGCCTGTCGAACGCGCCGCAGCAGGGTTTGGTGGTGGTGGAAATTTCCACCCTGGGCGGCGACCCGGAAATTGCCCGGTTGATGGGCGAGGATATTCGTTTCCATTCCGACCTTTATCCTGAACGGCGGCTGGTATTTCTGGGGCGAACCGCAGTCTATTCGGCGGGGGCGACCTTCATGAGCTTTTTCGCCACCGAAAATCGCTATGTGACGCGCGGTACCCGGATCATGATCCATGAGCGGCTGATCACGAAGAATATCCAGCTGTCAGGGCCGCTTTCCACCTGCATCGCGACGTTGAAGGCGACGCTGAACGAGATTGAATCGTCGATCGCGATCCAGAATGAAGGGTTCCAGAATCTGATCCTGGGATCGGACATCAGCATGGAGGAATTGCTCCAGAAAGCGCCTGAAAACTGGTATCTGGAGGCCAATGAAGCACAGGCGCGCGGACTGATCGCCGCCGTGCTATGAAGGGCGCATGAGCCGCACGATTTCCCGCCAGCCCATCTTCCCCTGGCGTTATGGCATGTTCCTGGCGCTGCTGGTGACGGCAGCGCCGCTTGGTCTTTGGCTACGCTGGCATGAAGCGGTGATGGCGGGTTTCGACATCGCCGCGCTGGCTTTCATGGTGTCGGTCGTGCCGCTGATCCGTGCCGATCCCGCCGCCATCCGGCGCAAGGCGCAGGCGAATGACGCCAATCGGGAGTTAATGCTGTTGCTGACCGGGATCGTCAGCCTGGTCATATTGGTCGCGGTCGGCGTGGCCGTGAGCCAGCATGGCGGGCCCAAGGCGTGGGTGGTCGCGTTGCTGCTGGCCACATTGCTGGTCGCCTGGCTATTTTCCAACCTCATTTACGCGATGCATTACGCGCATATCTTCTATCGGGCGGACAAGGGCGGCGGCGACTGCGCCGGGCTGGATTTTCCGGACACGAAGGAGCCGGGCTATTGGGATTTTCTCTATTTCGCTTTCACGCTGGGCATGACGTTCCAGACGTCCGACATATCCATCACTGACAGCGGCGTGCGGCGCACCGTATTGTTTCAGTGCCTTGCCGCCTTCCTGTTCAACCTTGGCATATTGGCCTTTACCATCAACGTGCTGGGCGGCTGAGCGAAATCAAATCCGGCCCATCAGGCGGCAGTGTCGATCGGGCCGCGTCGCCCCTGCGACTGGCTTTGCTTGGCGGAGCGGGGCGTCGAATCGTCCAGTCCCATATGCCGTACCGTCCTCCACCATTCGGGCAATATCGGCTTGAGCACCGAAAGGCTGCCGCTGCGGGGCGCGGCGTACCAATCGTCGCCGACACGCTGGAAACGCCAGACCGGATCGCAGTTGAGCGGCACACGCTCAAACACTGGTTGGCCATTGGCGCTGCCAAGGGCCGGGACTTCCTTCAACTGGGCAGGGACGTTGCGCACGCTGCCATCGGGAAATCGCACCGCAATCGTCATCTCCTGTCTCCATTGTCGAAGCTTAGGTTGAGATAACGCACTGAGATAAAAAGGGTTCATGGCCTTGCTACAGGTTAAGATGATTCCTGTCGGTTGTCGCGGGCCATGCCTTTCACCGCTTGCTTACCCTTTTGCGCTAGAGCAGCGACCATGCGCGATTCCGTCGATCCCTGCCCCAAATCCGCCGTCAGCCACGGCGTGGGCATCGCTGGCCTTGTCGGCCTTGGCCTCTGGACGCTGGTAGCGCGCCATTACGGCATGGACGGTCCCAATGCCGGGCTGGCCGCGGTCGTCGCCTGCGGCCTGCCAATGGTGCTGTGGTCGCTGATGGTGGACAAGGTGCATCGCAACGCATCGACCGGCATCGACTGGCGTGGCCCGGCGCGTCCCGTGCGCGACGTGCTGGACATTAGCATCGTCAAGATTGCGGGATTGTGGGCGACCTGGCTCGCTATTGCGATCTTCTATTGCATCGCGCGCTGGTACTGGAACGGCAACTACCGATTTTCGATGGACCTGTTCACCGCTGCAGCGCCCTGGCTGCTCGCTTTGTCCATCCCCTACATCATCTGGATCGACCGGCGGTTGGTGCACCCCAAGGACGCCAGTTACAGTTTTGGCCAATGGGTGATCGGCGGCGCGGCGGGCGCGCCCGACATGCGCCAGGTCGCCCACCATGCCCGCGCCTGGACGGTGAAGGGCTTTTTCCTGGCTTTCATGGTCTCCATCGTGCCCGGCAATTTCGCCAATGTCGTGGACTGGCGGATCGAGGAGGCCTTCGCCAATCCCGTGGCGATGGCCGGTTTCCTGATTGCGGTCATGTTCATGATCGACGTGTGCCTTGCCACGGTCGGCTATATTCTGACCTTCAAGCCGCTGGATTCGCATATCCGCACCGCCAACCCCTATCTGGCGGGCTGGGTCGCGGCGTTGATCTGCTATCCGCCGTTCGTGCTGATGGGGGGCGGGGGACCGCTTGATTATCATGCGGGCGGAGCGGAATGGGATTATTGGACGCAAGGGTCGGGCGTGCTGCAATGGGCGCTGGGTGGATGGCTGGTGCTGCTGACCGGCATCTATGCCTGGGCGACGGTGGCGTTCGGCCTGCGCTTTTCCAACCTGACCCATCGCGGCATCCTGACGCACGGTCCCTATCGCTGGACCCGGCATCCGGCCTATCTGGCGAAAAATCTGTTCTGGTGGTTTTCGGCGCTGCCTTTTCTGAGCGTGTCCGGGTCCATGACCGACATAGTGCGCAATTGCGCGATGCTGGCGCTCACCAATGCGGTCTATTATTGGCGCGCCCGGACGGAAGAACAGCATCTGTCCGCCGACCCCGATTATCGCGCCTATAGCGACTGGATGGAGCGCAACGCGCCGGTGCCGCGCTTCTTCGCGTGGGTGACGGGACGCAAGCGCCCCGCCGCCGCGGTGATTCAGGCAGCCGAATAAGCCGCCCGCATCGCGCGATCAGAAGCTTTCTTCCGCATAGATTTTGCTGACGTCGCCGCCCCATTCGCCATGATAGCGGTCCAGCAGCCGTTCAGCGTGGGTCTTGCCGGACGACACGACCTCTTCCAGATCGGACAGATAGCCGGTTTCATTGTCGCCTGCCGTATTGAGACGGGCGCGGGCGGCGAGGCCTGAACGCGCAATGTCGAGCGCGGGACGGGCGATGTCGCGCAGCGTGCGGCCCTTGCCGACCGGCGCATCAAGGCCGAGGCGCGGCACGGAATCGCGCAATATCTGGCGATCTTCCATGCTCCAGTCCTTGACCAGATCCCAGGCGGCATCGAGCGCGCCCTGATCATAGAGCAGGCCGACCCAGAGCGCGGGCAGGGCGCAGATGCGGCCCCAGGGTCCGCCATCGGCGCCGCGCATTTCAAGGAAGCTTTTGAGCCGCACTTCGGGAAAGGCGGTGGAAAGATGATCCTCCCAATCCTTCTCCGTGGGCTTTTCGCCCGGCAGGGCCGACAGTTCGCCGTTCAGGAAATCGCGGAACGACAGGCCCGAAGCGTCGATATATTTGCCGTCGCGATAGACGAAATACATCGGCACATCGAGCGCATAGTCGGCATAGCGTTCATAGCCAAAGCCGTCTTCGAACACGAAGGGCAACATGCCGGTGCGGCGCGGATCGGTGTCCGACCAGATATGGCTGCGGTAGGAGAGGAAGCCGTTGGGCTTGCCTTCGGTAAAGGGCGAATTGGCGAACAGCGCGGTGCCGAGCGGTTGCAGGGCGAGGGAGACGCGGAACTTCTTGGCCATGTCCGCTTCGCTGCCATAGTCCAGATTGGTCTGGATGGTGCAGGTGCGCAGCATCATGTCCAGCCCCATGGAGCCGACGCGCGGCATGTGCCGCAGCATGATTTCATACCGGCCCTTGGGCATGATCGGCAGGTCTGCGCGCGTCTTGTCTGGCCACATGCCTAGGCCCAGAAAGCCCAGGCCCAGCATGTCGCCGACATATTTCACCTGTTCCAGATGGCGGCCGGTTTCGGCGCAGGTCTGGTGAATATTGTCGAGCGGCGCGCCGGACAGTTCGAGCTGCCCGGCCGGTTCCAGGCTGATCGTGCCGTCGGCGCCGGACAGGGCGATGATATTCTCGCCCTCGAACACCGGGTTCCAGCCATAACGGGTCAGGCCGATCAGCAGCGTATGAATGCCGCCCTTTTCCTCATAGGAAGGGGCGTGATGATCCTTGCGGTTATAGACGAATTTCTCGTGCTCCGTGCCGATGCGCCAGCGATCCTTGGGCTTTTCGCCCTTTGCAAAGGCCGCGATCAACTGGTCGCGGCTTTCGATGACGGGATCTTCACCCGCTGAGTCGGTTCTGGTGCTCATGCCCCGCCCTTAATGCTTCCCCTCGGCCGGTCAAACAGCGACTGGCGTTGATCAGATAGGGCCTGTCTATAAACGGTTCAATCCAATAGCGAAATGAAACTTAGTGCCAGTCCCCGTTCAGCGTCATCCACGCTGCCGTTGCGGCGATGGCAGCGGTTTCGGCGCGCAGGATGCGGGGACCAAGCGAAACCGCCACGGCGCGCGGGTGGGCGCGGATCGCTTCGCGTTCGGCAGGATCGAATCCGCCCTCCGGCCCGATCAGGAAAGCGGCGGGACCGGGGTGGGCGGCAAAGGCTGCGGCCAGCGGTGCGCCGCCGGTTTCATCGGCAAAGAACAGGTGACGGTCCTGCGGCCAGTCGCGCAGCAACGCATCGAGCTTCACCATCGTGGCAAGATCCGGCAGGCTGGTACGGCCGCATTGTTCGGCGGCCTCGACCAGATGGGAGTGCAAACGATCCAGATTGAGCTTGTCCACTACGGCGCGGCGAGTGAGGACCGGCTGGAGCTTGGCCACGCCCAGTTCGCACGCCTTTTCAGCGATCAAATCTATCCGGCCCTTCTTGATCGGGGCGCAGCAGAGCCAGAAATCCGGGACGGATTCGGGCGCTTTGGTCTGGCTGATACATTCAAGGATCAGGTCGCGCTTGCGGATGTCGCGGGCGCGGGCGGCCCATTCGCCCGACCGGCCGTCGAACAGCAGGACGATGTCGTCGGGCTTCACCCGCATGACGCTGATCAGATAATGGGCCGGATTGCCATCGACAGGCACCGACACGCCATCCCCCAACTGGGTTTCGACATGCAGACGCGGCGCGCTTTGTGGCGGCCAGGCGGGAGTTGCGGTCATGATGCGCTTTCCGTTCGACGAAACTTGCCCGGAGGCTATGGGAGTCTTTAGAGAAGAACGGGGCGTCGACAAGTCGGCCCGAATGGAGTGCGTCAGTTGAGCCAGACCATCGTTCCCGACAGCCAGGCGCGTGGGCTGCTGGCGCGGCTGCCGGACACCCCGCGCGCGCTGGTGCAGATGGCGCGGTTCGACCGGCCCATCGGCTGGTGGCTGCTCTTCTGGCCGGGGGCCTGGGCGGTGGCGCTGGCGGGGGGCGGCTTTGCGCGCTGGCCGCTGATACTCTGGCTGTTGGCGGGGAGCATCGCGATGCGCGGCGCTGGCTGCGTATTCAACGATATCGTCGATCGCGATCTCGACCGCAAAGTGGCGCGCACGGCCGCGCGCCCGCTGGCGAGCGGCACGATGACGCTGCGCACGGCCTGGCTGTGGCTGGTTGCGCTATGTCTGGTCGGGCTGATCGTGCTGCTGCAATTGCGCCTCTATGCCCAGGTCGTTGCGCTGGCGTCGCTGGCGCTGGTCGCGGCCTATCCCTTCATGAAACGGATCACCGGCTGGCCGCAAGTCTGGCTTGGCCTCGTCTTTTCATGGGCGGCGCTGGTCGGGTGGAGCGAGGTGATGGGCGCGCTGACGCTGCCGGGAATTTCACTCTATGCCGGAACCATTTTCTGGGTTGTGGGCTATGACACGATCTACGCGCTGCAGGACCGGGAGGACGACGCGCTGATCGGCATTGGTTCCAGCGCCCTATCCATGGGGCGGCACGTCCGGCTGGGCGTGGCGCTCTGTTATCTGTGTGCGCTCGGCCTGTGGAGCGGGGCGATCTGGCAGGTGCGGCCCCAGATGCTGGCGCTGGCCGCATTGCTGCCGGTGGCGGGGCATCTGCTGCGGCAGGTCGCCACCCTGCGCGAAGATGGTCTCGATCCACTCGTCAAATTCCGATCCAACCGCTTTGCCGGACTGCTGATGTTTCTGGGATGCCTAGTGGTCGGCAGCGCATGAGCGCGCCAATTGCCGGCCCCGTCGCCGGAGAGGATTGCTGGCAGATCGCACGGGCGACGCGCGCCAGCACGATTATCGACGCCGATGCCTATTTCCGCCATGCCCGCACGGCGATGCTCAAGGCGAAACGGCGGATCATGCTGATCGGCTGGGATTTCGACGCCGCGATCAGCCTGGTGCGCGAGGATGAGGTCCATGATGGCGCGCCGGTGGTGATCGGCGATTTCATCAGTTGGCTGGTGGACCGTACGCCGGATCTGGAAATCTTCCTGCTGCGTTGGGATGTCGGCGCGATGAAGTCGATGGTGCGGCCGACCAACCTGTTCACGACGCTCAAATGGATGGCCCATCCGCGCGTGACGGTGAAGCTGGACAGTCATCATCCGCCCGCGGCCTCCCACCATCAGAAGATCGTGGTGATTGACGATTGTTTCGCCTTTTGCGGCGGCATCGACATGACTGGCGACCGATGGGACACGCGCCATCATCGCGATGAAGAACCGGGTCGGCTGCATCCCGATGGGTCGCCCTATGGCCCCTGGCACGATGCGACCACGGCGCTGACCGGACCTGTCGCCGCGGCGCTCGGGGAACATGCCCGCAATCGCTGGGTCGGGGCGGGCGGCGATGCGCTGGCTCCGGTCGAGGGGGTGGAAGATTGCTGGCCCGACCATCTGCCGGTGCAATTCACCGATGTCGATGTCGCCATTTCCCGCTCCGCGCCCAAAATGGACGATCAGGAGGAACTGATCGAGATCGAGCGGCTCTATTGCCACCAGATCGCTGCGGCGCAGCGTTGCATCTATGCCGAAAGCCAATATTTCGCGTCGCGCCGCATTGCCGAAGCGATCGCCAAACGTCTGGACGAAGCGGACGGGCCGGACATCGTCATCATCAATCCGACCCAGGCCGATGGCTGGCTGGAGCAGCAGGCGATGGATTCGGCGCGGGCGCGTCTGTTCGAGGCTTTGAAGGCGCGCGACGTCCATGGGCGGCTGCGCATCTATCATCCCTTCACGACGCGCGGCGTTCCCATCTATGTCCATGCCAAGATCCTGATCGTCGATGACCGGCTGATCCGGGTCGGTTCATCCAACATGAACAACCGCTCGATGCGGCTGGACACCGAATGCGACGTGACGATCGATACCGCGCTGCCCGCCAATGCTGGCTGGCAGGACAGGATCAGGGCGATCCGCGACGATCTGATCGCCGAGCATCTCGACCTGCCGGTGGAGCGGGTGGCGCGCGTCGTCGCGCAGCGCGGGCTGGTCGCGGGGATAGAGGAAATGCGCCAGAAGCCTGGCCGGACGCTGCGTCCCTATGAGACGCCAGATTTGAATGACGTACAGGCCTGGCTGGCCGACCATGAGGTGCTGGACCCCGAAGGGCCGGACGAAATGTTCGAGCCGATCAGCGAACGTGGCCTCTTCCGGCGAATGAAGGGCTGGTTAGGGCGGGCTAAGGATTAAAGGCCGAGCGCCTTGCGGAGTTCGGCGTTGATCCGGCTTTGCCAGCCCGGCCCGGTGGCGCGGAAACCGTCCAGTACGGCAGCGTCGAGGCGAAGGGTTACCTGTTGTTTGGGGGCGTCCGATTTGGGGCGGCCGGGACGGGTCAGCGTGCCAGTGGCGGGGCGGATAACCCTATCGCCGATGCGAAATTCCGCCCGGTCAAATATCTCCTCCGTCCATTCGGGAATGTCATCATCATCCCAATCTGCGGGCAAAGGCTTTCTGCTCTCGGTCATTGCATTTCCTCATGGAGATGACCCGGATTCCACCATCAACCGGCGTCCAGACCACGGTAATGAGCCTGTCGTTCATCAGGCCATAAGTCTGAAAACGCGGCTCAACATAGTCATATCTATCGTCCTCCACCGTGTAGGACGGACCGTCAAAAACCTGCGCGGCATCAGCGAAATCCAATCCCCGTTCCTGTAGGGTTTTCAATCGCTTTGCCGGATCGAAGCTCAATTCCATTTTCATGCCCCTAGAACGTAGTTACGCGACGCGCTCCAGGGTGGACAAAAACGCTTTGCCATTTTGCATAACTACAGAAATTCGTCAAGAATTTTTGTAACTACAAAAATCACTCGGCCGCCAGCAAGGCTTCGGCGCTCTGGAGGTTGACCGAAACGAGGCGGCTGACGCCGCGTTCGACCATGGTGACGCCGAACAGGCGGTGCATCCGCGCCATGCTGACGGCATTGTGGGTGACGATGAGGTAGCGGGTCTGGGTCTGGGCGACCATGGCGTCGAGCAGGTCGCAGAAGCGCTCGACATTGGCGTCGTCCAGCGGTGCGTCGACTTCGTCGAGCACGCAGATCGGCGCGGGATTGGTAAGGAACAGGCCGAAGATCAGCGCCACGGCGGTCAACGCCTGTTCCCCGCCCGACAGCAGGGTGAGCGCAGCCAGCTTCTTGCCCGGTGGCTGGGCCATGATCTCAAGCCCCGATTCCAGCGGATCGTCACTGTCGATCAGTTCCAGATGCGCCTGACCGCCATTGAACAGGGTGGTGAAGAGGCGCCGGAAGTGGGCGTCGACCGCCTCGAACGCGGCGAGCAGGCGCTGGCGGCCTTCGCGGTTGAGGCTGCCGATCGAGCCGCGCAGGCGATGGATCGCCTGGGTCAGTTCCTCGCTTTCGGCGCGGCTGCTGGCCTGCACCTGCTCCAGTTCCTCCAGTTCCAGCGCCGCGACGAGATTGACCGGGCCAATCCGCTCGCGATCGGCCGTGAAGCGGTCATGGTCGGCCTGTTCGGTCTGGGCGAGGCGGATGTCGGCGCTGGCAAAGCCCAGCTTTTCGGGCAAGAGCGGGGGTGGGCATTCGAAACGTTCGCCCGACAGCCGGTTGGTTTCGATCCGCCGTTCATCCGCGGATTCGGCGCGGGCCGTGGCGGTGGCGCGCGCTTCGCGGGCAGCGGCGAATAATTCGCCAGCCTGTGCGGATCGCTGCTCGGCCTGGCGCAAGGCAGCTTCGGCGTCCTGCTCGGCATGGCGGGCAGCATCGGCGGCAGCGGTCAGCGTCGCGCCCTGATCGTCCAGCGCGGCGATGGCCTGCGCCAGCGCGTCGGGCTGGCCCGCGATGGTGGCGCGTTCGGTGGCTATCTCGTCGCCACGTGCGACCATGGCGGCGATGCGTTTGGCCGCTTCGCCCGCGCGGGCGCGCCAGCCCTTGATCTCCGCATCGGCGGCGGCTTGCCGTTCGCGGTCGCTCGACAGGGCACGGTCGGCCAGGGCCTGATCGGCCTGTAGCTGGCTGACGATGGCGCGCGCCTTTTCGCTCGCCTGCGCCAGCGTGGCGACCAGAGTGCGCGTGTGCGCGCCGTCGGGCATGGCGGCGCGGGCCGATTGCGCGCTGTCATGATCGGCGCGGGCGGCATCGGCGTCGCGCCGCGCCTCGGCCAATCGCTCCTCAATCCCTTCGCGCCGCCCGGCCAGCCGTTCCAGCGCAGTGGTCGCCTCGTCAGCGCTGCGCAGCGCGATCCGCAAGCCCTGATCGGCCTGGGCAAGCTGGGTGCGGCCGCTGGCGAGCGATTCGCTGGCACTTTGTTCGCGCGCCTTGGCCTGCTGCTGGTCGGTGCTGGCGGCATCGACCTGCGCCTGGACGGCGGGGCGGTTCGCGGCGATCGCCTCCAGCCGGTTGAGCCGGATCAGTCGTTCCGCCGCCGCAGCCCCGCCTTCCATCGCCACATAGCCGTCCCAGCGGCGCAACTGGCCATCACGGGTGACAAGGCGCTGGCCCACGGCAAGGGGCTGGCCCTCATCCCTGTCGGAGACCGCAATCTGGGCCAGACGGCGGGCGAGTTCGGGCGGGGCGGTGACATGGGCGGCGAGTGGCGCGCAGCCGTCGGGCAGTTTGGGGTCGCTTATCAGCGACGGCGCGCCGGCCCAGCGGCGCTTGCCGTCGGGGGCGATCGGCGCTTCCAGATCGTCGCCCAGCGCAGCAGCCAAAGCGCGTTCATAGCCTGGCGCGGCCTTGAGTTGATCGAGCGCACGGGTACGACCGCCGGGACCGCTATCTACCGCGCGTTTGAGCGCAGCCGCTTCGCTGTCGAGCGCGGCGAGTGCGGCGCGCGCGGCGGAGAGCGCGCCTTCGGCAGAGGCACGTTGCTCGCTTGCCGACTGGCGCGCGGCTTCGGCGGCATGGATCGCGGCTTCTGCGGCATCGCGGGCGACGTTGGCCTGTTCCTGCGCAGCGATGGCGGCGGCGCGCTGCGCTTCCAGCGGTGCGGGGTCGGGCAGGGCGGCGGCTTCGCCGCTCAAGCGCTGAACCTCGCGTTCCGCGCGCTCCAGCCGGTTGCGCGCGGCCACCAGCGCCGCTTCGGCGACGCGCAGTTCGGCCTGCTCGCCTGCCTGCTTTGCCATCGCCTTGGCCAGATCCAGTTCGGCGTCGCGGGCGCTGTCCTCGGCGCTGGCGATGCGGCTGGCGAAATCGGGGCGCAGCTTTTCGGTTTCGGCGATGCGCGCCTTCAACCTCGCGATTTCGGCGGTAAGGCGCGCGATGGCGTCAGCGGCGTCATTGGCGAGCGTGCCTTCGCGCGCGCGATCCTCGTCCAGCCGGGCGGCCTGCTGGGCCAGATCATGCAGCCGCCGGACCACGCCGTCGCGCTCGGTGCGCAGCGTGGCGAGGCGATGGCCAGCCTCACTGGCGTCATCGCGCGCGCGTTGGGCGGCGGCGCGACGCTCGGCCAGCGCGGCCAGCGCGGCTTGGGCATGCGCGGCGGCAGCGAGTTGCGCGTCCTGCGCGGCGGCGACGGCGGCCTCAGCCTCTTTCGCCTGCGCGCGGGCGGTTTCGGCGCTGGCATGGGCCTCACGCCAGCGAGCGAAAAGGGCGCGCGCTTCGGCGACCCTGATCTGATCGGACAGGCGGATATAGCGTTCGGCGGCGCGGGCCTGACGACGCAGGGCATTGGCGCGCGCGTCCATGTCGAGCAATATTTCGGCGAGCCGGGCAAGATTGGTTTCGGCCGCGCGCAGTTTCTGCTCGGCGTCCTTGCGTCGGACATGCAGGCCCGCAATCCCGGCCGCTTCCTCCAGCATGGCGCGCCGCTCCTGGGGCCGGGCGGCGATGACGGCGGCGATTCGGCCCTGGCTGACCAGCGCCGGGCTGTGCGGGCCGGTGGCGGCGTCGGCAAAGATCAGCGACACATCCTTGGCGCGCACGTCGCGGCCATTGGCGCGATAGGCGCTGCCTGCGCCGCGCTCGATCCGCCGGGTGACCTCCAGTTCGCCGTCCGGGCCTATATCGACGGCGGAAAAAAGCTCACCCTGTTCCTGCACCGTCAGCAGCGAGACTTCGGCAAAATCGCGCTGGGGCCGGGTGGCGGTGCCTGCGAAGATCACATCCTCCATGCCGCCGCCGCGCATGGATTTGGCGCTGGATTCGCCCATGACCCAGCGTATGGCTTCCAGCAGGTTGGACTTGCCGCAGCCATTGGGGCCGACAATGCCGGTCAGGCCGGGTTCAATGCGCAATTCGGTCGCATCGACGAAGCTTTTGAAGCCGGAAAGCTTGAGCCGCTTTATCTGCATTGCTGTTGTCTGCGCCAAGGCCGCAATGCGGCGCAGAACAAGGCCGCGCAGGGGAGGCGTGCGGCCGCCCCCGCCTTCATGCGCTCAGGCGCTGATGTCCGCCCCCCGACGCGCAATCAGATGCCTGCTTCCTTGAGCTTGGGCTGAAGCGTCGCCCAGTTGGCGACATTGTCGACCAGCACGCCGTTGATCAGGAAGCTGGGCGTGCCCGTGATCTGATACTGGCTGTTGGCTGTTTCGACGCCCTTGGCCAGCTTTTCGGCTGCCCCGGTATCGGCCAGACATTGTTTCGCCTGATCTTCGGCAATGCCGCGCTGCTTGGCGAAATCGATCAGGCCCAGCGCACCGGCCAGCCGGCCGAAACGCTGTGCCGGCGGGGCGCTCATCAACGCCTGATAGGGCTGGTCGCCCAGAGCCTGCGCCTTTTCGAACATCGCGTTCTGGTTCGCGAAAAACTGTTCGGACAGGGGATAGAAGATGTCCTTGCCGCCGCAACGGGCAAGCAGCGCGGTCGAAATGTCGATCGGGTCGCGGACATAGGTGCGGAATTCAAAGCTCATCTTGCCGGTGTCGACTAGCTTCTTGATCTCCTCCGACGCTTCGACGGAAAAGTCGCGGCAATGGCTGCAAGTGTAGGAGCCATATTCGACCAGCTTCAGCTTGGCCGCCGGATTGCCCATGACGAAATAGCCCTCTGGCGTCGCCGCGATGGTTTCCGACCAGCTGGTGCCCGCTGGCGGCGCGACGGCGGCAATGGCTTCGCCCTTGGGCGCGGCGCCCTCTTCGCTCTTGCCGCAGGCGGCAAGGGTGAGGGACAGGGCGATAAGGACGACACCGGACAAGGCTTTCACGACGGGCAAGACTCCGATTATGGGCGGGTTGACGGCTTTATTAGATCAGCGGGCGACGGGGGGCAATGCAGCCTGGAGCTTGCCCCAGTCCGATCCGGCGACCAGCGCGCCGTTGATGGTGAAGCCGGGCGTGCCGTTGATCTTCACCTTGTTCCATGCCTCGTCGGTCATCGCCATGACCTGCTTCATCGCCATGGGGCTGGCGATGCAGGCATTCAACTGGGCGGGCGTGTAGCCGCGCTTGGCCATCAGCGTGTAGAGGCCTGTTTTCTGGCCGATGTCGCGTAGCGCCGCAATCTGTTCGGTCGGCTTCACCGCGTCCCGATCATAGGCAAGCAGCTGTTCCATCCACGCATCCTGATTGGCGAACAGCGCTTCATGATTGCCCATGAAGCGCGCCGGGCCGCCGCAGCGGGCAAGCAGCGCGGCGGTCAGGTCATATTTGTCGCGCACGGCGTTGCGCACTTCGACGCTGACCTTGCCGCTTTTGACATAATCGGCCTTGAGCGGGGCGCTCGCTTCGCCGACGAAATGGGCGCAATGGCTACAGGTGTAACTGACATATTCTACCAGCTTTGTAGGCGCGGCGGGATTGCCCATGGCATGGCCGCCGATCGCCGAGACGGTGACGCGGTCGACCCAGTTGGCGGCGGGCGCGGCCAGGACGGCGACGGGGAGGGCGAGAAGGGCGAGGGAAAGCAGCTTTTTCATGAGCCAAGTCCAGTTAATGACTGGTGCTGAACGCCAGCCGAACGATTATCCGATTTTGGGCAGGCCGCTGCTGTTGGCAAGTCCCTGCGCCAGCGATTCCAGCACCGTGCGCAATTCCGGGTCGCCAATGTCGCGCAGCGAATCGCCCAGTTCGACCGGAATGGGCTTGAGATTGCGGGGCGGCGGGCGGCGCTCGGCGGGACTGGGCATGATTTCGCCCTGCCGCATCGCCACTTTCGCCACGGCGGCATAGCCGAAAAAGCGGTTCACCCGTTCGATGATGTCCGGCACCATGTGCTGGACCATCGGCGCATGGCCGCTCATGACCGTGAGTTGCAGCGTGCCGCCAGCCTTTTGCCCGACCGGGAAGCGGATCGATTCGGGTGCGGAAATGCTGGCATAATGGCTGCCGACGATTTCCGACCAGCGGGTGACGATGCTCGACTGGACGAAGCCGAACTTGCGGAAGGCGGCGCGGCCAATGTCGGGCATCAGATCGGCGATTCGCCGCGATCCGCCGACGCGCGGCCGCTCCGCCGCAGGAATGGCGCGACTTTTCACTTTGGGTGTCGGGGGGCGTTCCGTCATGGGCCGCACCATGGCATAGCGCCGCCATGCGCGTCGAGGGTGACATGGTAAAAGACGGGGTAAAAATAGCAGCCGACCTGCTGGCCCATTATGATGTCCATGCCCGGCGCCTGCCTTGGCGCGCGCTGCCCGGCGCCAATGCGACCGACCCCTATCGGGTCTGGCTGTCCGAAGTCATGCTGCAACAGACGACGGTGGCGGCGGTCGGCCCCTATTTCGCGAAATTCACGGCGCGCTGGCCCAGCATAGAGGCACTGGCGGCGGCAGACGATGCCGATCTGATGGCGGCCTGGGCGGGGCTTGGCTATTATGCCCGCGCCCGCAACCTGCTGGCCTGCGCGCGTGCGGTGGTGCGCGATCATGGCGGGCATTTCCCCGATACGGAGGAGGGGTTGCGCGCCCTGCCGGGGGTGGGCGCCTATACCGCCGCTGCGGTCGCGGCGATCGCCTTTGGGCGGCGCGCGGTGGTGGTGGACGCCAATGTCGAGCGGGTGGTGGCGCGGCTGTTTGCCATCGATACGCCATTGCCAGCGGCCCGCCCGGCGATCCGCGCGGCAGCGGATGCGATCACGCCCGATGCGCGGGCGGGGGATTTTGCGCAGGCGATGATGGACCTGGGCGCGACCATCTGCACGTCGCGTAATCCGGCGTGCGGCATCTGCCCGTTGCGGGACGATTGTGCGGCAGTGCGCACGGCTGACCCCGCCGCCTATCCGGTCAAGGCGGCCAAGAAGACGCGGCCGCATCGTAACGGTCATGGCTGGTGGATCGAGCGGGCGGACGGTCATGTCTGGCTGGTGCGCCGTCCGGACAAGGGGCTGCTGGGCGGGATGCGGGCATTGCCCAGTTCCGACTGGAGCGCTGAACCCGACGCCGCGCCACCTTTTGCCGGGGACTGGCGGACGCTGGCCGATCCGGTTGCCCATGTCTTTACTCATTTCTCACTGGCGCTGACCGTTCATACCACCCATGTGGAGCAGGATCATGTCCCGTCCGGCGCAGGCGAATGGTGGCCGGTCGAACGCATTGCCGATGCGGGCCTGCCCACTTTATTCGCCCGCGCGGCGCAGGCGGTGTTGAAGGAGAAGGATGCGGATGCACGGCACTGACCCCCGGCTCGATGACCCGCCCGGCTTTGTCGGCGGCACGCTCGATCGTGTCGACCATATCCGCTCGAACCCTGCGTTGCTGGCGGAGACATTTGCCGATCCGGCAGCGCGCGTGCTGGTGTTGGACGGGCTGGAGCCGGTCGAGGTCGATGGCGCGCTGGTGCTGGAGCCGATCGATGGCGGCGCGATGGTCGAGGATCATGTGCTGCTGGGCGTCGATCCGGCGGGACGACCGATCTTCGCTGAATTGCTGGTCGAATTGACGAGCGGTTCGGGAGCGACGCCCCGTAGCCGGGCATTGGCAGGGCAAGTGTCAGCGCAGGAACTGGCGCTTTACGGGACAGCGCGCAGTTTGCTGCATTGGCACGTGCGCCACCGCTTCTGCGCGGTCTGCGGCGGGCGGACTGCGCCGGTCAAGGCAGGCTGGGCGCGCCAGTGCGGGGCGTGTCAGGCGGAGCATTTTCCACGCGTGGACCCGGTGTCGATCATGCTGGCGGAATATGAGGGCAAGGTGCTGCTGGGCCGCCAGCATGCCTGGCCACCAGGACGCTATTCGGCGCTCGCGGGCTTTATCGAGCCGGGCGAGACGATCGAGGAAGCGGTGGCGCGCGAATTGTTCGAGGAAGCGGGTATCCGCGTCCATGGCGTGCGCTATGTGATGAGCCAGCCCTGGCCCTTCCCGTCGTCGTTGATGATCGCCTGCGTCGCGCAGGCAGCGGGCGACGCGCTGACGCTGGACTCGACCGAGATTGAGGACGCCTTCTGGTGCGATGCCGATGGCGTGCGTGCGGCGATGGCCGGGGAGCCGGACGCACCCTTCATCGCGCCGCCGCGCATGGCGGTGGCGTGGCACTTGCTCGACCATTGGCTGGCGGGCGTTGCCCCGCGCGAGCCAAGCGCGTAAGGCCGACCCATTGTTTTTTCGTTTCGGGAATAGCTTGCCTCCATGCTCAGCCTAGAAGAAGCCCAGTCGCGCGCGCAGGATCTGGTGAGCGCCGCGCGCAAGGCGGGGGCGGACGCAGCCGACGCCATCTATGCCTGCAATGCCTCCACCAACATATCGGTGCGGCTTGGCGCGCTGGAGGATATCGAGCGGTCGGAGGGCGAGGAGATCGGCCTGCGCGTGTTCATCGGCAACCGGTCGGCCAGCATTTCCGCGTCTGACATGAACCCCGCAACGCTCGGCACGCTGGTCGACCGGGCGGTGGCAATGGCGCGCGAGGCGCCCGAAGATCCTTATGCGGGCCTTGCCCCGCAAGACCGGCTGATGAAGAAGCGCCCGCCCGCGCTGGACCTGACCGATAGCGAGGAGCCGGAACCCGCTGCGCTGCGCGAACGCGCGATGATGGCGGAGGACGCGGCGCGCGCCGTGCCGGGCATCACCAATAGCGAGGGCGGGGGCGCGTCGAGCGGGCGTAGCCAGATTGCGCTGGCGACCAGCCATGGTTTTGCGGGCGCCTATGGCGCAACCAGCCATTCGACCTGGGCCAGCGTCCTGGCGGGCAGCGGATCGGACATGCAGCGCGACTATGCCAGCCACAGCGCGCGTCATCTGGAAGATCTGGACCAGGCCGAGGCGGTCGGCGTGCGGGCGGGCCAGCGGGCGGTGGCGCGGCTGAATCCGGTCAAGGTCGATAGCGGCGTGATGCCGGTGATTTTCGATCCGCGCATTGGTTCCAGCCTGGTGGGGCACCTGATTGGCGGCATGGTCGGCCCGGCGATTGCGCGGCGATCGAGTTTCCTGCTCGAATCGCTGGGCGAGGCGCTGTTTGACGCGAACGTCACCATCATCGACGATCCGTTGCTGGCGCGCGGGCTGCGATCGCGCCCGTTCGATGGCGAAGGGCTGCCGGTCGAACGGCGCGCGCTGATCGACAAGGGGGTGCTGACCGGCTGGCTGATGGACAGTGCGTCGGCACGCCAGTTGGGACAGGAACCGACCGGCCATGCCAGCCGTGGCGGCAGCGGCGCGCCGGGGGTCAGCATCACCAACGTCCATATGGAGCCGGGCAGCATATCCCCCGGCGACCTGATGGCGGACGTGAAGCGCGGCATCTATGTCACCGAACTGATCGGCATGGGCGTCAACGGCGTCACTGGCGATTATAGCCGGGGGGCGGCTGGCTTCCTGATCGAAAATGGCGCGGTGACCAACGCGGTGTCCGAAATCACCATCGCCAGCAATTTGAAGGCGATGTTCCGTTCCCTGATACCCGCCAATGACCTGCATTTCCGCTATGCCATGAATGTGCCGACGCTACGCGTTGACGGGATGACCGTTGCCGGGGGCTGATATCGACCTGCGCGCGATCGTGGGGGCCGTGTCTGATGCGGCCGATCATGCGCTGGCGCTATGGGCGGGTGGCGAAACGCGCGTGCGCCAGTGGGAAAAAGTGCCGGGCCACCCGGTATGCGATGCCGATCTGGAAGTCGACGGCCTGCTGCGCGCCTCGCTCGGCGCGATCGATCCGGGGGCGGGATGGCTGTCGGAGGAGACGGCCGATACCGTGCATCGGCTGGGCGTGTCGCGGGTGTGGGTGGTCGATCCGATCGACGGCACGCGCGACTATCTGCGCGGACGACGCGGCTGGGCGGTGTCGGTCGCGCTGGTCGAGGATGGCGCGGTGCGGCTGGGGATATTGGCCGCGCCTGCCCGCAACGAATATTGGATCGCGCAGGCCGGGCATGGGGCGACCCGCAATGGGCGGACGTTGCGCGCGGGATCGCGCACGCTTCTCACCGGCGCGCGGGTGCCAGCCGAACAATTGCCGCGTAACGACAATGATCTGGTGATGGTCGAAAAGCCCAACAGCATCGCGTTGCGCATGGCGATGGTTGCCGCCGATGAGGCTGATCTGGTCGCCACGGTGCGCTGGGGCAATGAATGGGACATAGCGGCCGCCGCGATCATCTGTCAGGAGGCGGGCGCGATGGTGACCGATGCGCTGGGCGATCCATTGCTGTTCAACCGGCCCCGGCCAACCGCCTTTGGCCTGCTATGCGCCGCGCCCGGCATCCACGCAGCCGCAACAGAACGGCTTGCGCCGCGCGCGCGGGAGATATTGGGCGGCTAATTGCAGGCGCTGACCGTTGGCGATGTCATTTTCCCCCGCAGAGAGGATGATCGCGCGGTGGACGGAACTGCTCCCCACGAACCAGAGGGCGTGTGACGCGCATCCAACGTCCAATTCAGGGGACGCTTCAGGGCCATCCTGGCAGTCTTGAACGCATTTGCAGTTGGGCAAAAGCCATCGAAAGAATTGGTCTGTGCGTGTCGTTTAACGGGATGTTTAAGACAAGGGCGGTAGCCAGTTTCTATCCAGATTATCGGGGACATAGGGCTATCAGGTGACGAAAAATCCGTCTGTGGACCTGATTAAAGGGGTGCTGATTCTATTCGTCATGGCAGGGCATGCCATGGAACTGACCCATCAGGCGCATCTGGCGATGTGGGTCGGTGCGGGTTTTCGCATGCCGTTGATGATAGGCATTTCGGGCTATCTGCTCAATGTCATCCGCACGCGACATGATCCGCCAGAGCGAATTTTTGGTCGCTATGCCAATCGCATTCTGCTGCCATGGATGGTCGCGCTACTCATATATATACTGGTTAGCGGCTGGACAGTGAGTTGGACCCTGCCGATCGAGTTACTGCTGCGTCCGCCATTTCACCTTTGGTACATACCGGTCCTGTTCTTCCTGATCCTGGTGACGCGACTGGTGCCTTTCTCGCCGCTCCAGTTGCTTGCCGTCGGGACGCCGATCAGTCTGGCGATCATGTATAGTTTTGGACTGGGGCATGGCGCGATCGGCGACAGTCTGTTGTCGCCCGACAATCGCTTCCTGCGCTTTCCTGTCTATTTCTTCTTCGGAATGCTGGTGGCGGAGCGAGGGTTGCCGAGCCGTTATCTGGGGGTGGTATTGCTGACCGGTGCGTTGGGCATGATATGGTGGAGCACCCTCCAAGGTAGCGACAACGACCTGGCCTTCGTGCCTGCGCGGTTGCTGATGTGCCTGGGGTTGATCGCACTGTTGCCGCGCTTGTCAGCCTTGCGACTGTCGTTTGCGCCCCTCAATGCGCTCGGGCGGGACAGTTTGTTCTTCTATCTGTGGCATCCCCTTGTGATGGCGGTGTTGATGATGGCGGGAGCAGATACTCTCCCCATGTTTGTCCTGTCGCTTCTGCTGCTGGCGGTTGCCAGCAAGTTGACGGCACGCCATGCGCTGGTCCAGCGGTTCGTCGGCAGTAGGGCGGCGATGCGTTCTGCGTCAGCGCCAATCGGGCCGGACACTGTTCCGGCCCGCGCTGCTTAGACTGCGATCAGTCGCGCATCACTAGAACGATTCTTACAGCTTGCCATATTTGGCTTCGAAGCCGGCGATGTCGCCTGCGGCGAGATATTTGGCCTGGTCGATCCACTGGTCGCGGACCGGGCGGCCCTTGAAATTGCCCAATTTGGCGTCGATCGCGGCGAGGTCCGTGTCGGTCCAGGCGGCGATCTGGGCGAAGCGGGTGACGCCGAGTTCGATCAGCAATGTCTTGAGCTTTGGTCCCACGCCCTTGAGGCGGAGCAGGTCGTCGTCGCCTTCCGGTGCGGCCGTGGCGGCGGGTGAGACCGGCATGGGTTCCGGCGCTGGTTCGGGGGCAGTCGCGATCGGGGCTATCGGTGCTGTCGGCGCGGCCACGGGTTCGACCGGCGCGGCGATGGGGGGCGCGGGTGTCGGCTCCACCAGAGCGGCAGGCGGGGTCTGGGCGGGCGGCGTGGGTGCGATGTCTTGCGGGGCGTCCTGCGCCTTGTCCTTGCCGGACAGCAGAAAGACGAGGCCGATGATCACCAGCAGCCCGATCAACAGCCACAGGCCATAGTCCATGAAAAATTCCTGCATCGCGCGCTGCCTTTCGTGATTATGCCGTGCCTATGTAAATAGGTGTCGCCCCGGACGGCAAGGCTTCATGCCTGTTCGCGGGCGACTTCGCGCCAGCCGATGTCGCGGCGGCAAAAGCCGGTGGGAAAGTCGATGGCGTCGACTGCGGCGTAAGCTGCCGCCTGCGCCGCGCCGACCGTATCGCCGGTGGCAGTCACATTGAGGACGCGGCCGCCATTGGCGACCAGCGTGCCGTTCTGATCGGCGGTTCCAGCGTGGAACACCAGTGCGCCGCCAGCCTGCGCCGCGTCGACGCCGCTGATCGCGCCGCCCTTTTCCGGGGTGCCGGGATAGCCCTTGGCAGCCATGACGATGGTGAGAGCGGTGCGATCGGCCAGCGCGACTGGTCCCTGGCTGGCCAGCGTACCCTGGGCGACGCTGAGCAGCAGGTCGACCAGATCGCCGTCGAAGCGCATCATCAGCACCTGACATTCGGGATCGCCGAAGCGGGCATTATATTCGATCAGTTTCGGCCCCTGATCGGTCAGCATCAGCCCGGCATAGAGCACGCCTGAGTAGGGCATGCCTTCTGCGGCCAAGGTGGCGACGGTCGGCCTGATGATCGTTTCGATCACCTGGGCTTCGAGTTCCGGGGTCAGGACGCGGGCCGGGCTGTAGGCGCCCATGCCGCCGGTGTTCGGTCCGGTGTCGCCATCGCCCACCCGCTTATGATCCTGCGCAGAGCCAAAGGGCAGGATGGCGGTGCCGTCGGTCAGCGCGAAGAAGCTGGCTTCCTCGCCGCTCATGAACTCTTCCAGCACCACTTCCTCGCCCGCCGCGCCGAACGCGCCGGAGAACATGGTGTCGAGCGCGTCCAGCGCTTCATCGCGCGTTTCGGCGATGATCACGCCCTTGCCCGCGGCGAGGCCATCGGCCTTGATCACCACCGGCAGCGCGAAATCGTCCAGCGCGGCAATCGCGCCATCCTTGGACGTGACGCGGACATAGGCAGCGGTCGGAATGTTCGCGCGTTTGCACAGATCCTTGGTAAAGCCCTTTGACCCTTCGAGTTGCGCAGCCTTCTTGCCGGGGCCGAATACCGGCACGCCCATGGTGCGCAGATTGTCGGCGAGGCCATCGACCAGCGGCGCTTCCGGGCCGATCACCACCAGCCCGATCGAATGGCGGGTGCAGAAATCCAGCACGGCGCGATGATCGGTCGCGGCAAGGTCGACCAATGTCGCGTGCTGGGCTATGCCGGGGTTGCCCGGCGCGGCATAGAGCGTATCGAGCCGGGGCGATTGCGCCAGCTTCCACGCCAGCGCATGTTCGCGGCCGCCGCCGCCAAGCAAAAGGATGTTCATGTCGCCCATGTCCCCGGAATATGATGCCTATGACAGTTCGGGCCGCCTGTTAGCGGAGGAACGGGCGGGCGACAACGCGCCGCCGCTGTCCGTCAGCGAATTGTCGGGGATGCTCAAGCGCACGGTGGAGGATCGTTTCGGCCATGTGCGGCTGCGCGGCGAGATTTCCGGGTTCAAGCGGGCGGCGTCCGGGCATCTGTATCTGGCGTTGAAAGACGATAATGCGGTGCTGGACGGGGTGATGTGGAAGGGCGGGGCGCAGCGGCTGGCCTTTGCGCCACAGGATGGGGTGGAGGTGATCGCCACCGGCAAGCTGACCACCTATCCCGGCCGGTCGAAATATCAGATCGTGATCGATCGGATGGAGTTGGCGGGCGAAGGCGCGCTGATGGCGCTGCTGGAGAAGCTGAAAGCGAAACTGGCGGGCGAAGGGCTGTTTGCGGCGGAGCGCAAGCGGCGGCTGCCCTTTCTGCCGCGCACGATTGGCGTCGTGACATCGCCCACGGGCGCCGTCATTCGCGATATTTTGCACCGGCTGGCGGATCGCTGCCCGACCGATGTGCTGGTCTGGCCGGTGCTGGTGCAAGGGCAGGGGGCTGCCGAACAGATTGCGCGTGCGGTGCGCGGATTCAGTGCGATGGAAGCGGGCGGGCGGCTGCCGCGGCCCGATCTCGTGATTGTGGCGCGGGGCGGCGGATCGATCGAGGATCTGTGGAGCTTCAACGAGGAAATCGTCGTGCGCGCGGTCGCCGACTGTTCGATTCCGATCATTTCCGCGGTCGGGCATGAAACCGACACCACGTTGTGTGACTATGCCGCCGACATGCGCGCGCCCACGCCGACGGCGGCGGCGGAACTGGCGGTGCCGGTACGGGCGGACCTGCTGGCGATGCTGGGCGAGATGGGCTTGCGTGCCGGGCGCGCGGTGCGACGCGGGGCGGGGCAGGCCAGGGAAAGGCTGGAAATGCAGGCACGGCTGATGCCGACGCCCGATATGTTGCTGGCGCCGCAGCGGCAACGGCTGGACCAGCTGTCCGACGCGCTGGGCAGCGGATTGCGGCACCGGATTGCGGATGCGCGCGCGCAACTGGGGCAAGCAGGCGGGGCGCTGCGACCGGCGCTACTTCAGCAATATCTCCAGCGGGCGAGCGAACGGCTGGACCGTTTGCGGCCACGTCCTGACTATCTGGCGCGCGTCTATCGCGACCGGGCGACGGCGCTTGACCGGGTGTCGCGCCATTTCGCCTCGCTTGATCCCGACCTGCCGCTGGCGCGGGGCTATGCGCGGGTGATGGCCGACGGGCGGCTGGTTCAGTCGGTCGCAGCGGCGCAGGCCGCAGGCGCGGTGACGCTGCATTTCCGGGACGGGACGGTCGATGCGACGGTCGGGGATAGCGGGGCATCGCTTGAGAAGCCCGCCCCAACCGCTATATCTGCTCCACCACGCCCGACGCGCAAACTGCGCGGGGCGGAAGAGCCGCAGAAGGATCTGTTTTCGTGAAGCGCCAGAAGGTCTGACCCATGTTGATGTCCAACAGCGATCGTGTCGCCCGGCTCCATTATATGGCCTATAGTTTCCGCGTGCTGCAGGCGGGCGATCATGTGCTGTGCGCGGTGACCGGCCAGAAGATTGCGCTTGAGGATTTGCGCTATTGGAGCATCGCGCGGCAGGAACCCTATGCCGATGCGGAAGCCTCTGCGCGGGCCGAAATCAGGGCGAATGGCGGCCGATGAGGCTCTGGGCGGCGGTACTGCTGATTGCGCTGGCGGGCGTTTCCGCATCTGCCGCACCCTTGCCCGACCGCGCCGACTTCACGGTCAAGGGGGCGGCGACGCAGGGTGGCGTGCTGCTGGGCACTGCCCCTGCGGGCACGGTGGCGTTGACGTTGGATGGCAAGCTGGTCCCGGTCGATGGCGATGGCCGTTTCCTGATCGCCTTTGATCGCGACGCCGGGCCGACCGGGCAACTGACCGCCCGCTTGGCCGACGGCCGCACGCTTGATCACCCGATTGCCATCGCTCCGCGTGCATGGCGGATCGAACGGATCAATGCGCCGATGCGGCCCACCAAAAGCAGCGAGGCGTTTCTGGCGCTGCGCAAGCCGGAACTGGAACAGATCGCCGCAGCGCGGGCGGTGGTGACAGACGCCACGGGGTGGCGGCAACGGTTAGTCTGGCCGCGAGTGGGGCGGATATCGGGCCTGTTCGGGTCGCAGCGCATCTATCAGGGGACGGCTGGCGCCTATCATGGCGGGGTCGACGTGGCCGGGGCGACCGGTGCGCCGGTCGTGGCCCCGGCCGACGGCGTGGTGATACTGGCCGCCGACAAGCCTTTCACGCTGGAAGGCAATTTGCTGATGATCGACCACGGCCATGGCCTGAACAGCGCGTTCCTGCATCTGTCGCGCATTGATGTGAAGCTAGGCGATCATGTATCGCAGGGACAGCGTATCGGTGCGATCGGCGCGACCGGGCGGGCTACCGGCCCGCACCTTCATTGGGGGATGAAGTGGAATGACGCGCGGATCGATCCGCTCTTGCTCGCCGGGCCGATGCCCAGCGGGCAATAGCCTCGTCAGCTTATCCGCTTCATCCTTACGGCGCGACCGCCATCGACCTTGCCCATGAAACTGCCCATGGCGGCGCGTTTCAGTTCGATCGACTGCCCGACCTTGGGATCACGCGCGGTCATCGCTTCGGTCGTGATCCATTGCGCGCCGTCGTCCAGCCCGATCTGCCATTTGCCATAGCCCAGGCTGCGAACCGATGCGATCACCGCCTGGATATGGGTGACGCCTTCCTCGGCTGGCGCATCTTCCTTGTCGTCGCCACCCCCAAGGAAGGGCAATTTGGGGAAGGAGAAGCCGAACAGGGTCTTGCGCGTCTTGTTCAGTTCGCCCTTGTCCAGCACCACCACTTCATCGCGTTGCGCCGCAGCATCCATTGCGCCGACCTGTCGGTCGAAACAGGCAAGCCGTTCCGAATCGATTGTGATCGTCCGGCATTTCAGAAGGTCATTGAAAATTTCGGGTCGGGGCTGTTGCCGTTGCGGCGCAGCGGAAGATTGGGCCGCGATACAGAGCGGGACCAGCAAAAACAGTGCGCGCAAGCCCGCCATAAATCGTCTCTCCATCACGTCGGACACATTGTTCCTCTACAATGCACCCGCCAGAGGCAAGGTCAATACGCGCCTGCAAACGCCATCCAAACATGAGCAACGCCACAATAGGGCTGCCTTGTTTGGTCGCGCGGCATGATTGCTGCATGGCGCAGGACCGCCGTGCAACTATATTGCTAACCACATGTAAAACAGTCATGCCACGTTCATGTTGCATTTATGATACAGGGGCGTTCAAAAGCGGTGAATGCCCTTTTCCCCGGCTTTACAGCGCCGTTCGCCCCGCGCAGTTTCCCCCTATCCATATGGGGGGATCGCTGTCGGGCACCATGTCCCCCTGTAGGTGCATTAGAGTGGCAGGCCATCTGCCAACCTCCAGAGCAAGGGACTGGACCGTGAAGACATTTTCCAAAAGGGCACTTTTGCGTGCCAGCGTCGCACCCGCGATTCTGGGCGCGTCGCTGATCGCGACCGCCGCCATCGCGCAGGACGCGCCGCAGGCTGCCGATGCCGAAATGGGCGACACCATCATCGTTACCGGGTCGCTGATCAAGAACCCCAATCTGGCGCGTTCGACCCCGGTTACGGCAACCACCGCCGACCAGATCGAACTGAAGCAGAACAACACCGCCGAAGAAATTCTGCGTGAAATTCCGGGCATCGTTCCCAGCATCGGTTCGGCCGTCAACAACGGCAATGGCGGCGCTTCGTTCGTCAACCTGCGCGGCCTGGGTTCCAACCGCAATATCGTCCTGATCGACGGCAACCGTCTGGTGCCTGCCGAACTGAACGGCCGTTTCGACCTTAACAACATCCCGCTGGCACTGATCGACCGCGTCGACGTGCTGACCGGCGGCGCTTCCACCACTTATGGTGCGGACGCCATTTCGGGTGTCGTCAACTTCGTGACCAAGTCCGACTTTGCCGGTCTGGAAGCGAATATCGCCAACCAGCTGACCGAAGAAGCCGATGGTCATTATGTCCGCGCCGACGTGACGCTGGGCGCCAATTTCGATGATGGCCGCGGTAATGTGGTTTTCTCGGTTGGCTATCAGCAGTCCGACCCGGTCTATCAGGGCGATCGTCCGTTCTCGAATGTCTCGATCGATTCCTTCACCGGCCTTGGCGGCGGTTCGGGCACGTCGACCCCGTCGCGTTTCACCAACGTCAACACGACCGGCGCCGATTCGATCACGACCGGTTGCGGCCTTGCGGGACAGCCAGCCTGTAACGCCGTGCAGGGCAACCGTCAGGTGACGGCCGCTGGTGGCGCTTTCCGCGGCACCTCTGCGTTCGATGCTTATAACTTCAACCCGTTCAACATCTTCCAGACGCCGTTTGAACGCTTCAACATGTACGGCGCGGGCCGCTACGAAGTCAGCGACGCGGTAGAAGTCTATTCGCGGGGCATCTTCTCGAAGAACACCGTCAGCACGATCATCGCGCCGTCGGGTGCCTTCGGCATTTCGGTCGTGGTTCCGCTCAGCAACCCCTATCTGTCGGCTGCCCAGCGTAATGCCTTCTGCGCCTTCGACACCACGCCTGGCGTTGGCTACACCGCCCGCTTCTCGGCGGCTGAATGCGCCGCCGCGGCGACCGCGACCAGCCCGACCGACCCGAACTATCGCACCGTCACGACGACCTTGTCGCGTCGTGCGACCGAACTGGGTCCGCGTATTTCCGACTTCACCACCACCTTCTTCGATTATCGCATCGGCGCGCGCGGTGGCATCACCGACTCGATCGACTGGGATCTGTCGGGTGGCTATGGTGAATCGGAGAACGTCCAGACCCAGCAGGGCTACTGGCTGAACTCGCGCGTCCGTCAGGCGCTTCTCGCGACCAACACCGCGACCTGCCTGACCGACACCAATGGCTGCGTCCCGCTCAACGTGTTCGGTCCCGATGGTTCGATCACGGCTGCGCAGAATGCCTATCTGACGGCCAACAGCCAGGTCACCACCAAGACCTCGCTGGCGCAGGTCAAGGGCACGATCAGCGGTGACTTTGGCGTCGCTTCGCCCTTCGGCACCGACAGCCTGGCGTTCGCTCTGGGTGGCGAATATCGCAAATATGGCGCCAGCCAGGAATCCGATCTGCTGTCGCAGTCGGGCGATCTGGGCGGCGCCGGTGGTGCGGCACCGAACATCGACGGCGGCTATGACGTCTATGAAGCCTATGGCGAAGTCATTCTGCCGCTGGTGCAGGACAAGCCCTTCTTCCAGGATCTGACTGTGGAAGCGGGCATCCGCTACTCCGACTATTCGGTCGATGGCGGTTCGGGTTACAACACGACCACCTGGAAGGTGGCCGGCAACTGGACGCCGGTTGACGGCATCAAGTTCCGCGGCAACTATTCGCGTGCCGTTCGTGCGCCTAACATCGCCGAACTGTTTGCTCCGGTGAACACCACGCTGACCAACCTGGACAGCGATCCCTGCGCTGGCGCTGCGCCGACCCAGAATGCCAACCTGGCGGCTGTCTGTATCGCCCAGGGCGCAACGGCAGCCCAGCTCGGCTCGATCATCAACGATCCGGCTGGCCAGGTGAACTCCACCGGTGGCGGTAACCTCGCCCTCGGCCCGGAAAAGTCGAACAGCTGGGGTCTGGGCGTGTCGCTCCAGCCAGCAGCCCTGCCGGGCTTCAGCCTGACGGTCGATTATTACAACATCAAGATCACGGGTGCGATCACCAACCCGACGCCTGATGACGTGATTTCGGCTTGCTTCGACAACATCACCGCCGCCAGCGCTTCGGACCCGGCCTGCACCGGCATCCGCCGCGATCCGGGCACCGGCGCTCTGTTTGGTGAAGCAGCCGTCGTCGGCGGTCTGCCGCAGACGCTGTCGAACCTGGGCAAGCTGGCCACGGACGGCATCGACGTTCAGCTGAACTATCAGAAGGATGTCGGTTTCGCGAAGTGGGCGCTGAGCGCCAACGGCAACTGGACCAACAGCTCGACCTTCCAGGCGACCCCGACGTCGCTCAACCGCGAATGCGTTGGTCTGTACAGCGTCAACTGCGCCTCGATCCAGCCGGAATTCTCCTGGTCGGTGCGCAACACCCTCTCGTTTGACTCGGTCGACCTGTCGCTGCTGTGGCGCTATATCGACGGCGTGAAATATGAGGATGGCGATGCCTTCGTCGGTACGCTGAACGGCAAGGAAGTCGATTTCAACCGTATCCCGGCTGAACATTATTTCGACCTGACCAGCCGCTTCCACGTCTCTGACGAAGTCACGCTGACCATGACCGTGCAGAACCTGCTGGACAACCAGCCCAAAGTGGTTGGCAACTCGATCGGTTCGACCAGCTACAACAGCGGTAACGTCTATCCGTCGACCTACGACGCGCTGGGCCGCCGCTACACGGTCGCTGCCAAGCTGCGCTTCTGATCTTTCGATCAGTCAAGATAAGGAAAGGGGGCCGGTGGCGACACCGGCCCCCTTTTTCGTGGGCGAAAGCAAGGCGGGCGAGTTAGTCGATCAATGATCGGGGCAGGTGCAGCGCAATGCCCGCATTGTCGGCCATCACCGTTGCCCAATGGATCACCTTGGCAATCTCGTCGGCATGCGCCTCCAGACCGCGCTGGGCAGCCTCGGCGCGCTGGCCGGGCGTGAAGGCCGCGCCATTTTTGGCGTCGCGGGCAAAGACCGGGCCATTGGCGATTGCGCGAACCCTCGCATCGTCCAGTTGCAGCCCGAACAGCCGCGCCAATGCAGCGAGGCTCTCGGTCGGCCTTGCGACCAGCGTTTCGCTGTCCAGCGTGGCGACCCGCGCTCCCAGTTGATCGCACAGAGTGTGGAACTGATGCTGCTGCGCCAGCCAGCCGACGGCGGCGACCTGAATATCGGTCAGTCCCAGATAGTCTGACGGGGCGATGCCCAGAGGGGCGATCATCCCTTCGCGCGCCAGCTTCTGGAACAGATCGCGCACCCACAGCCGCCCCCACATCCCTTTGCGCGCGATCGAGGCGAGATAGGGTTCGAGCGGGGCATGGAGCAGGAGGGCGCGCGCATCGGGGCGCAAGCTCATGATCGCGGGGATCAGCGGATTGATGACGTTGGAGGGCTTGACGACCACGGCCTCGCCTGGCCCGAAGGGGCGGGCCAGCAGGTGCAGGCTTGCGTCCAGCACGCGGGCAACCTCCGGCCCCTTTGCGCCGCGATGTCGCCAGCCGATCAGGTCATTGAGCAGCACCGGTTCCTTCAGACCCATCGCGATGCCCGGAATATCCATCGCGGCGGCCAGCAAGGTCGAACAGCAATAGGCCGAATGAAACAGGAAATGGATCGGCGCACGAGGCGGTGCCTGCTCCATGGCGTCGCCCAGCCGCAGCACGAGCGGTGCGTCGGTCGCGCCCAGATACTCGTCGGTCAGGAAGGGGATGTCGCCATGCCGCGCGCGTGGCACAAAGCGCATATGGACTGCGTCATGCCCCGGATCGTAGCGATGGGCCAGCCATTGGGCGTCGCGCACGATGTCGCGGATCGCAGGATCGGGGGAGCTCATGACGACCAGCCTTCGCATGGCTTTTCGGGTCATTCAAGCCGCAGGACTTTCCCTTACTTGCCCCTGCGCGCACTTGTGGTAGCGATGATGGACAGGAAGCTGGGGGGCTTTATGGACGGGGCTGTTGGTCGGTTAGTGCAGCAAGCGGCGGAGGCGCGGCGACAGGGGCGCATCGCGACGGCCGAGCAGTTGCTGGGCGACGCATTGAAGCGACAGGCAGGGGAGCCGCAGGCGCTCAACCTGCTGGGGATGATTGCGCTCGACCGGCGCGATTTTGCAGCGGCCAGCGTGCATTTTCGTGGCGCGGCCGCGGCTGATCCCAAGGAGGCGGCGCTGTGGATGAACGTGGCGTCGGCAGAGCGCGGCCTTGGCGTGGCGGAGGCGGAGCGGGCGGCGCTGCAGGCGGCGATCGACATCGACCAGCGCAATTTGATGGCGCAAATCCGCATGGCGCAACTCCAGCAACGGCTGGAAGAAACGCAAGCGGCAGCAGACAGCTGGGGCAAGGCGCTGGCGCTGTCAGCGGGACTGACCGACCTGCCGCCTGCATTGGCAGACATATTGGCGCAGGCACGGGACTTCGTTACAGCCCATCAGGCGCAATTCGCCGCTTTTGTCGAGGCGGGGGTCGCGGCCCAGTTGAAGGCATCGGACGGGGTGACGCAGCGGCGCTTTCAGGCTTGCCTGGACCGGGAGTTTGGCCGCCGGACCATCTACCAGAATCACTGTTCGGGTTTGCATTACCCCTTCCTGCCCGCCGACGAATATTTCGACCGGCAGCATTTCCCCTGGATGGACGCGCTGGAGGCAAAGACCGACGTGATCCGCGCCGAATTTCTCGCCATGGTGGACAAGCGTGGCGACGCCATCCGTCCCTATGTGCGGCAGGATGCAGGGACGCCGCAGAATAAATGGACCGCGCTTGACGGGTCGCTGGACTGGGGGGCGGCGTTCCTGTGGGAATATGGCGTACGAAACGAAGCGGTGTGCGCCGCCTGCCCGCAGACCGTCGCGGCGCTGGAGGCTTTGCCGCGCGCCGACATTCCGGGGCGGGCGCCGTCGGCCTTCTTTTCCCTGCTCAAGCCGCGCAGCCGGATTCCGGCGCATACCGGCGTCACCAATACGCGCGCGATCATTCATCTTCCACTGATCGTGCCGCAGGGCTGCTTCTTTCGCGTTGGGGGTGAAACGCGGGCATGGCAAGAAGGGGTCGCCTTCGGCTTTGACGATACGATCGATCATGAAGCCTGGAATGACAGCGATCATTTGCGGGTCGTGCTGATTTTCGACGTATGGAACCCGCATTTGTCGCTTGCGGAGCAGCAACTATTGAAGCAATTCTATGCCACGGCTGATGCGAGCAAGACGAATAACGTCCCGTCGCGCATCTGATCGACGACATGGAGGCTGGCCCATTCGGAGAGAGGGGATTCGCACTGTCGTCATTCTGGGAGAATTAGAGTGCATATGTTGAAGGCAGTGATTGCGTCCAGCCTGATCGTTCTGGCGATGCCCGCAGTGGCGCAGGACAAGGCTCCGCTGGACAAGAATGATCCCAATGCAGTGCGGTGCAAGCGGTTTCAGGTCACTGGTTCGCTGGTGAAGAAGGAACGCATCTGCAAGACCAACGCCGAATGGCGGGCGATTTCCGAGCAGCAGAACCGGGATGCCGATGACATCATCACCCGCAGCCGCGCCGGGATGAACCCCAACGGTTGAAGCACGGGAGGGGGATTGCCCCTCCCGTGCTATCGCCTCAAGCGACGCTCAAAACCAGCGCGCCGTCGCCATCTTCCACTCGGACGGTGGAGCCATCCGGCACCTCGCCGCGCAGGATCAGGTCGGCCAGCGGGTCTTGCAGGTAACGCTGGACTGCGCGCTTCAAGGGCCGCGCGCCATAGACAGGGTCATAGCCGACCCGTCCCAGCCATGCCCGCGCACCGTCGGTCAGGTCGAGCATGATCTTGCGATCCTTGAGCAGCTTCTGCACGCGGGCGACCTGAATATCGACGATCGGCGCCATATGGGCGACGCCGAGGCGATGGAACAGGATGATCTCGTCCAGGCGGTTGAGGAATTCGGGGCGGAAATGGCCGCGAACGACCTCCATCACCTGTTCCTCGACCTTTTCGACCGGATCATCATCGCCCAGCGCCGCGATATACTGGCTGCCCAGGTTCGATGTCAGGACGATGATCGTGTTGGTGAAATCGACCGTGCGACCCTGCCCGTCGGTCAGCCGGCCATCGTCCAGCACCTGGAGCAGGATGTTGAACACGTCGCCATGGGCCTTTTCCACCTCGTCGAACAGCACGACCTGATAGGGGCGGCGGCGGACGGCTTCGGTCAGCACGCCGCCTTCCTCATAGCCGACATAGCCCGGAGGCGCGCCGATCAGGCGGGCGACCGAATGTTTCTCCATGAATTCGCTCATGTCGATGCGAACCATGGCGTTTTCATCGTCGAACAGGAAACCGGCCAGCGCCTTGGTCAGCTCCGTCTTGCCGACGCCCGTGGGGCCAAGGAAGAGGAAGGAGCCAAGCGGGCGATTGGGGTCCTGTAGCCCCGCACGGGCGCGGCGCACGGCGGTGGATACGGCCCTGACCGCGTGGGCCTGGCCAATGACGCGCTTGCCCAGCGTTTCTTCCATCGCCAGCAGCTTCTCGCGCTCGCCGGTCATCATCCGCTCGACCGGAATCCCGGTCCAGCGGGCGACGACCCCGGCAATATCCTCTGCGGTCACTTCCTCGCGCAGCATCGCGCCTTCGGACGCGGTCGCCGCTTCCGCCAGGCGCTTTTCGAGGCTGGGGATCGTGCCGTAGGACAGTTCGCTCATCTTCGCGAGGTCGCCGGCGCGCTGTGCCTGTTCCAGTTCGAGCCGGGCGGCGTCTAGCTGTTCCTTGATCTTCGCTTCGCCGGCGATCTTGTCCTTTTCCGCCTGCCAACGGGTGGTGAGCGCAGCGGATTGCTCCTCCAGATTGGCAAGATCGGTTTCCAGCGTCGCCAGCCGGTCGGCCGAGGCCTTGTCGGTTTCCTTCTTGAGCGCCTCGCGCTCGATCTTGAGCTGGATGATGCGGCGGTCGAGATTTTCAATCTCTTCGGGCTTGGATTCCACTTCCATCCGCAGGCGCGACGCGGCCTCGTCCATCAGGTCGATCGCCTTGTCGGGCAGGAAGCGGTCGGTGATGTAACGGTTGGAAAGCGTTGCGGCAGACACCAGCGCGCTGTCGGTGATCCGCACGCCATGGTGCAGTTCATATTTTTCCTTCAGGCCGCGCAGGATCGAGATGGTATCCTCGACCGTGGGTTCGCCGACGAACACGGGCTGGAAACGACGCTGGAGCGCAGGGTCCTTTTCGACATGCTTGCGATATTCGTCGAGCGTCGTCGCGCCGATGCAATGGAGTTCGCCACGCGCCAAAGCGGGCTTGAGCAGATTGCCCGCATCCATCGCGCCTTCGGATTTACCCGCGCCGATCAGCGTATGCATTTCATCGATGAAGAGGACGATCTGTCCTTCGGCGGCTTTGACTTCGTCCAGCACGCCCTTCAACCGTTCCTCAAATTCACCGCGATATTTGGCGCCCGCGATCAGGCTGCCCATGTCGAGCGCCATCAGCGTGCGATCTTTCAGCGTATCGGGCACGTCGCCATTGGCGATGCGCAGCGCGAGGCCTTCGGCAATCGCGGTCTTGCCGACGCCGGGGTCGCCGATCAGCACCGGGTTGTTCTTGGTGCGGCGGGCAAGGATCTGGATGGTGCGGCGGATTTCCTCGTCCCGGCCGATGACCGGATCAAGCTTGCCGCTGCGCGCCGCTTCGGTGAGGTCGCGGGCGAATTTCTTGAGCGCATCATAGCGATCCTCAGCGCCGGCAGTGTCGGCGCTGCGGCCCTGACGCAGCTGGTTGATCGCGGCGTTGAGCGCTTCGGGCTTGACCCCGGCGGCGGCGAGCGCCTTGCCCGCAGCCGTCGTGCTGGCCAGCGTCAGCGCGAGCAGGAGTCGCTCGACGGTGACGAAGCTGTCCCCGGCCTTGGTCGCGACCTGTTCGGCCGAATCCAGCACGCGAACGGCATCATTGTCGAGGCCCGGCGTTTGCTGCGCGCCGCTGCCGGAGACCGATGGCACCTTGGCCAATGCGGCATCGGTATCACGCAGCGCGATGTCGGGCGCGCCGCCTGCGGCCTTGATCAGGCCCGACGCCATGCCCTGCTCATCTTCCAGCAATGCCTTGAGCAGATGTTCCGGGCTGATCCGCTGATGGCTCATGCGGATCGCGACGGTTTGCGCCGACTGGAGGAAGCCTTTGGCGCGGTCGGTGAATTTTTCGAGGTTCATGACTTACCTTCTTGAAGCCCTGGGCTCTTTATCAAACTGCGGCTCATGTGGTGTTGCCAAAAGGCCACACAAGAGGCACTACGCAATTTCCACCCAAATCCTTATCAGTCTGGCGCGCGGGCGAGGGCGTAATGAATGCACGCGGGCCAGGCACCGAAGCGAGCAGGGGCGGGCGGCGGAGTCGGTACAGCCCTTATAGTCGATTGATCGTCGGGAACCTATCGCGACCAGCCGCGCTGTCCAGCGTCATGCGTATTGCGCTGCTAAAACGCCCCGCTATTCTAGCGCCCTTCGCGGGCGCTTCGTCCTGCTGCATTTTCTCTGAGGTTGTCCATGACCCTTTCCCCCCTGTCGCGTCGCCTGTCCCTGCTGATCGGCCTGTCGGCCATGGCGCTGACCCCGATGACGCAGGCGGTGGCGCAGACCAGTGCGACCAGCGCCGCGCCTGCGCCGCTGTCCAGCCTGGTGGCTGCGGTCGATATTCCCTATGAACAGTTCACGCTGAAAAACGGCCTGCGGGTCATCGTCCATACCGATCGCAAGGCGCCGGTCGTCGCGGTTTCCGTCTGGTATCATGTCGGGTCGCGGTTCGAACCGGCGGGCAAGACCGGCTTTGCCCATCTGTTCGAACATCTGATGTTCTATGGCTCCGAAAATGCCGACGGGCCGTTTTTCGGCCGGCTGGAAGATATTGGCGCGACCGACTGGAACGGGACGACCTGGTTCGATCGCACCAATTATTTCGAGACGGTGCCCACCGGGGCGCTCGACCGGGCGCTGTTCCTGGAGTCCGACCGGATGGGCCATCTGCTGGGCGCGGTGACGCAGCTGAAGCTGGATACCCAGCGCGGGGTCGTTCAGAATGAAAAGCGCATGGGGGAAAATGAACCCTATGGGCTGGTCGAATATGCGCAACTGGCCGCGCTGTTGCCCGAAGGGCATCCCTATCGCCATTCGACCATCGGGTCGATGGCGGACCTCAACAACGCCAGCCTGGGCGATGTGCAGACCTGGTTCAAGACGCATTATGGTCCGAACAATGCCGTGCTGGTGCTGGCGGGGGATATTGACGTGGCGACCGCGAAGAAGAAGGTCGAACGCTGGTTCGGCAATATCGTCGCCGGTCCCCCGCCGCAGGATGTGGAAGCGACCGTGCCGACGCTCGACAAGGATGTCGAGAAGGTGATGCATGACAATGTCGCGGCGACCCGTCTCTATCGCAACTGGGTGGTGCCGGGCGTCAATGGCGCGGACCTGCCCGCGATCGATCTGGCGCTGTCGGTCTTTGGCGGGCTGGCATCCTCTCGCCTCTACAACACGCTGGTCCGCGACGAGAAGGTGGCGGTAGGCGTCAAGGCCAATGTCCAGCCGTTTGAGAAGCTGAGCATTGCCGAGATCACGGTCGATGTGAAGCCGGGGACGGATGCGATTGCGGTGGGCAAGCGGCTCGATGCGCTGCTGGCGGACTATCTGGCCAAGGGACCGACCGCCGACGAGGTACAGCGGGCCGCGACCCGGCAGCTGGCGGGGACGATATCGGGGCTGGAACAGGTGGGCGGCTTTTCGGGCAAGGCGGTGACGCTGGCCGAAGGGGCGGTCTATTCCAACGACCCGGACAAATATCGCAAGGATCTGGCCGCTTATGCCGCCGCGACGCCAGCGCAGGTGGGCGAGGCCGCGCGCAAATGGCTGGGGCGGCCAGTGTTCCGCCTGACGGTGGCGCCGGGCGAGCGATCGGCCGCCGACAATGCGCTGGCGGGGAATGTTCATGGGGAAGGGGCGACCCACAAGCCGGCCCATTTCCGCGATCCCGCTGCGCCCGCGCCGGCCGCGGCGACGCCGCCTGCGCCCACGAAGATTGCCGAACCGCCGATCGAGCCGGTCGCTGATCTGGATTTCCCTGCGGTCGAACATGCCAAGTTGAAGAACGGGATTGCGGTGCAGTTTGCGCGCCGGGCGACGGTGCCGGTCGTGCGTGTGTCCGTGGCGTTCGACGCGGGCAATGCGGCGGATGACCGGGCCAAGCTGGGGACCGCGGCGCTGACGACGGCGCTGCTGGACGAAGGCACGACAACGCGTAGCGCCCTGGAGATCGCGGAAGAGCAGGAGCGGCTGGGCGCGTCGGTGAGTGCGGGCAACAGCATGGACCGGACGACGGTGGGCCTGTTTGCGCTCAAGCCCAATCTGGACGCATCGCTGGGGCTGCTGGCCGATGTCGTGCGCAATCCGGCGTTTGCGCCGGGCGAGGTGGAGCGGCTGCGCGGGCAGATGCTGACCCGGATCGCGGCGGAAAAGACCGAGCCGACGGCGATCGCCCAGCGCATGTTGCCGCCGCTGCTCTATGGCAAGCTGCATCCCTATGGCATCCCCTTCACCGGGTCGGGCACCGAAAGCGGGGTCAAGGCGGTGACGCGGGCGGACCTGACCGCCTTCCACGATCGCTGGCTGCGGCCGGACAATGCGACGATCTTCGTCACGGGCGACACGAGCCTGGCTGAATTGCTGCCGCTGTTGGAAAAGCGCTTTGGCGACTGGAAGGCGCCAGCGACGCCCAAGGGCAGTAAGCTGTTCCGCATGGACCGGATGGCGCGTCCGCCGCGGATCATCCTGATCGACAAGCCGCAAAGCCCCCAGTCGATGATCCTGGCGGGCGTGCTGACAGCCAAGAAGGGGACCGACAATCCGGTCACGCTCCAGTCGGCCAACGAAGTGCTGGGCGGCAGCACGACGTCGCGCCTGACGATGGACCTGCGGGAAACGAAGGGCTGGGCCTATGGCGCGGGCACGTCGCTGCCCGGCGTCAAGGACACAATCCCGCTGCTGGTCTATGCCCCGGTCCAGACCGACAAGACGGGCGAATCGATCATTGCCGCGCGGCAGGACATCAAGGATTTCCTGACGACCAAGGGCACGACCGAGGCGGAGCGCAACCAGACGATCAACGGGCAGATATTGTCGCTGCCCGGCAGCTTCGAGACATCGTCCGACCTGCTGGGCGCGATGATGCGCAACAGCCTGATCGGGCGGGCCGACGATTTCTACGAAACGCTGCCCAATATCTATCGCGCGATGACCGCCGCCGATTTCGACAAGGCGGCGCGGGAGGCGATCAATGCCGACGGGCTGATCTGGGTCGTGGTCGGCGACGCGAAACTGGTTCGGCCGCAGCTTGACGCGGTGGGCCTGCCGGTCGAGGTGGGAACATTGGCCGATTGACCGGCATTCAGTGCGGACGGGCCTGCAAAAGCGTTCCGTCTGGACTGATTGGCGATCAATCGGGATTTGAGGGTATGCATCGTTGAATGATGCTTTGATGGAGTGATGATGATGGCAAGTGTCGATGGCGCCTATGACTGCGTAGCCAAGACGCCGATGGGCGACCAGAAGGGTGTGTTCACCGTGGTCAGCAGCGGTGACCGGTTTAACGGCACCTTTGCGGGCATGATGGGATCGCTCGACGTGGTCGATGGCAAGGTCGCGGGCAACAGCCTGACCTGGAAGATGGAAATGACGATGCCGATGCCGATGACGCTGGAGTGCGAGGCGGAAGTCAGCGGCGACGCCATCACCGGAACAATGCAGTTGGGCGCGTTCGGGGCTTCAGCCTTTACCGGGACGCGGCGGGCCTGACCCTGTGGGGTCCGGCCTGGCCGGACCCCATGAAGCCGACACTAAGCTGAACACCTGTAGCGACCTTGCCCGATTGTGTTTAGTTAGCTAACTAATCGACATGAAGAAGCGGGATGCCGGACGGGCTTTGTTGCATTTGCTGGGGCCGGTGGCGCGGGGGTGGCGGCAGGCTGCCGACGGGGCGCTGGCGGGGCTGGGCGTGTCCGGCAGCGCAGGCTGGTGCCTGGTGCATCTGGCCATGGAAGGCGCGCCGCCGCGACAGGCGGAACTGGCGCAATGGCTGGACGTCAGCGCGCCGTCGCTGGTGCGGACGCTGGATCAATTGCAGAAAGCGGGCTGGATCGAGCGCGTGGCCGATGCCGATGACGGACGGTCCAACCGGGTGGCGCTGACCCCGGCGGGCAAGGCCCTGGCAGGCGAGATACAGGCGCGGCTGGACAGGCTGGGCGGCGAATTGCTGAGCGGCCTGCCGGACGGGGCGATCGAGATCGGGGCTGAACTGCTGGGGTTGATGCGGTTGCGCATCGCCGAAGAAAAGCTGGCGCAGCTATTGGCCGATGGCCGCGACGATCCCGGCGTCGACGCCCGGCCGTGACGCCGGAAGGGCGCGACTATCCTGTCATGTCCTGATGGCGTGCGCCCAATAGAAAAGGCCCGCCGGTCGGGGACTGGCGGGCCTTTCGATCATATTGGGCGACGGGCGATCAATATTGGATCGTCACCGTCACGGCGCGGCGGTTCTGCGCCCAGGAGGCTTCGTCCGAGCCGAGCGCGGCGGGGCGTTCCTTGCCATAGCTGACCGTGGTGATGCGGCTGGGGTCGATGCCGAGCGAGGCGAGATAGTTTTTCGCCGCATTAGCGCGGCGTTCGCCCAGCGCGATATTATAGTCGCGGGTGCCGCGTTCGTCGGCATGTCCTTCGACCGTGACGCGCACGGCAGGATTTTGTTGCAGCCAGGCGGCCTGGCTTTGCAGCGTCGCCTGATCTTCCGCATCGATATCATATTGATCGAGGCCGAAGAAAATCCGGTCGGACGAGACCGACGCGACGAAATCTTCCTGGCTGCCCTTCACCGGGCCGGTGGGTCCGGTCGATCCGACCGGTTCGGTCGTGGCCGGGCCGGGCGCGGGCGGCAATTCGGCAGGCGGCTTTTTCGAGCAGGCGGCCAGCGCGATGATGGCGGTAGCCATGACCAGCGTTCTAGACAATTTCATCGGGGGTCTCCTTTGGTTGATCCGGGCACCGCCCGCCGGGACGGTGTCAGGGTCCGTGATGTTCGTTACGCTGTCAAGACGATTGGGTTCCATCCCGACCGCCAGGACCGCGCTATTTTCAGGGCAGCAATGGTCCCCAGGCAGGGTCGGAACCACTGAGAGGCGTGGGGATGCGGCGTTCGTTCACGCCGGTCAGGTCGACCTGCCACACCTGGCTCGTCCCCTGCTTGCCGGGCGACGTGCGGAAGAATTGCAGCACCCGGCCATTGGGCGACCAGGTCGGCTGTTCGTCCTGCCAGCCATTGGTCAAGATCCGCTCATTGTCGCCATTGGGCGTCATCACCGCGATCTTGAAATCGCCAGCCATCTTGGTGAAGGCGATAAGGTCGCCGCGTGGCGACCATTCGGGCGTCGCATAGCGGCCGCCGCCATGGCTGATCCGGCGCTGGTTGGAGCCATCGGCGTTCATGACATAGATTTGCTGGCCGCCCGACCGGTCGCTTTCGAACACGATCTGGCTGCCGTCGGGCGAATAGCTGCCGCCCACGTCGATGCCCGGCGAAGTGGTCAGGCGGACGGGGGTGCCGCCGCTGGCGGGTACGCGATAAATGTCGGTATTGCCGGCAATCGCCATCGAAAAGAGGATGTTGCGCCCGTCCGGCGACCAGCGCGGGGCGAAGGTCGGGTTGTTGCTTTCGGTCACCAGCCGCTGCTGGCCCGCGCCAATGTCGTAGATATAGAGGCGCACCCGGCTGCCCAGATAGCTGACATAGAGGATGGATTTATAATCGGGCGAGAAGCGCGGGGTGAGCGCCATCGACTGCCCATTGGTGATGAAGCGATGGTTCGCGCCGTCGCTGTCCATGATGGCGAGCCGCTTGACCCGCGCGCCCTTCGGCCCGCTTTCGGCGATATAGGCGATGCGGCTGTCGAAGAAGGGGCTTTCGCCCGACAGGCGCGCATAGATGGCGTCGGCGCATTTATGCGCGGCGCGGCGCCAGTCGCGCGGGGCGACGACATAGCCCTGACGGGTCAGTTCCTGCTTGAGCGCCACGTCATAGAGGTAGCAGCCCACGGTGATGTCGGCTTCCCCGCCGCTGGTGCGGACGAACCCCTGTACCAGCGCCTGATAGGCGCCCCATTTGTCGAATTGCGGAAAGGTGACTTCGGCAAAGGGGATTTGCGGCAGGCCAGCGGGGCCGGACGGATCGAACAGGCCCGAGCCTTTCAGGTCCGAGGCGATGACTTCGGCGATCTTGCGGCCAAGTTCGGTGGCCGACCCGGCTGGCGTGTCGACCTCCTGCTGGGCTGGCATGGGGGGGACGGCGACCTTCACATTGCTGTCAATCTCGCCGGTCACATCGACC
Source organism: Sphingobium sp. GW456-12-10-14-TSB1 (assembly GCF_059424385.1). NCBI lineage: Bacteria > Pseudomonadati > Pseudomonadota > Alphaproteobacteria > Sphingomonadales > Sphingobiaceae > Sphingobium > Sphingobium sp. GW456-12-10-14-TSB1. Next base: position 2,508,954 of record NZ_JBWKZI010000001.1, on the reverse strand, counting down.
GAGAGCTGGGCCATGGCAGGCAGGGCGGTGAGGGCGAGTAACGCGGCGGTCGCCACGCTCAGGCGGCGCAAAAGGGAGGGTTTCATCGGTTCAGCCTCGCGTCAAAGCGGAGTGGCCGGAGCCATTTCCATTGGTCGTAAAATTCGGGCGGCATGTTGCGGAAGGGGGAGGCAAGCTTGACCGCCTGAATCGCCCGTTCGGCATGGAGTTTGGCCTGGGGCCGGTTGCTGGCGGTGACGCCAAGCTGGTCGATCACCTCCGGCGTGCCGATCACCGCGCCGCTCTTGTCGAGCCGCACCTCAAGCAGGGTGACGAGCCGGTCCGCGTCCGCGCCCGACGGCGGGCGCCAGTGCGGTTTCAACTGACGGCGCAGTTCGGCGTCGAGCGCGGCCTTCTGCGCCGGGCCCATCGCGGTGGCGGGGGCTGGCGCGGGTGGTTTGCGCGGCGCGTCGGCGCTGGTGTCTATGCCCTTGAGGAAATCATCGCCCAGCAGCGATCCCTTGGGCTTGTCCGCCTTGCCCTGGCCCGATGCGCGAGCGGGCGTCTTGGCCGCAGGCTTGGTCGATGCCTTGGCGGCGGGCTTGGATGGCGCTGTGGCCTTGGGCTTTTCGGGCGCTGGTTTTTTTGGGGGCGCGGGCTTTTCCGGCGCTGGCTTGGGTTTGGGCGCGGCCTTGGCCACTTCCTTCTTGGGCGGGGCGGGCTTGGGCTTTGCCGGCGCGGCTTTGGGCTGCGGCTTGGGGGGCGCAGGCGTGGGTTTCGGCTGGGGTTTCGGCGGGACCGGCACCGGTTCGGGCGCGGGTTCTGGTTCCGGCGCGGGGGCGGCGTCCTGCGTCGGTCCCTGTTCGGGCGCGACGCTGGGCGGGGGCGGTTCGGCCGACAATTTGGGCGCGGTCGATTGCAGCGCGACCTCATCCACCATGGAGACTTCCATCGGCGGGGTCTTGAGCTTCAACGGGTTGGGGGTGGCCAGGAAGCCGACCGACAGCAGCCCGAACAGCAGGACATGCCCCGCTGTCGCGACGCCAAGGCCGATTTTCTCCGTGCGCTCCATCGCTGTCTATTCCGTCCCGTCGCTGGCCGTGTCATCGGGCGAGGAAACCAGCGACACCTTGTTCAGGCCAGCCCGGTTGAGTTCAGCCATCACCCGCATGACCCGGCCATAGTCCAGCCCCTTGTCGGCGCGCAGGAAGATTTGCGGCGCGTCCGCCTTGCCCGCATTGGCCGCGACGATCTCCGCCAGGCGATCGGGCAGATCAGCGTCGCTTACCGCATCTTCATCGACATAGGTCGCGCCGTCGCGATCGATCGACACGACGGTGGGCTTGGCGTCCTGATCCAGCCCCTTGGCACGGGTTTCGGGCAGGTTGACCGGCACGCCGGTCACGAGCAGCGGCGCTGTGACCATGAAGATGATCAGCAGCACCAGCATGACGTCGACCAGCGGCGTGACGTTGATGTCCGCCATCGGTGCGCGGCCACGGCCACGGCGGCTGGAGGGAGGGCCGGACATGGCCATTAGCGGGTGCTCCCCTTCACCATCATGCCAGCCATCTCAGGCGTTGGCGCGCAAACGCACGAGACCCCAGCCTTCGCTGGGGTGACGGTGTGTGTGGGGTGCATCACCGCTGCGCCTCCAGTTCGCGGCTGAGGGTGGCGTAGAAGCCGTCGGCAAAGCGGGTCAGGCGCGATTCCATGCGGTTGATGCCATGGCTGAAGCGGTTATAGGCGATGACCGCCGGGATCGCCGCGAACAGGCCGATCGCGGTGGCGAACAGCGCTTCGGCAATGCCCGGCGCGACCACCGCGAGCGAGCTATTCTGTTCCGCCGCGATCGCGGTGAAGGCGCGCATGATGCCCCAGACGGTGCCGAACAGGCCGACGAAGGGCGCGACCGATCCGACCGTCGCCAATATGTTGAGCCGGTCGGACAGCCGGTCAACCTCCGCCGCGATCGTGCTGGACATGGTCGTCGCCAGCCGGTCGCGCGTGCCGTCGCGGTCGATCACCTTCTGCGCGGTCGATCGACGCCATTCGGTGACGCCGGCGGCCATCACCTTGGCCGCGGGATAGTCCGCCTTGCCGCGCGCTTCGTAGAAGCGGTCAATATCCTCCGCCTTCCAGAAATCCTGCTCGAAACTCTTGCTATGCTTGCTGGCGCGGCGGAGCGTCACGGAAAAGCCGATGATGATCGCCCAGGTCCAGATGCTGGCCAGCAACAGGCCCAGCATCACGCCCTTCACGACGATGTCGGCCTGAAGAAACAGGGCTAGCGGGGAAATGGTCGCGGCGTCGGCCACCGCGGCGACGTCTGGCAGGTTGAGGGTCATGGGTGGAAATCTTCCCCTTGGCAAAGGCGGCTGAAAATATCGGTCCAGGCTTTGGGTTGCCGTTGCGGGCGACCCTGCGGCGTCAACCAGGCGACCGATATGGTAGCGTCGGTCAACTGTTCTTCGGCGCGCATGACTGATTGATGAATGGCGCAGGTCGCCGCGCCCACCTGCACCACCCGGCTGACGACCATCAGGTCATCGTCCAGGCGCGCGGGGCGGCGGTAGCGGATCGTGAGGTCGGTGACGGCATAGACGCCCGTGCCACTGTCATGCGCGGCGCGCTGGTCGATGCCGGCGGCACGCAGCATGTCGGACCGGGCGCGCTCCATATAGCGCAGATAATTGGCGTGATAGACCAGGCCCGACAGGTCGGTATCCTCAAAATAGATGCGCAGCGGGAAGTGATGCACGGCAGCGACAAAGCGTCCGGTCGCCGGCATGGGCATCTGGTCTGAAACGGGCATGGGCGGCTTTTAACCATGGCGCACCGTTCAGGCAAAGGCGGAAACGTCTGTTTCTCGCGCTGGTAGCGCATTTTGTCGCCTGTGCTTTTTGGCGCGCGCACGCCTCTGGTCCCCGGACGGCACGAAGGCTAGGGAGTGGGCGCGAGTCAGAATGTGGGAGAAGGCCAGGATGACGGATATTCAAACGGTAGGTGTGATCGGCGCAGGGCAGATGGGCGCGGGGATCGCGCAGGTTGCGGCGCAGGCGGGGTATGAGGTGATCCTGTCGGACGTCGACCTGCCGCGCGCGCAAAAGGGCCGCGACGGCATCATTCGCCTGCTCGCCAAAGGCGTGGAGAAGGGCAAGATCGCCCAGAGCGACGCGGATGAGGCGATCGCGCGGATCACCCCGGTGGGCGAAATCGCGCCGCTGGCGGACGCGCAGCTGGTGATCGAGGCGGCGACCGAGCGTGAGGAGATCAAGCGCGCGATCTTCACCAATGTCGGGCCGCTGCTGGCCGCTGACGCGATCCTGGCGACCAACACATCGTCCATTCCCATCACCCGCCTGGCGCAGGCCGCGCCGGATGCGGGGCGCTTTGTCGGCGTGCATTTCTTCAACCCCGTGCCGGTGATGGTGCTGGTAGAGGTCATTCGCGGCCTGGCCACCACGCCCGAAACGGTCGCGGCGGTCGAGGGCTTTGCGGGCCGGATCGGCAAGACGGTGGTGCAGGCGTTCGATGCGCCGGGCTTCGTCGTCAACCGCATATTGCTGCCGATGCTGAACGAGGCGGTGTTCGTGTTGGGCGAGGGCGTGGGCAGCGTGGTCGACATCGACATGGGGTGCAAGCTGGGCCTCAATCATCCCATGGGTCCGCTGACGCTATTGGATTTCGTCGGGCTGGATACGGCGCTGGAAATCCTCAACGTGTTCCTGAGCACGACGGGCGATCCCAAATATCGCCCGGCGCCGCTGCTGGTCAAATATGTCGAAGCGGGCTGGTATGGCCGCAAGACCGGGCGGGGATTTTACGACTATTCGGGCGCGGAGCCTGTGCCGACGCGGTGAGGGGCGTGAGGAAGGCAGTGCTATAGTCGGGCTGCCTTCCTCAGGGCATCGTCTTCCATTTCTCCGTCATCCTGACGAAAGTCAGGATCCATTCGGCGCTCCTGTTGCGTGACGATCCGGCCTAGCGTCGAATGGATTCCAGCTTTCGCTGGGATGACGACGGTGGAGGGGGCGGGGAGGTTATCCCGCGCCCAGTCCATGTTTTTTCATGCAGTGGCGTAGCTGGTCGTAGGTCAGGCCCAGCCCCTTGGCAGTGGCGCGCTGGTTGTAGCGGTGGCGGTCTAGCGCGGCGCGGATGATGGCGGCTTCGTGCGCGTCGACGGCAGCTTTCAGGTCGCTGATGGTTTCGATGGCGGGGGCTGGCGCTGGCGCGGGGGTGCTGTCGCCCGATGGCGCGGACGCGCCGGGCATCAGTGGCTTGGGCTTCCAGGGGGAGGCGAAGGGGTCGAAGGTCAGGCGGTCGATCGGCTTGCCCGGTTCGTCCCAGCGATAGACGGCCCGTTCCACCACATTGCGCAGTTCGCGGACATTGCCAGGCCAGCCATAGGCTTCGAGTTGCGCGGCACAGACGGGGGAAAAGCCGGGCCATTGCGGCCAGTTGAGTTCGGCGGCCATGCGCCGCCCGAAATGGTCGGCCAGCACCGGAATATCGCCTTCCCGTGCGCGCAGCGGTGGCAGGGTGATGACTTCGAAACTCAGCCGATCGAGCAGGTCGGGGCGGAAGCGCCCGGCATCGGCGGCGGCGGGCAGATCATCATTGGTCGCCGCCACGATCCGCACGTCCACCCGCAGCGGTTTCGACGCGCCGATCCGGGTCACTTCGCCATATTCGATCACGCGCAGCAGTCTTTCCTGCGCCGCCATTGAAAGCGTACCCAATTCGTCCAGAAACAGCGTGCCGCCATCGGCTTCCTCGAACCGGCCGGGCCGGGCGCGGTTCGCGCCGGTGAACGCGCCCTGTTCATGGCCGAACAGTTCGGCTTCTATAAGGGTTTCGGGCAGGGCGGCGCAGTTCATGACGATCAGCGGCTCGCCCCAGCGCGGGGAGAGGTGATGGAGCCGCTCGGCAATCAGTTCCTTGCCGGTCCCGCGCTCGCCGATCACCAGCACCGGGCGGTTGAGTTCGGCTGCGCGGCCCGCCAGTTCGACCGCGTCGAGAAAGGCGAAGGACTGGCCGACAAATTGGGTGTTTTTCTCCATGTCCCAACTTATGGTGAAATTTCCCACCTTTTGGCAAGGAATATTCTGGCACGGGCCTGGGAAAGGGCAGAAAAATGGCGCAAATCCGCGCTTTTCCGAAATTGGCACGCCCCCTGCAAAGCTACAGGCAATCCGCACAGACACAAGCGGAACGTCACGAAGGCCAAGGTTCAGGGAGTTATATCATGGAAAAGAACAACAACAGCATTCGCGAAATCGGCCAGCTGATGTCGGTCGCCGTCGCTGCGCTGCTGTTCGGATCGACCCTGATCCTGTCAGCGGTCGGCCCGGCCCGCGCCAGCGAAGCGCCGGCGTCCGCCAGTCAGGCGGCCCCCATGGCCCTGTGCTATCTGGCCTAAGGTCGCCGCCCCCAAAGCATAAGATAAGGAGTGAAGTTCAGATGGGTATTTTTTCCCGCACCCGCGACATCATCGCCGCCAACGTCACCGACCTGCTCGACAAGGCCGAAGACCCGGCGAAGATGATCCGCATGATCATCCTCGAAATGGAGGAAACCCTGGTCGAGGTGCGCGCGTCCGCCGCCCGCACGATCGCCGACCAGAAGGAAATGCGCCGCCACATCGCCAAGCTGACTGCCCTGCAGGACAGCTGGACCGAGAAGGCGCAGCTGGCCTTGTCCAAGGATCGCGAGGATCTGGCCAAGGCGGCCCTGGTCGAACGCCAGAAGGCGACCGACATGGCCGAGCATCTGGCCCATGAGATCGAAACCCTGGACGAGGCGCTGAAAGCGGCCGAAGAGGATATTTCCAAGCTGCAGGGCAAGCTGCGCGAAGCCCGCGCCCGCCAGAACAGCCTGGTCACCCGGATGCAGAGCGCGGAAAACCGCCTGCGGGTGCGCGAAGCCTATGCCGGCGAGAAGGTGAACGAGGCGTTTGCACGCTTCGACATGCTCGAAAGCCGGGTCGATCTGGCCGAAGGCCGCGCCGATGCGATGGCGCTGGGCGGCACGCCCAAGACGCTGGAGGAAGAGATTGCCGAGCTGAAGTCCGCCGACAAGGTGGATGCCGATCTGGCTGCGCTCAAGGCGTCCATGAACAAGGGAGCCTGATATCATGGAGGACATATTCCTGCCCATCATGATCTGCGGCATGTTGTTCATCGGCATGCCGTGGCTGATCTTCCACTATGTCACCAAATGGAAGCAGGCGCCCAAGATCACCGACGAGGATGAGAAGCTGCTGGATGAACTCCACCTTCTCGCCCGCCGCCTGGAAGAAAGGCTGATGACGGTCGAACGGATCGTCGCCGCCGACAACCCCGATTTCCGTCCGCGCCGCCCGGCACCCGATGCCGACCTGGGCGACGACGATTACAGCTTCGACCGGAGGAACTGAGATGACCGCCCGCCGCACCAAATTCTACCTCAACAAGGCCAATGGCAAATGGTCGGGCGTGTGCGCTGGCATCGCCGACTATAGCGGGATCGACGTCGTCTGGGTCCGTGTCGGCGCGGTGCTGATCACCCTGATGGGGGCTTTCCCCTGGACGCTGATCGCCTATTTCGCCGCCGTCTATTTCGCCGATGACAAGCCCAAGGGCCTCTATTCGGACCGGGATGACGAGAAATTCTGGCAGGGCGTGCGGACCAATCCGACCCGCTCCACCCGCGATGTCCGGTCCAAGTTCCGCGACATCGACCGCCGCCTGGCTGACATCGAAATCTACTATACCAGCCGCAACACGCGCCTGGCGGACGAGATCGACAGCCTGCGCTGAGCAGATCCGGGGCAGAATAACAGGGAGTTAAACCCATGAATTTCGGTGGACCTTTCTTTGTCCTGGCGATCATCGCCATGTCGACCCTGGGCTGGATGTTCACCACCTGGGTCCGTGCCCGCCACGGTTATCCGGTGGAAAATGAATGGACCGGCACCGTTGATCGAACGGACGGCGACGCTGGTCGAAAAATCGCCCTGTTGTCGGGTGAAAACGAAAAGCTGATGGGCCGCATCAGCCGCCTGGAGGAACGCATTGCCGTGCTGGAACGGATCGCCACCGATCCGGCCATCCGCACCGCGCGCGAAATCGAGGGGCTGCGCTGAGCGCGGTGCAAGGGAGTAGAGATCATGTTTCCATTTGCAGATTTCGCGCCGGTCGTCTTTGCCGTCGGATCGCTGGCGATCGTCGGCTGGGTGTTCACGACCTGGCTGCGCGTCAAGAACGGCTATCCGCTCGACGGCGCATGGGGGCAGGCGGTCTATCCGCAGAAGAATGAGGAAATGGTCGAGCGGGTGAAGCTGCTCAGCCAGGAAAATGCCCAGCTGCGCGCCGAAATCGGATCGATGAAGGATCGGCTGGCCGTGGTCGAGCGGATCGTCACCGACGAAAGCCACCAGCTCAATCGCGAAATCGAACGGCTGCGCAGCCCGGCCAACTGAGCGCGCGGTCAAAGGGAGAAATCATCATGAACCCGTTTGAAATGGTCGTCGCCATCATTGCGATCACCGCCATCGCCAGCGTCCTGCGCGCCAAATATGGCGTCGTGCGCCGGCACAAGGGCGAAGAATTCATCGCCCGCGGGCCGGACCCGGAAGCCGAACGGCTGCGTGCCGAGGTGAAGGCGCTGAAAGACCGCGTCGCGGTGCTGGAGCGTCTGGCGACCGATGGCACCAGCGCACTGGAACGCGAATTCGAGAAATTGCGGGACCGCGATTGAACGCGGCCCAAAGCCCAGGGAGGCTATCATGCAGGACCCCGCTCTCTATCTGACGATTGCATTGGCCGGACTGGCCGGCCTTTCCATCGTGACCATGGCCACTTTGCGCGGCTGGAACGGCTGGCTGGAATTGAAGCGCGCGGAACTGGGGCATCGCGGCGAAGCGAGCGCGCCCCCGTCGGCCGCCGCGCGGATCGAGGTCGCCGACCTTAAGGAACGCATCCGCAAGCTGGAAGCGATCGCGGCGGGCGTGGATTTGTAAAAGTCCAAAAGGCAGGTTCCCCGCCGCGCAAATCCCCCTATATGGGCGGCCATGACCGATCCAAGCGCCCTGGCCGATATTTACGAAGAATATGAATTTCTGGACGCGGACGACCGCTATCGTCTGCTGATCGATCTGGGCCGGGCGCTCGAACCCATGCCCGACGCGCTCAAGACCGATGCGACGCTGGTGCGTGGCTGTTCGGCGGCAGTGTGGGTCTATCCCACCGTGCTGGACGATGGGAGGCTGCATTTCCTGGCCGACAGCAACGCCGCGATCACCAAGGGGATCATCGCGCTGGTGCTGCTGACCGTGCAGGACAAAAGTCCCGCCACGATCGGCGCTGCGGACATAGAGGGGGCGCTGGCCCCGTTCGACCTCAAAAATCAGCTGAGTTCCAACCGGACCCAGGGCATCCCCAACATGATCGCCCTGATCCGCGACACAGCGGCGCGGTACAGCGCTTAAAGGGAAACCTGCATCAAGTTGCGGCGTTGAATGTCCCGACAAGGAGATTCAGTCATGCGCCATTTCATCGCCATTACAGCCATTGGGCTGCTCGCGGCCTGTTCGTCGGGCGACAAGGGGCCGACCCAGCGGGACACGATCGGCCAGACGTGGAAATATGAGGCCGGGTCGGGCGGCAAGCCCAAGCTGGCCTATATCGGCAGCGCCAATGCGGTGCCGACGATGACGGCGGCGGACACGTTCGCGGTCATGCTGGTCCAGCCGATGGACAATGGCGAAAAGTCGGTGACGGTGAAGCTGGTCGGCGCGCCGTTCCAGTGCGACCTGTCCGATTGCGCCGTAACCGCGACGGCCGATGGCGGCCGGCCGCTGCGCTGGAAGGGGCGGATGACCGACGCCAAGGACGGGATCGAGATATTGCCGTCGCAAAACGCCTATGAGGCGATCGCCAAGGCGCAGACGGTATCGGTCAATCTGGTGACCGGGCCGAAGGATCAGAGCGCGCCCTTTGCCTTCAACGTCGCCGGGCTGGATTTGAAGGGGTGATGCAACGACGGTTGCCCATTCACTCCTGCAATGACACGCCGGGGCTGCGCGGGTCGGCTGCGCCGATCCAGTGGCCATCGGGCGCGCGTTCGGCGGCGTTGGCTTTCAGGCCAAGGCGCGAGACGGTGACGCGGTGGCCCAGCTTCTCCAGCGGCGCCTGCATCGTTTCCAGCCCGGTGCCCTGTTCCAGCACCAGCCCGTCGCCGTTGAAGAAGATGAGGCCCATCGCGATCGAATCCTGCGCCGACATGCCCCAGTCGAAATGGGCGATCAGCGCCTTGGCCACCTGCATGATGATGGTCTTGCCGCCCGCCGCGCCGACGGTGAAGATGGGCGTCCCCTTGGCATCATAGACGATGGTGGGCGACATGGAGGAAAGGGGCCGCTTGCCCGGCCCCACGGCGTTGGCGACCGGCGCGCCATCCTTTTCCGGCGTGAAGCTGAAATCGGTCAGTTCATTGTTGAGGATGACGCCGTTGGCGACCAGCTGGCTGCCGAAAAAGCTTTCGATGGTGGATGTCCAGGCGGCGATGTCGCCATTGCGGTCGACCGCGACGAAATGGCTGGTGCCGCTTTCGGGCTGGGGCAGCGACGCGGTGCGCGGCTGCGCGCCGGGCGGGGTGCCAGGCTGATAGTCATTGAGCGCCTTGTTGAGGCGGATGCGGGCGGAGCGTTGCTTGAGATAGGTCGGGTCGATCAGGCCGCTGATCGGCACGGCGACGAAATCGGGATCGCCAAGCCAGGTGCCGCGATCGGCATAGGCCAGTTGCATCGCTTCGCCGATGACGTGCCAGGAGCGCGGATCATCCTTGCCCCAAGCGCTAAGCGGAAAGCGCTCCACCATGCCCAATATCTGGAGCACGGTAATGCCGCCGCCCGATGCCGGTCCCATGCCGCACACGGTATAGACGCGATATGTCCCGCAGACCGGCTTGCGCGGCTTGGCCTGATAGGCGGCGATGTCCGCTTCGGTCATCGGCACCGGGTTTTTGGGGGCGTTGGTGACCGCCTGCGCCATCAGCCGGGCATTGTCGCCGGTGTAGAAGGCGTCCGGCCCCTCCGCCGCGATCCGTTTGAACAGCGCGGCGAGCGGCGGATTTTTGAGGATCGTGCCCATCGGCGCGGGCTTGCCGTCGATCCAGAAATATTTCTGGATTTCGGGGAAGTCGGCCCAGACCCCCGCCACCGCCTTCATCGCCGTGTCGAGCCGCTGGCGTACCTCAAATCCCTCCTCCGCCGCGCGGATCGCGGGCTGGAACAGGTCGGCCCAGGGCAGCTTGCCCCATTTCCTGTGGGCGTCCCACGCCAGACGCAGATTGCCCGGCACGCCGACGGAATAGCCGCCGGGCCAGGCGTTGCGGAAGGACAACGGCTTGCCATCGGCGCCCATGAAGCGGTCGGGCCGGGCGGCGGCGGGCGCGGTTTCGCGACCGTCGATCGATTCCAGCACGCCGCTCTGCCCGTCATGATGCATCAGGAAACCGCCGCCGCCGATGCCGCTATTATGCGGTTCGACGACATTGAGCGTCAGCATCATCGCGATGGCCGCGTCCGTCGCGCTGCCGCCCTTGCGCAATATCTCCTGCCCGGCGGCAGCGGCGCGCGGATCGGCGGCGGAGACGGTGGCGTTGGTCGATACCGGCTCGCGCGCCATGGCGGGCAACGGCAGGGTGGCGATAAGGGCGATGGGGGCCAGCAGGCCGAGCGGGCGGAATTTCATGCCCGCTACCCTACGCATTGCGTTGCCTGCCGCAACCCTTTGACGATGCCAATAGCGGGCAGGCGGACTGCGCTTTATGACAATCCTGCCTTTGCACGGGAGGCGACACCCCTCCACCATTCGCTTCGCGAACGGTCCCTACCCCCTTGCAGGGGAGGATTTTGCGGGACTGCATTGCCACAAAAAAGGCCGCGCAGTTTGCACCGCGCGGCCTTTTCGATTCGATCGGACAAGCGGACGTTTCAGTCCTTCTTGGTCGCCTGATAGCGGGCAATGGCTTCCAGCGTGATCTGCCGGGCGTCCTCAGCGCCGCCCCAGGTGCCGATCCGCACCCATTTGGTCTTTTCCAAGTCCTTGTAATGGGTGAAGAAATGTTCGATCTGTTCCATCACGATGCCGGGCAGGTCATCCTTTTCGCCCACGTCGGCATAATAAGGGAAGGTCTTGTTGTCCGGCACGCAGACCAGCTTTTCGTCGCCGCCCGCTTCATCTTCCAGGTTCAGCACCGCGATCGGGCGTGCGCGGACGACCGAACCGGGGACGAAGGGCGAGCGCGCGATGACGAGTGCGTCCAGAGGATCGCCATCGGGCGACAGCGTGTGCGGCACGAAGCCGTAATTGGCCGGATAGCGCATCGGCGTGTGCAGGATGCGATCCACGAACAGCGCGCCCGACGCCTTGTCGAACTCATATTTCACCGGTTCGCCGCCGACCGGAACTTCGATGATGACATTCAGGCTGTTGGGCGGATCATCGCCAACCGGAATCAGTTCGATATTCATGGATACGCCTTTTGTTGCACTTGGCTTCGGGGTGTTTATGTTTTCGGTTTGAGCAGCTTGTCGAGGCTGCCCTCACCCTCTCCTGTCTTTTCGAGGCGCGGATAGCGCAGCCCGCCCGAATAATCGAGTGACAAAGTGCGGTAATATTTGTCCTTCTTTAGGATGATCTGGAACGGCGCCTTGGCCTTGATCGCCGCCTTGAACACGTCGCCCGAATATTCATCGCCATTGACTGCCACGATCTTGGCGCCGACCAGCAGGCCCGCCTTGAATGCCGGGCTGTCCCAGATGACGCTGCTGATTTCGCCGTCATTCTTGACGATCAGGCCGATGCCATAGCTTTGGTCGACAATCTTGTTCGCGCCTTCGGCCGCTTTGGTAATGGCATTGGGGGTGTCGCCATAGACCAGCTTGTACCCGCCCATGGTGAAGCCGCCCTTGGGCGTTTCGCGCGTCGGACTGTCCACATAGGTCTGGAAGAAACCGGCCCAGTCATAGGGCGCGATGCCGTTCAGCGTGTTGATGACATCCTGCCGGTTATAGACAAGTTCGCCCCAGTCGCCCGGCTTCACGCCGAAAAAGGCCTTGGCGAAATCGTCCAGCCCCTTGGCGCCCCTGGTCTGCTTGCGGATGATCGCGTCGGCCTCCAGCCAGATCATCAGCCCTTCATTATAATAGTCCTCCGACCGCTGCCAGCTGACCCAGCCCTTGGGCCGGCGGGCGGAAATGATGGGATCATGCGTCGTATCCTCCATCGGCCGCCATTGCCGACCGACCGTGGTGTCCAGCCTGGCCGCGATCTGGGCATAGGCGTCGAGCGTTTCCTGCTTGGTGAACAGGCCCGACCGCGCGCCCAGCACATAGCCCCAGAATTGCGTCTGCCCTTCATAGACCCACAGCAGATTGTCCTGCATCGGCGTGCGGAAATCGGGGGTCCATAGCAGGTCGGGGCGGCGGAACTTGCCGTCCCAGCTATGGGTGAATTCATGGGGCAGCAGGTTGCGGTCCAGCAACGCCTCGCCATCGCTCCATTTCTTGAAATAGCCCGGTTCGACCTGATTTTCCGAGCTGCGATGATGCTCCAGGCCAATGCCGCCCATTTCGTCGGTGATGGCGAGCAGGAAATCATAATGGTCGAAATGATAGCTGCCGAACAGCGCGCCCGCTTCGTCCACTAGCCTTTTGTGCTTGGCGATCTGTTCCGGGGTATAGACCAGTTCGTCGGCATCATCGGCCACGATGTTGAGCGTGACATTGTTTCCCAGATCCACCGCCTTGAAATGCTCGCCGGCAAAGACGGGCGAATCCTGCAACGCTTCATAGTCGATCACGTCATAGGCGACGGTATCGCCGGTCCGTTTGCCCCGCAGCGCGGTCGCGGCCTGCCAGCCGGCGGGATAGGTGACGGTCGCCTGCACCGGGATCTGGCGGGTATAATAGCCCGCCGGATAGAGCGAGACCGCTTCCCACTGGATATTCTGCATCTTGGGCGTCACGACGACGCGGCCCTGATTGCCCGCGGTCGCGGACAGGAACTGGAACTGGGCGACGACCTGTTTCGTCCCCTGCGGTACGTCGATGACGAAGCCGTAGACGTTCAGCGGATCGCGCTTCCAGCTGAGCGGCTTGCCATCGGCGGTGAAGGTCAGGCCGTTCAGCTTTTCCAGCTGGCCGCGCGGGGCGTGATTGCCCGGCAACCATTCGGGCATCAGCAGCGTCATCGGCCCGCTGGTCGCGACCGGGATCGTCTCCCTCACGCGGAAGATGCGCTGGGTCGTGTCGCTGGCGTCAACCTCCAGCTTGATGGTGCCGCCGGGATAGGGAATGTCCTTTGGCGCGGGGGTTGCGTCGTTGACCGGCAGGGCGGTGGGTTTGGACCGGATCGCTTCCTGGGCGGCTAGCGGGCTGGCGATCGCCAGGGAAATGCCCGTTGTCAGGCAAAGGGCGGCAGCAAGGCTGCGGATCATGAACGTCTCCGAAAATACAGGCTGGGCCGGACGGCCCTCATGCCGTCACAATGGCCTTGTCTCTTGGCCTCGTCCACCCCTTGCGCTGACCCAAATATTCATTTCACCCGGCCTGAAATGAAGCTAAAGGCCCGGCATATGGCGAAAATCGAAACCCCGCGCCCGGTTCGCGGCACGCAAGACATGTTGGGCGGCACAGCAGAAGCGTTTGCGGAACGCTTTGCGCATGTGGTCGCAACCTTTGACCGGGTGCGCAAACTTTACGGCTTTCAGCGGGTAGAGGTGCCGGTATTCGAATCCACCGCCGTATTCGCCCGGTCGCTGGGCGAATCCACCGATGTCGTGTCGAAGGAAATGTACACGTTCGAGGATCGCGGCGGCGATTCCATCACGTTGCGCCCGGAATTTACCGCCGGGATCAGCCGCGCCTATATTACCGAGGGCTGGCAGCAATATGCGCCGCTCAAGGTGGCGACGCATGGCCCGCTGTTCCGCTACGAACGGCCGCAAAAGGGCCGCTTCCGCCAGTTTCACCAGCTCGACGCTGAAATCATCGGCGCGGCCGAGCCGGGCGCGGACGTCGAATTGCTGGTGTTCGCGGACCAGTTGCTCAAGGAACTGGGCATTGACGACGGCGTGACGCTGACGCTCAACACGCTGGGCGACGCGGCCAGCCGCGAAGCCTGGCGCGCCGCGCTGATCGCGCATTTCGAGGCGCATCGCGGGGACTTGTCGGAGGATAGCGTCGATCGGCTGGCGAAGAATCCGCTGCGCATCCTCGACAGCAAAGACCCGCGCGACCGCCCCGTCGCCGACAGCGCGCCCGACATCGACGCCTATCTGACCGACGAGGCGCGTAGCTTTTTCGAGAAGGTGACGAGCGGCCTGGATGCGGCGGGCGTCGCATGGGAACGCAATGCCCGGCTGGTCCGCGGCCTCGATTATTATCGCCACACCGCGTTCGAGTTCGTCACCGACCGGCTGGGCGCGCAAGGCACGGTGCTGGGTGGCGGACGCTATGACGGGCTGATCGAGAATCTGGGCGGCCCGGCGACGCCTGCGGTCGGCTGGGCAGCGGGGATCGAGCGGCTGGCGATGCTGGTGGATGCGCCGGAGGTGGAGAAGCCGACCGTCGCCATCATCCCGATGGGCGAAGCCGCCGAAGCGAGGGCCACCGGCATCATTGCCGATCTGCGTCGCGCCGGTATCGCCTGCGACATGGGCTTTCGCGGCAATATGAAAAAGCGGATGCAGCGTGCCAATGCTTCAGGCGCGCTGTTTGCTGCTATTTTGGGCGATGATGAAATCGCCAAAGGGGTCATGGCGCTCAAAAATCTGCGGTCGGGTGAACAGCAGGAAGTGCCACTGGCTTCTCCTTATGACTTGTTGAAGATGCTGGTGGTTGGCGAAGGCATGGCTCGAAATCCAGCGCTGCTGGAAGGCGCAAAGGCAATGGTCGACTGATGCCGACCCACGCCCATCGCGCCACTCCATTCCCGTTCGCCCTGAGCCTGTCGAAGGGCCGTCGTTCTGCCGCGCGCAGGG
The DNA here is from genome assembly GCF_059424385.1 of Sphingobium sp. GW456-12-10-14-TSB1. NCBI lineage: Bacteria > Pseudomonadati > Pseudomonadota > Alphaproteobacteria > Sphingomonadales > Sphingobiaceae > Sphingobium > Sphingobium sp. GW456-12-10-14-TSB1. Next base: position 2,493,945 of record NZ_JBWKZI010000001.1, on the reverse strand, counting down.
CAGGGCAGGGCTTCGACAGGCTCAGCCCGAACGGTTTGGGGGTGGGTGCCTAATGCACATCTCCGCCGAACGCATTGCGCAGATCGAGGCGCGCCGGGATGAGGTGCAGGCGTCGATGACGCGGGCCGATCTGCCCGCCGACGCGTTTGTGCGCCTGTCCAAGGAATATGCCGAGATCGAGCCGGTGGCCCGCGCCGCGCATGAAGTGCGGCGTTTGCGGCAGGAACTGGCTGCGCTCGATTATATGACGGGGGGCGCGGATGCGGACGCGGACCCGCTGATGCGCGAAATGGCGCAGGAGGAGATGCAGATCCTCAAGAGCCAGCTGCCCGCCGCCGAACGGGCGCTGGCGCTGCAATTGCTGCCCCGCGATTCGGCCGATGCGCGCCCGGCCATGCTGGAAATCCGCGCCGGGACTGGCGGGGACGAGGCGGCGTTGTTCGCGGGCGACCTGTTCCGCATGTATCAGCGCTATGCCGATTCGGTCGGCTGGAAGATGGAGCTGATGTCCGCCAACCCCTCCGAAGCGGGCGGGTATAAGGAAGTCGTCGCGTCCGTCACCGGCACCGGCGTGTTTGCGAAACTGAAGTTTGAAAGCGGCGTCCACCGCGTCCAGCGCGTGCCCGTCACCGAAAGCGGCGGGCGCATCCACACATCGGCGGCGACCGTTGCGGTGCTGCCGGAGCCGGAGGAGGTCGACGTCCAGATCGCCGACAGCGACCTGAAGATCGACATATATCGCGCGTCGGGCGCTGGCGGCCAGCACGTCAACACCACCGATTCGGCGGTCCGCATCACCCATTTGCCCAGCGGTCTGGTCGTGATCCAGCAGGACGAACGGTCCCAGCACAAGAATAAGGCCAAGGCGATGCAGGTGCTGCGCGCGCGCCTCTACGAAGCCGAACGCGAACGCACCCAGAGCGAGCAGGCCGGGGCGCGCAAGGCGATGGTGGGATCGGGCGACCGTTCCGAACGCATCCGCACCTATAATTTCCCGCAAGGGCGCGTCACCGACCATCGCATCAACCTGACGCTGCATCGCCTGCCGGAGATATTGGAAGGGCCGGGGCTGGCCGAAGTGATCGACGCGCTGATTGCGGAGGATGAAGCCGCCCGGCTGGCGCAACTGGATGGGATCGGTTGAGCGGCATCGCAGGGGACGGGGGCATGGCCGACGCCCTGCGCGCCGCCACTGCCCGGATCAGCGCCGCCAGCGATACCCCGCGCCTGGACGCGGAATTGCTGATGGCCCATGCGCTGGGGCTTTCCCGCAACGCGTTGCTGCTGCGCCAGCGCGACCTGCGCGTCCCGCCCGGCTTTGCGGCGCTGACGGATCGCCGCGTCGCGGGGGAGCCGGTCGCCTATATTACGGGCTTTCGCGATTTCTGGACGATCAGCCTGGCCGTCACCCCCGACGTCCTTATCCCGCGCCCGGACAGCGAAACGCTGATCGAGGCGGCGGTCGCCCATTTCACGGCGCGCGCGCCGCGATCCATCCTCGACCTTGGCACAGGCTCCGGCGCGTTGCTGCTGGCGGCGCTAAGCGAATGGCCCGATGCTCACGGGCTGGGCGTCGACGCTTCGCCCGGCGCGCTGGCGGTGGCGCAAGGCAATGCGGAACGGCTGGGGCTGGCGGGCCGCGCGACCTTCCGCCCCGGCGACTGGGCGCAGGGCATTGACGGGCGCTTCGACCTGATCCTGATCAACCCGCCCTATATCGCGCGCAGCGTCGCGCTGGCGGGCGATGTGCTGCATGAGCCGGACAGCGCGCTGTTCGCGGGGGTTGAGGGGCTGGACGACTATCGCCGGATCGTGCCCGACCTGCCCCGCCTGATCGCGCCGGACGGCATGGCCGCGATCGAGATCGGCTATGATCAGAAGGATGCGGTTTCCGCGCTGCTGGGCGATGCGGGGCTGGCCGTCCGGGCGCTGCAAGACCTTGCCGGGCATGATCGTTGTCTGGTCGCAACCATGTCCAAAGGGACAGGCGCAATGCAATTAACGCCGTGACAAGCGGAAATTGCTTGGTTTCTTCAGCGAAAGTCTCTACATAGACAGCAGGGATGGCACTATATCGTGATATGGTTAGTTTAGGCCATTGATAGAAAAAGCCATTTTCTACGCTCCTGACAGTCATGACGGCGCTGCTGCCCGGCGCCGCTGGCATCTTGAGGCACTGGCCCTTTGAACCGGCCATGCCCTGCGGAGCCGTATCCGGCCTGATGTGCGGGCCGTGCTTGGGGATGGCGACGGAACAGAGTTTTCAGCCAATATGATGACAGCGAACGCAAGGATCATGTCTTGATCAACAACCGGCAGGCCGGTCGCCGCAATCGCGGCCGGAACAATAATAACAATGGACGTCCCAATAATGGTGGCAATCGCGGCGGGGGCGATAGCGGTAACCGCATCGACAACCGCGCGCGGGGCAATGCGGCCCAGCTTCTTGAGAAATACAAGAATATGGCGCGCGATGCCCAGATGGCGGGCGACCGGGTGAATGCGGAATATTATCTGCAATTTGCCGACCATTATTTCCGCGTCCTGGCCGACAATCGCGCCCGGCAGGAAGAGCAGCAGGCCAATCAGCCGCAGCGTCACCGCCGCCCGGACGAGAATTTCGACGAGGATGGCGACGATTTCGACGGCGTCGCTGACGGTGTCGACGAATTCCGCACCGATTCTGCCTCCTATGATCGCACCCCGCGCGAACAGCCCGACCGGGGCCAGCGGGACTATAATGACCGCGCGTCGCGCGATCAGGACCGTGCCCCGCGCGACAATGACCGCGCCGCGCGCGATCAGGGCGATCGTCCGCAGCGCGACCAGAATCGCCGTCAGGACGAATCACGCGATAGTCGCGAGGATCGTGGTCGCGACGATCGTGGCCGTGAAGATCGCGGCCCGCGCCGTGACCGTCCGCGTCGCGACCGTCCCGTCTTTGCCGAAGCGCAGCCGCAGGTCGAACAGCCCGCGCCTGCTCCTGTCGCAGCGCCGGTCGTAGAGGCTGCACCCGTCCAGCAGGCACCCGCGCCGCAGAGCGAAGAAGCGCCCCGTCCGCGCCGTGGCCGTCCGCGCAAGGTCGTCGAACCGGCAGCCGCCGAAGCGACCGAGGGTCTGGACATGGCGATCCTGCCGCCCTCGATCGCGCGGGCCGACAATGACAGCGAAGCCAGCGAGGAGGCGCCCAAGAAGCGCACCCGCCGCCCCCGCGCCACGACGACGCAGGCGGCCGAATAAGCCGCATCGCCGCATCCGGCATGAAAAAGGGGACGACGCCAAGCGCGCCGTCCCCTTTTTCATGCCCGCTTCCCAAGTCGGGCCGCTTGCGGCACAAGGCAACGACATTGTTGGGAGAGACCTGGCCCCATGACCGCCCTTCGCCTGTTCGTGCCGCTTTTATGTGCCCTCCCCATTGCTGCGCTGGCGCAGGACGCCGCCGATCCGACCGGGGCTTCGGCCCAGGGTGATGTTGCGGTCACCATCTATAATGGCGGCCAGTCGCTGGTGCAGGATGACCGGCAACTGGCGATGACGCAGGGGCGCAACCGCATCGAATTTCCCGATGTGTCCGCGCGCATCCGGCCTGAGACCGTCACCCTGTCTGGGCCGGGCATCGCGATCGTCGAACAGAATTTCGACTATGATCTGCTGTCGCCCGACAAGCTGATGGACAAGGCCGTCGGGCAGGAGGTGACGCTGGTGCGCACCAATCCGGCGACCGGCGCGGAAACGCGCGAGCGGGCCAAGATACTCGCGGCTAATGGCGGCATCGTCCTGCAGATCGGCGCGCGGATCGAGGTGCTGCGTGACGATGGCCTGCCGGTGCGGGTGATATTCGATCGGGTGCCGCCCAATTTGCGCGCCAAGCCGACCCTGTCGGTCACGGTCGATGCGGCGCGCGGTGGCACGGTGCCGACCCGCTTGTCCTACCTGACCCCCAATATGGGCTGGACCGCCGACTATGTCGCGCTGTTCGACGCCGCCAAGGGCGCGATGGACATGCAGGGCTGGGTCACGCTGACCAACAATACCGGCACGACCTTCAACAATGCGCGGACCATCCTGGTCGCGGGCAATCCCGCCAATGGAGGCGGTCGCCGCAACTGGTGGCAATCGGGCAGCGGCGCGATCGACCAGGCGGGAACGGAAAGCGGCCCGCGCGAGCGGCTGGGCGACTATTATCTCTATCCGCTGGAGCGCCGCACGACGATCGCCAATGCGCAGCAGAAACAGGTGAGTTTTCTGGACGTGAAGGGCGCACCGGCGCGGGCGACCTATGAATATCTCAACCCCTGGCTCGGCAGTTCAGCCGAACCGCGGAGTGCGTCGAGCGTGCTGAAATTCTCGACATCCAAACAGGGCGGGCTTGGCGATCAACTGCCCGCGGGCACGATCCGCGTCTATATGCGCGACGCGCGCGGCGATCCGCAATTCATCGGCGAAAACAGCATCGACCATACGCCGATGGGATCGTCGATGGCGCTGCGCACGGGCGAGGCGTTCGACGTCAAGGTCCGGCCAACGGTCGAACAGCGCATGAAAAAGGGCGGATCGCGCTGGGAAACACGGATGCGCTATACGCTGACCAACGCCCGGCCCGAAGCAATCACGATCGATCTGGCGCAGGACGGGCTGTGGGGCGACACCCGCGTCACCGCGCAGAGCGTGGAAGGGCGGCGCGTGTCGGCCGACCGGATGGAATGGAGCGTGCCTGTCCCAGCCAACGGGTCGATCGACCTGACCGTCACGTTCGAATCGCGCTACTGAAGCGGGTCGTAGTGCGGCTTTTGCGATATTGGGCGCCTGTTCCCGCCTTCGCGGGTTGGCTTTTGACGCTGTCTCTTTGTGCCATTGCTCCATCGGTGCAGGCCGATACCGTCATTTCCACCCGGATCGATGCCGTGTCGGTCACCGTCTATCGCGCGCCGGACCGCGCGGCTGGCGCGATCGATCGTGACTGGCCGGGCGGCTATGCACTGGTCACCGAAACCCGCACGGTCGATCTGCCGCAGGGCGAATCGGTCGTCCGGTTCGAAGGGGTGGCCGAAGGGCTGATGCCCGAAACCGCCATCCTGACCGGCATGCCGCGCGGCGTGCGGGAGAAGAATCGCGATGCGCGGCTGCTGTCGCCCGCAGGGTTGGTCGACGCCTATCTCAAGCGCCGCGTCACGCTGCGCCGCACCGACCGCGCCACCGGCAAGGTGACCGAGCAGGACGCGATACTGAGCGCCGGGCCGACCGGCGGTGTGATCGTCCACACAGAGCAGGGCTATGAAGCGCTGGGGTGCAGCGGCCTGCCCGAAAGGATGCTCTACCCACAGGCACCCAAGGATCTGTCGCCGCGTCCGACGCTGTCGGTGATTGCGACCAGTGATCGGGCGACCCGCGCGACGTTGCAACTCACCTATCTGGCCGAGGGGTTCGACTGGTCCGCTTCCTATGTCGCCGACATGCAGGGGGATGGCAGCAGGCTGGACCTGATGGCTTGGTTGACGGTCGCCAATGGCGGCGTCACCGGCTTTGCCGACGCCCAGCTCAACGTCATCGCCGGACAGCCCCATCGCCAGCCACGCGGGGATCAGCCACGGCCCACCGGCGGCCCGCTGCGCCTGACCTGCTGGCCGATGGACATTACCAGCACCCATCCGCGCTGGAACCTGTTTCCTGTCGAGATGCCCCCGGCAATGATGGCGGACGGCGCGCAGGAGATCATGGTGACGGCGCAGCGCGCGACCGGAGCGGTCCTTTCGCCGATGGCTGTTGCCGCTCCGCCGCCGCCCGCGCCGGTCGTGGCGGAACAGGAGGATCTGGGCGATCTGAAATTCTACCGCGTGCCCGTGTCCGTGACGGTCGCCGCCAGCAGCCAGAAGCAGGTCGCGCTGCTGCGCCAGCCCGGCGTCAAGGTCGAGCGCCTTTACGCCGCGACGGTCAGCGGGGCATCGGGCGCGGGCGAATCCCGGCCGATGACGCTGCGGTTGCGGCTACAGAATCGCAAGGATGATGGTCTTGGCCTGCCCATGCCGTCAGGGCGCGTCGCGGTTTTCGAGCAGGTGGGCGATATGCGCCTGCTGGCCGGGGAGGCGGACATTGGCGACAAGGCGGAAGGTGAACGGATCGACTATGACCTCGCTGAAAGCGCGGACGTCCGCATTGCGGTGCGGCCAATGGGGTCGACGCGCGAGCGCCCGGACTGGACGATCGCGCTCAGCAACGCCCGGCCATTCGACGTGATCGCCGAAGTCACCATCCCGCACGACATAGAGCCCCGCCCGAAGGACATGGAGCGGCGCGGCAATGCATGGATCTGGCGAGTCACAGTCCCCGCCAATGGCAAGGCCGACCTTACCTATACGCGGCGTTTGCCGCGCTGAGCTTTCAGGCGTCGGGCAGGGGCCGGGGCCGGTGATTTTCGTCCAGCGCGACGAAGGTGAACAGCCCGCTGGTCAGGTCCACCTGCTCCTCCTGCGGTCCGCGAACCGCCACCACGTCGATGCGGATGGCGACCGACGTGCGGCCCCGCCGCTCTTCATGGGCGTAGACCGACACGACATCCCCCAGCAATATGGGGGTGATGAACTTCATGCTTTCGATCGCGACGGTCGCAACCGCGCCCTGCGCGATCCGATGGGCGATGATGCCGCCCGCAATGTCCATCTGGCTGAGTACCCAGCCGCCGAAAATATGGCCATTGGCGTTGATGTCCGCCAGCCGCGGCATCACGCGCAACACGACATCACCGCGCGTCTTGGTCATGCTCTGGCACCTCATCCTTGATCCGGTCGATTACCTGTTCATCATGCCCGGTGCCGCTGGACAGGAAAACCAGCGCCATCAGGCCGGTTCCCAGCATGAAGGTCAACCATACGCCCAAAATCGTGGCGATGACCATGTGGATCGGCATCGGCCCGGCCCATAGCCGCAGGAAGATGAGCGAAGCCGCCACGCAGGCCGCGCCCCCCGCGGCCATCCACAGCATGATGCGGCGAAACCGCGTCCATGCGGCTGCGGCAATTTGTGGATCGTCGAGGGCTTGTTTGCGTGTCATCTCTTTTCTTTGGCTTACGAAAATGTGATCATCAAGCATTGAGACATAATGTCCAGGAAAGGAGAGCGGTCATGACCATCGCGGCGATATTGGAGGGCAAGGGGCGTGACGTCATCCAGGTGCGATCGACCGACAGCGTGCTGTCCGTCGTGACGCTGCTGGCGGAACAGCGGATCGGTTGCGTGCCGGTGGTGGATGACGGGCAGGTAGTCGGGATATTTTCCGAGCGCGACCTGGTCTATCGCGTCGCGACCGAAGGCGCGGCGGCGCTGGAGCGTCCCGTTGCGGAAGTGATGACCGCCCCTGCCATCACCATTGACGACGACACGCCGGTCATGGCGGGCCTGTCGCTGATGACCAAGCGGCGCATCCGCCACCTGCCGGTCGTCGTCGGCGGCGAATTGATCGGGCTGATTTCGATCGGCGATCTCGTCAAGTTCCGCATCGACCGGATCGAGGCGGAAGCGGCCGCTCTGCGCGACTATATCCAGACCGCCTGAAAGACGGGCTCGACACGCGCTTTTGCGCGCCTGTCGGGCCACATTCTCAGGCGGGCGCCTGAACCGGCGACGCGCGGCGAATCACCAGCGCGACCAGTTCCATCAGCGTGCCCCGCGCGCACAGCATCAGCGCGGCGAGGAAGGCTATGCCCCCCGTCGGCACCAGCACGGCAAGCCGCACCGGCGCAGCCAGCGGCGGCAGGATGCGATCGACCGCCAGCACGACGCCCGCCATCAGGATCGCGCAGCCCAGCCCCGGCGCAGCGGCCCGCACCAGATCGATCAGGCGCAGGCCCATCGGCGCCCCGGCGAGCCGCGCCGTCACGATCGTCAGGATCGGAAATGCGCCGAGCCACGCCCAGGCAAGGCCAATCGCGCCGAAGGAGATGCCGATCAGGAAGGCGACCGGCATCAGCACCGCGCCGACGCCCGCGATTCGCGCGGTCGTGCCGGGGCGGCCCAGCGCATTGCTGACCGGCGCAAACATCACCTGCAACGTCATGAACGGCATGGCCAGCGCCAGCACCGCGACGAAGGGGGCCATCTCCAGCCATTTCGCCCCGAACAATGTTTCGACCAAAGGCTCTGCGGTCACGGCCATGCCCAGATAGACCGGGCAGGATATGAGCAGCAGCAGCCGCACGGCCTTGCAAAAGGACCAGGCAACGCGCGATGGGTCTTTCTGCATCCGCGCATAGGCGGGAAAGGCGACGTCGTTGAGCGGCGGGATGAACTTGCTGACGAAAATCTGGGTCAGGAACAGCGCTTCGGCATACAGGCCCAGCTGGTGCGGCTCCAGCACCCGTCCGCCGATGAAAATATCCGCCTGGCTCTGGATGATCCAGAAAAGCTGGCCGCCCAGCAGCGAAGCGCCATAGGCGACCATCGCGCCAGTGCCGCGAAAATCGAATGTGGGAATCGGCCGGAACCCGGTCGCCAGCACATAGCCCAGCCCCTTGACCCAGAAGCCCGCGATCGGCGCGAACACCAATGTCCATACGCCCCAGCCCGACAGCGCGCCGACCAGCGCCACGGCGGCGGAGGCGATGGCGGCGATCAGGTTGACCAGGGCAGGCCGCTTGAAATCGAGCGCCCGCCCCATGATCGCTTCGGGAATCGAGATGAAGGGAGTGGAGAGGTAGAGCAAAGCCTGCACCCGCAGCAGGTCGGCGACCATCGGCTGGTCGTAATAATCCGCCGCGATCGGCGCGATTCCGAGCTGGAGCAAGGCCAGGCTGCCATTGAGCAGCAGCATGATGGTGAAGGCTTGCCGCAGGCGGTGCGAATCCAGCTTGTCCGACTGCACCAGTGCGCTGACCAGCCCATAGCCGTTGAGGAAGGTGGCGAAATTCAAGATCACCTGGGTCATCGCGAACAGGCCGTAATCGCTCGGATCG